>JAUYOG010000019.1 GCA_030695945.1 Ramlibacter sp.
GGGGCGAAATCAAGGAGGAGTGAGCGGGCGCTCGCCCGCGAGCGGGGGACATTCGCCCCACAGAGCGCCCCCTCGGCCGCCCCCAAGACGCACGCCGCCGACGGCTAGGCAACCGCCTCGGCGCGCTTGAGCAGTTCTTCCAGACCCGGCTCGTTGGGGTTGCGCGGCTTGCCCGGGTGGATCACGGCCACCTGGCAACTCTCCGCGGCTTCGACCAGCTGTGCGTACGTGCCGGCGTTGATGTCGGCGATGTAGGCCTGCTGGTTGGCGTTGTACGCGAACATCTTGTTGTTGATCTGCGTGCACTCGTTGCACGTGGAGCAGCGCTCTGTCTCGATATATGCCTCGTCGGGATTGCGCTCGGGCTCCTCCATCACTTCGGCGACGGCAGGCGCGGCGGACGACGGCGCGGTAGTTGCCGCAGCCGGCTGCGCCGCGGCGGGCGCGCTCACCGGGGGGGCGGCTTCCGCCTCCTTGCGCATGCGCTCTTCCCAGGCCTTCTGCTCGCGGGCCAGCAGCTGCTCGGCATGCGAGTTGTGGATGCCGCCGAGCTCCTGCAGGCTGTGCCACATCTCGCGGCAACGGCTGGCCTGGCGGATGAGGCTTTGGGTGACCAGCACCTTCTGCAGCCGGTTCTGGCCGTCCACCATCAGCACGCTGGGCACCTTGTCGGGCAGGCCCTTGCGCTCCTTGGCCAGCGTCTCGTCGACGGCGATCATGCTGCCGTTCCACTTCTCGCGCGGCACGCGCGCGAGCTGGCCGGCATAGCGGCTGTCCGCGGCGAGGAAATCGACCACGGTGAAGGCGAGGTCCTGCGTCACGCCCTGGTGCTGCTCGTCCTCGTAGGCGAAGCCCTTGACCGGCCAGTCCAGGTCCACCTGCGAGTTGGCCTGCAGGCAGAAGCGCGCGGCCCAGTTGGCGCCGGCGGAGGGGTCGTAGGTGAAGGCCGGGAACGCGCGGGACTCCATCGCTGCGGCGGCCATCAGGTACGGCGGCAGGCCGGCGGCTTTCGCGTTCGCGCCCGAGTACACGCTGAACAACGCGGGCCCGCGGTAGGTCACGCCCTTGTGCAGGCGATCGCGGAACTGGAACAGGTTGGACGCGCTCGACTGCAGCACGTACACCTCGTTCAGGCCCATGGCCAGGCTGGCGAGCTGGCGGCTGCGCATGCCCGGAGCCTGCATGCCCGGCTCCGAGGTGGAATCGGTCAGGTCGTCCACCTGCAGCAGCACCTTGATCGGCAGGCCCGACGACAGGATTTCCATCAGGCGGGTGTTCTCTTGTGCGTCCAGCCCGCCGTCGGCGATGCAGACCAGGTAATCCGGGAACACGGCCAATTCGGCGGCATCGAGCCCGGCCGCGCCGTAGGCCTCGAACACGGCGTCGTGCCGCTCGGGGCTGTACTGGCCGTCGATCTCCAGGTCGGCGATCACCAGCGCGCGCGCCAGTTCCACCAGCTTCGGCAGGCGTTCGCGATAGGCCTTGAGCGCGGCGCCGCAACTGTCGAATACGAAGCCGTAGCCCTGCACCGGCGCATCGGCTGCGCCGTCGGTGTAGAAACGCTGCGACTTGAGCACGCGCAGCAGGTCGGTGATTCGGCGCTTGCGCGCGGCGGGCATGGTCTCGCGGGGCTGGGATTTCGTCAGCAGCCGGGACATCGCGTCGAAGTCCATGGCGCTCGCGAACGCCGGGCCCATCGTGGCTTGCAGGCGGTCCGGCGCCACGCCGCGGGCGGACTTCTCGACATCGGCTTGCAGGATTGCGGACAGTTTCAGCACGAGGCGCTGCAGGCGCTGGCGGAACTGTGCCGACTTCGCTGCCTGCGCGGCCTCCCAGACGTGACGCAACAGCCGCGGCGGCAGTGCTGCATCGCAATCGGCCAGCACGCCATCGACTTTCACGGCCGCGCGCAGGCGCCGTTGGCTTTCATCGAACGTGGCATCGCCCTGCGCCGAAATGCGCGCTGCCGCGCTCTCCCATAGCGCTGACAGGGTGCCGGCAGTGCCCGCGGCGACAAGCGTGCGAATCTCCTGCTCCAGCCGCAGGCCATGCTTGCGAATGCGCTCGGCATCGGCGCCCTGCGCCGCCTTCTCGAGCGCCTTGTCGACGAGGCCGGAGAGCGACTCGACGTTCGCCCCCGCGGCGGCCTTGCCCACGAGCACCACCGGGAAGTCGTAGCGCAGGGGGGTCAGGTCTTCATAGCCGGCGAAGAGCGCCGGGCGCAACTCCAGCCCGTCCACGGCGTCCAGGTACTCCGCCGGCCGCCGGCCGGTCAGGAAAAATGCAACATGTGCTTGGGTGTCGGCTTCCATCGTTCAACCTGTGTTGTGTTGGCTGGGCATGCGCGGTCAGGCCGCCTGCCGGCTCTCGCCCTGGGGCCAGACGGTGTACTTGTCCAGCTCGGTGTTGAGGCCGCTGCGGGTCCATTCGGGCGTCACGATCCGGTCGACGCCCCGCGTCTCCTCGTAGCAGGGCACGGAGGGGTTGCGGTAGAGGATGCCCACGGGGATGTCGCCCTGCGTGCTCGCGATCTCGCGGGCGCGGTTGAGGTTCATCGGGTCGTGCTCGACCTGGTTCTTGTAGATCTTCGCGATGCCGGGGCTCGGCTGCAGGCCGTCGGCGTGGTGCAGCACCTGGATGCGGTTCGGGTCCTGCATCCACGGGTCGTACAGGTCGGGCAGCCATTCGGGGCAGCGCTGCACGATGCGCACGAACGAGAGGCCCTTGTGGTGGTAGGCCGCCTTGACGATGTCGAACAGCAGCTCGGGGATCCAGTCCACCGCCTGCGCGACGAAGGAGACGTTCTGCACGCCCAGCGTCACGGACAGCGGGTTCAGCGCCTCCAGGTAGCTGCCCTTGGGCGTGGTGTTGCTGCGCGTGCCCAGCGGGGACGTCGGCGAGGCCTGCTTCTTCGTCAGCCCGTAGATCTGGTTGTCGTGCAGGAACACCGTGAGGTTCATGTTGTAGCGGATCGCGTGGATCCAGTGCGCCGCGCCGATCGAGCAGCAGTCGCCGTCGCCGGTGTTGACGAACACCGTGAGGTCCGGGCGCGACATCTTCACGCCCTCGGCCACCGGCAGCGCGCGGCCGTGGATGCCGTGGAAGCCGTAGGTCTTCATGTAGTGCGGGAAGCGGCTGGAGCAGCCGATGCCCGAGACGAACACCGTCTTCTCCGGGCGCAGCGCCTCGTCGCGGCAAAGCCGCTGCACCGCGGCCAGGATCGCGTTGTCGCCGCAACCCGTGCACCAGCGCGGCACGCCGCTTTGATAGTCCTCCAGCGAGAAGTGCTCATCGCACATCTGCAGCAGGCATTCCGTGGGCGACATCATGTCCATGGCTATGCCCCTCTTTCCAGTTTCTTGAGTTTGTCGGCCACCACCTTGCGGATGGTGGAAGGCTTGATCGGCTGGCCCGCGACTTCGCTGAAGCAGTCGATGTCGACGAGGTAGCGCGAGCGCAGCATCGTCGCCAGCGCCGTGTAGCGGCGGTTGGTTTCGTCGATCAGCTTGTCCTCGGGCTTGTCGCTCCAGTTGCTTTCGATGCACAGCACCTGCTTGAAGCCCGCCATGGCTTCCTTGATGCCGGGCGCCATGGGCTGCAGGAACTGCAGGTGAAGCGAAGAGACCTTGTGGCCCTGGTTGCGCAGGCCGATCACGGCTTCCTCGATCGCGCCCTTGGTGCTGCCCCAGCCGATGACCAGCAGGTCGCCTTCCGGGTCGCCGAAGATCGTCGGCGGCTTCAAGGTCTTCTGGAAAGCCGCCAGCTTCAGGCTGCGCGCGCGCAGCGCCTGCTCGTTGGTGAAGGCATCGTAGGCCACGTGGCTGTCGCGGTCGTGCGCGAGGCCGGTCACGGTGTGCATGCCGCCGGGCTGGCCGGGCTTGAAGCGGCGCGACAGGCCCGTGGTCTCGTCCCATTCGTAGGGCTTGGCGCCCTCTGGCACCGGGCTCTGGTCCACCGGGGGCGCCATCCAGCTCTCGTCGAACTTCGGCCGGGGGAAGGGCTGCTGCGAGGTGGCAAGGCCGGCATCGGTGAGGATGACCACGACCATGTTGAAGGTCTCGGCGATCCGGCGTGCGGTGATCACCGAATAGAAGCACTCCTCGATGGTGCCGGGCGCCATCACGATCTTGGGGGCGTCGCCGTGGCTGCCGAAGATGGCCGTCATCAGGTCACCCTGCTCCATCTTGGTCGGCTGGCCGGTGCTGGGGCCGCCACGCTGCACGTTCACGACGACCAGCGGGATCTCGGCCATCACCGCGAGGCCGATGGCCTCCTGCTTGAGCGAGTAGCCCGGTCCGGAGGTGATGGTGATCGCGCACTTGCCGGCGTACGAGGCGCCGACGGCAAACGCGCAGGCCGCGATCTCGTCCTCGGCCTGGTGCACGATGCCGCCGACCTTCTCGAAGACCTCGGCCAGGTAGTGCGAAGCGGAGGTGGCCGGCGTGATCGGGTACATCGCGCAGATTTCCATGCCCGAGGCGAGCGTGCCCAGCGCGAGCGCGGTGTTGCCGTTGACCACGATCTGCGGCTCGGTGGAGCGGGTCGCCGGGATGGCGTAGCAGAAGTCGAGGTTCTCGCGCGCCCACTCGGCCCCGCATTCGAGCAGCCTGATGTTGGAGTCGACGATGCTGCGGTCCTTCTTGCCGAAGGTCTGGATGATCTGGTCCGAGGCCAGTTTCAGGTCCAGGCTGAGGATCTGGCAGAACATGCCCAGCGCGAACATGTTCTTGCCGCGCTTCGGGTCGGCCACCAGCTTGCGGCATTCCTCCTCCATCGGGACTTCGTACACCTTGTAGCCCGCGGCGATGAGGCGCGCATAGGTCTCGACGTAGGAGGCGCAGATCGACGCGTCCTTGTGGGTGCGCCACATGCTCTCCAGCAGGATGATGCAGCCGGGCTTGAGCTCGTTGGCGCGCACGCGGCCGAGCAGCACCTGCTCGTTGAAGCTCACGACCAGGTCGGTCTTGTCGCCGCCGTTGGTGATCGGTCCCGAGCCGATGCGGATGCGGTTGCCGCTGGCGCCGGCCACGCTGCGCGCCGGCGGACGGATCTCGGCGGGGATGATCTCCGTCGTCCAGATGCCGTTGCCCATCTGCGCCGCGATCGAACCGAGCGACTGCCCGCATTTCTGCGCGCCCTCGCCCGAGTCGCTGATGATCTCGACGATGTGCTCCTTCAGCCGCGTCGGCGCCTTCGCGCCGGATGCGCCTCTGGGCTTCGCGGCCTCGCCGGCCGCCTTGTTCAGGATCGTTGCGTCCATGTTTGTTTTCCGTTTTGCTTTAGGCCACACGCACGCGCGCGAAATTGCGCTCGCTGGCGTCGATGCCGAAGAACGTGCCCGCCCCCGCTTCGTGATAACCGTGCGACGTGTCGCGGATGCCCAGGTAGGCCTTCATGCTCCGGGCCGCCTTGCGCCCCGCGCCCATGGCCTCGATCACCGTCGCGGCGCCCGTGACGATGTCGCCGCCCGCGAACACGCCGGCCACCGAAGTCGCGAGGCTGTCGTTGGTGGCGATGTAGCCCCACTTGTTGAGCTTCAGCTTGGACGTCTGGCCCATGATCGGATTGGCGTTGGTGCCGATCGCATAGACGATCAGGTCCGCCTCGAAGTCGAACTCGCTGCCGGCCACCGGCACGGGGCGCCTGCGGCCCGATTCGTCCGGCTCGCCCAGCTCCATCTTCACGCAGCGCATGCCGCGCACCGACCCCGTTCCGTCGCCCAGCACCTCCACCGGGTTGGTGAGCCAATGAAACTCCACGCCCTCTTGCTGCGCGTGGTGCACTTCCTCGGCGCGCGCCGGCGCTTCCGTCCTTGAGCGGCGGTAGATGCAATACACCTTCTCGGCGCCCAGGCGCAGCGAGACGCGCATCGCGTCCATCGCGGTGTTGCCGGCACCGACCACGGCCACGCGCTTGCCGATCGGCAGCGGCGTGTCGTAGGCCGGGAAGTCGCGCGCCCGCATCAGGTTGCAGCGCGTCAGCAGCTCGTTCGCGGACAGCACCCCGTTGAGCGAGTCACCCGGGATGTTGAGCATGGTCGGGTAGCCCGCGCCGACGCCGACGAACACGGCGTCGTAGCCCATCTCGTCGAGCATCTGCTCCACGGTGAAGAGACGGCCGACCAGCGTGTTGCACTCGAACTTGACGCCGAGCGTGCGCAGCTTGTCGATCTCCGCGTCGATCACGGTGTTGGGCAGGCGGAAGTCGGGGATGCCGTACTTCAGCACGCCACCGGGCTCATGGAAAGCCTCGTACACGGTGACGTCGCAACCCGCTTTCGCCATGTCGGCCGCGCAGGCCATGCCGGCGGGGCCGGAGCCCACCACGCCGACCTTGAAGCGCGTCGGCTGGATGTAGGGGATGTTGATCCAGCCTTCACGGATCGCCGTGTCGCCCACGAAGCGCTCGAGCCGGCCGATCGCCACGGCCTCCAGGGAATCACCCACGGTGCACACGCCCTCGCACTGGTTCTCCTGCGGGCACACCCGGCCGCAGATCGACGGCAGCAGGTTGGTATCGGTCAGGATGTCGTAGGCGCCGCGCAGGTTGCGCTCGGTGATCTTCTGGATGAAGCCGGGGATGTTGATGCCCACTGGGCAGCCGGAGATGCACGGCTCGTCCGGGCACATCAGGCAGCGGTCGGCCTCGCGCGAGGCCTCTTCCACGTTGTAGCCGCAGGCGACTTCCTCGAAGTTCTTCGCCCGCGCCTGCGCATCCTGCTCGCGCATGGGCGTGCGCTCCTGCGGGATGGTGCGTATCGTCTTCTTCTTGGCCATTGCTGTCACCTCGGGATCGAATTCGAATACTTAGCCACCGAGTACCTCCTCGGCGGGGTCGGGCAGGTCCAGGCCGTCGTCGCCGCGCGGCTTCGGCGCGTCGGTGGCCGAGGGCTGCGTCATGCGGCAATGCTCCGACCAGCGCTCGTGCGCCTTCTTCTCGTCGGGCGTGTAGCGGCGCAGCCGCGACATGAGGTCGTCGAAATCCACCAGGTGGCCGTCGAAGTCGGGGCCGTCGACGCAGGCGAACTTCACCGTGTCGCCGACCTTCACGCGGCAGCCGCCGCACATGCCGGTGCCGTCCACCATGATCGGGTTGACGCTGACCATCGTCTTGATCTTGCGTGCGCGCGTGGCGTCGGCGCAGGCCTTCATCATCACGGGCGGGCCGATTGCGACGACCTCGTCGATGTCGTCGTGCTTCGCCAACGCCTGCGCGATTCCGTCGGTGATCAGGCCCTTGATGCCGACGGACCCGTCATTGGTGCAGATGATGAGCTCGTCGCAGGCCTCGCGGAACTTCTCGTCCCAGAACACGAGGTCCTTGTTGCGGAAGCCCAGCACGCCGATCACGTACGCACCAGCTTCCTTGAAGCCGCGTGCCTGCGGGAACACGGGCGCGACGCCGAGGCCGCCGCCCACGCACATGACCTTCTTGGCGTGGCTGATCGGGCTGGGGATGCCCATGGGCCCGACCATGCCGAACAGCTTCGTGCCGACACGGCACTCCTGCCTCATCTGCTGCGTGGTCTTGCCGACGGCCTGGATGACGAGGGTGATGGTGCCGCGTTCGCGGTTGTAGTCGGCGATGGTCAGGGGTATTCGTTCACCGTGCGGATTGAGCATGACGATGACGAATTGCCCGGGTTTCGCGGCTTTGGCCATCTGCGGATGGCGCACCTCGAGCAAATAGGTGACGTCGGAGAAATCCTCGCGCGCCACGATCTCGAATTCGGACATAACGTTGGTCCCGATCTGGCCCGCACTGACGCGCTTCCGTTGAGGTCAGGCTGGCATCTGCTCGACTGCGCCACCGGCCGTCCTGCGCTGTAAAGCGCGAATGCGAAGCGCCGCCGATGGGTTAGGCCCGAGTATCTTCCCCGGCGCGCGGAGGCAGTTGATGAAGGTCAAGGAATGCGGCGCGGTGGGCCCGCACCCGGCCTACAGCTTGATGTCGAGGCTGTTGCGCAGCGCGGTTTGCGCGACGGCGTCGAGCGCGCCGTCGACGACGGCCTGGCCGGAGATCATGCGCAGCGTACCTGCCTGCAGCATCTTGTCGAGCAGGCGCCGCGTCATGGAGTGCGTCTTGCCCGCGGCACTGGCGAACATGAAGAGCGTGCCGTGCGGGCTGGCCCAGGTGACCTGCAAGCGCGCCCAGCCGCCGTCGAGCAGCATCTCCACCCATGCGCCCGGCGGCAGTCCGGCGTCGGTCACGACATGCGCGAGGCCGCCGGGCCGCGTGTCGCCCGCGCCAGGCTGCGTCTCCTGGAACAACGGCTTGGGCACGATCGACTGGTGCGTCTGCATGAAACCCGATTCCTGCGCCTCCGTCGGGCCGAGCCAGGGGCCCGGCCCGGTGTCTTCGTCGGGACCGAGCATCGCCTCGAGTTCCTCGCGCGTCATGCTGGTCGACAGCGGCACCGGCTTGCCGGGCTGCCCGGCGGCCTTCAGCGCCTGCTGGTGTGCCGCGTTCACATGGTCGACGAAGCGCTGCGTGGCGGGCGCCGGGTAGTCGATCGTGGCGAGGCCGTGGCGCAACGCACCGAGCAATCCGGGGGCGAGCCGGGCGAGCCGCGCCGCGTTGCCCGCAGCCACGCGCGGCTGCGTGCTCCACACCAGGTCGGCGACCACGGAGGCGTAGCCGCCCGGGTCGGCCGAGCCCAGTGCATCGCCGAGCCGGGCCTGGGCCATCACCTGCGCCCACGGCCCGGCGATGAACGAAATGATCTCTCGGGCCGCGCCCGCGACATCCGGACGTGCACGCATTTCCTTGGCGATCTTCTCGGCCAGCAGGTTGCGCTGCTCGGCCTGCAGCAGCGCGCGAACGGCCTTCTCGCGGTGATGGCGGTCGCGCTGCTGCACCTCGCCCCATGCCTCCTCCAGTGAACCGAGCGCGAAGTCGAACGGCTCGGCGCCTTCGATGCGCGTGGACACAAGCACCTCGACGGCCTGGTTGAGGGGTTCGATGAAGGCGGCAAAACCGGGCGCGTCCACGGCCTGCCAGGCCAGGCTGCGCTGCGTCATCTGCTCCAGCAGGCGCCGCGCGGGGTGCTTGCGGTCGCTGAAGAAACGCGGGTCGCCGAACGCGAGGCGCTCCAGCGCCGGCAGCAGCTCGCGCACCAGCTGCTGCACCGGCTGCAGCAGGCGCGGGTCGGACGCGATGTTCCCGACCATCAGCGCGACCACTTCCTGGCCCAGTGCCCGGGCCACGGCGCGCGGACCCTGCTGCGTGGCATCGCTGCCCTGCAGGCGCTGCATCACCTGGTCAACCTGCTTCATCTCGTGCAGGGCTTCGAGGGCCGCGGGCATCGTCATCGAGAAGTCGGGGTCGGTGGCGTCCTCCTGGGCCTTGGCGGGCTGGCCTTCCAGGGCGCCGGACAACAGGCGGCGCAGCTCCTTCACGTTCAGCAACGCGCTCGCGCGCGACGCGCCCGTGTCCCGGGACGGGTACTCGCTCTCGGGCGTGGGGATGGCGTTGTAGCCGGCGCCGACGACACCTTGCGAACGCAGCACCACGCACAGCTCCTGGTAGACGCGTGCCAGTTCCGGGGCCAGCGCCTCGCCCAGGTGCTGCATCCAGCGGCTGCGCACGGCGGCGGGCACGGGGCTCTGCAGCGCCACGCTGCGCAGGCTGCGCACGTACACCTCGGGACGCAGCGGGTTGCGTTCGGCCTGCACGCTGCGCAGGCCCTGCACCGCGCACACCAGCGCGTTGAGCTCGGTCAGGTCGGCCTCGACCTCGGCGAGCACGACCTGTTGCAGGCGCAGCAAGTCGACGCTCTCCTGCATCTGCTCGTCGCCCATGAGTTCCAGCGAATCGAAACTGAGCGCGGCCTTGCGCGTGTCGCCCGAGATCGCCTGGGCGAACTCGCCCAGCAGCGCCTGCGGGTAAGCCTCGCACAGCGCGCCCTCGTGTTTCATGAGCGTGCGGGCGGCGTCCGACAGCAGCTTTCGCTCGTGCTCGTCGGAGATCCGGGCGCCCCGCTGGGGCATCGACAGGGCCGCCCTCCGCACCAGCCGCTGCATGAGAGTCCGCCCCTGCGCCGCCGCCTCCTTCATGACGGTACGGTACAGGGCCTGATACGAGGTGTTGTGGGGCGCCGCGGACATGGGGTGGTATGGGTCTCCTGCCGCACTGGAGCATAGGCGATGCAGGCCGTCAACCCCGGCAGGCCAAGGCATCGGCCTACAAGGGGCTGCGACAGGCCCAGTTTAAGCTGGCCCGAACGTCACGAATCAGGAGCATTCCCATGGCAAATCCTCTTCTGGGCCAGGTATTGGGCAGCGTGTTCGCCAACGCCATGCGCGGGCGGGCTCGTACCGGACCATTCGGCGCCGGCGCTGCCAGTACAGGCGGCGCGGCGCTGGACGGCATGCTGGGCGGCATGCTGGGCCGGGGCGCCGGGGCCGCGGGCGGCCGCCGCGGCCTGGGCGGCAACCACACCCTCTTGCTGGCGATGCTGCTGCCCTACGCGATGAAATGGGTGCAGCGCAACGGGGGCGTCGGCGGTGTGCTGGAGCGCTTCCGGCAAAAGGGCCTGGCGCAGCAGGCAGACTCTTGGGTGTCCACTGGCAGCAATCAGGCGCTGCGGGCGGAGGAAGCCGACGAGGTGGTCGGCGGCGAGGAACTCTCCCGCCTGGCGCAACAGCTGGGCGTGCCCGAACGCGAAGTCGCGCTGGGTTTCGCCGAGATCGTCCCGGAGCTGGTCGACCAGCTCTCCCCGGCCGGCGAAGTGCCGCCCGAAGCGGACGATGCGTTGGACGCCGGCCGCGCGGAAATAGAAAAAGAGCTGAGCGCCCTCACGCAGGGGGCGCCCGTCTAGGACGCCGCCCGCGCCTGCGGGGTGCGTTACTTGAGGTTCTTGAAGCGCATGCGGTGCGGCCGCGCGCCTTCCTCGCCCAGGCGCCTGACCTTGTCGGCCTCGTATTCCTGGTAGTTGCCGTCGAAGAAGGTCCATTGCGAATCGCCCTCGGCCGCCAGGATGTGGGTGGCGATGCGATCGAGGAACCAGCGGTCGTGGCTGATCACCATCACGCTGCCCGCGAATTCCAGCAACGCGTCTTCGAGCGCGCGAAGGGTTTCCACGTCGAGGTCGTTGGACGGCTCGTCCAGCAGCAGCACGTTGCCGCCCGCGATCAGCGTCTTGGCCAGGTGCAGGCGGCCGCGCTCGCCGCCCGACAGCGTGCCCACGCGCTTTTGCTGGTCGCCGCCGTTGAAGTTGAACCGCCCCGCGTACGCGCGGCTGGCCATCTGGAACTTGCCGACGTTGAGGATGTCGAGGCCGCCGGAGATGTCCTCCCACACGGTCTTCTGGTTCTCCAGCTCGTCGCGGTGCTGGTCCACGAAGGCCATCTTCACCGTGGAGCCGATCTTCACCTCGCCGCTGTCCGGCTGCTCCTTGCCGCCGATCAGCTTGAACAGCGTCGACTTGCCGGCCCCGTTCGGGCCGATGATGCCGACGATGGCGCCGGCCGGCACCTTGAAACTCAGGTTGTCGATCAGAACGCGGTCGCCGAACGACTTGGTGACGTTCTTGAATTCGATGACTTCATTGCCCAGGCGGTCCGCGACGGGGATGAAGATTTCCTGCGTCTCGTTGCGCTTCTGGTACTCGTAGTCCGACAACTCCTCGAAGCGGGCCAGGCGCGACTTGCTCTTGGCCTGGCGGGCCTTGGGGTTCTGGCGCACCCACTCCAGCTCCTTCTTCATGGCCTTGGTGTGCGCGTCTTCGGACTTCTGCTCGGCTTCCAGGCGCGCTTCCTTGCCTTCCAGCCAGGTGCTGTAGTTGCCCTTCCAGGGAATGCCGATGCCGCGATCGAGTTCGAGAATCCACTCGGCGGCGTTGTCGAGGAAGTAGCGATCGTGGGTGATGGCGACGACGGTGCCGGGGAAGCGCTTGAGGAACACTTCCAGCCATTCGACGGATTCGGCGTCCAGGTGGTTGGTGGGCTCGTCCAGCAGCAGCATGTCGGGCTTGGCCAGCAGCAGGCGGCACAAGGCGACGCGGCGCTTCTCGCCGCCGGACAGGACGCCGATCTTCGCGTCCCAGGGCGGCAGACGCAGCGCATCGGCGGCGATCTCGAGCTGGTGCTCCGAGTCGGTGCCGGCGGTGGCGATGATCGCTTCGAGCCGGGCCTGTTCGGCGGCCAGCGCGTCGAAATCGGCGTCCGGCTCGCCGTACGCGGCGTAGACCTCTTCGAGCTTGGCCTTGGCGGCGAACACCTCGCCCATCGCCTCTTCCACGCTTTCCCGCACGGTGTGCTCGGGATTGAGCTTGGGCTCCTGCGGCAGGTAGCCGATGTCCAGGCCCGGCACGGGCGTGGCTTCGCCTTCGTATTCCTTGTCGACGCCGGCCATGATCTTGAGCAGCGTCGACTTGCCCGAGCCGTTCAGGCCGAGCACGCCGATCTTGGCGCCGGGAAAGAAGGACAGGGAGATGTCCTTGAGGATCTGCCGCTTCGGCGGCACGATCTTGCCGACGCGGTTCATGGTGTAGACGTACTGGGCCATATGGGTTCTGGGATGCGGGGGAAAACCGACGATTATCGTAGGCCCGGGTAAATGGGGCCGGATGGCCCCCTTTGCAACCGCCTGCGAAAGCGGTTTTTGCGCCTCGCCGGCGGGGCCGGCGTTCACCAGCCCCTAGGGCTGGCCCTTGCCGTCGACGCTGTTCTTCAGCGCTGCCTTGGCCACCTGGTCCAGCGCTTCGTCCACCACATGGCGCTCGGCGATGACCTTGATCTGCCCCTGGGCTCGCAGCCGGTCCAGCGTCCGCCGGGACATCGAATGCGCCGTTCCCGCCAGCGAAGTGAACATGAAAAGCGTCGAGTGCGGGCTCGCCCATGTGAGCTGGGCCCTGATCCACTGGTTGTTGACCATCAGCTCGACCCAGGTGCCGGTCTGCATATCGCCCGCCCGCACCGGCGCCGGCGCGGGCTGCTCCTCCTGCGCCGCCTCGGGACTGGCGACGCGCTCGGGCTCCAGCGCGTCGTCGGGCAGGTAACCGGACTCCAGCGCTTCACGGCTGTCCAGCCAGAGCGCCGCGGCCTCCTGCATGCTGTCGCTGAATTCGGATTCCTGCGCCTCGGCGGCTTCGGCCGCGGTCTGGCTGACCGCATCGCGCCCCTCGTGCACCGCGGCGCGATGGATGGTGATGAGGTTGTTGAAGAAACGCGCCGTCAGCTCCGGCGGGTAATCGATGCGGTTCAGGCCTTCGCGCAGCTTGGTCAGCAGCCCTGGGATCATCTGGACCAGCCGCTTGGCGCGGCCGCGGGTCGCCGTGCTCTTCTGCACGCTCCAGATGAGGTCGTCCACCATCGCGCGGTAACCGTAGGGATCGCTCGAACCGTCCACGCAGCTGAGCTCCGCCTCGGCCACCACCTGGGCCCAGGAATTGCGCAGGAAGTCGATGACGAAGTCCGCGACCTCGAGGCCATCGGTCGCCCGCATGAACTCGGCAGCCAGCTTCTGCGCGAGCAGGTTGCGCTGCTCGGCATGCAACAGCACGCGCGCCGCCTCCTCGCGGCGCTGCAGCACCACCTGGTCGTGATCCACCCACTTCTCGTTCAGGTGGTCCATCAGTTCCCCGAACGTGTCGGCATCGACGACCTTGCTGCCCAGCCAGCGCACCGAGTCTTCCACTGTCATCAGGAAGCGCCGCCACCCGGGGTCCTTCTCCGCGGAAAAGGCCAGGCTGCGCTGGGTGATGCGGTCCAGGAACTGGCGGGCCGGGTGGGTGCGATCACTGAAGAAGCGCGAGTCTTCCTGCGTGAGCTTGAGCACGGCGGGCTCGATCGCCTGGAGCTGGCGCTTGAACTCGGGCAGCAGCCGCGGGTCCTGCGCCAGGTTGTCGAACATCAGGCGGACGACTTCCTCGCCCAGCTGGTGCCCCAGGCGCGGCGTGGCCGCGTCGGGGGCGGGAGGTTCCGGTTCGGCGAGCATGTCCGCGGGCGCGGCGGGCGGCGGCGGCTTCGGGCGCCTTTCGAGCTTCTCGACCAGCGCATCGACCTGCTTCATGTCCTGCAGCATCGCCATCGATGCCGGCACGGTGTAGAGGAAATCGGGGCGCGGCCGGGCGTCGAAATCACCGGCCAGCAGCTTGCGCAGCCGGTCCAGCGTCAGCAGGGTCTTGGACACCGAGTCGGCCACCGGTGAGCCGCTCGAGCCGCGGCCCTTTTGCACCCGCCCGCCGATGGGCACGGCCGGTTCCACCCCGCAGGAACGCAGGAAATCGGTCAACTCGCGGTAGAGACGGCGCAGGTTCGTGCCGAGCAGCCCGGCGGAGGGTGCGATCAGGGTCTCGCGGACCTGCGCGTCGGGCACGTGAAGCTGCAGGCACGACTGGAGGGCGTGAACGAAGGCGTCGGGACGCAGCGGGTTGAGCCCCGGCTGGATGGTGCGCCAGCCCAGCAGCGTGCTCATGAGCGCATCCAGCGCGGGCAGCACGTCGTCCACGGCCAGGCTCACTTCCTGCTGGGCGCGAGCGACCTCGATGCTCTGGTCGAGCTCGGCGTCCTCGAACAGGCGCAGGTCCTCGAAGCGCAGCAGTTCGGTGTTGACCTGCTCCTTGCCGCCGCCTTCGTACACGATGCGCGTGAGTTCCGTGCGGTAAGTCGCGCAGACGGCCTCGGCATTGGCGGACAGGCTCTCGACCGCCGCCTGGATGGCCGGCTGCTGGAAGCCCGGGATGCGGCGCGGGCTGCGCGGCGAGCACGCGGCCACCAAGCCGCCCAGCATGTCCGTCACCAGCAGGTCTGCCTGCTGCAGCATGGCCTCAAGGCAGTCGTTGAGCGACGGCTGGAAGGCGGTAGGGTCGTCGGAGACGCCGAGACGAAGCTTCAGCAGGGTGGGCATGGCTGTTCTGTAATGCGAACCAATTATCAGCTCGGCAGGTACGCGCGCGCCAGTCTTTTCCCCTGCGCCGGGGCGCGGGCGCGGGGCAAATGCGACACGTAGCGGCTTTTGCCCGGCCTCGCCCGCCGGGCGTGTAAACGGCAGTAACGGCCCCGGCCTGGGCGCCGCGATACGCGGTCAGGCGATCCATGAGACAATGGCCCTGTTGCGGACTCCAGTTGCCCGCAACCTCAGCGTCTCGCTGGGGACGAAGCAGGCTCATCCGCCCGCGGGCTCCCAACCCGGAAAACCTCATCTGCCTTTGACTGGCTCGGTGCCCTACAGCACCGTACAGGCCGATTCCCAAGCGCCACGGATGGCGCACCCTAAATGACTTTTGACGAATTGAACCTGGCTCCGGCCATTCTCAAAGCCGTGCGCGAGCAAGGCTACGAAACCCCCACCCCGATCCAGGCCCAGGCGATTCCCGCCGTGCTGGCAGGCCATGACCTCCTGGGCGGCGCCCAGACCGGCACCGGCAAGACGGCGGCCTTCACGCTTCCCATGCTGCACAAGCTGAACGCCGGCAGCGGCAGGAAGAACAAGTTCGGCAAGGACGGCGTCGCCGCCCTCGTGCTCACGCCCACTCGTGAACTTGCCGCGCAGGTGGAGGAATCCATCCGCACGTATGGCAAGTACCTGCAGCTGACCTCCACGGTCATCTTCGGCGGCGTGGGCATGAACCCGCAGGTCGACCGCATCAAGCGCGGGGTCGACATCCTCGTGGCCACGCCGGGCCGCCTGCTGGACCTGCAGCAGCAGGGCAACCTCGACCTGTCGACTGTCGAAATCCTCGTGCTCGACGAAGCCGACCGCATGCTGGACATGGGCTTCCTGCCCGACGTCAAGAAGATCCTCGCGCTGATGCCCAAGGAAAAGCAGTCGCTCCTCTTCTCGGCGACGTTCAGCGACGAGATCCGCGACCTGGCCAACGGCCTGCTGAAGAACCCGCAGAGCATCCAGGTGACGCCGCGAAACACCACCGTGCAGCGCATCACCCAGTACGTGCACCCGGTCAGCCGCGCGAAGAAGAAGCAACTGCTGGCCCACGTCATCAAGGAACACGACTGGAGCCAGGTGCTGGTGTTCACCCGCACCAAATTCGGCGCCAACAACGTGGCCGAGTTCCTGACCAAGAACGGCATCAACGCGATGGCGCTGCACGGCAACAAGAGCCAGTCGGCGCGCACGCAGGCGCTGGGCGGCTTCAAGAGCGGCGACATCCGCGCGCTGGTCGCCACCGACATCGCCGCCCGCGGCATCGACATCGACGACCTGCCGCACGTGGTGAACTTCGAGATCCCGAACGTGCCGGAAGACTACGTGCACCGCATCGGCCGCACCGGCCGGGCGGGCGCCGAAGGCCAGGCCGTGAGCTTCGTGTGCCTGGACGAGGAAGGCTTCATGAAGGAGATCGAGCGCTTCACCAAGCAGCAGATCCCCACGCGGGTCGTCGAAGGCTTCGCGCCGGAACCCGGCGAACGCGCCGAGCCGATCGCGATGGGCCGCCAGACCATCTGGGGCGGCTTGGGCAAGCCGCCCAGCCGTGACGTGATGCAGGCCGCCGCCAGGGCCGCACGCCAGGAAATGATGCAGCGCATCCGCGATAACAAGGGCGAGCAAGGCGCACGCGGCGGCTCCGGCAACGGCAACGGCAACGGCAACGGCAACGGCAACGGCAACGGCAACGGCAACGGCAGCCGCAACGGTGGCGGCAACGGTGCCCGCAACGGCTCCGGTGCCGGCAACGGCAACGGCGGGCGCAATGGTGCGCAGCCGCAAGGCCAACGTGCGCAGCAGCAACCCCGCCCGCCGCGCCATGCGCAGCCTCAGCAGCCGCAGCAGCAGCCGCAGAACCGCCAGCGCGAAGACCACGACGACGACCGGATGCCGAGCAACATCGATCCGCTGCGCACCAACATGCCGGGGCGCCGCGACATGAACGGCTTGCAGCGGGTGAACGTGGGCGGCCAGCCCGACCCGACCCGCACCAGCATCGACAGCATGGGTGCCGGCCGGCGCGGCGGCAACCGCAATCGCGGCGGTGGCGGCGGCAACGGCGCGCGCGCGCCTTCACGCTTTGCACGCTGAAGGTTCGGGGTTAGGATGCGTCCACCATGGACGCTGCCCTGCCCCGCTCAGTGCTGATCGCCGGGGCTTCCGGCCTCGTCGGCCGGGAAATCCTGCAAGGGCTCCTGGCCGATGACTCGGTGCCGACGGTCCACTCGCTGGGCCGCCGCGAGCTGCCACTGCAGCATCCCAAGCTGACCCGGCACCGGGTCGATTTTTCCAAGGCCTTGCCCGCGCTGCCCAGCGTCGGCGAGGCCTTCGTCGCTTTGGGAACGACCATCAAGGTGGCCGGCAGCCAGGAGGCGTTCCGCGCGGTGGACTTCGATGCGGTACTCGCCGTCGCGAAAGCCGCGAAGGCCGCCGGCGCCACCCGCCTGGGCGTGGTGAGCGCCATGGGCGCCGACCCGCGCTCGAAGATCTTCTACAACCGCGTCAAGGGCGAAATGGAAGCAGCGCTCTCGGCGCTGGGCTTCGAGGGGCTCGTCATCGCGCGGCCTTCATTCCTCGTCGGCGACCGCGAGTCGCTGGGCCAGCCCGTGCGCGGCGGCGAGAAGCTGGCGTTGAACGTGTCGAAGTGGCTGGCGCCGCTCATCCCGGACAACCTGAAGGCGATCGAGGCGGCGGCCGTGGCGCGTGCCTTGCTGAAAGCCGTGCCGGCGGCGAGGGGGCGCCGGATCATGCTGTCGTCCGAACTGCGCCGCGGCTGACCCTGCGCGCCGGGCTTCAGCGCCCGGCGATCTCCACCGTCACGCCGGCCTCGGCCAGCAGCGCCGGGAAATCCCCCGGCGGCGTGGCGTCGGTGAACAGGGTGTCGACCTTCGACACATGGGCCACTTCCACCATGGCGCCGCGCTCGAACTTGCTCGCGTCCGCGACGACCCACACCTGCCGCGAGTGCGCAATCGCCGTTTCGGTGACCTTCACCTCACGGTAGTCGAAATCCCTCATCGACCCGTCGGGCTCGATGCCGGCGACGCCGATGATCACCGTGTCGAAGCGGAACTGCCTGACGAAGTCCACGGCCGCTTCGCCCACGATGGCGTGGTCGCGGGCGCGCACGACGCCGCCGCACAGGTGCACCTCCATCTCGCGGTTCGTGCTGAGCAGCTGTGCGATTGCCATGTCGTTCGTGACGATGCGCAGGCCCCGGTGGTTGCGCAGCTCGCGCGCGACCGCGAAGGTCGTCGTTCCCACCGTGAGCATGAGGGAACAGTCGTCGGGAATGCGCGCCGCCACGGCACGGCCGATCCTCGTCTTGGCATCGGCGTTGAGGTTTTCGCGCTGCTGGTAGGTGATGTTCTCGGCGGTGGCGCCGGCGCGCACGCCCCCGTGGAACCGCACGAGCTGCCCGATCTGCGCCAGTTGCTGGACATCCCGGCGCACGGTCTGCACGGACACGTTGAGCTTGGTCGCAAGGTCCTCCAGCGACACCGGCCCCTGCGACCGGGCGATCTGGATCAACTGTTCCTGTCTGGGGTTCATCTGGGCGGGATTGTATGGTGGGGGCTGGCTGCGGCCTAGTGGCAAGGGTTCAGGTATCGGGCGGCCATCGCCTTGAACGCCGCCCTGCCGCTCGGGACCGCGGTCTCGCTCTCGACGACGTCGGCCACGGCGTCGGCGCCCTCCTGCGCGGCGCGGGCGTCCAGGAACAGCAGCCTCGAACGGCGCGCCAGCACGTCCTCCACGGTGCGGGCATATTCATGCCGCACCGCGAAGCGTGTCATCGCCTCGGTCAGGCCGGGCGCCAGGTACCGGTCCGCGCCGGGCAGGCTGCACACCAGGTCCGCTTCGCTGCCGTAACTGTGAAGGCCTGCCGCGGCCGTGAGCGTCGTCCCCGCGCTGCCGTTCGCGCCCACGAGACGGGTCTTCGCCGTCACGCACGGTCCGCGTGCGTCCATCAGCCCGGCGTCGCGGCAGCGGTCCAGCACGTCCTGCGCCATCGACCGGTACGTCGTCCACTTGCCCCCCGTGACGGTCACGAGGCCGTCCGGGCGGACCAGCACGGTGTGCTCGCGGCTAATCGACTTGGTGTCCTGGTCGGCCCCGGCGGCCTGGGGATTCACGAGGGGCCGCAACCCGACCCAGGCACTGAGGATGTCCGCGCGCCGCGGCGGCGCCGCGAAGAAGTTGGCGCACTCCTTGAGCAGGTAGTCAATCTCGCCCGGCAGCGGTTCCGGTTCCTCGTGCACGTCGGCGCGCTTCGAGTCGGTCGTGCCCACGATGGTCTTGCCCAGCCAGGGAATGGCGAAGAGCACGCGTCCGTCGCTGGTCCTGGGCCAGAACACGGCGGACGTCGTCGGCAGGAAGGAGCGGTCGAAGCTCAGGTGGATGCCCTGGCTCGGCGCGACCAGCGGACGCCGGTTGCCGGCCGCGGCGTCACGCAGCAGGTCGTCGGCCCACACGCCCGTGGCGTTGATGATGCAGCGGCTGCGCACGACGAAGGCCTTTCCGGTTTCCCGGTCCACGACCTCCACGCCCGAGAGCTTGCGCCCGTCCCCCACCAGGGACCTGGCCAGGCAGTAGTTCGCAAGCGTCGCGCCATGCGCCTGCGCCGTGCGCGCGATCGCGAGCGCCAGCCGCGCGTCGTCGAACTGCCCGTCCCAGTACGAGACGCCCCCGAGCAGGCCTTGCGTCCTGACGGTGGGGAGCATCTCGCGCACGCCCGCCGGGCCCATGAAGCGCGTGCCGCCGATCCCCGCCGACCCGGCCAGGGCGTCATAGGCCTTGAGCCCCGCGCCGTAGAAGGGCATCTGCCAGAGCTTGTAGGCCGGCATCACGAAGGACAGCGGCTGCGCGATGTGGGGCGCGTTGGCCAGCAGGTTCGCGCGCTCCCGCAGTGCCTCGTACACCAGCTTGAAATCCCCCTGCGCGAGGTACCTCACGCCCCCGTGGACCAGCTTGCTCGAACGCGACGAAGTGCCCTGGCCGAAGTCGGCGCGCTCCACCAGCGCGACCTTGTAGCCCCGCAGTGCGGCGTCGAGTGCGGCACCCAGCCCGGTGGCGCCGCCGCCGATGATCACCGCATCGAACTCCTGCCCCGAGGCGAGGGCCTGCAATGTTTCCAGCCGTTGTTCGTCGGCCATGTGTCTCGTCATCGTCTTTGCCCTATGCGTCCGCGCGCCTGCGCATCGCGATCAGCACCGATGCGAGTTCCGAAAAGCCCTCGCCGCTGCGCGCCGCGGTCACGTACTTCGGCAAGGCGTCCATCCGGCCTGCGTAGTCCCGGACATTGGCGACGCCCACGGAGAAGGGGAAGTGCCCGAACATCGGGGCGTCGTTGGGCGAATCGCCGGCGTAGATGAAACGGGCGCGGTCCCGGTCCAGGTCGATGCCGAACAGGTCGCGCATCACGTCCTTGCTCATGGAAAGCTTGTCGTAACCGCCGAACCAGCCGTTCACATGGATCGAACTGACCTTCGCCGTCATCCCGGCATCCTCCATGATGCGCACGATGCTGTCGACGCCCTCGTCGCCCACGCGCGGCACGTCCTCGCAATAGTCGATGGCGAGGTCGTAGAGGCGGCAGAACTGGTCGGATGCGAGGGCGGTGCCCGGGACGCTGCGCAACACCTCCTCGGCCACCTCCTGGATTCGATCGCGGTGTGCGTGCAGCCGCTCGCCGGACAGCGAGTGACGTGTGGCCAGCCTGCGCTTGGCGCGGTCATACCAGAAGCACACGGCGCCGTTCTCGCCGATCACGGCGTCCACCGGCCACATGCGGGCGATGTGGTCGCACCAGCCGGCCGGCCGGCCGGTCGTGACGATCACGCGCAGGCCCGCGCCCCTCAGCTGCTCGAGGGCCGCGTACGCGGACGCGGTGAGCACGCCGTCGGTCGTGACGGTGTCGTCCACGTCGGTGATCAGCGTATGGATGGCGGCGGCGGCGCCGGCGCCGATTTCGGCAATCGGGATCAAACGGCCTCCCATTCCACATGGACGGGCTGGTGGTCGGAATAGCGGGTGAGCCCGTCCACTTCGAACCGCCTGGCCCGCCCGGCGAAATTCATGGTTGCGAAGACGTGGTCGCAGGCGATGGGCTGCTTCACGTAGGTGTCGTCATAGCGGCCGAAAGTCGCGGGCCGGGGCGCGGCGCCGTGCACGCTCGCGTACACGTCGCGGAAACTCTCGTCCGTGTCGCCTCGGGTGAGGCTGAGGTACTCGCTGCTGCCCGCGTCGAAATTGAAGTCGCCGCACAGGATCGCGCGCGGCGTCCGGGGGCGCGCCCGATAAAGCCCCGCCTGCGGCTTGCGCGCGCCCTGCGCCAGCACCAGGTCGCAGTTCTCGCGGTGGATGTCCAGGATGCGCTGGACCTGCAGCGCGCGTTGCGCGGCCGAGTGGTATTCCAGGTGCGTGTTCATGATCGTCACCGGCCCGCTCGCGGAATGCACCAGCACCGTGGTGCACACCCTGCGCACGCTCAACGTACCGGGCTGCGACAGCAGCGGCAGCGGGTGATGTTCGACCAGCGACGCCGGCAGCCGCGTGGCCACCAGATTGCCGAAGCGTTCGCGTCCGGCCCCCGGCGCGCCCCCGTAGTCCACCGCCGGGGCGAAAAAGACCTCGTAGCCGGGCAGCAGCTGCGCCACGGCAGCGGCCTGGTCGAACGCCGCCGCCCCCTCCAGCCCGGGAAAGTTCACGGCCACTTCCTGCAGGCACAGCACGTCGAAGTCGCACAGCTGCCTGGCGTGCGCAATGACGCGGCCGGCGTCCACGACGCCGTCCAGGCCCAGGAACCATTGCACGTTCCACGTGAGAAGCTTCATCCCGGTCCTACTTGAGTCCCGCGCGCATGAAGCTCTGCACGAACTGCTTCTGGAACAGCAGGAAGCCGACCAGCAGCGGTGCCGACGTCATCAGTGTCGCCGCAGTGATGATGGACCAGTCCACGCCCTGGTCGGTCGAGGAGAAAACCTGCAGGCCCACGGTGAGCGGTCGGGTCTCGACGGAGTTGGTGATGATCAACGGCCACAGGAAGTTGTTCCAGTGATGGCTGATCGACACCAGCGCATAGGCGAGGTAGACCGGCTTGGCCAGCGGCACGTAGACCTTCCAGAGCACCTGCAGGCTGGTGGCGCCCTCGACCCGGGCGGCGTCGTCCAGCTCGCGGGGCACCGTCTTGAAGGTCTGCCGGATGAGGAAGATTCCGAACGCCGAGGCGAAATACGGCAGCCCGACGGCGAAGATCGTGTCGCGCAGACCCAGCGTGTTCATCGTGGTGTAGTTCTCCACGATCAGCACGTCGGGCATCACCATGAGCTGCAGCAGCACGAGCAGGAAGACGAAGTCCTTGCCCTTGAACTCGAAGCGGGCGAACCCGTAAGCGGCGAGCGTGCCGAGCACGAGCTGCGCGGCCAGCACCATCGTGACCAGCATCGTGGTGTTCAGGAAATAGCGCGCGAACGGCGCCGCCTGCCACGCCGCCGCGAAGTTCTCCAGCGTCAAGGGCGCGGCCAGGTCGAAGCGCGTGGCGTTGGCCGCCGGGTGGAATGCCGTCCACACCGCGTAGGCCAGCGGCAGGATCCACAGCAATCCGAGCAGCCACGCGGCGATCGCTTCGAGCAGCGTCAGCGTGCCGGTGCGGGTCTGGGCGCTCATTGGTAGTGGGCCCTCTTGTCGAGGTAGCTGAACTTCACGAGGGCGATCGTGGCCAGGATGACCAGGACGACCACCGTGAGCGCCGCGGCGTAGGCCGGGTCCCAGAAGCTGAAGCCCACCTGGTAGATGTGGTACAGCAGCAGCGAGCTCGCGTTGTCGGGCCCGCCCTTGGTCATCACGATGATGTGGTCCACCATGCGCACCGCGTTGATCAGCGCGTTGACCAGCACGAAGATCGTCGTGGGCATGAGCAGCGGGAACAGCACGCGCCAGAAATACTGCGAGCGCGAGGCGCCCTCGAGCGCGGCGGCCTCCCCGAGGCTGGGCGAGATCTGCTGCAGCGCGGCGAGGTAGAAGATCATGAAGAAGCCGGCTTCCTTCCAGATCGCGACGACGATCATCGCGCCCAGCGCGGTGCTCTTGTCGCCGAGCCAGTTGGGCGGCGCGACGCCGAGCGGCGAGAGCAGCTGCGCGATCAGGCCGTATTGCGGCGTGTAGAAGAAGAGCCAGATGTTGGCGACGGCGATCATCGGGAGCACCGTCGGCGTGAAGTACGCGAGCCGCAGGAAGGCCTTGCCGGGCAAGCGCGCGTTCACGAACAGGGCCATGACGATCGCCAGCGCGATGGAGGCCGGCACCGTGACCAGCGCGAACCAGATGTTATTGCGCAGCGAAGCCCAGAAGACCGGGTCCTCCACCATCCCCTGGTAATTGGCGGCGCCGACGAAGGCGCTGGGCCGGTCCGCGGTGGCATTGCTGAAGAAGCTGTGCCACAGCGTCGCGACCGCCGGGTAATGCGTGAACGCGATGAGGAGGAGGACGGCCGGGGCGACGAGAAGCCACCCCTGCCACTGGCTTCTGGGATTCACTCGAACGGCTTCAGGATGCGGGTGGCTTCGCGTTGGGCTTCCTTCAGCGCTTCCGCGGGCGGCTTGCTGCCCGTCAGCGCGGCCTGGATGCCGTCGTTGAGCGCCTTGGTCACGCGCTGGTTCTCATGCGTGGACAGTTCGGCCACCGAGTGCTTGAGCTGGTCGCGCGCGACGGTGGACGCCGGCACTTCCTGCGCGTACTTCTTCATCTCGGGCGTGTCCCATGCGGCCTGCGTCGCGGCGACGTAGCCGGTCGCGGCGCTCCATGTCGCCGCGCGCTGCGGCTGCGTCAGGAACTTCGCGAACTTCACGGCCGCCTGCAGCTGCTCGGGGCTGGAGTTCTTGAAGAAGTAGATGTTGCCGCCGCCGGTCGGGCTGCCCAGGCGCTTCTTGGCCGGCAGCATGCCCACGCCGAACGGGAAGGTCGCGTTGGTGCGGATGTTGGTCAGGTTGCCGGTGGTGGTCCAGATGATCGCGGCCTTCTTTTCGAGGAAGTCCTTGGGCGTGGTGCCCCATTCGATCACGCCGGGCGGCATGACCTTGTGCTTGGCCGAGAGGTCGACCCAGTACTGGAGCGCCTCGACCACGGCCGGATTGTCGAACGACGTCTTGTTGCCGTCCTGGTTCATCAACACCGCCCCGTTGGCCGTCGTCAGGCCCTGGAACAGCCAGTACGGGAAGCCCGAGGACGGAATCTTCACGCCCCACTGGCTCGCGTTGCCGCTGGCATCCACCTTGGTCAGCTTGCGGCTGTACTCGACCAGCTGGTCCCAGGTCTGCGGGCCCTTTTCGGGATCGAGCCCGGCGGCCTTGAACAGGTCCTTGTTCCAGTACTGCACGATCGTGGACCGCTGGAACGGCACGCCCCAGGTCTTGCCCTTGGCGTTGCTGTTCATCATGAAGGCGGGGAAGAAGCCGTCCAGCCACTTCTTGTCCTCGGCGGTGTTGGCGACGTCGCTCACGGCCACGATGGCGCCCTGGTCCATCAGCGTGAACATGTCGGTCGAGAGCAGCACGGCCATCGTCGGCGGCTGTCCGCTCTTGAAGGCCGTCATCGACTTGACCAGGCTCTCCTGGTAGGTGCCGGAGTAGATCGGCTTGACCTTGATGCTCGGGTTCTCGGCCTCGAAATCGGCCGCGAACTGGTCGATCACCTTGTGCAGCGGGCCGCCGACGGCGATCGGGTAATTGAAGGTCACTTCCACCGTCTTCTGCGCCAGCGCGGGCGCCCCCAGCAGGGAAAGCGTTGCGGCCGCAGCGGCGGCCTTCAGCAGGTTTCGTCTCACGTTTGTCTCCTTCATGGTTTAGGTCAAAGCCACACTCACACTCGAACGTCGCTGGCGCTGTCGAACCGGTGCTCGAACTGCGGGTCCCAGCCCAGGCGCATGCTCGTGCCGATCGCCGGCTCCTGGCGGCCGGGCAGCTTGGCCACGATCCGCCACGGCGCCGCGCCGCCCCTGACCTCGCAGGCCACCAGCGTGTCGGCCCCGAGGTATTCCGTGCCCACGACGGCGCCCACGACGCCGCCGCTCTCCACCACACGCACGTGCTCGGGCCGGATGCCCACGGAACGTCCGCCGCTTTCGCCGGGGAAGATGTTGGTGGGCGGCGTGCCGATGAAGGTGGCCGCGAACGTCGTCGCGGGCCGGTTGTAGAGGGCCTCGGGCGTTCCGTCCTGCTCGATGCGCCCCGCATTCATCAGGATGACCTGGTCGGCCATGCTCATCGCCTCGGTCTGGTCGTGCGTGACGTACACCATGGTCACGCCCAGCTTGCGCTGCAGCTCGCGCAGCTCACGCCGCATTTCCTGGCGCAGCTTGGCGTCGAGGTTCGACAGCGGCTCGTCCATCAGGCACACGGGCGTCTCGGCGATGATGGCCCGCGCCAGCGCGACGCGCTGCTGCTGGCCGCCGGACAGCTGGCCGGGCTTGCGTTCGAGCAGGCCGCCCAGCGACAGCATGTCCACCACGCGCGCGAGGCGCCTTTCGTACTGGTCGGCCGGCTCCTTGCGCACCTTCAGGCCGAACAGGATGTTGTTCCTCACGTTCAGGTGCGGGAACAGCGCGTACGACTGGAACACCATCGAGAGGTTTCGCTGCGCCGGGCTCGCGTTCGTCACGTCGCGCCCGCCGATGGAGATCGTGCCGGAGCTCGGCGAATCGAGCCCCGCGAGCATTCGCAGCGTGGTCGACTTGCCGCAGCCCGAGGGCCCGAGCAGCACCGCGAAGGTGCCCGCCTCGACGCGGAAGCTGATCCCGTTCACGACCGTGGTCGCGCCCCAGGTCTTGGTCAGGTCGTGAAGGACGATATCGGTCATAGGGGATTGATGCTGTAGCTGACGACGTCGCTGCGGGCGGCGCTGTCGTACTTCACGGTGCGGGCCACGTGGCAGCGCAGGCAACTGACCTGGTGCACGTCGAACCCGAGCGAACGCAGGAAAGACCTGGGCGATGTCTCGCCGATCGCGCTCTTGCCTGCCACTCCAGAAATCGAATCACATCCTGCAAGGATTGCTCCGGGTTGTTTTGCGGACATCGCGCAAATCCGAAGCATATTATTGATCGATATTGCTCGTTTAAAGCGCGTGTTTCTACCTACGCGAAAGCGGGAAGGTCGCATTCCCGCGCGACATGGCGCGCCAGGCCGGCCATCACGCCGTCGGCGAAAGGCGAGCGCAGGCCCGCCGACCTGAAGATGTCCAGCACGCCTTTCGTGCCGCCGGTTCGGCAAAGCGCCAGGTAGGTGTCCAGCGCAGCGCCCGGGTCCTGCGCGTCCATCGCGGCCAGCTGCATCGCGCCCGTTTCGGCGATGGCGTAGTCGATGTAATAGAACGGCAGGCGGAAGATGTGCAGCTGCGCGTACCAGCGGGCATGGCGGTAGGGCTCGATGCCATTGAAATCGAGGCCGGGGATGTACGTCTCCCAGATCTCGTCCCACCGCGCATCCCGCTCGGCGGCCGACGCCGATGGGTTCTCGTACACCCAGTGCTGGAACTCGTCGACGACGCAGATGTAGCAGACCAGCTCCACGGCGCCGGTCCAGCGCTTCTTTCGGAAGCGCCTCGCATGTTCGGCGTCGCTGAAGAATTCGCCGATATGCCTGAGCGACAGGTACTCCATGCCCATCGAGTGGATCTCCGCCGCGTCCGCGGTGGGCCACTGCAGTTCGACCAGCTCGATGGCCTGCGACTCCCAGGCCTGGAACGCGTGCCCCATTTCGTGGGTGAGTGTGCGCACGTCCGACGCCTGGCCGGTCGAGTTGCAGAAGATCGCCACCTCGCCCGTGTCGGGGAACGACGTGCAGAACGCGCCGCCGCGCTTGCCCTTGCGGTTATCCAGGTCGATCAGGCTGTTCGCGCGCATGTGCTGGAAGTGGCCCGCCAGCCGCGGCGACAGTTTCGAGAAGACGCGCTGCGCGGCGTCGAGCTGGCCTTCCACCGGCACGGCCCCCAGCGGGATGCCGAGCGACGGGTGGAAGCCCGCGTCCCAGGGCTTGAGCGTGGCCGTGCCGAGCTCGCGCGCCTGGCGCTCGATCAGCTTGCGCTGCAAGGGAACGAAGTGGTCGCGCACGCCACGGCGGAACTGCGCCGCTTCCGCCGGGCCGTAGTCCGTGCGGCTCATGCCGGCGTAGCCCAGCGCGACGAAATTCGCGTGGCCGAGGTTGCGGCCCATCTCGTCGCGCAACGCCACCATCCGCCCGTACAGGCCGGCCAGCGACTCGCGATTGCGCACGAACCAGTCGCGGTACGCGACGTAGGCTTCGCGGCGCACGGCCGCGTGGTCGGAGCCCTGCGCGATGCCCAGCGCCTTCGTCAGGGTCATCGGCTCCCCACCGACAGTCACCTCGCCGGAGGCGATGGCCTTGTCGTACTGCATGGCCAGCTCGCCCAGCTGCACCCGCAGGCCGGAATTCACGGGCTCGACCGTCTGCTGCCCCGCCGCCATGCGGTCGAGGAAGTACTGCCCGTAGCGCGCCGCGATGGCGGCGCGGTGCGGCGTCGCGCCCAGTGCGCGCAGGAACTGCGAGTCGCCCTCTTCCTGCACGGGAAGGATCTTCTCGCGGAAGTGGCGATCCTGCGCCTCGAGCGCCGGGTCCAGGCAGTTCTTGCTGTAGGCGTAGCCCAGGCGCGCGCGCTCGCCCTCGATGTATGCGCGCAACGCGTTCCAGCGGGCAATGGCGTCGACCCACAAACCCGGATCGGGCGCAGCATCGGCGGCCGGCAGCGCTGCGAGGACGACAGCGAATTCGGCCTGCAGGTACTCGGGGCCGAGCGCGTCAGGGCGCTGGGAATAATGCTTGAATTTCGTCATCGGGCGATTCAACTTGAATCGCCTGCCGAACGCAAGCGCCGCTCAGGAACTGCGGCGTTGCGCGGGCGCGCCGGTGCCGGAGGACGCCTCCTCGCGCAATTCGCGAACGACTTTCTCCATCAGGGGCGCCAGCACGTTCCACTGGACGGCGCGCGGCAGGCGCGGGTGCGCACTCTGCCAGGCGGCCGAAGTGATCAGCTCGAGCGGGTCGTTGAAGCACCCCAGGTCGTCGAGCACCATCGGGTCCTCCCCGGTGGGCATGCCACCCAGGAAGGCATCGCCCGCGCCGCTCCAGATCGTGTTGCCGTTGCGGTGGATGCCGTAGCCCCACTCCCAGTCCTGGTCCTTGATGCGCTGGCGCGCGGCTGCCATGTAGGCGGCGTCGAAGATGTAGGTGTCGGTGCGCAGCCAGCGGCCGCCCAGCCAGATTTCCGCCAGCGGCCGCGCCGCCGACGTGACGCTGGAGGTCAGGCCGCGCAGGATTTCGCCGCGCAGCTCGATATAGCGCAGGCGGGCCGGGATATCGGCCGCGCGCAGCAGGGCGATCAGCACGGCCGCCTTGTCGTCCGCATCCCCGCGCCCGGCGTCCATCACCTCGCGGGCGGTGCGCATGCGCAACTTGAAGGGCCTGGAAAACGGGATGCGCTTGACGAAGCCATAGAGCGCCAGCGCCTTCTCGCGCTCGGTCTTGCAAAGCTGCGTCAGGGCGTGCGCCCGCAGGCGCAGCTTGGGGTCCTCCAGGTCCAGCAACTCGGCGTTGCCAAGCCAGCGGCCCGGGTCGTCCACGGCGGGCGTGGCATCGACACCCGATGAGTCCTTCGAGTCCGGCACGGGGTCTACCCTCTCTCCAACTTGTTTCCGGCGGGCGGGCGCCGCACCGGTCCGCCTGCATGGACCGGGCGGGCCTGCAAATCTTGTATAGACAAATTGTAGCGCCGTGCCCGGCGCGGGCCCCAAGGTCGGCGCCTTCAGGACACGCGAACGATCGCGTCGGCGCGCTTGTGGAGGTCGGGCAGCAGTTCCAGCCCGAGGCCCGGCTTGTCCGACAGGCTGATCATCCCGTCCTTGACTACCGGAAGCTCGGTGACGAGCTCCTTGTACCAGCCGGTGTAGAAGGCACGCACGCTTTCCTGCACCAGCGCGTTGGGCGCGTGCAGCGACAGGTGCGTCGAAGCGGCCCAGACCACCGGCCCGGTGCAGTCGTGCGGCGCCACGGGCAGTTGCCAGGCGTCGGCCATGCCGGCGATCTTGCGGGCTTCCGTGAGGCCCCCGCACCAGCTCAGGTCGAGCATCGCGACGCCGGCCACGCCGGTCTGGAGGTAATCCTTGAAGCCCCACTTGTAGCTGAGGGTCTCGCTGGCGCAGATCAGCGCCTCGCAGTCCTTCGCGTACTGCTTCAAAAGGTCCAGCGAATCCATGCGGATCGCGTCCTCGTGCCAGAAAGTGTTGAACGGCTTGAGCGCGCGGGCAATCTTCTGCGCCATCGGCAGCCGCCACAGGCTGTGGAACTCCACCATGATGTCCATGCGGTCGCCCACCGCGCTACGGATCTTGCGGAACGGTTCCAGCGCCGCGTCCAGGTCGGCGTTGCTGATGTACTGGCCGTGGCTCTTCTCGGCCGCCGGGTCGAACGGCCAGATCTTCATGGCCGTCACGCCCTCGGACAGCAGCGACTGCGCCAGTTCGTCGGCATGGTGCAGGAATCCCTGCAGGTCTTCGTACGGCCCGCTGGCGTTCCCCAGCCCCCAGTTGGAGGAGGTCTGGTTGGCGTCGCTGCGAATGTACTGGTAGCCGGCGCAGGTGTTGTAGATGCGGATCGCGTCGCGGCTCTTGCCGCCCAGCGCGGTGTGGACCGGCATGCCGGCCGCCTTGCCGAAGATGTCCCACAGGGCGATGTCCACCGCGGAATTGCCACGCGTCTCCACGCCGGAGCCGCGCCAGCCGAGGTAACCCGTGAGGTCGCGATTGCGCGATTCGATGGCCAGGGCATCCTGCCCCTTGAGGCGCGGCGCTGCCCACTCGTGCAGGTAGGCCTCGACGGCCTGCGCGCCCATGAAGGTCTCGCCCAGGCCGACGAGGCCTTCGTCGGTGTGGATGCGGACCCAGAGGATGTTGGGAAACTCGCCCAGGCGGACGGTCTCCAGTTGGGTGATCTTCACGGCGCCCTGATCGCCGGCGGCCCGCTGGTGGGGACCGCCGGCGTGTCGTCCGTTTACCCGCCGCGCGCCTTCTTCAGCGCGTCCAGCACGACGTTGACGGCTTCCGGGCCGATCGTCGGCACGTTCTTGTCGTAGACGGGCTTCACCTTCTCGAACATGCGGCGCTGCTCGGCCGGCGTGACGTCGTTGACCTGCATGCCCTTGGCCTTGAGGCTCGCCAGCGACTTTTCGTTCAGGCTGCGGTTGGCAGCGCGCTGCACCTTCTGGCCTTCGATGGCCGCTTCACGCAGCACGGCCTGCTCCTGCGGGTTCAGCTGGTCCCACAGCTTCTTGCTGTACAGCACCAGGAACGGGGTGTACGCGTGGCGGGTGACCGACAGGTACTTCTGCACCTCGTTGAACTTCGACGTCTCGATGGTGACGAAGGGGTTCTCCTGGCCGTCGATGGTCTTGGTCTCGAGCGCGGTGAACACCTCGCCGAACGCCATCGGGACGGCGTTGGTGCCGAGCGTCTTGAACGTGTCCAGGAAGATGTTGTTCTGCATCACGCGCACCTTCACGCCGTCGAAGTCCTCGACCTTGGCCACCGGGCGCTTGCTGTTGGTGAGGTTGCGAAAACCGTTCTCCCAGTAGGCGAGGTTCACCAGGCCCGCTTCTTCCAGCTTCTTGTTGAAGTACTGGCCGGCCGGGCCGTCGAGCACCGCGTCGGCTTCGCGCTCGTTGGCGAAGAGGAAGGGCAGGTCGAACACGCCCAGTTCCTTGACGATGCCCACCAGCGGCGAGGAGGACGTGCACACCATCTCCTGCGTGCCGGCGCGCAGCGCCTGCGTCGCGGGCAGGTCGCCGCCGGCGGCGCCGCCCCAGAACGCGTTGATCTTCATCTTGCCGCCGGTCTTGGCCGCCAGAATTTCCTGCATCTTCTTCACGCCGACGCCGACCGGGTGGTCCTCGTTCACCCCGTTGGTGAACTTGATGGTGCGATCGGCGAACTGCGCGAAGGCGGGGGCCGCTGCGAGCAGGGCGGTGGCCGCGAATGCGACCAGGGTACGTCGTTTGAACATGAGGATCTCCTTGAGGTAAACGACAGGACGGAAAAAGGGAAGGCTCATCGCATCAGCCACTTGAGCGGCACGAGGACGATTTCGGGAAACATCACCAGCGTGAACAGCACGGCCAGCTGGGCCAGGAAGAACGGCATGACGCCCTTGAAGGCGTCGTCGAGCGTGATCTTGGCGACGCCGCACACCACGTTGAGCACGGTGCCCACCGGCGGAGTGATCAGGCCGATGGCGTTGTTCATGATGAACATCACGCCGAAGTAGACGGGGTCGATGCCGGCCTTCAACACGACGGGCATCAGGACCGGCGTCAGGATCAGCACCGTGGGCGTGAAGTCCAGCGCGGTGCCCACGATCACGACGATCACCATCATCACGAACATGAGCATGGTCTTGTTGCCCATGAACGGCTCGAGCAGGTTGGCCACCTCGGTCGGGATGTTGGCCACCGTGATCAGCCAGGCGCTCACCATCGCGGCGGCCACCAGGAACATCACGATGGCCGTGGTCTTGCCCGCCGCCAGCACCAGGCCGTAGAGGTCGCGGACCTTGAGTTCGCGGTAAACGAACATCCCCACCACGAAGCTGTACACGGCGGCGACGACGGCCGCCTCGGTCGGGGTGAACACGCCGAACTTCATGCCCCCCAGGATGACGACCGGCAGCGCCAGCGCCAGGCTGCCCTGCCAGGTGATGCGCAGGCGTTCGGCCATGCCGACGCGGGGGGCCGGCTGGATCTTTTCCCGCCGCGCCAGCCACCACCAGGTGAGGCCGATCGCCGCGCCCATCAGGACACCCGGCACGATACCGGCGAGGAACAGCTTGGTGATCGACACGTTGCCGGCCACGCCGAAAATGATCATCCCGATCGAAGGCGGGATCACGGGCGCGATGATGCCGCCGGCGGCGATCAGGCCCGCGGAACGGTTCACCTGGTAGCCGGCCTGCTTCATCATGGGGATCAGGAGCGCGGAGAGCGCGGCCGTGTCCGCCACCGCCGAGCCCGAAAGCGACGCCATGATCACGGCGGCAAGCACCGCCACGTAGCCCAGGCCGCCGCGGAAATGCCCGACCCAGGCCATGGCCAGGTTGACGATGCGGCGCGACAGCCCGCCCGCGTTCATGAACTCGCCGGCCAGCAGGAAGAACGGCACGGCCAGCAGCGGGAAGTTGTCGGCACCGTCCACGAAGCGCTGGGCGAGGATCTGGCTGTCGAACGCGGGCAGCGCGCCGGTGTACGCCATGAACCCCATCAGGGCGAGCCCGCACACCAGCAACGCGTACGCGATCGGCATGCCGATCGCCATGGCGCCCAGAAGGCTGAAGACGAAGACCGAAACCGTCATGCCTTCTCTCCCCCGGACAAAGGCATCGGCACCGAATGGGGCACGTCCTCCGATTCCACGACCTGCACGAGCTCCTCCTCGCTGAGCGTCCCGGTGAAGAGGCGATACAGCACGCTGAGGTTGAAGAGCGCCATCACGACGGCAACGACGTAGCCGATGCCATAGACCCAGATCATCGAGATGCCCACCACCGGCGACACGTTGGTCACCTGCAGTTCGTGCATCTTCCAGGTGCCCAGGAAGAACAGCCCGTTGGTGAACAGCATCAGCGCCTCGCTGGCGAACAGGCAGGCCTTCTTGCCCATCACCGGCAGGTGCTTGACCAGCGTGTCCACGCCCAGGTGGCCGCGCTCGCGCATCGCGATCATGGCCCCGATGTAGGTGAGCCAGATGAAGCAATACCGCGACATCTCGTCGGAGACCATGATCCCCGAGTTGAAGCCGTAGCGCAGCACCACGTTGCCGAACACCATGATGACCATCGCCACCATGCAGGCCACCACGAGCAGTTCGAGCAGCTGGAAGAAGAGGTCGATGGGCTTTTTCATGTCGTCGCTTTAGGCCGCGGCCTTCAGCCGCTGAGCCGGAATGTTCAGGCTCGGCAGTTTCCGGCGGGTGGCAAGCACGTCGTCGATGTCCTGCCGTGCCCCATCGATCAGGACGAGGATGGATATTTCGGCTTTCGCGGGGTCGTGCGCGGCCACCGCGTCGAGCACCGCCCGGTGCAGCGGCAACGACAGCTTGGGGCCGTCCTTGCGCGTCGTGGAAATCTCGAAGCTGGTGCGCAGCAGCGCGCTCAGGGCCTTGCTCATCTGGACCATCATGCGGTTGCGGCAGGCGCGCAGCAACCCCTGGTGGAAGCGCAGGTCGTACGTGACGTAATCGCCGCCCTCCTCCACGGCCTTGCGCATGCCTTCATACGCGGCTTCGATTTCGGCGAGGTCCTGCGCGGTGGCGCGCTCCGCGGCCATCCGCACGGCGGCGGGCTCCACCACCCGCCGCAGCTCCTGCAGGTCCTGCAGGAACTCCCGGGTGAGGCCGGACTTGGACTTCCACATGATGACGTCCGGGTCGAACCAGTTCCATGCTTCCTCGGGCAGGACCCGGGTACCGACCTTGGGGCCGGTCGACACCAGCCCCTTGGCGACCAGGGACTTGACCGACTCGCGGATCACGGTGCGGCTGACGCCCAGCTCCTCGCACAGCTTCGGCTCGGGCGGGATCGAGGCGCCGGTGGCATAACGACCGGCGACGATGGCCTCACCGAGGTGGTCCACCGTATTGCCGTGCACGTTCTTCATCGTTGCCATGGAGCTTTCGGAGTTCTGGGGTGGCGCTTGCGCGAGATGGATATCATATGATGTAAGCGAGGCGGGCCGGAGAAAGGGAAAACCCGAGTCCCCCGCGCCAACGAAACAAAGAGAGTGGAGCCAAGGAAATGCAGGACAAGCCCCGTAAAAAGCCTTCCGAATTGCGCAGCCAGCAATGGTTCGGCCGCCAGGATCGCGACGGTTTCGCGTACCGCAGCTGGGTCAAGGGCAAGGGCGTGCCGCACGACCAGTTCGACGGCCGGCCCGTGATCGGCATCTGCAACACCTACAGCGAGCTCACGCCCTGCAATTCGCATTTCCGCACACTGGCGGAGCAGGTCAAGATCGGCGTGTACGAGGCCGGTGGCTTCCCGCTGGAATTCCCGGTGATGTCGCTGGGCGAGACGCTGCTGCGGCCCACGGCGATGCTGTACCGCAACCTGGCCAGCATGGACGTCGAAGAGTCCATCCGCGGCAACCCGATCGATGGCGTCGTGCTGCTCATGGGTTGCGACAAGACCACGCCCTCGCTCGTGATGGGGGCCGCCAGCGTGGACCTGCCGACCATCGGCGTTTCCGGCGGTCCGATGCTGAACGGCAAGTGGCGCGGACAGGAGCTGGGATCGGGTACCGGCGTGTGGAGCATGAGCGAGCAGGTGCGCGCCGGCACCCTCAAGCTGCAGGACTTCTTCGAGGCCGAGAGCTGCATGCACCGCAGCCACGGCCACTGCATGACGATGGGCACCGCATCGACGATGGCCAGCATGGTCGAGGCGCTCGGGCTGGGCTTGCCCGGCAACGCGGCCTACCCCGCCGTCGACGGTCGCCGCAACGTGCTGGCTCGCAACGCCGGCCGGCGCATCGTGGAGATGGTCCACACCGACCAGAAGCTGTCCACCATCCTCACGCGCGAGGCCTTCGAGAACGCCATCCGTACTCTGGCGGCCATCGGCGGTTCGACCAACGCGGTGATCCACCTCGTCGCGATGGCGCGGCGCATCGGCGTCGAGCTCACCATCGAGGACTTCGACCGGCTTGCCAGCGAACTGCCCTGCCTCGTGAACCTGCAGCCCTCGGGCGAGCACCTGATGGAAGATTTCTGCTACGCGGGCGGCCTGCCCGTCGTCATGAAGGAGATCGCCCACCTGCTGCACACGGACATCGTCACCGCCAGCGGCAGGACCGTGGCCGAGAACATCGCCGATGCGCAGAACTACGACCCGCGCGTCATCAAGACATTCAAGGAGCCGTTCAAGGCCAACGCCGGCATCGCCGTGCTGCGCGGCAACCTCGCGCCGCGCGGAGCCGTGATCAAGCCCAGCGCGGCGACGCCGGAACTGATGGTGCACAAGGGCCGCGCCGTGGTGTTCGAGAACATCGAGGATTTCCACACGCGCATCGACGACGAGAACCTGGACGTGGACGAGACCTGCGTGCTGGTGCTCAAGAACTGCGGCCCCAAGGGCTACCCCGGCATGGCGGAAGTGGGCAACATGCCGCTGCCGCCCAAGGTGCTGCGCAAGGGCATCACCGACATGGTCCGCATCAGCGACGCGCGCATGAGCGGCACGGCCTATGGCACCGTGGTGCTGCACACCGCGCCCGAGGCCGCGGCCGGCGGGCCCCTGGCCATCGTGCAAAACGGCGACCTCATCGAACTCGACGTGCCCAACCGCCGCATCCAGCTGCACATCAGCGACGAGGAACTCGCCAGGCGCCTGGCGCAATGGACGGCGCCGGAGCCGCCACTGAAGTCGGGCTACTGGAAGCTGTACGTCGACCACGTGCTGCAGGCCGACGAGGGCGTGGACCTCGACTTCCTGGTGGGCAAGCGGGGCGCGTTCGTTCCCAGAGACAATCATTGAACAACGCGCATCGGCCGGAGTACGCTGCGCCATGGACAAGCCTTTCGACGTGGCCGCACTCGGCGAGGCCATGCTGGAATTCAACCAGACGCAGCCCGGCCAGCCGCAGTACCTGCAGGGCTTCGGCGGTGACACCAGCAACGCGGTGATCGCCGCCGCCCGGGCCGGCGCGCGCACGACTTACCTCACCCGCCTGGGCCAGGACACCTTCGGCGACGCGCTGATGGCGCTGTGGCAGCGCGAAGGCGTGGACACCTCCGGCATCGAGCGCGACGCGCAGGCGCCTACCGGCATCTACTTCGTCACGCACGGCGAGCGGGGCCACGAGTTCAGCTACCTTCGCGCGGGCTCGGCGGCCAGCCGCATGACGCCGCAGTGGCTGCCGCGCGAGGTGGTGCGGCAGTCGAAGATCCTGCATGTCTCGGGCATCTCGCTGGCAATCTCGCCCAGTGCGAGGGGCACGGCGTTCGAAGCGATGGCCGAAGCGCGCAACGCCGGCACGATCGTTTCCCTCGATTCCAACCTGCGCCTCAAGCTCTGGTCGCTGGATGACGCACGCGCCGCGATCACACGGGCCATCGGCCTCTGCGACCTGTTCCTGCCGAGCGTGGACGACGTCACCGCCATCACGGGGCAAGGCGATCCCGACGCGATCATCGACTGGGGCCACTCGCTCGGCGCGAAGCAGGTGGTGCTCAAGCTCGGCGGTGCGGGCGCAGTGGCAAGCGACGGCAACCGCCGTGAACACATCCCGGGCCTTCGCGTGGAAGTGGTGGACGCCACCGGCGCCGGCGACTGCTTCTGCGGCAACCTGCTCGCACGCCTCTGCGCCGGTGACTCCCTGTTCGACGCCGCCCGCTACGCCAACGCCGCCGCGGCGGTCGCGGTGCAGGGGTACGGCGCAGTCGCCCCGCTGCCACGGCCCGGGCAGGTGGAGGCCCTGCTGTGAGGCCGCTGGTCGCGCTCGACTGGGGTACCTCGTCGCTGAGGGTCGCGCTGCTGGACGAAGCGGGAGGCGTGGTGGAGGAGCAATCGCTGCCGCGCGGCATCCTCACCGTCGCGGCCGGCGATTTCCCCCAGGTCTTCGAGAAGGCCACCGCGCGATGGCAGGCCGTGCCGGACGCGCTATTCCTGCTCGGGGGCATGGTCGGCAGCCGGCAGGGGTGGCAGGAGGCGCCCTACTGCCCCTGCCCGGCCGGCTTCGCGGACATCGCGGCGGCGCTGGCATGGGTCGAACCGGGGCGCATCGCGATCGTCCCCGGCCTCACCTGCCAGCAGGGCGGCGTGCCGGACGTCATGCGGGGCGAGGAGGCGCAGGTGTACGGCGCGCTGGACCTGCTGGGCATCGCCGACGGCCTGTTCGTCCTGCCCGGCACGCACAGCAAGTGGGTGCGCGTGGCGGGACGCCGCATCGAATCGTTCTCGACTTTCATGACCGGCGAGTTCTATGGGTTGCTGCGGCAGCACTCCATCCTCTCGCGCACGATGCCGGCGGATGACGGGGCGCTGGACGAGCACGCCTTCGAACGCGGCGTGCGCCATGCCGTGCAGGCGGGCAACCTCCTGCACGCTGCATTCAGCGCGCGCACCCTGTCCCTGTTCGGCGCGCTGCCGCCACCGGCCCTGCCGAGCTACCTGTCGGGCCTGGTGATCGGCGAGGAGCTGCGCTCGCAGCACCTGCATCGCCTGGCCGATCCCATCGTCATCGTCGGCGCGGCCGCGCTCACGCAACGCTACGAGCTCGCGCTGCGGTTGCTCGGCATCCCGGCGCGCAGGCTCGGTCCGGAAGCGACCTGGCGCGGCCTCGGGGCGATCGCGCGAACCCTGGAGGACACCGCATGAACGCCCTCGATGATTTCACGAACGCGCTGGCCGCCTGCCCGCTCATTGCCATCCTGCGCGGCCTTCGGCCCGGCGAGGCGGTGCCCATCGGCGAAGCGCTGGTCGCGAGCGGCTGGAAGTTGATCGAGGTACCCCTCAATTCCCCCGAACCGCTTGAGAGCATCGCCGCGCTCGCCAGGGCGCAACCCGATGCGCTGGTGGGCGCCGGCACGGTGCTCACTGCCCGGCAGGTCCAAGAAGTGCATGAGGCCGGCGGGCGACTGGTCGTTGCGCCGAACTTCAACGCCGCGGTGGTCCGGGAAGCGGTTGCGCTCGGCATGGTGTGCCTGCCCGGCGTTTTCACGGCAACAGAAGCCTTCGCCGCGCTCGACGCGGGCGCCACCGGCCTCAAACTGTTCCCCTCGGAGATGATCCCGCCCGCCGCGGTGAAGGCGCTGCGCGCCGTCCTGCCGCGCGACGCCCTGCTGCTGCCCGTGGGCGGCATCACCACGGCCAACATGGCGGCGTATCGCGTGGCCGGCGCAAGCGGCTTCGGGATCGGCTCCGCGCTCTACAGGAGCGGCCTCGCCCCGGCCGAGGTCAAGCGTAACGCCCTCGATTTCATGGCGGCTTGCGCGGGTACCATCCGGGCATGAACACGCCCGTTTCCGCCTCCGCCTCCCCCATCAATTTCGGCCTGCGCGGCCGCGTCTGCATCGTCACGGGCGGCGCCCAGGGCATCGGTGAAGCGTGCGCCAGGCGCTTCGCGCGCGAAGGCGCCAGCACGGTGATCGTGGACGTCGACGACCAGCGCGGCAAGGCGCTCGCCCGGGAGCTCGGCGGCCTGTACGTGCATTGCGACGTGGGCGACAAGGCCGACGTCGATGCCGTCGTGGCCAAGACCGTGCAGGCCCACGGCCGCATCGACGTGCTGGTGAACAACGCAGGCATCTTCAAGGCGGCCGATTTCCTGGAGGTGACCGAGGAGGACTTCGACGCGGTACTGCGCGTGAACCTCAAGGGCTCGTTCCTCATGGGCCAGGCCGTGGCGCGCGAGATGGCGAAAGCGAAGCCACGAACGGATGAGGGCGGGCATGCGTCGCGCGGCGCCATCGTGAACATGAGTTCCGTCAACGGCGTGCTCACCATCCCCACGATCGCCAGCTACAACGTGAGCAAGGGCGGCATCAACCAGCTCACGCGCGTGATGGCGCTGGCCCTGGCCGACAAGGGCATCCGCGTCAACGCAGTGGCGCCCGGCACCATCGCGACGGAACTGGCCGCCCGGGCCGTGCTGACGAGCGAAGAAGCCCTGGCTCGCATCATGAGCCGCACGCCGATGAAGCGCCTGGGGGAGCCCGCGGAAATCGCGGATACGGTGGCCTTCCTCGCGAGCGACGCCGCCAGCTACGTCACCGGCGAAATCGTCGTCGTCGATGGCGGCCGGATGACACTCAATTACACGGTGCCCGTCTAGCGCCCCTCGGCAGCCGCTGGTCGGACGCGACGGCGTTTCGTCCTACAACCACTTGAGTTTCCGTGCCTCAGCATCGGGCGTGGTGGCATCATGTTTCCTATCGACGACCTCCTCCTCCCCTCGCTGATCGGCGGATTGAGCCTGGTGGCCGCGGCCACCGCGGTGTACCGCTGGATGCGGCACCTTCGCCGGGTGCGCGCACAACATTTGCGCGCCCAGGGTTACCGGCTGATCCACGCGTTGCGCGAGTATTCGGCCTGGATCGATTTCCAGCGCGACCAGCCTTTCACGGCAGGCAGCGTGGAGGAGCTCACGTCGCCCGAACCGCTGACGCAGGCGCGGCAGATCAAGCGCGACTGCTTCCCCGACCTGTCCCAGCACATGGTGCGCCTGTTGCAGGCCCACAGCCGCGTCATCGAATACCTGTGGCAGCAGAACCTGCTGCGGCTGAGCCAGAACTCCGGGTGGCGCCCGGCCTACGAGGACCGGCAGTACCAGCAACTGCGGGGCGCTCAGGAGGACCTGATCGACGAGATGATCGCGCTGTGCCGCGAGCTCATCGGCGATGCCAGCGAGCCCTGGCGGCGCACGGGCAGCGACTTCGCCTTCAGCAACAGCAGCGTGGGCGCGTCGGGCAACGGCCCGCCCAGCCGGGCCTGACTATTGCGCCGGCGCCTGGAGGCCGAGCAGGGCCGCCAGTGTCGCCGTCGGCATCGAACCTTCCCTTGTGACGAGAGCGCCCGTCTGGGCGTGCATCGCGACGATGCTCGGGACGGACGCGAAGCCGAAGCTGTTCAAGAGCGCCGTGTTCTTCTTCACCAGCTCGCGCTGCGCGTCGAAATCCCCCATCCCGGAGATGCCGCCCTTCTGCGCGGCCATGGACGCCTCGTGCTCATCCATCAGGGCGACGGGATCCTTCGCGGCCAGCAGCGCCGCGCCCTGGGCCTCGCTGGACTTGTTGATCAGGCCCACCGGAATCCAGACGAACTTGGCCTGCGACTTGAGCGGCTTGGCCGCGCGCCACAGCGCCGAGCAGTGCGGGCACTGCGCGTCGAAGAACACGTAGACCGTGCGCACGCTCATGGGCGAGCCGACCACGAAGCCCTTGGCGCCGGCCTCGATCGCGGCCGTCGACACGGGCTGGGCCTGCGCCTTGGCCGCGCCCGGAGCCGGCGGGCTGTCCTTGCAGGCGGCGAGGGCCAGGACGGCGGCCGCGGCGGAGGTCAGGAGGTAGCGTCTTTGCATGCGCGTGTCTCGGCGAGGAAGTGGGCGAAGCCCACACGATACCAAAGCCGCGGCGGGCGCCCTTGCGTCATGTCATGCCGGCGCTACCAGGCCCTGGCGAAGCGCAATTCCGCGCACCGCCGCTGCAGCGCCCGGTGCAGATGCAGGTGGCGGCGGGTGAACTCGTCGACAGCGCCCTCGGGCACCGGGTTGGCGGAGAGCCGCTCGGCGCAGTTCGCCCGGGTCAGCTGGGGCGCGAGCGTGAGCAGGTAGCGCTGGAGCGCGGTCACGCTGCCGCCCGCGCCCGAACGCCACCGCTGCAGCTCGGGAATCATCTCTCGCCAGCGCGCGACGGAGGGGCTGGCCCCGATCGATGGATCGGCAAAGGGCAGCAGCACGGCCGCGTGCCGCCCGCCCTCTTCCATTTCCGCGAACTGCTGGGCCAGCAGGTATTTCAACGTCAGGGCATCCGCGGCTCCGAAGGCCAGCAGGATGGGCGAGCCTTCGCCCTGCCACCAGCCGAAATCCTGCGTCCGCGCCGAAAAGAGGGGGGAGCGCCACAGCGCCTGCTCGGAAAGCGCCAACCGCTCGAGCAGGTCGTGCGCGAGCAGCGCGCGCAGCCGTTCGGCGCGCTCGCGCGCACCGAGCTGGGCCAGAAGCGCCTGCACCTTCGAAAGCTGTTCGCGCTGGGCCCGGAAGGCCGCCGCATCGAGCGCCGCGGGCGCCTCGGCGGCCGCGCCGGGGATCATCGCCTCCACGGTGCTGTCCTGCACGAGCTGGGCGAGCTGCGCGTGAACGATCTGCGAGATGCCGCCGCGCGCCGAAGCGGGAAACTTCGGCAGGATCTCCGCGGCGAAGCGGCGGCGCTCGCCCGCGAACGACAGCGCCTGCGCCAAACGCTGGGAATCCCACGACAAGGGGGCCGGCGCCGTGGCAGGCAGCGCCTTGCCTGCCGGTTCGGCCATGAACGGTTCACGCAGCAGCGTGGTGAGGCCCTCGCGCAACGCGACGCGCTGCGGCGACAGCGCCAGCCGGCCGCGATCGGGCAACCATACCAGCGCCGGTTCGCTGCCGCCGGCCAGTGACCGGGTGAATTGCCCACGGAATTGCTCCGCGACCCTGCCCGATTGCCGCCGCACCTGCGCCACGGCGTCGGGGCCGAGCAGCCGGATGGCCGAAACGCGCTCCAGCAGCGCCTCGTGCACGGGACCGAGGCCGGGTGTGGCGCCATGCAGCCACGCGTACTCGCCGCGAGCGAGCAAGGCTTCCTCCTGGTCGAGCGCGGCGATCACCTCGCGCAGGCCTTGCATCGTCTCGGCGTAAGGCAGTGGCCGCGCGCCGGGCGCGAACAGCCGCCCCGACCGCTGCGCGAGAAAACTCTCCGTTGCCAGCAGATCGCTGCGCTCGAACAGGCGCGTGTCCAGCGCGGCCATGGCCTTGCCCAGGCTGCACCGCACTGCGTACTGCAGGTGGGCCATGCCCAATGCGCTCGCCGCCGGGTCCGCCGTCCCGAGGCCGCCGCGAAAGAGCGAGGCGCTGCGCGAGAGGCGGCCGGGCACCTCGGCCCCGAGCGTGTACGACATCAGCACACGCAGGTTCCGCGCATCGGCAGTGGCCGGATCCTGCAGCGCCTGCATCGCCCGCACGGCATTGTCGAGCTGCTCCAGCGCCTCGAGGTGGCCCTGCACCGCCACGAGTTCGGGCAGTTCGAGGCCGGTGCCCGGGAGCCCCCCCGCCTCCAGCCCTGCCGGCACCGGCGGCTGGGCGCATCCCCTGCCCACCATCAACTCGCCGCTGGCGGGGTCCTGGGAGACGCCGGACAGCTTCGCCGCGCGGAAGAAGAGCTCGCGGCGCATGGTGTCCACGGCGATCTCGCTGAATTCGCGTTCGATCCGGACCGCGAGGCGTTCCCGCAGGTCGTCGAAAGGCCGCCAGGAGCCGGGCAGGAACAGCATCCAGCGGCTGTCGTCCTGCAGCTTCTCGCTGGCCGCCAGCAGCGACAAGGCCTTGCTGCGGTACCACTCGCGCGGGATCGTTTCGTTCAGCTGCGCCATCCGCGTGCGAAAGACCGTGTCGGCGCGGATCTGCAGGAGCGTACGCACCAGCTCGTCGTTCCAGGCGCCGAGCTGCACGGCGGCCACGCCCAGGCCGGCGGCCCACGTGGCGAGCACGAGCGCCGCGAGGTGCCGCAGCGGCCAGCGCCGCGGGGACAGCAGCGGCGACCACCGGCGCCACGGCAGGGGCTTCACACGGACGCTCCCACAACCGGCCGTCCAGCGTCCAGGATCTGCCGCACGGGCCACGAATGCCAGAGCCACAGGAGCTGCGAGAGCGCCAGCAGCACCGCGGCCGCGAGCACATAGACCCACGCCGCCCGTGGCAGCCGCAAACGCCGGAGCCAGGCGCCCGCCTTGCGGCCCGGCCCGGCACCCGCCTGCAATGGCATTTGCGCAGCCATGCGCGTGGTACCTCCCAACGTGCGACAACGCTTCGAATTATCGAACGGAGGCGGCGCGCGCGGGGCCGCAACGCGTGAATGTTTTCAACTCGATGCGGCCATTGACCGCACCGCTGAGCTACCCCGCCGTCGCGGCGCGTCAGGCCGCGGCGCGCGCCATGCGCCGCGGCGCCGCCTCGCGGATCGGCAGGTGCACTAGGGCGGCACCCACGGCCAGCACGATGTCGATGTACCAGACCCAGTCGTAGGCGCCCGTCGCCTCGAACACCTTGCCGCCCAGCCACGCGCCGAGGAAGCCACCCACCTGGTGCGTGAGCATCACGATGCCGAACAAGGTCGCCATGTTCGAGGGGCCGAAGAACTTGGCGACCAGGCCCGCGGTCGGCGGGACCGTGGAGAGGAACGTGAGGCCCATCACCGCGGCGAACAGCAGCACGACGGGCCCGGTCTTGGGCGCGAGCAGGAACACGATGACCGCGAGGCCACGCGCGGCATAGACGAGCGACAGCAGCGACTTCATGCGCCAGCGCCCCACGGCCCAGCCCATGGCCACGCTGCCGACGATGTTGAACAGGCCGATCATCGCGAGCGACCACCCGGCCCATTGCGTCGGCAAGCCGCACGAGGCAATCACGCCCGGAAGGTGCGTGGCGAGGAAGGCCACGTGGAACCCGCAGACGAAGAAACCCGCGGCCAGCATCAGGTAGCTGGGGTTGCGCAATGCCTCGCGGATCGCCTCGCGGGTGCCCACGACTTTCTGGCCCGCGGGCGCGCTGTGCAGGGAGTTGCCTTTGAGGAGGAATGCCGCCGGCAATGCGAGCAGCACGATCAGGCCCAGGATCTGCATCGCGCCGGCCCAGCCCACGCCGACCATCAGCGCCGCGGCAATGGGCGCCATGACGAACTGGCCGAACGATCCACCGGCGTTGACGATGCCCACGGCCAGGCCGCGCCTCTCCGGCGATATCAGCCGCGTGGTGGCCGCCATCAGCACGGCCGGGCCCGCCATGCCGGCGCCGCCGGCGGAGAGCACGCCGATGGCGAGGATCAGGCCCCAGGTCGTCGTCATCAGCGGCGTGATGAACGTTCCGACGGCCACGAGGATCGCGCCGGCGAACAGGACGCGGCCCGCGCCGACCTTGTCGGCCATGGCGCCGGCGAAGGGCTGCGTGAGCCCCCACCAGAGCTGCCCGAACGCGAACGCGAGGCTGATGCTGCCCAGGCCGAGTCCCGTGGCGGTGTTGAGCGGCGAAAGGAACAGCCCCATCGTCTGCCGCGTGCCCATGGTGAGGGCGAAGGTGCCCGCCGCGGCGAGCAGGACGAGCCAGAAGGCAACGTGCTTCGGCCGGCTACCGGTTGCGTCATTCATCGGTTTCTCCATCGGGAAGGGCTGAGAGCAATTCGAGGCATTCGTCGATGAGCGCATGCAGCTCGACCACGCGGCGCGCGCCGAGCGTGTGGTTGATGCCCTCCTGCGCGACGCGCCAGCGGCGCTGGGCCTCCTGACGCTTTTCGCGGCCGGCCTGCGTGACACTGAGCAGGCGGCTGCGGCCGTCGGCGCCGGGCCCGAGCTCCAGCCAGCCCGCATCGATCAGCGGGCGCATGTTGCGGGTGAGCGTGGAGGCGCCGATCTTCATCTCCGCCGCCAGGTCCGATGGGCGGATGGGGCCGAGCTTCACGACGTACGAGAGCAGCGAGTACTGCGTGCCCTTCAGGCCGGTCTTGCCGACCTCGTCGTCGTAGTGCTTCGCGACGCGGCGCATGAGCTGGCGCAGCTTGATGTTGGTGCAGCCCTGCGGCTTGACAGCGGTGTCCATGTCGATTATTGTAGCTGCAACTATTGCATATGCAAGTTTAATTGTTCACCGATTGAAGGGACAGACGATGTCGCAGATGAACCAGCTCGAGGCCTGGCTGGCCCAGGAGCGTGAAGTGATGGCCCGGCTCGACGCCGGCGTGGGCGCGGGCGTGGCCCGGCCGCAGCAACTGGCCGGCAAGACCGGGCTGGAGATGATGCAGGCCATGCTGCGCGGCGAGGTGCCCTACCCGCCCATCGCGAAGACCCTGGATTTCACGTTGCTGGAAGTCGATGAAGGCCGCGCCATGTTCCAGGGCACGCCCGGGCCGGCGCACCTGAACCCGATGGGCACGATCCACGGCGGCTGGTACGCGACGCTGCTCGATTCCGCGCTGGGTTGTGCCGTCCACACCATGATGCCCGCCGGCCGCGGCTACACCACGGCCGAACTGGGTGTGAACCTCGTGCGCGCGATCGGCAACAAGGCGCCGCGCGTGCGGGCCGAGGGCAAGGTGATCCATTGCGGCCGCCAGCTCGCCACCGCCGAGGCACGCCTGTTCGGCCCCGATGGCACGCTGTATGCGCACGCCACCACGACTTGCCTGGTATTCGACCTGCCGACAAAGTAGCCGTAGGGTGGGCCCCGTGCCCACCGGTACGGGCCGCCGCCTATCCGGCGCCGATGACCGTCCAAAGGCCCTTCTCGAGCCTCAGCGCATCGACCTCGCCGCGGTAGTAGCCCCGCACCGTCCCCGACTCTGCATAACCATGGTCGCGGTAGAAGGCGATCGCGATGGGGTTGTCGCAGCGCGCCTCGAGTTGCACGCGCTCGATGCCCGCCGTGAGTGCGCTTTTCTCCAGCCACGAGAGCAGTACCGCGCCCAGCCCGCGCTTGCGCTCGGTGGGCCGCACCGCCAGCAGCGTCAGGTGCGCCTTCTGCTCGCCGTAGCGCATGATGCCGAAGCCCAGCACCAGGCCGCGCTCGCGCACCACCGCGACGTTGGTGGCGTCGTCGCGGATCGCCTTCATGACGCGGGATGGCGTCCAGCTCCAGCCGAGGCCGTATTCCACATAGTCGCGCGACATCTCGGCGATGCCCCGCGCGTCGGCAGGCCCTGCGAGGCTGACCTGGGGAATGATGATCATGGCGCCGCCAGCATAGCGCTCCTTCCTGCAAAGCGCACGCTGCATCGCCATAATGGAAGCCATGAGACTCCTTCACACCATGCTGCGCGTGGGCGACCTGCAACGCTCCATCGATTTCTACACCCGCGTGCTCGGCATGAAGCTGCTGCGCACCACCGAGCGGCCCGAGCAGAAGTACTCGCTGGCGTTCGTCGGCTACGGCACCAACCCGGACCATGCCGAGATCGAGCTCACCTACAACCATGGCGTCGACAGCTACGAGCTGGGCACGGCCTACGGCCACATCGCGCTGGGTGTGCCGGACGTGTACGGCGCCTGCGAGAAGATCCGCGCCGGTGGCGGCAACGTCACGCGCGAGCCGGGGCCGGTCAAGGGCGGCACGACGGTGATCGCGTTCGTCACCGACCCGGACGGCTACAAGATCGAGCTGATCGAGCGGAAAGCCGAAGCCGCGTAGTGTGGGCGGCGGCCCGTGGACGGCGGGCGGCCAACTCCGCGAATGTCCCCCGGCGCGGGTACGCCCGCTTCCGCCTCCTTTATTTCGCTGCGTCGGCCACCCGCCATCCACGGCCCTTAGGCAGCGTTAGCTCGCTCGACGCATCGAACACCCTCACAGGTGGAAGGATCAGGGCGGCGGGGCGCTCTACGCAGCGAAATCAAGGAGGAGCCGCCCTCCCGGCGGCGGGGGACATTCGCGGAGTAGAGTGCCCCGCCGCCCTGATCCCGCCAACAACTCAGAGACGCACAGCTTGCAGGACAGGACACTAAGCTCTCAGGCCCTCAACGCCACTGCCTCGCGGGCCAGCTGCGTGATCCGCGCCCAGTCGCCCTGCGCCACCGCGTCGGCCGGCGTCAGCCACGAGCCGCCGACGCACACCACATTGGCCAACGCGAGGAAGTCCGCGGCGTTGGCCGGCGTCATTCCGCCGGTGGGGCAGAACTTCACGTCGCCGAACGGGCCCTGCCACGCCTTGAGCATCGCCAAGCCGCCCGCCTGCATCGCGGGGAAGAACTTGAGGGCCGTGTAGCCGTCCTCCTGCGCCATCATGATCTCGCTGCCCGTCGCCACGCCGGGCAGGAGCGGCAGCCCGAGTTCCCGGCAGGCCTTGCCGACGGCGTGGGTGTATCCGGGACTCACGGCGAAGCGCGCGCCGGCCTTCGCGGCCGCCTGCGCGTCGGCGGCGCTGCGCACCGTGCCCGCACCGGCGACGGCTTCGGGCACCTCGCGCGCGATGGCCTCGATGCAGGCCAGCGCGGCCGGCGTGCGCAGCGTCACCTCCAGCATGCGGACGCCACCGGCGACGAGCGCGCGCGCCAGCGGCACGGCATGCGCCACGTCGGACAGCACGATTACCGGGATCACCGGCGCATCGGCCATCACCTGCAAAGGCGTCAGTTTGCCTGTTACCCCATTTCCTACAGCCATGTGCACGCACCCTCCTCGGCCAGCAGCGCGTTGCGGCGGAAGGCGGCGAACATCTCGCGGCCCACGCCGATGCCGTTGGCGGTTTTCAGATTCTCGGGCATGGCGGCAGTTTCGCGCGCAGCCCACTCGTCGGCCGGAACCAGCGCCTGCAGGGTCCCGGCGTCCGCGTCCACGCGCACGATGTCGCCGTCATGCAGTTTGGCGAGGGGCCCGCCGGCCGCGGCTTCGGGCGACACGTGGATCGCGGCCGGCACCTTGCCCGACGCGCCGCTCATGCGCCCGTCGGTGACAAGCGCGACGCGGAAGCCCCGCCCCTGCAGCACGGCCAGCGGGGGCGTGAGCTTGTGCAACTCCGGCATGCCATTGGCTTGCGGTCCCTGCCAGCGCACCACGCAAACCACGTCGTGTTCGAGCTCGCCGCCGTTGAATGCGCGCAGCAGTTCGTCCTGCGCGTTGAACACGCGGGCCGGCGCCTCGATCACGTGGCGGTCGTTGGGAACCGCCGAGACCTTGATCACGCTGCGCCCGAGGTTGCCGGTGAGCAGCTTCAGGCCGCCGGTGGCGCTGAAGGGGTCGGCGGCGGGCCGGACGATGTCGATGGCGCGGGAGGGGCCGATGTCCCTCCATTGCAAGCCCCCACCCCTGCCCTCCCCCGGAGGGGGAGGGAGCAATCCGGGCTCGCGCGTGTACTCGCGAATCCCGCCCTCGCGTACGGTCAGCACGTCCTCGTGCATCAGCCCGGCATCGAGCAGCTCGCGGATCACGAAGCCCGGCCCACCCGCGGCCTGGAACTGGTTGACGTCCGCCGTGCCATTCGGATAGACGCGCGCCAGCAGCGGCACGACGGCGGACAGCTGCGCGAAATCGTCCCAGTCGATGGTGATGCCGGCCGCGCGCGCCACCGCGACCCAGTGGATCAGGTGGTTGGTGGAGCCGCCGGTCGCGAGCAGCGCCGCCATCGCATTGACGATCGCGCGCTCGTCCACGAGGCGGCCGATCGGCGTGAAACGTTTCGCCTTGACGATGCCCAGCACGGTGCGCACCGACTCGCGGGTGAGCTCGTCGCGCAGCTCGTTGCCCGGGTTCACGAACGCCGTACCCGGTACGTGCAGGCCCATCGCTTCCATCAACATCTGGTTGCTGTTGGCCGTGCCGTAGAAAGTACACGTGCCCGGCGAGTGGTAGGCGCGCGATTCCGCATCGAGCAGTTCGGCGCGGCCCACCAGCCCCTGCGCCGCCTGTTCGCGCACCTTGGCCTTCTCGCTGTTGGACAGCCCGCTGGGCATCGGCCCGCCGGGCACGAACACCGTGGGCAGGTGGCCGAACTGCAGCGCGCCGATCAGCAGGCCGGGCACGATCTTGTCGCAGATGCCGAGCATCAGCGCGGCGTCGAACACGTCGTGGCTGAGCGAGACGGCCGTCGCCATCGCGATCACGTCGCGCGAGAACAGGCTCAGCTCCATGCCCGGCGTGCCCTGCGTCACCCCGTCGCACATCGCCGGAACGCCGCCCGCCACCTGCGCCGTGGCACCGTTGCGGCGCGCCTCTTCCTTGATGATGTCGGGGTAGCGGCCCAGCGGCACGTGGGCCGACAACATGTCGTTATAGGCATTGACGATGCCGATGTTGGGCGCCTTTTCGGCGACGACCTTGAACTTGTCGTTGGCCGGCAGGCCGGCAAAGGCATGGGCCACGTTGGCGCAGCCCATGCGATCCGCGCCCCGGTCGCGTGCCGCGGCCTCGTCGACCAGCCGCAGGTAGGCAGCGCGACCGGGCGCGCTGCGCCGCCGGATGCGGTCCGTCACGGCGGCAACTTCGGGGTGGAGTTTCATCTGGTTTGGTAACAAAATTACAGGGCCGATCCTACCCCGGAACACGGCCCCGCGTGTGTGCCGCCGTTACGAACGGGTTACCAAAATACGGGGGCAATGGCCCGGCGCTAAAGTTGGGCCATGAGCGAATTGAAGCCGCTGCGCGATCCGGCGCCGATGCTGGACCAGGTGCTGCACGAATGGGGCGGCCACGAGGATCTTTGGGTCTTCGGTTACGGCTCGCTGATCTGGCGGCCCGACTTCGACTTTGCCGAACGCCGGCCCGCCAAGGTGCACGGCTGGCATCGCGCGCTGAAGATGTGGAGCCGCATCAACCGCGGCACGCCCGAGCGGCCGGGCCTGGTGTTCGGCATGCTGTCCGGGGGCTGTTGCCAGGGCATGGTGTTCCGCATCCCCAAGCAGGCCGGGCGCGGGACGCTCGCCCAACTCTGGTCGCGCGAAATGGCGACGGCCGTCTACGACCCGAAGTGGCTGACCTGCCACACGACGCACGGCCCGGTGAAAGCGCTGGCCTTCACGCTGTCGCGCAAGAGCCCCAGCCACACCGGCACTCTGAGCGAAGACGAGTACCGCCGGATCTTCAGCCAGGCCACCGGCATCTACGGCACGACGCTCGAGTATGCGCACCGCACGCTGGAAGAGCTGCGCCGCCACAACATCCGCGACCGCCACCTCGAGCGCCTGCTCAGGCTCCTGGAGCAGTAGTTTTCAAGGATTGCCTGGCCCGGCGCTTGCGCCTACAGTGGGCGCCGTGTCCACCCTCTTTCCAACAACAGAAGGAGTCCTTGCCATGCAGCAACGCACCCTCGCCGTCCTCGCCTTCTCTGCCGTCGCCGCGCTGGCCGGTTGCGCCACGGTGACAGGCCCGCGGGCCGTCGCGACATTGGCCCCCACGGCCGGGAACACCGCAACGGGCTCCGTACGATTCGCGCAGTCGGGCGGCAAGGTGCAGGTCTCGGGCGAAATCCGCGGCCTGAAGCCGAACGCCGAGCATGGCTTCCACGTGCACGAGAAGGGGGACTGCTCCAGCCCCGACGGCATGAGCACCGGCGGCCACTTCAACCCCACCGGCGCGCCGCACGGCAACCACGACGCGGGGCCCCACCATGCAGGCGACCTCCCGCCGCTCAAGGCCAATGCCCAGGGCGTTGCCACTTTCAACTTCGAATCGTCCACCATCAGCGTGGGAAGCGGCGCGACCGACGTGGTGGGCAAGGGCCTCATCGTCCACCGCGACCCCGACGATTTCAAGACACAGCCCACCGGCAACGCCGGCCCGCGCCTGGCTTGCGCGGTGATCGCCCGCAACTAGGGTCCTGCCCCGCAAGTTCGTCGTCCCCGTTTCCTGAAGAATCCAGCGCGGAGACGTCGCGACGACCTCGCAGCCCGCTCGCGCACAGCTTTGCCGCGAGATCCAGAAGCGCACCACCCTACGGCACCGACCGCAGCAGCCGCTCCGCCGCGGCGAGGTCCTGCACCGTGTCGATGTCCGTGACGATGCCCGGATCGTCGAGCTCGAGGTGGATGACGGCTTCGGGCGGCTGGGCTCGCACGATCGCCGCCGCGCCTTGCGCGCCTGCCAACAGCAGCAGCGCGTCGCGGCAGGATGCGGCGAAACCGACGGGATGCCCCCGCTGGCCTCTGTGGTGCGGCACCGCGACGGTGTGGGTTGCCAGCGCGGCCGCGACGGCCAGAAGGCTTTCGGGCCGCACCAGCGGCAGGTCGCCCGGCAGCACCAGCCAACCCGAAGCGCCCGCCGTCGCGCGCACGCCCGCCGCGATCGAATCGCCCATGCCTTCGTGGCCCGCATCTTCCAGGTGCCATGGCAACCCGCTCCCGCGGACGGCGTCCAGCGTGCATTCGAGAACGGTTTTGCCGCCCAGGCGCGCCTCCAACTTGGAGCCGGTGCCGCCCGACGCGATGAAGCGCTCGCCCCGGCCGGAGGCGAGGACGAGCACGACCGGAGAGGTCATTCGGCCGAAGCCCCCACCCCCTCCCTCCCCCAGAGGGTGAGGGAGTTGGAAGCATGGTTCTTGACTTCGACGATCTGCGCCACGACCGACACCGCGATCTCGGCCGGGGTCCGGGCGCCGATGCGCAGGCCGACCGGCCCGTGCAGCCGCGCGAGCTCGGCTTCGGTCAGGTCGAAATGCTCGGCCAGCCGCTTCTTGCGCGCGGCCTGGTTGCGCGAGGAGCCGAGGGCGCCCACATAGAAGGCATGAGAGCGCAGCGCTTCGAGCAGCGCCATGTCGTCGAGCTTAGGGTCATGCGTGAGCGCGACGATGGCCGTGTGCGCATCCGCATGCAACTCGCGCACGACGTCGTCCGGCATGCCGGGCAAGTGGGTGGCGCCGGTGATGCCCGTGGTTCCCGAGTACTCTTCCCTCGGATCGCACACCAGAACCTCGAAGTCCAGCATGACCGCCATCTGCGCGACGGCTTGCGAGAGCTGGCCGGCGCCCACCAGCAGCAGGCGCCATCGGGGGCCGAACAGCGTGGTGAGCTTCAGGCCGTCGAACTGCATGTGCTCGTCGCGCGTCGCGGCGGCCAGCGTCACTTCGCCGCTGGCCAGCGTGAGCGTGCGGGACACGAGTTCGTGCGCCGCCGTGCGCGCGAGCACCTCTTCCACCCAGCGCGTGTCCACCAGCGGCTCCTGCACCAGCCGCAGCGTGCCGCCGCACGGCAGGCCGAACCGCGCGGCTTCTTCCTTGCTGACGCCATAGGCGATCATCGCCGGCGCCGCGTGGCGCTCGCCCGCCTTGACCCGCGCGATCAGGTCGTCCTCGACGCAGCCGCCCGAGACCGAGCCGCTCACCGCGCCGTCGTCGCGCACGGCCAGCAGCGCCCCGGGCGGGCGCGGCGCGCTGCCCCAGGTCTCCACCACCGTAACCAGGGTCACTGCGTGGCCGTCGCAGCGCCACGCCAGGGCATCGCCGAGCACGCGCAGGTCGAGGCTTTCCATCAGGTCCTTCGCAGGGAAAACATCCCTTCCGGGCCATTGTCCGTCAAGCCAACTTGAAGGGCAATTCGCGCGGGATGTACGTCTCGGCGAGATGCAGCAGCGCGCCGGCTTGCCGCCCGTTGGATTCCTGGGTGGCGATGAGACAATGCCGTCGATGACGAGCACGACTTCCTCCCGCCTTGCCGAGTTGCGCAAGAGCTACGAGCGCGCCGAATTGAGCGAGGAGGCTTCGCACGCCGAGCCGTTGCGCCAGTTCGACCATTGGCTCAGCGAGGCCATCAGCGCCGAAATCCCCGAGCCCAACGCCATGACGGTGGCCACCGTCGGGAGCGACCTGCGCCCCAGCACGCGCATCGTGCTGATCAAGGGCTACGACGAGCGCGGCATCGCCTGGTACACCAACTACGACAGCCGCAAGGGCCAGCAGCTGGCGGGCAACCCGTACGCCGCCCTGCAGTTCCATTGGGTGGAGCTGGAACGCGTGGTGCGCATCGAAGGCCGGGTCGAGAAGACGACGCCCGAGGAGAGCGACGCCTACTTCGCCACCCGCCCGCTGGACTCGCGCATCGGCGCCTGGGCCAGCCCGCAAAGCCAGGTGATCGCGAGCCGCACCGTGCTGGTCACCAACGCGGCGAAGTACGGGGCGCAGTACATGCTCAATCCCCCGCGGCCACCCCACTGGGGCGGGTACCGGCTGGTGCCGGACCAGTGGGAGTTCTGGCAGGGCCGCAAGAGCCGCCTGCACGACCGGCTGCGCTACGCGCTGCGCGATGGCACGTGGGTGCGGGAGCGGCTGGCGCCCTAAGAGCAGTCTGCTCTGTTGACGTCTGGTCGGCGGGCGCAGCCAGCGACGTGGGACATTCGCGGAGGCGGCCGGGCCCCGTCCTGGTCCGGACCAGGGCAGAGGCCAGGCACTTGCCCCGACCCCAGGAACGCTCGATAGCGATTACTTCACGCCGACGGCGTCAGTGATGCGGTAGTACAGGCCGTACGGGTCGTCGGCCAGCACGGCGAACTTGCCCTCGACCGTCACCGGGTCCAGCGTGTAGCGCACCGGCGTCTTCGTCTTGACCTCGACCATGCTTTCCGGCCCGCCGGGCACGCAGAAGCCGCACGTCAGCGGCACCGAGCTCAGCAGGAAATGCGTCTGCTTCTCGCCGGGCTCCAGCGGCATCATGAAGCCCTGGACGCGCTGGGTCTTCTGGTTGAGCTCGAGCTGCGCCTTCTCGAAATTCGGCAGCAGCTTGTTTTTCTCGGCGCGGGTCTTCACGGCCGTCAGCAGCGACCACGGCACGACGTCCGCGCGCTCGGGCAGCGGCTGGAACGGGCTGTTCGGGCTGTGCACGCCCGGGCCCGTGCCCATGGGCACAGGCGGGCTCAACTGCGCGCCGGCCGAGGCGGCGGCGAGGAACGCCAACAAGACAACTGCTCTCTTCATGGCGCTGCTCCTAATGCTCATGTTTCATCCCGCAGTATTTTCCTATGGCCAGCCCCTTGCAAGCGGCCTGCAATTGTTTCTGGCAGTCGTCCGGGTTCTTGCCCGACTCCAGGCATTTCGCGGCCGCCTCGTGGGCCGCGGCCATCGCCCGGTGGCGCTGCGCGTCCTTCCTGATGTCTTCCGGGCTTTCGGCGGCCAGCGTCAACAGCGGGAGGAGCGCGGCGAGCAGCAACAGTTTCTTCATCTCTTCACCTTGAATTGAGCAGGTGGGCCACATCGACCCGGGAAGCGGTCACCGCAGGGATCAGCGCCGCGAGCGTCGCCACCGCCACTGCGGCCACCGGGATCCATGCCTCGGCGGGCACCCAGATGCGGCCGGTGACCGGCAGCGAGCGTTGCGCCTCCAGCAGATAGCCTACCAGCGCTGTCAAGCCATGGCCGGAGGCCAGCCCCAGCGCCGAAGCCATCACCGCCAGCCAGAGCGCCTCGCACAGCAGCAGCGCCGCGACCTTGGCCGGCGTGGCGCCCAGCATCCGCAGCATGGCCAGGTCGGCGCGCCGCTCGCGCACCGCGTTCCAGAACGCGATGAAGACGCTCAGCGCCGCCGTGAACAGCAGCACGGCACCGACCCCGCGCAGCACCTCGGACCCCACGCCCAGCATGCGCAGCAGCCGCGAGACTTCGACCGCGGGCGCGGCCGCCTGCATGCCGGTGCTGGCATTGACGTAGCGCGGGAAACTGACGGCCGCCAGCGGGCTCTTGTACGCGATCAGCGCGATCGTGACCTCGCGCTCCGCTTCCAGCAGCTTGCGGTCCGCGTCGTCGACGGCCATCGCCTTTTCGTGCACCTGCCAGACCGACTCGGTGGCCGTGAGGATCAGTCGGTCCAACACGCAGCCGCACGGCGCGAGCACGCCCTTGACGCGGAACGTGTTCTCGCCATGCTCGTGGCCGCCGCCGCCCAGGCCGTGGCTGCCAACGAAGCTGTCATCCGTCGCCATGCCCGTGCCCTGCGCCACCTGTGAGCCGAGCACCACTTCCATGGGCCGCGTCCAGGCCTGTCCTTGCGCGAAGTCCATCTTGTAGTGGGTGAGGTAGTCCATGGTGGTGCCGACGATCCGGAAACCGCGGAAGCTGTCGCCCAGGCTCAACGGGATCAGCTTGGCCACCTGCGGCTGCTTGCGCAATTCCTCCACGTCCGCCAGCGGGATGTTGCCCGGCGGCACGTCGATGTGGAAGACGCCCGCCAGGATCAGCTGCATCGGGCTGCCCTTGGCGCCCACGACAAGGTCGATGCCCGCCAGGTCGCGCTGGAAGGCGCGGTCGACCTGCTCGCTGGCGAGCAGCACGAAGGAGATCGAGGCCAGGCCGAGCGTGAGCAGCAGCAGGTTGAGAAGGGCCTGCAAAGGCCGCGACCAGAGATACCGGAAGGCCAGCGCGATCGTCTTCATGGCGCGGCGCCCACCGCTGCCGCCGGCTGGATCCGGTACACCATCGCGGCCGGCAGCGCCTCCTGCACGCGCCTGTCGTGCGTGGCGATCACCAGCGTTGCGTTGCACTGGGCGGCGCAGTTCTCGAGCAGGCGCAGGCCCGTCAGCGCGGCCTCGTCGTCCAGGCTGGCCGTCGGTTCGTCGGCCAGGATGACCTTGGGCTCCATCAGGATCGTGCGCGCCAGCGCGACGCGTTGCGCCTGCCCGCCCGAGAGCTGATATGGGCGGCGGCCCGCGAGGTCACCGACGCCCAGCAAGTCCAATGCGCGGTGCATCGCGATGCGGCTTTCAGGCACGCCGGCGGCATAGAACGCGAGCGCGAGATTGCGCTCCACGGAGAGCGCGTCGCTCAGGTGAAGTTTCTGCGGCAGGAAGCCGAGGTGCCGGGCTCGCCAGGCGTCACGGCCGGTGCGCGACAACCCGGCGAGCGGTTGCCCGGCCACCACGACCTCTCCCGCGGCCGGCGTCAGCAGGCCGGCGACGAGCGCCAGCCAGGTGGACTTGCCCGCGCCTGAATTGCCGTGCAGCAGCAGCGTCGCGCCCTGGGGAACGTCGACGTCGTGGAAGGACAGGGAGGGACCGGACGGGTACTCGTAGCGGAGGGCGCGCGTTTCGATCACGGGCTCGTCAGTCCTTCACGAGGTCCTTGAAAGTCTTGCGGAACTTCGCCACCTTGGGCCCCGCCACCGCCATGCAATAGCCCTGGTTCGGGTTCTTCTCGAAGAAGTCCTGGTGGTACTCCTCCGCCGGCCAGTAACTGGACAGGGGCAGCACCTCGGTGACGATGGGGCGGCCGAACGTCTTGTCCTGGATCATCTGCCGGATGATCCCGTCCGCCGCTTCCTTCTGCTCCGGGGTGGTGTAGTAGATGCCGCTGCGGTACTGCGTGCCGCTGTCGGCGCCCTGGCGGTTCAAGGTGGTGGGGTCGTGGATCACGAAAAAGATCTCCAGGATCTGCCGCACGCTGACCTGCGCCGGGTCGTACGTGAGCTTGACCACCTCGTTGTGGCCGGTCATGCCGGTGCAGACCTGCTCGTACGTGGGCCGCTCGACCTGGCCGTTGCTGTAGCCCGACTCGACGTCGGTGACGCCGCGCACCTTGACGTAGACCGCCTCGGTGCACCAGAAGCAGCCGCCGCCCAGGACGATGGTTTGCATGGAAGTTGACATGTGTAGCCCCGCTCGAAGGCGGTGAGTCGGTACGACGGGCGCCATCTTACGCCGCGCCCGGAGCCCGAGCGCCGGGCACTCAGCCGCGCGCCCGGGCCTTTTTCTTGCCGGCCTTCATCGGGCCGACGGCATGGCGAAGCAGTTTCAGGATCAGGAGCATCAAGACGGCGGCCATGACGGCGTAGACGAGCGATCCCATCTTGAAAACCTTGTCGTCCACGACACCCTTGTTCATCAGGGCGACGAGAAAATCGCCGCCGACGAAGGCGCCGAAGATGCCGACCAGGATGTTCTCGATCAGCAGGATCCGGCCGCCGCCTTGCGCGAGGGTCCACGCGAGCCAGCCGACAAGGGCGCCCACGGCACACCAGATGAATGGATTGATACGGTTCTCCGAAAAGGGCGATGACCCATCATGTTCCCTTTTCGCCGGCCCGCCCGCCCGCGGTTGATTTACCGCAGGTTTACGCCCAATAAACAGGCACTTACCTCGATTTCCTGACCTTGCCGGTTGACGGATGGCACCCCAAAAGATACATTACTAACCAGTCAGTCATTAATTTTCCCATGTCCCTGTCCAAATTCATCGCCGTGCGCAGCGACGAGGTGCACGCCAAGCGCGAGCGGCGCAAGGAGGCCCGGCCCGGCGAACTGCTCGACGCCGCGCTCGACCTGTTCGTCGAGAAGGGCTTCGCCGCCACCCGCGCCGAGGAAGTCGCGGCGCGCGCGGGCGTGTCCAAGGGCACGCTGTTCCTTTACTTCCCCAGCAAGGAAGAGCTCTTCAAGGCCGTGGTGCGCGAGAACATCTCCGGCCGCTTCAAGGAGTGGAACGCGGAATTCGAGGCCTTCCAGGGCAGCACGCCGGACGCCGTGCGCTACTTCATGAAGGTTTGGTGGGACCGGATCGGCGCGACGCGCGCGTCCGGCATCACCAAGCTCATCATCAGCGAGGCGCGCAACTTCCCGGACATCACCGCCTTCTACCAGCAGGAAGTGATACGCCCGGGCACGGAGCTGATCCATCGGATCCTCCAGAGGGGCATCGACCGCGGCGAGTTTCGCCAGCTCGACATGGAATACGCGGCCATGAGCGTCGTGGCGCCGATGATCTTCCTGATCATGATGAAGCACTCGCTCGGCGCGTGCAGCCCGCATGACCACCCGCTGGACCCGGAACGCTATATCGCGTCGCAGGTGGAAACCTTGCTGCATGGCATGTGCGTGCGGCCCGGGGACAAGACGGACACGCCCGAAGGGCGGCCCCGCAAATGAGCAAGCGCCATTTCAAGTGGCTCGCCCTGGCGCTGGCCTTGCTGCTGATCGGCTTCGGCGTCATGAGGGCGCTGTCGGCGCGCAAGGCCCAGCAGGAGGCGGTGGCGCAGGCCAGCGTGGCCAAGGCGCAGACCGTGGTGGAACTGGCGGCCAGCGACGTGGTGAAGGCTGAAACGCTCGAACTGGCGCAGGGCCTGCCGATCTCCGGCTCCCTGAAAGCGTTCAACTCCGCCCTGGTGAAGGCACGGGCCGCCGGCGAGCTCCAGGGCCTCACGGTGCGCGAAGGCGACACCGTCAAGGCCGGCCAGGTGCTCGCGCGTGTCGATGCCACCGAGTACAACGCGCGGGTGCGGCAGGCGCAGCAGCAGGCCGACTCCGCCAAGGCGCAGATCGACATCGCACAGCGCCAGTTCGACAACAACAAGGCGCTCGTGGACCAGGGCTTCATCTCCAAGACCGCCCTGGAAACGTCGATGAACAACCTCGCGGCCGCGCGGGCCAACCACCAGGCCGCGCTCGCCGGCGTGGAAGTGGCGCGCAAGACGTTGGAGGACACCGTGCTGCGAGCGCCGATCTCCGGCGTCGTGTCGCAACGTCTCGCCCAGCCGGGCGAACGCGTGGCCGTCGAGGCGCGCGTGATCGAGATCGTCGACTTGAGCCGCCTGGAGCTGGAGGCGACGCTCAGCGCCGCCGACTCCGTGGACGTGCGCGTGGGGCAGGAAGCGTCGTTGCAGGTCGAAGGCAGCACGAAGGCCGTGCTCGCCAAGGTCGCGCGCATCAATCCCAGCGCGCAGGCGGGCAGCCGCAGCGTGCTCGCCTACCTGGCCATTGCCGACGCCACGGGCCTGCGCAACGGCCTGTTCGCCCAGGGCAGGCTCGGCACCGGGCGGACATCCGCCCTGGCCGTGGCGCTTTCCGCCGTGCGCACCGACAAGCCCTCCCCGTACGTGCAGGTGGTCGAAAACAACCAGGTCGTGCACAAGGGCGTCGAGCTCGGCGCCCGCGGCGAAGCGGGCAAGGAACCGATGGTCGCCGTGAAGGGCATCGCGCCCGGCGCCGTCGTGATCAACGGGAGCGTGGGATCCTTGCGTGAAGGCACGGCCGTGCGGTTCACGCAGCCGGTGGCCGGCGCGGCGCCGGTGCGCGCCGCTTCGGCCGCCCGCACAGCGCCGTAAGCCGGTATGTGGTTCACCCGCGTCAGCCTGAAGAACCCGGTCTTCGCGACCATGGTCATGCTGGCCATCGTCGTGCTGGGCCTCTTTTCCCTGCAGCGCCTGAAGGTGGACCAGTTCCCCAACATCGACTTCCCCGTGGTCGTGGTGATGGCCGAGTACCCCGGCGCCTCGCCCGAGATCGTCGAAAGCGAAGTCACCAAGAAGATCGAGGAAGGCGTCAACTCGATCGCCGGCATCAACGCCCTCACCTCGCGCAGCTACGAGAACCAGTCGGTCGTCATCATCGAGTTCCAGCTGCACATCGACGGGCGCAAGGCGGCCGAGGACGTGCGCGAGAAGGTGGCGTCCATCCGCCCGACCTTCCGCACGGAGGTGAAGGAGCCGCGCGTACTGCGGTTCGACCCGTCCGCCCGGGCGATCTGGTCGGTGGCCGTGCTGCCCGACGCCGCCAAGGGCAAGGCGATGACGGCCGTGGAGCTGACCAACTGGTCCGACCAGGTGCTCAAGAAGCGCCTGGAGAACGTGCGCGGCGTCGGCTCGGTCACGCTGGTGGGCGGCACCAAGCGCGAGATCAACGTGTACCTCGACCCGGCGGCCATGGAGGCGCTGGGCATCACGGCCGACCAGGTCGTCGCGGCCGTGCGCAACGAGAACCAGGACTTGCCGGTCGGCGCGATCCGCTCGCTGGCACAGGAGCGGGTCGTGCAGATCGACGCCCGGATGCAGCGGCCCGAGGACTTCGGCAAGATCATCGTGGCCCGCAAGAACGGTGCACCCGTGCGCGTCGAGCAGGTCGCCCGCGTGGCCGACGGCGCGCAGGAAATCGACAGCCTGGCCCTCTACAACGGCGGGCGCACGCTGCTGCTCACGGTGCAGAAATCTCAGGACGAGAACACCATCGAGGTGGTCGACGGGCTGAAGAAGACCGTTGCCGAGATGGCGGCGCAGCTGCCGCCGGGCGTGAGGCTCGAACAGATCACGGACAACTCGCGGCCGATCCGCGTATCGGTCGAGAACGTCCGCCGCACGCTGATCGAAGGCGCGCTGCTGACGGTGCTGATCGTGTTCCTCTTCCTGAACTCGTGGCGCTCCACGGTCATCACCGGCCTCACCCTGCCGATCTCCATCGTCGGCACCTTCCTCTTCATGAACCTGTTCGGGTTCACGATCAACATGATCACGCTGATGGCGCTGTCGCTGTGCGTGGGCCTGCTGATCGACGACGCCATCGTGGTGCGCGAGAACATCGTGCGCCACGTGCAGATGGGCAAGACGCCTTACCAGGCCTCGATGGACGGCACGCAGGAGATCGGCCTGGCCGTGCTGGCCACCACGTTCTCGATCGTCGCGGTGTTCCTGCCCATCGGCTTCATGGGCGGCATCATCGGCAAGTTCTTTCACGAGTTCGGCGTCACCATCGTTGCGGCGGTGCTGATCTCGATGTTCGTGAGCTTCACGCTCGACCCGATGCTCTCCTCGGTCTGGCACGACCCTGAAATCGAGGCGCACTTGCGCCACGAGGCCCCGCGCACCCTGTACGACAAGACCATCGGCCGCGTGACGGGCTGGTTCGACCGCGCCACCGACTGGGCGGCCGACGCCTACCAGGGCATCCTGCGCTGGTCGCTGGTGCACAAGCTGGCCACGGTGCTGCTCGCGGTGGCCGTGTTCGCCACCAGCGTCGTCATGGTGCCGCTGCTGGGCACGGAGTTCGTGCCCAAGGCCGACTTCTCGGAGACCTCGCTCAATTTCTACACGCCGGTCGGCTCCTCGCTGGAGGCCACGGAGGCCAAGGCGCGGCAGGTCGAGTCGATCATGCGCGAGTTTCCCGAGGTCCAATACACGCTCACGACCATCAACACCGGCAACGCCCAGGGAAAGATCTACGCGTCGGTCTACGTGCGCCTGGTCGACCGCAAGGAGCGCACCCGCAGCGCCGACCAGATGTCCGGCGTGTTGCGCGACCGGCTCAAGCAGGTTGCCGGCGTCACGGTGACGCACGTGGGCCTGCTCGACCCGGTGGGCGGCAACAAGCAGATCGAGTTCTCCCTGCAGGGCCAGGACCTGAAGGAGCTGGAGCGGCTCTCCCGCCTCGTCATCGACAAGGTGCGCGACGTCCCCGGCCTGGTGGACCTGGATTCCAGCGTCAAGCCCGACAAGCCGGTGATCGACATCGAAGTGAAGCGAGACGCCGCGTCCGACCTGGGCCTGTCGGTGGCGCAGATCGCCGGTTCGCTGCGCACCCTGGTCGCCGGGCAGACGGTGGGCAACTGGCGCGCGCCCGACGACCAGACCTACGACGTGAACGTGCGCATGTCGCCCGATGCGCGCAATACCCCGCAGGACCTGGAGCGCCTGCCTTTCGCCACCGGCACCAACGCCGACGGCTCGGCGCGCATCGTGCGGCTGAACCAGGTGGCCGCGGTGAAGGAATCCACGGGCCCGAACCAGATCAACCGGCGCGACCTCACGCGCGAGGTGGCGATCAACGCCAACACCTTCAACCGCTCGGCCGGCGAAATCTCCAACGACATCCGTGCCCGGCTCGACACGATTGCCTTCCCGCCCGGCTACCGCTATTCGTTCAGCGGCTCCACCAAGAACATGGCCGAATCGTTCGGCTACGCGGTGTCCGCCCTGGCCATGGGCGTGATCTTCATCTACATGATCCTGGCCAGCCAGTTCAGGAGCTTCCTGCAGCCCATGGCGCTGATGACGTCGCTGCCGCTCACGCTTATCGGCGTGGTGCTGGCCCTGCTGATGTTCGGCTCGACCCTGTCGATCTTCTCGATCATCGGCATCGTCATGCTGATGGGCCTGGTGACCAAGAACGCCATCCTGCTGGTGGACTTCGCGATCCGCATGCGCGAGCAGGGCCAGAACCGCACCGACGCCCTGCTGCATGCGGCGCGGGTGCGGCTGCGACCGATCCTGATGACCACCCTGGCCATGATCTTCGGCATGGTGCCGCTGGCCTTCGCCCTGACCGAGGGTTCGGAGCAGCGGGCGCCCATGGGCCAGGCCGTGATCGGCGGCGTGATCACGTCCTCCCTGCTGACGCTGGTCGTGGTGCCGGTGGTCTACTGCTACCTGGACGACCTGGCGAACTGGTTTTTGAGGCGGCGCAAGTCCGCCGGGGGTGGAGGCGGCATCGACGCCGTCCCGGCCTCTAAAATCGATCATTTGCCTTGATATGACCTCTCCCCCCCGAAGCGCCTGCGGCGCCTCCCCCTCAAGGGGGCGCCACCAGCGGACCGGCAAAGCCGGTTCCGCGGTAGCCCACGAAATTAACTTCCGGAAAGCATCATGAACGCACCAATCAATCTCGAACACGCCCGCTTCAACATGATCGAACAGCAGATCCGCCCCTGGGACGTGCTGGACACTTCGGTGCTGGAACTGCTGTCCGTGGTGCACCGCGAGGACTTCGCGCCGCTGGCCCACAGGGCCCTGGCTTTCGTGGACATGCAGATCCCGCTGAAGGACCCGGCCGACGAGGCGTTGCAGCGGGGCCAGTGCATGCTGGAGCCGAAGGTGGAAGCGCGGCTGCTGCAGGACCTGCATGTGCTGCCCACAGAAAAAGTCCTCGAAGTGGGTACGGGCTCCGGCTACATGGCCGCCCTGCTCGCCCACCGGGCCCAGCGCGTGATCACGCTCGAGATCGACGGCGAGCTGGCCCGCACCGCCCGCGCCAACTTGCAGAAGGCCGGCATCACCAACGTGGAAGTGCGCGAAGCCGACGGCGCCAAGGGCCTGCCCGCCGAAGCGCCTTTCGACGTGATCGTGCTCTCCGGCTCGGTCGCCGAGGTGCCGCAGGCGATGCTCTCGCAGCTCAAGGTCGGCGGGCGCCTGGCCGCGATCGTCGGCTTCGAGCCGGTGATGCGCACGACCATCGTCACGCGCACCGGCGAGGCGTCCTTCGAGACCGCCCAGCCCTGGGACACGATGGCGCCGCGCCTGGCCCATTTCCCCGAGCCCTCGCGCTTCCACTTCTGATCGATCGATGATCGACCAAGTCCGCCCCGCCGGCCTCGATGCCTGGATCCGGTCGCAGCCCCCCGGCAGCAGGCCGGTGGTGCTGGACGTGCGCGAGCCGTGGGAGCTGCAGACGGCCAGCGTGAAGCCGGCCGGCTTCGAGCTGGTCGCCATCCCCATGAATGAAGTGCCCGCCCGTGTCGCCGAACTCGATGCGCAGCAGCCCGTCGCGGTGCTGTGCCATCACGGGGTGCGCAGCCAGCGGGTGGCCATGTTCCTGGCCGGCAACGGTTTCGACCGCCTGGCCAATATCGCGGGCGGCATCGACGCCTGGTCGGGCGAGCTCGATCCCGCGGTGCCCCGCTACTGATTCCCCACGGCAAGACTCTTTCTCACACAAGGACGGACCATGAAACTGTTGCGGCGCTATTTGCGGCTCTTGCCTCTGTCGGTGGCCCTGGGCGCGGCGTTCGCGGGCCCGGTGCGCGCCCAAAGCCTGCTCGAGCTGTACGAGTCGGCGCGCGCATACGATGCGACCTGGCAGTCGGCCAAGGCGCAGTACGACGCCAACCTGTTCCGCGCGGAGCAGGCCAAGGCGGGCATCCTGCCGTCGGCCAACCTGTCGGCCGGCGCCAGCCGCTCCAACGTCGAGAACACCGTCCCTGCCATCGACCGCGGCGTCACCACGCACACCGCCACCGTCAGCGCGTCGCAGCCGCTGTACCGGCCGGCCAACTTCGCCACCTGGCAGCAGGGCAAGCGCCAGGTGGAACTGGCGCAGGCCCAGCTCACCTCCGCCAGCCAGGACCTGATCATCCGCGTCAGCCAGGCGTACTTCGACGTGCTTGCGGCTCAGGACACCCTCACCTTCGTCCAGGCCCAGAAAACGGCCGTCAACGAGCAGCTGGCATCGGCCAAGCGCAACTTCGAGGTCGGCACCTCGACCATCACCGACACGCGCGAGGCGCAGGCCCGCTATGACCTGGTGATCGCCCAGGAGATCGCCGCCGAGAACGACCTGCGCGTGAAGAAGCTCGCGCTCGACTCGCTCGTCGGCAAGCCCGACGTCAAGCCCAACCCGCTCGTCGTGCCCGTCAACGTGCCGCCGCCGCAGCCCTCGGACGTGAATGTCTGGGTGCAGCAGGGCGAGGAGAACAGCCCACAGGTCCAGCAGGCGAAAACGGCCGTCGAGATCGCGCAGCTCGAAACCGAAAAGGCCAAGGCCGGCCACAAGCCGACCCTGGACCTGACGGCCAGCTACAACGTGACACGCTACCCGAACGGCAACACGACGGTGCCGGGCGCCACGCGGAGCGACGCCGGCACCGTGGGCGTGTCATTCAACCTGCCGCTGTTCGCCGGCTTCGCGACGCAGAACCGCATCCGCGAGACCCTGTCGCTCGAGGAGAAAGCCCAGTCGGACCTGGAGGCGACGCGCCGCGCCGTCGCGCAGGCCGTGCGCACGGCGTTCTTCGGCGTCGTCTCCGGCCAGGGCCAGGTCAAGGCGCTGGAAGCCGCCGAAGCCTCGAGCCAGAGCGCGCTGGAAGCCAACCGACTGGGCTACCAGGTGGGCGTGCGCATCAACATCGACGTGCTCAACTCGCAAAGCCAGCTGTTCCAGACCAAGCGCGACCTGGCGCAGGCCCGCTACAACGTCCTGATCGGGCACCTGAAGCTGCGGCAGGCCAACGGCACGCTGATGCCGGAGGACCTGGCGAGGTTGAATACGCTGGTGGTGCGGTAACCTCGCGTCGCGTCAGGCGCTACGCTTCGTCTTCGCGTCGCGCCAAGCGGAACGCGTCGTCTCCGCGTCGCGTCAGGCGCCATGAGGGGCACGCCACCGGTGGCGCGCCAACACTATCTCTGCAAAGCCGCGTGCGGGTGGGCTGTGTCGCGCAATCAGGCAAGGCGCCTGCGAGGGCCGGTTTTGCGGTCGGCGCGAAGCGCTTCGTCAACATTCTCATCGCGCCTGTTCGAACGAAGCGGCCTTAGGGCGCGCAGTGAGTTGCGCGATGCGACCGCAAAACCGGTCATCGCAGGTTCAGTCGGCGCAGCCGACCGCCTTGTCGCGCGACACAGCCTACCCGTGCGCGGATTTGCTGCGAGGTGGGGGCGTGTTGGTCTCCCGTGATACACACGAGGAATGGATGCCGGATCAAGTCCGGCATGACAACCGGCGGCGTGCTTTGCCTTGAGGCGCCCCTACCGCACCACCAGTGCCAGCACCGCCTCCGCCGTCTTCTGCGCCGCGCCCTGGTGCGCCTGGGCGAATTGCAGCGCGGCATGCACGGCGGCCGAGCGAAGCGCCTCGTCGGCAGCGAGCGCAACGGCCGTGCGCACACCTTGTTCCATCGATTCCACGCGAAATGCCGCGCCGGCCTCTTGCGCGAGCTGCGCGGCCTCGGTGAAGTTGAACGTGTGCGGGCCCATCACGATTGGGCAGCCGCACGCGGCGGCTTCGATCAGGTTCTGCCCGCCCAGCGGCGCGAAGCTGCCACCGAGCAGGGCCGTGTCCGCGAGGCCGTAGTAAAGCGCCATCTCGCCGAGCGAGTCGCCGATCCAGACATCGGCGGCTTCGGGCTGCGTCGTCCACTGGCTGCGGCGCGAAACGCTGAAGCCGTGTTGCACCGCGATCCCCGCGACTTCGTCGAAGCGCTGCGGGTGCCGCGGCACCACGAGCCAACGCGCGGCCTGCGCGAGAGCGCGATCGGCCTGCAGCACACGGAGGAACTCGGCCTCCTCGCCCTCCCGCGACGACGCGAACATCACGACGGGGGCGTGCGCGGCCGCCCGCCAGGCCCGGCCCTGATCCAGCTGCGCGGCATCGGGCGTGGCGTCGAACTTGAGGTTGCCGAACACGCCCTTCACCGTGGCCCCGGCCTGCGCCAGCCGATGCGCATCGCCCTCGGTCTGCGACCACACGGCGGCCAGCGACGCGTACGCGGGCCGCGACAGGCGCGAGAGCCGGCGTGCCTGCGTGAGCGACTTCTCGCTCAGCCTCGCATTGGCGAGCACCAGCGGCACGCCCCGCGCCTGGCATTGCGCGACCAGGTTGGGCCACACCTCGGTCTCCATCAGGACACCGACGCTCGGCTGGAAGTGATTGAGGAAGCGCCGTACGGCCTTCGGCGTGTCCCAGGGCAGCCAGGCTTGCGCATCGCCCTCGCCCAGCAACCGCTCGCCCTCGGCGCGGCCGGTCGCCGTGCCATGCGTGAGCAGGATGCGCACGCCGGGCCGCAGCTTGCGCAGGCGCTCGATGAGGATCGCGGCAGCGCGGGTCTCGCCCAGCGACACGGCGTGGATCCAGACCGCGCCGGGCTGCCCGGGCGTCGCGTACTGGCCGAAACGCTCGCCCACAGCGTGCAGGTAGCCGGGCTCCGCCGCCCCGCGGCGCCTGAGCTTGCGCCGCAGGAACGGCTGCGCCCCCATGACGAGGAGTGAATAGAGGGGTCGGATCATTGGCGGGCCAGCCCCCAAGCTTGCCACACCGTATCGACCGCCGGCGCCGGGTGCGCGAACACCGCCCTCTGGCGCCCCTCGGGAGGCAAGGGACCGGTGCGCCACGCCGTGTCGAAGTTGTAGATCTGTACGTGCGGCAGGTCGAGCGCCACCGCGATGTGGCTCAGGCCGCTGTCGACGCCGATGACGCCGGCGCAGGCCGCGAGGCGGTCGGTCAGCTGCCCCAGGTCCAGCCGCGGCCACACCTGTGCGCCATCGCCCAGTGCCTGGGCGATCCGCTCGCTGCGCTCGCGCTCGGCATCGCTGCCGTGCGGCAGCCCGATCGTGTGGCCCTCGGCGATGAGCCTGTGCCCGAGCTCTATCCAATGCGTTTCGGGCCAGCACTTGTCGTCGCGCGATGTGCCATGGACGAAGGCCACGCAGCGCGTGCCGTCGCCCTGCCGGGCGGCGGAATGCAGGCCGAAGCGCATCCACCTGGGCGGCAAATAGGCCAGTGCCTTCGCGCACAGCTCGCGCGACCGCGTGATCGCGTGCACGTGGGGCTCGATGCGGACGGCCACGTCGGCCACCCACCTCGTGGGCGCCTCGTAGCTGGACCCTTCGGTCTGGTTGGCCAGCGCGAAACGCTTGCCGCCGGGGGCGAGCCGCGCCACGCGCGCGACGAGCGCCGACTTGGTGAGTCCCTGCAGGTCGATCACGGCGTCGTACGACTCGCTGCGCAGTTCGTCGCGGAAAGCGCGCCATTCGGAGCGCGTCTGCGCGCCCAGCGGGGCCTTGCGCCAGCGCCGCAATTCACAGGCAATCACCCGCCGCACGCCCTCGCAGCGCTGCGCCAGCGGCGCGAACGCGCGTTCCACCACCCAATCGACCTGCGCATCCCCCCATGCGGCACGGATGTCCTGCACCGCCGGCATCGCGTGGACCACATCGCCGAGTGAGGACAGCTTGACGATGAGGATCTTCACGACGGCCGTCAGTGCGCGGCTTCGCCGATCGTCGCGTCCGGCTTGACTTCGCGCAGCAGGGCCAGCATGCGCTCCTCGATGCGCTCGAGCGCCGCCTGCGTATGGCCCTCGAACCGCAGCACCAGCACCGGCGTGGTGTTGGACGCTCGGATCAGGCCGAAGCCGTCGGGCCAGTCGACGCGCATGCCGTCGATGGTGGACAGTTCGGCCGGCGACTCGAAGTCGGCGTGGTCGACCAGGCGCTGCACCAGCACGTGGGCCTCGCCCTCCGCGCACTTCACGTTGAGCTCCGGGGTGGAGAAGCTGGTGGGCAGGCCGTCCAGCAACGCGCTGGGGTCGGCGTGGCGCGACAGGATCTCCAGCAGGCGGGCGCCGGCGTAGGTGCCGTCGTCGAAACCGAACCAGCGCTCCTTGAAGAAGATGTGGCCGCTCATCTCGCCGCCCAGCGGCGAATCGACTTCCTTCATCTTCGCCTTGATCAGCGAATGGCCGGTCTTGAACATGAGCGGGTTGCCGCCGGCCTCGCGGATGGCGGGGGCGAGGCGTTGGGTGCACTTCACATCGAACACGATGGTGCCGCCCGGAACGCGCGTGAGCACGTCGCGCGCGAACAGCATCATCTGCCGGTCCGGGTAGATGTTGTTGCCGCCGCGGGTGATGATCCCCAGGCGGTCGCCGTCGCCGTCGAAGGCCAGGCCCAGCTCCGCGCCGGAGGACCGGATCGCCGCGATCAGGTCCTTGAGGTTCTCGGGCTTGCTCGGGTCCGGGTGGTGGTTCGGGAACGTGCCGTCCACTTCGCTGTAGAGCTCCACCACCTCGCAGCCCAGCGCGCGCAAGATCCCCGGCGCCGAGGCGCCCGCGATGCCGTTGCCCGAATCGACGCAGATCTTCAGGGGCCGCGCAAGCTTCACGTCCTGCACGATGCGGTCGCGGTAAGGCGCCAGGATGTTGATGTTGCGCACCGCGCCGGGCCGCGCGGATAGCGGCGCGCCCTGCTCCATCAGGCGTCGCAGCGCCTGGATTTCCTCGCCGTGGATCGCGCGGCCGGCCATCACCATCTTGAAGCCGTTGTAATCCTTCGGGTTGTGGCTGCCGGTCACCTGGATGCCGCTCGTGCACAGGGTGCTTGCTGCGAAATAGAGCATCGGCGTGGTCGCGGGGCCGATGTCGATGACGTCGACGCCGGACGCCACCAGCCCGCGCACCAGCGCGGCACTGAGAGAAGGCCCGCTCAGCCGCCCGTCGCGGCCCACGGCCACCGTCTTCTCGCCCTCTTGCTGCGCGATCGTGCCGAACGCCAGCCCGAGCGCGTAGGCCACCTCTTCATTGAGCGTGGCAGGCACCACGCCGCGGACGTCGTAGGCTTTGAAGATGGTGGGCGAAAGCTGCATGGACCGTGTTCTCCCCTGGCTGGATGCAAAGGGCAAATTGTAGGCTTGCGCCCCATGCCGCTGCCCGCGGCGCAGTCCTACACGCCGGGCGAATGCGTCCTACAGACGCGGGGCGCACCGCCCACTAAGGTCCGTGCGGCGCCTCGGCCGCACGACCCCACCCCATGAAGAAACCCCAGCAAGCCCAGGACCCGGGCCACCCGCCGCCCGGGGTGGAACAGCCGTCCCCCGAGCATGGCCGTGACCCCATTGCATCCCCCAATCCTGAGAGTGCCGTCCTACGGCAGGCCTTCGCGTTCTCCGACATGGGGGGTCATCTCCATCGGCAACACTTTGTGATCAGGACGATCCTGCCGAACATCGGCAACAGCATGCAGCGCGCACAGAAACCGGAGCGTGAAGGACAGACGAGCGACGACAGCAGGCGCCGCCCGCAACCGCCCGCGTGGGAGGACAGCTCCGGTGAGGGCGCTGCTAGCGCGCTCGAGTCGCTGCGCAAGCTGGAGCAAAGCCGCCGCTCGAACCGGCCGGCCGACGACCGTCCCGCAGCCGAATAGCACCCGGCAGGCGCCGGCCCGCGGACCGGCGCCCTTGTCCCCTTCCTGTCCCTTCGCCGGAATCGGCATTCCGATGGTGTCCGTCTCCTTCACGCGATACCTCTGCCGCCCTACAGCCGAGGTCGCAGGCGCTGTCTAAGCTGATGGTGCCGGCCCTGCCCATGAGCCGGGAACCCAATTCAAGGAACGAACGGAATGCCGACTCACACCACCGTTGGCGACGGGACGACCGCCGCTCCCGCCCGCCCCATCGAGATCGCCAAAGAGAAGGCCGACAGCGTGCAGGAAGACCTCGCGGTTGCCGGCGCGGAGCTCCACCTCACCAACACGGCGCTGGACCGCAGCCTGCCGCAGAGCGCCAAGCAGGGCGACGTGGGCAAGGCACTGGAGCAGAACGGGATCGTGCAACAGAAGGTGAGCCAGGCGGCCGAGGAACTGGCCGAAGTGACGGAACTGCTGGAAGAGGAGATCGCGGAGCGCCACCGGCTCGAAGCGCAACTGGCCCGGAGGGGCATGTCCGAAAACGGCTAGCCACCCCGCGGGCGCTGCGTATGATCGAACGCATGCAGCCCGATACCGCCACCCTGCAACCCGACGCCTGCTACCTCGCGCTGCAGGCGCGAGATGCGCGCTTCGACGGCCGCTTCTTCATCGGCGTCACCTCCACCGGTATCTACTGCCGCCCCGTGTGCAAGGTGCGCATGCCGCGGCGCGAGAACTGCCGCTATTTCGGCCACGCCGCGCAGGCCGAGAGCGCGGGCTTCCGGCCCTGCCTTCGCTGCCGCCCCGAGCTGGCCCCCCATTCCATCGTCTGGTCGATCCAGGACGCGAGCTACATCCTGGCGCACCAGGCGGCGCGACTGCTGGACGAGCCCGAGGCCTGGGGCGGATCGTCTCCCTCGGTGGAGCAGCTGGCGGCGCGCCTGGGCGTGAGCGACCGCCATGTGCGCCGTATTTTCGAAGCGCATTTCGGCGTTTCGCCGGTGCAGTACCTGCAGACGCGGCGGCTGTTGACGGCCAAGCAATTGCTGGCCGACACCGACCTGCCGATCACGCAGGTCGCCCTCATCAGCGGCTATTCGAGCGTGCGGCGCTTCAACGCCGCCTTCGTGGAGCACTACGGCATGAACCCAACGCGCCTGCGCCGCGAAGGCGCGGTGCCACCGGCGCAGGGCATGGCGATCCGTCTGGGGTACCGGCCGCCCTACGACGTGCCGGCCATGCTCGGCTTCTTCGGCAAGCGCGCGATCGCAGGGGTCGAGGTTGCCGACCCGGTCAAGGGTGCGACGGCGCGCACCGTGGCGATCGAAGCGGGCGGCCAGATGCACAAGGGCTGGCTGGTGGCGGAGTTCGACGAGCCGCGCCACCAACTCGTGCTGCGCGTGAGCGATTCGCTGCGCCCGGCGCTGCCGCTCGTCATCCACCGTATCAGGGCCGCGCTGGACCTCGACGCCGACCCGAGTGCCATCAACGGCGTGCTGCACGAGAGCTTCCCGCAAGGCGACGGCCTGCGCGTGCCCGGCGCGATGAGCGGCTATGAACTCGCGGTGCGCGCCGTGCTCGGCCAGCAGATCACGGTGGCGGCCGCGCGAACGCTCGCCCAGCGCATGGTGGACCGTTTCGGCGAGCCCATCGAGACGCCCTTCACGCACCTCACGCGGCTGTTCCCGGATGCGTCCGTGCTGGCCCGCGCCAGCGGCGACTCGCTCGGCCAGCTCGGCATCGTCCGGCAGCGGCAGGCCGCCATCGTCACCATCGCCCAAGCCGTCGCGGACAAGCGGCTCCAGCTGCACGGGGGCGCCGATGTGCAGCCGACCCTCGAGGCGTTGAAGGCGCTGCCCGGCATCGGCGACTGGACGGCGCAATACATCGCCATGCGCGCCCTGCGCTGGCCCGATGCGTTTCCGGCGGGCGACGTCGCCCTGCACAAGGCGCTGGGCGTGCAGGGCCAGCCGAACCCCGCGCGCGCGGCGCAGGAGGCCTCGCTGGCGTGGAAGCCGTGGCGCAGCTACGCCGTGATCCGCGCCTGGGCCGCCATGCCGTGAAAGCGCAACGACTACCATTGGAGTTCCCATGAAATACGATCCTTCCATCGTCCGGGCCCGTTACGCGAGCCCCCTCGGCGCCATGGTCGTCGCGGCGACGCCGCGCGGCGTGGCCGGCATCTGGTTCGAGGGCCAGAAGCACATGCCCGACCATTCGGCGTGGCCGGAGCAGCCGGGCCACCCCGTCCTGCTGCAAGCCATCGCGCAGCTCGATGAATACTTCAAGGGCGTGCGCGGCACGTTCGAGCTGCCGCTGGACCTGCAAGGCGGCACGCCCTTCCAGCAATCGGTGTGGCAAGCGCTGCTTTCGATCCCGCGCGGCGGCACCACGAGCTACGGGCAGCTGGGCCAGCGTATCGGCCGGCCGGCCGCGATGCGCGCCGTCGGCGCGGCCGTGGGCCGCAACCCGCTGAGCGTCGTCGTGCCCTGCCACCGCGTGCTCGGCGCGAATGGTTCGCTCACGGGCTATGCCGGCGGGCTGGAGCGCAAGGCGGCCCTGCTGCAGCTGGAAGGCGCGCGTTGACGGCGGCGGCGCCAACCCAGCCGGCGGCGGCCGGTGCGCGCGGCTGGCTCGCCGACTTCGTCCTGCTCGCCGCGATCTGGGGCTCGTCATTCCTCTTCATGCGGCTGGGCGCCGTCGAATTCGGCGCGCTGCCGACGGCGGCGGTGCGAGTCGCCGTCGCCGCGGCATTCCTGCTGCCGTTGCTGTGGCTGCGCGGCCTCGGCCCCCAGTTGCGACGGCACTGGAAGCCGGTGTTCCTGGTCGGCGTCTTCAATTCCGGGATCCCGTTCGCCTGTTTCGCGTTCGCGCTGCTGTCGATCACGACGGGGCTGTCGGCGATCCTGAACGCCACGGTGCCGCTGTTCGGCGCGCTGATCGCGTGGCTGTGGCTGAAGGACCGGCCGACCGGCTCGCGCGTCCTGGGCCTGGTGATCGGATTCGCCGGCGTTGCCTTGCTAGCGTGGGACAAGGCGAGCTTCAAGCCCGATGCTTCCGGCGTGGCGCCCGCATGGGCCGTGCTGGCGTGCCTGCTCGCCACGCTGTGCTACGGCTGGTCCGCCAACGCGACCAAGCGCTACCTCAGCGGCTTGCCCGCGCTCGTCACGGCCACCGGCAGTCAGATCGGCGCGATGCTGGTGCTCGCCTTGCCGGCCCTGTGGTACTGGCCCGACCGCACGCCCAGCCTGCAGGCCTGGCTCTCGTTGGTTGCGGTCGGTGTCGTTTGTACCGGCATCGCCTATGTTCTGTATTTCCGGCTGATCGAACGCGCCGGGCCGGCTCGCGCGCTGGCTGTAACGTTCGTCGTGCCCGTGTTCGCCGTCTTCTACGGCGTGCTGTTCCTGGGCGAGGCGGTGACCGGCTGGATGCTACTGTGCGGCGCCGTCATCGTGAGCGGCACGGCGCTGTCCACAGGGCTGCTGAAGCCGGGGCGGCGCGTCGGCGCAGCCGATGCCGCCCGCTAGTACCGCGGGAGGTCGCGGATGCTGCGGCCCGGCGCGTCGTCGGCAAGCGCCAGCGTTTCAGTACCTTCGGGCAGCACGTCCACCTTGACCTCGGGCCCGGCCTGGAGGCCACCGCTTTCGTCGGGGAACAAGCTGATCACCGTATCGCCCTCGACGAGCTTGTCCACCACCTCGGTGAGGCGGGTGGGCGTGGGACGCAGGTCCCACTTGGCCTGTGTCGCATCGATCAGGCCCATCATCGCCTCGACGATTTGCGAGCCCGCGTAGCGCAGCGCGGTGATGCCGTATTTCACCTTTTCAGCCATTCCATCATTGTGGATGCGCCACCGCCCCGTGCGATAGGTCAACAGGCAGACCGACCGTGGGAGCGTGCCTACGGTCTGCATCGCGACAGGCGTGGCGCTACACTGGCACCCCACTCCCGGTCCCCGCATGAGCCGCCGGGGCGCTCCCAAGGCTCATGGCACCGCAGCCCGCAGGGCGGAGGTTACCCAATGAGAGCGCTGCCCCCCGAGTCCATCCCCGCCTCGCCGCGGCCGCTGCCTGCCCTGGGCAAGGCCCACGCGCGCCGGCTGCGCGAGATCTACCGATCCGCGGGCTGGCCCTGCCAGGACCCGCTGGAGATCGAACTGCTGGCCGCCGGCCTGCTCGATCGCGTGCAGGCGCCGTCGGGGCATGAGTCGTTGCGCGTGACGCAGGCGGGTGTCCAACTGCTTGCGAGCACGCTGGCCGCCAACCGCGCGGCCTTCTCGGCGCATGAGGCCCTCGTCGAGCGTGTCGCGCTGGAGATGGGCCGCGCCGGGCGCATCGCGTGGCGCGGGCTCGCGCTGCGCGCGCAGGTCCCGCACGATGACGCGGCAGAGCCCCTGCGCTGGTGCATGGCCAAGCCCGACGTCTTCTCGATTCGCAATACCTCCGTCGCCACGTACGTCGATCCGATCGTGCATGAAGTGAAGGTGCGGCGCGCCGACCTGCTGGGCGACCTGCGGCAGGGCGCCAAGCGCAGCGCCTACCTGCATCTCGGCGAATGCTGGTACGTGCTCGGCTGCGACGCCAAAGGCCGCTGCATCGCTGCGCCTGAGGAAGTGCCGCCCGAATGCGGCGTGCTGGTACTGGAGCACGGGCGCCTGGTGGTGGCGCGCACCGCCCCTCGCCGCTTCCGCGCGGGCCTGCCTTTCGGGGTATGGATGGCGCTCGCGAAGGCGACGCCGGTGACCGGCCTCGACGAGGATGCGCAGGCCCTGCTGGGCTCCCCACCGCCCGATGGCAGCTAGAGCGCCGGGTGCTCCGACTTGCCAGGCTCGGGCACCTTGACACGGCCTTTCTCGGGATCCTGCGGCTCCGGATGAGGCTCGGGGTTCACCGGCTTCGGCGGCAACGTGGGCGCAGGCGTGTGCGCGGGTGCGTTGGACATGGAGCTACTCCCGTTCGACCTGGCGCAACGGCCGCTCCTCTTTCGAAGCCTGGGACTGGGGCGAACCGCCGGCGGTGCCGTCGTCCGCCGGGATGTCCTCCTCGTGCGACTGTTCCGGCTCTTCCTTTTCGAGGCCCGGCTCCGGCGGGATCAACCCCGGCTCGATCGCGTGGTTCATGGTCGGTCTCTCCTCAAAGTGTGGGCGGCTTGCCGTGGGGTTCCTCGGGCTCCGCGGGCGGCAGCGCCGGCCCGAACTCCGGCTCGACCGGCAGGTGCGATGGGTTCGGCGCGGAGGATTCGTCGCCCGGCTCGGGCTCGGGCTCGACGGGATGCGTGGCCATGGCTAAAACGGGCTCTTGTCACCCAGGATGTCCGCACCCGCGGTGGCAGGCGGCTGCGGCACGGCGCCTGCCCCTTCGTGCGGGGGTGGCGAGAAGCCGTCGTCCAGGCGTTTGGGCTCGGGCTCGGCGGTGTGCAGGCTGGGGTCGACGTCGTAGGGGATCATGCGGGGACTCCGTTTGGCGGGGTGAGCCACGCGCGTCAATCATGTTCTTCGGTCTGGCGCTGGGCCTCGCGCCGCACCACCGTGCTCGGCTCATGCGTGAAAGGCAGGCGCGGCAGGCCGATGAGGGCCTGAAGGTGCGAATGCGCGCGGTCCATGTCTGCGCCGATCATCGCGAGAGCCACTTCATGGCCCGGCTCGTTCTTGGCGATCTCGAGGTATGCGGCACGCAGCCGCTGGTAGTCCGCCTCCGCGCGTGAAACTTCCTGCTGTAGAGCCTGCACCCTGGCATGCTCGCTGCGGCTGTAGCGCATCATGCAGCCCGGCCCGTTCGAGCGCGGCGGGTGCCGTCGGCGGTCAACGCGATGGAGCGCAAGCATCTGCTCATGCAGTTCATGCTAGGCATCAGGCTGAGGCGCGAATGTAGGACAAGGAAGACAGCACGCGAAGGTCGCGTCCGTGGTGCCGCGTCGGCGCGGGGCGCTTTCGTGTTGCGCGAGTGCAAAGTGCGCGGCAACGCACACTGCGCACCGCCGGACGCTGGAAAAATCGACGCAGTCCCTTGCACGCGATCGAAGATTGCAGTACCACGCCATGCCCGCGCCACCCGTTCCAACCCCGAGCCAGGCGGCCGGCCGCTTCGAGGCGCTGGACGGCTGGCGCGGCGTGTGCGCCTGTTTGGTCGTGCTGTTCCACTTCCATGGCTACAGCCCCATCCAGACCTCGGCGCTGGTGCGCAACAGCTACCTCTTCGTGGACTTCTTCTTTGTGCTGAGCGGCTTCGTCATCGCCTGGAACTACGCCACACGGCTGGGTTCCTGGAGCGAGGTGCGGCGTTTCCTGGTGCTGCGGCTGGGCCGCGTGTACCCGCTGCACGTGTTCATGCTGTTCCTGTTCCTCGCCTGGGAGACGGCCAAGCTCGTCAATGGCATGGGCCAGGCGACACCGCCGTCGACGTTCGAGGGCACCAACCAGCCCGGCGCGGTGGTGAGCAACCTGTTCCTGGTGCAGAGCCTGCACGTGCACGACAGCCTCACGTGGAACGGGCCTGCCTGGTCCATCAGCACCGAGGTGTGGACGTACGTGATCTTCGCGCTGGTGAGCGTGACGTTCGGCCTGCGCCTGTGGCTGCTGGCGCTGGCGGCCATCGCGCCGCCGGTGGCTCTGCTGTATCTCTCCAGCACCGGCATGGACGTCACCTTCGACTGGGGGCTCTTGCGCTGCGTCTTCGGCTTCGCGCTCGGTGTCGCGTGCTACCACATCCATAAAGCGCGGCCGCTGCGGATGGCAGCCGCCGGCCCGGCAGCCGCGACTGCCGCTGAGTTCGCCGTGGTCGCTGCCGTGGTGGCCTTCGTGTCGGCGGTAGACAAGTCCGCGTGGTCGCTGCTGGCGCCGTTCGTCTTCGCCGTCGCGGTCCTGGTCTTCGCCTCCGAGGACGGCGCCGTGAGCGGCGTGTTCCGCACCGCCCCGCTCAAGTGGCTGGGCAAGCTGTCCTATTCCATCTACCTCACCCACTTTTTCTTCGTCCTGCTGTTCCCGGTGGTGGTCAAGCGCCTGGTGCAGCAGGACCTCTGGACGCCCATGCCCGTCGGCGGCGGGCAGTATGTACTGGCCTTCGGCCGCAACGACGTGGAAGGAACGCTTTTCTACGCCGCAGTGATGGCCATCACCCTGGCCTTCAGCGCATTCACATACCGCTGGATAGAAACCCCCGGGCGCGACTGGAGCCGGCGGTGGGCTGGCCGGCCGGCGCCGCGGCCCTCGCCAATCGGGGCCGTAGGCGCGGGCGGCAGCCAGCTGCCCAGCCCATGAGCGAGGCGCCTTCCATGAACGCCGATACGAAACTTTCACAACGTTGTGACGCACTCGCGGGATGCCGTCAGAGTGGCCGTGCGGCTTGCGCGAATAGCCTGAACGGGCCATCGTTCGGACGCCCTGCACGAGTACCCCTGACGCAAAATTGGTCTCAACCCCAACTGCCAGGAGGAGCCTGATGCGCAGCTCAGTCATCGCGTTCTTACTTTGCGCTTGCGCAGCGGCAGCCATGGGCCAGTGCGTGGCCCCCGCAGCCATGACCTCGGGCAAGGCAGCCGCCGCGACTGCCGCGGCCGCCGCCGCCGCCACGACACCCGCCGTCATCATGGTGACGCCCGCGCGCCCCGCGGCTGCGACTCTCCCCGCTGGCCCCAAGCGGCCCGGCCCGGAACTCATCACGGCGGCCGGCGCCGTGACGCATGACGGCCCGCCGGTGATGCAGGCTGCGCCGCGCGCGAACCCGGAACCCGAAGACCGGTCCCGCCGTGCGGGCCCGGCCATGTTGCTGGCGGCACTGGCCTTGATGTCCGGCATCGCCCTGCGGCGCTACAGCGCACGCAACCAATGACCGCAGTCCCCCTGGTTGCACTGGCGGAGCGCGCCCTGAAGTGGAGCGCCCTCACCACCATCCTGCGCTTCGTGCTGCAGCTAGGCGCGCAGGTCGCGCTGGCGCGCATGCTGGGACCGGGCAATTTCGGCGTGTACGGCATCGGCATGGCGGTGCTCACGTTCGCCGCCTTCCTCTCGGGCGCCAGCTTCAGCTGGAACCTGATGCTGATGCCGAGCGTGAGCCGCGACGACATCCGTTTCTCGTTCACCTGGCAGCTGCTCGCGGGCCTGCTCACCGCATGCGCCATGTATACCGCGGCACCGGCGCTGGCCATCTTCTTCGGGGACCCGCGCGTCGAAGGCATGGTGCAGTGGCTCTCGCTCGCCAGCCTGCTGATGGCAGCCAGCGGCCCGGCCACCTGCCTGCTGCAGCGGGACCTGAACTTCCGCACCCTGGGCCTCGTGCAACTCGCCAGCTATGCCGCCGGCTATGTGGCGGTGGGTGTTCCGATGGCGCTCATGGGCTACGGCGCCCAGGCGCTCGCGGCGGCCTGTGTGGTGCAGGCGGCGGTGACGCTCGTCGGCGCGTACGCCTTCCGGCCGCATTCCGTGAAGCCGCTCTTCTCGCACCCGGGCGGCGCGGCCGCCTTGACGACCGGCCGCACGGTGTTCCTCACCAACATCGTGAACTGGCTGCTCAGCAACCTCGACCGCGTCGTCATCGGCCGCGTGCTCAACGCGCATTTCGTCGGCCTGTACACCGTGGCCTACAACCTCGCGGCGATCCCCAACACCCTGCTGCTGGGCGCGCTGCAGCCCGCGTTCCTGGCCGCCGGCGCCAAGCTGCAGCAGGAGCCGAAGCGGCTCGCCCAGGGCTGGCTGCTGGGCCTGGCATGCGTGCTGGTGCTGGTGACGCCCGCCTCGGCCGTCTTCGCGTTGCTCTCCGCCGACCTCGTGCGCCTGCTGTACGGTCCCGCGTGGATGGACTCGGCCTGGGTCCTGGCCCTGCTGTTCCTGTGCCTGCCCGCATGGTCCTGCTGGGGCCTGTCCACGCCGGTGCTGTGGAACACCGGGCGCAAGCACCACGAGTTCCTGCTGCAGTTGCCGCTGCTGGCGCTGGCGGCGCCGGCCTGGTGGCTGTTCGGCCCTGAAGGCATCCGCGCCATCGCGGCCGTGTCGGCCGTCGTCATCTACGCGCGGGCGATCGTCATCGTCGGCGCCGCGCTGCGCGCGCTCGGTCTTTCCTGGTCCGCGATCCTGCCCTATGCCCTGCGCGGGCTGGGCCTCGCCGCCGTGTGCACGGGTGCCGTGCTGGCCGGGCAGTACGCCGTCGCGTCGCTGATGTACCCCGCCGTTTCACTGTCCGCCGGGGGCGCATGCGCGCTCGCCGCCATGGTTGCGCTCGTGCTGGCGCGCCCGCAGGTGCTGGGCAGCGAGGCGGGAAGCGCGCTCGGCCGGCTCATTCCCGCATTCGCGCCGCGTTTCGCGGTGGCGCCCGAACCCGAGGGACAGGCACGATGACAAGAACCCACCACGGCTTCCTCCACTGGGTCATGCCCGCGATGATCGGCATGGTCGCGCTTTCGGCGCTGATGTCCGGACGTAACCTGTCCCTCACCTTCGTCGAGCTCATGACCGTGGGCGAGCCGGCCCGCGGCCCCGTCGTCGTGTGGGCGCAGCGCCTGGTCTCGATCCTGCTGGTCGCGGCCGCCGCCGAACGCATCGTCAACCACGTCGCGCAGCACAGGCACCTGCCCTCGCCGACGCTGGCGATCGTGTTCGCCTTCTACTGGATGGCCACCGTTGCGGCTCCCGCTTTCCTCGGCTCGCACCCGCTGCTGTCGCACGAGTATCTCTACACGCTGGTGATCGGCTTCGCCGCGGTGCTGGTCACCGGTTCCGAAGTGGACCGCATCCTGGCCGCCGCCCGCACCGCATTGTTCACCTTCATCGCGGCCGGCATCCTTCTCATCCCCGTGATGCCCGCGATGGTGCTCGACCAGTCGTACGCGCAAGGCCTGATGCCCGGGGTGCCGCGCTTCGGCGGCCTCGCACCCCATGCGGTCGCAATGGCCATGTTCGCGCAGGCCTTCCTGCTGCTGCTGTGGGCCCGGCCGTTCCAGCGCAACTGGCTGAACGTGCTGGCGTGGGTGATGGGCCTGGCGGCGCTCTTCCTCGCGCAATCGAAGACGGCGTGGATCGCCTTCCTGCTGTGCGCGCTGTGCATGGCGCTGGTGCGCCATGGCGGCAGGATGTGGCGGCGCATCAGCGACCCGCGCAACGGGGCCATGGGAATCTTCACGCTGCTGCTCGTGCTGGTCGGCGTGGGCGCGTTGCTGGGGTGGATCGTCGTCGGCGACGTCGATGCGCAATGGTCGAACTTCGCGGACACGGCCCAGGGCGCGCAACTGATCTCCATGACCGGCCGCGACCAGATCTGGGCGGTCGCGGTCGAGGAGTGGCGCGCCAGCCCGCTGTTCGGCTACGGCCCCGGACTATGGGACGCGGACTTCCGGGCGGCGATCGGCATGCCCAACGCCACCAGCGCCCACAACCAGTTCATGGACACGCTGGCGCGCGCGGGCAGCGCCGGCGCCTCGGCGCTCGTGGTCTATTCGCTCGTCCTGCTCGTGATGTCGCTGCGCCATGCGAAGGCGTCCGGGGGATTGAGCCTGGCCCTGTTCGTGGCGCTCGCCCTGCGCTCGATCAGCGAAGTGCCGATGCTGCTGCAGGGTTACGGCACCGAGTTGTTCCTGCACCTGCTGCTGCTCGTGACCCTGGCCGCGGCCGCCAGCTCCCGCGCCCAGGTCCAGGTGATGCGATCGCCCTACGCATGGGGAGCCCTCTCGTGAAATTCACCGTGCTCATCCCCTTGTACAACAAGGCGCGCTTCATCGAGGGCGCGGTGCGGTCGGCGCTGGAGCAATCCTGGCCGCCGCACGAGGTGCTCGTCATCGACGACGGCTCGACCGACGGCGGCGCGGAGCTGTTGGAAAGCCTGGACCTGCCGCGCGTGCGCGTGGTGCGGCAGGCGAACGCGGGCGTCTCCGCGGCGCGCAACCGTGGCATCGCGCTCGCGCAGGGCGACTGGATCGCCTTCCTCGATGCCGACGACTGGCATCACCCCGCGTTCCTCTCCAACCTGGCGCGTGCCCACCAGGCCTGCCCCGAAGCCGACATGATCGCCACCGGCTTTCGGCAGGTCGACGGCGCGAGCGACGACGAGCCCGAACCCTGGCAGGTGCCCGAAGCCTTCTGCGAGGTGGAGCTGATCGACGACCTGCGCGAGCGCTGGATGAGGAACTCGCCCTTCTTCACCAGCAGCGTGGCCGTCCGCACGCGCCGCCTGCGCCAGATGCGCCCTTGCTTCATCGAGGGCGAGTCGTTCGGCGAGGACCTCGACGTGTGGTTCCGCATCGCCGACCAGACGCCCGTCGCGCTCGTGAACGCGCCGCTGGCCGCGTACCGTGCGTCCGTCGCCGGCTCGCTCACCGCCGTCCACCGTCCCACCCGGCTGCCGCCCTACCTGCAGCGCATGCGCCAGCATGCCCGGGACGGCGCCATTCCCCAGCGCCTGCGGCGCTCGGCGCTCTGGTTCGTCGCCCAGCAGGAGATCACGCTCGCGCGGGAGCTGCTCGCCGCGGGCCGCCGCCGTGACGCCCTCGCCTGCCTGCTGGACGCCCGCGATGCGGCCGCCGGGCGGCGCTGGCAGCTCACCGCGCTCATGGCCCTGTTCATGCCGGCCAAGGTGGCCGACCGGTGGCAGCGCTGGCGCGTGCGCAGTGCCGACGCGTTCTCGCAGCAAGGAACGCCGCCATGACCGAAGCCACGCTCCGTCCCGCCCGCTGCCGGGTATCGGTGGTGATCAAGGCCTTGAACGAGGAAGAGAACATCTGCGCCGCCATCGAAAGCTGCCTGGCGGCCGTGGCCGAGGTCGGCGGCGAGGTGATCCTGGCGGACAGCCACTCCACCGACCGCACCGTGGAGCTGGCCTCGCGCTACCCGATCCGCATCGTGCAGCTGGCCAACCCCGGCGAACGCTGCTGCGGCGTCGGGCCGCAGCTGGGGTACCAGCATTCATTCGGCGAGTACGTATACATCATGGACGGCGACATGCGGATGCTCCGCGGCTTCCTGCCGCAGGCGCTGATGTTCCTCGCCCAGCACCCGGAGGTCGCCGGCATCGGCGGGCGCGTGGTGGAACTGAACAGCGAGAGCATGGAATACCGCGAGCGGGCCCTGCGCGCGGCCGTGCACCTGGCCCCGGGCGAAGTGGACCGGCTGGACGGCGGCGGACTGTATCGCCGGCTGGCGATCGCGGAGACCGGCTACTTCTCCGACCGCAACCTGCACAGCTACGAGGAGTTCGACCTCGCGGTGCGCCTGCGCTCGCTGGGCTGGAAACTCTGGCGCCTCCCGGTGAAGGCGGTGACGCACTACGGCCACGAGTCGCCGCCTTACCAGCTGCTGCTGCGGCGCTGGCGGTCGCTCTACGCGTGCGGTCTGGGCGAGCTGGTGCGCGCGGCGACCGGTGAGCGCCAGATGCGGCTGATCCTGCGCGGCGCGCGCGAGCTGCGCATCTACACCGCCGTGCTGGTGTGGTGGGCGGTGCTGCTGGCCGCGTTGCTCTGGCCGGCGCCGGCCCCCGCGCGCCTGGCCGTCTTTGCCGCGCTGGCCGCCGCTCCGCTGCTCGTGATGCTGTGGCGCAAGCGCTCGCTGCGGCGCGCGGCCTATTCGGTCGTGTCGTGGTGCTTCAACGCGGCCGGCCTGGTGCGCGGGCTGTTGCGGGCGCGCCGCCCGGCCCGGGAGCCGATCGAGAGCCGGGTCATCCAGGACCCGCCGTCGATGCTCGAGCCGCATCCCCCTCATTACGCATAACGACAACAGGACGACCTCACCCACCATGCCGGACACCGTTGGCTCCCTGCCCCACGCCACCGCCGCCAGCCGCGGCCGCTACATCTACATCGCCTGCCCCTGGACGCCGGTGGGCGGGGGCATGTACAAGATCGCCGACTACCTGATCCAGTCCCAGGCGCTGGAAACGCCCGTGGACGCGGCGCAGCTGCGGCCGCTCGACACGCGCGGGGGCGGCAGCGCGCTGGCGTCCGCATGGGTGCTGATGACGGCGCTGGCCAGGCTCGTGCGCGGCCGCATCTCGGGCGACCTCGCGGGAGTGCACGTCAACATGGCCGAGCGGCTGAGCCTGGTGCGCAAGAGCGTGATCGTCGTGGCCTGCCGCGCGCTCGGCATCCCGGTGGTGCTGCACCTGCATGCCGCGCAGCTGCATCACTTCTACCGGGCCCTGCCCTTGCTGTTGCAGCGGCTCACCCGCTGGGTGTTCTCACTGCCCTCCAGCGTCGTGGTGCTGGGCGCGGCGGCGCGGCGCTTCGTCATCGAGGAGCTGTACGTGCGGCCCCAGCGCGTGGAGATCGTCATCAACGGCGTGCCGCGGCCGGCGCAGGCGCGGGCCGCGCGCCCCGCCGACGCGCGCCGCCGCGTGCTGTTCCTGGGCAACCTGTCCGAGCGCAAGGGCGTCTCCGACCTGCTGCAGGCGCTGGCGCGGCCGGGCTTCGACGCGGCCCGGCTGGAAGTCGTGCTGGCAGGCGGCGGCGATGTGGCGGGCTACCAGGCTAAAGCGGCCGGCCTCGGCCTGGGCGGGATCGTCAGGTTCGAGGGTTGGTGCGACCAGCAGAAGGTGGCGCAGCTGATGGCGCAGGCCGACGTGCTGGTGCTGCCCTCCTACGACGAGGGCCTGCCGCTGGTCATCCTGGAAGCGCTGGCGCACGGTGTGGCCGTGGTCTGCACGCCCGTGGGCGAGATCCCGGCGGTGCTGAGCGACGGCGTGAACGCGTGTTTCGTGGAGCCCGGCGACATCGACGGTATCGCGGCCGCCCTGCACAAGCTGCTGCGCGAGCCCGGGCTGCTGGAAACCCTGGGCCGCAACGGCCGCGCGCTGTACGAGCGGCAGTTCTCGCTGGCCCGCTTCTTCAACAGCGTGGCCCGCATTCACCGCAGGCACTTCGGCGTTGCCGGCCAGCCGCTGCAGCCGGCAACACCCCCTGGGGAGGGCGCGCCATGATTGCCAGCGCCGACACCGTCGAGACCGGCGCCTGCCTGTGGGCCGATGTGTGCATCGTGGGCGGCGGCGCCGCGGGCATCGCCCTGGCGCTCTCGCTGTCGGGCCAGGGCCTGAAGATCGTGCTGCTGGAGTCGGGCCAGGCCACCGAACACGCCCCCACGCAGGCGCTGTATGCCGGCGAAGTCGCCGACGAGCGCCTGCACAGCCCGCCGGACAAGTACCGCACGCGGCGCATGGGCGGCTCGACGACGATCTGGGGCGGCCGCTGCGTGCCTTTCGATCCCATCGATTTCGAGGCGCGCAGCCACGTGCCCTTCAGCGGCTGGCCGATCTCGTACGGGGACCTCGCGCCCTTCTACCCGGAGGCGAATGCGCTGTCGGAGGCGGGACGCTTCAGCTACGACGCCGACGAGGCGCTGGGCCCCGCTGCGGCCCCGCTCTTCCGCCGCTTCGAGAGCACCACCGTGCGCACCAACTCGCTTGAACGCTTCTCCTGCCCGACCGATTTCGGCAAACGCTACGAGAAACGGCTGCGCCTGGCGCCCGACATCAAGGTGCTGCTCGGCGCGAACTGCACGGCGATCCGGCTCGAGCCCGGTGGCCGCGCGGTCGACGAACTGGAGGTAACCACTCTCTCCGGCCGCTACTTCAAGGTGGCGCCGCGCGCGGCCGTGCTGGCCGCCGGCGGGCTGGAGACGGCGCGCCTGCTGCTGGCATCGGACGACGTCGCGCATGCCGGCATCGGCAACGAGCACGACGCCGTCGGACGCTACTACATGTGCCACATCGCGGGCAACGTCGGCACGCTCACCGTGCGCGGGACGCCGGACGACGTGCGGCACGGCTACGAGCTGGCGCCCGAGGGCGTGTACTGCCGCCGCCGCATCTCCATCGCGCCCGAGCAACAGCGCCGCCACGGCCTGGCCAACACCGTGGCGCGCCTGCACTTCCCGCGCATCACCGACCCGCGGCACCGCAACGGCGTGCTGTCGGGCCTGTTCCTGGTGCGGCGCCTCATCAGCTACGAGTACGGCAAGCGCCTCAACGACGGGACGGCGACCTCGCCGGGCCTGTACGCACGGCACCTGCTGAACGTGATGACCGACCCGGTGGACACCACGGCCTTCCTCGCCCATTGGGTGGCGCGCCGCACGCTGGCGCAACGCAAGTACCCGTCGGTGATCCTGCGCAACCGCACCAACCGGTTCAGCCTGGAGATGCATGCGGAGCAGATGCCCAACCCCGACAGCCGTGTCACGCTGTCGGAGCGCTGCGACGCGCTCGGCATGCCGCAGGTGCACGTGGACTGGCGCTACGGCCGGGGCGACATCGAGTCCGTGGACCGCACGCTCCAACTGATCGCGCAGGAGTTCGAGAGCACCGGCGCCGGCACGCTGGAATACGACCGTGAAAGGCTGGAGGAGGACCTGATGCGCTTCGGCGCGTATGGCGGCCACCACATCGGCACCGCCCGCATGGGATCCGACGTGCGCACCAGCGTCGTCAACGCCGATTGCCAGGTGCATTCGGTTCGTAACCTCTTCGTTGCCGGCAGCGCCGTGTTCCCCACGTCCAGCCAGGCGAACCCCACGCTCACGCTCATCGCGCTCTCACTGCGCCTGGGCAAGCATCTCTCCCGCCGGCTCGCCCCGAAGCCGCGCGTCCAAACGGATCTGGTGGCAGCATGAAGATACTCGTACTCGGCGGCTCGGGCTACATCGGTTCCCGGCTGTGCGCGGCGCTCGCCGCGAGCGGCTGGGCCACGCCCATCAGTGCATCGTCGCGGCGTGTGACGCCGGGCATCGAACACCGCCGCGTGGATACGCGCAAGCCCGAATCGCTCACGCAAGCGCTGCATGGCATCGATGCGGTGGTGAACTGCGTCGCCGGCGACGCCGCGTCGATCGCACACGGTGCGCACGTGCTGGCGGAGGCCGCCGTGGACGCCGAATGCCCCCGCATCATCCACTTGAGCAGCATGTCGGTGTACGGCGCGCAGGAAGGACAGTTGCCGGAGGAGGCGCCACTCGATCCGACGATGGGCTGGTACGCCCGCGCCAAGTGCGAGGCCGAGCACCACATGGCGTCTTTCGCCCATGCCGGCGGCACGGTGGTGACGCTGCGCCCCGGCTGCGTCTGGGGCCCCGGCAGCCAGCTGTGGGTCGGCCGCGTTGGCCGCTGGCTGCGCGCCGGCCGCCTGGGCGACCTGGGCGCCGCGGGCGACGGCTGGTCGAACCTGGTGCACGTGGACGACATCTGCAGTGCCGTCATCGCGGGGCTGCGCCTCCCGCTGCCGCCCGGCCAGCTGCGCACCTACAACCTCGCCGCGCCCGACAGCCCGCGCTGGAACGAATACTTCGTCGATCTGGCGCTCGCCATCGGCGCCGTGCCGGTGCGGCGCATCTCGCCGCTGCAGTTGAAGGTCGACGGCTGGGCGCTCGGCCCGATGCTCAAGGTGGCGCAGGGCGTGTTGTCCCACGCCGGTCGAACCGGGCACGCCGTTCCCGATCCGATGTCGCCCGGACTGGTCCATTTGTGGGACCGGCACCTGCACATGGACTCCCGCCTCGCCGAGCGAGAATTGGAGCTTAAGTGGACAGCGTATGCCATGGCCCTCAGGCAATCGGCACTTTGGTACCTGCAAAGCGACGGCATGCCGGGTGCCCATCGCGGCGCGGCGGTGCCTGTTCCTCCGTCCTGACCACAGCGCCCCGAGGCGAACATTGATGCGCATCAATGTTCCGCCAGGCAGCATGGGCTAAGAATCTCGAACCGTTCCACGAAAAGGAAGGATTGAGATGAACATCTTTTCTCCTGCGGCCATGACCGCCGTTGCGACGATCGCCCTCTCTGCGTCTGGCGGGGTCCTTGCCCAGACAGCTCCCCTCGCGGCCAGCCAGGTCTCCGGGGCCGAGCTCCAGGCCTGGGTCGATGCAGACGGCCTCGCGCTAGGCGGTATCGACCTTCAGGGCGGCTGCCAGTTCCTCGCCAAGAACAAAGGTGGCGAACGCCACCTGAGCGTCTTCTGCCCTGGCAGCCCAGCCCCCTGGACGGTGAAGGGTGAGGGCAAGGTGGTCGGAGACAAGTGGTGCGTGAAGTTCCGCTTCCCGGACGGCAACGTGTCCGACCAGTGCGAGGAGTTCTTCAAGCTCGGCGACAACAAGTACGAAATACGCTTGGCCGGCAAGCCGCTCAATCGGGTATATCGGCTCGTTCCCTGACGGGGTTCAAATTTGCGAACCCGCCCGTGCGCGGGTTTGCCGCGCGGTCGATGCGTGGGGTCAGCGGTACCCGTCCGGGTTCCGGCTCTGCCAGCGCCAGGAATCCGCGCACATGTCATCCAGCGAACGCGTGGCACGCCAACCCAGCAGCTCCTCCGCCAGCGAAGGATCCGCATAGCACTGCGCCACGTCACCCGGCCGGCGCGGCGCGAGCTTGTATGCCACGGGCTTCCCGCTCGCCGCCTCGAACGCCCGCACGACCTCCAGCACGCTGTGGCCGCGGCCGGTGCCGAGGTTCACGGTCAGGCTCTCGCCGTTTTCCACCAGCGCCTTCAGCCCGGCCACATGGCCTTCGGCCAAGTCGCTCACGTGGATGTAGTCGCGCACGCCCGTGCCGTCGGGCGTGGGGTAATCGTCGCCGAACACCTGCAGGTGCGCGCGCTTGCCCAGCGCCACCTGCGTGATGAAGGGCATCAGGTTGTTGGGGATGCCGGATGGGTCCTCGCCGATCAGGCCGCTGTCGTGCGCACCGACGGGGTTGAAGTAGCGCAGCACCGCGACGCGCCAATCCGGTTCTGCCGTGCGCACGGCCTGCAGGATGTCCTCGACGACCAGCTTGGTGTGGCCGTACGGGTTGGTGTGGCTGCGCGGGAAGTGCTCGGCGATCGGCACGCTGGCCGGGTCGCCGTACACCGTCGCGCTGCTGGAGAACACCAGCGTCTTGCAGCCCACCGCCTGCATGGCTCGCAGCAGGCTCACCGCGCCGCCCACGTTGTTGCGGTAGTACTTGAGGGGGTTGGCGACGCTCTCGCCGACGGCCTTGTCGCCCGCGAAGTGGATCACCGCGCCGATGTCGTGGCGGCGCAGCACGGCCTCCACCAGCGGCGTGTCCAGCACGTCGCCCTCCTCGCACTCCACATGCTGCTCGGTGATGGCATAGAGCCGCTCCAGCACGCCGTGATGGCTGTTGGAGAAGTTGTCCAGGATGACGGGCGTGTAGCCCGCGCGGGCGAGCGCCACGTAGGTGTGGCTGCCGATGTAGCCGGCGCCGCCCGTGAGGAGGATGTTCATTCGCGCGTGGTGTCCGTGATGATCACGCGGATTCTAGGCCTCGCCGCCGCAGGGCCTGCGCGGCCAGCCGCAGCGACCGCGCCAGGAACACCGGGTTGCCCATCACGTAGCGGCGGAACAGGCGCCGCGGTTCCAGCGCCAGGCGGTACGCCCATTCGAGACCGGTGCGCCGCATCCACCCGGGCGCGCGCGACGTCTTGTTGCCCAGGAAGTCGATGATGGCGCCGCCGCAGACGATCAGGCACGGGTAGCCCAGCGCGGCGCGCAGGACGGTGGCGACCTCCTCCTGGCGCGGCATGCCCATGCCCAGCACGATGAGCGAAGGCTTGTGTTCAGCCGCGAGGTGCAGGTAAGCCGCCGTCTCCAGGAAGCCGTGCGCGGCGACGCAATGGCTGGCGGGCGCGATCCGCGTCTCGACCACCTCACGCGCGCGGGTGAGGTAGGGGTCCTGCGTGCCGAACAGCGCGATCGAGCGGCCCGCGTGCCGCGCCATGACCTTGGGGATGAGGTCGGTCCCGTTGAGGTTCAGCCCCGGCGCCTGGTTGAGCAGGCGCAGCAGGATCGCCAGCCCGATGCCGTCGCGCACGATGATGTCGGCCGACATCAGCGCATTGAAAAACTCTTCGGACTCGGCCGCCGAGTTCATCGCATGCGCATTGACGAAAGCCAGCACCAGCGGCTCGGTGGGCCGCGAGAGCGAGTCGAGCAACTGCTGCTCGCCGCGCGGCGTCTGCACCCGGACGAGCCCCCGGACCAGGTGCTGCCAGCGCAGCCGCCAGTCCATGGGGTGCCGCGCCGGCGGCGTCATGACGCGGGCGTGCCGTTGAGCACCGCTCCCACGATCGTGACGCCGAACTGGCGCAAGTCGTCGGCCAGCGACGCGACGCGCGGCACCGACGTTCCGTTCTGGCACGCCAGGATCAGCGCCGCGCCGGCCCGTGCGGCGATGGTGCCCGCATCGGCGCACGACTCCGACGGCGGCGTGTCGATCAGGATCACTTCATAGCTCGCCCGCATCGCCGTGATCAGCTTGGTGAAGCCGGGGCGCGCCAGCAGCTCCTGCGGGTTCGGCGGGACGGCGCCCGCGGGCAGCACCCAGAGGTCCGGCAGCGACTTGATCTCGCACAGGGTGTCCAGGCCGGCTCGGCCGGCCAGCACGTGCGACAGGCCGATGCGCCCGGGCAGGCCGAAGATCTGGTGCTGGCGCGGGCGGCGCAGGTCGCCGTCGATCAGCAGCGTGCGCTTGCCCAGCTGCGAGAACAGCACGGCCAGGTTCGCCGCGACGTAGCTGCGGCCCTCGCCCGTGCCCGGGCTCACCACGGCCAGCGCGGCCTGGCGCGCATCGTTCTCGAACCAGCGCAGCATCAGCTGGCTGCGCAGCGCGCGCAGGTGCTCCACCGCGTCGCTGTCGGGCTCGCGGGCGGCCACCAGCTCGCGGCTGAGGGGCGAATCGGCGAGCAGGCTCGGGTGGCCGAACTGCGTGGCCAGCACCTGCTCCACGTCGTCGCGATCCAGCAGGCCCATCGCGATGCCCGCTTCGCCGAACGGCAGGCCGGCCTTTTTCTGGAAGTCGAGGATGCGCGCCACGTCACCCTGCTCCAGCCGGCCCCAGTCGACCAGCGTCGCGCCGATCGGCTTGGCGGAGTCGCCGAACGGCGCGCCGATGTCCAGGTCGAGCCGGGTGCTCGGCAACGGAAAAATCTGGCTGTTCATGCGATGCTCCGGGCCAGTGCGAGCCGGCGCGGTGCGCCGGGCAGCCGCAGCGGCGTGAGGGCGGCGCCCGCGGTAGGCACGGTGCCGAGAATCGGCAGGCGGGTGACCATGGCCAAATCCTCGACCGAGCGCACGCGGCGGTTGCCCAGCTCGAGCAGCAGGGCGCCGATCAGCGCCAGCAGCAGGCCACCCATGCCGGCGACCATCATGGTCTGCATGCCCGAGAGGCCCGTCTTTTCCGTGGGTTCGATCGCGGACGAAATCCGCACCATGTTCGTCTGGTTGGCCAGGCTTTGCAGGCGCGCCTGGGCCGCGCTGGCGCTCACGGTTTCGTACGCCTTCTGCGCCGAATCCACCTCGCGCTGCAGCACGCTCAGCTGGCCGCGCTGCTTCGTCATCGCCAGGACCTTGGTCTTCTGGGCCTCGATGGCCTTCTCCAGCTCCTGCTCGCGGCTCTTGCTCGAGCGGAACGCGCCTTGGGCGGCGTCGCCCACGCGGGAGCTCTCCGAGGACATGCGGGACCGCAGCGCGCTGAGCTGCGCATTGAGCGCCTGCATCACCGGGTGCGCGGAGCCCATCGTGGCGGAGTTCTCGGAGACCTTCGCCTCCAGCCGCGCGACGTCCTGGCGCAGGTTGTTCACCAGCGGGCTCGCGTTGTCGGCGCCGCCGGCACCGGCGCTGCTGGCGCTGCGGTTGCGCATCGCCGTGAGCTGCGCGGCCAGGTCGTTCAGGCGCGCCGTCTCATAGTCGCCCCGCTCGTCGGCCGAGACGATGCCCGACTGCTCCTGGAACGTGGACAGCTTGCTCTGCGCGGTCTCCAGCCGGTCGCGCGATGCCTTGACCTGGTCGTCGAACCATTCGGCATAGCGCTTGGCGGGATTGGTCTTGATCTCCAGGCTGACGTCGAGGTAGGCCTGCGCGAAGGCATTGGCCACGCGCGCCGCCTCCGACGGGGTGCTACCCGTCCAGGAGATGTTGACGATGTTGCTTTCGCGGGCGGGTTTCACGTCCAGCTTCTTCTGGATCTCCCGGGCCATCCAGGCCTGCGGCGCGCTCTTCCTGGCTGCGGGCTCCTTCAGGCTCTTCACCGGCTCCTCGCCGGCCGGCAGCATCTGCAGCACGCGCTCGGCGACGCGGTCGCTCTTCACGATGTCGATCTGCGTCGCCATGTAGCTCGGCGCGACCATGCCCTGCAGCGCCGTGCCGCCCACCGGGTCGGTCTTGACGTCGACCAGCACGGGCGCGCTCGCCTTGTAGCTGGCCGGCCGCACGAGGACCCATGCCAGTGCCAGCGCAAGCGTCACCAGCAGGATCAGGCCTGCCGCCGCACGTCGCGCCCGCAGGATCGAGAATAACTGGTGCAAGCTCATCGCCCGGCCCCTCTTTAGAACAGGCTTTCGCGCACGAACAGCACGTCGCCCGGTTTCACGGAATCGTTCATGCGCGGCTCAAGCTGCACCACCGCGCCATCGGGGTTGGTGCGCGTGAGGCGCAGGCCCCGCATCGTGCCGCGCGGGGTCGGGCCGCCGCTGGCGGCCAGCGCCTGCATCACGGTCATGCCCCGCTCCACGCGGTACGGGCCGGGCTTTTGCGCCTCGCCGTACACGTAATAAGTGGGGGCCTTGTTCACATAGACCGTGTCGCCCGACATCACGACGATGTCGTCGCCGCGCTGGCCGGCCATGAGCGTGGCGGTGTCCACTTCCTTGCGGAAGGGCTTGCCGTCGCGCATGCCCGTCACCACCACCGTCTCGTCGCCCTCCCGGGTGACGCCGCCGGCGGCGGCGAGCACCTCGGACAGGCGCATGTTGAAGGTCTCCAGCGGGATGCGGCCGGGCTTGCCGACCTGGCCGACCACGGAGACCTGGTTGCCGCGGATCTGCACGACATTGATGTTGACCTGCGGCTGCTTGAGGATGTTCCCCTTCTGCAGTGCGCTGGCGATCCGCTTCTCGGCATCGGGGATGGTCATCCCGCCCACGTTCACGCTGCCCACCAGCGGGTAGCTGATGGCGCCGCTTTCGGACACGCGGGCTTCCATCGTGAGGTCCGGGTTCTGGTAGACCTGGACCTTGATGGTGTCACCGGCCGCGAGCTTGTAGTCGCCGTTGGCCTTGGCTTGCACCTGGGCGCCCGCGACGGTCGCCGAGGCGGCCAGCGCGATGGACAACATGAATCTAGGCAGCTTGGACATAGGACATCTCCCTTGGGTTGATGGTGAATCTCCGCGGCGTCAGAACTTCGCCTTGACCGCGATGGCAAAAATCGATGCGGTGTAGCTGGACGAAGGCAGCGACGTGTCCAGCTTCTCGCGGCGGATCGACGAGGAGACCGTGAGGTTGCGGCGCGCCTCCCAGTCGACGCCGGCGGATACGTATTCGATGACGTCGCGCCGCCCCTGGTCGGGCGTGGCCACGGGCACATCGCGCCACCGGCGCACGCTGCGGTCGTAACGGAGGTTGAAACCCGTCTTCGCGGTGGCCTGCCAGAGCGGCTGCAGGTAGATGCGGTCGGCCTCCACGTGGCCGCCGGTGAACAGGCCCGACGCGACGAGGTCGTGCGAATAACCGGCGACCAGGCGCGTCTTGCCCGTGATCTCCCAGTTGACGGTGGCCCCGCCGACGACGCCGCTGAAGTCCATCTGCGGGGCGGTGTCGTGCTCGCGCTCGAGGTGGCCGATGCGGGCCTCGACGGCGGTCTTGCCGGTGAGGGGCCACTTCAGCACCACGTCGCTTTCCGTTTCGCGGAAGTCGCCGGTCGGCGCGCCGGGGGTCGGGTCGGTGTACTCGCCGTCGCCGCGGCGCAGGCGCGCGGTGAGGCTGGTGCCCGAGGCGAGCTCATAGCCGACGCCGACGCGGGCGCTGCGCACCTTGGGGCTGGCGTCCCAGCTGCGCGGCTCGGTGCTCTCGCTTTGCGTCCGTTGCACGCCGCCCAGCAGGCGCCAGGGGCCCATTTCGTAGACGCCCTCGAGCAGCTCGGTGCGCTCCGTGCGGCGCCCGACACGATTGCCGAAAGTGATGCTGTCGGTCGTTACTTCGCGGGTCTGGCGCCGGTCGGCGCTGGCCACGCCGTGGAAGCGGGGCGTGATGCTCCAGTCCCATGCCAGCGCGTAGTTGATGGTGTTGTAGTTGAGGGAGTCCAGGTCCTGGTAGCGATAGGTCGTGGCCTCGATATCGGCGCGCAGCCGCTGCAGGCCGATGCGCTTGTCGGCGGCCAGGCCGACCGAGAGGATGCCGACCTGGTCGGTCGTCCCCCCGTTCGGCGCGCGCTCGACGTTCGTGTCGTGCTCGACGCCGGCCGACGCGCGCAACTGGAAGACATCGGTGGGCTCGGCACCGAAGGCGGCCTGGCCCGCGCACAAGGCGCCAAGGGCAAGCAGGGGGCGGATGGGCAAGTTCTTCAACACAGGTTCCTCGGACTTATTGGTAGACATCCCGTTCGCCGGGACATGCGCCCAGGGCCGCGGTGAGCAACGAGGCCTGGGAGGGATGGTGGCCCACCGTGGGCTCACCTCGCAATGGCTCGATAGCACTATAAGTCCTGATCAATAGGCGCGGCTGTCCTGGAACACCAGGCGCACCGTCTTGAAGATGATGAACAGGTCCAGGCGCAGCGACCAGTTGCGCAGGTAGTCCAGGTCGTACCGGATCCGCCCTTCCATTTTTTCCAGGGAGTCGGTCTCCCCCCTGAAACCGTTGACCTGCGCCCAGCCGGTGATGCCGGGCCGCACCTTGTGCCGCACCATGTAGCTCTTGATGAGCTGGCGATATTGCTCGTTGTGCGCGACGGCATGCGGGCGCGGCCCGACGATGCTCATGCGGCCCTGCAGCACGTTGACGAACTGCGGCAGCTCATCCAGGGAGGTCCGGCGCAGGAAGGCGCCCAGGCGCGTCACGCGCGAGTCGTCCTTGCGTGCCTGGACGATCGTGCCGCCGTCCTCCGTCACCGTCATCGACCGGAACTTGTAGACGACGATCTGCTCGCCGTCCAGGCCGTAGCGGCGCTGGCGGAAGATCACCGGCCCCGGCGATCCGAGCTTCACGGCAATGCCGATCGCCAGCATGATGGGCGAGATCAGCACGAGGATGAGGGAGGCCAGCACGACGTCGCTGACCCGCTTGAGCACGCCCGCGGGGCCCCGAAACGGCGTCTCGCACACGGAGATGACGGGCAGGCCGCAGACGCTGTCAGTGCGTCCCTGGATCAGGTCGGTGACGAACATGTCGGGCACGAAGTACACCGACGCCGTCGTGTCCTTGAGCGCGTCCAGCAGTTCGCGGATGCGCGGCTGCGAGGCCATGGGCAGCGACAGGTAGATGAGGTGGACGCGGTTTGCCTTCACGTAAGCCGCGATCTCCGAGATCCGGCCGAGCAGGCGGTGGCGCTCGTGGCCGTGCTGCCGCTCGGGTTCGCGATCGTCGAAGAAGCCCACCAGGTCGATCCCCGTGCCACCCGCGCCGGCCAGCCGGTCGGCCAGCGCGCAGCCCTGCTCGTTCATCCCGACCACCACCGCCCGCAGCGCCGGCCCTTGCAGCCGAACCAGGTGTGGCGCGGCCTTGCGCAGCGCCCAGTGCACTGCCAGCTGGCTCACGGGCGCGAACCACAGCCAGTTGGCGACCACGGCGCTGTTGAAATCGGCGATGTAGCCGGTGGCGAAGCCCATGGCCAGCAACAGTCCCGCCGTCCAGAACCAGGCCAGCAGGATGCTCATGAAGACGCGTTCGGGCGGCAGGCGCAGCAGCGAGCGGCCGGGGAATGCGAGCGCGAAGGCGACGACCGATGCCGTGAGCCAAAGCGCGGTGAGCTCACGCTCGAAATGCCAGACCAGCAGCCACAGCGACAGCACGGTGACGAGCGGTTCGAGCACGGCCTCGAGCGCCAGCAGCAGGCGGTTGTGGCCGCCCAGGGCGGGAAACGAGGAGACCGCCGGCGCGGCCACGTGCATCGCCGGATCGGCCTCACGCATAGGCGTCCATCCGGGTCAGCTTGGCCACGGCCTGGGCGCGATTGGTCACGTCCAGCTTGCCGAAGATGCTCTTCATGTGGTTCTTCACCGTGAATTCGCTGATCGACAGGATGCAGCCGATCTCGGGATTGGTCTTGCCCAGGGCGACCCAGGTCATGATCTGCCGCTCGCGTTCGCTCAGTCCCGGCAGGTGCGCCACGTGCCTTTGCACCTGGCTGTTCATGCACGAAGCCTGCCGTTGCGGCGCCGGCGGCATCTGGCGCAGCGCTGTGTCGATGTAGGGCAGCAGCAGCTTGAGCGCCGTGGCCGCGCCCGCGGGCGGCGTGTCGCGCCCGGTCAGCGCGGCGAAGATGCGTTCGCCGCTGCGCTTCGCGTCGCCGATGCCGTGCACGACGGCCGTGCGCATGCCGGCGATGGCCTGGCCGCGATCCCACTCCGGACCGCGCCGCGACAGCAGTTCACCGAACGGCGCGACGTCGAGCTGGCAAGGCGCCTGCTGCGCCGCCACCCAGCAGTCGCGCAGGTAGCTCAGCAAGGGAGAAATGGTGCCGGGCGAGCAGTTGAAGGTGCGCAGGCCGGGCAGGCTGGAGACGATGTCGAAGCGCAGGTTGCCGGTGCGGAAGTCGCCCCAGCCGATCAGCATCACATCGTGCGCCAGCCATTTCTGCACATCCCCTTGCAGCCAGCGCCAGAGGTCCGCATGGGTGGCAAGGGATGCGCCCTGCCCGGCGATGCGCAGGAACTGGGCCGGATCGCTGTCCGGCGGTGGAACGCTGGCGTTCATAGGTTGACTCACTGTGTTTCGCTGACGTTGTTGCCTGGAAGTCGATCCTAGGCAGCAACCTCACCGCGCTGTGTGCGGTGGCGAACATCCGCGCCCGTGCAAAGGCGCGCGGCATGAGTCTTTGTCCCGCGTCCGACGCGCGGGTCAGGCTATCGCCTACAAGATGGCTCCCCCCCGAAGCGCCTTCGGCGCCTCCCCCTCAAGGGGGCGCCACCAGCGGCCCGGCAAAGCCGGTTCCGCGGTGGCCCTGGAATGGGCATTTGCAGCTCTAGCTTACGGCTTCCACCAGTTGCCCGAGGCAACCAGCTTGCAGATGATCTGGATTTCGGAGTCGTAGTAGGACGTCTTGCGGTTGGCGTCGGTCCAGTCCCAGCTGGCATTGACCCAGCCCTGGTAGTTGGCATCGATCATGCCGCCCAGCATGCCAGGCGCGATGCTGGCGTAGGGGCCCCAGCCGTTCAGGTAGGGGCGGTAAAGGCGGTTCTGGCCGGTCGGATCGTTCAGGCTCCCGTCCAGGCGATAGCCGGTGGCCATTCTGGCCGGATCGTTCGCGCAGTCGGCGACCATGAAGTTCATCATCTTCTGCAGCACCGACTTCCAGCGCCAGTCGCCCGAGAACACGTAGTCGGTGCCCCAGCGCCACGGGTTGCGGATGGCGTTCGCGTAGAGCCAGCCTTCGGTGTCGGTGAAGTCGCCGTAGCCGCCCGGCGAAGGGATCGGGTTGGTGTCGCAGTTGATGATGAAGTCCGGCATCAGCCCTACGTTGGCCGAGTAGACCGTCTGCATCCGGTCGATCAGCGAGTAGGCCTTGTCGATCGCCGTGGTGCTCCAGAAGGTGTCGCCCGTTGCTTCGGCAAAGGCGCGGAAGTGCCCGATCATCATGTCCGATGTGCGGCTGACGTGGATTTGCGGGCTGGAGTGGGTCTGGCCGTCCGGGCGCATGTTCACCGCCTTGAGCGCGGCGATCGTGTTGAGCGCCTCCTGCCGGTAGTTCCACGTGCCGGTGGAACCCCACTGGCGATCGGCCATCAGCAGCGCCAGCGCGATGTCCAGGTCGCCGTCCATCGCGTTCGCGCCCAGGTCCTGCGCGTCGCTGGAGGTGCCGTCCAGGTCCAGCCGCCAGTCCATCAGGTTGAGCGCGGTGGCGCCGTAGTACTGGGCCATGCCGCGCGCGGGCCGGGCCCGCACGGTGGTGAGCAGTCCGTCGAAGGTGGCCCGGGCCGTGCTGTCGTAGCCGGCCATCACCACCACGATCAGCATGGCGTAGCCCATGCCTTCGGAGACCGTGAGGTAGTTGTTGTCGAACCTGTCGGCCAGGCCGCCCGCGACGCCCGGGGTGGGGACGATTCGCGCGGCCTTCCATGCGTCGTAGTGGGCCGTGATGGAGGCATCGAGTTGCGCGTTGGTGTGATTGGACACCTTGACGCCGTAACCGTAGCTGACGTAACGCGCGCCGAACGGGTAGGCGATGCCGCCCGGAGCCGGTGCCGGAGCCGATGTGGGGGCCGGCGTAGGCGCGGGCGTCGGTGCGAGCGTCGGGACGGGTGTGGGCGCCAGCGTGGGCGCAGGCGTCGGGGCGGTCGTGGGCGCGGAAGTGGCAACGGGCTTGCCCTTGCGCAGCCGGGTGGCCGCGAAGCCGGCCCCGGCCAACATACCGACCAGACCGGCCGCCTTGGTGAAATCACGTCTTTGCATGGTGCCGCTACATCCAGGTGTAAGAATCCAAACGACAGGTCAGTCCGGGTGATCCCCAGGCACGGGCCTGCCACTGATGAGTTGTGGGGTCGAAATCGCGGGTGGCTTGCTGCAGGCAGGCTTTTGCGGAACTCAACCTTGGGCGCGATCGTAGTAGGAGGGCGCCTACACGCCCAATAGGCATTTACCGACAGAACGTAAGCGAAGGACCGCAGTTTTCCGACTACTGATGAGCTACATGCTCGACAGTAAACCTCACGCAAAAGGGGCCCTGCAACGGGAAGCCACGGTGCAACCCGCGTCGGTGCTAGCTCAGCAGGTGCGCGGTTGTCGGCAACCACGGGTCGGATGGGCGTGACGAGACGGTGCCGATCCGTGGAAATGCACGATGCAAAAGTTACTGCGCGATGCCAGCGGCTTATCTTATTTACGTTTCCTGCGTGAATACGTCACGCGCTTGGCGTGGCGCAGAAGCCGCGCTGTAGGACGTGGACGCAAATGCGTGCTGTCGAGTCCACGGGACCGCGGCCGGCAGACAGAATTTGGCGTTTCCAACAACTTTTCCCTCCACCGAATTGAAGACTTCCACCCTCGCGGCCGTCCTGCTGGCTGCCGGCATCGCCGGCGCCGCGGCCCAGCCGGCCTCACCGCAGCGCCCCGCCACCCGCGCTACCCAGAACTGCTCGGCGGTCACCCCCGAAACATGCAAAGTCGCCCACGCGTTGGGCCGCGGCGTGAACCTGGGCAACATGCTGGACGCCCCCCGCGAAGGCGACTGGGGCGTGAAGCTGGAACCCGCCTTCATCGACAAGGCCGCCTCGTCGTTCGCGACGGTGCGCCTGCCGGTGCGCTGGAGCAACCACGCGGCGCCTACGGCGGATGCCACGATCGACGAAGCCTTTGCGAAGCGCGTCGACCAGGCCATCGACGCGCTGCTGGCCAAGAACGTGTACGTCATCCTCAACATGCACCACTACACGCAGATCCATGGCGACTCGCAGCATCCGAATGAATTCGCCGTGGATCCGGCCGTGCTCGAGACGCGGCTCGTGAACATCTGGCGGCAGATCGCCACACGTTACCGGGACCGCTCGCCCAAGCTGCTGTTCGAGTTGCTCAACGAGCCGCACGGGCGGCTCAATGGCGAACCCTGGAACCTGCTGTCGGCAAGGACGCTGGCCGTGGTGCGCGAGAGCAACCCGACCCGGATCGTCCTGATCGGGCCCGGCGAATGGAACGCGATCCCCGAGCTGCCCAGGCTGCGCATGCCCAAGGACCGCAACCTCATCGCCTCCATCCACAATTACGACCCGTTCCCCTTCACGCACCAGGGCGCCGAATGGCTGCCCAAGCCCTTCCCCACCGGCGTGAAGTGCTGCGACGATGGACAGCGCAAGGTGATCGCCGACGTCCTCGAATCGGCGAAACGCTGGAACCAGTCCAGCGGCTACCCCCTGTACCTCGGCGAGTTCGGCACTTACGAAAAGGTCGACATGGCCTCGCGCGAAAGCTATGCGCGCACGGTGCGCGAGGAAGCCGAGCGCCGCGGCATCGGCTGGGCCTACTGGGAACTTGCCTCGCCGTCTTTCGGCATGTACTCCCCGCAGTCGGGCAGCTGGCACGAGCCGCTCCGGCGGGCCCTGCTCGACTAGGCATTATTCGTGTAGGACGGGCCCCACTATGCGTCTTGTTACCGCTGATGAGGAGGGCCGGCGCGCAATATTCCCGATACGGGCAGCGTGCCCAGTGAAAGACAGGGGACCCCGATGAAAGATGAACATGCGCCGAGCCTGGAGGCGCAATACGCGCAGGCACTGGAGCACGAGAGGGCTGCATTGCACGCATTGCAGGCATTGCGGCCCGGCTCCGACGGCAGTGCCCGGGCCTGGCAGGACTGGAGCGAAGCCATCCACCGCACCAACGAGGCCTGGCGCGAGCTGAGCAGACACACGCTCGGACAGCACCCCCACCTGGCGCCCGCTACGGCGCGTGTTTTTGCTCGAGGTGCCGTCGCACTGTCTCGATGAGCAGGCGCTGGCCGGCCCGGCTCGAGAAGGTGTGGTCGCAGCCCTCCACCACCATCATGCGGAAGCCGGGGTCGCCCGCCATCCGGCTGCCGCGTTGGCCGAAGTGGTACTCGATGTAGTCGCGGCCATCGTCGTCGGCGGCCATCACCAGGAGCGTATCGGCACCGCGCGCACTGATGCGCCGAGCCTGCGACAGCACGCTCTCCTCGCGCGGCGTGCGATGCAGCAGCCGGCCCACCGCCCGCTTCAAACGCGCCTCGAGCACCGTGCCCACGCGCTTCGCAATCCCGTTCACGTCCACCTCGCCGCGCAGCAGGCGCCGGTACACCTGGGGCCGCATCAGCTCGCGCCGGTAGAACGCGGTCGACTTGTAGTGCCGCTGCATCGATGCCTGCCACATGTCTTCGTCGGCGCCGTCCTGCCACTCCAGCAGGCGTGGGTTCATCAGCACCTGGCCACTCACGCGCGGATCGGCCAGCGCCGCCTGGAAGGCGACGAACGATCCCGAGCACACGCCCATCAGCCAGAACTTCGTGCAGCCCTCGGTCTCGAGCCGGTCGATCGCGGCACTGACATCGACGGCCGAGCCTTTCGCGTAATAGTTCCCCTTTCGCGGCCCCGAGGTTCCGGGGCTGTCCCCGATCCCCGACAGGTCGAAGCGAAGCGTCCGGAAGCCGCACGCCGCCAATGAGCGGGCCATGTGGACATACAGGCGGTTGGGACCGATGCGGTAGTTATGCCCCACGTTCAGGAAAAGGATGGCCGTGCGGCGGCGCGCGACGGCGTCCGCGTCGTCTCCCGGCGGCTCGGTGAGGATGCCGAACAGCGACTGGGCCGGGCCGAACCGGAGCGGGGCTTCGCGGATGCCGTCGGGCAACCGCCCCGGCCAGCACGCCACGGGAATGGCTCGTTCGTCGGCCGGCGCATGCGGCGCCGGTGGCGCGGCCAGCAGCCAGTCTGCGATCGCGTCAAGGCTCGCCTGTTCGACCACGCCCTTGTGCGGCTCGACCATCATCCCCGAGTAGCCGGCCAGCACCTCCGCCGTGACCTCCACGCCCTGGTCGCGCCAGGCGGCCGGCAACGGGCTTTCGCCCGGCATGTCGTCGCGCTGAACGATGAGCGCGCGACGCGCCGGCGGCGCCTCGATCCGCGTGCAATCAAGCTGCTGCAGGTCGTGCAGCGTCTGGGCCGTGTAGAGAAAACCCAGCGATTCGATATCGCCGGGCTGCGAACCGGCCGGAGGCTGCGCACTGCCCGCGCTGGCGGCGCGCATTTCGCGGGTGAACGCGCGGCCGGTCACGCAGGGCGCCCAGAGCACCAGGCTCTCGACGCCCCCCATCTCACGCGCAGCCTGCACCGCCAGCGTGGCGCCCATGCGCACGCCGAAAAGCGACAGCCGCTCGATGCCGGCACGACGCGCCAGCTCGCGCGCAGCGGCGACGGTGCTCGCCACCCAGGCGGCAACGCGATCGGGGTCGGCATCCGTGCCCGCCGAGTCCCCCGTTCCCTGGTAGTCGAAGCGCAAAACGTCGAAGCCCGAGCGCGCCAGTGTATCGGCGAGCACCGCATAGGTCTGGCAGGTGCACATCGCCTCGAAACCCAGCGGGCGGCACATGACGACGCCGGCCCGGCGGGATGGGGCGGCCGCGCGGTGGAACCAGCCGAAACACCAGGAGCCGGCCGCATCGAACACGATGGGCGTCGCCGCATCGGCTGCCGTGGGCTGCATGGTGGGGTCAGGGCGCCGACAGCTCGGCCAAGGCGCGTTGAATCGAGGCAATGCTGCTGAACACGTTGCGCTTGAGCATGTGGTCCGGGAACTCGACGTCGAATGCACCTTCGAGCGCAAGCATGACGTTGACGCTGGCGTGCGATGTCATTCCCGACTGGTACAGGTCGGCGCCAGCGTCCAGCGCGGCCACATCCTGCTTCAGGCGGCCATGGTCGCGCAGGACGGTGCGGATCGTGGTCTCGGTTTCCTGAACGTCGATCATGCTGCCTCCGCCGCGCGGGCCCCTGGCGCACCGTGCCTCATCTCCACGCTGACGAACGCGCCGGCATAGTCGCCGTCGTGGCTCAGGCTGAGCAGCACGCGCTCGACGCCCATTCGCCGCGCGAGTTCGGCTGCGCGGCCATGCAGCAGCACGTCGCAATCGCCATCCGCCAGCTTGATCACCTCGATGTCGCGCCAGCCGATGCCTTCATTGCCGAGCCGCAGGGCCTTGATCACGGCCTCCTTGGCCGCGAAGCGCGCCGCGAGACGCTCGGCGCGCACCGCGTCGTCGCAGCCCGCGTATTCGAGCTCGAGGGGCGTGAACAGGCGCGTCTCGTACAGGGCGCCGAAACCCTCCATCGATGCCGCGACCTGGCTGACCTGGACGAGGTCGAAGCCCAGCCGACGGTGCGGCGATGCCGACACAGCTCCCCCTGGATCCAACTCGACCATGTGCACTGCCTTTCAATTGATGAGCGGCGCTTCGACGATTGGTTCACGCACGCCGAGCACCAGCGCCAAAATACCCCGTAACTGAACGTCCGACGTGTAAGATGATTTCCCGTTTTTCAGGGGAAATTGCGCAGTTCGCGATGCCCCTGGTTCGTTGCCGTTACACAGGGAGTACGCGCACATGAATCGCGAGCCAATGCGGATGGACCAGGCCTTCGGCCTCATGCATGAGGCTGTGCGCCGCGTCGCGGCCGAGGTCGCGTCGCCCCATGCCGCCGACGTCGACGCCAGGGCGCGTTTTCCTTCTGAAACAGTTGCGGCCCTGCGCGAAGCCGGCCTGCTCTCCGCCGGCGTGCCGCGCGAGCTCGGCGGCGCCGGCTGCACCCTGCACGAGCAGGCCCAGCTGTGCGCCACCCTGGCCCAGGCCTGCGGCTCCAGCGCGATGGTGCTGGCCATGCATTTCATCCAGCTCGCATGCATCGCCCGCCACGGGCTCGGCAGCGCATTCTTCCGGGAATACCTGCGCGGCCTCGTGACGCGGCAGTACCTGCTGGCGTCGATGACCTCCGAGGTCGGGACCTTCGGCGAGACCCGCACCAGCGTATGCGCCCTCGAGCGCAAGGATGGGCGATTCATGCTCAACAAGGACGCGACGACCGGCTCGTACTGCGCGCATGCCGACGCCATCCTCGTCACCGCCCGCAGCGGCCCCGACGCGCCGGGCGGCGACCAGGTGCTGGTGCTCGTCACGCGCGAGGATTGCACGCTCAAGCAGACGACCAGCTGGGATACGCTGGGCATGCGCGGCACCTGCAGCCCCGGCTTCCGCCTGGAATCCTCGGGACCGGAAGAGCAGGTCGTTCCCGGCGCCTTCGCGGACAGCTCGGCGCAGACCATGGTGCCTTACTCGCATGTGCTGTGGTCGTCGCTGTGGTGGGGCATCGCCGCCGACGCGGTGAACAGGGCCGCCAACTTCGTGCGCGGGCAGGCGCGGCAGAACCCCGGCACGGCGCCACCCACTGCCACCCGGCTCGCGGAAGTGTCCAGGCAGCTGCAGGACATGAAACATCTGTGGCTGTCGGCCGCACACGACTTCGATGCCATGGGCACCGGCGCGGCCGGGCAGGAACAGCTGCTGTCCATGGGCTGGGCCCTGCGGCTGAACAACCTCAAGATCTCCTGCTCCGAAGCGGCGCCGCAGGTCGTGCACCGGGCGCTGCAGATCGTGGGCATCCTGGGCTACAAGAACGACAGCCCGTTCAGCCTGGGCCGGCAATACCGCGACAGCCTCTCGGCTTCCCTGATGATCTCCAACGACCGCATCGCCGCCAAGAACGCCTCGATGCTCCTTGTCTTCAAGGACACCCCTTGACCGCCGACTACGACATCGACAACTTCTACAGCGCCCTGGTCGAGCACGGCCTGGTCGTGCCCACCGCCGTCAAGGGCACCTATGGCAGGGGTCCCGCGTTCGAGCGCATCGTGCGCGGCTTCAATGCCATCATCGATCGCATCGCGCAGGCCGACGGTGCCCAGGAGGTGATGTTCCCGCCCGTCGTGCCGCGCGCGCTGGTCGAGAAGATGGGCTACCTGGACAGTTTTCCCCAGCTCGCCGGCTCGGTGCACAGCTTCACCGGCAGCGAGGCCCAGGCCCGCGAGCTCGCGGAGCGCGTCCACGCGGGCAACCGGTGGGAGGACCTGCTGTCGCCCACCGAGGTGATGCTCGCGCCTGCCGCCTGCTATCCGGTGTACCCCGCGTTCAGCGGCCTGCTGCCGGGCAACGGGCGCCTCATCACCGTCATGAACTGGGTGTTCCGCCACGAACCGTCGGATGAGCCCACGCGGCTGCAGTCGTTCCGCATGCGCGAGCTCGTCCGCATGGGCCGGCCCGGGGACGTGCTGGCCTGGCGCGACGATTGGCTGCGCCGCGGCCTCGAACTGTTGCGCGGGCTCGGCCTGCCCGCCGAAAGCGACGTCGCCGCCGATCCCTTCTTCGGCCGCACCGGGAAGATGCTGGCGGCCAACCAGGTCGAGCAGCGCCTGAAATTCGAAATCCTCGTGCCGGTCATCTCGCTGGACAAGCCCACCGCGATCTGCTCCTTCAACTGGCACCAGGATCACTTCAGCTCGACGTTCGGCATCCGCAGCCCGGACGGCGCGGTGGCCCACACCGCGTGCCTTGGGTTCGGCCTGGAGCGGGTCGCCCTGGCGCTGGTCAAGACGCACGGGTTCGACCCGCAGGCCTGGCCGCAAGACGTGCGCGCGCAGCTCTGGCCCTGACTCGACCGTTGGCCGTTGGCCGATGGCCGATGGCTCCAACGGGCTATCGTCGTGGCGCAATGCCGAAGCCGCCACTACGATGCGGCCATCACTTCATGTGAGGCATCACGAGGAGACTATGGCCGATGCAAGTGCTGTTTTCATAGGCGATGGCAGCCTCCTCGTGCAATGCGCGCAAGCGTGGCGGCAGCGCGGGCACGAGATTCGCGCCGTGCTCACGCAGGACAGCGGCATCCTCGCATGGGCCGCGTCCGAGGGCGTGGCGGCCGTCGCGATCGACGACGACTCACCGATCGCCGCACCCGACGCGCCTTTCGACTACCTGTTCAGCATCGCGAACCTGCGGGTGCTCCCGTCGGGGTTGCTGGCGGGCGCCCGGCGGCTCGCGATCAACTTCCACGATGCTCCCCTGCCCCGCTACGCCGGGTTGAATGCAACGGCGTGGGCGCTGATGGCGCAGGAGGACATGCACGGCATCACCTGGCACGAGATGACGCCGGCGGTAGACGCGGGCCGTGTCGTGAAGCGCGTGCTCTTTCCTGTGGCACCGCAGGAGACCGCGCTGGGGCTGAACGCCAGCTGCTACGAAGCAGGCCTCGCGGCGTTCAAGGCAATCGCCGACGACATCGCGCGCGGCGAGCTGGCGTTGACGCCGCAGGAAGCGGGACGCAGCTATTTTGCGCGCGATCGCCGGCCCGAGGCGTTGGGCACGCTCGATTTCTCCCGCCACGCCGGCGAGCTTGCAGCCCTGGTGCGCGCGCTGGACTTCGGCACCTACCCCAACCCGCTGTGCCGTGCCAAGGTCCACGCGGGCGACCAGCTGCTGTACGTGCGAACGGCGCGCGTGCCGGAAACGGCGTCGGGCGCCGCGCCGGGCACGGTGCTGGGCACCGACGGCAACGAGGTGCGCATCGCCACCGCCCAGGGCGACATTGCGCTGGGCGGCGTTTCGGATGTGCAGGAACGGCCCGCCGCCCACCTGCTCGCCGCGGGCACGGTCCTTCCGGCGCTGGATGCCACGTTGCGCGAGAAGCTCGCCGCCTGCATCCCAGGGGTCGCGCGAGGTGAAGGGTACTGGCGCCGCGCCTTCGCCTCGCTGGCGCCGGTGGAGCTGCCCTATCCGCGGTCGAGCGCAGTCGCCGCCCCGGCCGCGCAGCCACTGCGGGTCCGCGTGAACGCGGCCAACGCGGGCTCGTCCACCGTGGCGGCGTTCTTCGCCTGGTTATCGGCGTTGTCGGGACAGGCGCGGGTGTCGGCGCTCTACTGCGACCGCATGCTGTCCGGGCAGGCCGATGGCCTCGAGGCGTGGTTGTCGCCATGGGTTCCCCTCACGCTGGACACACGGCCGGATACGACTGCGCAGCAGGCCGCGGCGAGCGCAGAGATGCGGATCGCCACGCTGCGCCAAGCCGGCGTTCACGCGCAAGACCTGCCCTTGCGGCTGGGCGACAAGGTCCACGCAATCGAACGCGTGCGCCGCATCGGTATCTGCCTGGGCGCGGCGCAGATGCCTCCCGAGATGGAGCTGCTGCTCACCCTGGGGGCGCGCGGCCAGGCGCTGGAACTCGCCGGCGACCCGGCGGCGTTCACGCATGAGACGCTGCAGGTGATGGCCCGGCAACTCGCCGCCTGGCTTCATGCCTTCGACCACGCCGGGGGCCGCATCGTGGGCATTCCGCTGTTGCCGGCGGCCGAAGCACAGGCGATCGCGGCTGCCAACGCCACGACGACTTTCTTCGACGCCGATTGCTGCGTGCACGAGGCCATCGCCGGGCAGGCTGCGCGCACGCCGCAACTGGAAGCGATCCGCGGCCAGGGCCAGGCGCTGACGTACGCCGAGCTGGACGAAAGGGCCACCGCGCTGGCCGGCGCGTTGGTCCGGCGCGGCGTGCGCTGCGGCGACGTCGTGGGCCTGTGCCTGGAACGCTCGCCCGAGATGGTGGTCGCGTTGCTGGCCATCATGAAGGCCGGCGCCGCCTATCTGCCGCTCGACCCCGCGTACCCGCGCGAGCGCATCGCCTTCATGATCGAGGACTCGGGCGCGCCGCTGGTGGTGACGACGGCCCCGATCGCCGCTTCGCTGGCGCTGCATCCTTCCAGGGCATTCCTCTTCGATGGGCCGTTGCCCGCAGGCGCCGCGCAGCCGCGGCTCCCGGCCCCGACGCCCGAGAGCGCCGCGTACCTGATCTACACCTCCGGGTCGACGGGCCGCCCCAAGGGCGTCGTCGTCACGCACCGCAACGTGATGAACCTGCTCGCGGGCATGGCCGACCGCATCCCGCACGAGCCGCCGGCCCGCTGGCTCGCGGTGACCAGCCTCTCGTTCGACATTTCGGTGCTGGAGCTGTTCTGGACCCTGGCGCATGGTTTCACCGTCGTCATGCACTCCGATACGGTGCAGGGCCAAAGCCGCGCGCCCGAGTTCAGCCTCTTCTACTTCGCCACCGACAACGCGCGCGACCCGAAGGACCGGTACCGGCTGCTTCTCGAAGGCGCGAAGTTCGCGGACCGCGAAGGGTTTGCCGCGATCTGGACGCCCGAGCGGCACTTCCACGCCTTTGGCGGCCTCTACCCCAATCCCGCACTCACGAGCGCGGCGATAGCGGCGATCACCACGCGCCTTTCGATCCGCGCGGGCAGCTGCGTCCTGCCGCTGCACCACCCGATCCGCGTGGCCGAAGAGTGGGCGTTCGTGGACAACATCTCGCAGGGCCGCATCGGCGTGTCGTTCGCGTCGGGCTGGCAGCCCAACGACTTCGCGATCGCGCCGCAGGCGTTCGCCGACCGCAAGAACGAGATGCTGAAGAACGTGGACGTGGTGCGCCGGCTGTGGCGCGGCGAGGCCGTCGCGTTCCCCGGGCCGCTGGGCAAGTCGGTGGACATCCGCACGCTGCCGCGCCCGGTCCAGGCGGAACTGCCGGTGTGGCTCACGGCCGCAGGCAACCCCGAGACGTTCCAGCAGGCGGGCGAGATGGGCTGCCATCTCCTCACGCACCTGCTCGGGCAGAAGATCGAGGACGTCGCGGAGAAGCTCAAGCTGTACCGCGCGGCTTGGCGCAAGGCCGGGCACGCGGGCCATGGGCACGTCACGTTGATGCTCCACACGTTCGTGGGCGAGGACGACGACGAGGTACGCGAGACGGTGCGCGGGCCGATGAAGGAGTACCTGCGCAGCTCGCTCGACCTGATCAAGCAGGCCGCCTGGTCGTTCCCGACGTTTGTGCAGCGCGGCGCGGAGAACGGCAAGACGCCGGTGGAGATCATGGATTCGCGGCCCCTGTCCGACGAGGAGATGGATGCGCTGCTGGAACACGCGTTCTCGCGCTACTACGGCACCAGCGCGCTCTTCGGCACGCCGCAGCGCTGCCTGGCGCTGGTGGAAAAACTCAACGCCGCCGGCGTGGACGAGATCGCCTGCCTGATCGACTTCGGGGTCGACGCCGACGCCGTGCTCGCCCACCTGGCCGACCTCAAGCGCCTCATGGAAGCGGCGCGCGCCGCGCGCCCGGTGGAGCGCAGCGTGTCGATCGCCGAAGAAATCGTGGAACACGCCGTGACGCACCTGCAGTGCACGCCCTCCATGGCGTCGATGCTGCTGGCCGACGCGGACGGGAGAGCGGCGCTGTCGCAGCTGTCGGTGCTGCTGGTGGGTGGCGAGGCGATGCCCCCGAAGCTCGCGCGCGAGCTGAGGTCTCTCGTTCCCGACACGCTGCTGAACATGTACGGCCCGACCGAAACGACGGTGTGGTCCACCACATGCGCGCTGGAGGGCGTCGGCGATTTCGTCCCCCTGGGCCGGCCGATCGCCAACACGCAGCTGTCGATCCGCACGCCATGGGGCCAGGAGTGCCCCGCCCTGGTACCGGGCGAACTCTTCATCGGCGGCGAGGGTGTGGCCCAGGGTTACTGGAACCGCCCCGAGATCACTGCCGAGCGCTTCGTGGCCGACCCGGCGCAGCCCGGCGCGCGGCTCTACCGCACCGGGGACCTGGTTCGCCGCCACCCCGATGGCGCGCTGGAATTCCTGGGCCGCCTCGACCACCAGGTGAAGATCCGGGGCCATCGCGTCGAGCTCGGGGAGATAGAGGCCGCGCTGCTGGGGCAGGCCGGCGTCGCGCAGGCCGTGGTCATCGCGGCGCCGGGCGATGACGCGGGCGGCCTGCTCGTCGGCTACGTCACTGCCGCCCCTGGCGCAACGCTCGACCCCGCACAGCTGCGCGCGGCACTGGCGCAGCAGCTTCCGGCCGTGATGGTGCCCCCGCGGGTGCTCGTGCTGCCCGCGCTGCCGCTGACGCCCAACCGCAAGGTCGACCGGCGGGCGCTGCCCGATCCGCGCGCGACGGTTGCCGTGCGCGCGGCAGCGGCACCGGAGAGCGCCCTCGAGCAGACGATCGCGTCGATCTGGGCCGAAGCGCTCGGCCTGCCCCGCGTCGGCGTCACGGACAACTTCTTCGACCTCGGCGGGCACTCGCTGCTGGTGGTGCAGGTGCAGCGCCGCCTGCGGGAGGCGTGCGGCCGTGAGGTGTCGATCACCGACATGTTCCGCCTGCCGACGGTTCGCGCGCTGGCGGCGCATCTCGAAGGCAACGAGACCACCACTGCCGTCGCCGACGGGCTGGACCGGGCCCGGGCCCGCCGCATGATGCGCGCACGCGCCGGCCTCGAGCCGAGCACGGCTGCCTGAAGCGAGCCGGCCATGGGTACCTCATCGCAGGTCGTCGAGCCGGGCAGCGTCGCCATCGTCGGCATGGCCGGCCGCTTCCCGGGCGCGCGGTCCGTGGCCGAACTGTGGTCGCTGCTGGCCGCGGGCCGGGAGGCGGCGCAGTGGCTGACGCCCGATGAGTTGCGCGCCGCCGGCGCCGCCGAGGCCGATATCGCCGACCCGAACTACGTCCGCGCCAGCCTGGTGCTGCCGGACATGGAGATGTTCGACGCCGAGTTCTTCGGCTTCTCCAGGCGGGATGCGGCAGTGCTCGACCCGCAGCACCGCCATTTCCTGGAGTGCGCGTGGGAGGCGCTGGAGGACGCGGGCCACATGCCCGACAGGTTCGACGGCGCGATCGGCGTCTTCGGCGGCTGCGGCATGCAGGCCTACCTGCCGTACAACCTCATGACCAACCCGGACCTCGTGCGGTCCACGGGCCTGTTCCTGCTGCGCCACACCGGCAACGACAAGGACTTCCTCTGCTCGCGCGTCTCGTACCTGCTGGACCTGAAGGGGCCGAGCATCGGCGTGCAGACCGCCTGCTCGACCTCGCTCGTGGCCGTGCACATCGCGGCGCAAAGCCTGCTGTCGGGCGAGTGCGACATGGCGCTCGCGGGCGGCGTGAGCATCGAGCTGCCGCACCGCCACGGTTACCGCTACGCCGAGGGCGAGATCCTGTCCCCCGACGGCCATTGCCGCGCCTTCGACGACGATGCCGCGGGCACCCTCTTCGGCAGCGGCGCGGGCATCGTGGTGCTGCGGCGGCTGGAAGACGCGATCCGCGACCGCGACAACATCCATGCCGTCATCCGCGGCTCCGCGGTCAACAACGACGGCTCGCGCAAGGCCGGGTACCTGGCGCCGAGCGTGGACGGCCAGGCGCGGGCCGCCGTCGAGGCGCTCGCGGTCGCGGGTGTCGAGCCGGGCAGCGTGTCCTACATCGAGGCGCACGGCACCGGCACGCCCGTGGGCGACCCGATCGAGCTGGCCGCATTGGCGCAGGCCTACGGCAGCGGCGGCAGGGGGTTCTGCGGCATCGGCTCGCTCAAGACCAACATCGGCCACCTCGATACGGCGGCCGGGGTGGCGTCGCTGATCAAGGTGGCGCTGGCGATGCGCCACGGCATGATTCCGGCCAGCCTGAATTTCAGCAAGCCAAACAGCCGCATCGACCTGGCGGCGACCCCCTTCCAGGTCGCCGGCCAGGCCCGCCCGTGGCTGCGCGGCAGCGCACCGCGCCGCGCCGCTGTCAACTCGCTCGGCGTGGGCGGCACCAACGCGCATGTGGTCGTGGAAGAGCCCCCGGCGCTGCACGGCGCGGCGCAGGACCCGGGCTGGCACGTCGTCACGCTCTCGGCCCGCACTCCCGCGGCGCTGGAGCGCCTGAAGGCGAAGTGGTGCGAGTTCCTGCTGGCGCCGCCCGCGGACATCACGTTGGCCGACGCCGCCTACACCACGCAGGTGGGCCGCAGGGCGTTCGAGCACCGCTGCGCCATCGTCGCGCGCGACTTCGCCGACCTGCGCGACGTGCTGGCGGCGAAGAACCATCCGCGCTGCATCACGGCGAAGGCCGCCCCGGACGCACCTGGCGTTGCGCTGATGTTCCCCGGCGGCGGCGCGCACTACCCCGGCGCCGGGCGCGAACTGCTGGCCCAGCCGGCATTCCGCCGCGCCGTGGACGAATGCTTCGGGCTCATGCCCGCGGATGCACCCAGCGACCTGCGCCTGCGGATGTTCGAAGGCGACGCCGGCGACGCGGCGGCGGCGGCCACGCTGGAACGGCCGAGCTACGCGCTGCCCGCGCTCTTCACGGTCGAGTACGCCCTGGCGAGACTGTGGGAGAGCTGGGGCGTGTCGCCCGCGGCCGTGATCGGGCACAGCGCCGGCGAATACGCCGCGGCCTGCATCGCCGGTGTGATGTCGCTGGCGGATGCGCTGTCGGTCGTGGTGCTGCGCGGCCGCCTGTTCGAGGAAGTGCCGCTGGGCGGCATGCTGTCGGTGGACCTGCCGGAAGCGCAACTGCGCAAAACCATGGCCGGGCTCGACCTGGACATCGCCGCGGTCAACGCGCGCGACCTGTGCATCGCATCGGGGTCGCTTCAATCCATCTCGCGCCTGGAAAAGCGGCTGGCCGAGCAGGGCATCGAGGGCCGGCGGCTGCACATCAACGTGGCCGCGCACTCGCACCTGCTCGACGGCGTGCTGGAGGCGTTCCGCGCACACGTGTCGCGCATCGCCCTGAAGCCACCCGCAATCCCGTTCGTCTCCAACCTCACCGGCACCTGGGCCGATGCCCAAATGCTGGCCGACCCCGAATACTGGGTGAAGCACCTGCGCCACCCTGTGCGCTTCTCCGATGGCGTGCGCACGCTGCTGGACCAGTCCGGCACCGTCCTGCTCGAGGCCGGGCCGGGGCAGGGCCTGTGTGCGCTGGCGCGGCAGAACAGCACGGGGCAGCCTCGGGGCATCCTCGCATCGACGGCGAAGGCGCAGGATGCCGCGTCGGACCTCGAGCAGATGCTCGCCGCCGCAGCCGGCCTGTGGGCCCGCGCCGTCGCACCGGACTGGGAGACGCTGCGCGGGCCGGGGCGGCCGCGGCGTGTGTCGCTGCCGACGTACGCGTTCGAGAGGCAGCGCCACTGGATCGAGCCTGGCGTCGTGCAACACGCTCAAGCGCAGGCAGAGCGCGCAGTCCCGGTGCGCATTTCGCCGGTGCACCGGCTGGAATCCCTGGACGACTGGTTCACGGCGCCGCAATGGGTTCCGGCCCCGCTGCCCGTAGCCGCGGACCCACCCGGCAAGTGGCTGGTTTTCGGCAATCATGCGAAGCTGACTGCGGGCGTGATCGCGCGGGCCAACCAGCCGGGCGGGAGCGTCACGCTGGTGAGGCGCGGCGACACGTTCGGGAAGCTGGCGGACGGCAGCTTCACCATCGACCCCGGCAATGCCGCGCATTACACACAGCTGCTTTCGGCGCTCGACCGGGTTGGCGCCCTGCCCGACCGCATCGTCCACCTGTGGCCGCTGGACACGATGCAAAGCGCGGGCAGCATGCACATTGCCGGCCAGGCGCTGGCGTTCGACAGCCTCGTGCATCTTGCCCGTGCCCTGCAGGAGCGGGACGTCGACGGCGACATCCGCCTGACCATCGTGACGGCAGGCAGCCAGGCGGTGGCCGGCGAAGCGGTGCCGCACCCCGAACGCGCGTTGGCCCTCGGCCCCTGCCGGGTCGTCCCGCGCGAAATGCCGAACGTGCGCACGCGGCTGGTCGACCTCGCCCCCGCCGACGTGTCATCGCCCCGGGCCGCGCAGCAGGTCGTGGCCGAGAGCCAGGCCACGGACGACGCGGATCTGGTGGCCTGGCGTGCCGGCGAGCGGTGGGTCCAGCGACTGGTGAAGGTGGCCGCGCGCGATCCCGTCGCACCCGCACGCCTGCGCGCCGGCGGCGTCTACCTCATCACCGGCGGGCTCGGCGACATCGCACTGGAGCTGGCCGACTGGCTGGCCGGCAAGCACCAGGCGCGGCTGGCGCTGGTGAGCCGCCGCGCCTTGCCCGCGAAAGCGAACTGGCCGGGGCTGGCGGCGAGCGGAGCCCACTCGAGCGAAGTGCGCATGGTGCGCCGCCTGATGGAGCTGGAAGCGCAGGGCGCGCAGGTGCTCGCCTTCAGCGCCGACGTCACGGACCGCGATGCGATGGCACGGGTCATCGGCGAGTGCCGCTCGCAGCTCGGGACGATCGACGGCGTCTTTCACGCGGCGGGGGCGCTGGACGATGCGCCCATCGCCGCGAAGGACGCCGCCGGCATCCAGCGCGTGCTGGGCCCCAAGGCCTGCGGCGCGCAGGTCCTGCACGAGCTGCTGCCGCCGGGCGACCTCGATGTGTTCGCAGTCTTCTCGTCCACCAGCGTTTACCTGGGCGCGGCCGGCCAGGTGGACTACGTCGCCGCGAATGCCTTCCTGGACGCGCTCGCCGCCTCGCGCGCCGATGGCCTCGTCGTCCATTGGGGCATCTGGGGGGACAAGGGCATGGCCGTGCGCGCGTACGGGCACCATGGCCCGGGCCCCGCGGCGGCCGCCGGCTCGCACCCCCTGCTGGGCACGCAGGTGGAGAGCGCGGACGGTTCGGCGTTCGAGGCCCGCTATTCGCCCGAAAACCTGTGGGTCCTGGCTGAACACCGCGTGGCCGGGCGGCCCGTGCTGCCCGGCACGGCGTACATCGAGATCGCCCGTGCCGCCATGGCGGCGCTGCATCCCGGCGCGGGCGTGGAGATCTGCGCGCTGTCCTTCGAGGAGGCCATGGTTTTCGACGGCTACTCGGCGCGGCGGGTGCGCACCGAGATGCGCGAAGCCGCGGGGGGCTATGAGTTCCTGGTGCGCAGCCGAGGCCCGCTGGACGAGCAATGGCTGGAGCACGCGCGCGCACGCGTCGGTGTGTTCGGGGGCAGCCTGCCCGCCGCCCTGCCGATGCAGGGCGGTGCGTGGCGCGAAGGCGAAATCCCGCAGGAACGGGCCGTCGCCTTCGGCGCGCGTTGGCGCAACATCACGCGCATGCGCCTGGCCGGGCGCAGCGCCGTGGCCGAGATCGCGCTGCCCGAGCCGTTCGGGGACGACCTCGCGCAATACGGCTGCCACCCGGCCCTGACGGACATGGCAGCGACCTTCGGCCTGCACCTTCTCGGCCAGGCCGAGCGGCGCCAGAACCTGTTCGTCCCGCTTTCCATCGAACGCATCCGCCTGGTCGCGCCGGTGCCGCGCCATTCGGTCAGCCGGGTGACGCTGGCAGGCGAACCCCGCGACCGCTTCGCCGCGTTCGACGTCGCCTTGCACACCCCCGACGGCCTGCCCGTTGCCACCTTCGAAGGGTTTTCGCTGCGCGGCGTCGAGCCCGGCGCAGCGGCGCTCGACGGCGGCGCGCGCTCGCGCCGCGAACCCGGCCTCGTGGACGCGATGCTGGCGTGCGGCATCCAGGCTGCCGACGCGCCCGCGCTGTTCGACCGCATCTTCTCGGGCGCGAGCCGCGATGTCGTTGTGTCCTCCATTGCGCTGGACGAATTGAAGCGTGCCATGGCGGCCGCCACACGCAAGTCGGTCCCGCGCCGGGCGGGCGACGCCCGTGAGGCAGGCGCCGAGGCCGGTGCACTCACTCCCGTGGAAACCACGATCGCGCAGGCCTGGCGCGAACTGCTCGGAGTGGACGAGGTGGGCCGGGACGATGACTTCTTCGCGCTCGGCGGCCATTCGCTGGCGGCCGTGCGGCTGTTCGCGAAGATCCGCAAGCACTTCTCGGTGGACCTGCCCCTGGCCACCCTGTTCCAGGCGCCCACGCTCGGCGCGCTCGCCGCGGTGGTGGCGCACAGCGCGGGACTGGACACCCTGCCCGCGACGGGCGAGCCGAAGAAGGCAGCCTCCAACGTGATCCCGCTGGGCACACGGGCCTGGTCTCCGCTGGTCGCGATCTGCAAGGGGCTCCCCGATCGCAAGCCCCTGTTCTGCGTGCATGGGGCCGGCGGGAACGTGTTGAACTTCAAGGTGCTGTCCGACCGGCTGGGCCCGGAACTGCCGTTCTATGGCCTGCAGGCGCAGGGCGCGGACGGCCGCCTGCCGGCGTTGCCCACGATCGAGGCGATGGCCTCGCAGTACGTGGAGGCGATCCGCGGCGTGGACCCGGCGGGGCCCTACCGGCTCGCCGGCTACTCGGCGGGCGGCGTGATCGCGCTGGAGATGGCGCAGCAGCTGATCGAGGCTGGCGCCGGGGTGGCGCTGCTGGTGATGATCGACACGCTGTCGCCCGCCGCCGCAGCGCGCAAGGTCCCGCTGCTCAGAAAACTCTGGCTGGCGCGCCACTGGTCGCTCGGGTTCGTACTGGACTGGCCGGGCCGACGCCGCCGGGGCAGGCTGGTGGAACTCAACTACGCTCTGGCGCTGGAGAAGCTCTCGCGCGGCGAGTCCCTGCCGCCGGAGCTGGTGGAGCACCACCTCTTCCGAAACTTCATCACCGCGCAGGCGGTGCACAAGCCGCGCACTTACGGCGGCTCGATGGTGCTGTTCAAGGCGACGGAAAGCGAAATGCAATACCTGCAGGCCGGCCGCAGCCTGGGCTGGGAACAGCATGTGCGCGGCGACATCCGCGTGACCGAGATCGCCGGCTCGCACTTCTCGGTGATGTCCGAGCCTGGCGTGTCGCAGCTGATCGAGGGCCTGCGCCGGGAGATCGAGGCGCTGGACGACAAGCCGCTGCACCCGCAGACCCGGGCGGCCTGACCGCTGCCCAGCCGGCATCAATTGGCCGACAGCTCATTGACCGTGTCGACGCAAAAGGCCACGAAATCCGCCGAATCCGTCTTGTCGAAGACCGCGTCGGCCCCGAGGCGCAGGCAGTGCTGGCGCACGCCCGGGGTGGCATAGCTGCTGAACACCACGATCTTGCCGGGGCGGGGAGATGCCCGGCACTGGCTGATCACGCCCATCCCGCTGCCCTGCTCCAGGATGAGGTCGACGATGGCGAGGTCCCAGCCCCGGGGGTGTTCGGCCAGCCAGAGGCGGGCCTCCGCCTCGGTCGCAGCGGTGGCGACGACGGAAACGTCGTCCATCTGGGAGAAAAGATCCTTGAACAGGCTCCGCATCCGACCCAGGTCTTCGACAACAAACACGCGTATGGTCACGGGCCACTTTGAACGAGCTGATCCATGAGCATACGAAGTGGGGCCATGGCCGCCGTCCGACAAGGCACCGCGCCGGCGCAAGCGGGCAGGCACACTCGCCGTAGGATTCAGCCTGCGCAGCGCCGCGCGCCCGTTTGCGGTTGTGTCTGCGGGAGACGACCGCCCGCTTGCGCTCATTCCTACACACCGCATGTGCAGCGGCGTCCAGAATCCGGGCATGAAAGAGCATGCACGTGACGGGAAGGCGCCGGGCGGTGGCGGCACTTCCTGGGCTGATGAAACGCTTCCCCTGGGCCTTCGCAAGGAGCTCCTCGCCCGCGACCTGCAGAAATCGGTCGCCCCGAAGGCGAGCCCGCAGTCGGCAGGTTCGCAGCCCGGTTTGACCGGGCGCAAGGTCGAGGGGCGAACGCGCGAACGCGCCCGCTAGGCGCCCCATCCCGGCAGTACACTTTGCCGCGTGGCGTGGCCACACGAAGGGAACCCCCATGCGCAGCGAAGTGAAAGTGACTTTTCCGGGTACCGAACCGGTCCGCATCGACCTGACGCAGGCGGAACAGATGTCGTCGGAGGAGGCCCGGACCTGGCTCGATCGCCAGTTCACGGAGCTGGGCTGCGAACCCGTGCGGCCGACGGGCAAGGTGCTGGCCGTGGACAAGGTCGTGATGGTCGCCGAGGGCGCGGGCGCCGCGAAGTTCCAGGACGCGGCCTGGGCGAAGGAGTTCGCTCGCGCCGTGGGCGGCGCCCTCAACCGGCCGTACGTCCACGTGGACGTGGCCACGATGGCCGTCAGCTTCTGAGGTCCACGCCGGACTGAGCCGGCGGCCATTCACCCGACTGCCCGCAGGCTGCGCCCCAGCGCGAGCTTGCGGATGCACGACGCGAACGAGCGCACCGCAGGCGACTGCTTGCTGTCGCGCTTCCACAGCATGCCCGGCGTGCGCACCGGCGTCGGGCTTTCGATCGGGATCACGCGGACGTCGTCGCGCGGCTGCACCGCGTGGCTGGAGACGATGGCCGCGAGTTGCGTGCGCGCCACCAGCCCCACCATCGGCGCGATCGTGTTCATCTCCGCGGCCACCACCGGCTCGGCCCCGCAGGCGCGGAAGCACTCGTCCAGCATCGTGCGGGTGGTGAAGTCGCCGGGCAGCAGCACGAGGCTCTGCCGGTGCAGCTCCACCATGCGGATCCGCTTGCGCTGCGCGAGCGGATGCCGGGGCGACACCACCAGCACCATCTCCTCGGTGTAGAGCGGTTCGAACCACAGGCGCGTGGGGTCCGACGGCTGGTAGGCGATGCCCACGTCCAGCGACGCGTCGATGAGCCGCTGCGCGATCGCGTCCGCGGCGAGTTCGTCCACGGTGACCTTCACGGTGGGGTTGCGCTGCAGGAACATCGCGAGGCACTCCGGCACGAAGCCGATGTTGAACGTGCCGGTGGCGCCGATGCGCACCTCGCCGCTGAGCTGGTCGCCCGCGCGCATGAGGTCGGACATCCCCTGGTCCACCTCGCGCAGCGCCTTCGACGCGTAGCCGAGGAAGGTCTCGCCGGCCTCGGTCAGCATCACGCGCTTGCCGATGCGGTCGAACAGGAGATGGCCGAGCTCGTCCTCCAGTTGCCGGATCTGGTGCGAGAGCGTCGATTGCGTGACGTGCACGCGCTCGGCGGCGCGGGTGAACGACAGGCACTCCGCCAGTGCGACGAAATAGCGCAGGTGGCGCAGTTCCATAGGGTTTACCAGGGTGAATGATCGACCGTGTCGATTTGAATGATCGAAATTCTTCACTTCTTGTGGGCGATGTCAATCGATACAGTCCCGCAAATCGAACCCAGGAGACCCGCATGGCGCAGATGGAATACGACACCCAGAGCATCACCGACGCCGTCATCGCGCGGATGGCGGAATGCCAGGACCCGCGCTTCGAGCAGGTGATGACCTCGCTCATCCGCCACCTGCACGCCTTCGCGCGCGACGTCGACCTGAAGGGCGACGAGTGGTTCAATGCAATCGAGTTTCTCACGGCGTGCGGCAAGGCCTGCGACGACAAGCGGCAGGAGTTCATCCTGCTGTCGGACACGCTGGGCCTGTCGATGCTGGTGGTGGCACTGGAGCACGCACGCGCATTGAAGGGTCGCAGCGGGGCCACGCCGCCGACCGACGCCACCGTGCAAGGCCCCTTCTACTGGGAAGGCGCACCCGATCTGCCGCTGGGCAGCGACATCGCCGAAGGCGTTGCGGGCGAGCCCGCGCTCTACAGCGGCCGCGTGACCGACCTCGAGGGCCAACCGCTGAAAGGCGCGCTGCTGGACGTCTGGTCCGGCGACGGTGAAGGCGTGTACGACATGCAGCGCGAGGACGGCGGCATGCGGGCCCGCGCCCGCATCCGCACCGACGCCCAGGGCCGCTACTGGTTCTGGTCGATCCGGCCGACCTTCTATCCCGTTCCGGACGACGGGCCCGTGGGCGACATGCTGCGCAAGATGGGCCGCCACCCCAACCGCCCGGGCCACATCCACATGAAGGTCTCGGCGCCCGGCCACAAGGAAGTGACCACGCACCTGTTCGTCAAGGACAGCCCCTACCTGGACTCCGACGCGGTGTTCGGCGTGCGCGAAAGCCTGATCGTCGACTTCGAGAAGCACGAGCCCGGCACGGCGATGGACGGCCGCAAGATGTCCAGGCCGTACCACGTGGCGCATTACGACTTCCGCCTCATTCCGCAGGGTGCCGCATGAGCCGCCGGGCCGCTCCCAAGGCGAATAGCACCGCAGTGCGCAGCACGGAGGTACTCCTGTGAGCTCCGTCAACAAGATCGGCAAATCTACGGTGCCCCGCACCGCGATCAGCACGTCCGACGAACACAGCATCACGGTGCGCGGCGAGGACCTGTGCGATGACCTGATCGGGCGCATCTCCTTCACCGATTACTTCAGCCTGCTGGTGACCGGCGTGCGGCCGACGCGCGGCGACGCGATGGTGCTGGACGCCACGCTGGTCGCGATCGCCGATCACGGCATGGTGCCGAGCGTGCAGGCCGCCCGCATGACCTATGCCGCCGCACCGGACGCACTGCAGGGCGCGGTGGCTGCCGGCATCCTCGGTTGCGGCAGTGTGATCCTGGGCGCGTCGGAGACGGCCGGCCGGCTGTTCACTGAGGTGAACGAAGCCGCTGTAGATGGCGACTTGCGCTCCGCGGCACTCGCGGTGGTGCGCCGCTGGCATGCCGCCGGCCAGCCCATCCCCGGCTACGGCCACCCGCTGCACAAGGTACGCGACCCGCGTGTGCAAAGGCTGTTCGCCGTGGCCAAGGAAGCGGGTACCAGCCTGCGCTTCGTGGAGATCGCCGAGGCGATCGAACAGGTCATCCCGGAAGTGGTCGGCAAGGACCTGCGGCTGAACGTGTCGGCCGCGATCCCGGCCGTGCTGCTCGGAACCCACTTCCCGCTCGTCGGGCTGCGCGGCGTGCCCATCCTCGCGCGCACCGCGGGTTTGATCGCGCACCTGTGCGAAGAGGCGGTGACCCCGAGCGGCTTCGCCCTCTCCTACCAGGCCACGCGCGAGCTGGTGTACGAAGGCCAGCCGGCCAAGGCGAAGCAACCGTGATCGAAGTCCTCAAGGACGTGCGCGTGCTCGAACAGGGCACGTTCATCACCGGCCCGGCCTGCGGCATGATGCTCGGCGACCTGGGCGCGGACGTGATCAAGGTCGAACAACCGGGCACGGGCGACCCGTTCCGCGCCTTCAAGGGCGGCCTGTACAGCCCGCATTTCCAGACCTACAACCGCAACAAGCGCAGCATCACCATCAACCCCAAGCAGCCCGCCGACCGCGAAAAGCTGTACGAGCTGGTGAAGACGGCCGACGTGTACATCCAGAACTTCCGGCCCGGCGTTGCCGAGCAACTGGGCGTGGGTGAACAGCAGCTGCGTGCGCTCAACCCGCGCCTCATCTACTGCTCCATCAGCGGCTTCGGGCCGGACGGCCCCGCGGCCTCTCGCCCGAGCTACGACACGGTTGCGCAGGCGGCCAGCGGCTACCTCAAGCTGCTGGTGAACCCGGCGAATCCGCGCGTCGTCGGGCCGGCCATCGCCGATGCCGTCACCGGCTTCTATGCCGCCTACGGCGTGCTGGGCGCGCTGTACGAGCGCTCGCGCACCGGGCATGGCCGCAAGGTCGAAGTGTCGATGCTCGAAGCCATGGCGCACTGGAACCTCGATGCCTTCACGCACTACTACTCCGCCGGCGAGGTGATGGGGCCGTTCAGCCGCCCGCGCGTGTCGCAGTCGTACGTGCTGGAGTGCAAGGACGGCAAGTGGGTGGCCCTGCACATGTCGTCGCCCGAGAAGTTCTGGCAGGGCCTGGCCAACGCCATCGACCGGCCCGACATGTTCCAGGACCCGCGCTTTGCCAGCCGCGAGGCGCGCATCGAGCACCAGGAAGACATCATCGCGCTGCTGGCCGCCGTCTTCGCCACGCGCACCCGCACCGAGTGGTGCAACCGCCTGCTGGCCGAGGACGTGCCGCACGCGCCCATGTATGGCACGGACGAAGCTTTGGAAGACCCGCAAGCCAAACACTTGCAGTTGCTCGTGTCGGCACAGCACGCCACCATGGGCGAGTTCCGCACCGTTCGCCCGCCCGTCACCTTCGATGGCGAGCGGTCGCTCTCGGTGCGGCCGCCACCGACGCTGGGCGAGCACAACGGCGAGATCGACGACATGCTGCACGCAGCACGGAGCACGGCATGACCTTGAAAGTGGGCCTCATCATCGGCAGCCTTCGCAAAGCCTCGTACAGCCGCCGCCTCGCGCTGGCGCTGGGGGAGCTGGCGCCCGCCGGCCTTGCCATGAAGGAACTGGCGTACGGCGACCTCCCCCTCTACAACGGCGACCTGGAACCGGAAACGCCGCAGCCCTGGCTGCGGTTCCGCGCCGAGGTGTTGGCCAGCGACGCGCTGCTGTTCGTCATCCCCGAATACAACCGCTCCATTCCCGGCGGCGTGAAAAACGCCATCGACGTCGCCTCCAAGCCCACGGGCAGGAACTGCTGGGCCGGCAAGCCGGCGCTGGTCGTCAGCCAGAGCACCGGCCCGCTCGGCGGGCTGGCAGGTTCCTACGCGCTCAAGCAGGCGCTGGCGGCGGTCAATTGCGCCACCATGCCGCACCCGGAGGTGTACCTCGGCCGCATCGCCACACTGTTCGACGGCGACGGACCGCTGGTTCCCGACACGCGGGACTTCCTGCGCGGCGTGCTCGCGAGCTACGAAACCTGGATCACGCGCTTCGTGCCGCGCTGAAGCACGTCACAGACCAACGAAGGAGACAAAGCCATGACGACGAGAACCACTTTCCAACGCCGCACCGTCCTTGCCGCGGCCGCGGCTTCGGCCGCGCTGCCCCTGGCGGCCTGGGCGCAGCAGCCGCCGATCCGCATCGGCAGCACGCTGGCGCTCACCGGGCCGCTCTCGGCCACCGCGCAGGTGCACAAGCTGGTGGGCGAGATCTACGTGGAAGACCTGAACAGGCGCGGCGGGCTGCTCGGCCGCAAGGTGGAGTGGATCCTGAAGGACGACCAGTCCAAGGCCGACCTGGCCCGCACGCTGTACGAGCAGCTGATCACCTCCGACAAGGTGGACCTGTTGATGGGACCGTACGCCACCGGCGGCATCCTCTCCGCGATGGGCGTGGCCCAGCGCTACAACAAGGTGCTGGTGCACCACACGCTGGGCGTGCCCTCGCTGGCCAAGTACGACATGCAGTTCCCGGCCTGGTCGCTGGGGTCGGACCCGGGCAACACCACGACCAACACCGTGTTCGAGGCGCTGGCCAAGGGGCCGAGGCCGCCGAAGACGGTGGCCGTCGTCACCAGCAAGTTCCCTTCGATCCACTTCATGTCGATGGGCGCGCGCGAGACGATGAAAAAGCGCGGCCTGCAGGAGGTGCTGTTCCTCGAGTGGGAATTCGGCAACCGCGACTTCGGACCGATCGCCAGCCGTGTCAAGGACGCCAAGCCCGACTTCGTGTGGGTCGGCGCAATCGGGCTGGACGGCAACCTGCTGCTCGACGCGATGAAGAAGATCGACTACGCGCCGCCGCAGCATTTCTACCTGTACCCGGCGCCGGGGCCGCTGGTGACCCTGCCCGAGGCCAGCGGGGCGCTGTCGGTCACCATCTTCGAGGAACACCCGCCCTTCACCTCGCGCCCGAAGGCCGCCGAGTTCATCAAGACCTACCGCGAGCGCGCGGCCAAGGCGAACTTCCCCGACACCTCGGTGGAAGTGCAGGCAGCCGCCTCGTTCACGGCCTGGCAGATCCTGGAAGGCGCCGTCAACGCGACGAAGAGCCTGGACGACAAGGTACTGGCTGACTGGCTGAAGAAGAACCGCGTCGAAACCATCCAGGGGTCGCTGCGGTTCGACGGGCCTTCGAACTACGGCGACGACCTGATGCGCATCAAGCAGGTGCAGAACGGCAAGTGGGTCGTGGTGTATCCGCCGGAATTCAGCCCGCCCGGCGTGAAAATGACCGCCCGCTGAGCCCATGAGCTTTCCGAGCTGGACGCTGTTGTCGCAGTCGGTGCTGTCGGGCGTGTTCGCCGGCGCGCTGTACGGCCTCCTGGGACTGGGGCTCGGCCTCAGCTGGGGGCTGCTGCGCACGATCAACCTGGCGCACTTCGCCTTTGCCTTCCTCTCGGCCTACATCTGCTACCAGCTGGCGGCGGTGTCCCACGTGGACCCGCTGCTCACCCTGGTCGGCATCGTGCCGCTGATGTTCGCGCTGGGGGCGGGGCTGCACTGGCTGACCGACCGCTTCCGGCTCACGCCGTTCAGCTCGCTGCTGCTCACGTTCGGCTTCATGGGCATCGTGGAGTCGCTGATGCAGACGCTCTGGACGGCCGACCCGCGCAAGCTCGAATCGCACTACGCCGAAATGAAGTTCCGCCTCGGCCCGCTGTACCTGCCGATCCCCGAGGTATTGACGCTGGTGCTGGCTGTGGCCATCACGGTGGCGGTGTGGGCGGTGCTGCGCTTCACCGACCTGGGCAAGGCCTTGCGCGCGTCCGCCGAGGACGCGCCGGTGGCGGCCGCTTTCGGCATCAACCAGCGCCGTAACGGCTTCCTGCTTGCGGGTACCTGCTCCGCGATCGCGGGCATCGCCGGCGTCTGCCTCGCGTTGTCCAGCAGCATCAGCCCGTCGCAGATGTATGCCTGGGTGGGCGTGGTGTTCGCTGCCGTGATGCTGGGCGGGCTGGGCAGCGCCCTCGGCCCGCTGGTGGCCGGCATCGTGATCGGCGTGAGCGAGGCGGTGACCATGGCGGTCACCTCGCCTTCGTGGGCCCCGCTGGTGTCGTTCACGCTGCTGATCCTGATCCTGTTGCTGCGGCCGGGGCGCATCCGGTGACAACACGCCGCGTCCCCGCCGGCATCCTGGCGGCCGGCTTGCTGATGGGCGCGCTGCCGTTCCTGAAGCTCCCGGCGTTCTACGAGTCGTTTCTTTATCTGGCGCTGTTCTGGATCGTGCTCGCCACGTCCTGGAACATCCTGTCGGGGTATGCGGGCTACTTCTCGTTCGGGCACGGCGCGTTCTTCGGCGCCGGGGTCTACACCTCGGCCACTCTCGCGGCGAAATTCAACGGGCCCTTCCTGTGGACGCGGCCCGGGGCGGCGCTGGTGGCCGCGGCGATCGGGGTCGGGGTCGGCGCGGTGGTGTTCCGCGTCCGCGGCGTGCGCGGCGAGGTGTTCGCCCTGCTCACGCTGGCTGTCACCTTCGTGCTGGCCACCATCATCGGCAACACGCCGATCGACGGCGGGCCGGGCGTGTACCTGAACGCGGTGCCGGTGCCCAAGCTCGGGCCCTCGCCCACGTCCAGCCTGTACCTGATGATGCTGGCGGCGGCCGTGACGACGCTGCTGGCGTCGTGGGCGATCCGCCATTCGCGCTTCGGCGCGGGACTCTTCGCCATCCACGACGACGAGGACGCAGCCGAGGTCATGGGGGTGCCGACCTATCGTTGGAAGCTGGCGGCGCTGGCGGTCTCGTGCGCGCTGGCCGGACTGGCGGGCGGCATCCATGCACTGTTCATCTCGTACGTGACGACGGCCGAGACCTTCAACCTGACGGTGCCGCTCACCGTGGTGCTCATGAGCATCCTGGGCGGCACGCGGCACTGGGCCGGCCCGGCCATCGGCGCGGTTGCGATCACGTGTCTGCTGTTCGCTTTCACCGGCGGGGAATATGCGGTGCTGGGCAAGGGTGCGATCGGCCTGATCCTGGTGATCGGGATCCTGTTCATGCCCGAAGGGGTGATGGGGTTTCGTGCTTTCGCACGCACCCCAAGGGGCGTCATGGGCCCCCCCCCACCCCAACCCTCCCCCTCGAGGGGGAGGGAGTCCAATTCACCCCCTCCCCCTCTGGGGGAGGGCCGGGGTGGGGGCACGCCCGAAGTGCTCCTTCGCGTCGAGGCCCTCTCCAAATCCTTCCGCGGTCTCAAGGCGCTGTCCAACGTCTCGCTGCAGGTGCGCAAGGGCGAGATCCTCGGCCTGCTCGGCCCGAACGGCTCGGGCAAGTCCACCTTCATCAACGTGGTGAGCGGACACTACCTGCCCGACGGCGGCGAGGTGTGGCTGGATGGGCGCAACATCGCCGGCCTGCCGGCGCACGAGATCGCCCGCGCCGGCATCGCGCGCACCTACCAGATCCCGCGGCCGTTCGCACAGATGAACGTGCTGGACAACGTCGCCGTGGCCGCCATGTATGCCGGCCGGGGCTTGCCCTCGCTGGAGTCCGGGCGGCGCGAGGCGATGCAATGGCTGGAGTTCACGCACCTGGCCGGCAAGGCGCATAGCCTGCCGGGCGGGCTGAACCTGCACCAGCGCAAGTTCCTGGAGCTGGCGCGTGCGCTGGCCTCGCGGCCCAAGCTGGTGCTGCTGGACGAAGTGCTGTGTGGGCTCACGCCCACGGAGATCCAGTCGGCCGTGGAGCAGATCCGCCGCATCCGCGACCAGGGCACCACCATCGTCTTCGTCGAGCACGTGATGGACGCGGTGATGGCGCTCACCGACCGGCTCGTCGTGTTCGACCAGGGCGTCATGCTGGCGGAAGGCGCCCCGCGCGACGTGATGCAAAGCCCCGCCGTGATGAGCGCGTACCTGGGCGTGGCGCATGCTTGAACTGCAACACCTGACGGTCGCGTACAGCGAGGCGCGCGCCGTCTGGGACGTTTCCCTGCAGGTTGCCAAGGGCGAGCTGCTCTGCGTGGTGGGGCCCAACGGCGCGGGCAAGACCACGCTGGTCAACACCGTGGCGGGCATCCTGAAGCCCATGGCCGGCCGCATCATGATGGACGGGCAGGACATCTCGCTGCTCGCGCCGCACAAGTTCTGCGAAGCCGGTATCGCGCTGGTGCCCGAGGGGCGGCGCCTGTTCACGGGCATGACGGTGGCCGAGAACCTGGACATCGGCAGCTACCTGCCCGCCGCGAGGGCGCGGCGGCGCGAGACGCTGGACGAGGTGCTGGCGCTCTTTCCGGCGCTGAAGGCCAAGCTGCCGGCCCCGGCCGGCGAACTGTCGGGCGGCCAGCAGCAGATGGTGGCGATCGGTCGCGCCCTGATGGCGCGGCCGCGCCTGCTGCTGCTGGACGAGCCCTCGCTCGGCCTGTCGCCCCTGGTGGTCGTGGACATGTTCAACGCCATCCGGAAGGTCAGCGCGAGCGGCATCACCATCGTGCTGGTCGAGCAGAACGTCTCCATGGCGCTGCGCGTGTCGCACCGCGCCTGCGTGCTGGAGCTGGGACGCATCGTCGCCGAAGGCTCGCCGGATGAACTGATGAAACGGCCCGAGATCCGGCAGGCATACCTGGGTGTTTGAGTCATCGACATAGCCGAAAGGAAGAGACCATGCTGTTTCCCACCACGATCGTCGGCAGCTACCCGCAGCCGGACTGGCTGATCGACCGCGCGAAACTCGCCGGGCGCTTTCCGCCACGCGTGCGCGCGCTCGAACTCTGGCGGCTTTCTGAGCCCTGGCTCTCGCAGGCGCAGGACGACGCGACCCTGCTGGCCATCCGCTTCCAGGAGGATGCGGGCCTGGACATCGTGAGCGACGGCGAAATCCGCCGCGAGAGCTACTCGAACCGCTTCGCTACCGCGCTCGAAGGCGTGGACCTGGACAACCCGGGCTCGGCGCTCGACCGCTCGGGCCATCCCAACCCCGTGCCCCGCATCGTCGGCAGGATCCGGCGCAGGCACGCCGTGGAGGTGGAGGACCTGAAGTTCCTCAAGCGCCACACCAAGCGGATGACGAAGATCACCGTTCCGGGGCCGTTCACGATGCTGCAGCAGGCGCAGAATGACCACTACCGGAGCGAGGAAGATGCGGCGATGGACTATGCGGCCGCGGTGAACGAGGAGATCAAGGACCTGTTCGCGGCCGGCGCGGACGTGGTCCAGATCGACGAGCCCTACATGCAGGCGCGGCCCGAGAAGGCAAGGCAGTACGGGCTGGCCGCGCTCAACCGGGCGCTCGACGGCGTGCAGGGCACGACCTGCGTGCACATCTGCTTCGGCTATGCGGCCATCATCCATACGCGGCCGAGCGGCTACTCGTTCCTGCCGGAGCTTGCGGGTTGCCGCTGCAGGCAGGTCTCCATCGAGACGGCGCAGTCGCATCTGGACACCAGCGTGCTCACGCAGCTGGAAGGCAAGCAGATCCTCGTCGGCTGCATCGACTTGTCGGACATGAACGTGGAAACGCCGGAGGACATCGCCGATCGCGTGCGGCGCGCCCTGAAGCATGTGAAGCCCGAGCAGGTCGTGCTGGCCCCGGACTGCGGCATGAAGTACCTGCCGCGAGAGGTGGCGCAGGGCAAGCTCGAGAGCATGGTGGAGGCGGCGCGGATGCTGCGGCGCGAGCACGGCGCGCAGTAAGCCGCGACCCGCCGCCGGGGATGCTGCGGGCGGCGCTTGTCACTTCGGCTTTTCCTGAGATACATGAAGGGATACTCTGCTTTTTTCTTCGGTCTGCCGCGGTTACCCTCGCTACCTTGAACAGTCCTAACCAGGAGACCCCATGAGAAAAGCACTCGCCCTTTTTGCCGTTGCGCTCGCGCTCGGCATATCCACGGTGGCAGTCGACGCGCAGGCCAAGCGGCTGGGCGGCGGCAAGTCGGGCGGCATGCAGCGCCAAGCCACCACGGCGCCCGCGAACCCTCCAGCCGGTACTGGCAATGCGCAAGGTGCACCGGGACAGGCTGCACCCGTCGCGGGTTCCACCGCCGCCGGGGCCGCTGGGGCGGCAGCCGCAGCGCCCAAGCGCAGCTGGATGGGTCCCATCGCCGGCCTGGCTGCGGGGCTCGGCCTCGCCGCCCTGGCCTCGCACTTCGGATTTGGCGAAGCCCTCGCCAACATGATGATGATCGGCCTGCTCGTGATGGGCGTGCTGCTGGTCGTCGGCATGGTGATGCGCAAGCGCGCTGCCAGCCAGGGAGGAACCCTTGCTGGTGCAGGTGGAGCTCCGGCCCAGCCGTTCCAACGTGCACCGGTGCAGGATGTCTATCGCAGCGCTGCAAATGCGCCGCAAGGCGGCTCGCTGATCGGATCGCGTATCGGCGGCGGCATCGGCGGCCTGGCCGCGGCCACGCAGTCCGGCGCGATCCCGTCCGACTTCGACGCGGTGGCCTTCGCGGGCAACGCCAAGACCCAGTTTCTCGCCCTGCAAGCCGCCAACGATGCGCGTGACCTCGGCCGCCTTCGGGACTTCCTCACGCCCGAGATGTTCGACATCGTGCGCGCCGAAATTGCCGAGCGTGGCGACGCGCCGCAGCGCACCGAGGTGTTCGGCCTGGAAGCGCAGGTGCTGGCCGTGGCGGAGGAGGACAGCCGCTATGTGGCAAGCGTGCGCTTTACCGGCAGCGTGCGCGACCAGCATGGCGCGGTGCCGGAGGACCTCGACGAGATCTGGCACCTGACGAAGCCGCGCACCGGCCTGGGTGGCTGGGTGATCGCGGGCATCCAGCAGCGCGACGAGGGCCAACACCCGGTTTGATGATTCCTTGGGTCGGCTATCTTCTTGCCGCCGGCCCGAGTCTCCTCAGAGCCAGTAGGTGTAGTCGGCGGTGACACTCACCGCGACCAGCGACACGCCGTCCACGCCGTTGACTCCTCCCGCCGTATTGGCGTCGAAAGTGACGCCCACCGTGGCGTCGGCCGACGCAAAGTTGGCGCTCGTCGACTGCGTGCTGTAGTTCGCACTGCCCTCCTGGTTCGGCGGGCTGTCCCACGCGCCGAGCGTGACGGTGCTGCCGCCCTCCACCGTAACGCCGATCACCTCGTCGTTGGCGTTGTCGGCGGCGTTGTTGTCGATGTCGCCCGTCACGGAGATGCCCGCCGTGCCGGCGAAGTCGAAAGCGCCGGCAGGAGCCGCCAGGGTGAAGCTGAACGAGCCGTCCCAGGTGCTGGTATCGAATGACGTCGCGGACCCGCCGGTATCGGCCGAGCCGGTGAACTGGTCGGCTGTCCCTGCGAGGGTCAGGTCGACGGTGTTGGTGATCGTATGGCCGTTGCCGTCGGTGATCTGGTACTCGATGGCGACACTCCAGCTCGCGCCCAGGTGGAGCGCATCCAGGCCCGCGTGGTTCCTGTCGATCGTGAGGACGCCGTCGGCGTAGCTGATCCAGGCGGGCAGCGCGCCTCCGCCGGCAAGCTGCAAGCTCGCGGCGACAACCGAAAGCCCGTCGCCATCCGGATCGTCGGCGTTCGCCGCGGCCAGCAGGTCGACCTGCTCGAGGACCGGATCGGCCAGGGCCTGGGCGTGCTCGTCGTATTCGGACAACTCCAGCACGATGGGATCGGCCGTCGGCGGCTGGTTCTCGCCCGCGCCGCTGGCCCAGTCATCCGCGTACCCGTCCGGTGTCTCGCTGCCGATGTAGAACTCGCGGGTGTGGAAGATGGTGCCGCCGGAGTTGGTCAAGGTCTGCCAGGTGGCCGTGTCCGTGCCTGCCAGCATGGCGGCCAGGTCGATCTCGATGCCGCCCACCGCGAGGACAGGTGCCGGGTCGGTGATGAGCGCCCCATCCACCTCACCCGTCTTGCTCTGCGCCGCGCCGAACAGCCCATAGAGCTGGAAGTCGCCGGCCAGCAGGGCGTCCTTGATGGCCTGCGCGTCCTGCGTCGACAGCCCGTTGACGTCATGCGCCAGGAAGGCCGCGAAGTCCGCGCCCTCCGCCGTCTGGAGGTACGCACCCAGAGCGGCGCTGTAGCTGGACGCGAGGTCACCCTGGTAGGAGCCGGGGCCGTCCAGCACGTCGGTCGAAACGTCGAAATCAAAGCTCATTGCCATCTCCTGATCAAGCACCGTCAACGGTCAACTCCTCGCCGGCCCGAATTTTTCGGGCCCTGCTTGCACGCAGTCTGTCCGAGCCCGGCAGGCCTCGCGTGGGAGCTTTGTCCTGATTTCCCGTGAAAGTTGTCATGGGAGAAGCGTGAGGAGCGCTGATTGTCGACCGGGACCATCTCATCCAGACGCTCACGCACATCGATGGAGCCGCTGCGTGGTTGTGCTTGCCGGGCGAACGGCCATGGCATCATCCTTCGACATGAAAGAACATCATCGCTGCGCCTGGGCGGGAGACGACCCTTTGATGCGCGCTTATCACGACGAAGAATGGGGCGTCCCCCAGCACGATTCCCGCATGCTGTGGGAGATGCTGATGCTGGAGGGATTCCAGGCCGGCCTGGCCTGGATCACCGTCCTGCGCAAACGCCAGGCCTTCAGGCATGCCTTCGCAAAGTTCAACCCGAAAAAAGTGGCGCGATTCGGCGATGCCGACATCGAACGCCTGATGGCGGACAGCGGCATCATCCGCGCCCGAGCCAAGATCGAAGCGACCATTCGAGGCGCCGGGATCTATTGTGAAATGGAAGCGCGCGGCGTGAGCTTCAACGACTTCTGCTGGTCATTCACCAACGGCAAGGTACTGAAGGGCGACGGTCACAACCGGCTCGGAGCGTCGCCGCTGTCCGAGCGGATCTCCAAGGAAATGAAGCGGTGCGGTTTCAAGTTCGTCGGGCCGACCATTGTCTATGCGTGGATGCAGGCCGTCGGCATCGTCAACGATCATTCCGCGGACTGCTTCCGGCGAGCCCAGGTCGGCAAAGTCCAGGCTGCGCGAAAGTGAGCACGAGGCCAAGAAAAAACGGCATCGAGCTCATGGCTTCGATGCCGTTGTGAGTCACCGCGTTTGACGCTGGTAAGTCATTGACTCATAAGACCAAATGGCGGGTGGACGTCTCTCCCAAGATGCCCGCTAGGCCGCATGAACACTGGATTGTCGTCCCTATTTAACGACCCATACCCCCAAAAATACCCCCTTTAGAAAACCGGCGTCACCCCCCTCAGCTGCCCTGCCCGATTCCCACGCCGGTGCCGCTATTCACTTCGCAGAGGATGACGCTTTAAACCAACACAGGGTGTCGTTCGCAGTCCTGCGTCTCACGCCAAGACTGGCGCCTTCGCACCTCGGCGCACCAGATGGAGCAGCAAGCTCAGCACGGCGTCCTGAACATCCTCGTCCGCAACGCGTTGCGCAACAGCCTCGCGCAGCTTGCTGTCCCTGTCAGCGATGAAGGCTTCATACCGATGGAGCAAGTCGACGCAAGCCCGTTCATCCTGGGGGACCTGAACGCTTTCACGCCGCATTTCGCGAATTGCGGCTGCCGCAAGGGTGGCGTGGGCTTCAGACGGCAGGCTTACGAACTGGATCGCCTTGACTCCCCGCATGAAACGAACGCCCACATCATGCATGTCTACGTGGACTTGCGGGGTGCCATCCGATGGCACGTTTCGGGCAATCCAGTTGTCTCCAACAGCAGATTCTTTGAAGAAGTCCCTGTACGTTCTGAACAGAGAAGGCTGCTGTGTGTTGAGTTCCGCCGCAATCTGTGCCGCCAAGTCTTGCGGACTCAAGGCGCCTCTTCTCTTAGTGACGTTCTTGTTAGCGATGGCCTGTTCTTCTTTATGACGGACTTCTTCGAAGAACTGCCGCAGATAGTCGTACAGTCCGTTGAGCCATTCGTCTCGCTCCTTCTTCGATTTCATGCCCAGCAGTTCAAGCACGACGTGGTCCAAAGCGCGACGATCGGACATGTCGAGTTCACTTTCAGTGGAAAGTGTCGCGAGTTCCAGCTTCTTGCCGACCTTTTCAAACGCCATTTGGCGGAGCCGACGCTCTGAAAGCAGTTGCAATGCGTCCCTCTTTGCCAGAGCAGCGAGCGATTTCTCTAACGTCTGGAGCATTTGCTTTGACGCCTGACGCAAGTCCGGGACAAGCATCATCGAAACATCAACAACCTCCGTCTTGAGGTTCCCCTCTACTCCAACGCTGCGTCCGAATTGATGCTTCGCCAGAATCACAATAGTGCTATTTAGAACTGCCGTAAGCGCCCCACCACTCACGCCCTCTATTGGGAAAAGGTCATAGAGATTGCAGTTGGCTTGAAGGTTCGCGCTGTTGAGCGGTATCGCGTGCTTGTATTGCTGCGCTTTGGGCCAGAAAGCAATTCCACGACGATGTCCCGTCAGGTCATACCAATCCTTTTCTTTGGTCACTCTCTGCGCACAAGTTGACCCTTTGTCGACACCATGCTGTTCACCCCAAGTCACGTAAGCCTTCGCGTAGCTCCCCAAAGACTTCTTGGGAGATGGAGCCAGAAAGATCAAACGCGAGCAGTCCTGCTCGCGTGCAACGAAGCCGTTGACTTCCATGAGGCTATGAACCTCAGGCTCAAGATAAGTTGATTCAATAGGATGTAGTTCGCCGCGTTTCTCACCAGCGAGAACCAGCTTGACGGCTCCATCAGAAACCGATGAACGCGGAACACCATACTGATGCTCGAACGCGACTGGATCGGAGAACTCCGCCAGACACTCACCAGAAATATCCTTTGGGTAGAAGAATTCGTCCTTGCCCGTCGTGATTCCTCGACGGATTTCCGCAATCTCGCCCAGCGGCGCGAAGTTGCTCTCGAAACGGTCGATGAGGTCAAACCAGAGGTCTGGCGCCCGAAGATAGACGCCCCATTTGCCGCCAAAATACTCCCCCACATCATCGGCGCCTACTTTTTTGGATGGGTCATTGGCTGTGTCGTCGTCGGAAGCTTCGACCTCACCTCGCATGACCCTGCCCAGTTCAACTCCGTTACGCCACAGTTCGCCTTGATTTATCAGACGCACGCGATAGCGGCCGTGACTGACAGGTTCAGATAGCGATAACAGTTCATCCCTGAGCGAGTCAGCCGCCAGCACTGAACCCAATGTTGTTCCATCCGATTCCAACAATTCGGCCAGAGGTTTTCTAAGCTGCACGAAGCGCACGATGTTGGCATTTCGCCTTTCGGGCTGATCGCAGCGGCGCGCAATAGTTACAGCAGTGGCAACGCGGGCTCCGACGAACCACGGCTCGACTGGACTTTCAAGAACGGCCAGGATTTCAAAGTTCGCCAATAGCCAGCGCTGCAAATGGAACCCGTACTCCACGTCCAGCCATTGGCTCGACGTAATGAAACCGAGCAGCCCCCCCTGTTTCAGAAAGGTGGCTGCGTGGGGCCAAAAATAGCAGTGCAAATCAGAGCGGCCGGAAAACTTGGCACCCGCCATCTGCTCGACCCGGCGGCTATAGAACTCCTTCGTTCCAGCTTCTGGGCCGCCGTCCTTTGGCTTCTTCTTAGCCTTCGGGATGTCTTCCTGCCTCACATATGGTGGATTCGCGACGACCGCATCAAGAAGTGGAATCTTGACGGTGATGTAGCTCGTCCCCAGACCACCCGCTTTAAGCTTCTGCGGCAGTTTGACGAAAGGCGAGTCTGGCAAGACGTTGAAGAAGTCCGAACGGCCGACGCGAGGGTAATTTTCATCCTCCACCAAATCGCGGGTGGCTAGGTTCATGGTGGTGAGATGCGCAGCGAACTGAGAAATATCCAGTCCGTACAGGTCGGTCAACAGATCGCGGTGGTTGCGACTTTCAGCCTTAACTTTCTTTCGCGCATAAGCACGAACTAAGAATGTCCCGCCGCCACAGGCGGGATCTAGAACTTTCGCATCTCCGGCCGTGATGCAGAAACTATTGATGAGGTCCACAACCTCGACCCGGGTATAGAACTGACCAAACTTGTGGCGTTCTTCGGGGCCTATCAGGCGCTCAAAAATACTGCCTACTACTTCGTAGTCAAGCTTGGAAAAATCAAACTCGTGGATCTGGTCGATTAGGCTGCGCCACCCTGGGACAGCTGCGTCAGAATAGAAAGGTATTCTGCGACCCATGTCCTTCGGATCATCCCCAAAGATGGTCTCGTAGTCTCCGGTGACTTCTTTGGCCTCGGAGAAAAAATGCTGCAGGCGCATCTGCAGTTCATCGGCTGATGTAATGTTGGGTGGCGCATTAAGGGGCGCGAGCGACTTGCCGTACTTCTTCAGCAACGCTTCGTGGAAAACCAGCTTGTTGACGAAAAGGTAGCAGCCGAACTTAGCGGCACGCTCAAGCAGTTCCTGAAGGCCCTCGGAGTCTGTGACGATCGTCCAGCCGAGTGACAACATCCACTGATCCAGATCGCGTTTAAGCGCTGGCTTTGTGACGTACAGCTTGGCAAGAGCCTCGTGGGTGTGGCGAATCGGCACTGTCAGCGCCGATTCAAGTGCCTCAACAAACTTTATGTCAGGGGTGCGGGCACCTCCGACCTTACCGGACTGCAGTATTCGCGCGGCATCATGCAGGAACTTAACAAGCCATTCGTGAAGCAGTGCCTGCACGGGCGCAGCATCTAGCTGCGCGCGGTGCGTGAGCGCGGCAACCACCCACCGTTCATATGCGCGATCCTGCAGGCCAGCACCAGCGGTTGCGGTCTCCCACAACACGCATTCATTCACGTTCCACGTGAAGAAGAACTTGACGCCGGCGCGCAATGCCTTCCGTTGAGCATCCTTCACAACGTCAGCGCGATACGGGCTGCCGCCGTCAGCCGCGTCGGGCAGCTTAACCTCGCCAGTGAGAAGTGGATCCCCGTTTCGGTCGATGAGGGTCAGGTCGCGGCGCTTTTGCGAGCCCTTCCCCACATCCTCAACCCTGGCGCCCGCAAATGGTAGGTTGGTGTTGAGCTTGGCGATTTGGTCAATCCAGCTCTTTACCTCGCCTGTAAATCCCCATTCGTTCATCCGTCGTGCCCACCGTTAGATTTAACCTGCTGGTGATGGTACAGGGTGATTGGACCGCCAGGGATTTCGCTTACTGATCACCCGCCACGTTGGCACCATCCGGCGGGGGAGCGCTGTCGCATCAATGCACGCGCCACATATAAGGATTGGTCCATTTCGCTTCCCAGAGGGTGACTGGTGCCCTTTCGGGCAATTCGCTTAATTTCTAGGGTATTGAGTTCTGACCGTCGGAGGGTGACCGCGCCTCAGGTTCACCCCAGCGACCGACGCGCTTGACGCTGCCGATGGCGTGTCGGTGGCATCAAGAACGCGCCCGTGTAAGGTTTGAATAACAGCGCTATTTGGTCGGCTATAAAGGCGGTACAGGACCCTCGTCTCCCCCCCCCGGGGGTTGTCATTGGGGAGATGGCGATCCCGGCGCTGCCATCCCAGAACCTTTCACATTGGTGCGGGAGGTAAAAGCGACCCCGTCGATGTCGCCAGCAGATGGCATGTCTAGATGGTGCCCGTGTGGCGGTGCAGGGACGTAGGCAAAGGGAGACCGTACTGCACCGTGGGACAGCGTAACGGGAGCCACCCCTGCACCGTGAGGCGGCGCAATCGGGACCGTCTCTACTCCTTCCACCGGTCTAAGGGCCGCGTTTTGGGTGGGCTTAGGAGTTCGCCAACGGTCGTACAGTTCTCCCCGCGTCGGCTTCCCCGCCTTGTGCAAGACGGCCGCGGTGAGGGCATAAGCCCCCCGCACGAAGCGGGCTTCAGCGCCAGCGTCATACCCCGGCAGCTTGTCCAATGCGCGCCATGTGACGGCGTACCAACTCGCCTTGTTTGGCCGACAGCCCATCACGGTCTCGTGGACGAAGCCATCAGCAATTAATTCGCGCTTGGCTCGCGTGACAACGTCCGACGAATTCCAGCCGCGCGGCCGAAGGTAGTTCATCGAACATCGCAGCCGTCCGTTGTTGTCCCTGCCCACCTGGCGCGCGAACTCCCAGAGCAGCGACCGTCCAGGATGGCTCAGACGTGCATAGGCGGGGCAATCCAGCACCGACCAGGGCATGGCAACAAAGCCGCCGCCATCGCGGCTTAAATCCGTCATGCCGCGACCCCGAGAGTGGCGCCCATTGCTCATATGGATGGCCCCACCGGCACGCCATGCCGGTCAAGCTTGTTTACCCGCCAGCCCAGCGCCGTGTCAATGACGACGAAGTCGGGCTGTAGCGGAACCTTGCCTGCGCCCGGTTCGTCATCCAGAACGCATCGGATGAACTCCCGGATGTCCTTCAAGGAATACGCCGGACGAAACATGCGGCCGCGCTTGCGGCGGCAACAAGGCAACAACTGATGTCCCGCTACGTGTTGCCTGCCTCTGATGCAGTCGCTCAGGAAATCCGGCCAGGAGCGCAGCGGCCCCAGCTTCACGCGTAGCAAGAACGCCGCGTCAGCGGCGGTGAGAACTGAGACTCGCACTTTCATTGGAGGTTGGCGGGGATCGCCTCGTCATACCAGACCAAACAGACGGCGTCCGGCTCTGCGCCTTGCGGCTCGACGATAACGATGGGCGCACCGTAGCGGAACCCGTGGTGGGCGAAGAATGTGCCCACATGGGCGGTGGCGGTGATCGTGGATTCTTCGAATGTCTGCTGGAGTTGTTCCCTGGTGACAGCGTGCATGTGGGCGGCGGCGAGAGGGTAAAGAACGTCAACGATCATGCTGCCGCCTTTTGCGCGATCAGCGCGAGGATGTCACGTTCCAGCCAGGCCACGCACCGAGCTGACAGCTTGTGGCCTGACGGGAACTTGCCCGACTTGATGCCAGCCCACCAAGTGGACTTGCTGACCGGAAATAAGCGCAGGACATCGCGCAAGCGCAGATAGCCAGTGGTGGATGAGAGTTGATTCATTTGGGCTCCATTTCGTTTGTGAAGTCCCCATTGAATCCATTGAGGGCTAGGTTGTCGCCCGGATTCAAATGCGCGATTCAACTCCGCGTCAGTAGTAGCCCCGCTCAGTCAGCAGTCTTTTGGTGTCCGTCATCAGATCCATTGCAGATTTGCGTCCCCCGGGTCCCCGCGCGTGCTTTAGCTCTTGTTGACCGGTCCCGTGATGAGCCAAATAGGCGGCCTGCAATGCGTCGCGCTGCCGAGACTCGAAGTCCTCCGGCTCGCGCTGGGTGATAACCTCCGCGTAGGCCCACACGACGTGATCATTTGATGCGGGGTCCTTTCGCTGCCCGCCTCTTTGCTTGCTGAGCCCAAGAGCAGCGTCTAGACTTTTCTCGTCTCCGTTAAGTCGCTTAAGAATCGCCCCAGCCATCAACGTCAGGAACTCGGGCGGCGCGGCACCCCTCAGTATCTGCGCTGCCCCTATTCGCAAGACCCGACGCACTTTAGCCTCATGCGTACCATCGCCATACGTGACCGTCCGCGGCCTCTTGCCAAACATCTCGGCAAGCATTTCGTTTGATTCGATGGCCAGCAGGGAGTCTTCAAAAAACTGGATGGCGTCGGTGTCGGAGTCAAAGGCGAAATCGACCTGCGAGGGCTCGGGCGTGCTGCCCGCATTCATGCTGCCTTCCTGAAATTTCCGGTGATTACTTTCCCGGTGACGCAAGAGGCGAGATAGTCAGCCCAAGCCTGCATCATCTTGGCTCGCGGCTCCAGATACAGCGCGTGGTTGTATGCCGCGCTAACCTCGTCGCGTTGCTGGTGCGCAAGCTGCAATTCAATGTGCTGGTGATCGAATCCCAGTTCGTGCAGGAGTGTCGATGCGACGCCCCTGAACCCGTGCCCCGTCATTCCGTCCCTTGTAGCCCATGCGCTCCAGCGCTTTCAGAATCGTGTTGTTGCTCATGGGCTTCTCGTGATCACGCTCCCCAGGGAACACAAGCAGGTTGTGCCCCGTGATGAGTGCGAGCGTTCGAAGCGTGTTTACAGCTTCGTCGGACAAAGGAACGATGTGCGGCGTCTTCATCTTCATGCGCTCCGCCGGGATGCGCCACTCCGCGCCGTCGAGGTCGAACTCTGACCATTGGGCTGCGATCAGCTCAGTTGTGCGGACGAAGGTCAACGCCATCAATTTCATTGCCAAGCGCGTCACCGGCGTTCCCTGGTATGCGTCAATATGCCGCAGGAGTTCAGGCAGCTCCTTGCCGTCAATTCGCGCAAGGTTCTCCTTCTTCCGAGACGGCAGGACATCCGACGGTCGAATGTCCGCCGCCGGGTTGCGGGTCGCCAGCCCGTGCGCGATTGCGAAGCGAAACACCTGGCTGGAGGTCTGGAGCGCCCGCTTGGCGAGGTCGATAGCCCCCCGCTTGGATATGGCCTTCAACATGCCGACCAGTTCCGGGGCCTCGATGCCGGAGACTGGCCTCTTGCCGAGCTGGGGGAAAACATCGGCCTCAAAACGGCGCATCACTTGTCCGGCGTGCTGTTCGCTCCGTGCGGGCTTCCAGCTTTCCCACCATGTACGCGCGACAGCTTCGAATGAGTTTGCGGAGGCTTTCGCTTTGGCGACGTTGTCGGCCTTGCGCTGCGCCATCGGATCAATGTCGGCCGCGAGTTGCTTGCGTGCCGCTGCGCGAGCATCGCGCGCCTGCGCGAGCGCCACGTCTGGGTAGGCGCCCAGCGCCATAAGCTTTTCTTTGCCGCCCACGCGGTACTTCCAACGCCAGAGCTTGGACCCACTTGGGTTGACCATCAGGTATAGACCGTTGCCGTCTGCGAGCTTGTAGGCGCTGCTGCGGGGCTTGGCGAGGCTTGCCGTCTTGTCGGTGAGTGCGCCTTTGGGCTTGCTCTGGCGGCGGGTGGAAATCGTGTCGGCTGCTGCGGGCTGTTGGGCGGTTATGTCGTTCCCCTGATTAGGCCCTTTGGAGGGGAATACCCCCATATGCCCTAGCGACTACCCCCGAATCTACCCCCGCAGGGACCTGGCTGTATACGGATCATTTTGGACGCCACCAAACAAAAAGCCCCGCAGTGCGGGGCTTTTCGGCGCTTCAGGAAGACCGCATTGGACATCCTGAAATCTATTCTTGGCGGAGTGGACGGGACTCGAACCCGCGACCCCCGGCGTGACAGGCCGGTATTCTAACCAACTGAACTACCACTCCTGGTAGGCCGCTTTCGCCCTTTCGGGCCAAGTGCTGCCGGCTTGTTGCCGCATCATCGCTGGATGAATATTGGCGACCCTACGGGGATTCGAACCCCGGTACTTACCGTGAAAGGGTAATGTCCTAGGCCTCTAGACGATAGGGTCAAAACCTTGGATCAACTTCTCTGATCTGCCTTCGGTGGTGGAGGTAAACGGGATCGAACCGATGACCTCTTGCATGCCATGCAAGCGCTCTCCCAGCTGAGCTATACCCCCATTATTTCCGGCCCCACCCATGCGGCAAGCCGTCAATTTCCGAGCCTTGAATTATAGCCCGAATTTTATTCAAGCCGTCTTCAACCGCTCCAGCACCGTCTCTCGCCCGCACAATTCCAGCACCGCATCGAGCGACGGCGTCTGGGCCGTGCCCATCACCAGCACCCGCACCGGCATGGCCAGTTGCGGCATTTTCATGCCCGTGGCGCGCAGGACTTCCTTGATCGCCTCGCCGATCGCGGCCTTGTCCCAGGGGCAGGTTTCGAGCATCTTGGCCAGCATACCGATTGCGGGGCGAACGCCCTCGACGACGTGCTTGGCGAGTTCTTCCGGGTTGGGCTGGATGGGCGTGTGGAACCGCGCCGCCCAATCGGCCAGGGCCACCGTGGTGTCGCAACGATCCTTGAACACGGCGCAGATGCGGGGCAGCCGGTCGTCGGCGGCAATGCCGCGCTTTTGCAGCTGCTGCGCCACGAAGGACGCGAGCGCCTCGTCCGGCATCGCCTTCATGTGCTGCGCGTTCACCCAGCGCAGCTTCGCCTCGTCAAACTGCGCGGCGCTGCGCCCCAGGTGGTCCAGGTTGAACCACTCGAGGAACTGCTCGCGGCTGAAGATCTCGTCGTCGCCGTGCGACCAGCCCAGGCGCGCCAGGTAATTGACCATCGCGTCGGGCAGGAAGCCGTCGTCGCGGTACTGAGTCACGGGCTTGGCGCCGTGCCGCTTGCTCATCTTCTCGCCCTGCTCGTTCAGCACGGTGGGCAGGTGCGCGTACACCGGCGGCTCCTTGCCGAGCGCGCGGAAGATGTTGATCTGGCGCGGTGTGTTGTTCACGTGGTCGTCGCCACGGATCACGTGGGTGATCTTCATGTCGATGTCGTCCACCACCACGCAGAAGTTGTACGTGGGCGTGCCGTCCGGCCGCGCGATCACCAGGTCGTCCAGTTCGTCGTTGCCGATCTCGATGCGGCCCTTGACCTTGTCGTCCCACGCCACCACGCCGCCGATCGGGTTCTTGAAGCGCAGCACGGGCTGCACGCCTTCGGGCACCGGCGGCAAGGTCTTGCCCGGTTCGGGCCGCCAGGTGCCGTCGTAGCGCGGCTTTTCCTTGGCGGCCATCTGGTGCTCGCGCAGTGCGTCGAGTTCGGCGATGCTCATGTAGCAGGGGTACACGAGGCCCGCCGCCTTCATCTCGCCCAGCACGTCCTTGTAGCGGTCCATCCGCTCCATCTGGTAGAACGGCCCCTCGTCGGGCTCCATGCCGAGCCAGGCCATGCTCTCGAGGATCACGTCCACGGCGGCCTGCGACGAGCGCTCCACATCGGTGTCCTCGATGCGCAGGATGAACGTGCCCTTCTGGGAGCGCGCGAAAGCCCACGGGTAAAGCGCCGAACGGATGTTGCCCAGGTGGATGAAACCGGTGGGCGAAGGGGCGAAGCGGGTGCGGACTGTCATGGACGCTATTTTGCGTCACCCTGCCTGCGGCTGTAGGGCGGTGGCTCCGCAGCGAGGCGGCCGCCCTTGGAACACCCACGACGCAGGACCAGGATGGGGCCTGGCCGTCGCAGCGAAATCAAGGCGGAGGTAGCGGGCGCAGCCCGCGACGGGGGACATTCGCGGAGGCGGCCGGGCCCCGTCCTGGTCCGGACCAGGCACTTGCCCTCACCCCAGCCCTCTCCCAGAGGGAGAGGGAGGAGGAAATCAGGCGTCCTGCGCGTTGGGCAGCGCCAGGCGCGAGGTGTCTTCTTCCAGCGGGTCTTCCTGGCCGACGCGCGCCGCGTTGATGCGCGTGATGTCGTCCGCGTTGATGTCGCCGGTTACGTACACGCCGTCGAAGCAGGAGGCGTCGAAGCCGTCGAGGTTGGGGTTGAGCGAGCCGATGGCCTTCTTCATGCCATCCACGTCCTGGTAGATCAGCGCATCGCAGCCGATGATCTCGCGCACTTCATCCACCGTGCGGCCGCTGGCGACCAGCTCGCTGGAAGTGGGCATGTCGATGCCGTACACGTTGGGAAAGCGCACCGGCGGCGCGGCGCTGGCCATGTACACCTTGCGGGCGCCGGCGTCACGCGCCATCTGCACGATCTCGCGGCTGGTGGTGCCGCGCACGATGGAGTCGTCCACCAGCAGCACGTTGCGGCCCTTGAACTCGCTGGCGATCACGTTGAGCTTCTGGCGCACGGACTTCTTGCGCACGCCCTGCCCCGGCATGATGAAGGTGCGGCCCACGTAGCGGTTCTTGACGAACCCCTCGCGGTACGGGATGCCCAGCAGCTGCGCCAGCTGCATCGCGCTGGGGCGGCTCGATTCGGGGATCGGGATCACGACATCGATCTCGTTCGGCGGCACGGTGGACACCACGCGCTTGGCCAGCGTCTCGCCCAGGTTCAGGCGCGCCTGGTACACCGAAATGCCGTCCAGCACCGAGTCCGGCCGCGCGAGGTACACGTATTCGAAGATGCAGGGATAGAGCTTGGGCGAATCCGCGCACTGCTGCGCATGCACCTTGCTGTCGAGGTCGATGAACACGGCTTCGCCGGGCGCCACGTGGCGCTCGAAGGTGTGGCCCGTGCCTTCCAGCGACACCGATTCGCTGGCGACCATCACGGTTCCGTTCTCGCTGCGGCCCATCGAGAGGGGCCGGATGCCGAACGGGTCGCGGAAGGCCAGCACCCCGTGGCCGGCGATCAGCACGATCACCGCGTACGAGCCGCGCACGCGGCGATGGACGTTGCGCACCGCCGTGAAGACATCCTCGGGCTGCAGCGGAACGCCGCGGGTTGCTTTTTCCAGCTCGTGCGCGAACACGTTGAGCAGCACTTCGGAGTCGCTCTCGGTGTTGATGTGCCGGTGGTCGGTGGAGAACAGTTCGGCCTTGAGGGCCTGCGCATTGGTGAGGTTGCCGTTGTGCACCAGCACGATGCCGAAGGGCGCGTTCACGTAGAAGGGCTGCGCCTCTTCCTCGCTGTACGCATTGCCGGCCGTGGGGTAACGCACCTGGCCCAGGCCCGCATTGCCGGGCAGAGCGCGCATGTTGCGGGTGCGGAAGACGTCGCGCACCATGCCCTTGGCCTTGTGCATGAAGAACTTGCGCTCCTGCTGCGTCACGATGCCCGCTGCGTCCTGGCCGCGATGCTGCAACAGCAGCAGCGCGTCGTAGATCAGCTGGTTGACTGGCGCGCTGGAGACGACGCCGACGATTCCACACATGTTGATGCTCTCGTTGATGCCCCTCGCGCGGGGCCCTTACTGCCCGACCACTAACCCGGCAGGTACCGCCCGAACCGCTCGGGCAACACCGGCTTCAAACCCTTCAGCGCCGCGAGCGATACCCCGGCGCCCTTCGATTCCGTCCACCACACGGCGCTGCGCGCCGGGGACATGTTCACCACCACCGCCACGGCCATCAGCAGGATGGCCCCGCGAACCAGGCCGAACGCCGCGCCCAGCGTGCGGTCCACGGGCCTCAGGCCTACCGCCTCGATGAGCTTCTTGGTGAGCCAGGCCAGCAATGCGCCCGCGAACACGACGGCGATGAACACCGCGACGAAGCCCATCGCATACCGGCCGGCCTCGGGCGCCCGCTGCACCGGCAGCCACTCGGCCGCTTCTGGCGCCAGCCATTGCGCCACGATGAACGCCGCGATCCAGCTGATCACAGACAACACCTCGTACACCAGCCCGCGCCAGGCGCCGACGAGAAAGGACACGGCCAGCACGGCGACGAACACCCAGTCGAGCACGGCCATTCGACGCCGGGCCCTTACAAGGTGAGGATCGCGGCCGGCAAATCCAAGCCCTTGATCTTGCTGGCTGCCTTATCGGCTTCCGCCCGCGTGCCGAAGGGGCCGACGCGCACGCGGATGCGCTTGCCGTCCTTGGTTTCGGCGACGTTAGTGTAGGTTTTCAGGCCCGCCCGCTCCACCTTCAGCCGGGCTTCCCGGGCCTTGGCCTGGTCGGCGAACGCGCCGACCTGCACGACGAAACGGCCGTCGGCGGCCACCGCCGCCTTTTCGGCGGACTTGCCTTCGAGCAAGGCCTTGGCCTTGGCGCCGTCGTCCGACTTCGGCGGCTCCGCCTTGGCGGCGGGCTTGGGCTCGGGTTTGAGTTCGGGCTTGGACTCCGGCTTGGCGGCCGGCGGTTCGGCCTTCGCGACGGGTGGCGCGGCCACGGGCGCCTCGGCCACCTTGTCCGGCACGGGGACCGCCGGCGCCATGGGCACGGGCACCGCCGTCACGGGGCCGGACACCACCGGCGCCTGCACCACGGGCTTGGCCGGCGCCGCCAGCGGCTTGGCCTTGTTGCGGTCCGGGATCTCGATGGGGATGTCCACGGCGATGGGCCGTGGCTGGGTGTCGAACAGGAGCGGGAAACCGATCACGCCCAGCAGCACCAGCACGCCCGCGCCGATCAGCCGGTGCCTGGCGCGCTTGCGCATCGCCTCGATGCTTTCCGGCGGCTGGCGGGTGGCGGCCGGTTCGTCGGCGCCTTTGCGGAACTTGAAAAAGGCCATGAAAAGTTTCGCCTGGGTTGGGTCTATGGACCCAGATGTTTGGCCTGGAGGCGGGGCACCCCGTCTTCCAGAACGCCCCCCACCGTGTAGAACGATCCGAAGACGACGATTCTATCAGCGGGGTCCGCCGCGGCCACCGCCGCGCGCAGGGCTTCCATGGGCGCGCCATGGGTGCTCGCGGCCACGTCGCGCCGCGTTTCCTGCGCCCGCCATCGCTCGATCAGCGCGGCCGCGGCGCTGGCGCGCGGCGTGGCCAGGTCGGTGAAGTACCAGCGGTCCACCAGAGGCCCCATCTTCCTGAACATCGAACCGAGGTCCTTGTCCGCCATCGCACCGAAGACGGCGTGCGTCGTCGGGTAGAACCCCATCGCGTCCAGGTTGGCTGCCAGGGCCGCCACGGAGTGCGGGTTGTGCGCCACGTCCAGCACCAGCGCGGGCTGGCCCGGGACGATCTGGAAGCGGCCCGGCAGTTCGACCAGGGCCAGGCCGGTGCGAACGGCCTGCGCCGTCACCGGGATCCGGTCGCGCAGCGCTTCGAGCGCGGCCAGCACGCCCGAGGCGTTGATCAACTGGTTGGCGCCGCGCAACGCCGGGTAGGCGAGGCCCGCATAGCGCCGGCCGCGCCAGGCCCAGCCCCATTGCAGCTTGTCGCCGGAGAAATTGAAGTCGCGGCCCAGGGTCCACAGGTCCGCGCCGATCTCGGTGGCGCGATCGAGCACGCTTTGCGGCGGCACCGGATCGCTCACGACGGCGGGCTTGCCGGTGCGCATGATGCCGGCCTTCTCGCGGCCGATGCTCTCGCGGTCGGTGCCGAGGTAATCCATGTGGTCCAGGTCGATGCTGGTGATCACGGCGCAATCCGTGTCGATGATGTTCACCGTGTCCAGGCGCCCGCCCAGCCCCACTTCCAGGATCGCCACGTCCAGCCGCGACGCGGCCATCAGGCTCATGATCGCGAGCGTCGTGAATTCGAAATAGCTGAGCGACGTGCCCTCCCGCGCCGCCTCCACCTTCTCGAAATGCGCGATGAGCTCGTGCGCCTTCACGATCTCGCCGTGGATGCGGCACCGCTCCTCGAAGTGCACCAGGTGCGGCGAGGTGTAGACGCCGGTGCGGTACCCGGCCTGCAGCGCGATGGCTTCCAGCATGGCGCAGGTCGATCCCTTGCCGTTGGTGCCGGCCACCGTGATCACCGGGCAGTCGAAACGCAGGCCCAGGCGCCCGGCCACGGCCTGGGAGCGCTCCAGGCCGAGTTCGATGGTCTTCGGGTGCAGCCGTTCGCAGTGGGCCAGCCAGTCGTGCAGGGTTTCCATGGGACCGCATTGTCCCAGCACTATCATTCCCGGATGGTCATCCTGTACGGCATCCCCAACTGCGACACCGTCAAGAAAGCCCGGGCGTGGCTGGGCGAGCACGAAATTGCCCATGAATTCCACGATTTCAAGAAGCAGGGCGTGCCCCTCCCGCACCTCGACGCCTGGATCGCCCAGCTCGGCTGGGAGAAACTGGTGAACCGCAAGGGAACGAGGTGGCGCCGGCTCGATCCGGCCACGCAGGCATCCGTCAACGATGCGGCGAGCGCCAGGACCCTGATGCTGGCACAGCCCAGCGTGATCAAGCGGCCGGTCGTGGAATGGGGCGGCCGCACCACCATCGGCTTCGACGCCGACGCCTGGGCGTTGCTCACCCGCCGATGAGGGCGGCACTTTTACCGCCGCTTTACCCGATATCAAGGCCCGCTTCGTCGCTTGTGCCTAGAATTTACGCATCGAGGTCACGCCAAGGAGTCGTCATGAAACAAGCCGTCATTTTGTCCGCGATCGGAATCCTGGCTTCGCTCGCGACCGTGGCCGGCGCCGAGGAGCTCGGCCGCGTCGTTTCCAGCACCCCGGTGATCCAGCAAGTGGCCGTGCCGCGGCAGGTCTGCAGCCAGCAGCCGGTGGCGGTCCAACAGCCCAGCTCCGGCGGCGGCGCGGTCGTCGGCGCGATCGTCGGCGGGCTGCTGGGCAACACCATCGGCCATGGCATGGGCCGCGCCGCGGCAACCGGGGTGGGCATGGTGGCGGGCGCTGCGGTGGGCGACAGTATCGAAGGCCGCGGCAATTACGCGCAGGCCGCGCCGGTATGCAGCACCCAGACCTATTACGAGAACCGCACCGTCGGCTACAACGTGCAGTACGAGTACGCGGGCAGGCAATACAACGTCCAGTTGCCGTACGACCCGGGCTCGACCATCCGCCTGCAGCTCACGCCGGTCGGCGCTGGTGGGGCGGCCCCGGACACCGCAGGCGCGCCCGCGACCGACCCCGGCGCGGCACCGCCCATGATCGTGGCGCCGCCCATGCGCACCGTCGGCCAGCCGGTGGCGCAAGTCATCGCCATGCCCACGCCGATGGTGTACCCCGCCTACTACACCCCCTCGTACTACGGGCCCTATTACGGGGCGCCCGCGTTCTATCCGCCGATCGGCCTGTCGCTGAACTTCGGCTTCTCGGGCGGGCACCGCCACGGCCATCGCCACTGGCGTTAGGGCCCCGGGCCGCCGGGAGCGCAGGGGCTAAAAGCTTCGCGGCAGCTAAAATCAGCCCTTTTCCCCCCAAGCGATGACCACCGAAAAGATTGCGAACGCCAGCGTCGCCACGCAGGCCAATGTGTACTTCGACGGCAAGTGCGTGAGCCACACCGTCACGCTGGCCGACGGCACGAAGAAGTCGGTCGGCGTCGTGCTGCCGTCGCAACTGACCTTCAAGACCGGCGCGCCCGAGATCATGGAATGCGTGGCCGGCGGCTGCGAGTACAAGCTGCTCGGCAGCGACACCTGGCAAAAGAGCGGCCCCGGGGAGAAGTTCAGCGTGCCCGCCGACTCGGGCTTCGACATCCGCGTGAAAGAGTCGCACGGGGCCTACCACTACATCTGCCACTTCGGCTGACCCTCTTCATGAGCACCATCCTCGAGCACCTGCCCACCGGCCAGAAAGTCGGCATCGCCTTTTCCGGCGGCCTGGACACCAGCGCCGCGCTGCACTGGATGCGCCAGAAGGGCGCGATCCCCTACGCCTATACCGCCAACCTCGGCCAGCCCGACGAGCCCGATTACGACGACATCCCGCGCAAGGCCATGCAGTACGGCGCCGAGAAGGCGCGCCTGGTCGACTGCCGCCTGCAACTGGCGCACGAAGGCATCGCCGCGCTGCAGGCCGGCGCCTTCCACATCTCCACCGCGGGCGCGACGTACTTCAACACCACCCCGCTCGGCCGTGCCGTCACCGGCACCATGCTGGTCGCGGCCATGAAGGAGGACGACGTCCACATCTGGGGCGACGGCAGCACCTTCAAGGGCAACGACATCGAGCGCTTCTACCGCTACGGCCTGCTCACCAACCCGAGCCTGAAGATCTACAAGCCGTGGCTGGACCAGAAGTTCATCGACGAGCTGGGCGGGCGCGCGGAGATGTCGGCCTTCATGACGCAGGCCGGCTTCGCCTACAAGATGTCGGCCGAGAAGGCCTACTCCACCGACTCCAACATGCTCGGGGCCACGCACGAGGCGAAGGACCTGGAGCAATTGAACAGCGGCATCAAGATCGTCAACCCGATCATGGGCGTGGCCTTCTGGAAGGACGACGTGCCGGTGAAAGCCGAGACCGTGACGGTGCGCTTCGAGGAGGGCCAGCCCGTCGCGCTGAACGGCAAGAGCTTCGCCGGCCCGGTGGAACTGATCCTGGAGGCCAACCGCATCGGCGGGCGGCACGGCCTGGGCATGAGCGACCAGATCGAGAACCGCATCATCGAGGCCAAGAGCCGCGGCATCTACGAGGCGCCCGGCCTCGCCCTGCTCTTCATCGCCTACGAGCGCCTGGTCACCGGCATCCACAACGAGGACACGATCGAGCAGTACCGCGACAACGGCCGCAAGCTCGGCCGGCTGCTGTACCAGGGCCGCTGGTTCGACCCGCAGGCGATCATGCTGCGCGAAACCGCGCAGCGCTGGGTGGCGCGCGCCGTCACCGGCGAAGTGACGCTGGAGCTGCGCCGCGGCAACGACTATTCGCTGCTGAACACCGAGTCGCCCAACCTCACGTACGCGCCCGAGCGGCTCTCCATGGAGAAGGTCGAGAACGCGCCCTTCTCGCCCAAGGACCGCATCGGCCAGCTCACCATGCGCAACCTCGACATCGTGGACACGCGCGAGAAGCTGGCCATCTACACCCGCTCGGGCCTGCTGACGCTCGGCGGCGGCTCGCCACTGCCCAGCCTGCCGGACGGCACCGACAGCGAACGCAAGTAAGACGCATCCCAACCTAGGGTAAAAGCGGTCCCCGGACCGCTTTTTCTTTGCGCCACGACAAAAACTTTCCGATTCGCGGGTGCTCGAATGCACCCACGCCGGTCACTTGGCCGGTGTTCTGGAGGTGAACCATGAAACATTGGCAAGACACCACCAACGCAGTCGTGGGTGGCTGGCTGATCGTGGCGCCCTTGGCGCTGGGCTTCCAAAGTGATTTGGTGGCCATGGCGAACACGGCGATCGTCGGGCTGCTGCTCCTGGCTGCCGCCCTGGGCGCGATTTTCGTTCCGCGCCCCTGGGAGGACTGGACGGAGACGGCACTGGGCCTCTGGCTGGCCGTATCGCCCTGGGTACTGGGATTCCAACCCCAGCTCGCGCGGGTGAACGCCGTCGTGATCGGCCTCGCCGTCCTGACCCTTGCGCTGTGGGCGCTGCAGGACTGGGGCGCCGGCGCGGGCGAGAAGACCGCGCACTGACGAGCTGGCCGCGCAGCCTCGGGGTTCCAGCCGGAACAATTCACGCTTTTTGGCCTCTAAACCCTGCCGCCGAGCCCATTTTCGGCGGCAAGGAGCAAGGCCATGAAGCAGATGAAGCATTGGCAAGACCCTGTGAATGCGCTGGTGGGCGTGTGGCTGATCCTCTCGCCGTGGGCGCTGGGCTTTCAAGGAGAAACGAATGCCCTGGCGAACGCGGTGATCGTCGGCGTGCTGCTCATCGCCGCCGCGCTCGGGGCGATCTTCGTTCCGCGTGCGTGGGAAGAGTGGACCGAGGGCGCGCTCGGCCTCTGGCTGGCCATTTCGCCCTGGGCGCTCGGCTTCGCCGGGCTCCAGAACGCGATGATCTCGACAGTGGCGAGCGGCATCGTCGTGATGGTGCTGGCCTTGTGGGTCCTCATGACCGACAAGGACTACGCAGGCTGGCTCGGCGACACCACGGCCACCCCGCGTTGAACGACTCGGCTAGATGACGACCGGCTCGGGCTCGAGCCGGATGCCGAAACGCTCGTACACGCTGGTCTGGATCGCCCGGGCCAGCGTCACCACTTCGCCGCCGGTGGCGCCACCGCGATTGACCAGCACCAGTGCCTGCTTCTCATAGACGCCGGCGTTGCCCACCGATTTGCCTTTCCAGCCGCAGGCGTCGATCAGCCAGCCGGCCGCGAGCTTCACGCTGCCGTCGGGCATGGGGTAGTGCACGATGTTCGGCTCCCGGGCGATGATGTCCAGGCACTGCTCGGGCGTCACCGTCGGGTTCTTGAAGAAACTGCCCGCGTTGCCGATGACGCGCGGGTCGGGCAGCTTGGCGCCGCGCACCGCGCACACCCAGTCGTAGATCTGCCGCGCCGAGGGCTGGGCGATCCCGCTCTCCTGGATCTTGCGCTGAAGGTCCAGGTAGCCCAGCTCCGGCTTCCAGGGCTTGGGCAGGCGGAAACGCACGCGCAGGATCAGCGCGCGGCCGTTCAGCCCGAAATCCCCTTCCTGGCCGGCCGTGTGCTTGAAGACCGAGTCGCGGTAGCCGAAGGCGCATTGCCCGGCGTCCAGCGTGAAGGTCTTGCCCGTGAACAGGTCGATCGCATCGAGCGACTCGAAGCGGTCCTGCAGTTCCACGCCGTAGGCACCCACGTTCTGCACCGGGGCGGCGCCCACGGTGCCGGGGATGAGGGCGAGGTTCTCCAACCCGGGGAAGCCCTGGTCGAGGGTCCAGGTGACGAAGTCGTGCCAGTTCTCGCCCGCGCCTGCTTCCACGACGGTGGCGCGCGGACCGTCCTCGACCAGCCGCCGCCCGGGCACCTCGACCTTGAGCACCAATGGCTTGACGTCGCCCGTGAGCACGATGTTGCTGCCGCCCCCCAGCACGAACTTGGGGATCGTGCCGTATTCGGGGTCGGCCAGCAGCTCCTGCACCTCCGCTTCCCCGCGTACGCGTACCAGGGCACGGGCCTTGGCGACGATGCCGAAGGTGTTGTGTGCCTGCAGGGGTACGTTTTGCTCCACGATCATGGGAGAATTGTCGCATCAGGTCCAAGCGCAACGGGGGAGATACATGCCGACATTCGACACAGTCTGCGAACCGAACATGGTGGAGGTGAAAAATGCCGTCGACAACGCGGCCAAGGAGATCGGCACGCGTTTCGATTTCAAGGGCACCTCCGCGGGCATCGAGCTGAAGGACAAGGAAATCACGATGTTCGGGGACGCCGAGTTCCAGCTCACCCAGGTCGAGGACATCCTGACCAACAAGCTGACCAAGCGCAGCGTCGACGTGCGCTTCCTGGACAAGGGCGACGTGCAGAAGATCGGCGGCGACAAGGTCAAGCAGGTGCTCAAGGTGCGCAACGGCATCGAGACCGAGCAGGCCAAGAAGATCACTCGCCTCATCAAGGACAGCAAGCTCAAGGTGCAGGCAGCGATCCAGGGCGACGCGGTGCGCATCACCGGCGCCAAGCGCGACGACTTGCAGGCCGCGATGGCGCTGATCCGCAAGGAGATCACCGACGTCCCGCTCTCGTTCGACAATTTCCGGGACTAGATGGCTCCCCCCCGAAGCGGCCTGCGGCCGCCTCCCCCCCAGGGGGGCGTTACCAGCGGCCCGGCGAAGCCGGTTCCGCGGTCGCTCACGAAGTTGATGCTGGCTGTCGCCGCATCAATGGCTGTCGGAGGGGCGCTGGCGCAATCGGTGGCGCTGCAAGGCATGCTGGGTTCGAAGGCGCTGCTGATCGTGGACGGGACGGCGCCCAAGACGGTGGCGCCCGGCGAAACGCACCAGGGCGTCAAGGTGGTTTCCACCTCGGGCGACCAGGCCGTGGTGGAGTTCGCGGGCCGGCGGCACGTGCTGCGCGTGGGTGAAGCGCCGGCCAGCGTGGGTAGCAAGGGCGGCGGCCAATCGCGCGGCAGCCGCATCGTGCTCACCGCGGGCACCGGCGGCCATTTCATGGTCCAGGGCGCGATCAACGGCCAGGCCGTCAACTTCATGGTCGACACGGGCGCCACGTCGATCGCCATGGGGGTGCCGGATGCCCAGCGCATCGGCCTGGACTACAAGGCCGGCCAGCTGGGCCAGGGCCGCACCGCCAACGGCACCGTGCCGGTGTGGCACGTCAAGCTGGCCTCCGTGCGGATCGGCGACGTGGAGGTCTACGACGTGGACGCGTCAGTCCTGCCGGCGGCCATGCACCATGTCCTGCTGGGCAACAGCTTCCTCACGCGCTTCCAGATGAAGCGCGAGAACGACCAGATGGTCCTCGAGCGCCGGTACTAGCGCGCATGCCGGAACCCATCGAAGAAACCGCGGCCGCCGTACGCCCTTCCGACGAATCGCTTTCGGCATTCGCGCCCCTGCGCCTGCCGGTGTTCCGCATGCTGTGGCTGACCTGGATAGCCGCCAACACGACCATGTGGATGAACGACGTCGCGGCGGCGTGGCTCATGACCTCGATCGCGCCGACGCCGCTATGGGTGGCGCTGGTGCAGTCCGCCGGGACGCTGCCCGTCTTCCTCCTGGGCCTGCCCAGCGGCGCCCTGGCGGACATCCTCGACCGTCGGCGCTATTTCATGATGACGCAGTTCTGGGTGGCGGGCACCGCCACCATCATCTGCGTGACGGTGATGATGGGCTGGATGACGGCACCGCTGCTGCTGGCACTGACATTCGCCAACGGCATCGGCCTGGCCATGCGCTGGCCGGTGTTCGCCGCCATCGTGCCCGAGCTGGTGCCGCGGCCGCAGCTGCCGGCGGCGCTGGCGCTCAACGGCGTCGCGATGAACGCGTCGCGCATCGTCGGCCCCCTGGTGGCCGGCGCGATCATCGCCGGCGCGGGCAGCGCCTGGGTGTTCGTGCTCAACGCGGTGCTTTCGCTGGCGGCGGGCTTCACCATCATGCGCTGGCGCCGCGTGCACAAGGAAAGCCCCCTGGGCCGCGAGCGGCTCGCCAGCGCGATGCGCGTGGGCGTCCAGTTCGTGTGGCAGTCCCGCCGCATGCGCGCGGTGCTGCTGCGCATCTCGCTGTTCTTCCTGCACTCCACCGCCCTGCTCGCGCTGCTGCCGTTGGTCGCGCGCGGCCTGCCCGGCGGCGCGGCCGGCACGTTCACGGTGCTGCTGGCGTCGATGGGCGCGGGGGCGATCGTCGCCGCGCTGTCGATGCCGCGCATCCGCAGGCTGCTGCCGATGCAGACGCTGCTGTTCACCGGCACGGCCCTGACATCCGCGGCGACTCTGGTGGTGGCCTTCGCGCCGGGCATCCATTTCGCGGTGCCGGCGATGGTGGTCGCCGGCGTCGCCTGGATCACTGTTGCCAACTCGCTCACGGTCTCCGCGCAGATGGCCCTGCCCGACTGGGTCCGCGCACGCGGCATGTCGATCTACCAGATGGCGCTGATGGGCTCGACCGCGGCCGGCGCCGCGCTGTGGGGCCAGATCGCCAACCTGACCAACATCCACGAGAGCCTGGCGATTGCGTCCGTGTCCGGCGTCGTGCTCATGGCGGTCGCGCAGCGCCTCGTCGTGGACCGCGGCATCGAGGAGGACCTGACGCCCTCGCGCGTGTTCAAGGTCCCGCACGCGGAGGCGCCGCCGCAATCCGGCCGCATCCAGGTGAACATCGAATACCGCATCGACCCGGCGCGGGCCGATGAGTTCATGGCGCTCATGCAGGAGAGCCGGCGCAGCCGGATGCGGCAGGGAGCGCTGGACTGGCAGGTGCTGCGCGACCTGTACGACCCCGGCCGCTACGTCGAGCAGATCACCGATGAGTCGTGGACCGAGCACTTGCGCCGCTTCGACCGCGTCACGGCCGCGGACGTAAAGCTGCGCGACCGCAAGCTGGCCTTCCACATCGGCGCCGAGCCGCCGCTGGTCACACGCCTGCTCATCGAGAGGTAGCCGGACGGCCCCGCGATGGGGCTCGCCCGTACAGGCGTTGGGGCGTCATTCCTACAGCCGCGTTGCCCCCGCGCAGCAAGAATTCCCTCAGCGCAAACCCTTGGCCGGAAAGGCCGCCGGGCGCAGCGCGGATCCTCATCAACAGGGAGCATCACATGCAAAAGACCATTCTGGCCGCGGCCATCGTTTCGTTCGGCGTCCTGGGCTTGACCGCCTGCGACGTGAAGAAGACCCAGGAGGGCAACGTTTCCGTACCCAAGTACGAAGTCGAGAAGACCAAGCAGGGCGACGTGACGCTTCCGAAGTACGACGTGACGACGCCGGACGTGAAGGTCGGGTCGGCCGAGAAGAACGTCACCGTTCCCACCGTCAAAACCGAGGAGCGCACGATCAACGTCCCCACCGTGGACGTGACGACCGGCAAGGAAAAGGCGGCCGCCGCCAGCGCGACGAAGTAGGCGCCGAATAAGGCTAGGCCTTCTTGGCGCCGAGACGTGACTCGGTGCCCTTCAGCAGCCGCGTGATGTTCTCGCGGTGCCGGTAAGCCAGCAGCATCGCCATCGCGGCCAACGCGACGGCGACGCCTGCTTCGGCATACCATGCGACACGATTGCCCAGCAGGTAATACACCGGCGCGAAGACCGCCGCGACGAGTGACGCCAGCGACGAATAGCGGAAGAAGAACGCGATGATCAGCCAGGTCGCGGCGGTCCCGATCCCCAGGATCCAGTGGATGCCGAACACGACGCCGATGAAGGTGGCAACGCCCTTGCCGCCCTGGAACCTGAAGAAGACCGGCCACAGGTGCCCGAGGAAAGCCGCGAGCCCGACCAGCGCCATGGTGCCGTCGCCCAGGCCGTAGGGCTTGCCCCAGAACTTCACGGCCAGCACCGGCAGCAGCCCCTTGAGCGCGTCGAGCAGCAGCGTGACGATGGCAGCCGCCTTGCTGCCCGAACGCAGCACGTTCGTGGCCCCGGGATTCTTGCTGCCGAACGTCCGCGGATCCTTCAGGCCCATGACCCGGCTGACGATGACGGCGAACGATAGCGAGCCGATCAGGTAGGCCGCGAGGGTGGCCAGGAGGGGGGCGAGCGTTTGCATGGCCCCGCTATTCTGCCAGTGCGCAGTTCACCGCCTTCGCATCGACAGCTCCACGCAGACCCGGGGCTCTATGCCGACCAGGTAGCCGCGACGGCCGCCGTTGATGGCGATGCGGGGCAGCGACAGGATTGTCTGCTCGATGTAGACGGGCATCGGCTTGCGCGTGCCGAACGGCGAGGTGCCGCCCACCAGGTAGCCGCTGTGGCGATTGGCGACCTCCGGCTTGCAGGGCTCGACCGACTTGGCGCCGATCTGGCGCGCGAGGTTCTTGGTGGACACCTTGCGGTTGCCGTGCATCAGCACGATGAGCGGCCGGGCTTTTTCGTCCTCCATCACGAGCGTCTTGACGACGGTGAACGGATCGAAGCCCAGCACCTGCGCGCTGTGCTGCGCGCCGCCGTGCTCCAGGTACTCGTAGGGATGTTCGGTGAACGCCACCTTGTTCGCCTTGAGGAAGGCGGTGGCGGGGGTTTCGCTGATGTGCTCTTTCCTGGCCATGGCCCTCAGATCGCCGGATCCCGGATCTCCCACCGGACCCGGTCGATCTCCGCCAGCAGCTCGGGCGAGAGCCGGGTGCCCCAGGCGTCGAGGTCCTCGTCGAGCTGCCCGACCGTGGTGACGCCGATGATCGTGCTGGCCACCTGCCATTTGGTGTAGCACCACGCCAGCGCCATGCGGGTGGGCGTCATCCCGTGGGCGCGTGCCAACGCGTTGTAGCGGCGCGCGGCGGCCACCGCCTCGGGACGGCCCCAGCGCTGCTTGCGAACTGTCTCGTACCGGCCGATGCGCGCGTCGCGCGGCGTCCCCGGGCCGTCGATGCCCGATTCGTCGTACTTGCCGGTCAGCAGGCCGAACCCCAACGGCGAATAGGGAATGAGCGAGACGCCGAGCCGGTGCATGGTTTCGTCCAGGCCGTTCTCCAGCCCGCGGCTGAGCAGGTTGTACACGTTCTGCACGGTGGCGATGCGCGGCAGGCCGTGCTCCTCGGCGAGCCGGACGAATTCGTGCACACCGTACGGCGTCTCGTTGGACAGGCCGATGTGGCGCACCTTGCCCTGCTTCACCAGGCCGGCCAGCGCTTCCAGCTGCTCGCGCAACGAGGTCTGCGAGCGCTCCTTCGCGGGCTCGTAGTACAGCTGGCCGAACACCGGCACGTTTCGCTCGGGCCAATGGATCTGGTAGAGATCGATCACGTCGGTCTTCAGGCGCCGCAGCGACCCTTCGCAAGACGTGACGATGTCCTGGGCCGTCAGGCCCCCGCTCTCGCGCACCCAGGGCATGCCGCGCGAAGGGCCTGCCACCTTGGTGGCCAGCACGAGCTTGCCGCGCGCGCCGGGGTTCTTCGCGAACCAGTTGCCGATGATGGTTTCCGTCGCGCCGAAGGTTTCGGCACGGGCAGGCACGGCGTACATCTCGGCCGTGTCGATGAAATCCACCCCCCGCTCGAGCGAGCGGTCGAGGATGGCGTGGGAAGTGGGCTCGTCGACCTGCTCGCCGAAAGTCATCGTGCCCAGGCAGATGGGCGTGACGTGCAGGTCGCTTTGGCCGAGTTGGACTTTTTGCATGGAAAGAGGACGACTGGGACAGGACGGACTGCGCAGAATAATCGATTGTCACATTTCGCGTGCACGAAGCATCCAACGACTTGACGCCGCGGCAATTCGCGGAACCAAGGAGTACGCACATGGACAAGTTTCGATTCGGTCTGGCCGTCGCCTCACTTGCCGGCCTCGCCGCCTGTGGCGGTGGCAGCGACGACAGTGCCCGGCAGCAGGCGCTGGCCGCCCAAGGCCAGCAGGTCTTCCGTTTCGACACGTTCGGGGACGAGGCCTTCTGGACCGACAAGCTGAAGATGAACGAGGTGATCAGCCAGGCGGTCGACCCCGTGACGGCCCTGTCGGTCGGCTTGAAAGTCGACGCCGACGCCTTGCCCGCCGCGGTGGTTGCCGGCATCCGGAACGGCACGGTTGACTTGAGGAGCCCCGCGACCACGGTTGCGTTGCTCAAGCTCGACGCCGTGGTGGGCGTCAAGGGCACGGTCGAAACCGTGAATGGCAAGGACACCCTCACCCGCGTCGGCATCACCTGCGCGCTGTGCCACTCCACCGTGGACAACTCCTTTTCGGCCGGTATCGGCAAGCGGCTGGACGGCTGGCCGAACCTCGAGCTGAACCCCGGCGCCATCATTGCACTGTCACCTGCGGTGCCCGACGCAACGAAGGCTGTCTACAACTCATGGGGAAAAGGCAAGTACGACCCGCGCTTCAACATCGACGGCAAGAGCAAGCCCGTCGTCATCCCCCCCGCCTACGGCCTGCAGGACATCCACAGGATCACGCTGACGGGCGACGGCAACGACATCGCTTACTGGAACCGCTACGTGGCCGTGACGCAGATGGGCGGCCTTGGCAACTTCACCGAGCCGCGGCTGAACCTCTCGGTAACCAACGGCACGACGGACCTGGTGACGGACAAGCTGCCCGCGCTGCAGGCCTACCAGCTGACCCTGCTGCCCCCCGCGCCGCCGGCCGGCAGCTTCGACGCGGCGGTGGCGGCGCGTGGCAAGGCCGTGTTCGAAGGCAACGGGCGCTGCGCCGCCTGCCACACGGGCGCGAGTTTCACCGACGCGAACAGCACTCTGCACTCCCCGGCCGACTCGGTCGTCGAGCCGGAGGATCCGAGCTACGCGGCCCGCTCCGCGACGAAGCAGTACCGCACGTCACCTTTGCGCGGCGTATGGCAGCACGCCCCGTATTTCCATGACGGCTCGGCCGCAACGCTGGAAGAGGTGGGGCAGCGCTACAACACCTCGCGCGGGCTCGGCCTCACCGCGCAGGAGATCGCCGACCTGGCGCAGTACCTGAAGTCGCTGTAAGGACGGGTCGCGCGCGAAGAATGCCTACATGCCCGGCGGGCGCGGGATCGAATAATCGGTCCGTCCAACGACTGCCCGCCGCGCATGCCCGAAGGCCCCTCCATCGTCATCCTCAAGGAACAGGCCAGCGGCTTCGTGGGCCGCAAGATCCTGCGCGTGGAGGGCAACACCAGCATCGAGAAAGAGCGGCTCGTCGGGCGGCGCATCGAGGCGCTGCGCAGCTGGGGCAAGCACTTCCTGGTCGAAATGGACGTGGACTTCTCGCTGCGCGTGCATTTCATGCTTTTCGGCAGCTACCGGATCAACGAGCGCAAATCCTGGGCCGCGCCGCGGCTGGGCCTGGCGTTCGGCGACGGCGAGCTCAACCTGTACGCGTGTTCGGTGCGCTTCATCGACGTGCCGCTGGACCTGCTGTACGACTGGCGCAGCGACGTGATGTCGGAACACTGGGACCCGGGGCTCGCGCGCAAGCGCTTGCGCGCCCAACCGGGCACGCTGGCCTGCGATGCGCTGCTGGACCAGGACATCTTTGCCGGCGTGGGCAACATCATCAAGAACGAGGTGCTGTTTCGCATCCGGGTGCATCCGCTGTCCCCGATCGGCGCGCTGCCGGCGGCCAAGGTGCGCGACCTGGTGCGCGAAGCGCGCCAGTACAGCTTCGATTTCTTCGAGTGGAAAAAGGCCTATGTGCTCAGGAAGCACTGGCTCGCGCACACCAAGCGGACCTGCCCGAGGTGCGACATCCCCTTCAGCAAGGGGCACCTGGGCAAGACGATGCGGCGCAGCTTCTACTGCGCCAACTGCCAGGTGCTTTACTGAAGGTCACGAGCCGGCCCTTGCCCGCTCCTCTTCCTGCAAGCGCAGGACCCGCCTTTGCACCTTGCCCGTCGTGGTCATCGGCAATGCCTCGATGAACTCGATCTCCTTAGGGTACTCGTACGGCGCGAGCTTGCCCTTCACGTGGGCCTGCAGCTGCGCGACGAGCTGGGCGTCGAACGCGCCCGAGTCCGGGCCGTTCTTGGCACGGGTCGCCGCGAAATCCGGCGCCAGCACGACGAAAGCCTTCACCAGCGCACCGCGTTCCCGGTCCGGCTTGGGCACGACGGCGGCGTTGATCACGGCCGGGTGCTTGACCAGGCAGTTCTCGATTTCGCTCGGGCCGATGCGGTAACCCGCGGCCTTGAACACGTCGTCGGCGCGGCCCTGGTACCAGAGGTAGCCGTCCTCGTCGCGCGTGGCGAGGTCGCCGGTGCGGCACCAGTCGCCGGTGGACTTGTTGCGGGTGGCCGCCTCGTTCTTCCAGTAGCCCAGGAAGAAGATCGGGTCCGGGTGGCCGTGCACGTCGTAGCGATTGAGCGCCACGTCGCCGGGCACCCCTGGCGCGCATTCGTTGCCCTCGTCGTCGATCACCGCCACGCGGTGCCCCGGGTAGCCGCGCCCCATGCTGCCGGGCCGGGCGGGCCAGCCGATGCCGCCTTCGGTGCGGCCGTTCATCGAGCAGTTCCCGACGATGTAGTTGATCTCCGTCTGGCCGAACATCTCGTTGACGGTGATACCCAGGTGGTCACGGCAATACATGAAGACGGCATCGCCCACCGCTTCGCCCGCGCTCATCATGGCCTGCAGCTTCAGCGTGAACTGCTTCTCCGGCTCGGGGTACGCCTTCATCATGGCCTTCAGCGCCGTGGGGAACAGGAAGGTGTGCGTGACGCCGTGCTCCTGCATCAGCGAGAACGCCAGTTCCGGGCTGAAGCGGCCGTTGTAGGCGACGATCGGGCGGCCGAAATAGAGCGTGGGCAAAAGCGCATCCATCAGCCCGCCGGTCCAGGCCCAGTCGGCGGGCGACCAGAACACGGCGCTGGTGGCCTTGTTGGCCTTGCCGTCGAAGCCGAACCAGTTCTGGCTGCAAACGAACCCCGGCAGGTTGCCGATGAGCGCACGGTGCGGGATCAGCGCGCCCTTGGGCGGCCCGGTGGTCCCGCTGGTGTAGATCAACACCGCGCCTTCATCCGCCTTCGTCTTCGCCGCGACGAAATCGGTGCGCTGCCGGGCCAGCTCCACGTCGTAGTCCAGGTCCGCCTGGATGGCGGCCGCCCCGACGCCGACCAGCGTTCGCAACGCGGGGCATTGGTCCCGCACGGACAGCACATTGGCGATCGAGGTCTCGTCGCAGATCGCGACCACCGCCCCGCTGTCCTGCAGCCGGTACTCCAGCGCGTCCGGCCCGAACAGCATCGACAGCGGCATGGCCACCGCCCCCAGCTGGAAGATGGCCATGTAGGCGATCGCGGTCTCGAACCGCTGTGGCATGACGACCGCCACCCTGTCGCCGCGCTGGACGCCGAGGCGCGTCAGCATGTGGCTCAAGGCGTTGGCGCGCGTCTGCAGCTCGGCGTAGGAAAGGTACTCGGCACCGGAGTCGGCGCCGTGCGCCCGGATCGCGGTGCGTTCGATCGCCCCGGGCTTGTGCGCCCAGCGTGTGCAGCAGACCTGCGCGATGTTGAAGTATTCCGGCACCTGCCAGCGAAAGCCCGCGTGCATGCGCGAATGGTTGTCCCTGCCTTGACTGACGGCCATAGCTGACTCTCCTTATGATCTCCAGCCAATGTAGCAAGCCCAGAGCCGATGTACCAACCCAAACGAACCCCCAGCAACCAGTTTGTCCCGATCCGCAACCTCAAGTACCACGTGCTGGTCTGGGGCGAGCCCGGGCCGGGGAAGGTGCCGATGGTGATGGTGCACGGCTGGATGGACGTGGCGGCGTCGTACCAGTTCGTGGTGGATGCCTTCGCGCACGATCACTACGTCATCGCGCCGGATTGGCGCGGGTACGGGCTGACGGAGACGCCGGACGCCGACAACTACTGGTTTCCCGACTACCTGGCCGACCTCGATTTCCTGATCGACCACTACTCGCCGGGCGCCCCCGTGCACCTCGTGGGCCACAGCATGGGCGGCAACGTGGCCATGCTTTACGCCGGCTCCCGCCCGGAGCGCATCCGGCGGCTGGTCAACCTCGAGGGCTTCGGCATGCCGGCCACGCGGCCCTCGCAAGCGCCCAAGCGCTTTGCGAAGTGGATGGACGAGCTGAAGGCATTCCATCGCGGCGAGATGGCGCTGAAGGCCTACGACTCGGTGGAGGGCGTCGCGCAACGGCTGATGAAAACCAACAAGCGCCTCGGCCGGGACAAGGCCGACTGGCTGGCCCGCCATTGGGCCAAACCCGACGCGGAGGGCCTGTGGCGCATCCTGGGCGACGCCGCCCACAAGATCACCAATGCCCAGCTGTACCGCGTGGATGAGGTGCTGGAAATCTACAAGGGGATCACGGCACCCACGCTGGCGATCGAAGCCAGCGACGACAGTCTCACGGGGTGGTGGCAGGGCAAGTTCACCCTGGCCGAGTACCACGAACGTTTACGGTCGGTGCCGGACCTGCGGCGCGCGGTCATCCAGGATGCCGGGCATATGCTGCATCACGACCAGCCCCAAACGCTCGCGCAGATGGTCGAGGGCTTCCTGGAAGGCTGAGAATGCTGCGCAAATGAGACAAATTACCGTCGGGCTGGCCGGTCTCCAGCTCAAGAAGTAACAGCGCTTGAAGTAGGACAGCTCCTACTTCACACTGGCGTCACCAATTGTGTTCGGGGTGACGAATGCGCAGGATTTGTTGGGGACTGTTGCTGGCGGCCATGCCGGCTTTGGCCGCCGCGGCCGATGAGTTCGACCAGGGCGTTGCCACGCTGTGGGAAGTGCTGTGGCACCAGAGCGGCACCCCCACGCGGATCGTGCGCTGGGAAAACGACATCCGCGTGCGCATCCACGGCGTCAACCTCGCCGCGCATCGCGAAAACACCCTCACGGCCCTGCGTGCCGTCACCGCCGAGGCCGGCATCAAGCTCACCGACGTCAGCGGGCAGCCCGACGCCGAGCGGGTCGCCAACCTCACGGTCGAGATCACGCCCGACAACCAGCTGGAAGACAACCAGCCCTGCGTCACCTTCCTCGATTTCAAGAGCGAGGCGAAGATCGACACGGCCGTGGTCCAGATGCGTTCCAAGGACGCATGGCGTTGCGCGTACCACGAGGCCATGCACGTGATGGGCGTGCGCGGCCATCCCGCCGGGCAGACGGTGCTGAGCTATTTCCCCTGGAAGGTGGATGAGCTGATGCCGCTGGACAAGGTGATGTTGCGCGCCTGGTATTCGCCGCGCATGACGGGCGGCATGACGCCTTTCGAGGCGCTTCCGATCCTGGCCGACGAACTGGTCGCCACCGCGCCCAACCGGACCGCCGCCGCCCAGGCCCGCGACGCGTTCTTTTCCACGACGATCCAGCAGATGCATGCCTACGCCAACGGCCAGGGCGAGATCCCGGCCATCGTCAAGCGCTCGGGCAAGGCGACGCCCGAGGGCATCCGGTTCGGCCGCGGCGAGATGAGCTACTTCCTGGGCATCGCCTACATGGAAGGTGTCACCGCGCCGCGCGACCCGACGCTGGCCGTGCGCTGGCTGGAGCGCGCCGCAACGATGGGCAACCGCGGCGCCCAGGCGAAACTGGGAGCGTTCCGGCAGTAGCGTTCGCCGTGCGAGAATCCCGCTCTTCGAAGGATTTTCGCCATGGAAGCAGAACGCATCAACCAGATCGGCGGCCAGCTCGCCGACCTCTCCGCCCGCACGCAAGCCTTACGGGGGTATCTTTGACTTCGATGCCAAATCGGAGCGCCTGAGAACCGTCAACGCGTCGCTGGAAGACCCGCAGGTCTGGAACGACCCCAAAAAGGCCCAGGAACTGGGCCGGGAAAAAAAGCAGCTGGACGGCGTGGTGGAAACGCTGTCCAACCTCACGCGCGAGCTCTCCGACAACCTCGAGCTGTTCGAGATGAGCAAGGAGGAAGGCGATGATGCCGGCCTGGCCACGATCGAAGCCGAAACCGCCAAGCTCGCCACAGACGTGGAGGCGCTGGAGTTCCGGCGCATGTTCAACAAGCCGGCCGACCCGCTGAACGCCTTCCTGGACATCCAGGCCGGGGCCGGCGGCACCGAAGCCTGCGACTGGGCCAGCATGCTGCTGCGCCAGTACCTCAAGTACGCCGAGCGCAAGGGCTTCAAGACGACGGTCGAGGACGAAACCCCCGGCGACACGGCGGGCATCAAGAGCGCGACCATCAAGCTCGAGGGCGACTACGCCTACGGCCTGCTGCGCACCGAAACCGGCGTGCACCGGCTGGTGCGCAAGTCGCCATTCGACTCGGCGGGCGGCCGGCACACGAGTTTCGCGAGCGTGTTCGTGTACCCCGAGATCGACGACTCGATCGAGATCGACATCAACCCGGCCGACGTGCGGGTGGACACCTACCGCGCCAGCGGCGCCGGCGGCCAGCACATCAACAAGACCGATTCGGCCGTGCGCCTCACGCACATCCCCACCAACATCGTGGTGCAGTGCCAGGACAGCCGCAGCCAGCACAGCAACCGCGACGTGGCGTGGAAGCGCCTGCGCTCGCGCCTGTACGACCACGAGATGCGCAAGAAGATGGAAGAGCAGCAGAAGCTGGAGGACACCAAGACCGACGTCGGCTGGGGCCACCAGATTCGCAGCTATGTGCTGGACAACAGCCGCATCAAGGACCTGCGCACCGGCGTCGAAATCTCGGCCATCCAGAAGGTGCTGGACGGCGACCTGGACCCGTTCATCGAAGCGTCGCTGAAGCAGGGTGTATGAAATCCGTGCCTGTCATTGCGGACTTGATCCGCAATCCATGCCTTCTCGCTCCTGCATGGATGCCGGGTCAAGCCCGGCATGACGGGCCGTGACAACCGCGGCCCTGATTTTCGACATGGACGGCACGATGGTCGACTCCATGCCGTGGCACGCGAAGAGCTGGGTCGAGTTCACCCGGCGCCACGGGCTCGACATGGACGTGGCCGACATCATGCGCCGCACCACCGGCCGCACCGGCGTGGAGTGCATGTGCGAGGTGTTCGAGCGCGCCGTGCCCCATGACGAAGCGCTGGGGCTGATCGGCGAGAAGGAAGCAATCTACCGCGAGCTGTTCGGCCCGGTGTTCGCCGAAGTCGGCGGCTTCCGCCGCTTCGCGGCCGATGCGATGGCGCGTGGCCTGAAGGTGGGCGTCGGCACGGCCGGCGACCGGCACAACATTTCCTTCACCCTCTCGCACTTGAAGATGGACAGCGCCCCGCACGCGGTGGTGGGCGGCGACGAGGGCCTGCCCGGCAAGCCGGAGCCCGCGATCTTCCTGGAGGCCGCGCGGCGCCTGGGCGTCGCGCCGGAGCGCTGCATCGTGTTCGAGGATGCGCCTTTCGGTATCGAGGCGGCGCGGCGCGCGGGAATGCGCGCGGTGGCGGTATGCACGAGTCACGAAGCCGGCGAACTGGCCGGAGCCCATGTGGTCGCGCAGGTGCGTGACTACCATGAACTTGCAAGAACGAACTTCCTGGAGAGCCTTTATGCGTGAAGGACACAACAACGTCATCTACCGTTCCGACTACCAGGCCCCGGCCTTCTGGATCGACAACGTGGAACTGACATTCGACCTCGACCCGGCCAAGACCCGCGTGCTGAACAAGATGAAGGTGCGGCGCAACGCCGACGCGGTGCCGCAGTCCCTGCGGCTGGACGGCGAGGAGCTGAATCTCGCGCGCGTGCTGGTGAACGGCGAGGGCACCTCCTTCAAGCTGGAGGACAACCAGCTGGTCCTGGAGAACCTGCCCGAGGGCGACGAACCCTTCGACCTGGAGATCTTCACCACCTGCTGCCCCGCGAAGAACAGCAAGCTCATGGGCCTGTACGTGAGCAACGACTCGTTCTTCACGCAATGCGAGGCCGAGGGCTTCCGCCGCATCACCTACTTCCTGGACCGCCCGGACGTGATGGCGAGCTACTCGGTGCTGATCCGCGCCGACAAGGCGGCCTACCCCGTGCTGCTGTCCAATGGCAACCTGGTAGAGCAAGGCGAGCTGGAAGAAGGCCGCCATTACGCCCGCTGGGTGGACCCGTTCAGGAAGCCGAGCTACCTGTTCGCCCTGGTCGCCGGGCAGCTGGTGGCGCGCGAGCAGCGCATCACCTCGCGCGCCGGCAAGGAGCACCTGCTGCAGGTCTATGTGCGCCCCGGCGACCTGGACAAGACCGAGCACGCGATGAACTCGCTGATGGCCTCCGTGGCGTGGGACGAGGCGCGCTTCGGCCTGTCGCTCGACCTGGAGCGCTTCATGATCGTCGCCACCAGCGACTTCAACATGGGCGCGATGGAGAACAAGGGCCTGAACATCTTCAACACCAAGTACGTCCTGGCCAGCCAGGCGACGGCGACGGACACCGACTTCAGCAACATCGAAAGCGTGGTGGGCCACGAGTACTTCCACAACTGGACCGGCAACCGCATCACCTGCCGCGACTGGTTCCAGCTGTCGCTGAAGGAGGGTCTCACGGTGTTCCGCGACCAGGAGTTCAGCATGGACCTGGCGGGTGCCCCCTCGGCGCGCGCCGTCAAGCGCATCGAGGACGTCCGGGTGCTGCGCACCGCGCAGTTCCCGGAGGATGCCGGCCCGATGGCGCACCCGGTGCGGCCCGACCAGTACCTGGAAATCAACAACTTCTACACCGTCACGGTGTACGAAAAAGGCGCCGAAGTCGTGCGCATGATGCAGACGCTGGTGGGACGCGAGGGCTTCGCCCGCGGCATGAACCTCTACTTCCAGCGCCACGACGGCAGCGCCGTGACCTGCGACGACTTCGCCCAGGCCATCGCCGACGCCAACCCGGATTCGAGGCTGGCGCAGTTGCTGCCGCAGTTCAAGCGCTGGTACAGCCAGGCCGGCACGCCGCGCGTCAAGGTGGCGACGCAGTACGACGCCGCCTCGGGTATCTACAACCTGACCCTGTCGCAAAGCTGTGCGGCGACACCCGGCCAGGAGGCGAAGGAACCCTTCGTCGTCCCGATCGCGCTGGGCCTGCTCGCGCCCGACGGCCGCGAGCTCACGAACGGCATGCACGTCCTCACCGAAGCCAGCGAGACGCTGAGCTTCCCTGGCCTGCAAGCCGAACCCGTTCCGTCCATCCTGCGCGGGTTCAGCGCGCCCGTGATCCTGGAGTTCGACTACAGCGACGAGCAGCTGCTCACGCTGCTCGCGCACGACACCGACCCGTTCAACATGTGGGAGGCGGGCCAGCGGCTGGCCGTCAACCGCGCCCTCGCCTTCATCCGCCAGGAAGGCCTCACGGCGGGCGACATCCGGCTCGATGCGCCGTACGTCGAAGCGATGCGCAAGATCCTGCGCCACCCCGCGCTCGACGCCGCATTCAAGGAACTGGTGCTGACCTTGCCCGCCGAAACCTATCTGGCCGAACAGCTGGACGTGGTCGACCCGCAACGCATCCACACGGTACGCGAAGCGATGCGCGAGCAGCTCGCCGATGCCCTGTACGATGACTGGCAATGGGCCTTCGACGCCCATCGCGAGAATGGCGCCTACCAGCCCGATTCGGTCTCCTCCGGCCGCCGGGCGCTGGCCGGCATGGCGCTCACGCACCTGTGCCTGGCGGCGCGCAGGAGCGGCGACGCGGTCTGGCCGGGCAAGGCCTACCAGCGCTTCAAGGATGCCGGCAACATGACGGACCGCTTCAATGCGCTCGCCGCCCTGGTCACCACCGGGCACGAGCTGGCCGGACAAGCACTGCAGCGCTTCCACGCGATGTTCAAGGACGAGGCGCTGGTGCTGGACAAGTGGTTTGCGCTCCAGGCTGGCGCGCCGGACCGCGGCGGCAACGTCCTGCCCGCCGTGAAGCAGCTGATGAAACACCCGGACTTCAACATCCGCAACCCGAATCGCGCGCGCAGCGTGATCTTCAGCTACTGCAGCGCCAACCCCGGCGGGTTCCACCGCCCGGACGCGGCGGGCTACGTGTACTGGAGCGAGCGCGTGATCGAGCTCGACGGCATGAACCCGCAGGTCGCCGCGCGGCTGGCGCGCGCGCTGGACCGCTGGAAGAAGCTGGTGGAGCCGATGCGAGGCGCCGCGCGCGAGGCGATCGCCCGCGTCGCGGCCAAGCCCGATTTGAGCAACGACGTGCGCGAGGTAGTGACGCGCGCGCTGGCTGATTGACGAAGGAACCAAGGAAATGGCTGCGAAAAAGAAGAACGCGTTCTACGCGCAATCGGGCGGTGTCACGGCCGTCATCAACGCGTCCGCCTGCGGCGTGATCGAAACGGCCCGGGCGCACAAGGACAAGATCGGCAAGGTCTATGCCGGGCGCAACGGCATCATCGGGGCGTTGACCGAGGACCTGATCGACACCGGCAAGGAGTCCGCCTCGGCCATCGCGCTGCTGCGCTCCACGCCCTCGGGCGCGTTCGGCTCCTGCCGGTTCAAGCTCAAGTCGCTGGAAGCCAACAAGCGCGAGTACGAACGCCTGATCGAGGTCTTCAGGGCCCACGACATCGGCTACTTCTTCTACAACGGCGGCGGCGACTCGGCCGACACCTGCTACAAGGTGAGCCAGCTGTCCGAGGCCATGGACTATCCGATCCAGGCCATCCACGTGCCCAAGACGGTGGACAATGACCTGCCGATCACCGACTGCTGCCCGGGCTTCGGCTCGGTCGCGAAGTACGTCGCCGTGTCGGCGCTCGAAGCGTCGTTCGACGTGCGCTCCATGGCCAAGACCTCGACCAAGGTCTTCGTCCTCGAAGTCATGGGACGGCACGCGGGCTGGATCGCGGCCGCCGGCGGCCTGATCGAAGACCACGGTATCCCGGTCGTGGTCCTGTTCCCGGAAATCGAATTCGACGAAAAGAAGTTCCTGGCGCGGGTCGATTCGCTGGTGAAGAAGCACGGCTACTGCACGGTGGTGGTGTCCGAGGGCTGCCACTACCCCGATGGCAGGTTCCTGGCCGAGCAGGGCACGCGCGATGCGTTCGGCCATGCGCAGCTGGGCGGCGCCGCGCCGGTGGTGGCCAACATGATCAAGCAGGCACACGGCTACAAGTTCCACTGGGCCGTGGCCGATTACCTGCAGCGCGCGGCACGCCATATCGCGTCGCAAACCGACGTGAAGCAGGCCTACGAGCTGGGCAAGGCCGCCGTGCAGCTCGCGCTGAAGGGTCACAACGCCGTCATGCCGACCATCGACCGCGTGAGCGACAAGCCGTACAAGTACAAGATCGGCATGGCGCCGCTCGCCAAGGTGGCGAACGTCGAGAAGTTCATGCCCCGCAACTTCATCACGGCCGACGGCTTCGGCATCACCGAGCCCTGCAAGCGGTACCTGTTGCCCCTGATCCAGGGCGAGGACTACCCGAAGTACAAGAACGGGGTACCGGTGTACGCCACGCTCAAGAACGTGGCTGTACCCAGGAAGCTGACGGCGTTCGCGCTGAAGTAGCCGCGTGGCTCAGGCGCCCAGGCGCGCCAGGAATCTGGCCAGCAGCTCGTTGAATTTGTCCGGCTGGTCGAGGAACACCGCGTGGCCCGCCTGGGCCACAGCTTCGAACTGCGCACCGCCGATCTGCTGCGCCATCGCGCGCTGCGATTCGGCGTTCGGGCCTTCGGCGGCGATCACCAGCGTCGGACGGTTGAATTTCTTCAGCGCGGGCCTGCGGTCGATCAGGACGAAATCCATCATCAGCATGCCGATGCCGAGATCGGGCGGTGTGCGCAGGCCGAGCTCGACGAATTCTTCGATGCGCGCCTTGCCCGCAGGCGACTGGATGATGGCGTTCATCATCCCGCGCAGGTATTCGCGCGGATAACGCGCATACAGGCTCATGCGCTCGAGTTGCTGCTGCATGGCCGCGGGCGGCGACATCGCGGCAGCCGGGCCGGCCCCGAGGGGGGAATCGACCAGGACGTAGCCCGCCACCCGCTCGCCCTCGAATGCCGCCGCATAGGCGGCCACGTCCTGCACGCCCTGGGACCAGCCCACCAGCACCACCTTGTCCAGCGCCAGCGCCTTGATCACCTCGTGCAGGTCAATCGCGCGGCGCTCGGGCGTATTGCCGCGCGGGGCCAGGGTCGAGAAGCCCTGGGACCGCGGGTCGAGCGACACGACGCGGGCACGCGAGGCGAACGCCGCCATGGCATCGCGCCAGACGGCGGTCGTCATGCCCCAGCCGGGCACGAAAAGGATCGTGGTCTTCGCGTTCCGGTCCCCGCCGTCGATGACGCGCAGGGAGATGTCTTTCTCCACGGCGATGTCGGCCTGGGTCCAGGCGCCCTGGCCGATCGCGCCGCCGCACAACATCGACGCGATGAACAAACCCGCAATGCAGTGACGCAATCCCATCATCGGCTCCTCTTGAAATCTTTCACCGTCCCGTCGCGGCCCGCTCAGGGCACATAGCCCACGGCCGCCAGCGCCCTGGCCGGGTGGATCAGCGTGCGGCGCCCGTCCTCGCTGCGCTCGGCCGTGCTGCGCAGGATGCCGATCACTTCCGCGGGTTTGAGCGAGGGTTTCACGGCCAGCAACTTGGCCGCGAGGTTGGTCACTTGCGGCGAAGACATCGACGTCCCCGACAGCGCGATCCTGCGGCCGCCGGGCACGACGCTGTCGACCTGGTAGCCGTTGGCGTGCAGCGCCACGGTGGGGCCGTAGCTGGTGAACGAAGCCTCGTCGCCGGCCTTGTCGACGGCGCCGACCGACACCAGGTTCGGCAGCACGATGCTCGACGGATAGGTGTCGTTGAAGGTGGGATCGTTCGCGGAGTTGCCCGCCGAGGCGACGAACAGGACATCCGGCGCCGATGCGATGGCGCGCACGAGCGCCTTGTAGTGCAGGTCGAAATATTCGCGGGCCAGCGCCTTTCGCGCGGCCACGTCCTTGCCGATGCCGCATTGCTCGAGAACGACTTCGTAGCCGCGCAGGTTGCCGCCCCAGCTCATGTTGACGACCCGCGCGCCGACCTTCTTGACGAAGTCCACGTAGGCCGCGAAATTGGCGGCGGAGCGCTCCTGCAGTTCGCGCGTGGGGCATGGGTCGGGGAGCAGCGTGTGGCCGAACTCGATGCGCGCGTTCGCCAGCCGGGCGTAGGGATTGCCGGCCATCGCGATGCCGGCCACGTGCGTGCCGTGCTGGTACACGCCGACCAGGCGCAGCTCTTCCTGCACCGTCTTGTACTGGTCCGGCGCCAGCTCCGACAGCAGCGCCTTCACCTCGGCGGCTTCCGGGCTGTCGATGTTGGACGTGAGGTCCGACAGGCCCTTGCTGCGGCCCTGCAGCATGTCCAGCCGGCCTTGCACGTTCGCCGGGATCGGCTTGAGCGCGCTGGAGGAAGGCCGCGCATGGCGATCGAAGGCGATCATGGCAGGGCCGCCGGGCAGCGTCACCACGCGACCGGCGAACTGCGGGAGGTCGATGCCGCTGTCCCAGACCACCACCGTCACCGGGGTGTAATTGCGCCCGGGCGGCAGGCTCACGTCGCGCGCGGCCCAGATGTCGGGCTTGTCGACCTGGTGGGCCACGAGGTAGCCCCGGTAGGCCTGGACCAGCGTCGTCTTCAGCGGCAGCACGAATTCGATCGCATAGCGGGCCGAGATCACGGCGGGCGCCAGGTCCGAGCTGAGCGACCCGGTCCTGGCGGCGACGGGCTGCAGCACATCGCGCACCCGCCCCAGGACCAGCGCCTCGCCCACGGTCTCCATGCCGGCCTTGGCCCGCATGATGTCGTTGCGGATCACGGCGTACGGCATCCGCTCGATCTCTTCGCGCACGAGACGGCCGGCTTCGGCCGCATACGCGGGCGAGCCGCGGTCGCCGGTCTTCCTGAGGGCCGCCACGATGGCCCGGATGGTGAGGCCCGACAACAGCTTGTCCGCGGGCTTTTCCTGCAACTGCTGGATCTGGGTCGAGCGGCGCAGCGCGTCGTCCCAGCGCCCTTCGAGCATGTCCAGCTGCACCAGCTGGCCGAGCAGTTGCCGGCGCGTCGCCAGCTCCGCGATGTCGTAGCCGCCGACCGTCGACTCCAGGTCGCGCCGCACGGCCTGCGCGAAGACGGCAAAACGCTCCGGCTCGCGCACGATGGCTTCCAGTTGGCCCTGGACGGGGTAGCTGAAGCGTGGCAGGTCGGCCGCCTTTTCCACGCGCGTGGGGGTCTGGGCCAAGGCGGCCGTCATGGCCAGCGCGCCCAGCAGGGCGCCAAGGATGCGACGTTGCATGTCGTCTCGTCAGGCGGGTTGCAGGGACCCGGCGGCGGGCGCATAGCCGCGCGGGATCGCGGCGAGCAGCTGGCGGGTGTAGGGGTGCCGCGGGTTGGAGTAGATCTCCTCGGAAGTGCCGCGCTCGACAATCTCGCCCTGGTTCATCACCAGGATGTCGTCGGCCATGTACTTCACCACCGCCAGGTCGTGACTGATGAAGACATAGGTGAGGCCGAACTCCTCCTGCAGGTCGAGCAGGAGGTTGAGCACCGTCGCCTGCACGCTGACGTCCAGCGCGCTCACGCTCTCGTCGCAGACGATGATCTCCGGCTGCATGGTAAGGCAGCGCGCGATCGCGATGCGCTGGCGCTGGCCACCGGAGAACTCGTGTGGGTACTTGCCGAAAGCCTGCGCCGGCAGGCCGACCTTCTCGAGCCAGCCGAGCGCGAGGCGTGCCCGCGCGTCCTCGTCCGCGCCGATGGCGTGGATACGCATCGGCTCCATCAGGATCTGGCCGATGGTGAAGCGCGGGTTCAGGCTGGCATACGGGTTCTGGAAGATGATCTGGATACGCGGGCGGTAGGTGCGCATTTGGGCCGGCCGCAGCGCGGCGAGGTCCACGCCTTCGAAGATGATGCTGCCGCTGCTGGCCTCGGTCAGGCGCGTGAGCATCATGCCGATGGTCGTCTTGCCGGAGCCCGACTCCCCCACCACGCCGAGCGTGCGGCCCTTCTGCAGGGAGAAGTCGGCCGTCTTCACGGCATCGATCACCTTGCGCTTGAACAGGCCGTCCTTCAGGCGATACGCCTTGGACAGGCCCTGCACTTCGATCAGCGCCGGGCCGCTCACGGGCGCGGGCTCGCGCTGCTCGGTGCTGATGGGCCGGTTGAGCACGATGTCATCGATGACGGGCAGGCGGCGCGGGCGGGTGTCCAGCCGCGGGCGGCAGGCCAGCAACGCCTTCGTATAGGAATCCTTCGGGGCGCTGAAGATCTCGCCCGCCGGGCCGGCCTCGCGCACTTCGCCGCTGCGCATCACGACCACGCTCTTCGCGATCTCGCCGACCAGGCCGAGGTCGTGGCTGATGAAAAGGACGCTCATCTTCTGGCGCTCCTGCAGGCGCGCGAGCAGGTCGACGATCTGCCGCTGCACGGTGACGTCCAGCGCCGTCGTGGGCTCGTCGGCAATCAGCAGCTTGGGCTCGCACGCGATCGCCATCGCGATCATCACGCGCTGCTGCTGGCCGCCGGAGAGTTCATGCGGGTAGGCGTTCAGGCGCGCCTTGGGTTCCGGGATGCCGACTTCGGTCAGCAGCTCCAGCGTCCGGTCCATGGCCCCGCGAGCGCCGAGGGGCGTGTGGATGCGCAGCACCTCGGCGATCTGCTCGCCCACCGTCAGCACCGGGTTGAGCGAACTCATGGGCTCCTGGAACACCACCGAGATTTCCCTGCCGCGCAGGCGGCGCATCTCCTCGGGAGCGGCCTTGAGCAGGTCCCGGCCCTCGAACAGCACGCGGCTGGCCGGGTCGACGACGGCGTTGGGCGGCAGCAGCCGCACGATGCTCATCGCGCTCACGCTCTTGCCGCTGCCCGATTCGCCGACCAGCGCCACGGTGGAGTTCACCGGCACCTCGAAACTCACGCCGCGCACCGCCTCGTGCGTCTCGTTGCCCATGCGAAAGCCCACGCGCAGGTCCCGCACTTCGATCAATGAAGTCATGTTGTCGCTCCGGCTTCAGCGCAGTTTGGGGTCCATCGCGTCGCGCAATGCATCGGTGAGCAGCGCGAAGGCGGTGACGAACGTGGCCATGAAGGCCGTGGCGGCCGCAAGCTGCCACCACTTGCCGAGCACCAGCTCGCTCTGCGCCTCGCCCAGCATCGTTCCCCAGCTGACCATGTCGATCGGCACGCCCAGCCCCAGGAAGGACAGGATCACCTCGGCCTTGATGAAGCTCACCACGTGCAGGCTCAGCTGCACCAGCACGACATGGCTCACGTTCGGCAGGATGTGGCCGAACATGCGGGACATGTGCCCGGCGCCGATCGCCTCGGCCGCCCGCACGTATTCGCGGTTGCTGTGCTTGATGTACTCGGCGCGCACCAGCCGGTAGATGCCCGTCCAGCCCACCAGGCCCAGGATGATGACGACCGCGGTGATCCCGTCGGACAGGCTGCGCAGCCAGGGCGGCCCCGACTTGAAGATGGCCGCCAGCGCGAAAATCAGCAGGATGTAGGGCACCGAAGTGAAGACGTTGTAGACCCACTCGAGGAAGTCACCCACCTTGCCGCCGAAGTAACCGGAGAGCGCGCCGAGCAGCGTCCCGATGAAGGTGGCGAGGAAGGCCGCGAAGATGCCCACCATGATCGACACCTGCGCGCCCTTGACGGCCTTGGCCAGCACGTCGCGCCCGATCCGGTCGGCGCCGACCGGCAGCGTCGCGGCCTTCACGGTCACGTCGGTCTTCACCTTGGAGGCGCGCTCGTCCCATTCCTGGTAGCGGGGCGCGAGCGGGTCGATGTCGCTCAGGTCCACGTTGGGCAGCCTGGGCGCCTGCACCGCCGCGACTTCCCGCTCATCGGCGCCGACGACGTGCGGCGGCGCGAAGGGCAATCCGACTTCCTTTTGCCAGTTGGCCGCCAGCAGGCCTACCTGCGCCAGCAGCACCAGCACGAAGAAGGCGGCGACAACGTACAGCGACACCATGCCGACGCGATCGCCCCGCAACCGCTTCCACGCCTCCATCCAGACGCTGGGCGACTTGGGCAACGCCCCGGGCACCGCGACGATCTTCCCTTCTCCCACGGGCAGGACGGCACTCATTTCAACACCACCCGCGGGTCGACGAACTTGTAGAGCACGTCGGTGATGAGGTTGATCACCATCGTGAGCGCGGCCAGGTAGATCGTGGTTGCCTGGATCATCGGGTAGTCGCTGCGCCCGACCGCCGTGTAAACCTCGCGGCCGAGGCCGGGAATGGAGAAGAACACCTCGATCAGGAAGGAGCCGATGAACACCCCCGGCAGCTGCGTCGCCACGTTCGTCAGGATGGGGATCATCGCGTTGCGCAGGACGTGCTTGAACAGGATGCTGTTCTCGGGCACGCCCTTGGCGCGGGCCGTGCGCACGTAGTCATGGCCGATCTCGTCGAGGAAGAAACTGCGGTACAGGCGCGTGTGCGGCGCGAGGCTCACGAGCACCGCCAGCAGCACCGGCAGTGGCGCGTACACCACGAGATTGGTCCAGAGGCTGTTGCTCCAGCCCTGCACCGGGAACCAGCCGAGGCGGAACGCGAACAGGTACTGGCCGACGATCACGTAGACCAGGAAGCTCACGGACAGCGCCACGGTCGAGATGATCATGACGGCGCGGTCGGTGAGGCTGCCCCGGACGTAGGCCACGGCCATGCCGGCGACGATCGCCAGGCCGACCTCGAGCACCAGGATCGGCACCATGATGGTCAGGGTGGCCGGCAGCCGGGTCCTGAAGATGTTGGCGATCGACTCCTGCGTCGCCCAGCTGCTGCCCCAGTCGAACGTTGCCACCTTGGTGACGAAGAGCCACAGCTGCTCCCAGACCGGCTTGTTCAGCCCGAGCTGGTTGCGCATGGATTCGATCTGCTCGGGCGTGGCCTGCAGGCCGCCCATGATCTCGGCGGGGTCCCCGCCGAAGTAGGTGAACAGGAAGAACACCAGCAGGATGACCCCAGCCAGGGTCGGGATCATCTGCAGGATCCGCCTTAGGAGATAAGACAACATAGGGAAGAAACCTTGTCGAAACCGCGGTTGGCGGCCCGGCACCTTGGGGAAACCGCTCGTGGCGGCCGACGAGGCGTGGATTATGCTTGCCGCCGTCCCAATCCCGAATAGGTGTTTCCAAGCATGAACCCCAGAACCTGGGCACTGGCCACCAGCCTGTGCCTGGCATTGGCCGCCCCCTACCCCACCGGCGCCCAGCCCTCTGCCAAGAACCCCGCCCCCGAAAAAGTCCTGCGCTATTCCTTCCCGGTCGCCGAAACCGGGTTCGACCCGGCGCAGATCACCGACCTGTATTCGGCCATCGTGCTGGCCAACATGCTGGACGCGCTTTACGAGTACGACTACCTGGCGCGCCCGGCGAAGATCAGGCCCAACCTCGCGCAGGCGCTGCCGGAAGTCTCGCCCGACTTCCGCACCTTCACCATCAAGCTGCGCCATGGGATCCACTTCGCGGACGACCCCGCCTTCGGCGGCAAGAAGCGCGAAGTGACGGCGCAGGATTTCGTCTATTCGTTCAAGCGTTTCGCCGACCCGAAGAACAAGAGCCCGCGCTGGTCCGGCCTGGCCGAGGAGAAAGTCCTCGGCCTGGAGGAACTGCGCAAGAAGGCCGAGGCCACCGGCAAATTCGACTACGACAGCGAGATCGAGGGCTTGCGTGCGCTGGACCGCTACACCATCCAGATCAGGCTCGGCGAGACCCGCCCGCGCTTCATCCAGACCCTGGCGGACCCCGGCACCCTGGGCCTGGTGGCGCGCGAGGTCGTGGAGAAGTACGGCGAGACCATCATGGAGCACCCAGTCGGCACGGGGCCCTTCATGCTGCAGGAGTGGAAGCGGTCCTCCAAGATCACACTGGTGCGCAACCCGGGATTCCGCGAGAAGCTGTACGAGGCCGAACCGGCGCCGGACGACGCCAAAGGCCAGGCCATCCTGGCGCAGATGAAGGGCAAGCGGCTGCCGATGGTGGACAAGGTGGTCGTGACGATCATCGACCAGCAGCAGCCACGCTGGCTTTCCTTCCTGAACAACGAGCAGGACTTCATGGAGCGGCTGCAGGAGAATTTCGCCCTGCAGGCGGTGCCGAACAACAAGCTGGCGCCCAACCTGGCCAAGCGCGGCATCCAGGTGGAACAGACGCCGCTGTCGGACATCACGATGTTCTACTTCAACATGAACCATCCGGTTGTGGGCGGCTACACGCCCGACAAGGTGGCGCTGCGCCGGGCCATCGGCCTGGCGGTGAACAGCGAGGAGGAAGTGCGTATTGCGCGCCGCAACCAGGCCGTGGTGGCGCAGGGCTTCGTGGCGCCCAACACCTCCAGCTACGACCCGAAGTTCCGCTCCGAGATGGGCACCTTCGACCGCGCACGCGCCACGGCGCTGCTGGACATGTTCGGCTATGTCGACAGGAACGGCGACGGCTGGCGCGACCTGCCCGACGGCGGGCCGCTGGTGCTGGACTACGACACGCTCAGCACCGAGGACTACCGCGAGCGCGACGAGATCATGAAGCGCAACTTCGACGCCATCGGCGTGAAGATCAACTACCGCGTCGGCAAGTGGCCGGAGCAGCTGCGCGCCTCGCGGGCCAACAAGCTGATGATGTGGGGCTACGGCCTCTCGGCCAGCGCCCCCAACAGCGGCAACGTCCTGGCGGTCGGCTACAGCAAATCCTTCGGCCAGCAGAACCATTCGCGGTTCAAGAACGCCAGGTTCGATGAGCTTTACGACAAGCAGGGCCTGATGCCCGACGGGCCGCAACGCGATGCCGTCATCCGCGACGCCGTACGGATCCTGGTGGCCTACATGCCGATCAAGGTGCGCGTGCACCGCATCGGCACGGACCTCATGCAGCCCTGGCTGCAGGGCTACAAGCGCCACCCGTTCGCGCGCGAATTCTGGTCGTACGTCGACATCGACACGTCGAAACTCCCCCAATAACCGCAAGAGAACGCTCATGAACAACAACATTGCCCGCCTCGCGGCCCTCGCCCTGGGCATCGCCCTCGTCTTCCCCGCCGCTGCCGCCGTGGTCCCGCCCGGCACGCAGCTGCACCCCACCCAGACGCTGATCCGCAACAACGGCTCCGAACCGGAGACGCTGGACCCTGCCGTGGCCGAATCGGTGGGCGCCAACAACATCACGCGCGACCTGTTCGAGGGCCTGACGGCGAACGACGGCGACGGCAAGATCGTTCCCGGGGTGGCCGAGAGCTGGAAGCAGACCAACTCGCTCACCTGGGTGTTCAAGCTGCGCCAGGACGCCAAGTGGTCCAACGGCGACCCTGTCACGGCGCAGGACTGCGTCTACGGCATCCGCCGCTTCCTGGACCCGAAGACGGCGTCTACCTACTCCGCGACCTACGGCGTCTTCATCCTCAACGGCAAGGAAGCGGCCACCGGCAAGAAGCCGGTCACCGAAGTCGGCGTGAAGGCCCTGGACAAGTACACGTTGGAGATCAAGACGCCCTTCCCGGTGGCCTTCCTGCCCAGCCTGATGTCCAACAACAACCTCGGCCCCATCCACCAGGCGTCGGTGGAGAAACTCGGCCGGGAATGGACCAAGCCGGGCAACATGGTGAGCAACGGCGCCTTCACGCTCAAGGAGTGGCAGGTGAACAGCCGCGTCGTGATCGAGAAGAACCCGCACTACTGGGATGCGAAGAACGTGCAGCTCACGCGCGTGACCTACCTGGGCGTGGAAGACGGCAACGCCGACGTGAAGCTGTTCGAGTCGGGCCAGAACGAAATGGTGTACCAGCTGCCGCCCGGCACGTACGAAGAGGCAAAAAAGAAATTCCCGCAGGACGTGCGCAATGCGCCGATGCTCGGGATCCGCTACTACTCCTACCAGACGCAGAACCCGGCCTTCAAGGACGTGCGCGTGCGCAAGGCGCTGTCGATGGTGCTCGATCGCGACATCCTCTCGCAGCGCATCACCGCCGACGGCCAGACGCCCGCCTACGGCCTGATCGTCAAGGGCATGGAGGGCGCGGACATGGTGGAGTACGACTGGGCCAAGTGGCCCATGGCGAAGAAGGTGGAAGAGGCCAAGAAGCTGCTGGCCGAGGCCGGCGTGAAGCCCGGCACCAAGTACACCTTCTCGTACAACACGAGCGAGTACCACAAGAAGATGGCGATCTTCGCGCAGTCGGAATGGAAGACCAAGCTGGGCGTGGCCATCGAGCTGGAAGCGATGGAGTTCAAGGTGCTGCTGAAAAAGCGCCATGACGGCGCGTTCCAGATGGCGCGCAACGGCTTCATCGCCGACTACAACGACGCCACCAACTTCCTGGCGCTGGTGCGCTGCGACTCGGACCAGAACAACAACTTCAACTGCAACCGCAAGGCCGAGGAGATCATCCACCAGGCCGAGCAAAGCGACGACCCGGGCAAGCGCAAGGCGCTCCTCACCCAGGCGACCCGGATGATCATGGAGGATTACCCGATCATCCCGTTGGTGCAGTACTCGCTGCCACGGCTGGTAAAATCGTATGTTGGCGGTTACTCGCTGCGCAACGCCCAAGACCGTTTCCGCAGCAAGGACCTGTACATCATCAAACACTAGCGGTTTTTTCCCTCTCCCCCTGGGAGAGGGTCAGGGTGAGGGCTTTGCGAGCTTGCCCTCACCCCCGCCCTCTCCCAGAGGGAGAGGGAGCAAAGACAAAACACACCCATGTGGTCCTACACCCTGCGTCGCCTGTTGGCGACCATTCCCACCCTGCTGGCCGTCATCACGGTCAGCTACATCCTGGTCCATTCGGCGCCGGGCGGCCCCTTCGACAACGAAAAGCAGGTATCCGAGGCCGTCCTGGCCAACCTGCAGGCCAAGTACCACCTGGACCTGCCGCCCTGGCAGCAGTACCTGCACTACCTGAACAACCTGCTGCACGGCGACCTCGGCGCGTCCTTCCGGTACGCCGACTGGTCCGTCAATGACCTCGTGGCAGCCGCGCTGCCGGTGTCGCTGGCCATCGGCGGCACGGCGATGCTGATCTCCTTCGTGCTCGGCGTCGGCCTGGGCATCGCGGCCGCCCTGCGCCAGAACAGCGTGGCCGACTACGGCGTGATGCTGGTGGGCAACCTGGGCAGCGTGATCCCCTCCTTCGTCATGGGCCCGGTGCTGGTGCTGGTATTCGCCCTGTGGCTGCACTGGCTGCCTGCCGGCGGCTGGGACAGCTTCGCGCCGCAGTTCATGGTGCTGCCGGTCGCCTTGCTCACTTTCATCAACGTGGCCACCATCGCGCGGGTGATGCGCGGCAGCCTGATCGAGGTGCTGCACAGCAACTTCATCCGCACGGCGCGCGCCAAGGGGCTGCCCACCCGCGTGGTCGTGCTTCGGCATGCGCTCAAGCCGGCCCTGCTGCCCGTCATCTCGGTGATGGGCCCGCTGGCCATTTCATCGATCACCGCCGCCCTCGTCACCGAGACCATCTTCTCGCTGCCGGGCATCGGCAAGCTGATCGTCAACGGCGCCGGCAACCGGGACTACACGCTGGTGCTGGGGCTGGTCGTGCTGATCACCGTGCTGGCCGTGCTCCTGAACCTCCTGGTCGACCTCGCGTACGCCGCGCTCGACCCGAAGATCCGCTACTGACATGAACCACCCCCGAAGCGACCTGCGGTCGCCTCCCCCTCAAGGGGGCGCAACCAGCGGCCCGGCAAAGCCGGTTCCGCGGTTGCCCACGATGGAAGTCATGCAGGCGGTAGCATCGGCGCCGCACGGGCGCAGCCTGTGGGCCGACGCGCGCACCCGCTTCATGCGCAACAAGGCCGCCGTCGTCAGCCTGGTGTTGCTCCTCCTGATCTCGGCAGCATGCATCGTAGGCCCCGCCGTGCTGCCGCATTCGTTCGACAGCGCGGACTGGGACGCCATGAGCCTGCCGCCCACCCTCAAGAACATGCATTGGTGGGGCACCGACGAGTCCGGGCGCGACCTGCTGGTGCGCTGCCTGGTCGGCGGGCGGATCTCGCTGATGGTGGGACTGCTCGCCACGCTGGCGTCGGTGGCGATCGGCATTGCCTGGGGCGCCACCGCCGGCTTCATCGGCGGCAAGGTGGACGCCTTCATGATGCGGATCGTGGACATGATGTACGCGATCCCCTACCTGCTGATCGCGATCCTGCTGGTCACCATCCTGGGCCGCGAGTTCTACCTCGTGGTGCTCGCGATCACGGCCTTCTCGTGGATGGACATGGCGCGCGTGGTGCGCGGCCAGACGCTGTCGCTGCGCAGCATGGAATTCGTGGAGGCCGCGCGTTCCATCGGCGTGCCTACCCGGCGCATCATCTTCAGCCACATCGTCCCCAACCTGCTGGGCGTCGTCGTGATCTACACCACCGTCACGGTGCCTTCGGTGATCCTCACGGAATCGGTCCTCTCGTTCCTCGGCCTGGGCATCCAGGAGCCGATGACCAGCTGGGGCGTGCTGATCGAGGACGGCACTTCGGTGATGGAAGTCTCGCCGTGGATGCTGCTGTTTCCGGGGGCCTTGCTGTCGATGACGCTGTACTGCTTCAACTTCATCGGCGACGGCCTGCGCGACGCGCTCGACCCCAAGGAGCGCTAGATGGCAGCCGGCAACGACAAGCTGATCGAGGTCGACGACCTCTCGGTGAAATTCGCGACGCCCGACGGTGAAATCACCGCCGTGAACGGGCTGTCGTTCGGTCTCGAACGCGGCCAGACCTTCGGCATCGTCGGCGAGAGCGGCTCGGGCAAGAGCCAGAGCATGCTGGCCATCATGGGCCTCCTGGCGATCAACGGCCGGGCCAGCGGGCGGGCCCTCTTCAACGGCGAGGACCTGCTGTCGCTGCCGGCGCGCGAGCTCAATCGCATCCGCGGCAACCGCGTGGCAATGATCTTCCAGGACCCGATGACGTCCCTCAACCCCTACCTGACGGTGGAGCGGCAGATGACGGAGGTGCTGGAGCTGCACAAGGGGCTCACGCGCCGCAGTGCACTGTCGCTCGCGATCTCCACGCTGGAGCAGGTGCGCATCCCCGATGCCGCGCGCCGCATCCGCATGTACCCGCACGAGTTCTCCGGCGGCATGCGCCAGCGCATCATGATCGCCATGGCGCTGCTGTGCCAGCCGGACCTGCTGATCGCCGACGAGCCCACCACGGCGCTGGACGTGACGGTGCAGGCCCAGACCATGGCCCTGCTGCGCGACCTGCAGCGCGACTTCGGCACGGCGATCATCCTGATCACGCACGACCTGGGCGTCGTCGCCGGCCTGTGCGACCAGGTGATGGTGCTGTACGGCGGCCGCATCATGGAGCAGGGCAGCGCCGAGAGCATCTTCTACCGGCCCACCCACCCCTATACCCTCGGCCTGCTCGGTGCCGTGCCCAAGCTCGATCACGAGGGTGAGCGTCTGCTCGCGATCCCTGGCGTGCCGCCGAACATGGCGCACCTCCCCGCCGGTTGCCCGTTCAGCGAACGCTGCACCTTCGCCACGGAACGCTGCGCCACCGACCGGCCGCCGCTGGCGCCGGCGGCCAGCGACCGGCTGGTGCTGCGCGCCTGCCACCGCGAAGTCATCGAGATCACCCGCGAGGCGGAAAGGGTTCTCCCATGAGCCTTCAGCGCGAACCCCTCCTGTCGGTGCGAGACCTGCACGTCGATTTCAAGGTGCGCGGCGAAGGATTGCTGGCGCCCAGGCGCACGCTCAAGGCCGTCAACGGCGTCAGCTTCGACCTCTACCCCGGCGAAACGCTGGGCATCGTCGGCGAGTCCGGCTGCGGAAAATCCACCCTTGCCCGCGCGATCCTGAACCTCATCCCGGCCACCGCCGGCAAGGTGGTCTGGATGGGCCGCGACATGGCTGGTGCGACGCCCGCCGACTGGCAGCAGGTGCGCCGCAGCGTCCAGATGGTGTTCCAGGACCCGCTGGCGTCGCTCAACCCTCGCATGAACGTGGCGCGGATCATCGGCGAGCCCCTGCGCACGCACCGCCCCGACATGGCGGACGCGGAGGTGCTGGCGCGCGTCAAGGCGATGCTGGTGAAGGTGGGCCTCGGCGAGGCGCACCTGTACCGCTACCCCCACGAGTTCTCCGGCGGCCAATGCCAGCGCATCGGGATCGCGCGCGCGCTGATCCTGGAGCCCAAGCTGATCGTCTGCGACGAGCCGGTGTCGGCACTGGACGTGTCGATCCAGGCGCAGATCATCAACCTGCTCAAGGACCTGCAAAAGGAGATGCAGCTGGCGTTGGTGTTCATCGCGCACGACCTGGCAGTGGTCAAGCACGTGAGTCAGCGCATCCTCGTGATGTACCTGGGCAAGACGATGGAGTTGGCCGACAAGCGCGACCTCTACGCCGACCCGAAGCACCCCTACACGCGCGCCTTGCTCTCGGCCGTGCCGCTCGCCGACCCGCGGCTCGAGCGCGGCAAGGTGATCCAGATGCTCTCCGGCGACCTGCCCTCGCCGATCGACCCGCCCTCGGGCTGCGTCTTCCGCACCCGCTGCCCGCATGCTTTCGACCGCTGCGCGGCGGAAGTGCCGCCCTTGCGGGCCATCAACGCCCACACGCAGGCGGCCTGCTGGTTGTACTGATGGAGGACCCGTCCGTGCGCACCGGGCCGCTGCCCAGGGCGAACGGGCCCTGGTCCCGGTTCGCCCTGCCGCCCGGCGACCTCCTGCGCGACCGGCTCTACCGGCGCCTGTGGCTGTCGATCCTGATCAGCTCCTTCGGCAGCCAGATCACCCTGCTCGCCATCCCGCTCACGGCCGCCGTGCTGCTGCATGCCACACCCACCCAGATGGGCCTGCTCACGGCGATGGAGATCGCGCCGTTCGTGCTGTTCTCGCTGCCCAGCGGCGTGTGGCTGGATCGCGTGCGCAAGCTGCCGGTCTACGTCGGCGGCGAACTGGCGATCGCGCTCGCGCTGGCCAGCGTGCCCGCGGTCTGGGCGCTGGGCCACCTGAGCATGACCTACCTGTACTGCGTGGCCTTCGTGATCGGCAGCGTCTTCACCACCGCCGGCACGGCCGCGCAGATCGTGCTCACGCAGGTCGTGCCGCGATCCCGCCTGGTGGAAGCCCACGCGAAGAACGCGCTGGCCGGCTCCGCGGCGGAAGTCGCGGGCCCCGGCGTCGCCGGCGCGCTGATCCGCCTGGTGGGCGCCCCGGCCGCCCTGCTCGCGGACGCCTTGCTGTTGCTGGTGAGTGTGGTGATCCTGCGCGGCCTGGACATCCGCGAATCGCCCAGCGCCAAGGTGCCCGGGCGCTTTTGGGAGGCGCTCAAGCAGGGCCTGCGCTTCGTCGCCGGGCTGCGCCTGCTCGTGGTTCTGGCGCTGCTCGTGGGCATCTGGCAGATGTGCCACCAGTCCGCGATGGTCGTGCAGATCCTGTTCGCCACGCGCGAGCTGGGGCTGAACGAACGCCAGGTCGGCCTGTGCTACGTCGGCCTGGGCATCGGCACCGTGGCCGCGGGCGCGTTCGGCAGCCGCCTTTCCAGGCGCATCGGCACGGGGCCGTGCCTGCTGTGGGGTTTCGCGATCTGCGGCATCGGCTGGCTGCAACTGGCCCTGGCGCCTGCCACCGCCTGGGGCGTCGCCTCCTTCGTGTTCATGCTGGTTTGCTTCGGCATGGGCGCGGTGCTGATCTTCATCAACTTCCTGGCCTTGCGTCAGGCCGTGACGCCGGAGCCGCTGCTGGGGCGCATGACCAGCACCATGCGATGGTTGATCCTGATCCCGGCCGTCCCTGGCGCCCTGCTGGGGGGCTGGCTGGGCGAGCACCTCGGGCTGCGCTGGGCACTGGCGGCCGGCGGCCTGGGTGCCATTGCGCTGGCGCTGGGCGGCTGGCGGCTGACGCATTTGCGCGAGCTGCGGGAGCTGCCCGAGCCGAGCACGCATCCGGCCTGATCCCGACCCGCGCCAATCCGGCGCGAGAAGGTGCGGGTCGGCGACTGCCCTGCGATCCCTGCGCGATGGTTTTCCAGTCGACGCCGATTTCGTGAGGCGCCGAGCGGCGCGCGCAAAAAAAATCCACCGCCGAGGCGGTGGATTTTCGGGGGATGGGCTGGCGGGCCGGGCCCGCCAGTCAAGTCCGGATCAGAAGCGGTGCTTCACGCCCACGCGGTAGAAGCGGCCAATCGCGCCCGAGTAGTCGAGCGGGTTGTAGCCGATTGCACCGTACGTCTGCGGGTCGAACGGAGGCTTCTTGTCGAACAGGTTGGAGACCGTGCCGAACACTTCCGTCTTCTGGCCGAATTTCCACGAGCCGAACAGGTCGAACGTCGTGAACGACTTGATCTTGCAACCATCGGGGATCTGCTGGCCGGAGGGCAGCGAGATGCCCTCGCTCCAGCATCCCGCGCTGGCTTCTTCCTTGTTGCTCATCGAGCCGCGGTAGTTCATGTTCGTGCCCACGCGCCACTGGCCCATGTCCCACGACAACGAGCCGCTGATGCGGTTGCGCGGCGTGCCCATGCAGTTGGTGATGTGGCAATCGCCATGTGTGCCGGCGTAGTCGAAAACGACACCGGTACCGTCGATCACGCGCTGCTTGATCAGGTGCGTCCAGGTCAGGCCGGCATTCAGGCGGCCATAACCACTGCCCAGATCCCAGCGATGCTTCATCTCGAGGTCGATACCCTGGGTCAGGCTTTCCGCGCTGTTCTGGAACACGACGCTGCCGTTCAGGATGCCGCCCGGATCCAGCGGCGTGACGCGGGTCGCGGGGTCACGGGTGATCCGGCCGGCGTCCACTGCTGCTTGCGGGTCCTCGATGACCGGCAGGCCCTTGCGCTTGATCTGCCAGGCGTCAACGGTCATGCTGGTCTTCGGCGTGAGGTCCCACACCACGCCCAAGGTCAGGCTCTGCGACTTCTCGTTTTCCAGGTTGGGGTTGCCGCGCTGGATGAACGTCGGCGCCACGCCGATACAGTTGGACGACGGGATCGCCGGGTCGGCCGCGCAACGGGCGGTGTCGTTGACCGTGGCACCGCCGAAAGCGGCCATGGAAGCAGCGCCGTTCTCGGTGAAGGACGGTGCGCGGAAGCCGGTCGCCGCCGTGCCGCGAATCGCCACCGTCGCCAGGGGACGCCACTTGGCGCTGAGCTTGCCGGTGACGGCTTCGCCCGCGTCCGAGTAGTTGTCGAAGCGCGCGGCTGCGGTCAATTCCAGTTGCTTGGTAACCGGGAAGGAACCTTCCGCGAACGTCGCCCAGATATTGCGGTCGCCGCCGTAGCTGGTGAGCGACAACCCGATGTAGTCGCCCAGGCCGCTGTACAGCGGCAGGTTGCTCTTCTCGTGGCGGTATTCGGCGCCGAAGGCCACCCCGATGGGGCCGCCTGCCAGCTTGCCGAATTCACGCGTGGCCTTGACATCCGCGCCGTAAGTGCGGGACACGCCGGTGCGCTCCTGGTCTTCGTAGACCGCCGCCATCACTTCGGGCGAATTCAGGCCCGCGTTCTCCGCGATGCGGTAGAACGTGCCGGCCGGCAGCGCCCTGTACTTCGCGCTGATGGCGCTGGCCGCCGCCACGTTGGCCGCGGTGGGGTTCATGAGCGCATACAGCACGCGGTAGTTGATCCGCTTGAGGGCGGTGTCCGTCTGCTTCGCGTCCGAGTAGTGCACGCCGGTGTCGATGTCCCACGCGCCCAGCGTGCCCTTCACGCCCAGCACGGTGCGCCACGTACGGCTTTCGGAGCCGACCTGGTTGCCGCCCACTTCCAGCGGCAGGTAAGCCAGGCGTGCGGCAGCGCTGTACGGGTTGTCCGGGTGCCCGGCTCCCAGCTGGCTGGCCGCGGTGTTGGACTGGACGTTGCCGTTAGGCATGAACAGGCCGCCGTTGAACTGCAGGAAGTTGTTCGTGACGAGCGACTCGGACTGGTAGTAGCCCACGTCGACGAAAGCTTCCCAATTGCCGCTGAGCTGCTTGGAGAAGCGGCCGAAGAAGTTCGACGTCTTGTGCTCGGGCTGGATCTGGCCAACCATCATCCAGGGGTCGATCAGGCATCCGCCGCCCGGATCGTTCTGGGGCAGGTTGGCCTTGGAGGCGCAGTAGGCCTGCGCGCCCGGGAAGGTCGCACCGCGGCTGAAATAGTTCAGCGTAGCGGGGTCGCGCACGTTGCCCACGATGGACGCGCGGGTGGAATTATTGATGCGCGTGCCGCCCGGGTAGGCGGTGAAAGGGTTCGTGCCTTCGCCGATGTGACGCGCCAGGTTGTTGCCGCCGCCGTACGGGTTGAAGCCGAAGCCATAAGCGGGGTTGCCGATGGCGGACACGCCCACCGTGCCGCGGCCAGCGCGGTCACGATAGTAGATGGGGTCCTTTTGGCCGGCTTCGAAGTTCAGCAGGAGGTTGTAGCCGTCCTTTTCCATGGTCCCGCGACCATGGGTGATCGCGACGCGAGGCTCCTTGCCGTCGCCCTCTTCGGCCATGCCGTAGGTGCCCTTGACGACCGTGCCCTCGAAGCTCCGCTTCAGGATGATGTTCACGACACCGGCCACGGCGTCCGAGCCGTAAATGGCGGAGGCGCCGTCCTTCAGGACTTCGACTCGCTCCACGGCTTCCAGGGGGATCTGGTTCAGGTCGACATACGAGCGCTGGGCATCGTCTGCCAGCACGGCGGAGGCCACACGGCGGCCATTGATCAGGACCAGGGTGGCATTGGCGCCGAGGCCGCGCAGCGAGATGCCTGAGGACGTGGCGCCCGAGAAGCCGCGTCCGTAGGTGAACGGCACCGAACCCTGGCTGTCAGCCGTGAGGGTTTGCAGGTATTCCGCAACGGTGCCCTTGCCCGACTGCTCGATTTCCTGCTGCGTGATGACCTGAACCGGCGAGGCCGTCTCGGTATCCGATCGCCGGATGTTGGACCCGGTGATTTCAACGCGCTGCAATGAAGATGAAGCCTGGGCAAGGGTGTCTTGCGCAACCATCATCGACGCGGTGCCGCAGAACGCCGTGATTAAGGCGCGCGCGACAACCGTTTTTCTAAACCTCTTTGTACCGGTTTTCATGGGTTCTCCAGACTTGTTCCTGCGTAATTGAGCAAGGGCCACGGCCCTCCCTCGACTGGGACCGCGGCCCGGGTGCGAAAACTCCCCAGTACCAATCGGTCCAACCGAGGTTTTTACACAACTGACACTCTGGCGTCACCCGGCTATTACCCGTGTTTGGCCTGTTTGTTGCCCAAATACATCGGTGCAGGCAAGACATCACGCAATTGCATGATGACTGTGCGTACCGCAACGTGAAATGAGGGCGCCACGCACCATGAAAAAGGGCGGGGCGCACCAACAATGCTGGTGCGCCCCGCCCTGTCGAAGCGGCAGTGAGCCGGCCCGCTTATTCGATCTTGAAGTCGAATTCCTGGGTGGCGATGATGTCGCCGGAGCCGGAGACGCATCGGTACTGCATCATGGCGCCACGCACTGCGTTGTGGAACACCCGGGGGCCGGACAGGATCGTGACCTCGCGCACAGCGCCGTCACGGATAAGCGCCTGCGCCTTCACAACGCCCGTGGTCCCTTCCCTGACGGCCTGGCGGGGCATCTCGGGCTTGACCTGCGTCGGGCACGCCACGCCCATCTCCTGGCGCCCTGCCGGGGCGGCGGGCGGGGCGGGCGCCGGCGGCGGCGCGATCACGGCCGGCGCGGTCGGGGGCGTCTGCACCGACTGGATCGAAGGCGCCGACGTCGTTGCCGGTGGCGTCACCTCAGGCGGCGGAACGTAAGGCGGCGGCGGGGCCTCCACCTTGGTCACCTTGGGCTCGGGCGGCTTGATTTCCTTGGGCGGCGGCGGCGGCGGCGGCGGGATGATCACCTCCTGGATCACGGCGGCCTCCAGGGGTTTCTTGATGATTTCCAGCCCCCTGCGCGCGGTGCCGGAGATCAGCGCCCAGGCCACGACGACGTGAACCACGACCACCACCACCCATCCGATGGTGCGACGGGTCGGGTCCGCGCCGGTGTACCGGCGTCTATGCATGGTGGTTGCGCTCATTTGACGAACTGCTCATGGCCGATGACGGCCATCTTGGAGAGCCCCTTGCGTTTGGACGTGGACAGCACGTTCGCGAACACCGCGTAGCTGCAGTCCTTGTTGGGGCGGATGTGCACTTCGGGCTGCGGGGTGAGCATCGCGAGCTGTGTCATCTTCTCGTCGAGCTCGGCCGCCGACACGGGCAGTCCCTGCCAGTAGACGGTGCTCTTCTCGTCGATGTCGATCTGCACCTTTTCAGGCTTGATCAGGTCGCTCGGGGGAGTGCCCACGGGCATCTCCAGATTGACCGCGTGCAGCTGGATCGGGATGGTGATGATGAGCATCACGAGGAGCACCAGCATCACGTCGATGAGCGGCGTGGTGTTGATGTCCATCATGACGTCCGGGTCGCCGCCTTTGCCGAAGCGCCGGGATTTGAGGCCCATATGCGTCTTCCTTGTCTTTTTCGAGTCGCCCTCTCGGGGCGTCAGCCGCCCAGGGGCGGGGGTTCGGTGATGAAGGCCACCTTGGTGATGCCGGCGCGCTGGCAGGCCAGCAGGATCTTGCCGACGCCTTCGTAGCGCGAGGTGAGGTCGCCGCGGACCTGCACTTCGGGCTGCGGGTCCTTCTTGGACACTTCCTTCAGCCTCGCGACGAGCGCGTCCGTGCTGGGCATCCTGGCGTCGTACCAGAAGATGTTGCCGGCCGGATCCACCGAAATGATGACGTTCTCGGGCTTCGTTTCACGCACCTCGACGCGTTCCTTGGGCAAGGACACGGGGATCGAGGTGGTCACAACCGGGATGGTGATCAGGAAGATGATCAGCAGCACCAGCATCACGTCCACGAGGGGCGTGGTATTGATTGCGGAGATGACTTCGTCATCTCCGGCCGCAGGGCCGACACCCATTGCCATGGCGAGCTCCTGGAGTGGGGAAAGCCGGGGCCGCTTACGCGGCTTTCCCGGCCGAGCCCACGATCACGGCGTTGAGTTCCTCGCTGAACTCGCGCACCTCGTCCATCACCGCCTTGTTGCGGCGGGCCAGCCAGTTGTAGCCGAGCACCGCGGGGATCGCGACCGCCAGGCCGATGGCCGTCATGATCAGGGCCTCGCCCACCGGGCCGGCCACCTTGTCGATGGAAGCCTGGCCGGAAATGCCGATGGCCGTCAGGGCGTGGTAGATGCCCCACACCGTGCCGAACAGGCCGACGAAGGGGGAGGTGGAACCGACGGTCGCCAGGAAGGCCAGGCCGCCTTGCGTCGTTGCATGGACCCGGTCCACGGCGCTGGTGATGCTCATGGGGATCCACTCGTTCATCGGGATGTGGCTCTTGAGGCCGCCATGGTCCGAGGTGGCCTGCACGCCGGCTTCGGCGATGAAGCGGTAGGCGCTGTTCTTTTCCAGCGCGCCGGCGCCGGCGCTGACCGACGGCGCGGCCCAGAACTGCTTGTCCACCGTGGCGGCATGACGGTTCATCTTGGACTGCTCCAGCAGCTTGACGATCATGATGTACCAGCTGCCCACGCTCATGATGGCCAGCAGGATGAGCACGAAGCGCGCGATGGCGTCGGAGCCCTTCCACAGCGCTTCGAGGCCGTAGGGGTTGTCGACGGTGTCGCCGTTCTTCTTGGCGGACGCGGGAGCCGCCGGGACTGCCGCGGCAGTCGACGGCGCGGGCGCAGCGGCCGCGGCGGCCGATGCCTCGGGTGCGGGGGCCGGAGCCTGAGCCGCGGCCGGCGTGCCGGCTAGGGAGAATGCGAGCAGCAGAAAGGAAGCTGCGAATGCACGTAGTGGGGCCAGGGATAAGGTCCGCAAGATAAGTCCTTTGTGGGTTTGTGATGCCAAAAGGCTCTGGGCGCTTGCTGCCCGGTAGGGCACTTGACGCCTCAAGCTTTGCCAAGCCCACGAGTATAGGGTGGGCGGGGACCGTTCCGAAAGGTGGCCACTCCAACCGGTTTGATGGTTTTCCCGGAGTTCCTGCCACCGGTCGAAGGTGCCGAAGAAGCCCGTGTGCCACTGTTTTTCCGCCCAGCCCGCGGGGCCCGCCCGCGGCAACGCTATAATCGCAGGCTACGCAAAAATGCCGGTGTAGCTCAGTCGGTAGAGCAGCTCATTCGTAATGAGAAGGTCGGGTGTTCGATTCATCTCTCCGGCACCAATCCAAAAGGCAAGGCCGCTAGCAAAATGCTAGCGGCCTTTGTTTTTTGGGGCCATGTAGCCTCCATGTAGCGCATTTTTGGTCGAGCGGCCGCCGTGGAAGTGCCGAAACCCGTCGGAAGAGCTCGGCGCTGTGCCGGGCCATGGCGCTATGGGTGATGCGGCTCGCAGGATTCGAACCGACAACCCTCTTTTCGTAGCCTGGCGAAAGTCAACCAGGGGTCAGCGCCCACCTTCGCTGCGGGCCCCGTCAAATCGCGCGATCCTCACCAAAGTGACGACTTACCGACTCTCCAGATGAGTTCCGATAATGGGAGTTATCACAATAGCGTGAAGTTCTGAGGGGGCCCCTGACTTGGTGGGGATGGACGAGGATTGGCTCCATGGGCGACGAAGGTAAGGATGCACCTACCGCAAGGTAACGCTGCCGTTTGGACCGGGCTGAAGCCTATCGGCGCGGAACAGTCCGCAATGATCCTTCTCCACCGGGCGGCTGCGCCGCACAGATACCTCTTGCATGTAAGTCGCGAACTTACCTTCTATGCGCTGACTTGTCCGCACCGTCACTTTGCTGCGCCAACACCGCCGAACTGGTACCTCTATGTGCCGAACCAGACCACACCCAAACATGCACCGGGCGGTCACTGAAACCTGCTGGTATGCAGCCCTTGGCGCGCCACCGAAGGCTCTCTAAGCCTGGTCTCTGGCGGAAAAACGAGCGTCGAGATTCCGGGATCGCGCAGCAAATCGGCTCGGCGCCGGCCGCGCTGTTTCACCCATACAAACCAGCCTCGGGCAATAGCAATCGCCAGTAGCGTTCCCAGGGCGCCCACGGCGCCAGAAAACGCATAGGCTGCCCATGCTAGCGCTGCGACCACGGCCAGTAAGACTTTTCTGTGATGCCTGTCCATGGCGGCAAGGTTACGGGAATGCACAAAGTCCCCCTCATAGGGGATTTGTGGTTGGCGGGGGAGTGGTCCCTCTGGTAGCAACGTTACTTCTGCTCCGCCGCCCTGCTCTAATGTTGATCTGAACCACCCCGGGTTTCGTGGAGGCTGTTTAGTGTGAGTCAGACCTGTATGGTCTGCTGAATTCGGCTTGGATTCTCCTTTCTTCAAGCTCCCCGCAGGGGCCGCCGGAGGCCCTCCCGGTCGGGCCATGTACTCTTGGTTCGTTCCACGTTGTTGTTCGCGCCAGTAGTTTGCCTCGGCTTCGGCCGGCGGGATGTAGCCAATGGGCTCGAGCAATCGATGGTGGTTGAACCACGAAATCCATTCGAGCGTTGCCAGTTCGACGGCCTCGCGCGTCTTCCAAGGCGCCCGGCGATGGATCAGTTCGGCTTTGTACAGACCGTTGATCGTCTCGGCCAGCGCGTTGTCGTAGCTGTCTCCTTTGCTGCCCACTGAAGGCTCGATGCCGGCTTCGCCCAAGCGTTCGCTGTACCGGACGGACACGTATTGCGAACCGCGATCCGAATGATGAACGAGGCTGCGGTCCCTGTCAGGTTGGCGGTCGTAAAGAGCTTGCTCCAAGGCATCGAGCACGAAGTCCGTATTCATCGAACTGCTCACGCACCAACCCACGATGCGCTTGGCAAACACGTCAATGACGAAGGCCACGTAAAGCCAGCCTTGCCAGGTTGAGACGTACGTGAAGTCTGAGACCCACAGCTGGTTCGGGCGCTCTGCACGGAACTGCCGATTGACCCTATCCAACGGGCACGTTGCTCGGCTGTCGCTGACCGTCGTTCGCACCACTTTGCCTCGCATCACACCGCGTAGACCCTGCCGACGCATCAAGCGCTCGACGGTGCAACGGGCCACCGGCACGCCTTCACGCGCGAGCTGCTTCCAGACCTTGCCAGCGCCGTAGACCTGCATGTTGCTGCTCCAGACGCGCTGGATCTGCGGCATCATCGCTTCGTCGCGTATGGCTCGGGCGCAGCGCAGCTGCGGTTCACTTTGCAGCGCTGCATGCCGCCAGTATCCCGATGGGGCGATCTGCAGTACCTTGCAAATCGGCTCGACCCCGTATGTGTTGCGGTGCTGGTCAACGAAGTCCATCAAGACTTGAGTCGGCGGTCGAGCTCCGCCTGGGCGAAAAACGCACTCGCCGTCTTGAGGATTTCATTGGCCCGCCGCAGTTCTCGCGTTCGAGCTGTTTCAGGCGCTGCATGTCCAGCGTCGTGACGCCCGCTCTGGCGCCCCCGTCTATCTCATCGCGTTCGCCCCATTCGTTGAGCGTCTGCGGCACGCAGCCGATCTTCGGCGCAATGGATTCAATAGCAGCCCACAACGAGGGGTACTCGCCGCGGTGCTCCTGCACCATGCGCACAGCTCGCTCGCGCACTTCCGGTGAAAACTTGTTCGACTTCTTCATGGCTCAATCCTCTCAGAGAATGGAGCCTCCTCAAAATTCGGGGCGGTTCAACCTGGCTTGTGCGGCGGGTGATCCTCGTTTGGCGTACTACCATCCTCACGCGAAAGCAGTCGCGTGTATCCCGCGAATCAGCGGCCTGAAGCATCAGGGCTACTCGCACCTCGTGGGAGCATCTATGTTGCAGTGCCCCTTAGCGCCTTAGGCCGCGACTCGCTCCAAAGCGGGCAGGTCTGTCACCGTGATATACCGGTTCAACGAAAGAATTCCCTCTCGTTCGAAGGTCTTCAATTCGGCATTGATCCGCTGTCTGCAAGCGCCGACCATCTTCCCAAGGTCACCTTGCCTGATCTCCAATGCGATCTGGAGATGGTGCGGGTCCACCCGGACTCCGAAATCGCTACTCAGACGACGTAACGATGCTGCCAGTCGGGTCCGTAGCGTCGAACTGCTTGTTTCTTGCAGCAAGGTCGCGGCTTGCACAGCTTGGGTGAAGTTTAGACGCGCGATCGCTTGAACGAGGCAAGGATCCTGGCGCACCGTACTTAGGTCGCTTGCTGAAACGCTTCGGAGCACAGAAGCTCCGTGGGCGACGAGCGAGAAGAGACGACGGGAGTCCAGCAAAATGCCGGGGTCGGCGAACCATGTTCCCGGGGCCAAGTAGCAAACGGTACGAGCGGTTTTCCCCTCGCCGACATCCACACGCACGGCGCCTCGCACCACAAAGTCCAGGGTATGTCCGTCCCCCAGGCTCCGAACAATCCTTGCGCTTCGATACTCGCGAATGCGGGCTTGAGCGCCAATTGCGGTGCGAATCGCACCTGGTAGTGCCGAGTACCAATCGCTGAATTCAAGTTGCCTTGAGTCGTCAGCGCTGGCTGCGGTCGCGCTCACTCGTTTCCGCGACTCGATTTTGGCGAGAATGATGGGTGACAGACGAGAAGGGGTCACAGCTTGCTCGCGGCGCGGGACGTCTAGCACATTGAACCTGGCGGTCGTCACGCAACCGGGGCGGATGCTGCGAGTTGCCTCAAACGCCGTTTGTCGATCTTGCCAGTCGCCCCCTTGGGCAATTCCAGCAAAACAATGACTCGATCTGGTACTTGCCACTTCGGCAGACGCGCGGCAAGAAAGCCCTTCAAGTCCGGCTCTTGGCCTGGCCAATCACGCACTAGGCTGACGTATGCAAGAGGCCGCTCCTGCCAATGTGAGTCGGGAATCGGAACCACTGCTGCTTCACTGACGGCGGGGTGGGTGCATAGCGCAGACTCGAGCTCGATGCTCGAGATCCACTCGCCGCCAGACTTGATTAAATCCTTTGCCCGGTCAACGATCCGGACGTACCCACGCGTATCCCAAGTGGCGACGTCACCAGTCTTCAGCCAAGCCTGACCACGACCGTCAGTGACAAAACTACCAGCGCCGCTATGTCCGTCGCTGCTTGCGGGATCAAAGTACGCCCCTGTGACCCAAGGCCCTGAGGCTTGCAGTTCACCTGGCGAGCGCCCGTCACGCGGGACCTCATGCCCCTGTTCCGAAATCACCCTCAATTCGCACCCGGGCAGGGGCATGCCCGGCGTCATGCGTAGGGCGCGCCACTCTTCGTCCGAGACACCCGCGCGACGCGAGGACACCAAGCCCAACGGCGATACCTCTGTCATACCCCAGCAATGCTGCACCGAGATACCCATAGCCTCAAAACCGCTGACAAGATCTTCCGATACGGCAGCTCCGCCGATCGGCAGCCTCCTGAGCGACTTCAAGTCCGTCTCATTCACGTCCCCCCGTCGCACAGCGTCCAATACTCCACTCCATACGGTTGGTACCGCTGTCGCCAGCGTCACATCGCAGGTGTGTACGAGATGAGCAATGCTGGCGGGGTCAGAATTGCGATAGCTGAACACCAGCTCGGCGCCGGACATGCAAGCCGCGTATGGAAATCCCCAGCCGAGCGCGTGGAACATGGGCACGATCGGAAAACAAACGTCCTTCTCGCTCATGGCAATCGCGTCGACACCGAGCATTGCTATGGCGTGCAGAATCGCTGATCTATGACTGTAGACAACCCCCTTAGACTTCCCAGAAGTACCAGACGTGTAGCAGATTGCGCATGCCTGTTGCTCCTTAAGCATCGGCCACCGTGTGAGGGGAGTGGCTGCCGCCATCACCGTTGTGTAGTCCAGGACCGGGGAGTCGCTAGCCATCGCGGGCCGGGTGCCAGACGGAGACACCCCTACCACCATCGTTGTTTCAGCTGGAAGGGTGAGAGCCTCGAACAACTGCGCCATCCCGACATCGACGAATAGTGCTCGCGGACGGGTCTCGGCCAGCATGGCATTGATGGTCTCCGCACTCAGGCGGGTGTTGATCGTGTGCAAAACGCAACCTACGCTCGGTACAGCCAGGAACAGTTCCAAGTGCTCGTGGCAATTCCAGAGAAGTGTGGCGACACAGTCCCCTTCGCGCAGCCCGGAGGCCAGCATCCACCCAGCCACTCTGCGCGTCCGTGCGGCTGTTTCAGCGAAAGTTCGGGGCGAGATGTCTCGGTCAACGCCCACGAAAACACGTTTGTGTGCATGGATCGAGGTCATCCTGTCCACGAGCAACTGCGTGGTCAGGGCGCCCTCTTGCATGGTGCTGACGATCATGCCGGCTGCCTGTTTGAGTAAGTCCCCACCACAGCCTCGCGACCAATGATCTGCCTCATCATCTGCGAGGTACCGTCCAAGATCTGGACGACCCGAGCTTCGCGCCACATCCGCTCAACGGGTGAACGTTTCGCATATGCGTAGCCGCCGAACAATTGCATCACGCGATCTGCAATCGCAAAGACAAGATCGCCGTTCATCAGTTTTGCCATTGCTGAGGCAGCTCGTCGCCCTTCAAAATCCCGGTCAAATCGCCACGCGGCGTCATACGCCACCAACCGCGCTGCGTTTACCTGTGTGGCGATGTCAGCAAGCTCCCAGCGTACTGCTTGATTCTCGGAGAGTGCGCGACCAAACTGCACACGAGAGTTCGTGTGCTTGACTGCAAGGTCTAGCAGCGCTTGCGCAAGACCGACGCTGTATGCGGCCCAATGGGTTCGACCGTGGTCTAGGCTTAGCATTGCCAGCTCAAAGCCTTGGCCTTCTTCTCCGATCATGGCGTCAGCGCCCAGGCGACAATTTTTGAACACGACCTCGTTGTGGAAGGAACCAGCACCAGCGAGCATGTCCATTGCCGGACTGATATGCAGGCCAGGCGCCCCCTTCGGTACGAGGAATGCGGAAAGCCCTCCGCGGCGGTCGCGATCGTTCGTTCGCGCAATCACTGTGAAGCAATCTGCGATTTCCGCATTTGTAATGAAAACTTTCTGCCCGTCTAGGACGAATCCGTCACCTTCTTTGCGCGCCTGCGTTTGAATTGACGCGGCGTCAGAGCCGGCCCCCGGCTCGGTCATGGCAAGCGCCGCGACGTACTCCCCTGACGCAATCTTGGGCAGGTACTGGCTGCGTTGTGCTTGCGTTCCAGCAAGCTCGATTGCCTTGGAGCCAATATGGACGTTCACTCCGCACGTGTAGTAGAAGGCAATATGCGCAGCCCCTAGCGCTTCGATAGCAAGGCAGCTGCCGAGCATTGAATGGCCAAGCCCGCCGTACTCGCGAGGAGTATTTGTTCCGTACAGACCCATGGATTTGAGCGAGTTCAAAGCACCGTTTGGAATGTGGCCCGTCTCCTCTACCTCGTCAGACACGGGCACAAGCACACGGTGCACGAACGACTGCACTTCCGCCCTCCATCGCTGCAGTTCATCTCCAAGGTACGGGCTTGCTATCTCATGCACGTCAGTTGCTTGCGTCATCAAGATTCCTTCACGGTCAAGACCTTCATCCTAGGGATTGGCCGGATGCTGAGATTTTCAAAAACTGCCAATCTATGTCGCATTCCAGCCAAAGACTCTGCGCATGTTCGGAAAGAGCGAAAGGTTTGAGGACTATCACTTCGAGCTCGGCTCGAACGCAGTTGGCTTCGCCCTGAGCCTCAGGGCTGGCGCCGACAAGATCGTTCCTGCGTCGCCGAACTGCCAGCTTGTTCTCCCGCAGGCGGGTACCGTACGCGTATCGGCAGGGGACGTGCTCTGGTTTCTTGGCCCTGGAAATGGGTTGCTGCTGGGCGTAGGCGTTCAGGCCAGGATTTCCGCAGTTAGGCACTGCGTGGTGCACGTCGCACAACTGCTCGTACGAGATAGCCAGTGGCGGCAGATCACCGCCAGCCGCGTCTTGGCCACTGACCTTATTCGATCTTTGCTCGGAGAGCTTGTTCAGGCGCCCTCCGGCCCCCCCTCGCAACGCATTCATCGCATCGCCCGACTGTTGCTGGATGAGGTTCAGCTGGAGCAAACACCGCCGATCAGCCTTCCAAAGCCATCGGACAAACGCTTGCTACTGGCGTGCGCAGCGGTTCTTGATGATCCTGCCAAGGAGTGGGGCATTGAGGCACTATCTCGACTCGCTGGGATGTCAACGCGGTCTCTCTCGAGAGCATTCGTGGAGCAGACGGGCACCACCCTAGGCCAGTGGTGCCGTTCCGTGCGCCTAGCAACAGCCCTAACGGAAGTTGCTCGTGGTGGCGGTCTGCATGAGGCAGCTGCGGCTGCAGGCTTTGCAGCGCCATCAAGCCTATGCGCCGCGTTCCGTCAGGCAACAGGCACCACCTTCAGGAGCTACTTCCGCACGCGCCCAATTTCGACGACGCAAGATGAGGCCAGCTTCTTTAGCTGAGGTCCAACTACCCACGGATAACGTAGGACGCGAATCTTGCGCGACCGCTTCGGCGCTGTTGCGTTTGCGCAGAGCGTGCCGTCGATTTACACCACTCCATTCGCCATCGTATTGAACAACTGGCCATGCCGTGCTCTACTGGGACAGCGACGCGCATCTTTATCCACATGAACTCCGCGAGTGATCCGCTCCCGCACAGAGATGAATCCGCCCGGCGCAGCATAGTCAAGTCGAGACTCTGGCTCGGGAGGGGCTGGGCTGCCTACTGCGGTCCAATTCACCAGAACCGGCCGCACCGCCATCACTTGGTGCAGATCGTGTGGTCGACGCTAGAACCCGTGTTGGTGATGACCGAAAAGGGCGCGGTCAGCGCCATGGGGTATGTGTTCGACGCGAGCGCCTCGCACAGCGTCGTTGCCTCATGTCCGGTCCGATTGATCTACTTGGACCCTGCCTTGCCGAAGGCGAAGGCATTGAGAGTCCAGAGCAAGACCGGGCCAGCGGAACTTGATCTACCCCAGATCGCAACCCTGGAGTTGGAGTTCCAGCGCTGGGCGAGCCATAAACAGCAGCTCGTCGCGGACAGTTTGTCCCGCAGCGACCGGGCGCATGCGATTCATGAATGGCTGCAGGCCCGGCTAGACCGGCAGGTGCGGGCAGAAGAAGCTGCAGCTTCGGTCGGGCTATCCGAAGGACGCTTCTTGCATTGGTTTGCCGACGAGCATGAGCTGCCGTTCCGTGCTTATGTTCGCTGGCTGCGCCTACAGATGACTCTTCACTGTCTGGCGCGGGGTGAAACTCTTACGGAAGCGGCCCATGCGTCCGGGTTCGCAGATAGTGCGCACTTGAGCAGGACGTTCGCGGCAGCCTTTGGGGTGGCGCCCCGTCAGCTTCTGAATGCCGACATCACCATCGTCGCGGATGCTGGTCCCAACGTGGACAGCATCTTCGGGCGGCCGCGAGATTGGTGAGCGACTGGCTAGACGTACGTAGGGCGTCAAGAGGGTGTTTCGGGGCATGCGCAGCCGGTTTGTTCAAGCTTTGGGCAGCGCCGAGACCGATAGTCTTGGTATGCACAACAGAGAAGCACGCGAATCGGCCGCTCGGGATTGCTGCGCCCGGAAGGCGTGGGGTGCCGGGCGCGGCCAGGCGAAACGACGGAGATCTTCGCTTCGATTTGAATAGCAATTGAAGCCTACGTAAGGAGCGTACGTTTGACTGTGGAAAATTTATCTTTGGCCAAAACGGCCATCAGGTATGGGAGCTACCCGATTGTCGTAGGTGCGACAGCGACGGGGCTTTTCGGTGGCCTTGCCGCCGGCTGGTCCTACTTCCCTGCCGTGCCACTAGTCGTGGCGACGGCGCTCGTCATTGTTGCCTTGCTGGAGCGTCAATTGCCGTTCCATGCGGAGTGGCTGAGGGACCATCAGGACACACGGTGCGATGCCACGCACGCAGTGGTCAACCTCGGTGTGCTCATGGGGGTTCACGCTGTCGTCGCGCTCCTGGCGCCCCTCCTGCCCATCGGCACGTGGTGGCCTGGTCATTGGCCTCTGTGGGCACAGGCCCTGAGCGTCGGCTTAGCGCTGGATTTCAGCCTGTATGTTGTGCATTGCCTGAGTCACAGGCACGACTGGCTCTGGCGTTTCCATGCGATTCACCACAGTGCGGAGCGGCTCTACTGGCTCAACGGCGAGCGTCGTCACCCGTTGCATGCGGCAATGATGGCCGGACCTGGGCTGACGGTTGCGGTGCTCCTGGGGGCCCCAGCGCTCGCGATAGGTGCGTGGCTTGGCTTGCTCGCCGTGCACCTGGCTTTCCAGCACTCCAACTTGGACTACCGCCTTGGGCCATTCCGCTTACTGATTGGTGCTGCAGAGGTGCACCGGTGGCACCACAAGCGCGAGTATGAAGATGCTCAGGTGAATTTTGGCGAGTTCTGGATGCTCTGGGACCATCTGTTCGGCACGTTCCGGCTGCCCCAGCAGAGGCTAGGCGCAACTGAAGTAGGCCTGAAAGACGCAGATTTTCCAGTGCACTATGGCAGGCAGCTGGCCTATCCCTTTCGGGCCGCGTCGCCCTCCACACAAGAGCCAACCCCCGTGGAGCGCACCTGACGTTCGCCTTCGGCCGGAGGAGGCCGCTCGGCGTGCGGTAGGCGGCGCAGGCCAGTGCTCAGGTTCTATGCGTCTCGGTGCACATAACCACGATTGCCTGAACCGCTCGCCTTTACGCTCGCCCTAGATGCGACTTCGACCCCGATCACCAACAGTCCCCGCCGTACCCGTGCGACGCAGGAGTCCTTCATATGCGGGATCAGGTCACCGCCATTTTCTGGACCAAGCAGCTTGGCCGGCATTAAGGGCTTACCCCAGACCTCATGGGCCCACGGCTCGTACGCCATCGGCGCATTTCTTTACTCGGCTGGATCGGCTCGCCCTTCGCGCCCTGCCCGGCACCTGCGGCGACTTCGTGCGAACACTCCGGGTCGAAAATTCATCGGCGGGACTGTGGGACAGAAGGGCGCGGAGCTTTTTATGGGTGAGGTAATGTGTCAACGAGCTTCGTCACCACCAACATGCCCCCACTGCCTGCTCGACGTTGTCGGTCATAACACCCAATAAGCCGATCATCGCGTTGACACGCTCCTTCGATTGCTTCCCCCTCGCGAGCCGGACTGTTCGACCATGTGGTGCCTAGCAACAGCTTCAGCTGCCATCTGGCGAAGGGAAATTAGCACTTCTCGTGAAGGGAAATTGGCACATCCCCTTCCATAGGTTGTCGTGATTCCGACGCGTTCAGAAATCTCTTGCGGCAGGCACGTCGCGGGCTAATTAGTCGTACTGAATAAAACCAGCTAGAGCACGGCTTCCAATGGCGCAAGTTTGTCGGGAGTAACTTCTGGGCACCGGTCCACTGAATGCCCACTATGGCTATCACCACATCTTCCGCTCATTTGCGCTAAAATAAGCGCTCAAATGAGTTAGTCCATCATGACTGCAAAAGCTGTTCCCACCACCCCACAAGCAAAGGCCCGAACACAGGCCGTAGAGCCGGTGAAGGTGGTGCGCGGCCTGCTACAGGAAGGCGCCGTCAAGCCACGAGAAGGCATTGGCAACTATTCATTTGTTGAAGTGTTTCGCGCCGAGCCGCTCGCACGCGTAAGACTGATCAAGGCGGGGCTGCCAGCCGACTTCCTCGATCGGCTGTCCCGGCAGATGAATATGCCCAAGGAAAGGTTGCTGCCCGCCCTGGGGATAGCGCAAGCAACGGTAAGTCGGAAGGTCCGGGAGTCCAAGCCGCTTTCGAGCGACGACAGCGAGCGCGCTCTCGGCATGGCCCGGCTGGTTGGCCAGGTAGAAGCAATGGTGCAGGAGTCGGGAGAGCCGGAAGGCTTCAATGCCGCGGAGTGGGTTGCCCAATGGCTTGAAGAGCCCCTCGCCGCGCTCGGTGGACAGCGGCCCGCCGATCTCATGGACACCGCCGAAGGCCAGGCGATCGTCTCGAACATGCTAGCTCGTATGCAATCTGGGGCCTACGCTTGACGGTGGGGGTCACGCTGTGGCGGATCGCCGTCGACACGCCTGAATACATGGCTGACGATCTCACTGGGAAAGGTGCAGAGGTTACTGGCGGCCGTTGGAACCGGAAGGGCCGACCAGTGCTGTACACGTCGGCCAACATCGCCCTTGCTTGCCTTGAGACGGCGGTCCACCTGAAACAACGTGGATTGCCGCTGAACCGATACCTAGTCAAGATCACAGTGCCATTGAAAACTTGGAATGCACGCGAGACGTGGGCACCTGCGGCCCTGCCAGTCGGCTGGGATGCACTGCCCGAAGGAAAGGTGTCCCTCGACGTCGGGGACGCGTGGCTATTGAGCGGTTCTTCTCCCCTGCTCGTGGTCCCGTCGGTGATCGTGCCTGAAGAGCACAATGTGTTGATCAACCCCGCGCACCCTCTGTCGAAGGGGATTGCGTCATCGAAGTTGCGCAAATGGCTGTACGACCCTCGGCTATTGGCATCTGACATCCGATGAAGGGAAAGCAACACATCGACCCCGAGCACGGCTAGTGCGGTCAACCGAGGAAACCTTGTCCGTAGGACTCGATTAAGCGCAACACATCGTCCCCTCGCCCCTCGTCGACGACCTGGGCCGCGGTCCGACCATCAAACTCCGGCAAGTGCTCGTGCTCGAACCAACTCCGGGCCTTGACCATGTCGCCGCCGGCTACAGCGGCAGCCGCCTGCAGGATTTTGTCTGTCAATGCGTTCGACATGCATTGCCTCGAAGCGCAAATTCTGCTCCTGCCGGGGCGACTGCGCCAGCCGTCGTACGGGCAATCGGCCGGCCACTTCATCGCAAGCGAGGATCGTGAGCGGATGCTAAATGTTTAGCTGCGCAGCTAAACACGGCGAAGCAGCTAAACATAGCTGTGCGCACTGCCGCGTCGGATATGGATGTGGTCAACCCGACCAATTAGTCGTTCTGACTAAAACCAGCTAAAACAGCCGGCATGCAAAGCTCAACCATCTGATGGCCTGCGCCTCGCGCGCACCCGCTCCTTTGACGCGCGCAGCATCGCCATCGGGCTGATCGAAACGGCGGGGCGAAGGGCTGTGAGCCAATCGACCCGACCCAAGGCCCTGATCGCGCTGACCAATGTAAGCACGTTTGCGCCCCGCCCCGCCTCCAGGTTCTTCAGGGCACCCACTGAGATGCCGGCAGCCGCCGCCAAATCGGCCTGCGTGACGTTCTGCAGGATCCTAATCCGTCGCACCTGCGCCCCGAGATCAGCCTCAAGATCTCGAGTCTTCACCGGTTGGGCATTAACGGGCATCATGATAGTTATTATCTGTCAAATCCGGCTTAATAGCCACTTTGATGAATATTAGCGTGCTGGGCTCGACGGCTGACTTTCATTGCCTCGGTCGGCCACAGTTGAATGGCGCCTGCCCACTGTATAGACTCACATGCATTGGCCTCTGCCCTGGAACACACCTGCTCGCAGGCGCGGCTCCGCTGTGAAGAACACCTCAGAACAGATCGAACTCGCCATACTGTCCACCCCGCCCGGACAGCCATTCTTCGCCTCCAGCCTGCGCAGGCTCGGGTCCAGACCAGCATCAACCTGGTGCTGGATCGACTGCTCGGCGGCGGACGCGCCTCGAAGCTGTCGACGGGCCTCTACGTTCGTCCACTTCGCGATGCCGAGTCCGGCACAACCATCATGCCGACCGCCATCCAAGTGATCCACGCGCTGCAACAGGCTGAGGGATGCGCGGTGGCCCAGCACGGCGCCGTGTGGGCACATAAATTTGGACTCACGCAGGACGACCCCGGAACCGGTGTCTACTGGACCTCAGGGCGTGCGCGCACCGTGACGTTCGGGGAGTTGACCCTCAGCTTCAAGCATGTGCCGAGTTCGGTGCTCGTCCCCGGGGATCGGCCTGCGGGGCAGGCGCTGGCGGCGCTCTGGCATCTCGGCGCAGGCCGCGTCAACCCGACGACCTTCCACGCACTGCGGCAACAACTGGACGACGAAGAATTTGGCAACCTCCATCGGTTGGTGCAACAGATGCCGAGGTGGATGCCCTCGGCAATGAATCGTCTGTTGCTGGGACGGCCATAGCAGCCAGACGGGCGCTTTCCGATCTACGGGTTGTGCCGACCCGCGCGTGCGAGGTCGCCCAGGTTTCGAAGGATCAGCGCCTCGGCCTCCTCCGCCGGCATCGACAGCGTCTTGGCCAATGACGCCACCGTCTGCTGGACGTCGCGTGGTCGTGCCGGACGCTCACCGACCGCGACGAACGGGCCATCGGTCTCCGTCAGCAGCCGGTCCACCGGGAGCGTGCGCACCAGCCGCTCGTGCTTCTCCGAGCGCAGCATCTCCGCGTTGATCGAGAAATAGCAGCCCAAGCCGGCGGCTCGCTTGGCCTCCGAAGCGGTGCCCGTGAACCAATGCAGGATGGCGTGACCGCGATCGGGCAAAAGATGTCGCTCAAGATGTGTCAGCACCTTTGCGACGGCGCGAACGCTGTGAATGGTGAGGATCTTGCCCCCCTGTTCAGCGCACGCGGCCACGATCCGCTCGAACACGCGCTCTTGCGCAGCGAATGACCCGTAGAAGCGCGGGCCGGCGTCCAGTCCGACCTCTCCAACATAGCGCGCCTGGGGCAGCAAATTCTCGAACAGGGCGACCTCGTCAGCTCGCTCGGCGATCAGTTGCGGGTGCAGACCGAGGGCCACGCGCACCTGCGGGGAGTTCTCCGCCAACTCCCGGTTGCGCTGCCAAGCCTTCGGCGTGGTGGTGACCGCCAACGTGGCCACCCGCTCGCGATCGCATTCGGCAACCAGTGCCGAATGGTCGGGGTAAAGGTCAAGATGGCAGTGGAAATCCACCCAACGCGGCCGCACGATCTGTCCGTTCTACGAAAGCGGCTTGGCCTGTACGCCATCCAGCAATTGGGCCACCTCCCGCATGCCCTCCACGTACACCGCCTCGTAACCGGGGAGGTCTCCCGGATGATCGTAGAGGGGCCCGGGCTGATGGATGTCACGCCGCGATCGCGCAGGCTTGGCCGCCAGCCGCGCCAGCGCGAGCTGGAACGCGCGGATGTGTTCGCCCTCGGCTTTGTCGGAATCGAGCACCCGCGCCCGCAGGTCGTCCACGGTGTAGGGTGTGTCGTCGGCGCCCAGGCCGCGCAGCAGGGAGGCTCGGCGGATCAGACAGGGCACACAATGACCGCAGTGCTGGAGCTTGCGCATGGTTTCGTCGGGATGAAATCGATATTTTGATGGCCCCGAACACGACATGGTGTGCTTGGCATGCCGCCGCAGGAAACCCATATCGTGACACTCCTCGGCCATCTGACCCTTCGTCTTGTGCCGGTAACGGTTGTGCAGCTGCACATTCAGCCCGAGGTTCCGGAGCAACTCGTTGAACCTTGCGACGTAGAACGGATGCGTGGTGCGCGTGCTCAGGGCTCCAAGCCGCAACGGGTCCAGTGGGACGTTCAGCGATATGAGGCCGTTCTCGGGCGTGTGCACGACCATCTCTCCGCCTATCGCGCTCGCCGCGACCGTCGCCAGAGCAAAGAACAGGAACGAGCGACCACGCAAGGTGTCTTCCACCGCGGACGACGTCACGGTGTGATGATCGAACCCGACGTTCGCCCGCAGATGATTGATCGCACGTGGCGCGAAGCGCGCCTGCAGCTGCGCCATGCAATAGCTCTGATGCTTGGCGGCCATCGTGTCCCACCAGTGGCTCACGAACAGCGGGGCTTGGCCTTCGCAAAGCAGGTCGATGGCGCCGATGAAACTGTCCAACCCGCCCGAGAGCAGGCATACGCTGGACGGAGTGATCAGCCTTAGTTGGCCGCTCGCGGCCACAAGCGCCGAATGGGCCGCGGGCCGTGCACGGAAGAACACCTGCCAGTGGTCACCGGTGAGGAATCGCAGCATGCGTTCGAGCAGCGCGCGCTGGGCCTCCCAGAGCGCGCTGTCTGCCACCGGCAGGTGCAGATCGATCTCGCGCGTCCAGTGGTCCTGCGAATCGACCTGGCGGGAGATACGCGTATCGGCCGCTGTGAGCGCCGTGGCCAGCAGCGCCAGGTCGACCGCGACCTCCGTTGGTGTGAAGCCCCAGTTACCCAGTTGGTCGAGGGTCTGACCGAGGCCGAATCTCAGTCTTCCCGCATCGTCGAGGAAGTCGATATTCGTCATGGTGCTGTCCGGGCGTGACGGCAGGAGCTGACCGGTGTCCCCAGCCCCCAGGCGACAGATGATGGTGCGATGGGTCATTCGGCGGCCTCCCCTGCTGCTGCGACCAAGCCGAACGCGGCCTCGTAGATCGAGTTGACCTTGGCCTCGATCTGCTGGTCGCTCAGCGCAGCCAGCGATCCGAGTTGCCCGCCGAGATGGTTGCGCGTGCAGCCCGATATGAAGTCGTGCAGCTGATCCTGTATCTCCATCACCTGGTTCACGTCCTCCGGCAGGCTCACGGCACGGGCAGCGATATCGCTCATCACCCGCCCCTCGATCGAATGGATCACGAAGTCGAGGAAGAACTCTTTCAGCTGTTCGGGAGTGAGCGCGTCGAAGTCCGTCACTCCGGCGTCGGCCTGGTCGCCGATGGCGTCCAGCATGGCTTGGCGGGAGATCGCCTCGTCGATCGGCCCGCCGGGCGGGCAGACGACGTCGACGAGGCCGCGGAACACGTCCTCCGCGGGTTGGCCCGCGAGATGCTGCAGATTGCGTGAGCGCAGGGCCTCTGTAAGGCCGACTCGCTCAGCGTCCCGCACCAACCCCAGCAGCCGGCCGCCGGTCGCCCGCGCGGCGCCCATCCTGCGCGTAGCCTTGGCCGGTCCCCCAGAGCTTTGCACGTACCTGCGCATCGCCCCACCAAGGGAACTGGAGCTGCCGCTCCTGGCGAACGACGAGAACTTGCGCTTCGCGCCGGAGTACGCGCTGGTTCCGGCGGTGTCCGGCTGCCCGGCCGGCGTGGGGGTCACAGGCTGATTCCCCGGTGCGCCGTCGCCCGGGGTGGGCTGAGCCGGCGTTACAGGGCCGCCAGGTGCGGTCGGCGCCGCGGGCGGCGCGGGATCGTCCACCCAAGACGGCACCAGGCCCGAGCCGGGCCCACCGTACGATTTGGACGTGCCCATCAGCTACCGCCCGCGAGCTTCAGGACGCCCGTCGCGGCAGACTTGAGCTTCGTGTTGTCGGTTTGGGCCGACCAAGCCTGAAGCAGCGCCTTGAACTCGCCCGCGATAGCGGGGTCGGTGAGGACGTTGGTGAAGTTGCTGGTCGCCCATGCGCCGATCCTGGCCGTCGGCAGCTCGGCCAGGAACGCCACTAGTTTGCGTTGCAGACCTGCATGGTGCTCGACCAGCAGGATCAGGCCATGCATACCCTTCGGCTCGCGCGCCAGGTCCTCGATGGACATGATCATCGAACGCAGCGCATCGAAGACCTGCTCGGCCTCCCCGCCGCTCAGCTTGGCCACCTCGCCGGACAAGCCGCGAACGGTCAGCCGCGGACCGGTGAGCCGCTCCACCAGGCCCTCCAGATGCGCGGCTGCGGTCAGGCCACCCAGGTAGCTGCGCTTGTCTCGGGTGGCGAAAACGTAAGGTCGCAGGTCGATAGTGCCCAGTGGCGGATCGATCGCGCCCCATGCCTTGATCCAATCGCTCTTAGACCACTCCTCAACTTCAGGCGCCTGGGCGGTCGGCTCCGGGTCCTGCTTCTTGTCGGCCTTGGCGCCCTTCGCCTGCGCCGGCTGCTGCGCACCCTGGACCGCAGCCTCAAACTGCGCAAGCGCCGGCACCTTGCCGTCGTTGCTCGCCACGGCCAGCCTGGCCAGCTGCCCGTACAAGTCCGGCGCGAAGCTCTCTGCGAGCATGATCTTGGCCATGACCGGTGGTTCGATCTCGTCGGCGAACCCCCGCTCCTGTGCGATGGCGTGGCGCAGCGCCATCGAGTTGAGGAACCGTTTGATCTGACGCGGGTTGCCTCGCGTGCCTTCGGTCAAGATGGTACTGACCCGCGTGCTGATCGCGACGGCGCGCCTGACCTCGTCCGGCACCTTGTTGTCGAGGATCTTCGAGACAGCCACGACATCAAGCCCGCGACTGAGCCACGGTCGGCGAAGTTCTTCGCGCGCACCCTCCAGCAGCTTCGTGAAGCGCGGGTCGGCGGATCCAAGCGCGGCCTCTACCTGCAGCAGGGTTACGTAGATACGGGTTTCCGCAAGCCCGAGCGCGGGGATCCGGAACGGAACCTGGATGAGCTTCTCGAGGTAGTTCCGGGCATAGGGGACCGGACCCATGCTGGGCGGCAGATCGGGGAAGTGCTCGCGCACCGCGTATTCGATCATGAGTTCGTCCGCGCCGATGACGAAGGCCGTTCGCGGCACGAAGAGGAACAGCCGGATCGCCTCCAGCGTGGCGATGGCGGTCGCCGGAAGGCAGCGGTCCAGGTCATCGACGATCACCACCAATTGGTCGATGTCGGCGGCCTCGATCAGCTCCTCGAATTCCTCGCGGAATTTGTGCATCTGGTAGGGCGCATGGTCAGCCTCACCACCGCCTTCCTTTATGTATTCGCCCGCCTGCTCCGCGAAGGCCTTCAGCTGTTCGCCGGACACGGCGTCCCCCGGGTTCGCAAACAATGCCTTGGCGCCGTCGACAAGTGACTCCAGCTGATCGAACGTGGGGATGCCGGTCATGGCGGTGAAGGCGAAGCCGCCGGCCTTCTTGGCCATCTTCAACCAGTCTACGCGCTTGAGCACTTTGCGCGCCGCATCCGCCACCTTGGTCGAGTTGGGCCGCGCCCGCCGCAACTCCTCGACGATGGTCTCGATGACCACCGTCTTGGCATCCTCGAACCCCTCGAAGGTCCAGCCGTTGAACCACAGGCACAAGGCCTTGGGGTCCTTCTCCAGCGCGGCCGACGTCATCTTCAGTACGCTGGACTTGCCAGCGCCCCAATCACCGTGGACACCGATCGTGACCGGCGTCGTGGGCGTTGCGCGGATCAACCGTACGACGGTCTTGGCCACCGCCTCGTAATACAGCAGGTCGACCGCCGTCTCTTGGTCGTTGAGAAACACGTTGACTCCCCCTTGTTGGGCCCATTATGGGAGACCGGGGGCACGCCGCCAAGAGCGGTTCTTTGGTGTGTACCGTCTCCTCCGATTGGGGGATGACCTTCGGGGTGGGCGGCGTTACGCTTGGATTGCCCGCGGCACATCGCGCCGCGACAGGGGAGTTCAATGGCTACGAAGGGCGACTGGTCAAGTCACGACAACAAGAAATACATCGGCAAGCTCGATCGCATCTACGTGTCCACCACGGAGAGCTACGAGGTCGAGTATTACATCGATCACTACCTCGAGACGCACGGCTTCACCGTCAACAATCACAACCGCGACGTCGTCGCCGCCTCCCTTGCGAAGTACCCGGGCCGGGCGCCCTTCAAGCGCGTGGACCTGGACGCTTACCTCGAGCCGCGGATCAAGAAGCCTTGAGCCTTCTGCACGGCAGACGGTGCGTTCGGGTCGCGGCGGCCATGCCGGCTCGGCAGGCGGGAACGAATCCCGTGGCCTTTGGCGTCGTGTGCGGCTCATGTTCGCACACAATGGTCCGACATGGAGGCCAACGCTTGTGACTTCGACGAATGATGACCTGGTTCGGGGCGCGACGGCGATGGCGCTGGGTCTGCTGCCCGACGTCGTTTCCGATCTGGTACAGCTCAAGCGCGTGGGCGCGCATCCCGCCTCCCTCGTCGTCAAATTGCACAAGACGCTGGACGGTGCGATCGCCGCCGCTTCGCAGAAGGTCGACTGCAAGTCCGGATGCAGCTATTGTTGCCATTACCGCGTAATCGCAAGCGCCGCGGAGATCCTGACCATCGCGGGCTTCATCCACAAGCTGGCCCTGAACGAGCAGACACGGGTCGTCAAGCGTCTGCGCGCCAACGCGAGCGCCACCGCGGGGCTGAGCGCGCGGCAACACGAGTCGACGAACGTTGAATGCGCATTGCTGCAAGACAATAAGTGCTTGGCCTATGACGTCCGCCCCTTTGCATGCAGGAGGCATCACTCGATGAACGTGGCTGCCTGCAAAGAGACCTTCGATGATCCGCAGAGCCCGGCACAGAACATCCAGAGCGTCGAACGCCTCGCCGTCGCGGCCGGCGTGATCAACGCGCACGCTGCCGGCAGTGTGCGCGCCGGACTGGACAGCAACATCTATGAACTGGGCGCCGCGCTTTTCGTGGCAATGACCGACGCGTCGAGCGTGGCTCGCTGGAAGCGTGGCAAGGTTACCTTCCCGGCGGTACGCGACCACCAGGAGTTCAGTGAAGCCTGGTCCTAGCTCGAACGCTTCAGGCGGATCGCCGCGCGCGCGGCGACCCCTTCGCTGAGCACTTGCCGCCCGCGCGTCTTGCCAGCGGCGCGGTTTTGGCTTGGGCTGGCCGCACCCTGACTTGGTGGAGATGGACGAGGATTGGCTCCCGCTGAATCCGCAAGACCGCAGCCGGGGAGACCGCCGCACAGGAGGTGGCATCCGAGCCCTCGCTCGCACCGAGCGACACGATCCGTGACCAACCTCATGCGAGCGTGAACGCCAGCAAGAGCGCGGTGTTACCCCGCATTCTCGGCGACTATCGTCTCTACGACATTGAGGTAAATGTCGGCGACCGGTAGATTCGCGAAATGCGCGATCACATGAGGTTATTGGCCGCAGATTGAGCCGGGTTGTTCTTTGGGAAACCCGTCCCTGTCCTGCTACAGGATCCCATGGAGGGCCGGAGAGCAACTCGGCTGACCTTACGCGGGCCAAAACTCGTCCGGTTCTGCATCTGACGGATCAATCCATCCGTGCGATGCCCATCCCGCGGGGTGACTGCTCAGCGCGGCCAAAGCCGCCCAAGACATCAAGGCATTCCGCCTTCGCCAAGCCCGTCCCCACGCAGGGCTCAGCGAGGCGTCTACACATTCAATCGTTGCGTTCCAGGCAATCTGGCGCAAATCCGATCGAAGGTGACCAAGGGCTCGCGCGGGCCGTCGGGTTGGCCGCGGGACATCGCGACGTGGATGCAATCCGCAAAGTCCGCGCGTGCAACGTTCTCAAACATATCCAGGGCAATCTCGAAAGCTTGATGGTGTTCGATCTGGAGGGCGCCGTTGCCCAGCAGGGCGTTGAAGGCTTGAATTCGTGCGGCCTTGCTCTTGCGGAAGGCAGAACGAAGCACCCACTCGACTTCCAACATAACCGTTGCTGGCACGAAAAACGCCTCGTCACCCGTTCGAACAAGCAGTCGGTCCACCGCCCGTGCTTGGCGCTCGTCGTCACGGGTGAGGATGCGCACCAACAGATTTGTGTCCAGGGCTCTCACTTCTTCTTCGCGGGAGTCTTGACCGCCGCGCCGCGCAGGTCCACGATCTTCCCGCTTTTCTCTCGGATCATGATCCGCCCGTCTCCTAGAGGCGTGACAATTACATTTGAGCCTGCCTGGATGCCAGCGACGCTGCGCACGTCATGCGAGAGCGTGACTTGGTTCTTCGAGGACACGGTTGTGACGAACTCGCCGGTCTTGGCATTGCGGCCGACCCTCTTTGATTCGGTGCTCGCCGTTTTTGCAGAGCTCGACTTCTTGCTGCTAGTTGCCATGGATCCATCCTAAGCTATAACCGCGGAAACTCCATGACTCTAGCTAATTCTTTGCCGATTTCTTAGCTAGCGAGAAACGCCCGCTCGACGGCCCTCCTTTTGGCCTCGCGCAGCCGAGCGGTGAATGCGAATCACCACACGGCCATGTCGCCAGAATTCACGTCGGGACGTGGAAGACCAGTACCGTAGCGGTGATCTCGCGATTGGCGTCACCATTGGCGTGGAAGACATATCTGAAACCACTTTCATGGCTCCAGTTCAAGACTCGCTTGAAATTGGCGTGGGCGCTTGCCGTGCTACTAATGCCCGACATCACGGTGGACGTTTCCGTCCCGCGATTGAAAACTAAGATGGCCGCTTTGCCATCGCGCCACGTGGAATAGCTCAATAGCTGATCGATCGCCGCCCCAAATGCCTTGGGGCCCCTCCAGAATTTGCACTCTGCGATAAAGACGTTTCGGTCGCCCTCGCGCAGCAAGATATCCGTCTTGCCCGTCATGTTGAAGGTTTCGCCGGTTGCCCTACCCTCGAACTGGCCGTTCAGTTGCACCAAAAAGTGTTGTCGCAAGGCTTCCTCGTCCATCGAGCGGAACGCGGCCGGGCTGCGCTCCATCACGAGCGCCATGTCCTGCATGATCTTGAGCGCCTGCTCATACTGTTCGATCGCCCAGACCGGCTCGGGCTCGAATCGGGCGGAGGTGGCTGGCGGAAGCGCGGGCTTGGCGATGCGCCGGACGGTGGGCAATGCGTACGTGTTCGGCGCGTTCTCGCGACGCCGGATGGGAATGCCCAAGGCTGAGGCTCTCTGAGACTGCGCGAGCAGGCGGGTGCGTCGTTGCTGGATAGCATCCTCCGCGGCACTGGGTAACGCGGCGTTGTGCGCGTCGATCATCCCCCGCTGCCAATCCAGGTGCTGCTCGATGTCGGCAATCGCCCGATCCACTAGGGCGCGGATGTCGCGCGCCTGGTCGGCGGGCGTGTCGTACCGCAGGACCAGTTCATTCTTCTCGATGATGGCGCGCGGCGGGTTCATATTGAAAGTGTTCGCGCGCGCATAGAACAACTCCGGCTCCCCCTGGAACGGAACCCTCACCTCCACCCGCTCGCCAGCGATCAGGACCGGTCGGCTGCGGTCATCGATCCAGCGGCCCTGGTCGCGGCGGACATCCACCTGCACTTCCTCGGAGTCGGCGTACCACTGGTCTTTGAGAAGCTGGATCGGCGCCACGCCGTGTGCTTCGACCAGGTAGTGCTTCAGATCCTCTGGCGCGGTGTTGAGCAGCCGATTGGCCTCCAGCCCTTCGACCTCGCGCCGCATGGTGTCCATCGTGGCGCGCAGTACTTGGCCGAGGTCGTAAGTGACGAACAGCAGCCCTTTGCTCTTGTCAATGCTTCCGAACACGGATTCCTCGTGGAAAAGGGTGCCTTGCTAGCGGTCGTCCCGCTTGGGCTTGCTGGTGGAGCGGATGTTGGCGACTTTGCTGATCAGGTCGAACCAGAACGCAGCGCCCAGCGAGATGGCAACAGCTGTCAGCACATAGCCGAAGACCTTGCCGAGCAGGACCAGGGCAAACATCGGCCCTGGCGTCGCCACCAGCGCATCGAGCTTCTTCGTGTTCCAGCCAAGCAGGTCCGGCGCCCGCGTCTGGACGCATGCGATCAACTTGGAGGACTTAGCTTGGGGATCATCGCCCGCCACCACCCCGCAGGCCCTCTCCAGATCCTGCTGTGTCGTCGCCTCCATCGAGAGCTGCGCAAGCGCCGTGCGCGCCGGGGCATCACTGCTCAACCGGCGCGCCATCTGGATGGTGTCGGCGTCGACCAGGACTGCAACTCCCAGCCCGATGACTAGGAGCGACTTCTGCGCGTGGCGCTTGAAGCTGCCGCTCAGACGCTCCATGCGTTCCGAGTAGACCTGCTGGAGCACGTCCACCGCCCCTTCTTTGGCAGTGCCGGCCCAAGTTACGACTTCCCCGATACGGCTGTTGGGGAACTCCTTGGCCAAGTCGGCGGCCACGGCGGCGAACACTTTCGGATCGACGTAGCTGGGCCAGTGGTTCTTGTTGTCCGGGTCGGGTGGGCCGATGGTGGACGTGAGCGCCCTGATGCGCGCGTGCTCTAGGAACCGCTTGGCGCCCTCGTCTTGCAAAAGGTCGCGCATCGCGCCGCGGAAATCATCTTTGCGCTTCTGCGCCCAGGTTTCGACCGCTTCTTTCGCGGCCGATGCGACGATGGAAAGCAGCGCGTAGAGAAGCGCCATGGCTGCGCAGGCTTCGATCAGTGCCATATCCCCGTCTCCCTAGGCCAATCCCGGTGGGACATTCGTGGGCGCAGCGGACACCGCGACCTCGGGCGCGGTAGCGTAGAACGCCGCCACTTTCTGGTGGATGGTCAGGTTTGCCGGGCGGTACGGTGTCCGCACGCCGTAGAACGACACACCATCGGTCGCGTCGAACCGGACCAGCACTGACGGATGCAACGGTGCCTCGGGGTTGATCTCCCGCAATTTCTGCGACCAGACCGGTCGCCACTTGCGCTGAAGCCATGCCGGAAACGAGTCGCGCATGGACTTCACTTCGCAGTGCTGCATCCCGAAGGGGTCGGGGAAAAGCTTGAGCCGGTTGAAATCGACCAGCAGCTTGTGCGAGGGTTCCTGGGTCTGCTTTACCATCCAGTCCAGGGCGATATCGGACAGCCGCGACTCGTCCTGGGCATAGCTTCCGCCGATGTCGGAGTGATTGCCGGCGAACCAGACTTGGCGCAGCCACTCCGGCTCCCCCAGTCGCGCCGGCCAGTCATGCGGCGAGGCCCACTTCACGCGCGCAAAGTCTTTGCGCGTCTCGTCAATGGCCAGGGCATGACGGGCGAACTGGACACGGGGGTTCAGATTCTCGTCATAGAACTTGAACCGCCAGGTGGTGAAGTGCCAGTCGAACTCTCCCGGCCGCGGGTAGTCGCTGATCGACTTGTAGTGCGACCGCACGTAGTCCACGCCCATCATCAGAGCGCCCAGGCCAAGCAAGGTCCAAGCAGTCGCCTTCGTCGGCAAGCCGAAGATCGCGTTGCCAATGCTCGCCGCGAGGAACGCTCCGAAGGCTGTGGCGCAAGCCAATCCGGCCAGCATGAGGATTCGGCGTGGCAGGGGAGCACCCAGGGATGCAACGGTGTCGAAGACGCCAATGAAGTACGGCACTGTGTTGGCGTTGCCCTGCTCGTCGTTGCTGGCGTACTTCTCGCGGAACCGGCGCGCCTTCTCCTTGCGTTGCTGAGTGTGTTCGTCCTTGCCGCGCCCGGCGCCGTGCTCGTAGACATCTTGCACGGCCTCATCGGCGATGGCGCGAAGCGCTTGGCCGTACCGGGGGAGAGGACAGCCGTCCTCGCCGAGCGTGGGTACGCCGCACAGGCCCAGCACACCGCCCACGCAGCGCGCAGTGTATGCACCGCGGCTGAAACCAAACAGGTAGATGCGGTCGCCCGGTTCGTAGTGCTTCAGGATCGCCTGGTAACAGTCGGCCACGTTGCGCATCAGACCCGTACCAGTCGCTCCGCTATAGAACTTCCGGATGGTCTGCAGCGGCTTGAACGGGATGGGCCCGCCATCGGCTTCCGTGCCTAGACCCGCGTCGTAGAAGGCGATTTGCTTGGCAGGGTCGATGTCGCTCTCCGGGTCCGACCGGCATGCCCGGTACAGCTTGTAGATGTTGCTGACGTTCTGGTCCGGCTTCAGGCCGCCGGCCTGGCCGGTGCCGTCCGAGAAGATGACGATGTTCTTGGCCATGACTCTCTCCCTTCCTTGGTTTACCGTCCGCAGACCGTGCTTAGGTCTAGCGTGAATTCGCAGCGCTGCGCGGTGGCCTCGGACCAGCGATGTTCGTCCAGCTTGGCTGTACAGCCTGCGTCCTCCAGGAGCGCCGTCTTGGCGGCGCGGTCGCATACCAGGACCACTGAGGCGCGGCCAGATCGCTGCACCCGCAAGGTGTAATCGGCGAAGGGCTTGAGCAGGCCCGGGTCGTGGGAGGTCGAGGCCTGCAGCATCTCGGCCTCCGAAGCGGCCGTCGGCGGGGGGCGAAAGCGCACCGTGGCGTCCACGGCTGCCGACACCTTGGTCAGGGCCGAGGCCAGGTAGTTCATCTCGCGCTCGCTTGGGCGCAGCGCGCAGGCCGCCAGCAGCGATGCTGCGAGGGCCAAGTAGACGAGCAGGTGTATCTTGCGCTTCATGCTTCGCTCCAGAAGACGAGTTGGCCGGTCTGCACGCTGCGGCCGGTGTCGAGGTTCCAGTTCTCCAAGCGGTCAAGGGCGTCCGAGCCGCCCCGCTCCAATGCCTCGTCCAGACCCTTCCACACCAGCAGCACGTTGGCACGTGCGCGCTCGTAGATCGCCTGGTAGTGCATCGGGCCTTCCGGCGTCTTCAGCTGCGAGATGAAGCTGTCGTCGATCTCGGCCTCGGTCGGGTAAGTCAGGTTCAGCTTGGTGCTGACGTGGCGGGCGATTGGGAACAGGTGGTTGACCCCGGCCATCGCCGACAACACGCCGCGAAAGCCGTTGTGCCAGGCATCGGGCGAAGCGCCCTGCGCCGCGCCTTGGCCGGGGTAGGCGGCCTCCAGCATCTCCATCCACACGTGCCGCACGGCCGGATCCAACGCATCCTCGTCATCAGGCGCATGGCAGGTTGCGATGCCGGTAGCCAAGTGCTCGCTCAGGCCGGTCTCTCCCACGTTCATCACGCGCGGGAAGATGAAAGCGTCCTGATGCATTTCGCAGCGGCGATGCTCGGCCTCGTTGCCCTGGTACGGCCCCACCCGCAGCTCCACAACCGGATGGATGGTCATGTCGGTGGCAATGTGGGCGGCGAGGCCGAGCAGCCAGACCGTTGCGCGGCCCTGGGCCTGCTGCGGAAGGCGCGGAATCGCGGCCACACCCGCCTGCATCAGCTTGGCCGTGTTGGCATAGTGCATGTTGTCGGCCCACTTCTTCTGCCCGGCCTTCAGCGCCAGGTAGGGGTAGTCCGGGCTGACGGCGCCGAGTTCGACGAACTTCAGGTTCAGGCTGAGGTGGTACAGCGTCTCGTTGCCCAGGCCCACGGCTTCAGCGAGCTTCTGGGCGTCGTTGACCACGGAAAGATGGGCATAGGCTCCCGGCATGGTGGCTCCCTTTTCGATGAAAGGCGGCCAGCCGGCGACGTGCCGGCCGCCGCGACGGACTCACTTCTTGCCCGGTTTCGACGGCGCCGGCGCAGGCCGGCTGATCGTCTCCACGGTCGTAGTCGAGGGGCGGCGCTCGGCTTCTCGCACGGGGATGAACTCGCCCGTGCGCGCGTCGCGACCGATCTTCTGCGGAGCAGATGTTTTGCTCATGGTTGCAGGTCTTTCTGCCCGAAGGCATGGATCGCCGGACTCCTGACCAAACCGTGGCAAGATTCATCCTGTGTGGTGAGAACCTTGTTTGGTTTGACCCGCCCCGGTCCGGAAGCGGTTCGGGTGGCAGCGGCCGAGGCGGGAATCTCGGCCGACTGCTTTTCAGCTGGT
>JAUYOG010000033.1 GCA_030695945.1 Ramlibacter sp.
CGCAAGGTGCCGCTGATCTTCCTGCAGAACATCACCGGGTTCATGGTGGGCCGCAAGTACGAGGCCGAGGGCATCGCTCGCCACGGCGCGAAGATGGTGACGGCCGTGGCCACCGCCAGCGTCCCCAAGTTCACGATCATCCTCGGCGGCAGCTTCGGCGCCGGCAACTCCGGCATGTGCGGCCGGGCCTATTCCCCGCGCTTCCTCTGGATGTGGCCGAACGCGCGCATCAGCGTGATGGGCGGCGAGCAGGCGGCCAGCGTGCTGGCCACCGTCAAGCGCGACGGCATCGAGGCGCGCGGCGGGCAGTGGACCAAGGAAGAGGAGCAGGCCTTCCGCCAGCCCATCCTCGACCAGTACGAAGTGCAGGGCCACCCGTATTACGCGACGGCGCGGCTGTGGGACGACGGCGTGATCGACCCGGCCGACACGCGCCGCGTGCTGGCGCTGGGCCTGTCGGCGACGCTCAATGCGCCGATCGGCGAGCCGAAGTTCGGCGTGTTCCGGATGTAGAAAAAGGAAGTTGTCATTGCGGGCTTGACCCGCAATCCAGGTACCTGGATCCCGGATCGAGTCCGGGATGACAGCCGAGGCCAATATGCAAATGATCTACGACAACCCCGACCACGAGCTGCTGCGCGACCAGATCGCGAAGTTCATCGCCCGCGAGGTCGAGCCGGTGGCGCAGGCGTGGGAAGAGCAGGGCTGCGTGCCGCGCGACGTGCTGCGCCGCATGGGGCAGGCCGGCTTGTTCGGCCTGATGTACGAGAGCGCGTACGGCGGCGCGGAGGCCGACGCGCTGACGAACCTGGTGTTCGCCGAGGCGCTGTCGCAATCCACCTTCGCGGGGTTCATCATCACGGTGCTGGTGCACACGGACATGGCCAGCCCGCACCTGCACCATGCGGGCACGCCGGCACAGAAGGACAAGTACCTGCGCCGCGTGACCGGCGGCGAACTGATCACGGCGGTGGGCATCACCGAGCCGGGTGCGGGCTCCGATGTCGCGGGCATCCGGACCACCGCAAAGCGGGACGGTAACCAATGGGTGCTGAACGGCACCAAGATGTTCATCACCAACGGCGTGCACGCGGACCTGTACTTCATCGTCGCCAAGACGGGCAGCGGCAAGCGCGACATGTCGATGTTCATCGTCGAGAAGGGCACGCCGGGCTTTTCCGTCGGCCGGGCGCTGAAGAAGACGGGCTGGCTGTCCTCCGACACGGCCGAACTCATCCTCGACAACGTGCGCATCCCGGCCGGCAACCTGCTGGGCGAGGAGGGCAAGGGTTTCTACTCGGTGATGAAGAACTTCCAGACCGAGCGGATCGCGCTGGCGGCGATGGCCGTGGGCCACTGCCAGCAGGCCCTCAAGCTCACGCTCGACTACGTGCGGCAGCGCCAGGCCTTCGGCGGCCCGCTGTGGGACCAGCAAACCATCCGCCAGCGGTTGTCGATGCTGGACGCCAGGACGCGTGCCGCGCGGCAATTCATGTATCACTGTGCATGGCGCGTCACCCAGGGTCACGACATCGTGCAGGATGTGTCGATGCTGAAAGCGCTGACCGGCGAGCTCGTCAATGAGGTGGTGCAGGCGTGCCAGCAGTTCCACGGCGGCATGGGCTACATCCGCGAAACGGCGATCGAGCGGCTGTGGCGCGACGCACGGGTGCTGGCCATCGGGGGCGGCGCGACGGAAGTGATGCTGGAAGAAGTCGCCAAGCGGTATTGAAGGACCCCCATGAAACACCTGGAATTGAGTTTCGAAGCGGGCGTGGCCACCGTCACGCTCAACCGGCCCGAAGTGCGCAACGCCTTCAACGACGAGGTGATCGCGGAGATGACGGCGGTCTTCTCGGAGCTGGACGACCGCGCCGAAGTGCGCTGCATCGTGCTGGCCGGCAACGGCCCGGCGTTCTGCGCCGGCGCCGACCTCAACTGGATGAAGCGCATGGCGGGTTACACGCGCGACGAGAACGTCGCCGATGCCGCCGCGCTCGCGAACATGCTCAAGGGGATTTACCGCTGCCCCAAGCCGACCATCGCGCGCGTGCAGGGCGACGTCTACGCGGGCGGCACGGGACTGGTCGCGGCCTGTGACATCGCGGTGTCGGCGGATACGGCCCAGTACTGCCTGAGCGAAGTGAAGCTGGGACTGATCCCGGCCACCATCAGCCCTTATGTGATCCGTGCCATGGGCGCGCGGGCGGCGCACCGCTACTTCCTCACGGCCGAACGCTTCAGCGCGGCGGAGGCGCTGCGCATCGGCTTTGTGCATGAAGTCGTGCCGTCCGCGCAGCTCGACGCCAAGGTCGCGGAGATCGCGCAGTCCCTGCTCCTGGCCGGGCCGGCGGCGTTGAAAGCCTGCAAGGCGCTGGTGCAGGACGTCGCGGAAAAAGACATCACGCAACTGCTGATCGACCGCACGGTGCAGGGCATCGCCGACATCCGCGTGAGCGACGAGGGCCGTGAGGGCATCCAGTCGTTCCTGGGCAAGCGCAAGCCGGGCTGGCTGGCGCAAGGCTGAATCCATGGAAGGCTTCCGGCACCTGCTCGACACGCCCCAGCTGCTGGCCCTGGCCGCTGCGCTGGGCTGGGCGAGCGGCGTGCGCCTGTATGCCGCGGTGTTCCTCGTGGGCGCGGCCGGCTATTTCGGCCTGATCGACCTGCCGCAGGGATTGCAGGTGCTGCAACACCCGGGCGTGCTGGCCGCCAGCGGCTTCATGTGCTTCATCGAATTCTTCGCCGACAAGATCCCGCTGGTGGATTCGATGTGGGACATGGTCCACACCGTGATCCGAATCCCGGCGGGCGCGGCGCTGGCCGCCGGGGCACTCGGCGCGGACAGCCAGGCCATGGGCTGGATCGCCGCATTGCTGGGCGGCACCCTCGCCGCGACCAGCCATACCGCGAAGCTGACGACGCGCGCCGCGGTCAACACCTCGCCCGAGCCGTTCTCCAACGTCGCCGTCTCGCTGTTCGAGGACGGTTTCGTCGTGTTCATGCTCTGGCTGGCCGCGACGCATCCGGCCATCTTTGCGATCGCGCTGCTGCTGACGCTGGTGGGCGCGGTGCTGCTGATGATCGTGCTGGTGAAGTTCCTGCGCATCGTGATACAGAAGTCAAGTGAGTTCTTCGCGGGCAACCGCTCGCCCCAAGGAAACTGAATGTTCAAGAAAATCCTGATTGCCAACCGCGGTGAGATCGCCTGCCGCGTCGCCTCGACGGCCAAGCGCATGGGCATTCGCACCGTCGCGGTGTACTCCGACGCGGACGCCCAAGCCTTGCACGTCGGCGCCTGCGACGAGGCACTGCACATCGGCGGCAGCGCGCCCAAGGACAGCTACCTGCGCTGGGACCGCATCATCGAAGCGGCCAAGGCCACGGGCGCGCAGGCGATCCATCCGGGCTACGGCTTCCTCTCCGAGAACGAGGAGTTCGCCCAGGCCTGCGCGGATGCGGGCCTCGTGTTCATCGGCCCGCCGCCCTCGGCGATCCAGGCGATGGGCCTGAAGGCGGAATCCAAGCAGCTGATGGAAAAGGCGGGCGTGCCGCTGGTGCCGGGCTACCACGGCTCGAACCAGGACAAGGTCCTGCTCGCGGCAGAGGCCGAGCGCATCGGCTACCCGGTGCTGATCAAGGCCAGCGCGGGCGGCGGCGGCAAAGGCATGCGCGCGGTGGACAAGGCGGCTGACTTCGACGCTGCGCTCGCTTCTTGCAAGCGCGAAGCCATCAACAGCTTCGGCGACGACGCCGTGCTGGTCGAGAAATACGTGCAGCGGCCGCGCCACATCGAGATCCAGGTGTTCGGCGACACGCACGGCAATTACGTGTACCTGTTCGAGCGCGATTGCTCGGTGCAGCGGCGGCACCAGAAGGTGCTGGAGGAAGCGCCCGCGCCCGGCCTGACCGAGGCGATGCGCCGGCAGATGGGCGGGGCCGCCGTCGCGGCCGCCCGCGCCGTGAAGTACGTCGGCGCCGGCACGGTGGAGTTCATCGTCGAGCAGCGCGAAGGCGGCGAAATGAACTTCTTCTTCATGGAGATGAACACGCGGCTGCAAGTGGAGCACCCGGTGACGGAAGCGATCACCGGGCTCGATTTGGTCGAATGGCAGTTGCTCGTGGCCTTCGGCGAGCCGCTGCCGCTGAAGCAGGAAGAGCTGAAGATCAACGGCCACGCGATCGAGGCCCGCATCTGCGCCGAGACGCCCGACAACAATTTCCTGCCCGCGACCGGCCGCCTGTACGTCGCGCGCTGGCCGCGGCACGTGGCCTTCCGCCGCAACGCGGATGGCGAGCCGTTCCATGACGCCGCGCCGGTTCGCATCGACGCCGGCTTCGGCGAGGGCGACGCGATCTCGCCGTACTATGACTCGATGATCGCCAAGCTGATCGTTCACGGCAGCACGCGCGAGCAGGCGCTGGCCCGGCTGGACGAGGCCCTGGCGCAGACGCACATCGTCGGCGTCGCCACCAACGTGCAGTTCCTGCGCTACGTCGTGCGCAGCCCGTCGTTCGAAAAAGCGAACCTCGACACGGCGCTGATTCCGCGAGAGCAGGCCGTGCTGTTCAACCAGGAGCCGCTGGGCCTGCCACTCGCGGCAGCCGCGGCTGTCGCCCAGGCGCTGCTGCACGAGAAAGCCGAAGAAGCTGCCGATCCTTTCAGCCGGCGCGACGGCTGGCGATCGCACGGCCTCAACGTGCGCCCGTTCCAGTTCGAGTTCGGCGGCGAGCCGGCCCGGGCCGAGCTGACCTACCTGCACGACGGGGCGTTGACCCTGACGGTGGGCAATGTCTCCGGCGCGTTGTCGTTCAAGCCCACGGCGCAGGGCATCGACATCGACTACGCGGGGCAGCGCTTCGTGGCGACGGTGTACGCCACGGGCGAGCATGACCACGTGTTCAGCGCCCGCGGCGCCACGCAGATCCTGGCGATCGACCTGCTCGCGCATGCCGGCGAGGGCGAAGTCGATACCGGCCGCCTCACGGCGCCGATGCCGGGCAAGGTCGTGTCGTTCGCCGTCCAGGCGGGCGACAAGGTCACCAAGGGCCAGGCGCTGGCGGTGATGGAAGCGATGAAGATGGAGCACACCATTGCGGCGCCTGCCGATGGCGTCGTGGCCGAACTCATGTATGGGCCGGGTGACCAGGTGGCGGAAGGCGCGGAGCTGCTCAAGCTCATGATTTGATTTGTCATTGCGGACTTGATCCGCAATCCATGGTCCGTGCCATGCGTGGCATGGATGCCGGGCCAAGCCCGGCATGACAGCATCCTGCAAAATGACGTCCATGCGAATCCTCTTTTGCGCCAATGGCACCAAGGCCGCGCCCTGGGTGGGCGCCCTGCGTCCGGCGCTCCCCGCGGCAACCGTCGATGAATGGCAACCGGGCGCGCCGCAGGCCGATTACGCGGTGGTGTGGTCGCCGCCGCAGCAGTTCCTCGACGAGCAGCCGCGGCTGAAGGGCGTCTTCAACATCGGCGCCGGCGTTGACGCGCTGATGAAGCTGGCGCTGCCGCCGGAGGCCATCGTAGTGCGGATCGACGACGGCGGCATGGCCGTGCAGATGGCGGAGTTCGTCTGCCATGCGCTGATCCGTCATTTTCGCGAGCTGGACGGCTACCAGCAGGACATTGCGGCGGGCAAGTGGTCGTACCGCAAGCCACGCAGCCGGGCGGACTTTCCGGTCGGGATCATGGGCCTGGGCGTGCTGGGGCTGCGGGTGGCGCAGGCCGTCCAGCATTTCGAGTTTCCCGTGCTTGCATGGAGCCGCACCGCCAAGACAGTGCCGGGCGTGCGATGTTTCACCGGGTCTGAGCAATTCGACGACTTCCTCGCGGCGACGCGCGTGCTGGTCTGCCTGCTGCCGCTGACGTCCGAGACGCAGAACATCATGAACACGCGCAGCCTGTCGCGGCTGATGCCGGGCGGCTACGTGATCAACGTGGCGCGCGGCGGCCATTTGGTCGAGGAAGACCTGGTGGCCTTGCTCGATTCCGGCCACCTGGCGGGCGCGGCGCTGGACGTGTTCCGCGCCGAGCCGCTGCCGCCGGGGCACGTTTTCCTGCGCCATCCGAAGATCACCGTGACCCCGCACACCTCGGCGCGCACGCTGCGCGACGAAACCATCACGCAGATCGCCGGGAAGATCCTGGCCTTCGAGCGGGGAGAGCCCATCGCCGGTGTGGTTGACCGGCAAAGAGGATACTGAACAACTATGAACCCCCACGCTCACCTTCGTTCGCTGCCCCCCGAGGGGGCGCATGCCTCCTTTGAGACGGCTCGGCAGGAGGCATGATGAAATTTCCCCCCAGAGTGAAGATCGTCGATGTCGGCCCGCGCGACGGCTTGCAGAACGAAAAGCAGCCCGTGCCCGCCGAAGTCAAGGTGGGCCTCGTGCACCGCCTGCAGGACGCCGGGCTGAAGGAAATCGAGGTCACCAGTTTCGTCTCGCCCAAATGGGTGCCGCAGATGGCCGACGCCGCCGAGGTGATGGCGCTCGTCGAGCGCAAACCGGGCGTCCGCTACTCGGTGCTCACGCCCAACATGAAGGGCTTCGAGGCTGCGGTCGCCAGCCGGCCTCATGAAGTCGTCGTGTTCGGCGCCGCCAGCGAGGCCTTCAGCCAGCGCAACATCAACTGCTCCATCGCCGAGAGCATCGAGCGCTTCGCGCCGGTCGTCGAGGCGGCACGGGCCAGGGGGATCCACGTGCGCGGCGCGATCTCTGTCGCGGTGGGTTGCCCTTACGAGGGCGACATCGCGCCCGAGCGCGTCGAGCTGGTGGCGAGACTGATGAAGCAGATCGGCGTGCAGCATGTCGGCGTGGCCGACACGATCGGCGTCGGCACGCCGGTCAAGGTGCAACGGGCGATGGAAGCCGCGCTCAGGCACTACGACATCGACGACCTCTCCGGCCATTTCCACGACACCTACGGGCAGGCGCTCGCTAACACCCTGGCCGCCCTTGAAATGGGTATCTGGCAGTACGACACGTCATCGGCGGGGCTGGGTGGATGTCCCTACGCCAAGGGCGCCACGGGCAATGTCGCGACCGAGGACGTGGTGTACATGCTGCAGGGCATGGGCATCGAGACCGGCATCGACCTGGACAAGCTGATCGACGCCGGCAAGTACATCAGCGACTACCTGGGCCGCCAGCCGAATTCGAATGCCGCCAAGGCGATCCTCAACAAGCGCGCTGGCTGACCGGTGATGAGCAACGCCGGGCCGCCCCAAGTCGCGAAGGCCCCCTCGGGGGGGCAACGCAGCCACGCGGTGGCAAGCGTGGGGGCACTGAATGTGTGGCGCTGAGTTGACATCGCTTCCGGAGGGCGTGCAGCGCGTGGCCCGCGCGCTGCAGGACAAGGGGCATCCGCATACGCCGGTGATGTTGCAGGACGCCGTGCGCACGGCGCAGCAGGCGGCCGATGCGCTCGGCATCGCGGTGGGGCAGATCGCCAAGAGCATCATCTTCCGGCGCAAGAGCGACGACGCGGCGGTGCTCGTGATCACCTCCGGCGACCGGCGCGTGGACGAGAAGAAGGTGGACGCCATCGTCGGCAAGACGGGCCGCGCCGACGCGGAGTTCGTCAAGAGCCGCACCGGGTACTCCATCGGCGGCGTTTCGCCGGTGGCGCACAGCCAGCCTCCCGTGACGCTGATCGACCGCGAGCTGTTCCGCTTCGAGGAGATCTGGGCCGCCGCGGGCCATCCGCACGGCGTGTTCAAGCTGCGTCCGCACGACCTGGAGCGGCTGACCGGCGCGCCGGTGGTGGACGTCGTCGAGTCGGCGGGAGGCGGCTGATGGCCGCGATCGACCTGCTCGCCAAGCGGGCGCGCCAGGTGGCGGCGGGCCTGTGCGACGAAGTGCCTTCGCCTTGCGTGTCGATCTGCCGGATGGACCCGGTGAGCGAGCTGTGCGAGGGCTGCTTCCGGACGCTGGACGAGATCGCGCTGTGGGGACGGATGGCAGAGGAAAGCAAGCGCGAAGTGTGGAGGGCAATCGGTCAAAGGATTGCCCTTCGACAAGGCCAGGTCGAACGGAAGACCGCATGAAACAGATCACCTTCTCTCTCGACTTCATCTCTCCCTACGCCTACCTGGCGTTCGAGAAGCTGCCCGAGGCGCTGCAGGGCCTGAGCTACGCGGTGGACTACCGCCCCGTCCTGTTCGCCGGCCTGCTCAAGCACCACGGCCAGCTCGGCCCTGCCGAGATCGCGCCCAAGCGCGACTGGACCTACCGCCAGGTGCTGTGGCAGGCGCACCGAGACGGCGTGCCGATGCAGATGCCGGCGGCTCACCCCTTCAACCCGCTGGCGATGTTGCGGCTGGCGCTGGCGTGCGGCGAGAACGGCCTGGCCAACCGCTACGTATGCGAAACGATCTTCCGCCACGTCTGGCGCGGTGGCGCCGATGCAGGCGATGCGCGGCGCCTGGAGTCGCTGAAACAACTGCTGGCGCCGAAGCGCGACCCAGCGAGCGATGCCGTCAAGGGCGAACTCAAGGACAACACCGACGGCGCCATCGCGCGGGGCGTATTCGGCGTCCCCACGTACGAGGTGGACGGCAAACTGTTCTGGGGCTTCGACGCGCTGGCCATGCTGCGCGCCTATCTCGAGGGCGATGCCTGGTTCACCGCGGGAGACTGGGAGAAGGCCGGCCAGGTGGGCGCCGGCATCGTCCGCGCACCGGCGAAGCCGCCGGCGGCGTAGTCGGGGCGGCTCATGCGGCGGGCGATGCGGCCGGCAGCGTGAAATGGAATGTCGCGCCGGCGCCAGGCGCCGACTCGGCCCACACGCGGCCGCCATGTCGGCCGACGATGCGACTCACGACGACCAGCCCCGTGCCGGACCCTGCCGGCTCGCTGTCGCGGTGGAGTCGCTGCGGCACCAGGAACATCTTGCCCGCGTACATCATCTCGAACCCGTGGCCGTTGTCCCGGACATAGAAAGCGGGTTCGCCGACCGCGTCCGTCGACCTGCCGACCTCGATCCGTCCCGGCGATCGCCCGGCCGTGAATTTCCATGCGTTGACCAGCAGCTGCCGCAGCAGGATGCGCGCGAGGTTGCGGTCGGCGTACACCCAGAGGCCTTCGTGCACGGTGAGCGCCACCTCGCGGCCGACCTCCGACAGCTGCAGCGCGTCCATCAATTCGCGTGCGAGGGCGCCGAGTTCGACCGGTTCGGGATTCAGCTCGGTTCGCGACACGCCGTCCAGGAACAGCAGGTCGTCGATCTGCTGCCCGGCCATGGCGGCGTTCGCCTGGATCCTGGTGAGGTAGTGCAGTGCCTTGCCGGCGGCGGCACCTTCGAGCTCGCGGGCCAGCAGTTGCGTGAACGACCCGAGTGCGGTGAGCGGGCCGCGCAGGTCGTGTGACAGCGCGTGCGCGAAGGTCTCGAGTTCCTTGTGCGACTGGCGCAGGGCCGCCTCGCTGGCCCTGACTTCATCGACGGCGCGCGCCAGTCCCTCGATCTGGGTTTCCGCCTGGCGCGCCAGGTCCCACTTGGCGGTCAGCGTCCGGGCCAGCTGGCTCACCTCGACGACGTCGAAAGGCTTCTTGACGACGAGCAGGCGGTCCCGCACATCGAGCCGGGCCATGACCTCCTCCCAGGGATGGTCGGCATACGCGGTGCAGATCACGACCTGGATCAGCGGATCCACGGCCCAGAGCCGTTCTATGGTTTCCACCCCATCCCAGCCGGGCGGCATGCGCATGTCCACGAACGCCATGGCAAACGGGCTGCCCGCAGCCACGGCGGCCTCGGCCATCGCCACGCCGCGGGCGCCGTCGAGCGCCGACGACACCTCGAACCCCGCGGCGGCCGGTTGCACGGGACGGCCGAACAGCGAGGTCTCGACGGCGTCGAGGCGCGCCGCCGGCTGGCGCGCCAGGACCTTGCGGAAGTCTTCATGGATCGACGGGGTGTCGTCGACCAGCAGGATGCGGCGGTTGGGCGCGCTCATGTCAAAGTCTCGATGGGTTCCAACGGAAGCTCCAAAGTGAAGGTGGCGCCATGGCCCGGCCCGTCGCTGTGCACCGTGAGCGTGCCGTTCATTTCGGCTGCCGCCTGCGCGCAGCTGTGCAGGCCGAAACCGTGGCCGTGCTTGCGCGTCGTGAACCCGTGCGCGAAGATGCGCGTCAGGTTCACCGCGGAGATGCCCTCGCCCTCGTCCTGCACCGAGAGGCGAACGCGGCGGCCGGCGCCTTCTTCCGCCCGTACGGTGATGCGGCGGGCCTCCGGGGGGCTCGTCCGAAGCGCCTCGCTGGCATTGCCGATCAGGTTCACCAGGACCTGCAGGACGCGCGCGCGGTCGAGCCGCGCCTTGGGCAGCGAGGCCAGCTCCCGGACGACCGACACCTGGTCGCGCTCCAGCTTCTGGCCATTGATCCGTACCGCATCCTCCACCAGGTCGTTGATCCGCACGGCAGTCACCACGCCGGCCCTGCCCGCATAGGACTGCTGCATCGTGACGACCTGCCGGATGTGGTCGATGCCGCGACCGAGTTGCTCCAGCTCGGTGATCATCTCCTCCTGCTCCTGCCGCAGCGCCAGGCTGATGTCACGCAGGTATCCCGGCAGCATCCGGCCCTTCTCGTCGCCCAGGAGAAATTCGCCGAGCCGGTCGGCATGGTCGTCCAGCATCTGCACGGCCCGCTTCAACCCCTGGGCGCGGGACGTCCGCAGCGCGCCGCGCACCAAACCGGCCGACACCGTGACGCTGTTGAGGATGTTGCCGACGTTGTGCAGCACGTTGGTGGCGATCTCCGCCATCCCCGCCCGCCGCGAAGCGTCCATGAGCTGCTTGTGCGCCGCGTCGAGCTCGGCCTGCGCGAGCTTGCGCTCGGTGACGTCGGTGACGATGCCCGTGTGGCAGACCAGTTCGTCACGGGCGTCGCGCACCTGGAAGCCGCGCACCCGCACCCACCGGATCTCGCCGTCGGGCCGGGCGATGCGGTATTCGACGTCCAGCGTCCGGGCATCCCCGGTGAGGCCGGAGAACGTGCGCACGACGTACTCCCGGTCCTCGGGCACGATGAAGTCGGCCCACAGGTGGGGATTGCCGTACAGGAAGCTCGCCGGCCGTCCCCAGATCTTCTCGAACGCCGGGCTCACGTACCGCACCTCACGCATGTCCGGTGAGCGGATCCAGAACGCATCGGTGATGTTCTGGGTGACGACGCGAAACTGCGCGTCGCTTTCGCGCAGGGCCTTGTCCGACTGCCGGCATTCCGTGACGTCGCGGATGAGCAGGAGGAGTTCTTCGCCCGGCAGGGGGGCCAGCCGGAATTCGTGGTGCGCGGGGCGCCCGGCCACCAGGGATTCGTGCTCGATCGTGACGACGATGCGTTGCGCCAGCACACGTTCGAACGCGTCGGGGAGTTGGCCGCCGAGGGCCGGGAGACGGCTATCCTGGATCCGGAGGCCCTTCAGGCTGGCGCCGGGCCATGCGGCCTCGGCGGCGGCATTCGAGTCCAGGACGGTGCCCTGGCGGTCCAGCCGGAAAGCCGGATCGGGAAGCGCCTGGAAGACCGCCCGTTGTTCCAACCGAGACATCCGGTCCTCCGGGAAGCTGTACAACAATCGCAAATCATTCTCCGCGCACTCGGCGCGGAGAAGTGCGATTGCAGTTTACCCGACCCCGGCGGCGCTTCAGCCGTTGGTGTGCAGTTCCCGGTGCTCGCCCATCTCGGGCTTGTTGCCGGTCACCGCGGCGGTGGCCATCTTCAACAGCTGCGTGACCTTGCTTTCCTTGATGTCCCAGTATTCGGCGTTCACGATCCGCACCTCCACCAGCTCGAGGTCCGGGTCTTCGGCGCCGCCGGGAAACCAGGCCTTGGCGAGCGCGTTGAAGAGCTTTTTCTTCGTGTCCAGGTCTTCGCTGATCGCGGCCTCGCCGGAGACGGAAATCCACCGGTCCTCCTTGAGGTCCGCATACGAGAGACACACGTTGCCGTCGGCGCGCAGGCGCTGTCCCACCTCGCTTTTCTTCGAAACGAAGAAGTACAGCGGCTCGCCCGGATCGAGCGAGCGGTTTTGGGTGGTCAGTGGGTGCGCATGCAGGCTGCCGTCGGCGTGGCGATGCGTGAGCATCGCGAACTTGATGTCCTTGATCAGTTCCCAGAGGTCGTGCTGGAAGGATTTGTCGTGGCTCATGGGTGTCTATTCCTTGCTTGCAAACCCTCATGATCCCGGCCGAGCTGCTGGCCTGTGGTCGGCACTTGCCGCCGTGAGCTGTGCGTTTCCGCCGACACACCGCATCGTGAAACCGCGCTTGCGGGTTTCACCCTAAACCGTCAGAGCGCGTTCAGTTTCATGAAAGGTCCCGTTGGTTTGGCGCAAGAACATGTTGGTTTCGCGTCAGAGCCGGGTCAGAGCTGTCTTCAAGAATTGCGCCACGTGCCCATTTCGGGCACTTCATTGATTGGAGACAAACCATGGCAACAGCAGCCGTCAGCCGGCCGATGACCGCCGAAGAGAAGAAAGTGATCTTCGCTTCGTCGCTCGGCACCGTATTCGAGTGGTACGACTTCTACCTGTACGGCTCGCTCGCCGCGATCATCGCCAAGCAGTTCTTCTCGGGGCTGGACGCCGGCTCGGCATTCATCTTCGCGCTGCTGGCCTTTGCCGCCGGCTTCATCGTGCGGCCGTTCGGCGCGATCTTCTTCGGCCGCCTGGGCGACATGATCGGCCGCAAGTACACATTCCTGGTCACCATCCTGATCATGGGCCTGTCCACCTTCATCGTGGGCATCCTGCCGAACTACGCCACCATCGGCGCCGCGGCCCCGGTCATCCTGATCGCGTTGCGCCTGCTGCAGGGCCTCGCGCTCGGCGGCGAGTACGGCGGCGCGGCCACCTATGTGGCCGAGCACTCGCCGCACGGCAAACGGGGCGCGTACACGGCATGGATCCAGACCACCGCGACGCTGGGACTGTTCCTGTCGCTGATGGTGATCCTGGGCACCCGCACGCTGATCGGCGAGGCCGCCTTCGCCGACTGGGGCTGGCGTGTTCCCTTCATCGTCTCCATCCTGCTGCTGGCCGTCTCGGTCTGGATCCGCCTGTCGATGAACGAATCGCCGGCGTTCCAGAAGATGAAGGCCGAGGGCCGCACGTCCAAGGCGCCGCTGACCGAATCCTTCGGCCAGTGGAAGAACCTGAAGATCGTGATCCTGGCGCTGATCGGCCTGACCGCCGGCCAGGCCGTGGTCTGGTACTCGGGCCAGTTCTACGCGCTGTTCTTCCTGACACAGGCGCTCAAGGTCGATGGCGCCACCGCCAACATCCTGGTCGCCGTCTCCCTGCTGGTCGGCACGCCGTTCTTCATCGTGTTCGGCGCGCTGTCGGACAAGATCGGCCGCAAGCCCATCATCATGGCGGGCTGCCTGCTGGCCGCGCTGACCTACTTCCCGGTGTTCACCGCGCTGACCAAGGCCGCCAATCCCGACCTGGCCGCCGCGCAAGCGAAGAACAAGGTGGTGGTGACGGCCGACGCGAACGAATGCTCGTTCCAGTTCAACCCGACCGGCACCGCGAAGTTCACGAGCTCGTGCGACATCGCCAAGCAGGTGCTGGCCGGCGCTTCGGTGAGTTACGAGAACGCGCCCGCCGCCGCCGGCACGCCCGCCTCCATCAAGATCGGCGAGACCGTGATCCCCGGCTACACCGCCAAGGGACTGACGCCCGAGGACGCCAAGAAGAAGGATGCCGAGTTCAAGAAGGGCGTGGCTGACGCGCTCAAGGCCGCCGGCTACCCGACCAAGGCCGACCCGGCCAAGCTCGACAAGTTCATGGTCATCCTGATCCTGACCTATCTGGTGATCCTGGTGACCATGGTCTACGGCCCGATCGCCGCAATGCTGGTGGAGATGTTCCCGACCCGGATCCGCTACACCTCCATGAGCCTGCCGTACCACATCGGCAACGGCTGGTTCGGCGGCCTGCTGCCCACCACCGCCTTCGCCATCGTGGCGCAGACGGGCAACATGTACAACGGCCTCTGGTACCCGATCATCATCGCCGCCGCGACCTTCGTCATCGGCACGCTGTTCATCAAGGAAACCAAGGACGTCGATATCTATGCCCGTGACTGATCGCGATTGAGCATTGGATGAAGGGCCCCGGCTCGCCGGGGCCTTTTGTCGAGTGTTTCAACCTATCGGGAGATTGCCATGTGGAAAATCGGTGTCGGCTTTGCGGTGTTTGCCGCCGTGGCCCTGTTCGTCATCAGCAAGGGTGGCGATAACCTCGACATGGGCGGTGAGAAACACGGCGCCGATGCCGTGCACGCGCCCGCAGAGGCCGCGTCGGCCACGAAGTAAGTCCCAGCCCGGGGGCGCGCACCTGCCGGTGTAGCCAACGCCGGCCTCTGAGCGCGCGCGGCGCGTGCCGCCTCGAACGCGAGCTTTCGATTCACACCTGCGGGGTGCCGTAGCGCAAAAAAAGCGGGCGCCGGAAGACCACATGACAGGAACTGGCAGCCGGACGTCCCTAGAATGTTCGGCCCACTCCAAGAAATGACTTCCGTATGACCCAGGGACTGATCCGCATCCGCGGCGCCAGGCAGCACAACCTCAAGAACCTCGACCTCGACCTGAAAACCGGCGAACTGACGGTGGTCACGGGGCCGAGCGGCTCGGGCAAATCGAGCCTGGTGTTCGACACGCTGTACGCGGAAGGCCAGCGGCGTTACGTGGAAACGTTCTCGGCTTACGCCCGCCAGTTCCTCGACCGGATGGACAAGCCGGCGGTGGATCGGGTGGAAGGCGTGCCGCCCGCGATCGCCATCGACCAGACCAACCCGGTGCGCTCCTCGCGCTCCACCGTGGGCACGATGACGGAGCTGAACGACCACCTCAAGCTGCTGTTCGCGCGGGCCGGGCAGCTGTTCGACCGGAAGACGGCGCTGCCGGTGCGGCACGACACGCCGGAAACGATCTACGAAGAGCTGGCGGCGCGCACCGCCGGCGGCGACCAGAGGCTCGTGGTCACGTTCCCGGTGGAACTCCCCGGCGGCACCTCGCCGGAGGAAGTGGAGCAGTGGCTGTCCGCCAGCGGCTTCACGCGCGTGCACGCCGAGCGCGAGGTGGCCACGCCCACCGGGCCGCGCAAGGTGCTCGACGTGGTTGCCGACCGCTTCCGGCTGCACGCCACCGAGAAGGCGCGCGTCGTCGAGGCGATCGAGGTCGCGTTGAAGCGTGGCGCCGGCCGCCTCACCGTCTACAGTCAATTGGGGTCAGATTCCAATTTCGAAGCCTGGAAGTTCTCCACCGGCCTGCACTGCCCGGAAAGCGACCTGCGCTACAGCGACCCGATCCCGTCGATGTTCTCGTTCAATTCGGCGGTAGGCGCGTGCGAGACCTGCCGGGGCTTCGGCCGCGTGATCGGCGTCGATTACGGCCTGGTGATCCCGAACGAGAAGCTCACCCTGCGCGCAGGCGCGATCAAGACCATCCAGACGCCCGCCTGGTCCGAATGCCAGGACGACCTGATGCGCCACGCCGAGACGGCCGGCATCCCGCGCGACACGCCCTGGTACAAGCTCACGCCCGAGCAGAGGCAATGGGTGATCGGCGGCACGCCCAGCTACAAGGAGGGCAACTGGAACAAGCAGTGGTACGGCATCAAACGCTTCTTCGAGTACCTGGAGAGCAAGTCGTACAAGATGCATATCCGCGTGCTGCTGTCCAAGTACCGCAGTTACACGCCGTGCGATGTGTGCGGCGGCGCGCGCCTGAAAACCGAGAGCCTGCTCTGGCGCATCGGCAGCAAGGAGGACGCCGACGCGGTGCTGGCGCCTGCGAAGCGCTTCATGCCGGTCGGCGTGCAGTGGACGCGCGAGCAGTTGGAGGCGCTGCCGGGCCTTTGCCTGCACGACCTGATGCTGATGCCGATCGACCGGCTGCGGAAGTTTTTCGACCTGATGTCTCCCTCCCCCTCCGGGGGAGGGCAGGGGTGGGGGCAGGGTGCGGTCCCCAATCCCGGCCTTCCCCCGGAGGGGGAAGGAGAAAGGCAGGCCCTCAAGCTCCTCTTCGAGGAGATCACCACGCGCCTTCGCTACCTCGTGGACGTCGGCATCGGCTACCTCACGCTGGACCGCCAGAGCCGCACGCTGTCGGGCGGTGAAGTGCAACGCATCAACCTCACCACCGCGCTCGGCACCTCGCTCGTCAACACGCTCTTCGTGCTGGACGAGCCCAGCATCGGGCTGCATCCCCGCGACATGAACCGCATCACCGAAGCCATGAAACGGCTGCGCGACGCGGGTAATACGCTCGTGGTGGTGGAGCACGACCCGGCCGTGATGCTGGCCGCGGACCGAATCCTCGACATGGGTCCCGGCCCCGGCGAGCGCGGCGGCCAAATCGTTTTCGACGGCACCACCGAGAACCTGCGCCATGCGGACACACTCACCGGCGCCTACCTCGGCGCGCGCAAGCACGTGGGCATGGGCTTCAAGCGTGCGGTGACGGATGCGACGCCGCGCCTCATCCTCGAGGGCGTGCGCGAGCACAACCTGCAAAACGTATCGGTGGAGTTCCCGCTGCAGCGGCTGGTGTGCGTGACGGGCGTGTCCGGCTCCGGCAAGTCCAGCCTGATCCAGGACGTCCTGGCGCCCGCTTTGACGCGGCATTTCGGCAAGGCCACGGAGACGCCGGGCCTGCACGACCGGCTGCTGGGCGCCGACCATTTGAGCGACGTCGTGTTCGTCGACCAGTCGCCCATCGGCAAGACGGCGCGTTCCAACCCGGTGAGTTACGTCGGCGCCTGGGATGCCGTCCGCGAGATCTTCGCGGTGTCGCCGCTGGCGAAACAACGGGGCTACACCTCGGCCAAGTTCAGCTTCAACAGCGGCGACGGCCGCTGCCCCACCTGCGGCGGCTCCGGCTTCGAACACGTCGAGATGCAGTTCCTCTCCGACGTGTACCTGCGCTGCCCCGATTGCGACGGCAAGCGCTACCGCCCCGAAATCCTCGAAGTCACCATCGAAAGAAAATGGGGGTCAGATTCCAATTCTTTCCGCACGATGAACGTCGCGGACGTGCTGGACCTCACCGTGAGCGAGGCCGCCACTCTGTTCGCCAATGACCGCGACGTGATCCGCGCGCTGCAACCCATCGTCGATGTGGGTCTCGAGTACGTGAAGCTCGGCCAGCCGGTGCCGACGCTCTCCGGGGGCGAATCGCAGCGCCTGAAGCTCGCGGGCTTCCTCGCGCAGGCCGCGAAGAGCGCCACGTCGAGCCGGCAGGCCACGGCCACGCGCGGCACGCTGTTCATGTTCGACGAGCCGACCACCGGGCTGCACTTCGACGACATCGCCAAGCTGATGCGGGCGCTGCGCAAGCTGCTCGAAGGCGGCAACTCGCTGATCGTGATCGAACACAACCTCGACGTGATCCGCGCCGCCGACTGGCTCATCGACCTCGGCCCGGAAGGCGGCGACGCGGGCGGCCTGGTCGTCGCGGAAGGCTCGCCGGAAGACGTAAAGCTGCACGCCACCTCGCACACGGCCAAGGCGCTGCGCGAGTACGACAGCACGCTGGGCCTGGGCTCGTTCACGCTCGAGGAGCGGGCCGCCAGCTACGCGCTGAGCCAGAAGCAGGGCGAGGAGATGCGCGCGGCCCGGCCCAACGCGATCCAGATCGTCAACGCGCGCGAACACAACCTCAAGTCGATGTCGGTGGACATCCCGCACAACAAGTTCAGCGTGGTGACGGGCGTGTCGGGCTCCGGCAAGTCCACGCTCGCCTTCGACATCCTGTTCAATGAAGGCCAGCGCCGCTACCTGGAGTCGTTGAATGCCTACGCGCGCAGCATCGTGCAGCCGGCGGGCCGGCCGGAAGTGGATGCTGTCTATGGCATCCCGCCCACTGTGGCGATCGAGCAGCGGCTTTCGCGCGGCGGGCGCAAGTCCACCGTGGGAACCACCACCGAGGTCTGGCATTTCCTGCGGCTGCTTTACGTCAAGCTCGGCGTCCAGCATTGCGTGAACGACGGCGCCGAAGTGCGACCGCAGTCGCCGGACAGCATCGCCGCGCAGATCATGAAGCGATACCGCGGCCAGCACATCGGGCTGCTGGCGCCGCTTGTCATCAGCCGCAAGGGCGTGTACACCGAGCTCGCCGACTGGGCGCGGCCGCGCGGCCACACCCACCTGCGCGTGGACGGCAACTTCCTGCCGACGACGGGCTTCCCCCGCATCGACCGCTTCAAGGAGCACACGATCGAGCTGCCCGTGTGCGATCTCGACATCAAGCCCGAGAACGAGGCGTTGCTGCGCGAGAAGCTCACCGTGGCCCTGGAGCACGGCAAGGGCGTGCTGCATGTGCTGGCGCCGCTGGACGGCCTGAAGGGCGCGATGCTGACGGGCCTGGGGTCTCACCACCACATCGGCAAGGTCGAGGTGTTCTCGACTCGGCGCGCCTGCCCGGTGTGCAGCACCAGCTACCCCGAGCTGGACCCGCGCCTGTTCTCGTACAACAGCAAGCACGGCTGGTGCCCGGAGTGCGTGGGCACCGGCGTCAAGCTCACGCGCGAGCAGCGCAAGGCCTTCGACGACACGGTGCAGGCCGATGACAACAAGGGCCGCGAGCAGACCTTCGGCGAGCCGGACGTGGAAGACGTGGCGGACGAGGCCTGCCCGGCCTGCCGCGGCGCGCGCCTCAACCTGCAGGCGCGCAACGTGAAGTTCGACAAGACCGGCATCGCGGAGATCGCGGCGCTGTCGGTGGTGGACGTGCGCCGCTGGATCGAAAGCCTGCAGGTCAAGGGCGTGATGAGCGTGCGGGAGGAGGGCATTGCACGCGACCTGGTGCCCGAGATCAAGAGCCGCCTGGAGTTCCTGGAGGAAGTGGGCCTGGGCTACCTCACGCTGGACCGCGGCGCGCCGACCTTGTCGGGCGGCGAGGCGCAGCGCATCCGGCTGGCCGCGCAACTGGGCTCCAACCTGCAGGGCGTCTGCTACGTGCTGGACGAGCCGACCATCGGCCTGCACGCCCGTGACAACCAGATCCTGCTGGACGCGCTGCACAAGCTCGGCGGCAAGGGCAACACGCTGGTGGTCGTGGAACACGACGAGGACACCATCCGCCGCGCCGACCACATCATCGACATCGGCCCCAGCGCGGGCAAGCGCGGCGGCCGGGTGATTGCGCAGGGCTCGGCGGCCGACATCTCGGCCGTGGAGGAGTCGGTGACGGGACGCTACCTGCTGCACGCCATGAGGCACCCGGTGAAGCCGCGGCGGGAGGTGGACTTGCTCCCTCCCGCTTCGGGGGAGGGCGGGGGTGGGGGCTTGCTGCGACGGTTGCGCCCCCACCCCAACCCTCCCCCGAAGGGGGAGGGAGTGAAATGTCTCCATCTGCGCGGCGCCGACCTCCACAACCTGCAGGATGTCGACGTGGACATCCCGCTCTACCGCCTCGTCGCCGTCACCGGCGTCTCCGGCTCCGGCAAGTCCACGCTGGCGCGCGACGTGCTGCTGCACAACGTGCAGGCGGCCGTGCAGCAGCGCTACACCAAGGCGGGCCGCGACGCGGACGACCGGGGCAAGCACCCCGCGTGGGTCGGCTGCAAAGGCCTCGACGGCTACCAGGTGGTCGACCGCGTGCTGGAAGTGGACCAGACGCCGATCGGCAAGACGCCGCGCTCCTGCCCGGCGACCTACATCGGCTTCTGGGACACGATCCGCCGCCTGTTCGCCGACACACTGGAGGCGCGGGCGCGCGGCTACGGGCCGGGCCGCTTCTCGTTCAACACCGGCGAGGGCCGATGCCCCACCTGCGAAGGCCAGGGCCTGCGGACCATCGGCATGAGCTTCCTGCCCGACGTGAAGGTGCCTTGCGAGTCCTGCCGAGGCGCGCGCTTCAACCCGGAGACACTGGCAGTCACCTGGCGCGGCAAGAACATCGGCGACGTGCTGCAGATGGAGGTCGACGAGGCGGTGGAGTTCTTCTCGGCGATGCCCAACATCAGCCACCCGCTGCATCTGCTCAAGGACGTCGGGCTGGGCTATCTCACCCTGGGCCAGCCGTCGCCCACGCTCTCGGGCGGCGAGGCCCAGCGCATCAAACTCGTGACCGAACTCTCCAAGGTGCGGGACGACATCACGCGCCGCGGCCAGAAGGCGCCGCACACGCTGTATGTGCTGGACGAGCCGACCGTGGGCCTGCACATGGCCGACGTCGAGAAGCTCGTGCGCGTGCTGCACCGGCTGGTGGACGGCGGGCACAGCGTGATCGTGATCGAGCATGACCTGGACGTGATCGCCGAAGCCGACTGGGTGATCGACCTGGGCCCCGAAGGCGGCAACGCCGGCGGCAAAGTGGTGGCGGCGGCTTCGCCGGAACAGGTGGTGGCCAAGGGGACGCATACCGGCGTGGCGCTGGGGCCGGTGCTGGCGCGCACGTAGCGTTTCGCCGGGCCGCGCAAAGCGTCACGCCAGAGCGGTCCTACCCGGCCACGGCGCGAGGTCCCACGAATCGTGGATGTTCCGGTTCGTAACCTCAGGTGTCCCATCACCTGAGGTAGCGCCATGAAGTTTCACTCTTGCAAGACGTTCATCGTCCCGGCAATCGCGGCGGCCGTGCTGTCCGCGTGCGGCGGCGGCAGCGACAACGGCCCGGACGACCTGGTTCCCACGCTGCGGGCCGCGAACGTCGTGGTCAGCAACGCATCGACGCCGGCGCTGAACGGCACTTACTCGACGACCAGCATCAACCTGACGCAGGTCGTCAAGTTCAACCCCATCGGCGCGCCCGCGGAAACCTGCCGCTTCCGGTTCTCCGGCCTGCAGGGACCGAACGGCGTCCTCATGGACGGTGACATCCGCTACCGCCCCGGCACGTTCATCGTCGAGACGATGTTCATGTCCATCAATGCCATCGAGTTCAGCTTCGCGGAAGGCAGCAACACCGCCGTCGATCGCGCCAACGACGAGATCGACCTGACGGCCAAGGTGTTCAACCCGGGCACGCTGCAGACGGTCACCGTGACGGGCAGTATCCCGATGCCGCTGGGCCGGCCGGAAGGCTGCTGACGCATACTTGGGGGCAGGCAAGGAGCCGGCCCCCATGTTGACCTTCTACAACGATAAGCACCATCTCCATCGCGGCAAGCTGGAGATGTTCCGTGGCGAGCTGGTCCCCTGCTTCGAGGTGCCGGACCGGGCGGACCACGTGCTGCGCGAGCTGAACGCGCGCGGCCTGGGCCATGTCGAAACCCCGCCGCCGTTCACCGCCAGCGCCATCACCCGCGTGCATTCGCAGCGCTACGTCGATTTCCTCGCGGGCGCCTGGGACGAGTGGGTGGCGCTCAACCCCGCGAACGCGCAGCGCGATGCGATCCCCTCGTTCTGGCCGATCCGCACGTTCCGCTCGGATGTCGTGCCCACCAATTTCCAGGCGAAGCTGGGCTTGTTCTCGTACGACGCGGGCAGCCCGCTCACCGCCGGCACCTGGACGGCAGCGCGTGCCGGCGTGGATTGCACGCTGGCGGCCGCCAAGGCGGTGGCAGGCGGCGAGCGGGCCGCGTTCGCGCTGACCCGTCCGCCCGGCCATCACGCGGGCGCGGATTTTTTCGGCGGCTACTGCTTCCTGAACAACGCGGCGATCGCGGCGCAATGGCTGCGCGATGCCGGCATCGAGCGGGTCGCGGTGCTGGACATCGACTACCACCACGGCAACGGCACGCAGGCCATCTTCTACGACCGGCCCGACGTGTTCTTCGCCAGCGTGCACGGCGACCCGCGAACCGAATACCCGTTCTACCTGGGGCATGCCGACGAGCGGGGCGAGTGTGCGGGCGTGGGTGCCAACCTGAACCTGCCGCTGCCGCGCGGCACCGCTTTCGCGCCCTGGCGCGAGGCCATGGGCCAGGCGCTGCACGGCATCGCCGCGTTCGGCGCGCAGGCGCTCGTGGTGTCGCTGGGCGTGGATACGTTCGCGGGCGACCCCGTCGCGGGCTTCGGGCTGCAAAGCCCGGATTACCTGCGTGTCGGGGAAGACCTCGCCGATGCCGGGCTGCCGACGGTGTTCGTGTTCGAAGGCGGCTACGCCGTCGCCGAGATCGGCGTGAATGCCGTCAACGTGCTCGAAGGTTTCAAGCAACGCGCGGGCTAGGAGTGTGCGCGCTCGAAGTTGACGAGCGACGGCCGAGGAGGCGCTCTGTGGTGCGAATGTCCCCCGCTCGCGGGCGAGTCGCCCGCTCCGCTCCTCCTTGATTTCGCCCCACAGAGCGCCCCCTCGGCCACATTGGCGTGCCGTGCGCCACCCTTGGAGCGCCAACAACGCAGGACCAGGATGGGGCCAAGCCGTCGCAGCGAAATCAAGGAGGAGGTAGCGGGCGCAGCCCGCGACGGGGGACATTCGCGGAGGCGGCCTGGCCCCGTCCTGGTCCGGGACAAGGACAGAGATCGGGCACAGCTGTCAATCCAGCCCCGCCCCCGATTCCTTCACCGCCTGCTTCCAGCGCGCCACTTCCTTCTTCAGGAACTCGCTGAACTCGGCGGGCGAGTTCGCGACGATGTCGAACGCCTGGTTGCCCATGCGCTCCTTCACGTCGGGCGCGTTCATGCCCTTCACCGCGATCTCGTTCAAGCGCTGGATGATCGCGGGCGGCGTTCCGGCGGGCGCGGCCAGCGCCTGCCAGCTCGTGACCTCGAGCGGGATGCCGACCTTGGCGCCGATCGGCACGTCCGGCAACTGGGGCGCGGGCTTGCTCGCGGTGAGCATCAGCGCCTTCATCCTGCCGCCCTTGATGAAGGGCATGGCCGGCCCGAGGTTGCTGAACATGAAGTCGGCCTGGCCGCCCATGATGTCCTGCATGGCGGGTGCGCCGCCGCGGTAGGGGATGTGCACCGCGAAGCCCCCCACGGCCTTCTTGAACAGCTCGCCCGTGAGGTGGTCGGAGGATCCCGCGCCCGACGTCGCGTACGACAGCTTGCCCGGGTTCTGCTTCATGTACGTCGCCAGTTCCTGCGCCGTGTTGAAGCGCGAGTTGGCCGGCACCACCAGCACGTTGGGCGTGGACACCAGCACCGAGATCGGCGCGAAGTCCTTCAGCGGGTCATAGGGCAGTTTGCTGAACAACCCGGCGTTGATGGCGAAGACGCCGATGCTCGCCACCATCAGGGTGTTGCCGTCGGGCGCGGCCTTGGCCAGCATCGTGGCGCCCAGGGAGCCATTGGCGCCGGAGCGGTTCTCCACCACCACCGGCACCTTCAGCTCGTCGCCGATCGCCTTCGCCATGATGCGGCCGATCTGGTCCGATGCGCCGCCGGCCGGGAAGGGCACGATGATCTTGATCGGCTGGCTGGGCCAGGCCTGGGCGTGGGCCGGGGCGAGGAACAGGTTGCACGCCAGGATCGCCGAGGCGGCCAGGACGTGAAGGACATTGCGCTTGGTGTTCATGCAGAGAGTCTCCAGTTGGGTGGATCGGGTCAGGCAGGCGGCGCCGCCGGCACCGGGGTGACGAGGCGGCCGTGGTCGAACCAGGAATGCAGGTTGGCCAGCACCAGGTCGGCCATGGCCTTGCGGGTTTCGCGGGTCCCGCTCGCGAGGTGCGGCAGCAGCACGACGTTGTCCAGCGCCAGCAGGGCTTGCGGCACGCGGGGCTCGTCCTCGAACACGTCGAGGCCGGCGCCGGCGATGCGGCGGTGGACCAGCGCGTCCACCAGCGCCGCTTCATCGACGACGCTGCCCCGTGACACGTTGACCAGGTAGCCCTGGGGGCCGAGCGCCTCGATGACCTCGGCCGAAACCAGGTGCCGGGTCGCCGGGCCTCCGGAGACGATTACGACCAGGAAGTCGCACCATCGCGCCAGGGCGGCGAGGGACGGTTCATGCGTGAACGCGACATTCGCGACGGGCTTGCGCGAGTGGTAGCGGATGTGCATGTCGAAGCCTTGCGCGCGCTTCGCGATCGCCTGGCCGATCCGGCCCAGCCCCGCGATGCCCAGCTTCTTGCCGGAAACGCGCGTGGTCAGCGGGAATTGGCCCTTCAGCCAGTCGCCGCGGCGCACGAAGCGGTCCGACGCGCTGAGGCCGCGCGCGGCGTCGATCAGCAGCCCCATCGCCACGTCGGCCACGCAGTCGTTGAGCACGTCGGGCGTGTTGCTGAGGGCGATGCCGCGCTTGGCCGCGGCAGCGGCATCGACCGTGTCGTAACCGACGCCGAAATGCGTGATGGCCTTCAGGTTGGGCATCGCGTCCATCAGCGCGGCGTCGGCCCCGTTCTTGGACGTCGTCACCAGTGCCTGGAAGCCTGCGCCCTGTTCGGCGAGGAAGCGTCGGGGATCCTTCTCATTCCACAGGGCATGGCAATCAAATTGTTCGGCGAGCGACGCCTCCAGTTCGGGCATCAGCCGGCCGGCCTGCAAGACGCGATGGCGGCTCATAGGGCCGCCGCGCGCTTGCGGGTCAGCGCGGCTTCGTTGCGCGCCAGCAGGTCCATCGCGATCGGGCGCAACTTGTCCAGCACCGCTTCGTCGTCGATGACCGAGAGGAACTCGCCGATGGGCCCGGTCGGTGCAATGCCGGCCAGGTCCACCGCCGCGTGCAGGATGCGGATGGGCGACGTGGCGTCGCGCGCGTCCTCCAGCGGCAGGAACAGCTCGCGTGTCGCGCGGGCGGTGGCGTCGTCGCCCGCGTGCAGCGCCTCCCGGATCCGGTTCGACAGGGCGGGCGCGACGCAGGTGGAGCCGGACGTGAACGCTCGCAGCCCGAAGCTGCGGAAGTGGTCGATCACCGGCCGTTCGCCGATGCCGCTGATGATCAGGTCCGGTCCCATGCGCTGCACCAGGTCGGCCAGCACCGGGTCATGCCGGGGGTCGGGCCGCACGATTGCGTACTTCACGGCACAGACCGAGCCCTCCTGCACCAGCACGGCGAGATCGGCGTTGTCGATGTAGCCCTCATCCTTGACGTAGGCGATGACGGGCTTGCCGTAGATCGATGCGAGCTTGCCCAAGCCGCGCGCCACCCCGGCGGGGCTGGCGGGAAAGCGCAGCGGCAGCACCATGGCCGTGGGGAAGGCACGTTCACGCAGCAGGGCGACCTGTTCGGCGGCCTTGCCGAAATCGGCGCCCACCGAGGGAATGAGCCAGTCGCCGTCGGCCAGCAGCGGCGCCAGGGCATCCAGCACGCGGCCGAGCTCGGCGACGCCGAGGTTGTAGAAGTTGGCGTTGCCGCCGTACATGAAGGTGGTGACCTGGCCGGCCCTCAGGTGCTCGAGCAGCAGCGCGTTGGCTTGCGTGTTGATGCTGCCGCTGGGCAGGCGCGGCATCGGCGGGACGGCGAGGACGGAGCCGCGCAGGTCGGCGGGCTTGACGGGGGAGGTTTTCAACGGACGGTCCTGGGTGGGGGTTGGGACGAGGCGCAAAACGCATCCTCAGTTGTTTGACAACTTTACCAATATTCCGGAAAGTTGTAAACAAGCCCCTCGCGAAACCGTGCTGCTAACGATCCAGGTGGCGGTCGAGCAGCCGGTTGCGTACCTGGTCGAGGTGATAGCGCATGGCGATGGCGGCGCTCTCGGCGTCGCCGATGCGGATCGCGTGCACGATGCGGTCGTGCTCGTCGAGCACGCGCACGCGCCGCTGCTCCGAGGCCTCGCGCGTGAGCGACAGCGTGACGTTCATTCCCCCCTTCACCCGGTCCGCCAGCTGGTCGAGGGCCTGCACCAGCAAGCCGTTGCCCGACGCCACAGCGATCGCGCGATGGAACGCATAGTCGGCTTCCTTGGCGGGCCCGCCTTGCGCGAACAGGTCGCTCAGCTGCTGCCTGGCGTGCTCGATGGCGCGGATCTGCTCTTCGGTGCGATGGCGGGCCGCGAGCCGGGCGGAGAGCTCTTCCAGGGCCATGCGCAGTTCCATCACCTGGAGGACTTCGTGCAGGCTGACCTGGCTGGTGAGTTCGGCAACGCGCTGCGAGGGGCTGCGCTGCACGTACGTGCCCGAGCCCTGCCGCGCGATGACGACGCCATCCGTCTGCAGCCTCTGCAGCGCTTCGCGCACGACGGGGCGCGAGACGGAAAACCGCTGGGCCAGCTGGTTTTCGGTGGGCAGGCGGTCGCCGGCGGAAAAGCGCCCGGCCATGATCTCGTCCAGCAGCTGCCCGTAGATCGTGTCGGACAGGCGCGGCCGATCGATCGGTGAGGTGGGAAGGACGATGGCTGACATGGCGAGGGGCTCGTTGGGCCATTCTACAAATGCGGGCCGGGAAACCCCGATGCCCGCGAGTCCCATAGGTGTCGGGTCCCCGGGGCGAGGCGGCCACAGAATGGGGACTTCGATTTTTTTACCGAGGAGTCTTCATGCGCCGCCGCCAACTCGTGCGACTTGCCGCCGCCGGCCTCGCCGCGCCTTCCCTCGCCGCCTTCGCGCAGGCGTCGAAAGGCCCGGGCCAGGGCTTTCCGGCCAAGCCCATCAAGCTGATCATCGCCTTTCCCGCCGGCGGTCCCACCGACATCACGATGCGCTCGCTCGCCGACAACGCCTCCAAGGTCCTCGGCCAGCCGGTCATCGTGGAGAACAAGCCAGGCGCCGGCGGCACGCTACCGGCGCAACAGTTGCAGACGGCGCAGCCCGATGGCTACACCGTCGCGCAGATCCCGCTCGGCGTGTTCCGCCTGCCCTACACGACCAAGATCACCTGGGATCCCGTCAAGGACATCGCCTACGTCTTGAACGTGACGGGCTACGCCTTCGGCATGGTGGTGCCCACCGACTCGCCGCTGAAGACCTGGACGCATTTCGTCGGCTGGGCCAAGGCCAACCCGGGGCGGCTCACCTACGGCTCCACCGGCACGCTGACCAGCCCGCACCTCACCACCGAGCTGATCGCGCAAAAGCTCGGCATCCAGCTGCAGCACATCCCCTACAAGGGCAGCGCCGACCTCGCGCAGGCCATCGTGGGCGGGCACATCATGGCGGCTTCGGATTCGACCGGCTTCGCGCCGCTGGTGGAGGCGGGCAAGCTGCGCGTCCTGAACACCTGGGGAGAGAAGCGGCTGGCGAAGTTCCCCGACGCCCCCACGCTCAAGGAGCTGGGCATCGACATCGTGCAGAACTCGCCCTTCGGCATCGGCGCGCCGCGTGGCACGCCGCCCGCGGTGATCAAGCGGCTGCACGACGGCTTCAAGAAGGCGATGGAAGAGCCGAGTTACGTGCAGGCCCTGGCGCGCTACGACATGCTGCCGATGTACATGAGCTCGGCGGGCTATGCCAAGTTCGCGCAGGAAACCTTCCTGAAGGAGAAGGCGCTGGTCGAGAAGCTGGGGCTGGCCAAGGCCTCGTGACCGGCGGCGGCTAAGGGCCCCGGCGCGCGCCGATCAGCAGCCGGGCCAGCTGCGAGAACCCCGCGCCGGCCTCCGCTTGCGTGACGTACGCGGGCGACTGGCCGGGAGGCAGCGCGAAGCGCGCCACGTTGGCCACGCCGACCGCGTTCGGCAGGTAAGCGAACATCGGCGCGTCGTTGGGCGAATCGCCGACGAACAGGCAGCGCTCCCGCTCGCTTTCCAGTTCCACGCCGAATCGCTCCCGCAGCAGCAGGTGCGCCATGCTCAGCTTGTCGTAGTCGCCGAACCAGCCGTTGACGTGGATGGAGCTGACCTTCGCGGTCATGCCAGCCTGCTCCATCAGCAGGGCGATGCGTTGCACCGCGCTCTCCGGCAACGGGGGCACGTCCTCGCAGAAGTCGATCGCCAGGTCGTAGAGGCGGCAGAACTGGTCCGACGCGAGGGCGCAGCCCGGCACTTCGCGCAGGATGGTGTCGCGCACCTCGGCCAGGCGGCTCGTGTTCCGCGCCCGCTGGGCCTCGTCGAACACGTGGCGCGTCCTGAGCTTGTGCGCCTGCGCGTCGTGCCAGCTGTAGAAGGCGCCGTTCTCCCCGATGACCGCATCCACGGGCCACATGCGCGCGATGTGGTCGCACCAGCCGGCGGGCCGGCCGGTGACGAGAACGACGCGCAAGCCCGCATCCCGCAGGTCCTGCAGCGCGCCGTAGGCTTCCACCGTCAGGCGGCCCTCGGTGGTGAGGGTGTCGTCGATGTCGCTCAGGACCGTATGGATGGCCGAGGCCACAGCGGTCGGCATCTCTGTGACGGGGCGCATGGCAGTGCGGTCAGCGGTCAGCCGCCGGTGGAGCAAGCACCTTGCCTCGCAGCAGCGGCCATTGCAGCGGTGCCGCGGCCTTGCGCGCCGAGAGCGGCGCGGCAGCCCCCGGCGCCGGACAGGCGCCCGTGTCGGCGTAAACCAGCGCGGCCCACAGCAGCCGCTCGGCCGGCGCGCCCAGCCCATGGTCGAAATCGTCGGCCAGGTCGCAGGTGGGCGCGAAGCCGTTGGCGTAGTCGCCGAAGCCCAGCGCATTGACCCCCTGGAACTCGATCGGGAAATACGAAAACCCGCAGTTGTCGCGTCGGCTGAAACCATAGGGTTTGCCGCAGGTCGCCTTGCCGACGATGACCACCTCGACGCCCACGCCGCGCAGGCTGTTGACGATCGACTCGCTGGCCGAACAGGTGCCGGCGCTGGTGAGCAGGAAGACGCGCGGCAGCCCGAGGCGTGGCAGCGGTGTGCCTTCCGGGGACCCGGTTTCGCCGAATTGCACTGCGCCGGAGAACCGCAGGACGGATGCGTCGGTCTCGGCGGGCCGTTTGTCGTTGAAGCGCAATTGCTCGAAGACCCGGCCATCGGCGGCGGTGTCTGCCAGCATCGACGAGAGCGCCAGCGCGGGGTAGAGGTAGCCGCCGCCGTTGTAGCGCAGGTCCAGCACGACGTCCTGCACGCCGGCGGCCTGGGCGGCCTGGATTGCGGGAATCAACTTGTCCTGCGCGCCAACCGTGTGGGCATTGAACAGCAGGTAGGCCACCTTGCGGCCCGCCGGCGACGCCAGCGTCTGCACCAGCGGCAGGGGGTCTTCCTGCACGGCTGCCGATTCCAGCGTGACCGTGTACGTTTGTGCACCCGGCGCCGTGCGGTACACGAAGCTGACGGTGGCGGGCGCGTTGGGAAACCAGGACGCGTTCGGGGTCAGCACCTGGACCAACTCGCCGCCGCGCGCAAGTCCTGCCGCCAGCGCGGGCGAACCCGCGTCGACGAAGGCGACCCGCTGCCGGCCCTGGGTATCCGTCTCCCATCGCACGCCATAGCCGACGTTGCTGCCCGTCAGCAGGCTGTCGGCGTCCTGGGTGCTGGCGATGAAGCTGAAGCGATCCTTGGGCTGTCCCGCGGGGTCGAGCAGGGGGGTGAGCAGGCTGTAGAAGTAATCGTCGATGCGCGAGTAATTGGCGGCGTTCACCGACGGCATCTCGGCATACCAGAGATACCTCTCGTTGAGGTGGGCGCGGGTGAACTGCTTCATGGCATCCGGCGTGCAGATGCCCGCGACCGCGGCGGAAGTCCCCGGCTGGGCTGAAGGCGTGCCCTCCTCGCCCGCGCAGACGGGGGCGCTGCCGCTGACGCATGCGCCGGGGCTGCCGCCGCCGCCGCCGCACGCCGCGGCGAGGGCGGTGGCCAGGATGGACGCCGCCAGGGCCCGCCAACGCGGCAGGGAGAAAAGTCTCATTGCCGGCTCCGCTTCATCAGCATCGGGCCATTATCCATGGGGGTCGCGTCAACCCGAGTTGTGCAACGCGAGCCCGGCGTGTTCGCGCAGCGGATGGAAGTGGATCTTCGGGAAGCGCTCCTGCGCCAGCCGCACGTCGTAGGGCGAGGTGCACAGGAAAGCCAGCGCATTGGCCGCGTCCAGCGCCATGCGTTGCGGATAGGCATCGACGAAGGCCCGCAGTTCGGCCGGCGTGTCGGCGGTGATCCAGCGCGCGCCCGTGTACTGGCAGCCCTCGAGGCGCACATCCGCGTCGTACTCGGCCTTCAGGCGGTGCTGTACGACTTCGAACTGCAGCTGCCCGACCGCGCCCAGCAGCATCGGGCCGCCGATTTGCGGGCGGAAGACCTGGATCGCGCCTTCCTCGCCCAGCTGTGCCAGGCCCTGCTGCAGCTGCTTGGTGCGCAGCGGGTTCTTCAGGATCACGGTCATGAACAGCTCGGGCGCGAAGAACGGCAGCCCGGTGAACTGCAGGTTGGCGCCGTCGGTGATCGTGTCGCCCAACTGCACGCCGCCGTGCGTGGTGAAACCGATGATGTCGCCGGCGTAGGCCTCGTCCACGGCCTCGCGCCGCTGAGAGAGGAACGTCACGACCGACGTCGGCCGCAACTCCTTGCCGGTGCGCTGCACCTTGAGCTTCATGCCCGGCGTGTACTTGCCCGAAGCCATGCGAACGAATGCGATGCGGTCGCGGTGGTTGGCGTCCATGTTGGCCTGGACCTTGAACACGACGCCCGAGAAATTCGCATCATCGGGCTGGATCGCCTTGTCCACGACCTGACGGTTGACGACGAGGTGGCTCATGCGCGGTCCGGGCGAGGGCGCCAGGTCCACCAGCGCCTCCAGCACCTCCATCACCCCGAAGTTGTTGACCCCGGAGCCGAAGAACACCGGCGTCTGCCTGCCCGCCAGGAACGCCTCGTGGTCCCAGTGCGGCGAGGCGCCGACGGCCAGCTCCATGCTCTGCTCGGCAGTTTCGAACTCGTGGCCGAAACGCTTGATCAGGGTGTCGCGGTCCGACAGCGGAATGGTCTCGAAATCCTGCGGACGCCTTTCGCTGCCCGACTCGAACACCGTCATCGTCTTCGTGCGCAGGTTCATGATCCCGCCGAAGCTCTTGCCTTGGCCGACGGGCCAGGTCATCGGTACGCAAGGCATGCCCAGTTCGCGCTCGACTTCGTCCAGAATGTCCAGCGGCTCCCGCACTTCGCGGTCCATCTTGTTGACGAAGGTGATGATGGGCGTGTCGCGCTGCCGGCAAACCTCGATCAGCCGGCGCGTCTGCGCTTCCACGCCGTTCGCCGCGTCGATCACCATCAGCGCCGAATCGACGGCGGTGAGCACGCGGTAGGTGTCTTCCGAGAAGTCCTTGTGGCCGGGCGTGTCCAGCAGGTTGATCACGTGGTCGCGGTACAGCATCTGCATGACCGAGCTGGCCACGGAGATCCCGCGCTGCTTCTCGATTTCCATCCAGTCGGATGTGGCGTGGCGGGAGGCCTTGCGCGCCTTCACGGAGCCGGCGATCTGGATCGCGCCCGAGAACAGCAGCAGCTTCTCCGTCAGCGTGGTCTTGCCCGCGTCGGGGTGGGAAATGATGGCAAAGGTGCGGCGGCGCCGGGTTTCGGCGGCAAAGGGCGAGGCGGACAAGGGAAACTCCGGGAGGACAGCGCGCGGGGCACGGACAAGGCACCGCACAACCCCCTATTGTGCCGGTTGGGTTTCAGGATTTCCTGCCGAAGATCCTGGACAGCTCGAACGGGGTCGCTACTTCGAGCTGGTCGTAGCGGCAGTCCGCGGGCGGCTTGTCGGGGCGCCAGCGCAGGAATACGGCCGCATGGCGGAAGCGGTCGCCCTGCAGGTGGTCGTACTTCACTTCGCACACTCGTTCGGGCCGCACAGCCTCCCAGGACAGGTCCTTGCCGGCGCTCCAGCGGCTCTGGCCGCCGGGCAGGCGCGCAGCGGACTCGCCGGCGCTGGCCCAGTTTTCCCAGGGGTGGCCCTTCAGCGCGTCCTTGCGCAGCGGCGCCAGTTCTTCGGCGAGCTGCCTGCGCATCGCCATGGTGAAGGCCGAAGCGACGCCGACGTGATGCAGAACGCCCGCGTCGTCATGGAGGCCGAGCAGCAGCGAGGCCACCGCGTCCTGCGTATCCCGGTACCAGCGGAAGCCCGCCACGACGCAGTCGGCCGTGCGCACGTGCTTGACCTTGAGCATGGTGCGCTTGCCGGGCTGGTAGGGCGCGGCCTCGGGCTTGGCGATGACGCCGTCCAGGCCGGCGCCTTCGAATTGCTCCAGCCATTGCTCGGCGACCGCGCGGTCACGCGTGGCAGGCGTCAGGTACACCGGCTTGGCCACCCGGCCCAGCAGGCGCTCGAGCCGGATGCGGCGTTCCGACTGGGGCAGCCCCATGGTCGAGCGGCCGCCCGCGGCCAGCAGGTCGAAGGCGACGAAGGCCGCGGGCGTTTCCTTCGCGAGCTTGGCCACGCGCGACGCCGCGGGGTGCAGGCGCTGCTGCAAAGCGTCGAAATCGAGACCCGACCCGGTGACCACCACGATCTCGCCGTCGACCACGCAGCCCTTGGGCAGCGCCGCGGCCAGCGCGGTCTCGAGTTCGGGGAAGTAACGGTTGAGCGGGCGCAGGTCGCGGCTCTGGAGATGGGCCGCGTCGCCGCTGCGAAAGACGATTGCGCGAAAGCCGTCCCACTTGGGTTCAAACAGGAAGCCGTCGCCTTGCGGAAGCTCATCGGCGATCTTTGCCAGCATCGGCTCGATGGGTGGAACCGGCAGCGTCATTTCATGCAGATGTTGCCGGCCAGCTGGCCATTGTCCACCATGGAATAGCAGCCCTCGATCCGGCTCGTGGGCCGGCAGCGGCCCACGACTTCGGTGCCTGCCGGGACCGTCGGCCCGCGGTACACGCAGCCATAGATGCAGTCGCCCTGGTTCTTGCACGGCTTGTTGGCGTCGGAGGCCGCGCGGACAGGCGCCTTGGCGGTGGCCGTGCCGGGCTGGCAGAAGGGCATGGCTGAGCCTGGCGGCCCCCAGGCGCCCCCCGCGCCGGTGCATTGGCGCGCCGTCGCGGCCGGCGAAACCTGCGCCACGCACAGTCCGCCCGCCGGTGCGGCCGCCATGGGTGTCCAGGCGCCGCGCAGCCGCAGGCATTCTTCCCGACTCCACGGCGTCTGGCAGGATGCCTGCCAGGTGCCACGGTTCGCCAGCCACGCGCCGCCAAGCGCGGTGCATTCCTCGCGCGTGTCGACGAAGGCCGGCGCGCCGCCGGCGGGTTGGGCCCAGGCCGCCGCGCCGATGAGCCAGCCGGCCAGAAGGACAAGGAGCGATCGCGCCATCATTGCCCCCAGTCTAGCGCCGCCACGCGCCGGTTGGTACAATTCGCGCCATCCGAGGAGCGTTGCAGCGCCGTTCAGGCGTGAGGCTCGGAAATCATCGCAACGACGCTCACCCACTGTTCCGTGAGGTGAGCCCCTTCCGCAAGGCATCCCGGCACCGGCACGGTGGGTTTCGAAACCATTTGTTTTTGGAGCCGACATGAACGCCGTTCTCAAACCCGTCGCAACGCAGGATTGCGCCATCGCCGACCTGTCCCTGGCCAACTGGGGCCGCAAGGAAATCCGCATCGCGGAAACCGAAATGCCCGGCCTGATGGCCATCCGCGAGGAATTCGCCAAGGCGCAGCCGCTCAAGGGCGCGCGCATCACCGGCTCGCTGCACATGACCATCCAGACGGCCGTGCTGATCGAGACGCTGCAGGCGCTGGGCGCGCAAGTGCGCTGGGCCTCGTGCAACATCTTTTCCACGCAGGACCATGCCGCTGCCGCCATCGCCGCGAGCGGCACGCCGGTGTTCGCCATCAAGGGCGAGTCGCTGGCCGACTACTGGGACTACACGCATCGCATCTTCGAGTTCGGCGCCAAGGGCGCTGAAGGCGAAGGCCCCAACATGATCCTGGACGACGGCGGCGACGCCACGCTGCTCATGCACCTGGGCAAGCGTGCCGAAAAGGACGCCTCGCTGATTGCCAACCCGACCAGCGAGGAGGAGACCTGCCTGTTCGCCTCGATCAAGGCCAAGCTCGCGCAGGACCCCACCTGGTACAGCCGCAAGGGCGCGCAGATCGTCGGCGTGACCGAAGAGACCACGACGGGCGTGCACCGCCTGAAGGAAATGAGCGCCAAGGGCACGCTGCTGTTCCGCGCCATCAACGTCAATGACTCGGTCACCAAGAGCAAGTTCGACAACCTCTATGGCTGCCGCGAATCCCTGGTGGACGGCATCAAGCGCGCCACCGACGTGATGATCGCGGGCAAGGTGGCCGTGGTCGCCGGCTACGGCGACGTGGGCAAGGGCTCGGCCCAGGCGTTGCGCGCGCTGTCGGCGCAGGTCTGGGTGACGGAGATCGACCCGATCAACGCGCTGCAGGCCGCGATGGAAGGCTTCAAGGTCGTGACGATGGAATACGCGGCCGACAAGGGCGACATCTTCGTGACGGCCACGGGCAACAAGCACGTGATCCGCCACGAGCACATGGCGAAGATGAAGGACCAGGCCATCGTCTGCAACATCGGCCACTTCGACAACGAGATCGACATCGCGTCGGTCGAGAAGTACGAATGGGAAGAGATCAAGCCGCAGGTGGACCACGTCATCTTCCCGGACGGCAAGAAGATCATCCTGCTGGCCAAGGGCCGCCTCGTGAACCTGGGCTGCGGCACCGGCCACCCCAGCTTCGTGATGAGCTCTTCCTTCGCCAACCAGACGATCGCGCAGATCGAGCTGTTCACGCACAGCGATTACTACGAAATCGGCAAGGTCTATGTGCTGCCCAAGCACCTCGACGAGAAGGTGGCGCGCCTGCACCTGAAGAAGGTCGGCGCCATGCTGACGGAGCTCTCCGACGAGCAGGCCGAGTACATCGGCGTGCCGAAGCAGGGCCCGTACAAGCCGGACACCTACCGCTATTGAGGTGCGGATCGACCAACTCCTCGTCGAACGGGGCCTCGCGACCTCGCGGTCGCAGGCCCAGCGCCTGATCGCGTCGGGTGTGCGCTGGCTGGACCGCGGCGACTGGAAGACCGTGGCCAAGAACGGCGACGAAGTCCCGGCCGACGCGCAAGTCGAGCTGCTCGACCTCGCGGAGGCGCGTTACGTCTCGCGCGGCGGGCTCAAGCTCGAGGGCGCGTTGAAGGCCAGCGGCGTCGACGTCGCGGGCAAGCTGTGCCTGGATGTGGGCCAGTCCACCGGCGGCTTCACCGACTGCCTGCTGCAGCAGGGCGCGCTTCGCGTGACGGGCGTCGACGTGGGCACCGGCCAGTTGCACGACAACCTGCGCCAGGATCCGCGCGTGGTCGCGCTCGAGAAGATCAACGCGCGGGAACTCTCCGCCGAACAGGCCGGTGACGATTTCGACCTCGTCACCGGCGATCTCTCGTTCATCTCGTCCACGCTGGTGCTGCCTGCTCTGGTTCCCCTGTTGAAGGACGGCGGCGCCTTGCTGATGCTCATCAAGCCGCAGTTCGAGTTGCAGCCGGGGCAGGTCGGCAAACGCGGCATCGTCACCGACAGCGCGCTGTATGCCGTGGTCGAAAAGCGGATCCGCGATTGCTGCGCGGAGCTGGGCCTCGTGGTGAAGGGCTGGTACGACAGCCCCGTCACCGGCGGCGACGGCAACCGCGAGTTCTTCGTTTACGCCATCAAGGAAGGGACCGCATGAGTCTCCCGATCAGTTTTGAGTTCTTCCCGCCCAAGACACTTGAAGGCGCGGCGAAGCTGCGCGTTGCGCGCAAGGCGTTGTATTCCCTGAAGCCGGAGTTCTGCTCGGTCACGTACGGCGCGGGCGGCTCGACGCAGGAGGGCACCTTCGGCACGGTTGGCGAAATCCTGGCCGAGGGCGTGAACGCGGCGTCGCACTTCTCCTGCATCGGCGCCACCCGCGATTCGGTGCGCGAACAACTCGCGATCCTGCGCAAGATGGGCGTGAAGCGCCTGGTCGCGTTGCGCGGGGACCTCCCCAGCGGGTACGGCACTGGCGGCGAGTTCCAATACGCCAGCGATCTGGTGGCCTTCATCCGCGCCGAAACCGGCGATGACTTCCGCATCGAAGTCGCGTGCTACCCGGAGGTGCATCCGCAGGCGCGCTCGCCGGAGGCGGACCTGCAGGCCTTCGCCACCAAGATTCGCGCGGGCGCCGATTCGGCGATCACGCAGTATTTCTTCAACGCGGATTCCTACTTCCGGTTCGTCGAAGAGGCGGACTGCATCGGGGTCCATGTGCCGGTGGTACCGGGCGTCATGCCGATCACGAGTTCGACGCAGTTGATGCGTTTTTCCGATGCATGCGGCGCAGAGATCCCCCGATGGATCCGCTTGCGGTTGCAGAGTTTCGGCGACGACAGTGCGTCCATCAAGTCGTTCGGGCTCGATGTGGTGACGCAGTTGTGTGAGCAGTTGGTGGCCGGCGGCGCGCCGGGCTTGCACTTTTATACGATGAACCAGGCCCCGGCGAGTATCGAAATTTGCCGTAGGCTGGAATTGCCATGAGGATGTGCTTGCCCGCTGTGCTGTGGCTTTCCCTGGGCCTGGCCTGCGGCGGCGCGCTGGCCCAGGAGGCGCCCGAGGCGCGGGAGGCAGGCGCGCGTGCGGCTCAGTACGAAGGCGAGGCAGCACCTGGCGTCGTGCCGGACATGGCAGAACGGGAGGTCGGCAAGGGGCTCGCGTCATGGTACGGCAAGGGGTTCCACGGCCGGCACACCGCCAGCGGCGAGCGCTTCGACATGCATGCGCTGACCGCCGCCCATCCCACGCTGCCCTTCGGCACCCTGGTACGCGTGCGCAGTCTGGAGGATGGCCGCACGGTGGACGTGCGCATCAACGACCGCGGCCCCTGGATCAAGCGCCGCGTGATCGACCTGAGTCGCGCCGCCGCCGACGCGCTGGGCCTGATCGACCTGGGAACCGGCACCCGCCGGGTCGTGCTCAGCGTGCTTTCGGCCGGCGACAAGAAAGACCGTCCGCCGCCGTCGCGCTGAATCTCTCTATTGAAACCGGGTTGGCGTTCCCAACTCCCTCGCGTTCGCGGCAACCGGGAAGTTCGACAGGAAAACCTTGTACCTGCCGCTTTTGTGCAGCTTGACATAGATGTGGTGAAGGTGCGTTTTCACCGTCTTGTCGCTGATACTCAACTGCCGGGCGATTTCCTTGTTGCTCAGGGCGCTGCCAAGCAAAACGACGATTTCCCGCTCGCGTGGCGTGAGCAGCTCCTGATCTTCGAGCAAGCTCGCCGTGACGACAGGTTCGGCCTCGATCTGGCTGCGCAGAGCCTGCAACAATGCGGTTCGCCCGAACCATGGCTCTCCCTGGTGCACGGTCGCCACTGCCTTCGCGTAAAGTGAGGGCTCGCACGACTTCAAGAGGCAGCCGCTCGCGCCACGCTGGATGAATCCGATGATCATCAGGGGCGTGCAGACATCGCAAAGCATCAGCACGCGAGTGCCGGCACTCACGCGTTCGAGTTGTGCAAGGACGTTCCACGAATTCTCCGCCTCGCCCTCGACGTGCTCCAGCAACAGGATGTCCGGCTTGGCGAGGGCGGCCCTGTACAGAACGTGCGCAAGATCGGTAACCTCGGCAGTTATCCGGTTGTCGATCGTCGGGATGACGGTTGTGAACAGGGCGAGGATTTTCTGCTTGTTGAGGCAGGCCGCAAGCACCTTGATCTGCATTTGATGAGCCTTGAATTGTTGGTCGCTCTGTTGCAAAAAAAAGCGTAGCAGAAACATTCGCTCATCCAGAATCGTAATTTTCGGAAGAGCTCCTAATGCCGTGACAAGTTGGCCCTTCCCTCCTCGGCTGCGGCCCCGAACGATGTTTTTGCGATACGGCCGAGCGAGCCAGTAGCTCGGCTGTTATCGCGAGGCTAGTGCCAAAGCCTGCTCGGCAATGATCGCAATGCCTTGTAGCGCCCGCTTTGCCGGAGCTTGACGTAGATCCGGTGAAGGTGCGTCTTGACCGTCTTGTCGCTGATATCCAGCTGGCGCGCGACCTCCTTGTTCGACAAGCCGCGTGCGATCAGGTCGAAGATCTCGCCCTCGCGTACCGTAAGTACCCCTTCATTGCCTCTCATTCGCACCGCAGGCGCCGCGCCCACCAGTTTGCGAAGCGCCAGCACCAGGCTTGAGCGCGCAAACCATGTATCGCCATGGTGGACGGCTCGAACCGCCTTGGCGACGAGCAGGGGAGGGTCCGATGTGAGCAGGCATCCGCAGGCGCCCAACCTGACGAATGCGAGCATGAAGTCGTCCGAAAGCGACTCGCAGAGCAGCAGGACTCGTGTGGCGGGATGGACGCGCCAAAGCGGCGGCAGCATCTGTTGAACTTCGTGCCGAACCGGGGAATGTTCGAGGATCAGGACGTCCGGCCGGATCGAGGCGGCCGCCGCATGGAGCGTCGCCAGGTCGGTCGTGAAGAGGGTCATGCCATTCGCCGATTCCCCCGCGAGCTGCGTACTCAGGCAGAGGGCCCGATTTTCGTCTTCACACGCGATGAGCAGCTTGATCTGCATTCGGCGTCCTTGGCAGCATCGAGGTCGATCGATTTTCTGGCAAGGGACGCACGACCCTGTCCCATGTTCAGGCTACACCATCGGATGTATTGAAGATCGGCGCCACGCTGCGCGCCACCGGTGCAATCGTCGAAGCCACGCTCGGGCTACACCATGAGATGTATTGGATGCAATGGGCACGATGGGTATGGTCCTGTCTCTCTCGCTAACAAGGCTAGCGCGGCCCTAACGGTCAGGGATTCATGACCGGTTCGTCTTCTCTGGAGCAATCATGGCTTTCACCATTTTCGGGTCAGTGGCGGTCGACGAAACATCGGGCACACAGAACGCCCAGACGAGTTCGAACGCTTTTGCGGACAATGACGTCACGATCGCCACGCTGAGCGGGTCAGCGGCTGAATTCGACCTGCTG
>JAUYOG010000034.1 GCA_030695945.1 Ramlibacter sp.
TTGCTCTTCTGGCGATCGCCGGGGGTTTTTCGTTTATCGCCCCGTCTCATGGGGCCGGAGACGTCGAGCGCGGCGCGCAGGCAGCGCGTACCTGCATGGCCTGTCATTCGTTCGCGCCAGGGCGCCACTTGACCGGTCCCAGCCTCGCCGGGGTGTGGGGCCGTCGGGCAGGCTCCGCCGCCGGGTTTGGCCGCTATTCGGACGCCCTGAAGCGCTCGGAACTCGCCTGGAACGAGAAAACCCTGGATGCATGGCTGCGGAACCCGGCCGCGTTGATTCCGGGCAACGCCATGCTCTTCGACGGCATCCCGGACGCGGGCACGCGCAACGATCTGGTGGCCTATCTCCAGGCCGTGTCCGGAGGTCGGGTTGTGCCGCCGGCCCCCGGGCTGCCGAACCTCAAGCGCGTCGTCGCGTCCAGTCAAGTGACCTCTATCAGCTTCTGTGGCGATGCCTACCGTGTTCTCACTGGCGACGGCAAGACCCGCATCTGGTGGGAATTCAACCTGCGGTTCAAGACGGACGGCAGCCCCGACGGCCCGCCAGCCGGCAAGCCAGTCATTGTCGGCACCGGCATGCAGGGAGACCGCGCCGCCGTTGTCTTTGCACGCCCGGAGGAGATCTCGGCATTCATTCACAAGGAGTGCCCGTGACGATTCAAAAGCGATGGTTCGTGCTGGCCGCCGTGGCGGCCATCCTCGGTGCCGTTCCAGTGCTGCGCCTGACACGTGGGGCACAGCCTGCCGGTCCCGCCCTCGATCTTCACGCGCGCCCGAGGGAGCTGGCGAATCTGCGGTTCTCGGATGGCGCGGGCCGGCCGACGAGCCTGGCCGCCTTCCGCGGCAGAGTTGTGCTTCTCAACGTGTGGGCCACCTGGTGCCCGCCGTGCCGCGAAGAAATGCCGACCCTGGATCGTTTGCAGGCCGCGCTGGGCGGTCCGGGCTTCGAAGTCGTCGCACTCTCGATCGATCACGGCGGTCTGCCGGTCGTGCGGGACTTCTTCGATCGCACGCGCATCAAGCACCTGCAGCCGTACCTGGACACGTTCGGCGATGCACAGTCGAGTCTTGCCGTGGCCGGTGTGCCGCTGACCCTTCTTATCGACCGGGAGGGCCGCGAGATCGCCCGCAAACTCGGTCCGGCGACGTGGGACGACCCGCGGATGGTCCAGCTGATACGCAGTCAAATGGTGTCTGGTGCGGCGCCATCGCAACCCGTACGGAGGTAGGCCATGGTTCTGAGAGCCTTTATGGTCGTCGCACTCGCGTTGCTCGTGGCGGCCTGCGGAGAACGCACGAACGGCCCAACGTCGCCGTTCAAATCGACCGACATCTCGAGCGTCGACTGGGGGCGCGATTTTCACTTGACCGACCACAACGGCCAGTCGAGGAGCCTCGCCGACTTCAGGGGCAAGGTGGTGATGCTGTTCTTCGGCTTCACGCACTGCCCGGACGTGTGCCCGACGACGATGGCCGACATGGCGCGCGTGGTCGACAAGCTGAGCCCCAACGGCCAGCGTGCGCAAGGCCTGTTCGTCACCGTCGATCCCGAGCGCGACACGCCGCAGGTGCTGGAGAAGTACCTGACCGCCTTCCACCCGAGCTTTCTCGGCCTGTACGGCGACCAAGCCGCGACTGCGGCGCTGGCCAAGGAGTTCAAGATCTTCTATGCTGCGCAACCGGCCGGCTCACACGAGCACTACATGGTCACCCACAACAACGCCATCTTCGTCTTCGACCCTCGCGGACGCTTGCGCCTCCTCATGGACGCAGACAGAACCGTCGACGCTATGGCGGCCGACATTGCGTTGCTGATCAAGGAATGACGAACGGACCGACGGTCACCACTTTTCCATCAACAACAAGGATAGACATGCGTTTCAACAGGTACCCCTTTCACGCCTTTCTGCTCGCACTGATGCTCGGTGTCGCGACAACGGCGCCGGTTCACGCCGGTGAGCCTGTCATGCTGATGCATGTCCACGGGCTGTCCTACAGCGCTGACGGCAAACAGCTCCTGATCCCCAGCCACCATGGCCTGGCCGTGTATGCGGACGGGCGCTGGTCCAAGGCGGCGGGGCCGGCGCACGACT
>JAUYOG010000048.1 GCA_030695945.1 Ramlibacter sp.
CTCTGCTCCGCGGGTGTCCCCCGACGGCTGGTGCCGTCTCCTCCTTTACCCCGCTGCGCCAGACACCCGCCACGGCCATCCCACTGCGGGCCTCGCGTGCAAACGCATGAGCAGCCCAAGCTTCTTCGGATCGAACGGGCAGGGCGTTCTGCGCAGCGGGGTAAAGGAGGAGACGGCACCAGCCGTCGGGGGACACCCGCGGAGCAGAGCGCCCTGCCCGCTCGATCCCGCCCACAAGTTGGAGCGAAGGCATTTCAAACACCCCAATGCGGAATGTGATGAGACCCCAAAGACACAGCAACGTTCTTGGGTTCGAGGAACACCTCATAACTCCAGGTACCCCCCTCGCGCCCCGTGCCGCTGGCCTTGGTGCCACCGAACGGTTGCCGCAGATCCCGCACGTTCTGCGAGTTGACGAAACACATGCCCGCCTCGATGGACGCCGCCACCCGGTGTGCCCGCCCGAGGTTCTCCGTCCACACATAGCTCGACAGACCGTACTGGATGTCGTTCGCCAGCTCGATCGCGTGCGCCTCGTCGCGGAACGGGATCAGGCAGGCCACCGGGCCGAATATCTCTTCCTGCGCGATGCGCATGCGGTTGTCCACGTCGGCGAACACCGTCGGCCACACGTAGTTGCCCTTCGCCACGCGCGACGGCAGCTCGGCCGCGTACGACGGCCGGTCCAGCCCGCCGCAGAGCAGCGTGGCGCCCTCCTTCGGGCCCAGTTCGATGTAGCTGCGCACCTTCGCCAGATGCCCCTGGCTCACCATCGGGCCGACGATGGTTGTCTCGTCGAGCGGGTCGCCGACGGTGATGCGCTTCGCGCGCTCGGCGAACTTCGCCGCGAAATCGGCGTAGATGCTTTGCTGCACCAGGATGCGGCTGCCCGCCGTGCAGCGCTCGCCGTTGTTGCTGAAGATCATGAACACCGCGGCGTCGAGCGCGCGGTCCAGGTCGGCGTCTTCAAAGATCACAAACGGGCTCTTGCCGCCCAGCTCCATGCTGAACTTCTTCAGCCCCGCGCTCTGCACGATGCGGTTGCCCGTGGCGGTGGAGCCGGTGAAGGAGATCGCGCGCACGTCCGGGTGCGCGCACAGGGGCTCGCCCGCCTCCTTGCCGTAACCGTGCACCACGTTCAACACGCCGGGCGGAATGCCGGCTTCCAGCGCCAGCTCGCCCAGGCGCGCGGCCGTCAGCGGCGACAACTCGCTCATCTTCAACAC
>JAUYOG010000004.1 GCA_030695945.1 Ramlibacter sp.
TAGGTGCTTTTCCCCAGGCAGATGGTCAGCACATTGCGTGGGATGCGGAAGTACTCGACCGTGCGGGCGAGCGCGAAGCTGTTGGGCGGGATGATGCAGTAATCGCCGTTCATGTCCACGAAGCTCTTCTCGTCGAAGTTCTTCGGGTCCACCACCGTGCTGTGGATGTTGGTGAACACCTTGAACTCCGGGGCGCAGCGGATGTCGTAGCCGTAGCTGCTGGTGCCGTAGCTGATGATCTTGTGGCCCTCGCGCTCGCGGATCTGGCCGGGCTCGAACGGCTCGATCATGCCGTGCTGCTCGGACATCCGGCGGATCCATTTGTCGCTCTTGATAGACATCGTGCGTTCCTCTTGCCCGCATTTTACGTGGGGCGGCAGGCGCCCCCGATCAGGAACGGGCGACGAGCGCCGCAGGCGCTCGCAGCGACTCCTTCGACGGCAGGCGCACCGCGACCGCGGCGGCGGCCAGCAACAGCACCCCGGCGGAGCCGAAGGCCGGCCAATGCGTGCCCCAGGTATCGAAGCCCCAGCCGCCCAGCCACGAGCTGATCATGCCCCCGACCTGGTGGCCCACGTACGACCAGCCGTAAAGCACGCCGACGAGGCGAACGCCGTAGACGTCGGCCAGGATCGCCGAGGACAGGGCAATGCTGCCGGCCCAGACCAGCCCACCGATGATGCTCACGGCGTACAGCTCCACGTGCGTGCCGGCGACGACCAGCGCGAAGAAGCCGAGGCCGCGCACGAAGTAGATGGCCGCCAGCAGGTTCTTGCGCGGCAGGCGATCGGCCAGGCGGCCGAGGACCAGCGTGCCCAATATGGCCACGGCGCCGATCAGGCCGATGCCGAACGAACTGGTCGAGGCGTCGAAGCCGTGGTCCATCAGCATCGGCATGCCGTGCGTGCCCAGCAGGTTCATGCTGTAGCCGCAGGCGAAGAGGCCGAGCGCGACCATCACGAATGGCGCGGTGCGTATCGCCCGCAGGAACGGGAGGTGCGCCAGCGGCGCCGGCGCGATGGCGACCCGATGGCCGCCTTCGCCGGGCGGCACATCCTTGTGTTCGGGCGCGTCGTCGCGCACCACGAGCAGCGCCACGGGCAGGGCCAGCGCCAGGAAAGCGCCGGCGAAACCGGCCAGCGTCCGTTGCCAGCCGTACGCGTCGATCGCCAGCGACAGCACCGGCGTCATGATCGCCATGCCGCCCATCGAGCCGGTGGACAGGAACAGCAGCGCCATGCCGCGCTGCCGCTCGAACCACTTGCTGATGACGGGTGTCACGGCGACCGGGCCGGTGAAGGCCAGGCCCACCGACAGCAGCACGCCGAAGGCGAGCAGGAAGCTCGCCGGGTCGCGCGCCATCACCGTCCAGCCTGCCCCGGCCACCACCATCGCCGTTCCCGTGAACAACACGAACCGGGTGCCGCGCAGGTTGACGAGATGCGCCGCGAGCGGCATCGCCAGCCCGTACACCAGCATGCCCACGGCGACGATGGCAGCGAGCAGGCTGCGGCTAAAGCCCAGGTCGGCCGCGATGGGAAGGAAGAACGGCCCGATGCTCATGCGCATGCCCACCGTGAGCAGGGTCAGCAGGGACCCGGCGGCGACGATGTTCCAGCCGAAGTACCAGGGGCCGATCGCCTTGGGGTTGGGTGAAGGGGTCGTCGTCACCCGAAAATTCTAGTCGCGTCCGTCCACGACCACCCGCTCGATCGCCCGGTCGTCGGCCAGCACGATCAGCGAGAACAGCAATTCCTCCAGGCTGGCCGATTGCGCCGTCTTGCGCGCCAGCAGCGGCGTGGACTGCGGGTCGAGCACGATGAAATCCGCTTCGCAACCCGGCTGCAGGTTGCCGATCACACCCTCGAGCCCCAGGGCGCGCGCCGCGCCCGCCGTGTGCTGCCACCACAGGTTCTGGGGCGACAGCGACACGCCGCGCTTGGTCTGGCCCTCCCGACCCACGTAGTAAGCAGCCAGCATGGTGTGGAAGGGGCTGAAGCTGGTGCCGCCGCCCACGTCGCTGGCCAGCCCGTACTTGAAGCCGGCCCGCTGCGCCGCGTCGTAGTCGAAGAAGCCGCTGCCCAGGAACAGGTTGCTGGTGGGGCTCACCGCCGCGGCCGCGCCCGTGGAACGCATCAACGCCCGGTCCTCTTCGTCCAGGTGGATGCAGTGCGCGTAGATCGCGCGCTCTCGCATCAGCCCGAAGTCATCGTAGATCGCAAGGTAACTGCGCGATTGGGGGAACAGCTCGCGAGCCCACTTCACTTCGTCCACGTTCTCCGCCACGTGGGACTGGATCCACACCTCCGGGTATTTCGCCGCCAGTTCGCCGGCGCCGCGCAGCTGCGCCTCGCTGCAGCTGGGCGCGAAGCGGGGCGTGATGGCGTAGCCCAGCCTGTCCTTGCCGTGCCATTGGCGGATCAGCGTCTCGCTGTCCACCAGCGACTGCTCGGTCTCGTCGCGCACGCCGTCGGGCGAGTGCCGGTCCTGCAGCACCTTGCCTGCGATCATCCGCAATCCGCGTCGCTGCGATTCGGCCATCAGCGCGTTCACCGACGAAGGATGCGAGGTCGCGAACGCCAGCGCGCTCGTCACCCCGTGCCGCAACAGCTCGTCGAGGAAGAAAGTCGCAGACTCCTGCGCATGCGCCTCGTCGGCGAAGCGGGACTCGTGCGGGAAGGTGTAATCGTCCAGCCAGGGCAGCAGGCCCGCCGCGGGCGAGCCGATCACGTCCGTCTGGGGGAAGTGGATGTGCATGTCGATGAAACCCGGGGCGATGATGCGCCCGGGCAGGTGCTCCACGGCGACGCCCGGGTAATCGGGCGCCAGGGTGGCGTAGTCGCCGACGGCACGCACCACCTGCCGGCAGTCGGCATCGGGCCCGATGACCAGCAGGCCGTCCTTCTCATAGACCGCCGATTCGTCGTCGTCGAAGCGCAGGATCGCGGCGCGATAGGCTCTCATTGCCTCATTTTGCAACCTTGCCCTGCACTCCCGATACGAGAAAGTTCATAGTCAGTATCTGCTCGTCCGTCAGGGACCGGCCCGCGGCAAGGACGGGGTTGCCCTCGTTGTCCTCGATCGGCCCCCGGAACGGCCGCAGCTTGCCCGAGGCGATGTCCTTCTGGCGCGCCAGCACCTCGTCCTGCACCGCCTTGGGCACCTTGGGGCCGAAGTCGCCGACGCGGATCATGCCTTCCTTCACGCCGCCCCAGACGCTGCCGCTTTTCCAGCTGCCGTCGAGCGCGGCCTGCGTGCGGCGCCTGTAGTAGTCCCCCCACTGGTGGACCACCGCGACGACCTGCGCATCGGGCCCGGCCTTGCGCATGTCGGAGTGGTAGGCCACCGCGAGCTTGCCGCGCTCCTGCGCGGCCGTCATCACCGCCGTCGAGCCGGTGTGGAACGCGATCACGTCCACGTCCTGGTTGAAGAGCGTCATCGCGGCGTCGCGCTCGCGCGGCGGGTCGAACCAGGTGTTGAGCCACACCACCTTGACCTGTGCCTTCGGATCGACCGAGCGCATGCCGAGCGTGAACGCGTTGATGCCCTGCAGCACCTCGGGGATGGGAAAGCCCGCCACGTAGCCCGCGACGTGGGTCTTCGTCATGCGGCCCGCGGCGATGCCGGCCAGGTAACGCCCTTCGTAATAGCGGGCGTTCGCCACCGCGACGTTGGGCGCCGTCTTGTAGCCGGTGATGGACTCGAACTTCACGTCGGGGAAGTCCTTCGCCACCTTCAGCGTGGGCTCCATGTAGCCGAAGCTCGGCGTGAAGATCAGCTTGTGGCCCTGCTGCGCGAGGTCGCGGATCACGCGCTCGGCGTCCGGGCCTTCGGGGACGTTCTCGACATAGGTCGTCCTGACCCTGCCGCCGAGCGCGGCCTCGACGGCCTTGCGGCCCTCCTCGTGCTGGCGCACCCAGCCGGCCTCGGTGATCGGCGTGACGTAGACGAAGCCGACCTTTAGCGGCTCCGGGGCCGCGGCCTGCGAAAAGACGGGGGATAGAAAACAGGCGGCCGCGAACGCGGCTGCGAGGTTTTTGTACATGGTGGTCCTCTACATGGCCCCGGCGTTCCAGAAAGGCAAAAGGCTGCCGGGGCGCAGCCTTTGCCGGTATTTTATCGCTGCCGAGTGGCGCGCGTGTTTCCACGCCTGTACCTCGCGGCAAATCCGCATGCGGTTGGACTGTGTCGCGCGACAAGGCGGTCGGCCCTTTTGGTCCGACTGAACCTGCGATGACCGGTTTTGCGGCCGCATCGCGCAACTCACTACGCGCCCTAAGGCCGCTTCGTTCGAACAGGCGCGATGAGTCAGTTCACGAAGCGCTTCGCGCCGGCCGCAAAACCGGCCATCGCAGGCGCCTCGTCTGATTGCGCCACACAGCCCACCCGCACGCGGATTTGCAGCCACGCTGCAGGCGCGCCACCGGTGGCGTGTCAACATGGTCCCTGAGCGCCAGGCGGTACCCGGCAGCGGCGATTTCTGGGGCGGCGCAGCGGCTCGGCCTGGGGATGGGCGCGCGCAGCGCGCTACGTTTCATGCTCGCCGTACCTGTTCGAGCAGAGCGGCCTTAGGCGCTCTGCGAGTTGTACGGCGCCGTCCCCAGGCCGAGGGTAGCGAAGCGGAGTCGTCGCGATAGCGACGACCGTCACAGTATGAGCCGCTGCCGGGTACCGCCTGACGCGACGCGAGAAAGACGCGACGCGAGGACAAACTCCTGCCTCAAGGCGTGAGCGTCGCCTGGTGCCGCCACGCGGAGGGCTGCATCTGCAGCGGCCGGTACCGCACTTCGGCCCACTCGCGGGCCATGTCGCCGTAGCGAGAGCTGAACACGAGGCCGCTTTGCCCGGTCTGGTAGATGAACTGCGACTTCTCCGGGTCGGCCAGGTCGTACACCGTGCGCATGCTGGCCGCGTGCCGCGTGGCGAAAGGCAGCTTGGCGTGGTTGGCCCAGTACTGGCCGACGTTCACGGTCCACGGGTCGCCGGAGACCGGCACGGCCACGTCGAAGAAGCGGGCCAGCGCCGGAACGTTGCCGAAGGGGCGGTGCCCGGACAGCGCCGGGTGCGCGTTGCCCCAGCGCCACTGGGCCGCATCCGTCCCATGCTCGGCGGCGACGCGGTCCAGCGCGCGCGCCAGTGCCTGGGACGAGGCTTCCCCGCAACCGGCCGGCCCGCACCAGAAGGCGCCGGCTTTCGCATCCAGCAGCATGGTCTGCAGGCCCGCGCGGAACGTGCGCTTGCCGTACAGGGCCTTGAAGCGCGCATCGCCCAGCTTGGGGGCGATCAGGCCGCGCGTGAGCTCGTCGGCCCAGTAGGCGAACACCAGCGGCGCGCCGCTGTCGGCCCGCATGTTGCCGTCGAAACCCTTGAGCAGCGCCAGCGCGGCGGGTGCGAGGGCATGGCTGCTCGCGGTGGCCTGCAGCACCGGCAGCAGCCGCGTCGTCGCCAGCGACAAGGTGTCGGCCTGCACGTCGCCCATGGACTGGGCGGTGTGCTTCGGCGTGGCTGCGAGCATGGCCTGGATGCGGTCGTAGCGCTCGGGCGTCACCCAATCCTGCCCGAGGAAGTGCGGGTAGTCCACAGGGTGGATGCGTTCGTTGGCAGTGGCGTGCCAGCCCTTGGCGTCGATCGCGGCATGGTCCTGGCGCGGGTTCTGGGCGGCCGGCAGCCAGCCGACCCAGTCGTACTTCGCGTCCCAGCCCGGCGCGGGCGCGATGCCGCGCAAGTCGTTGCCCGGCTGGCGCACCGGCACGCGGCCGACCGCCTGGTAAGCGGTTCGGCCCTGCGTATCGGCCGCGACCAGGTTCTGCATCGGAGAGTGGTACAGCGCGTGGGCCGCCAGCAGGTCGTCGACGGTCTGCGCGGCGTTGCCCTGCATGCCGGCCAGGACGGTCTGGTTGTCCGGGTCGAGCGCGGACCAGCGCAGGGCAAGCGCATAGCGGCGGGTGTCGATCACCTCCGCGTAGCCCGCGTTGGCGTCGCTCAGCACCGGGCCGTGCCGCGTGGTGCGCACTGTGAGCTTCTCGTCCGGTTGGCCCTTGACCTTGATGATTTCGTCGCGGGCCTGGAAATCGGCCCACCCGTCGGGCGTTCGGTACTGGCGCGGGTTGTCGGGGTTGATTTGCTCCAGGTACAGGTCCTGCACGTCCGGCCCGGTATTGGTGAAGCCCCAGGCCACGCCCGCCGTGCGGCCCAGCACCACGGAGGGCAGGCCCGGCAGGGTCGCCCCGATCACGTCCAGAGGCTTGCCGCCCGCCGGCGCCGGCGCCTTCAGGCGCGCGAAGTACCAGATCGCCGGCGCGCTCAGGCCCAGGTGAGGGTCATTGGCCACCAGCGGCTTGCCGCTCTGGCTGCGGCTGCCGGCCACCACCCAGTTGTTGGAGCCCACGCCTTCAAGGTGGCCCAGGCCGCGCGTCCATTCGTCGAGATCGGCCATCTGCGCGACGAGGCCACCTGCCGGCGATGCGCCGGACGGCTCCACCGCGGCGGTGCGCGTCGGGTCACGGTACACGCCCAGCTCCCGGTACAGTTTGGCCAAGTCGACCGCCGTAGCCGGCGCCTCGCCGGGGTACGGCGGCATCAACTGCCACAGCTGTTCCGTACCGATGCGCTGCAAGGCCGACAGGCGCGCGAACTCGGTGCCCCAATTGCCGCCCAGGTCGAGCGCCATCATCATCGCCCAGCCCATGCTGTGCTGCGGCGTCCACTCGCCCGGCTTCACGCGCAGGATGTGGAATTCCGGCGGCAGCGCCTGCGAGCTGTCGGCATGGAAGCTGTTGATGCCATGCGCATAGGCCGCCAGCAGGTCCTGCGCCGCCGGCGGCAGCCGCTCCCACTGGGATTGCGCCGCGCGCATGATGCCGAGCTTGCGCATCAGCCGGTCCGTGTCCAACGTGCTCGTGCCGAACACTTCGCTCAACGCGCCTTCCATCACCCGCCGGTTGAACTCGAGTTGCCACCCGCGTTCCTGCGCGTGCACGTAGCCCAGCGCGAAATACGCGTCGGCCACGCTGCGGGCCTCGACATGGGTCACGTCGGACGCATCCCGGCGCACCTGCACCGGCGCGGCGAGGCCGTTCACCCTGATTTCGCCGTCCAGCGCGGGGAAGGTCCGCCACACATAGGCGCCCACCCCCACGGCCAGCAGGGCCAGCAGCACGGCCAGGGCCTTGAGGGTGAACTTGAACACGCGCATCGGAAACCTCCTTCAGACGAAACTGGCAAAAACCCTGTCCAGCTCATCAATGTAGCGTGTGCGCCGGGCCGAGTCGATGAAACTCGCCTCGAAACTGTTACGAGCCAGCTGGTAAGCGTGGGCTGCCGTGAGACCCGTGGCGGCGAACGTCGCGAGGAAGTTGTCGTTCATGTAGCCGCCGAAGTACGCCGGGTCGTCGGAGTTCACAGTGGCCAAGAGGCCCGCATCCAGCAACTCGCGCAGGTTGTGGTCGGACAGTTTCGGAAAGACACAAAGTTTCAGGTTGGACAGCGGGCAGACGGTGAGCGGGACGCGGTCCTTCGCCAGCCGCGCCATGAGCGCCGGGTCCTTGGTGGATTGCACGCCGTGGTCGATGCGCTCCACCTTGAGCACGTCGAGCGCCGTCCACACGTAGGCGGGCGGCCCCTCCTCGCCCGCGTGCGCCACCAGGTGCAGTCCCAGCTGGCGGCAGCGCGCGAACACACGCGCGAACTTCTCGGGCGGGTGGCCCACTTCGCTGGAGTCCAGCCCCACGCCGATGAACTTGCCCCGGTACGGCAGCGCCGCCTCCAGCGTGTCGAATGCCTCCTCCTCGGAGAGGTGGCGCAGGAAGCACAGGATCAGCGAGGCGTCCACGCCAAGCGCCGGGCCGGCCTCGGTGCAGGCGCGGTGCAGCCCGTTGATCACCGTCTCCATGGGCACGCCGCGCGCGGTGTGCGTCTGCGGGTCGAAGAACAGCTCCGCGTGCACGACGTTGTCGGCGGCGGCGCGCTGCAGGTAGGCCCACGCCATGTCGTGGAAGTCCTGCTCCTTCAGCAGGACGCTGGCGCCGGCGTAATAGATGTCGAGGAAGCTCTGCAGGTTGGTGAACGCGTAGGCTCGGCGAAGCTCGTTGACGCTGGCGTACGGGATCTTCACCCCGTTGCGCTGCGCCAGCGCGAAGATCAATTCAGGCTCGAGCGAGCCTTCGATGTGGATGTGCAGCTCCGCCTTCGGCATGCGGCGCAGCAGCTCGGGCAGCTGCTCAGGGGGGATGTGGGGGATGGGGGTCATGGGTTCTCCCGCGGATGGCAAATGCCAAGCTTACTTCCCCGCGCCGGGTCGTCGCCGCGTGGCGCTAGACTGGCGCCTGGAGTCCTCCATGCCCACGAAACTCTTCACCAGCGGCCGCATCCGCAAGGCGGTCTACGACCCCGCGTCGCGGCAGCTGGATCTGCACTGGGACAACAAGAGCGTGCTGGCCTACAAGCATGTTCCCGAAGAGGTGTACCGGCGGCTGTGCAGCGCGCCGAACCCGGCGACGTATTGGGAGGACCGGATCGCCGACGAATATCCGAAAGGCACGCCAATGACCTCCAGCACCGATCCCGATGGCGCGAAGAAATTGGGCGACCTGTTCGGCGGCGGGGACTGAGCGCGCCTGGGTTCAGCCCTTTCCCAGCGGCGGGCGGCCGAACAGGCTGGAGGCATTGCTCACCGGCCCCAGTTCGGCGGCCGCGGCCAGCAACGAAGGAGCGATCTCGTGCATTCGCGCATTGCCAAGCCTTGCGCGCGGGCCGGCGATGCTGATGACCCCGATCGCCTCCTTGCGGCGGAACACAGGCGCGGCCATGGCGGCCATGCCGGGCGCGAACACTTCGTCGATCATGGCGTAGCCGCGCACCCGCGCAGCGTGCAGGAAGCCGAGCAGGGCCTTGATGGTGGTCGGCGCCTTGGGCCCGTACTCCGCCGGCGTGCCGAACCCCTGGCGCGAGACGAGCTCCAGCGCGCGTTCATCGGTTAGGGTCATCAGCCACGCGTGGCCCGAAGCCGTGCACGACAGCCGCGCATCCATGCCCATGTCCGGGTCGTAGCGCAGGCCCGTCTGCCGCATGCCCTGCGACTTGGCGACCCACGTGAGGCGGTCTTCGTCGACGATGGACAGGCGCACCAGCTCGCCCGAAGACTGGGCCAACCGCTCCAGCAGCGGCTCGGCGATGTCCACGATGCCGGCGCTGCTCAGGAAGCCCAACCCCAGCGAAACCATCTTGGTCGTCAGCACGTAGTCGCCTTGCTTGCGCGCCTGGCGCACGTAGCCGCGGCGCTGGAGCTCGCCGAGCAGGCGGTGGCACGCACTGTGCGGTATGTCGAGTTCCGATGCGAGGAGGGTGAGGGGCAGGCCCTGCGGGTGCCGGACGAGGTGTTCCAGCACCGAGAGACCACGGTCGAGGGCGATGCTCATATCCTGTATTGTGAAACAAGTTTCCAATACGGAAAGTCTTTCTGTCCGGCGCCGAAGAATGGCCGCCATGACCGCAACCGTCTATGTCCTCAACGGCCCCAACCTGAACCTGCTGGGCCTGCGCGAGCCGCACCTGTACGGCAGCACCACGCTGGCCGAGGTGGAGCAACTGTGCCGGCGCGTCACGGGCGAACTGGGGCTGGCGTGCGAGTTCCGCCAGACCAATCACGAAGGCGTGATGGTGGACTGGGTGCAAGAGGCGCGCGAGAAGGCGGCGGCCCTCGCCATCAACCCGGCCGGCCTGTCGTTCCGCTCCATCCCCCTGCTGGACGCGCTCAAGACGCTCGAGCAGCCTATCGCCGAGGTCCACGTGACCAACATCCACCGGCGCGACCCGATCTACCAGCACTCGCTGGTGTCGCTCGCCGCGACGGGGGTGATCTGCGGCTTCGGCGCCTTCGGCTATGAGCTGGCGATCCGGGCCCTGGCCCACCGCCTGGCCACGCAGGCACCGGCCCACTGAGGTTCCGCGCGTACTACCATCTCGACCCACAGGAGACAACTATGAACCATTCCATCGATCGCCGCACGCTGCTGGGCGCGGGTGCCCTCCTCTCCGCCGGTGCCGTCCTGCCGGCCTGGGCCCAGACGCCGCCCACGCTGCGCTTTGCCGCCGTGTTCTCCGACAAGGACATCCGGGCCGAGATGATGAAGATGTTCGCCAAGGAGATCGAGGCCGACTACAAGGTGGAGATGTTCCTCAATTCCACGCTGTTCCGGCAGGGCACCGAACTGGTCGCCCTGCAGCGCGACAACCTGGAGATGGGCAACATCGCGCCGCAGGACATCTCCAAGCAGGTGCCGGCGTGGTCGCTGCTCACCTCGGCCTACCTGTTCCGCGACGCCAACCACCTGAGCAATTTCTTCGCGAGCGAACTGGGCGCGCAGATGAAGAAGATGGTGGAGGACCAGGTGAAGGTGAAGATCCTGGGCCCGACCTTCTTCGGCACGCGCCACGTGGGCCTGAAGACCAAGAAGAAGATCAACGTGCCCGCCGACCTGGCCGGCGTGAAGCTGCGCATGCCGCCCGGCGAAACCTGGCAGATGCTGGGCAAGTCGCTCGGGGCCAACCCGACGCCGATGGCCTACGCCGAGACGTACACCGGCCTGCAGACCGGCGCCATCGACGGCCAGGACAACCCGCTGCCCAACGTGCAGAACATGAAGTTCTACGAGGTGATGTCGCAGATCGTGCTGACGTCGCACCTGGTGGCCTTCGACCTGCTCACGGTGAACATGAAGACCTGGCAGGGCATGACGCCGGCCAAGCAGCGCGCCTTCCAGGCCGCCGCGGACAAGGCGATCGCCTGGAGCGCGGCCGAACACGGCAAGCGCGAGTCCGAGCTGGCCGAAACCTTCCGCAAGCAGGGCCTGGACGTGTATGTGCCCAACGTCAGCGCCTTCCGCGAGTACGCCCAGAAGGTCTACCTGGCCTCGGACGACGCCAAGACCTGGCCCCCCGGCATGCTCGACAAGATCAACGCGATGAAGTAACGCGCAGCGCATGACCGGCCGTTTGACAGCGTCGCTGCACCGCTTCGCCGAAGGCGTGGCGGCGGCATTGCTCGCCGTGATCTTCGTGGCCTTCATCGTGCAGATCACGCTGCGCTACGTGTTCAACTGGCCGGTGGGCTGGACCTCCGAACTCTCGCTGGCGGCCTGGCTGTGGCTGGTGCTGTGGGGAGCGGCGTTCGTGCTGAAGGACGAGGAGGAGATCCGCATCGACCTCGTCGCGAGCCATGCGAACCGCCGCACGCGCCGTGCCATCGGCGCCGTGGGCGCCGTGAGCGTGATCGTCCTTTTCGGGATGTCGCTGCCGGCCTCCTGGGCCTACGTGACCTTCATGAAAGTCGAAAAGAGCTCCTACCTCGGCGTCCGCATGGACATCATGTACTCGATCTACATCGTCTTTGCCTTGGCCGTCATCGCGCGCAGCCTGCGCCAGCTGGTACGCGGGCCTGCGCCCGGGCCGGCGGCCGGCGAGGCAGCCCTTCCTCCCTCCGCCTTGTGAATTTCACCAGCCCCCTCTCGCTGGCGCTGTACGCCATCGTGGCGCTCAGCCTGCTCGGCGTTCCGGTCGGGCACGCGATGATCGGCGGCTCCGTCCTGTACCTGTACCTCAAGGGCATGGACATGGGCACCGCCGCGGAACAACTCCTCAACGGCACCTACTCGAGTTTCCTGCTGCTGGCCATCCCGTTGTTCATCCTGGCGGCCAGCATCATGAGCACCGGCAGCATCATGGACAGGCTGCTGCGCTTTTGCAACGCCATCGTGGGCCGCTTCCCCGGCGGCCTCGCGCAAGTCAACGTGCTGCAAAGCGTGGTGTTCGCCAGCATGTCGGGCTCCGCGCTGGCCGATGCCGCCGGGTCGGGCAAGGTGATGCAGGTGATGATGACCCGGCAGGGGAAGTACACGCCCGCCTTCGCCGCCGCGCTCAGCGCCGTCTCCTCCGTGATCGGGCCCATCCTGCCGCCGTCGATCCCGATGGTGCTGTACGCGCTGGTCTCGGGCACCTCCATCGGCTACCTGTTCATCGCCGGCGTGTTGCCGGGGCTGCTGCTGGGCGCCGTGCAGATGGGGTTGATCTACTACCTCGCGAAACGGCGCGGCTTCCCGGTGGAGGAACCCGTGCCGCTGCGTCACATGCCCCGGATCACGCTCGACGCTTTTCCGGCGCTCATGCTGCCCGTCATCCTGATGGGCTGCCTTTACAGCGGCGTGACCACGCCCACGGAGGCGGCCGGCATCGCCGCCGCCTATGCGCTGCTGATTTCCGCCGGGCTGTACCGCAGCATGGGCTGGGGCGACCTGTATGGCTCGCTGCTCTCCAGCGCACGCCTGTCCATCTCCATCGGCATGCTGATCGCGGGTGCACTGGTGTTCAACTACGTCGTCACTTCCGAGAACATCCCCGCCACCCTCAGCATCGCGATGAAGGGCTGGGATTTCTCGCCCATGGGCTTCCTGCTGCTGGTCAACCTCATCCTGCTGGTGCTGGGTGCGTTCCTCGAGGGCTCGACCATCATCCTGATCATCCTGCCGGTGCTGCTGCCCACGGCGACCGCGCTGGGCATCGACCCCGTCCACTTCGGGGTGATGGCGGTGCTCAACATCATGATCGGCCTCGTGACGCCGCCCTACGGATTGCTGCTGTTCATGATGACCCGCATCGCCGAGGTCTCGCTGGGGGAACTGCTGCGCGAGGCGTGGCCCTTCATCGTCGTGATGATCGGCGCGCTCGCGTTGGTGACGGTATGGCCGGGCATGGTGTTGTGGCTGCCGCGGCTGGCGGGATACACGGGGTGAACATGGCGGAGACCAAGCTCCTCGTCGGCCTGATCGGCGCCGGCATCCAGCTCTCGCTCACCCCCGCGATGCAGGAGGAGGAAGCGCGGCACCACGGGCTGCGCCTGCACTACCAGCTGATCGACCTGGACCGCACGCCGGGCTCACTGGCGCAGTTGCCGGCCTTGCTCACGGCGGCGCGCATCATGGGCTTCGCCGGGCTGAACATCACTTACCCGTGCAAGCAGGCCGTGGTCCCGCTGCTGGACGATCTCTCGCCCGAGGCGCAGGCCATGGGCGCGGTGAACACCGTGGTCATCCGCGACGGGCGGCTCGCCGGCCACAACACGGACGGCTCGGGCTGGGCCTGGGGCTTTCGCCGCGCGCTCCCCGACGCCGACCTGGGCTGCGTCGTGCTGCTGGGCGCGGGTGGCGCCGGATCGGCGATCGCGCATGCGGTGTTGGGACTGGGTGCGGCACAGTTGCGCGTGGTGGACACGGATGCTGCAAAAGCGCAGGCCCTCGCCGATACGCTCAACGCGCGCCACGGCGCCCGCGTTGTCGCACCGCAGGACGCGGCGAAGGCCGTGGAGGGCGCGACCGGGCTGATCCACGCCACGCCCACCGGCATGGCCAAGCTGCCCGGCCTGCCGATCCCCGCCGCGCTGCTGCGCCCGTCGATGTGGGTGTCGGAGGTCGTCTACTTCCCGATCGAGACCGGGCTGCTGAAGGCGGCCCGCGCGATGGGCTGCCGCACGGTGGACGGCGGCACCATGGCCGTCGGCCAGGCCGTCGGCGCTTTCGAGCTGTTCACCGGCCTGAAGGCCGACGCGGCGCGCATGGAACGTCACTTCCGCCGGCTGGTCGCCGGCCGGTGACGCGCGAGGCCATGATGCTGGGACACGCTGCGCTGGCGATGTGGTGGGACATGGCGCCTGGCATGCGCGACGAATTCGAGCACTGGCACTCGCACGAGCACTTCCCCGAGCGGCTGGCACTGCCGGGTTTCCTGCGCGCCTCGCGCTGGGCCGATGCCGGCGGCGGCGAAGGATTCTTCGTGCTGTACGAGCTGGCAACTTACGAAGCCCTCGTCTCCCCCGAATACGTCGCGCGGCTGAACGCCCCCAGCGAATGGTCGCGACGGATGATGCCGCACCACCGCCACATGGTGCGCAGCCAGTGTCGCGTTCTCGAAAGCCGCGGCAGCGCCGTGGCGGGCCACGCGATCACCGTGCGCCTTTCGCCGGCGGCGGGAGGCGAGGAACGCCTGCGCAGTTACCTGCACGCATTGGTGCAGGAGCTGCCGGCGCGGCCCGGCCTCACCGGCGCCCACCTGCTCAAGACAAATACGCCGGCCATCGCACCGACCACGGAGCAGAGGATTCGCAGCCTGGCCGACGGCGCGGCGGACTGGATCTTCATCGTGAACGGCTATGACGTGCAGGCGCTGCGCCGCCTTGGCGGGGGCGAGCTATCGGATGAGGCATTGCAGGGCGCCGGCGCCGCGCCGGCTGCAAGCTCCGGGGATTACGGGCTCAGGCTTTCGATGGTGGGCGCGGACGCGCTCTGACAGCGTCCTCTCGGCAGCAGGGCTGCCCGCCCAGCCGGGTCAGCGGCTTCTTACACCCAGGTAGGCGCCGGGACGGCTTGGCTTGGCCGGCAGGCTGCGTACGCTTTTCCCTTTGATGAAGGAGCACATCATGCAGCCAATTGAATTGAAGCAGCGTATCGACCGGGTCGAGCAGTGCGCCGACGAAGCAGAGCGGGCGATCCAGTCGGGATCGGTGCAGGGGGAGCTTCGCCAGTCGGTCGACGCCATGCACCAGCAGGCCCGCCAGGCCCAGCAGGCCTGCGCTTCCGGGCAGCAGCAGGGCGACCAGGGCCGTCTGCGCGAAGTCGTCGCGCAGCTCGAACAAGCGAGCGATCGCGCCATGCAAGCCTGCCGGAACGCCGGCAACGTCGACCCGAAGTTGCAGCAGGCATTGCAGAGCGCCCATGACGAGGCGTCGAGCCTCAAGAAGCAGCTGCAGATGGGCTGACCGCAGGACGCAAAAAAAAGGGCCGCTTGCGCGGCCCTTTTGTCGTTCGAACGATGGTTCGACCGGTTACTTCTTGTCGCCGCCCGGCACCTTGCCTTCGACGCCCTTGACGTACCAGTTGATGCCGCCCAGGAACTTGTCGTCGGCCACGGCATCCTTGGCCAGGACTTCCTTGCCGGCGTTGTTCACCAGCGGGCCCTTCCAGATCGAGAAGCTGCCGTCTTTCAGGCCGGCCTTCACTTCGTCGAGCTTCTTCTTGGCGTCTTCCGGCACGTCGGCCGCGACGGAGACCATGTCGATGGCGCCTTCCTTGACGCCCCACCAGGTCTGGCCCGTCGCCCACTTGCCCTCCAGCGCGTCACGCGTGGCCTTGATGTAGTAAGGGGCCCAGTTGATGATGGCCGAGCCGAGGTGCGCCTTCGGGCCGTAGGCCGTCATGTCGCTGTCCCAGCCGAAGGCGCGCTTGCCCATCTTCTCCGCGGTCTGCAGCACGGCCGACGAGTCGGTGTTCTGCATCAGCACGTCGGCGCCGCCGTTGATCAGCGACGTGGCGGCTTCGGTTTCCTTGGGCGGGTTGAACCACTCGTTCACCCACACCACCTTGACCTTGACCTTCGGGTTCATCGACTGCGCGCCCAGCGTGAAGCTGTTGATGTTGCGCACGACTTCCGGGATCGGGATCGAGGCCACCACGCCCAGCGTGTTGGTCTTGGTCATCTTGCCGGCGATCACGCCGGCCATGTACGCGCCCTCGTAGGTGCGGCTGTCGTAGGTGCGCATGTTCTCGGCCGTCTTGTAGCCGGTGGCGTGCTCGAACTTCACGTCCTTGCTGTCGGCCGCGACCTTCAGCATAGGCTCCATGTAGCCGAACGTGGTGCCGAAGATCAGCTTGTTGCCCTGGCCCACCATGTCGCGGATCACGCGCTCGGCGTCGGCCGACTCGGGCACTTTCTCGACGAAGCTCGTGACGATCTTGTCGCCGAATTCCTTTTCGATCGCCTTGCGGCCGTTGTCGTGCGCGAAGGTCCAGCCGCCGTCGCCCACGGGGCCGACATAGGCGAAGGCGATCTTCAGCGGTTCGGGCTTGGGCGCGGGCGCAGCCGCCGGAGCCGGCGCGGGTGCTGGCGGCGGGGGCGGCTCGGACTTGCCGCAGCCCACCAGGGCGGCGGCGGCCAGCGCGGACAGCGTGGCCAGCTTCAACATCGAACGCTTCTTCAGGTCGGTCATTTCAGGGTCCTTCTCCGGGGTGGTTATGGGCAAACAGCGATTATGAGCCGGGATAAAACGGCTTGCCAAGCGAGGCCGGCATGTTGATCCGGATCCAGGCGGGGTTGCGGGAAATGAGCGCCAGCACCACGATGGTGGCGACGTAGGGCAGCATGGTAAGGAACTGGCTGGGAATGTCCACGCCGATGCCCTGGAAGTGGAACTGCAGCATGGTCACGCCGCCGAACAAGTAAGCCCCCAGCAGCACCCGGGCCGGCCGCCAGGTGGCGAAGGTCGTGAGGGCCAGCGCGATCCAGCCCTTGCCGGCAACCATGCCCTCGACCCACAGCGGCGTGTAGATGACCGAGATGTAGGCGCCCGCCAGCCCGCAGAGCGCCCCGCCCGCCACGACGGCCGCGAGGCGGATGCGGCGCACCGGGTAGCCGAGGGCGTGGGCCGAATCCGGCGACTCCCCGACCGAGCGCAGCACCAACCCCGTACGGGAGCGGTAGAGGAACCAGACCAACCACGCCACCAGGGCGATCGCCAGGTACACGATGGGGTGCTGGCGGAACACCGCCGGCCCCACCAGCGGGATGTCGCCCAGCAGCGGGAAGGCGAAGTGCGGCCGCTCGGGCAGCTTCTCCTGCACATAGGCGATGCCGGCGAAGGCCGAGAAGCCCGCGCCGAACAGGCTGAGCGCAAGGCCGGTGGCGTACTGGTTGGTGTTCAGCCAGATCACCAGCAGGCCGAACACCGCCGCCAGCAGCGCGCCCGCGCCCATGCCGGCCGCGAAGCCCAGCCAGTCGTTGCCGGTATGGACCACCGTGGCGAAGCCCGCGATGGCGGCGCAGAGCATCATGCCCTCGGCGCCGAGGTTGACGATGCCCGCCTTCTCGTTGATCAACAGGCCCAGCGCCGCGATGGCGAGCACGGTGCCGGCGTTGAGCGTGGCCGCTAAAAGCAGTGCGTAGGATTCCATCATGCCTCCGACGGGCCGCCCTTAGGAGGCATGCGCCCCCTCGGGGGGCAGTGCGGCGGCGTAGCCGCAAACGTGGGGGTCGACATCAGTGGGCTCCCTTCAGGGTCGCGGGCGCGGAGAAGCGGATTCGATACGCCATCAAGGTGTCGCACGCCAGCAGCGTGAACAGCAGCAGTCCCTGGAACACGCCGGTCAGCGACTTGGGCAGGCCCAGGCGCGACTGCGCGAGCTCGCCACCGATGTAGAACATGCTCATGAGGATGGCGGAAAAGACCATGCCCACCGGATGCAGGCGGCCGACGAAGGCGACGATGATCGCCGCGAAGCCGTAGCCGGCCGGCACGTAAGGCGTGAGCTGGCCGATCGGGCCCGCCACTTCCAGCGCGCCGGCGAGCCCCGCGGCGCCGCCGGAGACCAGCAAGGCGACCCACAGGCCCCTGCGCGAAGAAAAGCCCGCATAACGCGCGGCGGCCGGCGCCAGCCCGCCCACCTGCTGGGCGAACCCGGCTCGGGTGCGGAACAGGAAGACCCACAGCGCCGCCGCGCCCACGAGCGCGACCAGCAGGCCGACGCTCACGCGCGAGCCCTGCATCAGGCGCGGGATCTGCGTCACGGACTCGAATGTCTTGGTCTGTGGGAAGTTGTAGCCGCCCGGGTCCTTCCACGGCCCGTACACCAGGAGGCTCAGCACCATGTCGGCGACATAGACCAGCATCAGGCTCACCAGGATCTCGTTGGCGTTGAACTTGTCGCGCAGGAGCGCCGTCAGGCCCGCCCACGCCATGCCGCCCAGCGTGCCGGCCAGCACGATCGCGACCACGATCCAGCGGCTGCTGTCCTTGTCGGCGAGCAGCGCGACGCCGCCCGCCACGACGGCGCCGATGATGAACTGCCCCTCCGCGCCGATGTTCCAGACGTTCGAGCGGAAACACACCGCCAGCCCGAGCGCGATGATGAGCAACGGCGTCGCCTTCACCATCAGTTCGCCCAGCGCGTACGGCGACTTGATCGGCTCCCAGAAGAACACCTGAAGGCCCTTGACGGGGTCCTTGCCCAGCAGCATGAAGAGGAAGACGCCGATGACGACGGTGATGGCCAGCGCCAGCAGCGGCGAAGCCAGGCTCCAGAACTGCGATGCCTGCGGGCGGGGTTCGAGCTTAAGCATGGTTGCGTCCTTCATCTTGCTCCCTCCCCCTCCGGGGGAGGGTTGGGGTGGGGGCACCTTCGCGCAGCGGCTGCACCACCCACAGGCCGCTCATCCACTCCCCGATCATCTGCACGGTGGCGCGGGCGCGATCGATCGAGGGCGACAGGCGCCCCTTCGCGATCACGTGCAGCCGATCGGAGATCTCGAACAGCTCTTCCAGCTCCTCGCTCACGACCAGGACGGCGCAGCCGGCGTCGCGCAAGGCGAGGATCTCGCCGCGGATCTGCGCGGCGGCGCCGACGTCCACGCCCCAGGTCGGCTGCGACACGATCAGCAGCTTGGGGTTGGCGTCGATCTCCCGGCCCACAATGAACTTCTGCAGGTTGCCGCCCGACAGCGAGCGGGCCGCCGCGTGCGGGCCGCCGGCCTTCACGTTGAAGCGCCCGATGATGTCGGCTGCCTGCTTCTCCAGCGCCTTGACGTTGATCCAGCCGCTCTTGCCCACCGCGTCGGTGCGCGTGAGCATGAGGTTGTGCGCGAGGCCCAGGGTTGGTACGGCGCCGCGGCCCAAACGCTCCTCCGGCACGAAATGCACGCCCAGGTGGCGGCGATGCGCGGGGCCGAAGCGCCCGACGTCCTGGCCGAAGACCTGGATGGACGCATGCGCGGCGCGCGTGTCCTCGCCGGACAGCGCGTACAGCAGCTCCTGCTGGCCGTTGCCGGAGACGCCCGCGATGCCCACCACTTCACCGGCACGCACTTCCAGCGTGATGCCGTCCAGGTCGATGCCGAACTGGTCCTCGCGCTTCAGGTGCAGGCCGCGCACCTGCAGCACGACGTCGCCGGGCTTGCGGTCGTGGTGCTCCAGCTCAGGCGGCTCCGCGCCGATCATGAGGCGGGAGAGCGACGCGTTCGACTCCACGCGCGGGTTGCACACGCCGGTGACCTTGCCGCCGCGCAGCACGGTGCAGGCGTTGCACAACTCGCGGATCTCGTGCAGCTTGTGGCTGATGTAGAGGATGCTGCAGCCTTCGCTCGCGAGCTTCTTGAGCACCACGAAGAGCTTTTCCACCGCCTGCGGCGTGAGCACCGAAGTGGGCTCGTCCAGGATCAACAGCTTGGGGTTGGTGAGCAGGGACCGGATGATCTCCACCCGCTGCATCTCGCCCACCGACAGCGTGTGCACCGGCCGTTGCGGGTCGATGTCCAGGCCGTACTCGCCGGCCTTGGCCGTGATGCTGTGCGTGACCTGGTTGAGGGTGAGGCTCTTGTCGAGGCCGAGCCAGACGTTCTCGGCCACGGTGAGCGTATCGAACAGGCTGAAGTGCTGGAACACCATGGCGATGCCCAGCGCCCTCGCCTCCTGCGGGTTGCGGATGTGCACGGGCTGGCCGTTCCACAGCACGCTGCCCTCGTCCGGCTTCACGCTGCCGTAGATGATCTTCATCAGCGTGGACTTGCCGGCGCCGTTCTCGCCCAGCACGGCGTGGATCTCGCCGGGCTGCACCGTGAGCGACACGTCACTGTTGGCCACCACCGCCGGGTAGCGCTTCGTGATGTGCGCGAGCTGGAGTCTGGGAATCACTGGGGTTGTCTCGCTCTCTTATCTGGCTGTCCGTCTCGTCATCCGGTTTTCAGGTCCGCTGCGACCGACTTCACCTGATCGCGCAACCACTTGGCCGAGGCGGAGGCGTGCGTGCGCTCATGCCAGAGCTGGTAGTACATGAGCTGCGGGAAATCGATGGGGCATTCCAGGATTTTCACCGGTAGCCGGTCCACGAAACGCTCGCAGTACTGGCGGCCGGTGGTCATCACGAGCAAGCTCGATGCCACCATGGCCGGAATCAGCCCGAAATGCGGGCAGCGCGCCGTGATGTTGCGTGCCAGGCCCAGGCTCTCCAGGTGGTCGTCGATGACGCCGCGGGCGCCGGGATGGGTGGGCGTCGGCGCGATGTGCTCGGCCTCCAGCCAGCTCTCCTGCGTCCAGCCCCGGCGGGCGGCCGGATGGTCCTGCGACACCATGCATACGACCTCGTCGGCGAAGAGCTTGCCCAGGTGCAGGTCCTCCGGGGGCTTGAGCCAGTTGCCCACCACCACGTCCACGTCGCCCTGCGCGAGCTGGGCGTGGTAGTCCGAAGCGGCGGACAGCGGATGGATCTCGATATGGCACAGCGGCGCCTGGGCCTTGATCTGCGACACCAGCCGGGGCAGGAAGAGCGGGTCCAGGTAATCGCTGGCCGCGACCCGGAAGGTGATGGTCGAGTTGTGCGGATCGAAGCCGCGCGCGCCGGTGAAAAGCACCTCGGCCGCGCGCAGGATGCTGGCGCTGGGCTCGACCATGCGCAGGCCGGCGTCGGTCGGCACCATCCCGGCGCCCGAACGCACCAGCAGGGGGTCCCCCGAGAGGTCGCGCAGGCGCTTGAGCGCGGCCGAGACGGCGGGCTGGTACATGCCCAGCCGGAGGGCCGCGCGGGAGACACTGCGTTCAGTCAACACGGTATGCAAGACCCTGATCAAGTGGAGGTCTATCTTGTCGAAAAGCGCTTGATCTCTCATACCTGGGCCTGCATTCTTCTCATATGAGCGGGCTTATGTTGCAGTGCGGCCGCCTCTTTACCCTCAAGGGACACATCGCAAATCAACCATACTGGGTTTCATGGAATCGAAGACCATCAGATTCATCCGCGGCGGAGAGCTTGTCTCGCTCGGCAATGTACCACCCGACCGCACGCTGCTGGAAGTGCTGCGGGAGGACCTGTCGCGCACCGGAACCAAGGAAGGCTGCGGCGAAGGCGACTGCGGCGCCTGCACCGTCGTGCTGGGGGAGCTGGAGGGAGAAGGGATTCGCTACCGCGCGATCAACAGCTGCATCCGCCTGGCGCATTCCATCGACGGCATGGCGTTGTGGACGGTGGAAGACCTCGTCGCGGACGACGGCACCCTGCACCCGGCCCAGGAGGCGATGGTGCAGTGCCACGGCTCGCAATGCGGCTTCTGCACCCCCGGCTTCGTGATGAGCCTGTTCGGCATGTACCAGAACCATGTCTGCCGGGGCGAGGGAATCAGCCGCGAGCTGGCGCAGGAGGAGCTGTCGGGCAACCTTTGCCGCTGCACCGGCTACCGGCCGATCCTGGACGCGGCGCAGAAGATGGCGCAACTTCCGGCAGTGCGTGTGGATGAATCCGCCCTGCGCACCCAACTGAAGCGGCTGGCGGCGGCCAGCACCGCGCAAGCCTGGTCGTACCTGGCGCCGAAGACATTGCCGGCGTTGCTGCTGGCGCGCGCCACTCATCCGGACGCACAGCTGGTCGCGGGTTGCACCGACGTGGGCCTCTGGGTGACGAAGATGCACATGCGGTTCGGCAAGGTGCTGGACGTGACGGCGACGCAGGAGCTCAGGCGCATCGAGCCCTACGACAACCACATCGCCATCGGCGCGGCCGTGACCCTCACCGATGCATTCGACGCGCTGGTGAGCGAGCGGCCGCAGCTCAAGTCCTTCGCCAACCGGTTCGCGGGCCTGCCCACGCGCAATTCGGGCACGCTCGGCGGCAACGTCGCCAACGGCTCGCCCATCGGCGACTCGATGCCGTTGCTGATCGCGCTGGACGCCCACGTCGTCCTCATGAGCACGCGCGGCCACCGCGAGATGCCGCTGGAGGACTTCTACACCGGCTATCGCAAGAACGTGCTGGCGCCGGACGAGGTGCTGGCGTGGATCAAGGTGCCCCGCCCCTCGCCCGGCGAGTTCCTGCGCGCCTACAAGATCAGCAAGCGTTACGACGACGACATCTCGGCCGTCTGCCTGGTGGTGAACATGACGCTCGAAGGCGGCTCCGTGACCCGGGTGTCCATCGGCGCCGGCGGCGTTGCCGCTACGCCTGCGCGCGCACCGCGTGCCGAATCGGCGTTGCGGGGCAAGCCCTGGACGGCGGATGCCGCGCAGCAGGCAGCCGATGCGCTGCGCGCCGAGTTCCAGCCGATCTCCGACATGCGCGCGTCCGCCGCGTACCGCAGCCAGGTGCTGGGCAACCTGATGCAGCGCTTCTGGCTGGAGAGCCAGGGCCTGGCGCAGATCAACCTCGAGAACTTCAAGCTCCAGGAGGCCGCATGAACGCTCCGGAGAAGTTCCTCGCCAAGACGGCCGCGGCTGGACCTGCCGCGGGCACCTCGCATTTCCACGAAAGCGCCCGCGCGCAAGTGGCCGGCTCGGCGACCTATGTCGACGACATCCCCGAAGTCAAGGGCACGCTCTACGCCGCGCCGATCCTGTCCACCGTTGCGCACGGCAAGCTCCGAGGCATCGACACCAGCGCGGCGCTGGCCATGCCCGGCGTGCGCGACGTGATCCTGCCGCGCGACATCCCCGGCGGCCGGAAGTTTCCGACGTTCGCGCACGACGAGCAGATCTTCGCAACGGACAAGGTCGAGCACATCGGCCAGGTGGTCGGCATCGTGGTGGCCGACACCGTGATGAACGCGCGGCGCGCGGCCCGCAAGGTCAAGCTCGACATCGAGCCGCTGCCGGCCGTGCTCACCATAAAGGAGGCGCTGGCCGCCCAAAGCTTCGTGCTGCCGCCGGTGTTCGTGCGCCGCGGCGATGCCGACGCGGGCCTGGCGCGCGCCGCACACTGCCTCACCGGCGAGCTCGAGGTCGGCGGGCAGGAGCACTTCTACCTCGAGGGCCAGGTGGCTTACGCGCTGCCACTGGAGCAGGACCAGTTCTGGATCTACTCCAGCACCCAGCATCCCGGCGAAGTGCAGCACTGGGTAGCGCACGCCCTCGGGCTGGAGAACAACGCCGTCACCGTCGAATGCCGCCGCATGGGCGGCGCCTTCGGCGGCAAGGAGACGCAGGCCGGCCACCTTGCCGTTTGGTCGGCACTGGCCGCCAGCAAGCTGCACCGCCCCGTGAAGCTGCGGCTGGACCGCGACGACGACTTCATGGTCACCGGCAAGCGCCACCCGTTCGCCTACGAATACACGGTGGGGTTCGATGAGCGCGGCCTCATCACCGGCCTGAAGCTGATGCTGGCGGCCAACTGCGGTTTCAGCGCGGACTTGAGCGGCCCGGTGGCCGACCGCGCCGTTTTCCACGCCGACAACGCCTATTTCCTCGGCGATGTCGAAATCGCCTCGTACCGCTGCAAGACGAACACGCAGAGCCACACGGCGTTCCGCGGCTTCGGCGGCCCGCAGGGCATGATCGTGATCGAGGCGATCCTGGGCGACATCGCGCGGCATCTCGGCCTGGACCCGCTGGACGTGCGCAAGCGCAACCTCTACGGCATCAAGGAGCGCAACGTCACGCACTACCAGATGCAGGTGGAAGACAACATCCTGCATCCGCTCATCGACCGGCTGGAAGGCAGCGCCGATTACCGGGCCCGGCGGAAAGCCATCGCGCAGTGGAACGCCCAAAGCCCGGTGATCAAGCGCGGCATCGCGCTCACGCCCGTGAAGTTCGGCATCTCGTTCACCGCGACCTTCTTCAACCAGGCCGGCGCGCTGGTGCACGTGTACACCGACGGCAGCGTGCAGGTGAACCATGGCGGCACGGAGATGGGCCAGGGCCTGAACACCAAGGTGGCGCAGATCGTCGCCGATGAGCTGGGCATCCCTTTCGAGCGCGTGCGTGCCACCGCCAGCGACACCAGCAAGGTGCCCAACGCCAGCGCCACCGCCGCCTCGAGCGGCACCGACCTCAACGGCCGCGCCGCGCAGTTCGCGGCGCGCCAGGTGCGCGAGCGGCTCGCCAACTTCATCAGCCAGCGCCAGCACTGCGACCCGAAGAAGGTGATTTTCGCGCACGGGCAGGTGAGCAGCCCCGACGCGGCGATCAGCTGGGAGCAGCTCATCGACGACGCCTACAAGGCGCGTGTGCAACTGTGGAGCGATGGCTTCTACAAGACCCCCAAGATCCACTACGACAAGCACACGCTCACGGGCCGGCCGTTCTACTACTTCTCCTACGGCGCCGCCTGCAGCGAAGTGGCGATCGACACGCTTACCGGCGAGAGCCGGCTGCTCAAGGTGGACATCCTCCATGACGTGGGAACGCCGATCAACCCGGCGATCGACCTCGGGCAGATCGAGGGTGGCTTCATCCAGGGTGTGGGCTGGCTCACCACCGAGCAACTCGTGTGGGACGGCAAGGGCCACCTCGCTACGCACGCGCCCAGCACCTACAAGATCCCCGCCACCGGCGACGTGCCCGGGCACTTCAACATCGAGCTCTGGCCGGAGCCCAACCGGGAAGACAACGTTTTCGGCAGCAAAGCCGTGGGCGAGCCGCCTTTCATGCTGGCCATCAGCGCGTGGGAGGCGATGCGCGACGCCGCTGCGGCAGCGCGAGGCGGCCGGGCCGTGCACATGAATGCGCCGGCCACGGCGGAGAATGTGCTGAAGGCCTTAGGCACGTAGCCGAAGGGCCTCATACGGCCTCGAGTCCTGCCTCAGCAGTTGCCTTCTCCGACACATCCTGTCGGAAAAAGTCACATGCCCATGAGCCAGGCGCCTACAGGCTGCCTCTGCAGCCTGGGCCCCAATACAGTTCATGAAGATCCTCAACCTCATCCACGTCATGGTCGCGCAGGCGTTCTACAGCTGGGCACTGCGCGAGATCAATCCGTTGCACCCGGACGTCCCGCGCATCATGCTGCGCCGGATGGAACTGGCGGACAAGGCCAACCGCGTCTTCGGCTGAGCTGCCTGGTAGTCAGCCAGGAACGCACAGCGCGGCCAGGGAGCGCAGCTCCGGGGCGCCCGCCACGTTCCAGCAGGTTTCGATGACGCGCGCGGCGGCCGGCGGTCCCAGCACCGGGTCCGCCAATCCATGGAATTTGGCTTCCAGCTGCGCGTCGCTCATCGGCCGTTGCAGCGAGCCGATGGCATGCTCCACGAACACGTGGACTCGCCGCCCGTCGGCGAGCACGGCCGTCACATCCACGCTGGCCTCGTCGATCGCATCGTCGACGGTGGCCACCACCTTGCGCCGCAGCGCCACCATGTCGGCGCGGTTCACCACCTCATCGGAAAATTCGTCCTCGGCCGCGCGCCCGAAAGTCAGGCCCGCCGCGCACCCGTGATAGACGCTGAACTTGGCCTGCAACCCGTCGGCCGGTTCCTTCTTGCCCGTCAGTTCCAGCACCAGCGAGTGCACCTTGAGTTCGATGCGCTCGACGTCTTCGGGCTTGACGCCCTGCTCGCGCAGCTGCACGCAGGCGTCGATGCTCGGGTGGATCACGATGCCGCAGGCGAACGGCTTGTAGCTGTTGAACGTGATCTCGAATCGCTGCCCGAGCTCGTCCGTGATCTCGCGCCAGTCGTTCTTCGTCGACACCGTCTGCATCATGCCGCGCGGCGCCTCCAGCGCCCGGCCGCTCGCGGTGTAGCCGTGCCGCGCCATCAGCGCGGCCATCAGGCCCGCCCGGGCCGCGCTACCCGGGTGGAACGGCTTGGTCATGGTGCCGAACTGCTCGCGCATCCCCACCGGCTGCGACGCCGCGATGCCCAGTGCCATCGCGGTGCGCTGAGCGTCCAGCCCCAGCAGCCGCGCGCATCCCGCGGCAGCGCCCAGCATGCCGGTCGAGCCGGTGATGTGCCAGCCGCGGTCGTAGTGCTCGGGGTACATCGCGTTGCCGACGCGGCAGGACACGTCGATGCCCAGCACCAGCGCATCGACCAGCTGCCGGCCCGATGCGCCCGTGTGCTCCGCGAGCGCCAGCAACGCGGAAGCCACCGGCCCGGCCGGGTGGATGATCGTCTTGAGGTGCGTGTCGTCGAAGTCGAACGTGTGCGACGTGATGCCGTTAACCAGTGAGGCGCTGGCCATGTCCACCCGCTCCTTGCGCCCGAGCACCGTGGCCTGGGGAGCGGGATCGAGCATCCGGACGGCGGCCAGCGCCGCGTCGGCCGCCTCGTGGCGCGCCGCACCCACGGCACAGCCCAGCCAGTTGAGGAAGGTGCGGTGGGCATCGTGGTCGACCGCGTCGCTCCAGCCGCGCGAAGGATGCGTGGCAACGAAGGTTGCGAGCGTTTGGGTGACGGGGGGCGCGTTGTGGTCGGCGGGGACCTGGGTATTGCGGGCCATGGGTACTGCTGCGAAGGGTTGAAGTCTGCGAAACGGGCGTTCAGCTGTCGAGCTGGATGTTGCGGGCGCGCGCGATCTGGGTCCAGCGCGCGATGTCGGTCTTGATGAACTCGCCGAACTGCTCGGGCGTCATCACGATGGGCTCGATGGCCTCGACCGAGAGCTTGTCGCGCAGGTCCGGCGCCTTCAGCACGGCGCCCAGCGTCTCGTTGAGCTGGCGCACGATGGCCGCGGGGATCCCGGCCGGGCCCACGACGCCGTACCACTGCTGCGCGTCGAAACCCTTGAAGCCGGACTGGTCCAGTGTCGGAAGCTCCGGAAACAGCGGGTGGCGCGTGAGGCCCGTCACGGCGAGCGGGCGTACCCGGCCGGAGCGGATGTGCGGGACGGCCGCCGCCAGCCCCGGGAACATCGCCTGCGTCTGCCCACCCATCAGGTCGGTGAGCGCCGGCGCGATGCCACGGTAGGGAATATGGACCATGAAGGAGTTGATCTGCTGCTTGAACAGCTCCATGGTCAGGTGCGTCAGCGTGCCCTGTCCCGCGGATCCGTAACTCAGGCGGCCCGGCTGCGACTTCACGTAGGCCACGAACTCCGCCACGGTCTTCACCGGCAGGTTGGCGTTGACCACCAGCACGTTGGGCGTCGCGCCGATCATGCCGACCGGCGTGAAATCCCGGATCGCGTCGTAGGGCGGCTTGCGCGTGGCGGGGCTGGTGCCGTGCGTGGCCACGTAGCCCTGCATCAACGTGTAGCCGTCGGGCGCGGCGCGGGCCGTGGCCTGGCTCGCGATGACGCCTCCGCCCCCGCCCTGGTTGTCGACCACGAAGGTCTGGCCCAGGACCTTGCCCCAGCGTTCGGTGACGGTTCGCCCCACCATGTCGCTGCCGCCGCCGGGCGCGACCGGCACGATGTAGCGGATGGGCCGCGCCGGGAAGGCGGCTTGCGCGCGCAGCAGCCCCGGCGCGCAGACCAGCGCGGGCGCGGCGCACAGCAGATGGCGGCGTTTCATGCGAACTTCTCCTGGTAATGCTCCAGCTATTGTCGCGATTTATCGGCGCCGCGCCAGCAGGTCCTCGAGCCGGTCGGCCGCGCGCAGGCTCGCGCTGCGGTCGGGCGCGGCCAGCGCTGCCCGGTACCAGGCGATCGCCTTGCCCGTGGCGCCCGCCGCGGCATAGGCGACGCCGAAGGCCTCGGCGACCGCGCCCATGGCGCCCCACAGCGGCGCGAACTCCGCCTCCAGGAAACGCAGCCGGTCCAGCTGGTGCGCGGGCGCGCGGCCGCCAAATTCGCTCTGGATCGCGAGGGTCTCGAGCGCGAGCGTCAGCGACACCGGCGAAGCCACGCCCGCGAGTTCGTCCGCCAGCGGCTGGGCGGGCCGCTGCGCGTCCACGCCTTCGCGCCGCCACACCCATTCCGGGTCGCCGTAGCACTGGTATGCCGCCCAGGTGTTGCCGCGCGGATTGGCGCGCAGCGCCGCGGCACGGCCCGAGCCGACCGCGTCGATGAAGCGCTCGCCGGCCAGCAGCTTCTCGTAGAAGTGCGCCGCGAACTCGGCCGCCGGCTCGTCCTCCACGGCCCAGCCCGCCGCCACGACGCAACGCACCCCCACGCGGATCAGCGCCTCCGCGATGTTCGCCGCGAACAGCGCGCGGTCGTACGCAGGCAACGCGATCGTGGCCTCGCGGCCGGCCAGGTGGCAGCAGTTGAGGAAGACCAGCTCGGGCACCACGCGCATGGCCTCGACCTCGGCGGACCCCAGGTAAATGCCGTCGCCCGACAGCACGACGCCGCCGTTCGCGCCGGCCTCGCCATGGCCCGCGATGTGCACGATGCGGTACGGGCGCTCGAACAGCGCGTTGATGATGGCCTGCGCATCGGCCTGGTCCACCAGCGCATGCACCCGCTCCGCGGGGATGCCGCGATCGGGCGAGCTGAGCTGGGAGGCCACCGCGATGGCTTCGCGCCGCGCGCCGTCCAATCGCGGGTACCGCGCGGGGTCGGCCAGCGGCTCGCCGATCACCAGCACGCTGTCGTCCACGGTCGCGTCCCGGGGCTTGCTGCGGAAGTCGTCGATGCGCAGCTTGCGCACGAGCTTGGTCCGGATGGCCCACGGGCGCGGGTCGCCGGCCTGGTCGTCCGGGTTGGTGTCCAGCATTTCCCACGGGATCGAGGCGGTGTCGGGATCGACCTCCAGCACCAGTTCGGCGCTGCCGGCCAGGAAGGGCTCGATCTCCAGCGGCACCAGCAGGTTGAAGAGCGTGCGCCCGATCAGCGGGTCGGTGTTGGCGTCGTTCGATGCCTTCGTCACCAGCTGGCGCAGCAGGCTGCCTTGTGCATGCTGGGCGCGGACCTCCGTGCGCGCGCGGCGCGTGTCCAGCGTGTAGGTGATGCAGGGATGCGCCGGGTCGCGGCCGGGCACCTTCAAGGCGCTGATGAAGTCGTGGCGGGCCCCTCGGTAGCCGGAATCGAGCGGGCGCCGCAGCGCGCCGGGCCCGAAGCCGATCCGGCCGACCAGCTTGAGCCGGCTCGGGGCCGACTGCTCCTGCAATTGCAGCGCGTGCCAGGCTTCCCCGGCGCGGTCCAGGTATTGCTCGATGAGGAGCAGGTGGCCGACCCGGGGCCAGCCGTTCTCGTGCAGCTTGCCGTTCGCCTCCAGCACGCCTTGCGCGATGGCCCGCGCCGCCGCGCCGGGCGTGATGCCGGTGCCGCCGCTGCCGATCAGCGTGGCTGCGAGGTCGAACTGCGACGAGGCTGCCGTCTTGCTCTCCGACAGGCGCTGCGCATAGGCCAGCACGGCCTGCCGCACGGTGTACACCAGGTCGACTTCGCGCAGCTTGCCCTCCTCGCCGAGCCCGGCCACCAGCGCAGCCGCCGGTCGCGCCATTTCCTTCGGGTTGACGGGGTCGCTGCGCTTGTTGCGGAAGACCTGGTGCGAGCCGGGCGCGTCCGGGTACAAGCCGGCCTTGAGCGCACGGCTCATCGCGCCGGCGACGAGCCGGTCGATCGCGGCTTCGGCGCCGGTCAGCAGCATCGAGCGGTAGTGGCCGATGAGCAGCGGCTCGCGGATGAACTTCAGGTCGCCGTTGCGAACGGAAACGGCGAGCGCGGCGGTCTTGGGCCGCGCCCTTTCTTCGCGCCCCAGCCCCATCACGTCGGCGGGGCTGGACGGCGGCAGCCAGGCCTCGAGCCCGCGCGAGGGCCGGCTGCGCGCGAGCGCGGCGCGCGGGACGGGCAGCGCGGCCCCGGCGCCGCGCGTGCCGGGGTGCCACGGCTGCAGCTTGCCGGTGGCACCGGTTTCCAGCAGTTCCAGATAACCGTCGAACGCCGCCGGGACGTCGGGCAGCTTGCCGTGCACGGCATCGACCGTCCAGGTGGCGACGCCCGGCAGCAGCGCGTTGTCGATCATCACTCGGCCGTCGCCGCCGTCTGCCGTATTGAGGTATTCGAGCCCCTCCTCCCCCATCGAGATGCCGGCGGGCGTGAAGGGGGCCTGTCCCACCACCAGCGACATCTTCGAGGCATCGGCGGCCAGCGCCGGCAGCTGCGCGTCCAGCCGGCGCCGCAGCGCCACCGCCTGGTCCAGCACGGCCTGCGGCGGCGCGCCCCACTCGTAGATCGCGCGTTGCGTGTCCGGTTCGTGCCAGAGGTTGAGCCGGCGCAGCGCCGCCATGTCGTCGTCGGCCAGCTTCTGCCAGGTGGCCGCGCGCGCCAGGCCCGACGCCGGGTCGAGCAGCGCCGCCTGCAACTGGATGAAGCCGGGCAGGCCTGCCATCATCCTGCGCGCGCCGCGGTTGTCGAAGAGCGAGCCGAGCGCGGCCAGCGTGTTGCCGAAGGTGTCGTCGCCCGACAGCGTCTGCATGGGCGACCAGGAGCCGCCGTTGGGCGTGCCCAGCATCAGCAGCCTTGCGCCTTCGCGCGCCATCATGCGCTTCCAGGTGGCGGGCTTTTCGAGCTGCATGGTGCGTGCGACGAGCCCACCCATCGAATGCGCGAGCAGCCGCACCGGCCGGCCGCTGGTGTCGCGCGCGGCCAATGCGGCGTCGACCGTGGCGGCCAGCCGGCGCGCCTCGTCCTCGATCGGGCCGCGCCAGTCGTACGCGAACGGGATCACCTCGTGCGTGCCGGCCAGGTATTCGATCAAGGCGTCGTAGGCGCCATCGACCGGGCCGTCCGGCTGAATGCGCGAGGCCGTGGCCGGGCTCCATTCGAGCTTGAGCAAGGCATTGAGGAAGCCCGCGCCCAGCCAGATGCGCCTGCCGTCGAGCTTGAGGTTGGAGCCGAGGATGCCGGGCAGCACGATCACGGCCGGCCGTTCGTCCGCGTGCCCGGCGGGACCGCGCGAGCGCGCCACCGCCTTGGCCGCGCGCGTGCCGCTCGCATCCTGGCCCGCCCAGGACAGCGGGCCGATCGCAACGAAATCCTCGGGGGTGCCCTGCATCAGCGCGGCGGCGATCACATCGACCGTGCGCTGGTTGGCGAAGTAGTTGAAATGCGAGACCTTCGCCCCGCGGTCGAGAACGAAGCTCGCGCTCGGGCCGGCCGCAAGCGGCGCCCTTGCCATGCCCCCATACATCGATCGCGTCTGCACCACGAGGTCGTTGTCCGTCCAGTAGAAGGCGTCCGACAGCAGCGTCTTGACCCAGGAGCCGACGGAGTCGCCCTCCATGTCGCCGGCCACCACGCGGAGTTCTCCCGGCACGGGCTCGGTGCGCGAGTTCAGCCAGGCGACCACCGGGCTCTCCGGCATCATGGCTTCCAGCCCCGGCAGCTGCGCCGGGTCGGCGCGGCGCCGCGCGACCTCGTGCAGGAAGTCGACGAGCTCCGGCGCCACCGGCACATTCGCAAGCTCCAGCCCCCACTGCAGGACCGACAGGTAGGCATCGAGCCGCTTCGAGGCCAGCAGGGTGCCGTGCGCCGGGCAGGCGACGCGCACGGTGCGTTCGACCTTCAGGCGCTTGGCCTGCGCGGCCTTGACCAGCTCGCGCAGCTGGGCGCGATGGGCCGAATACCTGGCGCCCTTGAAGAATGCGAGTTCCTCCGCGCCCAGCGCACCGCCGCCGCAGGCCCGGGCCAGGACTTCGGCCACCAGGCCGCCGCGCGAGTGCGTGACCAGGTGGATGCGCGCACCGGCAGGCATCGCCTGCACCAGCGTGAGCGCGTTCGCGATCGGGCTCTCGGCGAGCGTCGGATGGTCCAGCGCATACACACGCCCGCCGTAATGGCCGAACAACGCACGCACGACCTCGGGGTGCGCCGTCCACAATTTGCCGAAGGTGCTGGCCGTGTCGACGAAAGTGCCGTGAACCAGCACCAGCAGCGGACCGCCATCGGCCGGGGCCGCGATGTTCGCGGGCTTGAAGCCGCCCTTCTTGAGCGACTGCGGCAACGGATCGGTGGTGAGCTGGTACACGCCCGCGTTCACGGCCCCGTCGAGCCTGCGTGTGATCGCGGCTGTCGCGAAATCCACCGCGGAGTCCTTGGCGACGCCGGTGATGACTTCGATGGCGCCGAGCACCGCCTCACCCATCCAGCCGCGCGTGGCGCCGCGCGTGGCGGCTGCCTCCAGCCCGGGCCAGCCCAGGCGCGCGGATACGACGACTGCTTCGCCCTTGTCCTTGTCACCGCCGCGGGTCGCGCCCGCGGCCTGCGCCAGCAGCAGGTCACGCGCATGTTCCGGATGCAGCACCAGCGTTGGGGCGTTGGCGACGGTCAGCACCACCACGTCCTCGCCGGGCCGCGCGGTGAGCCGCACCGTGTCGCCGTTGCCGCGCGGCGCTCCCACGAGAACCGATGCCGCGCTGCGCCCGCGCGGCCGGCCCCGGATGGCTGCCGCGCCCGCTGCGGGCTCCTGCAGCCGCCCCGGGACGATGAAGGTGATCTCTTTCGCCGACGAGGCCATGATGGACCCTCCTCAGACGGTAAACGGTTTCTGGGCGAGGAAGGCCCTGGCCTTGCCGAGCACGAACAGGTTGGGCGACTGGCTGTCCGGCAACGCGGCGCGGATGCGCGCGTGGAAGCTGTCGTAGTTGCCCTTGAAGGCGCCATCGCTCCACACCTTCAGCAGCTTCTCGGTGAAGGCGCCGTTGTGGTCGCCGTCCATCGAGGTCTGGTTATCCTGGCAGCCGGAGACGAGGATGACCGCGGGCTTGAACTCGCCGACCAGGGCTGTCGCGTGCGCCGCGGCGCCCACCTGGGCCAGCGCTTCGTCAGGGTCCGCGGGCGCCTTGCCGCGCGCCTTGGCGGCCTCCGTCGCCACCTGCTCCTGCAGGCTGTCGTAGAACTTCTTGTGCTCGGTGTACACGCGCATCGCCACCGCGGCGGGCATCAGCTTGGCCCGCTGGCCGGGCGGCGGGGGCGGCGGCGGCACCTCGCGCGTGACGCTGCCGCTGTGGCAACTGTCGGAGAGCACCAGGATGCGCACGCCGGCGGCGAACCGGCTGAGCTCGAAGTACAGCTCGTCGTCGATCAGCTGGCCGTCGTACAGGCACCAGGTTTCGTCCTTCCTGTCGGATTCGTCGCCGTTGGCGTCCCGCACCTGGCCGCCGTGGCCCGAGTAGGTGAGGAAGAAGAAGTCGCCCTTCTTCAGCGCCTTGGCTGCGCTGCGCACGGCGGCCAGCACCCTGGCACGCGTGGCCTTTTTCGTGAGCAGCACCGTGGGCTTCATGGCCTTCGACTTCGCGATGGCCGCCATGTCCCGGGCGTCGAACTCGCAGGCGGCCAGCGGGCCGTCCCAGCCGCTGTACGCGGCGGCGCTGACAGCGTTGAGCCCGATGTGAAGCGAAACCGCCCTGGCCGCCTGCGCGGCGGGGTTGGCCCTGGTTGCCATGGATACCTCCCTCGCAAGCGTCGAGGCTTGCGTACGAAAGTATGGATTCGCCGACCGGCAGCGTCAACGTGCAATCAGGTGCGGTTTTTCACGTGAACGCCGCGCCCGGCTCGAAGCTGCGGGGGGCTGGGTTACCGGAGGGAAGCGGTCTCGCTGGCGGACGCGCGCACCGGGGCCAGCACGGCCTGGGTGCCGAACATCTCGCGTGCCGGCCGCGTCTCGGGCAAGACATAGACGACGCCGTAGGTGCCCTTGAACGCAGGGCTCACCACCTGTTCGTAGAAGCGCACCGGGACGTTGATGCACCCATAGGTGATGCGCTTGTCCGCGGCGCTCGCCGACGCCAGCCGCTGCGCGCGGCGCTCCTTGGGCGTGCCGGGCACCACCTTGTGCAACGACACCGACGAATCGTAGTCCACCCACAGCACTTCCACCCCGTGGATGTCGCGGTCGAGAGACGCCATGAAGCGGCCGGCGGGCGTGGTGCGCTCCTCCGGCCGGATGCTGGAGAGCTTGCGCTGGCCGATGCCGGGAACGGTGTGGTCGCCGATGGCAAGGCCCATCAGCGCAGGCGTCGAACCGCGCAGCCGCCCATCGGCATGGAACACATAGACGCGCGCCTGCACCTTGTCGATGACGATGAAAGGCAGGTTTTGGTTGTCGGCGGACCGCACGACCCAATTGGCGACCTCCCCCGCCTCCGGCGAGGGCGTTTCATCCGCGAAATCAGCCTTGCGCAGGCTGTCGCCGGCGCTTTGCTGGGGGCTTGCGGATGCCTGGGCCGACGCGGCCGGCTGCCCTGCGGATGGATCGCCGGCGGCCATCGCCCCGAAGGCCCACAGGCCGGTTAAGACAACGACCGGTACCCACCCACTCACACGCCGCATGACTGTGCACCTCCAGGACAATCGACTTCGCACCGTTCGTGCGACGCACGGGCACGGTGGTGCTGCGAAGTTTAAACGCTCATCCGCCTGCGCGGGGATGATTTACGCACCCCAGAATGCAAGCAGGGCGAAGATGCATCTTCGCCCTGCGTACGGCACTACTACCGGTCAGTTGCGCCCTTGCTTGCGCGGCCGCGATGGCGGCATCGGTGCAGGCGGCGGTGGCGGCGGAGGCGGCGGAGACGCGACCGGAGGCGGAGGCGGCGGAGGCGGAGGCGGAGGCGGAGGCGGAGGCGGAGGCGGGGGCGGCGGAGGCGGAGGCGGCGGAGGCGGCGGCGGAGCCGCTACGGGCGCCTGGGCAACGGTCCGCGCGGGAGCGCCGAAGTAATACACCAGGCCGACCGACGCCATGTCGATGTTGGACCGGTTTCTCACCGGGTCCTTGACGCGATAGCGTTCGATCTCGCCGCGCACCGAGAGGCGGTCAGTGAACGCGTATTGCAGCCCCACGCCAACCTTCGGGCCCAGCTTGCGCTGGCTGCCATCGATCGCAATCGGCCCGACGGCGCCGGAGCGGGTGAAGTCGGTCCGCACATCCGAGTAGGCGGCCCCCACACGCCCGAACGCCGAGAACCGATCGCCCATCGGCACGATGCCGACCAGATCGAGGTTCAGGCCTCGCACGTTCATTTCGCCCCCGAACGAACCCAGCGGAACCGTGTTGTAGCGGTAGTTGAACTTGCCGAGGTCGTAGTACCCGCCTTCGAGTGCGAAGTTGGGCGAGAGGCGGTACCCCCCATAAAGCTTCCAGCCCCGGTCCTTGTCGTCCATGGACGACGAGCCCACGGCGAAGCCCGGGCCCACGAACGGGGTCAGGGTGGCGGGGTCGTCGAAATGGCCGCGCGTCGCGCCTACATTGGCACCGGCGTACCAACCGTTGGGCTCGAGGGCGAACGCGGGCGAGCACCCGAGTATGGCGAGGGTCAGGAGCGTCAGCTTGTGCCCGGGCAGCTGTATTCGTCTGGTCATGGTGGATCCTTCTTTGCTGAAACGTTCACGTAAGTGGAACGTCCATCAGCATCCACAAGGAATCATGAGGGTCCTGTAGGAGAACGGCGCATCGTCCTCATCCGTGGCGCATTACCAACGCCACCTTGCGATGGATCAAGGCAGCAAGCTCAGCCGCGGAAGTGGCAGGCCACCCAATGGCCGTCGGTCGATTCCTTGAGCGGCGGCGTCTCCGCGCTGCAAATCGGGAACTGCGCGATCGGGCAGCGCGTGTGGAAGCGGCAACCCTCGGGAGGACGCACCGGGCTGGGCACGTCGCCCTGCAGCATGATGCGCTTGCGTTTGACCTGCGGATCCGGGATGGGCACCGCGGACAGCAGCGCCTCCGTGTACGGATGCAAGGGGTTGGCGTAGAGGCTGCGCGCGGGCGCGATCTCGGCGACGCGGCCCAGGTACATCACGGCCACCCTGTCGCTGAAATGCTCGACGACGGACAGGTCGTGCGCGATGAACATGTAGGTCAGCTGCAGCTTCTCCTGCAGGTCTTCCAGCAGGTTCACCACCTGCGCCTGGACCGAGACGTCCAGCGCCGAGACGGGCTCGTCGCACACCACCAGCCGCGGGTTCACCGCGAGCGCGCGCGCGATGCCGATGCGCTGGCGCTGGCCGCCGGAGAACTCGTGCGGGTAGCGCCGCATGTAGTCGGGGCTCAGCCCCACCAGCTGCAGCAGCTCGGCGATGCGGTCGCGGTATTCGCCCGGGCCTTGCGACAGCTTGTGGATGGTGAGCGCCTCGCCGATGATCGCGCCGACCGTCATGCGGGGGTTGAGCGACGCATACGGGTCCTGGAAGATGATCTGCATGTCGCGCGCCAGGGCACGCAGCTCGTCCTTGCCCATCGCGGTGACGTTGCGGCCGTCGAACCAGACCTCGCCGGAGGTGGGCTCGATCAGCCGCAGGATGCAGCGCCCGGTCGTGCTCTTGCCGCAGCCCGATTCGCCGACGACGCCCAGCGTCTCGCCGGCGTTGATCTCGAAGCTCACGCCGTCCACGGCGTGCACCTTGTCCACCTGGCGCGAGAACAGCCCCCCGTTGACCGGGAAGTGCTTGACCAGGTCGCGAACGCGCAGCAACGGTTCCGTCATATCCCGATTTCCTCGGCGCGAATGCACGCCACCTTGTGGCCGCCCGCGATCTCGCGCAGCGGCGGCGTGGCCGCGGTGCAGGCGGGGATGGCGTACTTGCAGCGCGGCGCGAAGCGGCAGCCCTCGGGCGGCTCGATCAGCTTGGGGACGTTGCCGGCGATGGACTCGAGGCGCACGCGGTGCGTCGCGGCGCGGTCGATGCGGGGGATCGAGCGGATCAGCCCCTGCGTGTACGGGTGGCGGGGCCGCGCGAACAGCTCGGCGGCACTCGCCTCTTCCACCACCTTGCCCGCGTACATCACGACGACCCGCTGCGCCATCTCCGCCACCACGCCCATCGCATGCGTGATCAGCAGGATCGACATGCCCAGCCGCGACTTGAGCTCGTTGAGCAGGTCCAAAATCTGCGCCTGGATGGTCACGTCCAGGGCCGTGGTCGGCTCGTCTGCGATCAGCAGCTGCGGGTTGCACGCGAGCGCCATCGCGATCATCACGCGCTGGCGCATGCCGCCCGAGAATTGGTGCGGATAGTCGTGGATGCGGCGCTCGGGCATCGGGATGTGCACCAGCTTGAGCATCTCCGCCGCGCGGTCCAGCGCGGCGCGCCTGCTGAAGCCGCCGTGCAGCCGCACCGATTCGGCGATCTGCTCGCCCACGGTGTACACCGGGTTGAGCGACGTCATCGGCTCCTGGAAGACGATGGCGATCTCCTTGGCCCGCACGCGCCGCATGCCGGCGTTGTCCAGCGGCACCAGGTCGCGGCCCTGCCACAGCACCTCGCCGGCGACGATGCGCCCGGGCGGCATCGGGATGAGCTTGAGGATGGTCATCGCCGTCACGGTCTTGCCGCAGCCGGATTCGCCGACCACGCACACCGTCTCGCCGCGCTCCACGGTCAAGTCCACGCCGTCGACGGCATGCAGCCAGCCGTCCTCGGTCTTGAAGTGGGTCTTGAGGCCCTTGATTTCTAGCAGCGCCATTCGATACCTATATGCACTGTTGGCGGGATCAGGGCGACGGGGCACTCCACTCCGCGAATGTCCCCCGCTCGCGGGCATCGCCCGCTCACTCCTCCTTGATTTCGCTGCGTGGAGTGCCCCGCCACCCTGATCCATCCACCATGGTGGGCGCTCGGGACGTGGAGAGAACGGACGCCGCGCCAAGGGCCGTGGATGGCGGGTGGCCGACGCAGCGAAATCAAGGAGGAGGAGCGGGCGTGCCCGCGACGGGGGACATTCGCGGAGTCGGCCACCCGCCGTCCGCGGCCCGCCGCCAGCACCTCGCCGCTTGCGCGCTCAGCGATCCTTTTTGAAGAGCTCTGGCACAAACAATGCATACGACGCCTAGAGAACATCCCGCGGGTCGAGCGCGTCGCGCAGTCCGTCGCCGATGAAGTTGATGCACAGCACCGCCAGGAAGATCGCGGCGCCGGGGAACATGGCCCAGTACGGCGCAATGTCCAGGTATTCCTTGCTGTCGTACAGGATGCGCCCCCAGGTCGGGATGTCGGGCGGGAAGCCCAGCCCGAGGAACGACAGCGTGGACTCCGCGATGATCGCGGCCGCCACGTCGATGGTGCCGGCGACGATCACGGGGCCCAGCGCGTTCGGCAGGATGTGCCGCACCACCTGCCGCGAGGTGCTGGCGCCCAGCGCGCGCGCGGCCTCGACGAACTCCTTTTCGCGCAGGGAGAAGAACTGCGCCCGGACCAGCCGTGCCACGGGCATCCAGCGGAAGCCGCCGATCACGCACACGATCAGCATGAACACGCCCACCTCCGGCCCGAAGGCGGCTTTGAGCCCGTCGCGAAACAGGTAGATCAGCAGCAGCAGCAGCGGCAGCTGCGGCAGCGAAAGGAACAGGTCCGTGAGCCACATCAGCGCCGTGTCGATCGGCCCGCGCGAAATGCCGGCGATGGCGCCGATGGTCACGCCCACCAGGATCGCCATGCCCATGGCCGCGAGCCCGACCGCCAGCGAGATCCGCCCGCCGTAGAGCATGCGCGCGAAGATGTCCTGGCCCAGGTCGTCGGTGCCGAAGGGGTGGCGCCAGGTCGGCGGCTTCAGGCGGGCGGTGAAGTCGATCTCGTTGATCGCGAGCTTCCACACCAGCGGGCCCGCCAGCACGAGCAGCACCATGACGGCCAGCACGAACAGGCTGGCGAGCGCGAGCTTGTGGCGCCGGAACCGCCGCCATGCGTCGCGCCACGGCGAGATGCCCCGGGCGCTCGCGCCGGCCTGCACGGCCGCGACGGGCGCTTCGAGCGGGGTTTCGCTAGCGATAGCTGATGCGGGGGTCGAGCCAGCCATAGAGCAAGTCGGCAATCAGGTTGAAGAGGATCACGAGGCAGGAGAAAACGAAGGTCACGCCCATGATCACGGGGGTGTCGTTGCGCAGGATCGCGTCGATGAGGAGCGAGCCGATGCCGGGGATGCGGAAGATCTGCTCGGTGACGATGGCGCCGCCGAAGATGGCCGGCATCTGCAATGCCACCAGCGTGACGACCGGGATCAGCGCGTTGCGCACCACGTGCTTCATCACGATGTCCCAGTCCGACAGGCCCTTGCTGCGCGCCGTCGTCACGTGGTCGAGGCGGATCACATCCAGCATGGCCGAGCGCACATAGCGGGTCCAGCTGGCACCCTGGAACAGGCCGAGCACCATGACGGGCATGATCGCCTGCCGCAGGTGCTCCCACCACCACTGCCAGCCCGTCGCCGCGATGTCCGCGCGATAGACGAACGGCAGCCAGTCGAGCTTGATCGAAAACAGCAGGATCAGCAGCAGGCCGGTGAAGAACGTCGGTAGCGAGAATCCGACGAAAGCCAGGGCGCTGGCGATGCGGTCGAACCAGGAATAGGGCCGCATGGCCGAGTAGATGCCCACGGGCAGCGCCACCATCAACGCGATCACCTGCGACGCGCCGATGACCGCCAGCGTCACGGGCACGCGCTGCAGGATCAGGCTGTCGACGTCGACGCGGCTGATGAAGGAAAAGCCCCAGTCGCCCTGGACCATGGCCCACAGCCAGCGGAAATAGCGCTGCCAGATCGGGTCGTCCAGGCCGAACTGCTTGCGCAGGTTGGCCTGCACCTCGGGCGGCACGTTCGGGTTGAGCGCCATTTCGGCGAACGGGTCGCCCGGCGCCAGCGCCAGCACGGTGAACAGCACCACGCTGATGCCCAGCAGGCTGGGCAGCGCGATCAGGAGGCGCCGCAGGAGATAGGAGCCCACGGCCTAGCAGCGTCCGGTGTCTGTCAAGCTTCCCTGTACCAGTTGTGCAGCCCGGAGAAGTCCAGGTCCCAGCCGGTGAGGGCCGTCATCAGCTTGTGGCTGGCGCCGCGCACGCGCGGCCGGCTGATCAGCGGGATGATCGCGTTGTCGCCGACCACGAGGTCGTTCATGCGGATGAACATGGCGGCGCGCTTGACCGGGTCGAGCTCGGCCTCGGCCTGGGCGTAGACCTTCTCGTACTCGTCGTTGCGCCAGCGCGCGATGTTGCGGCCCTGCCATTTGTTGGCCTTGGCGGAAATCTCGTGGGCCCGGTACTGGTCCATGAAGCGCTCGGGATCGGGCTGCGTCATGGTGGTGGTGTACATCTGCATGTCGCACCAGAACTTGCCGTAGGTGTCCGGGTTGGCGACGTCGGAGGAGAAGAACACGGAGGCGGTGACCGATTTCAGCTCCAGGTCGATGCCCGCTTTCTGGGCCGCCTGCTTGATCACGGCCTGCTCCTTCTGCCGGATGCCGTTGACCGACGTCTGGTAGACGAACTTCATCTTCTTGCCGCCCTTTTCGCGGATGCCGTCGGCGCCCTTCTTCCAGCCGGCGGCGTCGAGCAGGGCGTTGGCCTTGTCCACGTTGAATTCCATCTTCGTGTTGGGCGAGCGGAACTTGGCCGGGTTGTTGAGGAAATTCGCCGTCGCGACACCGGTGCGCCCGTAGATGAACTCCTGGATGCTCTTGCGATCGGCCAGCAGCGCCATCGCCTGCCGCACCGCCGGGTCGGTGAAGGCGAAATGCTTGCTCTTGATGCTGGCGCGCTCGCCCTCGACCTCGGTCCAGGGGTCGGTCAGGTTCAGCTGGATGAACTCGATGTCGCCGCTGGGGATGATGTGGGCCTTGCCCTTGCCGCCCTCTTCCATCCGCTTGAGGACCTCGTCCTCGACCTGGAGGTTCCAGGCGTAGTCGTACTCGCCGGTCTGCAGCACGGCCCGCGCCGCCGACGCCGCATCGCCGCCGCCCTTCATCTCGATCGTGTCGAAGTACGGCCGGTTGGGCATGTGGTAGTTGTTGTTGATCTCCCCGCGCACCATGTCGCCCGGCTTGAAGTCGACGAACTTGTAGGGGCCCGTGCCCACCGGCTTGAGGTTGTTGGGGGCCTCGCGCGATTTGGCGCCGGCATACGGCCCGAACAGGTGCTTGGGGATGATCATCCCCTCGGCCGCGACGAATGCGGTGGCCCAGAATGGCGTGGCCTTGGCGAAGGTGACGCGGATGGTGTGCGAATCGACCTTCTCGACCTTGACGTCCTTGTAGACGCCGGAGGTCACGGCGGCCGTGGCCGGGTCCTTCGCATATTCCCAGGTGAAGATGCAATCGTCGGCGGTGAAGGGCTGGCCGTCGTGCCAGGTCACGCCACGCTTGAGCTTCCAGGTGACGGACTTGCCGTCCGCGGACAAGCCGCCGTTCTCGCGCGTCGGGACTTCCGCCGCGAGGATCGGCACCAGGTTGCCGTCCTTGTCCCAGGAGCCCAGCGGCTCGTAGAAGATGCGCGAGCCTTCCTGGTCCTTGGTGCCGTTGGCGAAGTGCGGCTGCAGCAGCGTCGCGCCCTGCCACCACAACGCCTTGAGCGCCCCGCCGCCGCCCCGCTTGGTCGGCTTGTAGACCTGGGCGGGCTGGGCGTTCGCGACGCCCGCGTGCATCAGCAGCATGGAGGCCATGGGCGCCGTCAGGCCCACGGACACCAGCCGTTCGATGAATTTCCGGCGCGGAAGCTTGCCCTCGCGCACGTTTTCGATCAGGTTGCGCAATTGACGTTCATGCATGGCGAAATTCCTCGCAAGTATCGGACCGGTCGTCCAGAGCGGACCATACTAATAGAGCATTACCGGGAACGGCAAGCGGGGAACCGATATAAGGCCAACCCGTTAGTATCTCGGCCCATGCGACTTCCCAACCTGCTTGCCACACGCCGCGGACGCCTGGTCGCGTTCTTCAGCCTGTACGTGACCGAGGGCATCCCGCTCGGCTTCGCCGCGACCGCCGTGGCGACCCAACTGCGCCGGCAGGGCGTAGGCCCCGCGGAGATCGGCGCGTTCGTCGCTTCCTTCTATTTGCCCTGGGCCTTCAAGTGGGCCTTCGGCCCCTTCGTCGACGTGTTCCGGTCCCAGCGCTTCGGGCACCGGCGCGGCTGGATCCTGCTCACCCAGGTCGTGATGGCGGCAACGCTCCTGTCGCTGGTGGCGGTGCCGCTGCCGACCGGCCTCGCGCTGTTCACGCTCATCCTTTTGGTGCACAACACCTTCGGCGCGATCCAGGACGTGGCGATCGACTCGCTCGCCTGCAACACCTTGAGCGAGGACGAGCGCGGCCTGGCCAATGGCCTGATGTTCGCCGGCGCGTCGGTGGGCCAGGCGATCGGCGGCAGCGGTGTACTGTTCCTGATCGGCATCACGGGATTCCAGTTCACCTTCGTCGCCGTCGCCGCGGCCATCCTCGCCGTCACCGGATTCATCGTGCTGCCGATGAAGGAAGCCGTCGCCGAGAGCCTCGGTGCGGCGGCGGACAGCGCGGGCACGGCCTGGCGCAAGGCGGGCGCCGAAATGAAGAGCTTCGCGGTGCAGTCGTTCCGTTCCTTCATCGGCACGCGCGGCGCCTTCTCGGGCGTGTTCTTCGCGCTGCTGCCGGCAGGCGCGATGTCGCTGGGCCTCGCGCTGCAGTCCAACCTCGCGGTGGAAGTGGGCATGAACGACGACCAGGTCGGAGCGCTCAACCTGTGGACCTCGATCATCTCGGCCGCCTGCATGGTGCTGGGCGGCTGGCTGTCGGACAAATGGGGGCGCCGGCGCACGCTGTTCGTCTACCTCGCGGGCATGAGCCTGCCGGTGCTCTACCTGATGTGGGTGCTGCAGCAATACGGCTACGTGATGCCGCGCGCGCCGGGTGGGCCGATGCTGCCCGCGCTGATCACCGCGCTGTGGATCTCCTCGCTCGCCTACGCCGTGTTCCAGGGCCTGATGTACGGGACGCGCTCGGCCATCATGATGGACATCACCAACCCGGCAGTGGCGGCCACCCAGTTCACGGCCTACATGGCGATGATGAACCTGGCCATCGCGATTGCCGCGAGCTGGCAGGGCGCGGCGGTCGAGGCCTGGGGCTACCCGGTCACGCTGCTGGTGGATGCGATCACCGGCCTGCTCTGCCTGCTGCTGCTGCCGATGCTGAAGCGGCAGACCGCGGCGTTCAGCGACGCGCTGGCCGAGGGGCGGGCGCGCAAGTCGTCGCTGGTGCTGGGCCTCTGCTGTCTGGCCTGGCTGCCCTACTGGGCCAACCACGAGCTGCTGGGCAAGGGCCAGCCGATGATGGGCACGTTCTTCACGCTGGTGTTCATCGCGTCGGCCCTCTTCCTGCTGGCCGGGCGCGAGGTGCTGGGCCGCGACGCCGGTGTGTGGCGCCGCGCGGCCCTGTGGGTCTCGCCCCTGCTGCTGCTGATGTACGGCCGCTACTGGGTCGAGAAGCTCAACGGCATGCCCGTCCTGCGCAGCGCCGCCGAGGTGCTGATCTATGCAGTGCCGCTGGCGGCCGGCATCGTGCTGGTGGCCCTGGCGTTCCGCGACTGGCGGACCGTGAACGCGCAGCCGCAGCCGGCGTGAGAAAATCCGGTCGATGAGCAAGGAAGTCGTCTACGTCCACCATGTCCAGTTCGGCGACTGCGACCCGGCTCGCATCGTCTGGTTCCCCAATTTCTTTCGCTGGATCGACGCGGCCTCCCGCAACTTCTTCGCCGAGTGCGGCGTGCCGCCCTGGCACGAGACCGAGCGCGCCACGGGCATGATCGGCACGCCCCTGGTCGACACGCACGCGCGGTTCATCAAGACGGCCAGTTACCCCGACGTGCTGCACATCCACACCTCGATCGCCGAGTGGCGCACCAAGAGCTTCGTGCAGCGCCATCGCGTGCTGCGGCCCGCCAGCGGCGACCTGATCATGGAATGCGACGAGGTCCGCATCTTCGCGGCCCGGCGGGGGGACGACCCGAAGGCCATCCATGCGGTGCCGATCCCGGAGGACATCCGGCGGCTTTGCAGTTAGCTTGCGCCCCGGCGTCGAATGCCGCCCCGATAGCACAGCCATGCTCGATGAAGTTCCAAGCCCCATCGACCTACGCCTCGTAGCCGACGCCCGTGCGTGGGCGGCCTCGGCGCTGGAGAAGCGTCCGTGGCGAGCGGAGTTCTTCGCGCGCTTTGCCGCGGAGATCGCCGCACTTCCTTCGGCCGGCCTGCGCATCCTCGAACTGGGTTCCGGTCCGGGATTCCTGGCCGAACATCTGCTGAAATCTCTTCCAGTTGCCTCTTACGTGGCGCTCGACTTTTCCGCCGCAATGCACGAACTCGCGGCCGAGCGTCTTGGCCTGCTGGCTTCCCGTGTCGAGTTCCTCGAGCGCAGCTTTCGAGAGCCGGAGTGGCCACACGGCCTAGGTCGGTTTGGCTGTGTCGTTACCAACCAGGCTGTCCATGAATTGCGCCACAAACGCTACGCGGTCGGCCTTCATGCCCAAGTTCGCGCGCTGCTCGAACCCAGAGGTGCATACCTCGTGTGTGATCACTTCGCGGGCGAAGGGGGCATGCAGAACGAGCAGTTGTACATGTCGGTTGTGGAGCAGCAGCGGGCGTTGCGTGACGCGGGCTTCGCCAACATCCGCTTGGTGCTCCAGAAGGGCGGCCTCGTCCTCCACCACGCAACCTGATCCCGTGCCCGGGATATCCGCCAGGATGGCACGATGATCGAACTGCGCACGGAGCCGGTGGGCGACCTCCGGGCGTACGCTGCCATACCGAGCTCATTCGAAGCACGCTCGGTTCTGAACGTGCGCGAGCAAGGCTCTGGCTTTGACTTGACCGAACTCGCCCTCGCGGCGCCGTTTCGCAAGAACTACGATCACCTCGAAGATCCGCTGGCCTGGCCACGCACTTTCGACACAAGACGATGGGTATTGTTATCGGCACTTCTTGCCTCGGAGCGCGTCGGGGGTGTCATTGTGGCCATGGACACTCCCGAAATCGACTTGCTGGAAGACAGGACTGACCTCGCAGTTCTGTGGGACCTTCGGGTAGCGCCGGCGCACCGCCGCCGGTCGGTTGCCACCACACTGCTTGGCGCCGCGCAGGCTTGGGCGCGAGGAGCTGGCTGCACCGAATTGAAGGTCGAGACCCAGAACACCAACCCTGTGGCTTGCAGGTTCTACGAGCACAGTGGGTTTGTCCTGTCGGAGGTCCGCCCCGGCGCGTATCGGGACTTGCCGGACGATGTCCAACTCATTTGGAGGAAGCGGCTTGATGGCCTTCAAAACCCTCCTCCTCACGGCAAAGCCGCGCAAGCTGGAGCAGGGCAGTCCAGGCGTTCCTGTTGGAGTCGACGTGAATGAGGGTTAAATCCGAGAAAGGCATCGGAAGTTCGCGCTCGTCGCCCACACGTCCCGCAAAGCCGCGTGCGGGTGGGCTGTGCCGCGCAATCAGACGAGGCGCCTGCGATGGCCGGTTTTGCGGCCGGCGCGCGCAGCGCGCTTCGTCATCATTCTCGCCGTGGTTGTTTGAACGGAGCGCCCTTCGGGGCGCGCAGTGAGTTCCACGGCGCGGCCGCACAACCGGTCATCGCAGGTTCAGTCGGCGCAGCCGACCGCCTTGTCGCGCGGCACTGCCCACCCGTGCGCGGGTTTGCCGCGAGGTGCAGGCGTGGCACCAGAAGTCATGGATGCCGGATCAAGTCCGGCATGACATGCGGCGCTAGACCTTGCGCACGAACGACAACCGCTGAGACGGCGTGAAACCCGCGTCCTGGAAGAACCCGAGCAAGGCCAGGTCCGCCGTCTGCACGACGGTCTCCATCCGCTCCACCTGCAACGCCGACAAATTGGCCGCCAGCTGCGCCAGCAGGGCGTGGCCGATCCCGCGATGCGCGTAGTCCGGGTCGATGCCGATGGTGTCCACCACCGCGACGGGCTCGGTGCGGCCGAAGTCGCCGAGGTCGGCGCGCGCCATGAGGTAGCCGACGATGGCGCCGTCGAGGCGCGCCGCCAATGAGACACGGATCGCCGAATCGTGCATCGCCTCGGCAAGCCGTGCGGCGATGTAGTCGCCGCGGTCGCGGCCGGTGATCGCGCGGTCGATGCGCACGATCTCCTGCAGGTCGGCCGGGGTCATGGGGCGCACTTCCGCGGCGTCCCGCGCCAGGCGCTCGAAGTCATTGGCTTCGGGCGAGCCGAAGTTCACCTCGTGGCCCGGGCCCTCGCCCTCGGGCAACGTGATGGACTCGTTCGCCTCCTGGCTGCCCACCGGGCTCACGGCCATGCCGAGGATCACGTCGGGAGCCAGGTCGAACCCGACCGCCGAAAGCCATTGCAGCATCTCGGCGTCGCGCCAGCGCGCGGCCGTGCGGAACTCCGTGACCTTGTGGCGCGTCGCCCATTGCGCGAGCGCGTCGAAAAGCTGGCGCCCGCCGCCCATGCGCCGCGCGCCGGCGCGCATGCCGACCATTTCCAGCCGCAGCCCGCGCTCGCTGCGGCCGAACTCGCCCTCCAGCACCCGCGCGAGGATGTACCCGGCCAGGCCGCCGTCGTCGCAGACCGCGAACTGCGCGTGCAACGCGGGCTCCTGCAAGGCCGAGGCCAGCCTGCGCTCGACATACGCGCGCCGGGGTCGGCCTTCCAGGGCGGCGTCGATGGCGACGACCAGCGGCAGGTCGTCCGGTGCGAGCGGGCGGATCGTGAGCGTTGCGCCCGGAGTGTCCAGTGTCATGGCAATGCCTTTCCTGTCGTCAGAGGCTCGCGTAGCCGAAGGCCAGCTCGCGGTCGGTTTCCTCGTCGAGCAGGTCGGCGAGCAATGGCAGCAGCGCCATGGTTTCCTTCTGGATGTGCGCGACCTGCCGCTCCACCAGTTCCAGTGCGTTGCGGCGCAGCGCCGCCCAGCCGGCGTCGTCGACCGGGCCGGCGGCGGCGGCGCGCGCCAGCGGGAGCAGTTCGGCGGCGACTTCGCGGATGGCCTCGTGCTCCTCGACCAGCAGCGCCGCCATGTCGCCGTCGCCGGCGTCGGCCATCAGGGGGAAGAGCGACTCCTCCTCGAAGCGGAAGTGGCGCTCGATGTCCTGCTCCAGCGCCCGCGCGAACTGGCCGATGAGGCCGGCCAGCGCGGCGTCGTAACGCGGCGCCCGGCCCAGCGCCTGCTCAACCTTGCCCAGCAGGTCGAGATTGGCACGGTGCTCCTCGTGCAGGACGCGGCAGACCTGGCCGTCGAAATTCATGGCGGGCACCTCAAAAATGGTATTGAAGTACCAGAATACCACCGCCGCCGCGGCAAACCTTGAGCTAGCTCAAAGGCGGCTGCCGTCGCATGCGATGCAGCACCACCGCGAAGAACCAGGCGAAAGCCCCGGCCCCCGCCGCACCCGCTATCGCGCCGGCCCGTACCAGCCAGGCGTTGTCCAGCAGCGCGGCGAGGCCCAGCATGGCGAGCGCCGCCACGTGGCAGGCGAAATGCACGCGCAACGCGCCCTCGTGCGTGAGCGACGACGGCGTGCGGGCATGCCGGCCGCTGCCGCCGGCGTGCATGGCGGCCAGGAACGGCAGGATGCGCTGCAGCATGCCCAGCAGCAGGCTGAGCAGCCACACGCCGACCAGGCACAGCCCGAACAGCGTCGCCAGCCGCGGGACCGGCAGTTCCAGCACCATCCCCCAGGCCAGCGCGAGGCTGGCCGCGAGGCCGGCCCAGCCGATCTTCACCAGCGTGAACGAGCGTCCCAGTTCGCCGCGCATGCCGCTCTTGAGCGTCCGCAGCATCAGCCGCAGGTGCATCGCCGCGCCGGCGCTGCCGGCGATCAGCGCCGCGATTCGCAGGGCGAATGCCGCCTGCGGGGACACCACGGCCGCGGCGGCCAGCACCAGCGCCGCCAGTGCCAGACCCCAGGAGGCCAGTTGCTCGCGCTCGCCCGGCCGGTCGGCCAGCGCGAACATCGGCACCAGGATGTAAGAGAGGCCCAGCACCAGCATGCCCATGAAGCCATAGGGCGCCCAGACCGCATGCACGGCGAGCACGGCGTTCCGGCTGGGTGCGGTCAGGCCGAGCCAGGTGGCCGCGAGCGACAGCGCGCTCGCCAGCACGATGAGCAATGCCACCAGCGCTCCCCAACCATGCGCCACGACGCCGGGCATCCCACGTGCGCCGAGCAGATTGCGAAGCATGAGGACGGCCCACGCCAGGAACGCGAGCGTCACGGCCACCGCGCCCACGGCAAGCCATCGGGGCTGGGCGAAACCCATGCCCAGTACCAGCACGGCGACCCCGGCGGTATAGGGCCACCAGAGCGCGCCCAGCAGGCGATGGCCGGGCGCGGGTTGCCGCGTCGCCACCGGCAGCAGTTGCGCGCCGGCGCCCATCGCCGCCATGCCCAGCACGCCGAGTGTCACCAGGTGCAGCGATGCCAGCGGCCAGCCGAGGGCGCCGGGCGCGGCGGGCCAGACCTCGGCGCCCGCCGCCAGCGCGAGCCATGCGAGAAAGTGGAAAACCACCGCCGCGCCGAAGAACCGGAAGGGAACCGAGGCCGGCAGGAGCCGGCCCTTGGCGCCGCCGAGGAAAGCGCCGCTGGCGCTCATTGGATCACCTCCGCTCTGCGTGCTGCGGTGCCATGAGCCTTGGGACCGGCCCGGCGGCTCATGACGCCGACCGCCGCAACCGCAGCCTCACTTCGTCCGGCTCGCCCTCGACGCGCTCGGCTTCCCAGCCGATCTGCGCCAGCTCGGGGTACAGCATGACGGGGTCGCGGTCGAGGTGGACGGTCACAGGGGCCTCATCGCCCAGCGTTCGCAACAGGCGCAGGATCGCGACCAACGGATCGGGCGGGGCGAGGCCGCGCACGTCGATGTGCGTCTCGCCTGCCTCGCTCCATTGCCGCGCAGCGGGGGTGCCTGTCATGCGGCAATGGTAGCGGGCGATCCCGTGAGGGGTGCGGCTGTTTCGAGCGCCTGCCGCCACTCGGCGCGCGTCAGGACGAAGTCCCGCATCGCGGAGGCCTGTCCTTCGCGCGATTCGGCGAGGATGAAGCGCCAACCGCCCTGGGCCCGGAGCTGCTCCATTTCGGCCGGTGAGCACGCGGCGTCCACCAGGACCGCGACACCGCCCGCCCTGGCAACGCCGAGGCAGGCAACGATGGTTTCCGCATGGCTTGCCAGGGCGATGGCGACGCTATCGCCGGGCTCGACGCCGCAGTCGCGCCACACCGCCGCCGCGCGCGCCATCGCCAGCCGCAGTTCGGCGCGCAGCGCGGCCGCGACACGCCGCTCGCGGCCCGCGTGGGCCTCATCGCTGCGCTGTTCGGAGATTTCGTCGAAGTCGGTATTCATCATCATTCGTCTCCTTGCGCGGCCGCCAGCATCCCGGCCAGCGTCCGTCGCAGCAGCTTGCCGGTGGCCGTGCGCGGCAATGCGTGCAAGGCGTGCCAGCTCGACGGCCGCTGGTGAGGCGGCAGTGCAGCCGCGCGGTCGCGCAGGTCGTGCTCGACTTCGCGGCGATCCTGCGGCCGGGCCACGTAGAACAGCGCGATGGTCTGGTCGCCGTCCGAACCCGGCACACACACGGCGGCGGCTTCGAGCAGGCCTCGCACGCCGGCCGCGAGCTTCTCCTCCAGTTCGGAGAGGTTCACCCAGCGGCCCATGACCTTCACGAGCCCGTCCACGCGGCCGGCAAAGCGCCAGCCGCCGGTATCGGTGCCGACGAAGAGGTCCTCCGGGCAGAACGTGCCCTCCCGGAAGCCCTCGGCCTGGGCCGCCGGCCGGTCGAGGTAGCCCAACGCCATCGTCGGCACGCGGATGCAAAGGCGCGTCGGCACGCCGGCAGCCGCCGCTTCCGCGTCCAGCGGCCGCACCTCGACGCCGGGCGAGGGCCGCAGGCCGTCTTCGCCGGGCTCCGCGGTGAGCACCAGCACCTGTGTTTCCGAGGTGACGTAGCCGTCGACCAGGCCCAACCCGGTCGCTTCGCGCCACGCCTGCCTCAGGCTGGGCGTCAGCGCCTCGCCGGCGGACACGCAACGCCGGACCCCGCTGGCCGCGAGCGCCGGCGCCAAGCCGGCGTGCAACAGGCTGCGGTACAGCGAGGGCACGCTGAAGAACACGCTGGGGCGCATCCGCGCCACCGTCGCCGCCACCGATGCGGCCGTCGGCCATTGCGGATCGACGATGACCGTGGCGCCGATCTTCAGGCCCGCGAAGAGGCTGTTGGCCTGCGGGTAGGAGAAGAAGAGCCGCGGCGTCGCGAACAGGCGGTCGGAAGCCATCACGCCCAGGCGTTCGCGCGGAATGCGCTCGATCTCGCGCGCGAAGCCGTGCCGGTGCACCACGGCCCGGGGCTTGCCGGAAGTGCCCGAGGAGTGGCACCAGAAGGCAGGCGTGTCTGCGGGGACATACAGCGGAGCGGCCTGCGCGGCGGCCGCGAACTCCCGGCGCGCATCGTCCACGGCCACCACCCGGCCCTTCCACGGCGGCGGCGTGCCGGCGTCGCTGTCGGCCACGATGATGCTGAAGCCGGCTTCGTCGAGGATGTGGTGCCAATCGGCCTCCGGCGCCTGGGGGTTCACGCCCACGGCGATACCGCCGGCCCAGATGGTGCCGAGGAAGGCGACCACCCAGTCGATGCCGTCGGCCAGCTTCACGGCCACGCGGTCGCCCGGGCGCAGCCCACGCTGCCGCCACGCGCCCGCGGCCCGCGAGACACGCGCACGCAACTCACGGTAGTCGAGGTACTCGGTGCCGCAGGCAATGGCGACACGGGACGGGTCCGCCTGCGCCAGCAGCAATTCGGCCGCGTTCAGGAACGATGCCGGGCCGGGCGCGTCCGGTGCATGGGTTGGCCGCGCCGCGCCACGGCGCGCCTGGCGTTCGCGCCACAGCCTGAACTCCGTGCTCAGCGTCTGCGCGTGTTCGTGCTCCTCGGCGGCCAGCTGCAGGCACTGGCGCTGCTCGGCCGAGCCCGCGCGGGCGCGCGCCGCGCGCGCGAGGAAGAACCCCGCCGCCCGGTGTTCTGCTGCGATGGCGATGCGAAACAGGTTGCCCGGCTCGTTCGGGCGGCTCTCCACGCCGGCGAACAGCGCCGCCAGCTCGGTGCCGAACGCCTCGGGCGTCGGCGGGATCTCCGTGATGTGGTGGCGCCGCGCGAGCGCCTCCATGTGCTGGCCCTCCATCGCCGCGAACCGGCGGAACAGCGCGCGCATGGAATCGTCCGTGGCCTCGACGGCCGCGCGCTGGTAGAACGCGCGCCCGCCCAGCTCGATCTCGAACGCGGTGCGCACGGCCGCGATCGCGGCGGTGTCCGGGCCCGGGTCCAGGCTGGACTGGCTCAGCGCCAGCGGGCCGCCACAGCGCGGGCAGCGGCCGTAGGGGAAGGCGAAAGCCACGCTGGTTTCGCCGCATTGGCGGCAATGCCACTGGGCCCAGGCGGCGGCGCAGCACAGCACGTCCGCGCCGTCGTGGTCCGTGCGTGGCTGGCCGCAGTGCGGGCACAGCATGCTGCCTTGGGGGCGCCGTGTCATCGCGCGGTCCGTCCGGGCAGGCCCATCGTCGCCGTCCCCGTCAGCGGTCGTACTGCCGGATCAGCGCGCGCGCATCCTCCAGCAACGCGCCGCCGTTGGCGCCCTTGGCCGACACCTCCTTGACCCACAATTCGTCGATCTCGGCGGTGGCCTTGGTCCAGCGCGCCAGCTCCTCCGGCGAGAGCACGAAGACCTGGTTGCCGCGGTCGGTCGCCAGCTTGTGGAAGGGCACCACCACGGCGTCGAACTTTTCGCCGGCCGTGGCCGACATCTGCACGCCGCTGTTGCCGTCGATGACTTTCTTCAGGTCGGCCGGCAGGCTGTCGTACTTCGCCTGGTTCATCACGAAGGCGAAGATCGAGTTCGCGAATTTGGGCTGGCCCGGTCCCACGTCGAGGTGGCTCTTCGCGATCTCCTGCAGCTTCGCCGCGGGCACCCCTTCCCACGGCACCATGGCGCCGTCGATCACGCCCTTGGCCATGGACTCGGGCACCGCCGGCAGCGGCATCTGCACGGGCGTCGCGCCCAGCGCCGCCAGCATCCGGGAGTTGAGCCGGGTGGCCGAGCGGATCTTCAGGCCCTTGAGTTCCTCCAGCGTCTTCAGGCCCTTGGGGCTGGTCATGTGGAAGGACGAGCCGTCGTTGGTATGCAGCCAGAGCGGCTTCGTGCCCGCGAACTCGTCCAGCGCGCTCTTCTGCACGTACTGCCAGAAGGCCTGGCTGGAGCCACGGCCGCTGCGCGTGAAGAAAGGCAGCTCGAAGACCTCGCTCTTGACGAAGCGGCCCGCCGAATACGTCGGCAGGGTCCAGACAATGTCCGCCACCCCGTCGCGGGCCTGGTCGAACAGCTGGGCCGGCGTCCCGCCGAGTTGCATCGACGGGTAGATCTGGCACTTGAGCCGGTCGCCCGAGTCCTTGGCGACCTTGTCGCACCAGGGCTCGATGATGTTCTTCTGCACGTTCGACGTCGCGGGCAGGAAGTGGTGCACCTTGAGCACCACCTGCTGCGCCAGCGCGGGCGTGAGCGCGAAGGCCGCGAAAGCCGCGGTGACGGCAAGACGGAAGGCGGGTCGGATACGCATGGCGATGTCTCCTCGTGGGTGGGAATCAATGGGTGTCATGGACTGAAGGTGCGCACCAGCACCAGCGAGATGGCGGGGACGAACAGCAGCAGCGTGATGCGCGCGAAGTCGGAGATCAGGAACGGGACCACGCCCTTGAACGTTTCGGTCAGCGGCACGTTGCGGGCCAGCCGGTTGATGATGTAGACATTCATCCCCACGGGCGGGTGCACCAGGCCGATCTCGACCACCATCAACGCGAGGATGCCGAACCAGATCGACTTGTCGGTCTGCCCGAGCCCCCAGAAGTCCAGTCCCATCACCACCGGGTAGAACACCGGGATGGTGAGCAGGATCATCGCCAGCGAATCCATCACGCACCCGAGCAGCACGTAGGTCAGCAGGATGGCGATCATCACCAGCAGCGGCGGGAAGCCGCTCTGCTGGACCCAGGCGGCGAGTTCGGCCGGCATCTGCGACAGCGCCAGCGCGGTGTTGAGCTGGTCGGCGCCGAGCAGCACCAGGAAGATCATGGCCGTCGTCTGCGCCGTGCCCAGGCCCACGGCCCACAGCCCGCGCCAGCGCATGCCGCCGCCGATGGCCAGCAGCCCGCAGGCCGCGGCGCCGATGGCCGCCGCCTCGGTCGGATTGGCCCAGCCGCCGTAGATGCCGACGATGACCACCACGAACACCGCCAGCACCGGCAGCACCACCACCAGGGCCTTGAACCGCTCCGCCCAACCCGCGCGCGCCCCCGCGGGGCCGAGCAACGGCTTCCAGGCCACCAGCAGCTGGATCACGACCATGTAGCCCACCATGGCAATCAGCCCGGGAACGATCGCGGCCATGAACAGCTTGCCGATCGACTCCTGCGTGAGGATGGCGTAGATCACCAGCGGCACCGAGGGCGGGATCATGATGCCCAGCGTGCCGCCCGCGGCCAACGCGCCGGTTGCCAGGGCGCCGGAGTATTTGGCGCGATCGAGTTCGGGCAGCGCGACCTGGCCCATGGTCGCCGCCGTGGCCAGCGACGAGCCGCAGATCGCGCCGAAGGCGGCGCACGCGCCCACCGCCGCCATGGCGATGCCGCCCGGCCAGTGGCCCATGAAGGCCTTAACGAACCGGAACAGCGACCGCGACAGGCCGCCGTGGGTGGCGAACTGCCCCATCAAGAGGAACAGCGGGATCACGACCAGGTCGTAGTTCGACAGCCGTGCATAGGCGAGGTTCTTCAGCGAGTTGAGCAGGGGCGCCCACTCGCCGCCGGTGAACGCGACGTAGCCGCCCGCGCCGACCATGAACATCGCCACGCCGATCGGCACGCGCACCACCAGCAGCACCATGAGGATGCCGAACAGCACCAGCCCGGACTGGATACCGGTCATGGCAGCCCCCTTCGCACCGCGCGGCGCACGTGCCACACGGCCATGTAGAGGCCGGCCAGCGCCAGCAGCACGAAGCCCGGCACCATCAGCGCCTCGCCGATCCACAGCGGCAGGCCGAGGATCATGGACGTTTCCCCGGCTGCCTGCAGCATCGCCGCACCGGCGCCGGTGCGCCACGCGATCAGCGCGCCGAACAGCCCGACCAGCAGCGAACCGATGGCGTCCAGGCTGTGCACGGCCCGCCACGGCAGGCGGTCGGTGAAGAAGTCCACCTTCACGTCGCCGCGGACCAGGTGGCAGTAAGCGAAGAAGCTGGCCGCCGCGAACGCCGAGCACATCTGCAGCAACTCGACGTCCCCCGGCACCGGGGCCGACCACAGCTTGCGCCCGGTGATGGAAACGACGGACATCACGACCAGCGCGGTGAACACCAGCGCGCCGGCCACGGCGGCCGTCTTGCAGACGGACAGCAGCGCCATGCCGCCCGGGCCGAACTGGACGAACGGGTCCGGCGACTCGTCGTGCGGCAACTCGCCCGGCATCGTCGTCATGCGCCCGCCGCTCGCGCGGCCTCCAGGTGCTTGCCGCCCACGATCAACTGCAGCACTTCGGACGCGCCCTCGTAGATGCGCAGTGCGCGAACCTCGCGATACAGGCGCTCGACCGTCACGCCGCTCACCACCCCGAGGCCGCCATGCAACTGCACCGCGGCGTCGATCACCTGCTGCGCCGCCTCGGTGGCGTACAGCTTGGCCATCGAGGCTTCGCGCGTCACCCGTGTGCCTGCCACGTCGCGGGTCCAGGCGCTGCGGTACACCAGCAAGGCGGAAGCGTCGATCGCCGTCGCCATCTCGCCCATCCGGGCCTGCGTGAGCTGGAAATCGGCCAGTGCGTGGCCGAACATGCGCCGCCCCAGCGCGCGCGTGGTCGCCTCGTCGAGCGCGCGCCGCGCCAGGCCCAGCGCCGCGGCGCCGACGCTGGTGCGAAACAGGTCCAGGGTTCCCATCGCAATCGCGAAGCCCTGGCCGGGTGCGCCGATCAGCCGGTCGGCGCCGACGCGGCAGTTCGCCAGGCGCAGCGTCCCCAGCGGATGCGGCGCGATCACCGGGATGCGCTCGCTCGCGTCGAGGCCCGGCGTGCCGGCGTCGACCAGGAATGCCGAGATGCCCTTGGCGCCCGGCGCCTCGCCGCTGCGCGCGAAGATCACGTAGCGGTCGGCCAGGCCGCCGTTGGAGATCCAGGTCTTGGTGCCGTCGAGCACCCAGCCGTCGCCCTCCCTGCGGGCGGTGGCGGACATGGCCGCCACGTCCGACCCGGCGTCCGGCTCCGACAGGGCAAAGGCCGCGATGAGTTCGCCGGTGCACACGCCCGGCAGCAACGCCTGTTTCTGCGCCGCGTTGCCGAACAGGCTGACCGGCGCGCTGCCCAGACCCTGCATCGCCAACGCGAAATCGGCCAGCCCCCCGGCGCGCGCCAGCGTCTCGCGCGCCAGCGACAGCGTGCGCACGTCCACGCCTTCGCGCAAGCCGCCATAGGCCTGGGGCACGCAGGCTCGCAGCCAGCCGGCGCGGCCCAGCGCGGGCACCAGGCTGCCGACGCAGGCGTACACGCTGTCCAGGTCGCCCTCGTCGTGCGCGAGCAGCGGCGGCAACGCGTCGCGCGCCCAGCTTTCCAGGTCGCGTGCGAAGGCACGGTGGCCGTCATCGAAGAACGGCCAGGCGAGGAAGCTGGTGTCGGCCATCGTCGTCCCTGGTCAGTTGGGGACAGAGCAAAATTGCTGCGCAATTCTTGATCTGTCCCGCAAAGTCACTTAGTTGCCTTCAAAGACCGGCTTCTGCTTGGCTGCGAACGCGTGGTACGCGCGCTCGAAGTCGTTGGTCTGCATGCAGATCGCCTGCGCCTGGGCCTCGGCCTCGATGCATTCGCCCAGGCCCGAGCTCCACTCCTGCCACAGCATGGTCTTGGTCATCGCGTGGCCGAAGGTTGGGCCGTCCGCCAGCTCGCGCGCCAGCGCGTCAGCCGTGGACAGCACCGCGTCGGGATCGACCAGCCGGTTGTAGAAGCCGAAGCGCTCGGCCTCCTCGCCGCCGACCACACGGCCCGTGTACAGCAGGTCCGCCGCGCGCGACAGGCCGATGAGGCGCGGCAGCAGCGTGCAGGCGCCCATGTCGGCGCCGGCCAGGCCGACCCGCACGAACAGGAAGGCCAGCTTGCTGCGCGGCGTGGCCACCCGCATGTCCGAGGCGCAGGCGATCATCGCGCCCGCGCCGGTGCACACGCCGTCGATCGCCGCGACGATGGGCTGCGGGCAGGCGCGCATCGCCTTGACCATGTCGCCCGTCATGCGCGTGAACTGCAGCAGCTCGGGCATGTCCATCTTCACGAGCGGGCCGATGATCTCGTGCACGTCGCCGCCGGAGCAGAAGTTGCCGCCCGAGCCGGTGAAGACCACCGCCTTGATGTCGGTGGCGTACACCATTTCGCGGAACAGGTCGCGCAGTTCGCCGTAGGAGTCGAACGTCAGCGGGTTCTTGCGATCGGGCCGGTTGAGCGTGATGGTGGCGACCTTGCCGCTGACGGCGTAGCCGAAATGGGTCGCCTTGTAGCCGGCGAGCTGGATGCGTTTCATGCGTTCACTCCACAGGTTGTCAATTGACTTTCGCGGGGGCCACCGCGGAACCGGCTTCGCCGGGCCGCTGGTGGCGCCCCCTTGAGGGGGAGGCGGCCGCAGGCCGCTTCGGGGGGGAGCTCATTTCAACCGTGCATGGTCAGGCCGCCGCTGACGCTCAGCACCTGGCCGGTGATGTAACGCGAGCGGTCGCTGGCGAAGAACAGGATCGCGTCGGCCACTTCCTCCGGTTTGCCGAGGCGGCGGAACGGGATGGCCTTGGTCAGCGCCTCCTTCACGCCGTCGGGCACGGCGGCCATCAGCGGCGTGTCGGTCGGCCCCGGGCAGACGCAGTTGACGTTGATCTGGTAGCGCGCCACCTCGCGCGCCAGCGACTTGGTGAAAGCGATCAGGCCGCCCTTGGCGCCCGAGTACACCGTCTCGCCCATGCTGCCGACGCGGCCGGCATCACTGGCGATGTTGACGATGCGGCCGCTCTTGCGCTCGATCATCGCCGGCAGCATCGCCTTGACCAGTTGCATCGGCCCGACGAAATTGAGCGCGATCACCTTGGCCCACAGCTCGGGCGAGCCTTCCCAGAACGGGTGGGTCTTGCCCCAGCCGGCGCCGTTGACGATCACGTCCGGCGCGCCGAACCGCTCCTGCACCCGGGCCGCGAAGCCGGCGATCGATTCCGGGTTCGTGAGGTCGACCGGCAGGTAGTCGGCGACGTGGCCGTCGGCGCGCAGCTCGGCCGCCGCCTTGGCGCCGTTGGCTTCGTCGATGTCGGCCAGCACCAGGCGGGCCCCGGCCCGGGCGAAGGCCGCGGCGGTGGCGCGCCCGATGCCCGAGGCCGCTCCGGTGATGATGGCGAGGCGGTTGTCGATGTGCATGCGATGCTCCTGGTGGAAGAAGTGGGGGTGCCTTCAGCGCGCGCCCTGCCGCAGGAACGCGGCGACGCGCTCGCGCGTCGTGGCCTGCTGGTACAGCTGGCGGGTGTGCGCGATCTCCTCGGCGAAGCCGTCGCGCGCCGGGTCGAGCGCCGCCGCGATGCATTGCTTCGCTGCGCCCAGGGCCGAGCGCGGCAGCGCGGCGATCCGCTCGGCCAATGCCTGCGCCGCGTCCGGCAGGTCCGCCCGCGGCACCGCCCACTGCACCAGGCCGAGTTGCGCGGCGGTGGCGCCGTCGACGGTTTCCGCGCCGAGGATCAACCGCCGTGCCGTCCCCGGCCCGGCCAGCCGAGTCAGGCGCTGGGTGCCGCCGGCCGCGGCCAGCAGGCCCAGCCCGGCTTCGGGCAACCCCAGCCGCGCTTCGTGGGCCGCCATGCGCAGGTCGCAGGCTAGGGCCAGCTCGAAGCCACCGCCCAGCGCGGCGCCGCCGATCTCCGCCAGCGTCACCGCCGGCGCCGCCTCCAGCCGCGCCGCGAGCCGCTGCAGGCGACCGACCAGCGCGAGCATCCGTTCCAGCCCGGCCGGCGTAGCAATGCTTTTTGCCATCAGGGCCAGGTCGGCGCCGGCGCAGAACACGCGATTCGCGCTGCGCAGGTGGATCACCGTCACGCCGTCGTCGGCGCAGGCCGCGTCGACCGCGTTTTCCATCGCCAGGGCCAAGGTTTCGTCGAGCGCGTTGACCGGCGCGCGCGCCATCGTCAGCGTGAACACGCCGCCGCTTCGCGCCGTGCGCACCGGGGCTTCTGCCAGCACGGCGCTCATCGCGAATCCCCTCCGGCCATCCTCAGCATGTCCACCAGCCGTCGCCGCAGCAGCTTGCCGGTGGGGGTGCGCGGCAGGGCCTCGATCGCGTGCCAGCCGACGGGCCGCTGGTGGGGCGGGAGCGCGGCCGCGCGGTCGCGCAGGGCCTGCTCGACCTTCACGCGCTCGCCGGTGCGTGCGACATAGAACAGCGCAACCGAATCGACGCCGTCCTCGTCCGGCACGCACACCGACGCGGCCTCGAGCAGGCCGGGCGTGCCTGCCGCGAGTCGTTCCTCGAGTTCCACCAGGTTCACCCAGCGGCCCTTGATCTTGACCAGCGAGTCCTCGCGCCCGGCAAATCGCCAGCCGCCCGACGGCGTGCGCAGGAACAGGTCGGCGGGGCAAAAGACGCCGCCCTGAAAACTCTGTGCCTGCGCCGCGGGGCGATCGAGATAGCCCAACGCGAGCGTGGATGTGCGGAAGCACAGCCGCGTCGGGATGCCATCGTCGGCGGCTTTCGCATCGAGCGGCTGCACCGTAACCCCCGGCGACACCTGCAGGCCATCGTCGTCGTCCCGCGCCGTGAGCACCAGGATCAGCGTTTCGGAAGCGCCGTAGCCGTCGAGCATGCCGATGCCCGTGGCCTCGCGCCAGGCCCTGCGCAGGCTCTCGGGCAGCGCCTCGCCGGCCGACACGCAGCGCGTCACGCCCGCGGCGGCGATCGCCGGCGCCAGGCCCGCGTGCAGCAGGCTGCGGTAGAGCGAGGGCACGCTGAGCAGCACCGTGGGGCGCATGCGTTCCACCGTCGCCGCCACCGAGGCGACGGTGGGCCATTGCGGATCGAGGATGACCGTGGCGCCGATCTTCAGGCCCGCGAACAGGCTGTTGGTCTGCGGATACGAGAAGAACAGCCGCGACGTCGCGAACAGGCGATCGCCGGCCGTGATGCCGACGCGCTCGCGCGACACGCGCTCGATCTCGCGCGCGAAGCCGTGCCGGTGCACCACCGCCTTGGGCTTGCCCGAAGTTCCCGACGAGTGGCACCAGAAGGCCGGCGTGTCCGCGTCGACGCCATGCGGCTCGATCGGCGAAGCGGCAGCCACGGCGTGGCGCCCCTCTTCCACGAGGATCACGCGGTCGCGCCAGCAGGCCGGCGTGTCCTCGGCCGCGGTGGCGACGATCACGTTGAAGCCGGCCTCGTCCAGGATGTAGTCCCATTCGGCCGCCGGGATCTGCGGGTTGACCGCCACCGCCACGCCGCCCGCCCAGATCGTGCCCAGGAAAGCCACCACCCAGTCGATGCCGTCGGGCAGCTTGATCGCCACGCGGTCCCCGGGCTTCAGGCCGCGTTGACGCCAGACCGCGGCGGCGCGCGCGACCCGGTCGCGCAGGTCGCCGTAACTCAGTTGCTGATCGCCGCAGACCAGCGCGATGCGCGCGGGATCGGCCGCGTCGAGCAGCAGCGCGGCGGCATTGAGCGGTGCCGCCGCCTGCGCCGGCGCCGCGGCCACGGGCAGCCCCTGGCCTTCACGCCACTGCCGGTATTGCGTCGACAGGATCTCGGCGTGGGATCGCTCCTCGGCGGCGAGCTCAAGGTAGTGCAACTGGTCCGCCGACCCGGCCGCGGCCTGCGCCGCCCGCGCCTCGTAGAAAGCGGCGGCGCGGTTTTCAAGCGCGACGGCGATACGGAACAGGTTGCCGGGATCCTGCGGCTTGTTCTCCACGCCGGCAAAGAGGGCGGCCAATTCGACCCGGAAATCCGTTGCCGGGGCCGGCAGGTCCGTCACATGGAAGCGGCGGCACAGCGCCTCCATGTGCTCGCCTTCCATCACCGCGAAGCGGCGGAACAGCGCGCGCATCGTGTCGTCGGTGGCATCGACGGCCGCGCGCTGGTAGAAGGCGCGGCCCCCCAGCTCGATCTCGAACGCCGTGCGCACAGCCGTGAGCGCGGCGGCGTGCGAGCCCGGGTCGCTGCTGGCCTGGCCCAGTGCCAGCTCGCCGCCGCAGGCCGGGCACCGGCCATAGGGAAAGGCGAAGCCTTGGCTGGTCGCGCCGCACTGCCGGCAATGCCACTCGCTGCGCGCGCCCGCGCAGCAGATCGTCTCCGGCTCGTGGGCGGCTCGCGGCTGTTGGCACTGAGGACACGGCATGGATGTCTCCTGGAGGAGCCGCTGGAGGGGCGCGGCGGATCAGCCCACCGCCAACTCGCGCAGCAGCCGCTGCACCAGCGCGGTGGCAACCTGGCGGCGGTAGTTCGAGGGCGTGGCGGTGCTGCGCATCGGGCTCACCTGCTGCGCCACCAGCTTGCCGACGCGCGCGACGAGCGCGTCGTCGACCGGCAGCCCGGCCAGCTCGTGGGTGCCGGCCAGCAGCAAAGGGTGCGAGTTGGTGCCCGACAGGGCGATCGCGAGAGACGCGATGCGGCCGCCTTCCAGCGCCAGCGCCACCGCGACGGCGGCCAGCGGGAAGTCGATCGCCCCGCGAACCCGCGCCTTGCGGTAGCCGCACACGGCTCCCGCCCGAGGCGCGGGCAGGCGCACGCGTGACAGCAACTCATCGGGCGCCAGCGTGAGATGCGCGGCGCCGTCGTCGCGGTACAGCTGCGCCAGCGGCAGCCAGCGTTGGCCGCGCGCCGATTGCAGTTCGACCTGCGCGCCCAGCGCCAGCAGCACCGGCGCCAGGTCGCCGCTGAACGCGGCATGGCAGCGCTCGCCCGTCGGCGCCACATGGCAGACCGTGCCGCCACGCTTGAGGCAGTAGTCATTGCTGGCGCGCCACCACTCGCTCTGGTTGTAGAACACGCAGCGCGTGTCCTGGCACAGGTTGCCGCCCAGGGTGGCCGCGCTGCGATGCCCCGGTGCCGCGGCCGCCAGCGCCGCTTCCGCCAGCGCCGGCCAGCGCGCGGCGAGGGTGGCGTCGGCCGCGATGGCGGCCAGGGTCAGGCCGGCGCCCAGCGTCGCGCCGCCGTCGGTTTCGTCGTCGACGGCGTCGAAGCCGGCCAGCCCCGACAAGTCCAGCAGCATGCGCGGGCGCTCGAGCCCGCGCCGCAGATTGGGCAGCAGGTCGGTGCCGCCGGCGACCAGGCGCGCACCCGGTTCAGCCGCCAGCAAGGCGGCAGCCTCTGCCAGCGTGCCGGGCCGTTGCAGGGTGAATTCGGGCAGTGCGTGCATCAGGCGGCCTCGCTCCGCGCTTGCTGCGCCTTTTTCAGCCGAAGCTGGCGGCGGCGCGCCAGCAGCGCGTCGAACACCCGGTCCGGCGTGACGGGCAGTTCGTTGATCCGCAGCCCGAGCGCGTCCGCGATCGCGTTGGTCAGCGCCGGCGGGAAGCCGTGCAGGCCGCCCTCGCTGCCTTCCTTTGCGCCGAAGGGGCCGAGCGGGTCCATGCTCTCGATCAGCGTCACGTCGATCGGCGGCGATTCGGCGATGGTCGGGATCCGGTAGTCCAGCATGTTGGCGCGCAGCGGCAGGCCCTCGTGGTACTGCGTCTCCTCCTGCAGCGCCTGGCCCATGCCCATCCAGACGGCGCCCTGCACCTGGCCTTCGACGGCCAGCGGGTTGATCGCGCGGCCGCAATCGTGCGCGACCCACACCTTCTCGATGCGCACCGCGCCAGTGTCCTCGTCCACCTGCACTTCGACCACCTGGGCCGCGTAGCTGAAGCCCGCCGTGGAGCCGACCGCCGCGCCGCGGAACTTGCCACCCTGGGTTTCCGGTGGCGTGGACCAGGCGCCCTTGACGGTCAGCGTGCCCGATTCGGCCAGCGCCACCTGCACGCACTGCGCGAAGCTCAGCTGGCGCTCCGTGCCCACCACCCCGCAGCATTCGCCGGCCCAGTGGATCTCGTCCGGCGAGGCCTCCAGTCGTTTCGCCGCGGCCTCGACCAGGATGCGCTTGAGGTTCTCGGCGGCGCGCAGTGCCGCATTGCCCACCATGAACGACACGCGCGACGAGTAGGAGCCGTTGTCCTTGGGCGTGAGCGCGCTGTCGGCGGACACCACGCGGATGCGCGCCATCGGCAGCAGCAGCACTTCCGCCACCACCTGCGTCAGCAGCGTGTTCGATCCCTGCCCGATGTCCGATGCGCCGGTGAGCAGCGTGATGCCGCCGTCGAAATCCAGTTTGAGGTTCACCACCGCATGCGGCTCGCCGCTCCAGTGCACCGGTTTGGCCGAACCGCTGACGTAGTGCGAGCAGGCCATGCCCAGCCCGCGCCCCGGCGGCAGCTTGCCGCGCCGCTCGTGCCAGCCCGACTTGCGCTCGACGGCATCGAGGCATTGCGGCAGGCCGTACGAATTGACCTGCAGGTCGTTGAGCGTTCGGTACGGCGCCTCGATCAGGTTGGCCCGGCGCAGCGCGAACGGGTCCAGCCCGAGCTGCGGTGCCATCTCGTCGAGCAGCGACTCGACGGCGAAGCGGACGTTCACCGCGCCGTGGCCGCGCATCGCGCCGCAGGGCGGCAGGTTGGTGTACACGCGATAGCCGCGGTAGCGAACGGCACCGACCTTGTACAGCGCATGCAGCAGCGCGCCGGCATAGAGGATCGTGACGAGGCCGTAGCCGCCGTAGGCGCCGCCGCGCTGCACCACTTCCGCCTCCAGGGCGGTGATCTCGCCGCTGCGCTTCGCGCCGATCTTCAGGCGGATCTCGCTGTGCGGTCGGCCGCGATGCGTGAGGAACACCTCCTCGCGCGTCAGCTCCAGCCTCACCGCGCCGCCCGCCGCGCGTGCCAGGGCCGCGGTGATCATCTCGAAGTTGAGCGGCTCGACGCGATGCCCGAAGCCGCCCCCGACGAAGGGCTTGACGACACGCACCTGCGATCCGTCGATGCCCAACGTCTGCGCCAGCATCAGGTGCAGGTAATACGGAACCTGCGTCACCGAGTGCACGGTGAGCCGCTCGCGCTCGGGCTCCCATTGCGCGAAGGTGGAATTCAGTTCGATCTGGCCGTGCGCCACTTCCGCGCACTCGTAACTGCGCTCGAGCACGAGGTCCGCGGCGGCGAAACCCGCGTCCACATCGCCGAAGTCCTGCTCGACCCGCCGCTCCAGGTTGCCCGGCTTGTCGGCGTGCAGCTGCACGGCGTCCTCCGCCCGCGCCTCGCCGGCGGTGAACAGCGCGGGCAGCTCGTCGAACTCGACCTCCACCGCGGCCAGCGCCGCGCGCGCCGCCGCCTCGGTCTCGGCGGCCACGGCGAACAGGGGTTCACCGCGGTAGCGCACCTTGCCGCGCGCCAGCGGCCACTCGTTCTGCGCGATCGGGATCACGCCATAGGGCGCGGAGAAATCGTCGCCCGTGATCACCGCGCGCACGCCCGGCAGCGCCAGCGCCTTGCGCGCGTCGATCGAGCGGATGGTGGCATGGGCGACGCGGCTGCGACCGATCAGGCCCACCAGCGCGTGGCCCAGCGGCAGATCGGCCGTGTAGCGCGCGCGCCCCGTCACTTTCTCGATCCCGTCCACCAGCGGAGTGCGCTCGCCGATCGAGTGCGTCGGCGGCGCCGGGGCGCGGTCCAGGGCGTGGGGTTCGCGTTTCATGGCGCGGCGGCGGCTTGCACCGACTCGATGATCTTGACGTAGCCCGTGCAGCGGCACAGGTTGCCGGCGAGCGCTTCGCGGATCTGCTCCTCCGTCGGCTGCGCCTCGCGGCGCAGCAGCGCCTCGGCGGCCATCACCATGCCCGGCGTGCAGAAGCCGCATTGCGTGCCCAGCTTCTCGTGGAAAGCCTGCTGCAGGCGGCTCATGCGGCCGGCCTGGGCCAGCGCCTCGATGGTCTCGACGCGTTTGCCCTGCACGCTGGCGGCCAGCGTGATGCACGACAGCCGCGGCTGGCCGTCGACCAGCACCGTGCAGGCGCCGCATTCGCCGCCGTCGCAGCCCTGCTTGGTGCCGGTGAGCGCGAGCTGGTCGCGCAGCACCTCCAGCAACAGCGCGCTGCCGGGCGCGGCCACTTCATGCAGCCGGCCGTTCACTTCCAGGCGCAATAGATGATTTGTCATTTCTTCACCAGGGCGACCGCGGAACCGGCTCCGCCGGGCCGCTGGTAGCGCCCCCTTGAGGGGGAGGCGCCGAAGGCGCTTCGGGGGTGTTTCATTGTTTCGGCCGCAGGTCGCGCACGCGCACGGCCTTGCCTTGCGAACGCGGGATCGACCCGACGGGCTGCACCGTCACGTCGGTCGAGATGCCGATCATCGACTTGATGTGATGGGTGACGTCGCGCGCGATGGCATCGAACTGCTGCGTCGAGACGCCCGGCAGGGCTTCGACTTCCACGCGCACTTGGTCGAGGATGCCCTTGCGCTCGACCACCAGCTGGTAGTGCGGCGCGAGGTTGGGCCGAGTCAGCAGCACGGCCTCGATCTGCGAGGGGTACACGTTGACGCCGCGGATGATCAACATGTCGTCATTGCGTCCCGTGATGCGCAGGATGCGCACATGGGTGCGGCCGCAGTCGCAGGGCTGGGTGGTGAGGCGGGTGATGTCGCGCGTGCGGTAGCGGATCATCGGCAGCGCCTGCTTGGTCAGGGTGGTGATCACCAGCTCGCCGGCCTCGCCCTCGGGCAGCGGCCGGCCCGTGTCCGGATCGATCACCTCGAACAGGAAGTGGTCCTCCCAGCCGTGCAGGCCGTCCTGGCACTCGCACTCGCAGGCCACGCCCGGCCCCATGATCTCCGACAGGCCGTAGATGTCCACCGCCTTCACGCCGATGCGCGATTCGATCTCCCGGCGCATCGCCGCGCTCCAGGGCTCGGCGCCGAACAGGCCGACGCGCAGCGCGCTCTGGCGCAGGTCCACGCCCTGCTGCTCCGCCAGTTCGGCGATGGCCAGCGCGTAGGAAGGCGTGGCGCACAGCACGCGCGCCTTGAAGTCCATGATCAGCGCGATCTGCCGCTCGGTCGAGCCGCCCGACATGGGCACCACCACCGCGCCGAGCCGCTCGGCGCCGTAGTGCGCGCCCAGCCCGCCGGTGAACAGGCCGTAGCCGTACGCGTTGTGCACGACGTCGCCGGGACGGATGCCCGCGGCGAACATCGAGCGCGCCATCAGGTCGGACCAGTTGTTGATGTCCTCGTGGGTGTAGCCGACGACGGTGGGCTTGCCCGTCGTGCCCGACGAGGCGTGCAGCCGGGCCAGCTGGCCCTGGGGCCGCGCGAACAGGCCGAAGGGATAGTTGTCGCGCAGGTCCGTCTTGACGGTGAACGGCAACTGCGCGACGTCGTCCAACGTCCGGATGTCTGCCGGCCGCAGCCCCTTGGCCTGAAGGCGCTGGCGCAGGACGGGCACGTTGTCGTACGCGTTCTGCAGCATGGCGCGCAGCCGTTCGAGCTGCAATTGCGCCAGCCGCTCGCGCGGCATTGTCTCCTGCTCGCGGTGCAGGAAGCTGCGCTCCAGTCCGCCGGTGCGATACCCGGTTTCCGCTGTCGAGATGGCACCCATGGGACCTCCTGGTTGTCTGGGAAATTGAATTCAGCGCGGCACGCCGCGCACCGGCAGCCGCGCCAGGGAAAAGCCCTGGTAGTACGCGCCGCGCGTGACCAGCGTGAACTTGAAATACGCGCCGGTCGCCGCGACGACAGCGCCGGCGGCCGTGAGCAGGGCGGCGCTCAATGCGCCCTGGGCCGTACCGAAGCTCGCTACCAGGACCAGGGCCAGCGGTGCGGCGCTGCCCAGCCACTGCAGGGCGATGCCGGTGCGGTCGATCGCGGCCAGCGCCGGCACGGGCGCGCCCGCGATGCTCGCCCGCCAGGCCCGCCAGAGCAGCCAGCGCATGAGCACCAGCACGCCGAACAGCGCGACGAGCGCTCCGCCCGCGAACTGCCATGCCGCCACCACCCAGAACAGGCCCGCCCCTTCGGCGAGACCCGTGAGCACCAGCAGCGGCACCGTCAACGGCACGCGCCACGTCGGGATGCCCTTGGCGCCCTGCACGATGCGCGCCTGGCAGTACAGGAAGGCCAGCGCGGCGATGGCCAGCGGCGCCGCCCAGGCGCTCACGCCGGCCAGGAGGCCCAGGCCGAGCCCGAAAACGAGGACCGAAACCAGGGCTTCGCGCGACATCCATGAGGTGCGCGCATTGAGGAAAACGTTCATCGCGCGCAGCGGCCGGCCTATCTCCAGCCACACGCAGAACAGCCCCAGGCCGACCAGGCCGAGCCCGCCCAGCACGAGCGCGATGGCGGCGATGCCCTTGACGCCCGAAAGCTGGGTGAACAACAGCAGGCCCGCGCCCGCGCCGCCGCCCATGAAGTTGCCGGCGGCGCGCCAGTCCCACTGGTACTGCTGCCGCGGCGCCGGGCCGACGCTGAGGTTCTTCTGTGTGCTCATGGCGCCGCCTTCTTGTCCCAGAGGTAGTAGAAGCCGGGGCCGGTGCCCAGCTCCTCGTGCATGCGGAAATGCTCGTTCTTCGCGAGCAGCTGCGAGACGTTGCTCTGCGGGTCGTCGATGTCGCCGAACGCCATGGCGTCGGCGATGCACGAGTTCACGCACGCGGGCGTGGCCTCGGGGTCCATGCCCGGCACCAGCCCTTGCTCCAGCCCGGCGTCGATGCGGTCCACGCAGAAGGTGCACTTGGTCGCGACCGAGCGCTTGGCGTCGTCGTGCCGGTATTCCTCGTTGATGGTGGGCGTGGTGCCGTACGCAAAGGCCGCGAGGTCGGTCTTGTAGCGCGCCTGGTAGGGGCAGGCGACGGCGCAGTACGCGCAGCCGATGCACAGGTCATAGTCGATGGTGACGATGCCGTCGTCGCGCTTCTTCGTGGCCGTGGTCGGGCACACCGGCAGGCAGGCCGGCTCGTCGCAATGCTGGCAGCCGATGGGGATGAAGGCGCGCTGCACGTCGGGGTACTCGCCCACCTCGATGTCGAGCACGCGCCGCCACTGCACGCCCGGCGGCGTGGCGTTGGCGTGCTTGCACGCGGCCGTGCACGACTGGCAGCCGACGCAGCGCCGCAGGTCCGCGACCATGACGTAGCGTGTCATCGCCGTGCTCCCGCGGCTGCCTTGCCGATCTTGACGCGCACGATGTCGGCGCCGGAGCCGGTGGAGTCGGTGAGGTCCATCGACATGGTGGCCAGCGTGTTCAGGCTGGGCACGCCGAAGTCCTTGGCCAGCGGCGTCGCCCAGTGCTCGAACTGCCCGATCAGCAGCAGCGTGTCGGGGCGGATGCCCTGGCGCAGCACGGCGCTGCCGCGCACGCTGCGCGCGGGCGTGGCGATCTCGATCTCGTCGCCCTCGGCAATGCCCAGCTTGCGCGCGGCCTCGGTGTTCATGATCACGCCGCGGTGGCCGGCGATGTTGTCGGCCACTTCCTTGATCATCTGTACGCCGACGTTGCCGCCCCAGGCGTACTGCATGCTGCGCGCGGTGAGCAGCCAGAACGGGTAGTCCTGCGGCTGGCCGCCGGCCTTGACCACGGCCGCCTGCCAGGCCGCGCCGAAGTCCTTGCACGCGGGCAGTGCCTGGTATTCCTCCAGCTGCGTGTCCCACCAGTTCATGTCGTTCTCGTGCAGGCGCCGGCCCAGCTCCACGCCCACGCGCGCCAGCCGCTCCTGGTAGGGCAGCTCGAAGCGCAGGCCCTTCTCCTTGAGCACGGGGAACAGGTACCAGTCGCTCTGCGGGAAGGGCCGCGTCGACAGGCCCTTCTCCTTCCACCAGTCCAGCCCGTGTATCTCGGCGCCCTCCGTCAGCTCGGCGCTGGCGGCACGGCAGACCGCATCCCAGATCTTTTCGCAGCTGTGCACTTCCTTCAGGTCCAGCGAGAAATCGCCGTGCGGATTCTTCAGCGGCACGCCGCCCGCGCCCTTGTTGATGTAGGCGTTGTACTTCTCGGTGAGGCCGGTGCGCTGCGCCAGTTCGGTGGCGATGTCGGTGAAGTCACGCGCCTCGCCGCTCACGGCCACCGCGGGCTGGCGCAGGGCGAAGCCCTGGTGGTTCCAGAACTGCTCGATGTACTTGGTGCCGCCGATGCGAATCAGCTGCAGGCTCTCCAGGTCCGTGGCTTCGGGCAGCAGGATGTCGGCAAAGTGGTTGGTCTCGTCGCGGGTATAGGCGAAGGCGACGACAAAGGGGAAACGGGCCATCTTTGCGCCCACGGCCGTCGTGTCCCAGAACGAGATCGCGGGATTGGTGCGATAGACGAACCACACGTCCGGCAGCGTCACGCGCGGCAGGCCCTTGGGCGTTTCGTCCAGGAACATCCACGAGAAGTGCGTGGGCCCCAGCGCCTGGCTCCAGGGGCCGTCGGCGGCCAGCGGCACCATGGTGCGGTAGGCATTGCGGATGTTGGGCTTGGGCGACCAGTGTTCCTTGTCGGTCGGGTTCAGCGGGTAATGCATGAAGCCGTCCGGGCCGGGCTGGACGCTCTCCAGCCGCTCGGACATCGGGCGGTTCAGCCGCACGGTCGTCCCGATCGTGCCGCCCGGCACTTCCAGCGCGCCGACCAGCGTGGCCAGCATCGTGCGAGCCCAGCAGCATTCGAAGCCGCCCCAGCCGTTGTTCACGGTCTTGCCCAGCGACACGGCCACCGGCCGGTAGGGCATGGTCTTGCCGTCGATCTCGATGGTCTGGCCCACACAGGCGTGTTCCGAGAATTCCTGCGCGATCTTGCGGATGACATCCGCTTTCACGTCGCAGATGCCCGCGGCCCACTCGGGCGAATAGGGCTTCATGTGGGCAACCAGCTTGTCGAACGCGGTCTCGCCGGACAGCAGGCCGTCGCCGAGGACATCGCCGTCGGCGCCGATCTCCACGGCGTCCGCCTCGCAATAGCCTTCCAGCGCCTCCGTGAGGCCGGGCGTGTCGTGCACCCGCGCCATGCCGGTGGCCGCGTCGCGCACCAGCGGCTTGCGCGTGGCGCGGTCGCGCAGGTAGGTACCGGACGGACCCACGAGATACGGAGAGGCGGTATGGCGCGCGAGGAATTCCAGGTCGAGCTTCTCGCGCGGCAGCTCGTGCAGCATCACGTGGATCAGCGCATAGAGGAAGGCGGCGTCGGTCTTGGGCTTGATCGGCACCCACTGCGCCGAGCAGGCGCCGGTGACCGACAGGTGCGGCTCGACCTGCACCCGCTTCATGCCGCGCACCCGCGCCTTGGCGTGGCGCCAGACGCCGACCACGCCGCCGGAGGCCTCGACGTTGGCGCCACAGGAGATCAGGTAGTTGCACAGCGGCGTGTCGGGCGCGACGATGAAGGCGCGATGCCAGAACTCGCCGTACAGGTGCTCGGAGTGGTAGCACTTGACGCCCTGCCCCGAGCCGAAGCCCATGTCCACGGGGCCCCACGCACCCAGGAACGCGGGGAAGGTGCCCATGTACGACTGCGGCGTGCCGCCGCCGCCGAAGCTGGCGGCCACGCGCGGGTAGCCGGACTCGTCGGTGACGCCGCTCTCCCGCACGGCCTTGAGCCTCGCCGTGATGAGGTCCATCGCCTCGTCCCACGAGACCGGCACGAAGCCCGGATCCTCGCCACGCCCCTTCTTCGGGTTGGTGCGCTTCATCGGCGAGAGCACGCGGTTCGGGTTGTACGTCTTCTGGACCAGGCCATAGGCCTTCACGCAGACCTTGCCCCCGCCCGGGTGGACGGCCGCCGCGCAGAAATTGGGCTCGACCTCGGTCGCCACGCCGTCCTGCACCTTGACGGTGAGCAGGTCCGGGCCGGCGACGCACTGGTAGCAGTACGTCGGCACGCGCTTCGTGACGGCCGCTTCTTTCATGCTAGGCCTGCCTGCAGTGTGGGTTTCATCGATATTCCTTTCGTTGCCTCAGCCGCCGAGGTAGGCCTGCTGCACCTGCGGGTCGTGCAGCAACTCCTGGGCGGAGCCGGACAGCACCACGCGGCCGGTCTCCATGACATAGCCGCGGTCGGCGATGCCGAGCGCGGCGCGCGCGTTCTGGTCGACCAGCAGGATGGTCGTGCCCAGCGCCTTCAGCGCGGCGATGCGCGAGAAGATCTCGGCCACCAGCCGCGGCGCCAGGCCCATGCTCGGCTCGTCGAGCAACAAGAGGCGTGGCTCGGCCATGAGCGCGCGGCCGATCGCCAGCATCTGCTGCTGGCCGCCGGAGAGGTTGCCCGCCAGGGCGCGCCGCTTGTCCGCAAGCGCGGGGAAGATCGAGAAGATGCGCGCCAGTCCGTCGCGGGCGCCGCGCGCGAAGGCGCCGAGTTTCAGGTTGTCTTCCACCGTCATCGGCGCGAACACCTGGCGGCCTTCGGGCACCTGCACGATGCCCAGCTTGACGCGCTTTTGCGCATGCATGGACGCGAGGTCGGCGCCGTCGAAGCGGATGGTGCCGCCCCAGGAGGGCTGCACGCCGGAGATCGCACGCAACAGCGTCGTCTTGCCGGCGCCGTTGGCGCCCACCAGCGCGACCAGCTCGCCAGCGCCCACGGTCAGGCTCACGCCCGACAGCGCGGGGATGCGGCCATAGCGGCTGTCGAGGCGGTCGACTTCAAGCATATGCCGCCCCCGCATTCGCTCCCTCCCCCTCCGGGGGAGGGCTGGGGCGGGGGCAATCGTCCGTGGCCCCCGTGCCCAGATAGGCCTCGATCACGCGCGCATCGGCCGCGACTTCGGCGGGCGTGCCCTCGGCCAGCTTGCGGCCGTGGTCGAGCACGAAGATGTGGTCCGACACCTCCATCACGAGGCGCATGTTGTGTTCCACCAGCACCACCGTCGTGCCTTCGGCGGCCAGGCGCCGGATCAGCGCGTCGATCTCGCGCGCCTCGGTCGCGTTGAGGCCGGCGGCTGGCTCGTCCAGGAGCAGGAGCAGCGGCTGCGCACCGAGCGCGCGGGCGATCTCGAGGCGCTTGAGCGCGCCGTAGGGCATGGAGGCCGAGGGCACGTCCTCGTAGCCCGCCAGCCCCACCTGGCGCAACAGCGCGCGGGCCGCGTCGCGGCAGGCGGTCTCGGCGCGCACCAGCGCCTTGGTGTGGAGCAGCGCGGCGAACAGCGAGCACCGGTCGCGCAGGTGGCGGCCGGTCATCACGTTCTCCAGCGCCGTCATGTTGAAGAACACCTGCAGGTTCTGGAAGGTGCGGCCGATGCCGGCGGCGGCGAACTCGTGCACCGGCTGGCCGAAGAGCTCTCGTCCGGCCAGGCGGATGCTGCCGGTGTCGGGCCGGTACACGCCGCTCAGCATGTTGATCAGGCTGGTCTTGCCGGCGCCGTTCGGCCCGATCACCGAGTGCACGGCGCCGCCCTGCACGTGCATCTCCAGCCCCTCGATGGCGTGCACGCCGCCGAAGGCCTTCGAGAGGTTGCGGATGTCCAGGAGCGGGGCGGCCGCATTCATGCAAACCTCCGCGCCCACCAGCGGGCCAGCGTGGGCACGATGCCCTGCGGGAAGAACACCATGGTGCCGACCAGCACGGCGCCGAACACCATCATCTCGTAGTCCTGCAGCACGGTGAGCAGTTGGGGCAGCACCGTGAGCACGGCCGCGCCGACCACGGCGCCGAAGATCGACGCCATGCCGCCGAACACGACCATGATCACCAACTCCACCGAGTGCATGAACGAGGCCTTGGCCGGCGTGATGAAGCCCGCGTAGTGCGCCGTCAGGGCGCCGGCCAGCGCAGCGAACACCGCCGACAGCACGAACACCTGCAGCTTGTAGCGCGCGCTACGGATGCCCAGGGTTTCCGACGCCACCTCGGAGCCGTGCAGCGCCCGCAAGGCGCGGCCCGTCGGCGACTCGATCAGGTTGAGCGCCAGCCACACGGCCAGCAGCAGCGCGCCGCCCGCCAGCCAGTACCAGGTGCGCTCGCCCTTGACGATCCAGCCGAACAGCACCAGCGGCGGCACGGCCATGCCGTCCGGCCCGCCCGTCCAGCGGTCCTCGGTCGACAGCACGATGGAGATGATGATGCCCAGGCCCAGCGTCGCCATTGCGAGCGTGTGCCCCTTCAGGCGCAGCGTGGGCCGGCCGATGACGAAGGCCAGCAGCCCCACCAGCGCGCAGGCGAGGGGCAGCGAGACCCACACCGGCACGCCGTAGCGCGTGGCGAGGATCGCACTGCCATAGCCGCCGAGCGCGAAGAAGCCGGCATGGCCCAGGCTGATCTGGCCGGCATAGCCGATCAGCAGGTTGAGGCCGACGCACACGATCGCGTTGAGCGCGACCTGCGTCGCCACGTCGTAGGCATAGTTGTTCCGCAGCACGAGCGGCGCCAGGGCCACGATCGCGGCGAGCAGCAGCGTGCCCCCGACGCGCGGGCGGGCAACCCAGTGGCGCGCGGCCGCTGGCGATTCAGACACGGTCACTGTTGCGTGCGCCAAGGATGCCTCCCGGCATGAGGAAGAGGACGGCCAGGATGACGACGAAGGCGATCGCGTCCTTGTAGGCCGAAGAGACGAAACCCGCGCCCAGGCCTTCCAGCAGCCCCAGCACCAGGCCGCCGATGACGGCGCCGGCGAAGCTGCCCAGGCCGCCGAGCATCGCCGCGGCGAAACCCTTGAGGCCCAGCATGATCCCGGCGTCGTAGGACGTGAAGGCGATCGGCGCGATCAGCACGCCGCCGAGCGCGCCCAGCGCGGCGGCCAGGCCGAAGCTGGCGAACAGCACGCCGCGGGTATTGATGCCCACCAGCTGCGCCGCGAGGCGGTTGTAGGAGGTGGCGAGCATCGCCTTGCCCATCAGCGTGCGGCCGTAGAAAGCGCTCAGCGCGGCCACCGCGACGGCCGCGCCGAACAGCACCCACAGGCTTTGCGGCAGGATGGTGGCGCCCATGAAGGAGATCGGCGCTTCGCTGGTGAACGCCGGCAGGCTGTGCACGCCCTTGCCCCAGACCACCTGGGCCAGGCCGCGCAGGAACAGCGACACGCCGATGGTGATGATGATGAGGGTAACGGTGCCCGCGTGACGGGCCGGCTCGATCGCCACCTTTTCCACGATCAGCGCCACCAGCACGGCCGCGCCGATGGCGGCGGGCAACGCGAGGGCGAGCGGCACGCCCGAGGCCCAGAGCGTGGCGGCGCTCATGCCCCCGATCATCACGAACTCGCCCTGCGCGAAATTGATCGCGGTGCTGGCGTTGTAGATGATCGAGAAGCCGAGCGCCACCAGCGCATAGATGGCGCCCGCCGTGAGGCCGCTCGCAATGAACTGGAGCCAGGCGCCACTCATGGAAGGGCCTTTCTTTGAGGGGCCGGGGGCTTACTTCACCAGCGTCCAGTTGCCGTCCTTGATCTCCAGCATCCGGAATGCCGTGAGATCGAGGCCCATGTGGTCGTTGGCGGACATGTTGACCACGCCGCCCGTGCCGACGTAGGACTTCGTCGCCTCGAGCGCGTCGCGCACCTTGGCCTTGTCGGTGGAGCCGGCGGCCTTGATCGCGTTCACCGCCAGCATCAAGCCGTCGTAGGCATGGCCGCCGAACGTGGAGACGTCGGCCTTGAACTTGTCCTCGTAGCCCTTGCGGTAGGCGGTGACGACGGGTTTCTGCGAATCGCCCGCGGGCAGCAGCTCCGACACCAGCAGCGCGGCGGCCGGCAGGCGCACGCCCTCGGCGGCCGGGCCGGACAGCTTGATGTACTCGCGCGACGCGACGCCGTGCGACTGGTACAGCGGCAGCGTCAGGCCGACCTGGCGGTAATTGCGCGTGACGATGGCAGGCCCCTGGCCGAAGCCGGCGTTGAGCACGGCTTGCGCGGTGCCGCCCTTGATCTTGGTGAGCTGGGCCGTGACGTCGGTATCCGTCGCGCCGTAGGTTTCGTCGGCGACGATCTCGATCGCGTACTTGGGCGCGACCTTCACGCACTCGGCGCGCATCGACTTGTCGAAGCCGCCGCTGCCGGAGATCAGCGCCGCGCGCGAAACCTTGCGCGCCTTCATGTCCACGAAGATCTTCTCGCATGCCATGCGGTCGGTGTGCGGCGTCTTGAACACCCACTTCTTGACGGGCTCGACGATCACGACGGCGCCGGCCAGCGAGATGAACGGCATGCCGGCCTGCTCGGCCAGCGGGATGGCCGCCATGGTGCTGCCGGTGGTGGAGCCGCCGACGATGATGTCCACCTTGTCCTGCTCGATCAGGCGCTTCGCGAACGTACGCGCCTTCTCCGCGTCGCCGCTGTCGTCGTAGGAGACCAGCTGGAGCTTGCGCCCGAGCACACCGCCTTCGGCATTGATCTTGTCGACGTACATCTCGAGCGTCTTCAACTCGGGGTCACCGAGGAAGGACGCCGGCCCGGTGACGGACAGGAATGTGCCGATGCGCACGGCCTCCTGCGCCGTCGCGGCCGGGCCGAATGAGAATCCGGCAAGCGCCATTGCCGCGATGGCAAGACGTCGGGTGGGCATGCGCCCGGTGGGTTGCTTTTTCATCGCTTTGTCTCCTGGTATGGATGCCTGGAATGCCGACCTGTCATAGAATCTCGGTCAGTTGAAGCATTCTGGTATCTGGATGCGGTAATTAACCTTGATCTAGCGCAAGCTCCCTTTTTTGGCCCCACCCACACAAACCCTAAGCCCGGCGCACGCCCGCCCGCGCAAGCCCATCCGTGGCGCCCGTGGGGCGAAGGACGGGGTGACGGTGCGCGCGGTGCGCCGCGCCGACCTGGACCCGGTGATCGCGATCGACGCGACCGTCACCGGCATCGAAAAAAGAACCTACTGGCAGCGCGTGTATCGCCGTTACGGCATCGCCGCCCGGGGTGAGCAGCGCTGGTTCCTGGTGGCTGAAATGGACGGCCGCGTGGTGGGCTTCCTGATCGGCGAAGTGCGCGACTGGGAGTTCGGCTCGCCGCCTTGCGGCTGGGTCTTCGCCATCGACGTGGACCCGCAGGTGCGGCAATCCGGCGTCGCCAGCCAGCTGATGGCCGCGCTGAGCACGAGCCTGCGGCGCGCCGGTGTGCGCATGCTGCGAACCTTGCTCGCGCGCGACAACACGCTCATCCTTTCATTCTTCCGCAGCCAGGGCATGATGGCCGCGCCGCTGATCCCGCTGGAGCTCGACCTGCAGGAAGCCCTGCCCAACGGCAGCGGCGCAGGGGCCGCGCGATGAGGCTGCAGGTCAACACCACGCTTGCGCTGTACAGCGTGATCGAATTTGCTTCGGACCCCGAGCGCCACATCCCCGCCGCCGAGATCGCGGAGAAGTACGACATCTCGCCGCATCACCTGGCCAAGGTGCTCGCCGAACTGGCGCGCGCCGGCATCGTCGAATCCGTGCGCGGTGTGGGGGGCGGCTACCGCTTCACGGCCAACGTTCGCAGGCTGACATTGATGGACGTGATCCAGCTGTTCGAGGATTTCGCCCCGCCGGGGGCTGCGCGCCATGATCCGAATTCCGCGACGCCGGTGGATCTGGCTCTGGACGCGGTGCTTTCCGAGATCGACGAGATTGCAAAAGCGACGTTCAGCTCGATCACGCTGGCGACGATGCTGCAGCTGGTGGCGCGGCAGCGAGGCGCGGGTTGAGCGCATGGGTCGGCGCTTTGGCGGGATCAGGCCGACGGGGCACTCCGCGCACCGACATGAGCGCAGTCTCGAGCAGCTAGGCGCCAGGCGCTGCCTCCCCGCGCAGGTGCGCAGCGCGCAGCCGCGCCTCGGTATAGCGGACCAGTGCCCGCGTTGCGCGTTCGCTGGAGCGGAAGATGCAAACGCCCTGCTCCATCAGCTTGTCGGCCATCGGGTCGAAGAGAGGCCCTCCGTCAATGACGCCGACGATGGGTTTGTGCGAGGACGCGACCACCGCCGGCAGCGTCTGCACGATGCTCTCCGGGCTCGCGATGTCGAAGCCGGGCCGCGCGCTCTGTTCGAGTGACCTGACCACGGGCGAGGTCGGGTCCAGGCCGGCGACGACGCAGTCAACTCCTGGATCGGCGGCCATGGCCTCGATGCAAAGCTGGTGAACCTCGTCGTCCGCTGCCGGGTTGATGTCGAACGGGTTGCGGACTTCCATGATCGCATCGAGCTTCTTGGCCTTCAGGATCTCCATGAACCGCTCGTGGGTCGATGGACTGATGGAGGCCAGGGACATGGAGAAATCGCCGACCTGGGCGCTGTCGGCCATCGCCACCGTGTCGTACCCCGCGCCGGACAGTGCGCCGAGCCGCTTGCCGCCGACGACCTTGTCCCGCATGCAGTCCGAGAGGTAGAACAGGTCGCTGAACTCGCTGACGTCGGCCGCGACCAGCGCGCCGGCCTGCGTGAGCAGGGCGTTGCACACCTCGTAGTCGCCGGCGATCGAGGCGGTGTGGCCCATCGCGGCGCGCCCGCCCGCCGCGGACTGTGCGTTCTTGAAAATGACCACCTGCTTGCCGGCAAGAGTCGCCTTTCGCACGGCCTTCGCCACGGCCAGCCCGTCGAGGTCCTTGAAGCCTTCGACGTACGCGCCGATCACGTGGATCTCCGGGTTATCCGCGAAGCTGGCGATCAAGTCGCCGTGCGTCATGTCGTTCTGGTTGCCGATGGCGACCATGTAGGCCGGGTCGAGCCACGGGTTCTTGGAAAGACGCGTGACCAGGAAGGCGCCGCTCTGGCTGATGAGCGCTGATGTGCGTTTTGCCTTCTTCTGCGCTCGCGGCAGGCGTTCCTCGGGAATGAACCAGGAATCGAAGTTGCCGGGGTGGGAGATGATGCCCAGGCAATTCGCGCCGGCAAAGACCGGTCCGCGTCCCTCACGCCGGGCGTTGTCGATCGTCTCCAGCATCCGTCGGGCCGGCTCGCGGCTCGCCTCGGTTTCCCCCATGCCGCCGGGGATGAGCAGCACCGATTCCGCGGCGTCGGTCCTGATCACCTCATCGACGACACCGAAGGCGACGTCGGCAGTCACCGCGAGGATCAGCAGGTCGAGCTTGTGCTCCAGCGACCCCAGGCTCTTTGCGCTGCGCGCGCCATCGACTTCCTGACCGTCGGGATTGATCACCAGCAGCCGTGACTTGTCATAACCGGAGGCGATGATGTTTTTCAGGACGATCCGCCCAAAGTTCATGCGCGTGGCGGATGCACCCATGACTCCGATCGAAGCCGGGTGCAGCATCTTGTCGATCTTGGCCTGGGGCCGCGGCGGGCGCACGCTCTGCGGCCGGCCGATCCGGCACAATCCGTCGAGCGCGACCAGCGAGCCCGCCGAGCAGGTGAAGGGGTTGACCTCCAGTTCCTCGATGAGGAAGTCGGTCTCGGGATTGCCCGCCGAGCAGCTGTTGGCGAGGCGGATGAAGCCGCCGAAGCACTGGACGAGGGATTCGTCCGTTACCAGCCGGCGGCCCCCCCGCGTCAGTCCGGCCATCCTGCGGTAGCCAATCGTCGGTTTGAAAAGTTCGAGGAATTCCTCGGCAGTGGTCAGCACGGCCGAGGCTGACACGACCGCCTGCCCCCGGCGGGCGCTGCCGGCGACCAGCTCGGTATCGACGCCGCCGACGCCGGCGGTGATGACCATGCCGAACTCGCGCGTGTTCCGGATGCCGACCAGGAGCTCGCTGCCGACACCTGAGGCGTCCGCGGCGATGAATTCAGTCAACATCACCCCTGCGATGTCCGCTTTGATTGCACGCATGCTTGCGCACGCGGCCCGCACCGCCGACGGCTCCTTGGCCACGACGGCGACCCCGCCCACGTCCGACTTGTGGGCGACGCTGCCCGAGACGATCTTCACAACCACCCGGCTTCCCGGGAACGAGGCCAGAAGATCGTCCTTCGGCTCGGCGCCGACTGCGATCACCTCGTGTCTTGGCGCCCGTGCGATGCCAGCCGCGGCGAGCACCCGGTAGACCTCATGCTCGAACAGCGAGGACCGCCCTTCGCTATGTGCCTTCCGGAAAATGTCGTTGATCGCTGCGCTCGTCGGGTTCGACCGCGAGGCGAAATCTTCCTGATGCAGTGCTTCTCTCATGTGTCTTCCTCGTAGGTTGGGTGAGTTGTTCGTCTGCCGGCGAGTTCAGGCGATCGCGGCGGCCGCGGCCGATGCGTCATCCGCGCTCATCTTCACTTGGCGCTGCAGCCTGCGCCAACCCTCGTCCACCTCGTCCTGCAGGATCGCGACGTTGATGGAATCGATATCCTTGTAGCGGCGCTGCAAGGCAAGGTAGTCCGCCACCGGCCGGTCACCGCGCTCGCGGTTGATCGTGTAGCGCGTTCCATCCTCTACCTCGTACAGCGGAAACGCACCGCACTCCACCGCGTAGCGCGCCGCCGCGAGGCCGCCGTCGTCCGAGAGGCCCCAGCCGTCGATGCAGGGCACCAGCAGCGTGATGATGCGGAAACCCCGCATCGCCTTGGCCTTCTCCACCTTGCGGATCAGGTCGGGCAGGAAGCCGACGCTGGCCGTGGCCGCATACGGCACCTGGTGCGCAGCCATGATCTCCGTCAGGTTCTTCTTGCGCGTCACCTTGCCTTCGGGCGTGGAGCCGGTGCGCGCGTAGTGCGGTGTCGACGACGACTTCTGCGCCCCCGTGTTCATGTAGCCCTCGTTGTCGAGGCAGAAGTACAGGATGTTCTCGTTGCGCTCGGCCGCCGACGACAGGCACTGGAAGCCGATGTCGTAGGTGCCGCCGTCACCCGCCAGCACGATGACGTGCGTGTCACGCTTGCCTTGCGCGTCCAGCGCGCGGCGCAGGCCCGACGCGGCGGCGGCGCTGGCTTCCAGCGTCGGCTGGTACACCGGGATGTGCAGCGAGCTGAAAGGCTGCGGGCCGGAGATGATCGCCATGCACGAGGGCGGGATCACCGCCATCGCGTCGGGGCCGATCGTCGCCAGCACGTGCCGTACCGACAGTGCTTCCACGCAGCCGGGGCAGGCCGCGTGGCCGGAGCACAGCATCGGCTTTTGGTTGATGTCCAGGGTTTCCATTCGATTCACCTTGCCCATTCGGATTCGGGTTGCGGCGGCGTCGTGAGGGCCGTGTGCACCAGTTGTGAGATCGCATCGGGCGACACGTTGATGCCGCCGACGCCGGCCAGGATGCCGTGCACGCGTGGCGGAGTCTTGACCCCGTACAGCGCGCCGCGCAGTTCCTGGTGCAGGATGCCGCCCAGGCCGGGCGAGTGGTTGCGGTCGAGCACCACCACGTCGGGCACGCCTTCCAGCGCGACCCGCAAGGCCTGCACCGGCAACGGCCGGAACAGGCGCACCTTCAGCAGCCCCACCGCCTCGCCGGCGTCGCGCATGGCGTCCACCGCTTCGCGCGCGGTGCCGCACATGCTGCCCATCGTGACGATGACCACCCGCGCGCCGTCGCAGCGGTAGCGCTCGACGATGCCGTGGCTGCGGCCGGTAAGCGCGCCCCATTCACGGTCCGCCTCCTGCGCGGCGATGAGCGCCTGCGCCATGCCTTGTTCCAACGCTTGCCGATGGCGGCAGAACATCTCCGCCGACACCACGTTGCCCCACGAAGAGCCGATCTCCGTGTCGAGCCGGTTGACCGGCTTGTACGGCGGCAGGTAGCCGTCGACCACTTTCTGCGCCGGCACCTGAACCGGCTCCAGCGCGTGCGAGACGTAGAAGGCGTCGTGGTTCACCATCACCGGCAGCAGCACCTGCTCGGCGATGCGGAAGCCGTGCAGCACGGTGTCCAGCGACTCCTGCGCGCTCTCGGTGTAGAACTGGATCCATCCCGTGTCGCGCTGGGCCAGGCTGTCGGTCTGGTCCGGCCAGAAGGCCCAGGGCGAGGCGACCGTGCGGTTCACGTTCGCCATGACGATGGGCGCGCGCGCGCCGGCGGCGTAGTGCAGCAGCTCGTGCATCAGCAACAGGCCCTGCGATGCCGTGGCCGTGAAGACCCGCGCACCGGCAAGCGACGCGGGGATGCACGCCGCCAGCACCGAGTGCTCCGATTCCGGCGTCAGGATCTCGGCGTCGAAGTTGCCCTCGGCATGGAAATCCGTCAGCAGTTCCAGGATCGGCGTCTGCGGCGTGATGGGATACACCGGCACCACCTGCGGGCGCGCCAGGCGCGCGGCCCAGGCGACGGCATGGTTGCCGGTGAGCAGCATGGGAGCTTGGGCGGCGGTCATTTGGTCTCCTCGCGCATGGTCATCGAGCCCGTCGGGCATTCCTTCACGCAGATGCCGCAGCCCTTGCAGTAATCGGTGAGCACCTCGTAGCCGCCGTTCACCCGCCGGATCGCGAGGTCGGGGCAGTAGTGGAAGCAGTTGTCGCAGTGGGTGCATTCGCCGCACGAGAAGCAGCGGCCGGCTTCTTCCAGCGCCTGCTCCAGCTCCAGGCCCAGTTGCACCTCCAGCCCGGTCGCGACGCGTTCGGCGACGGGCCGCAGAGACCCGGCCGCGCGCGCGTGCTTCGGGTGGTACCAGGTCGCGATGCCCGCAATGCCGATCGGCGCTTCGGCATCGGTGGCTTCGGCCGGCGCGCCGCGCAGCGCGCGGTCGATGTCCAGCGCCGCGCGCTTGCCCATGCCGATCGCTTCCGTCACGAAGCGTGCCATGCTGGCCACGTCGCCGCCGGCCCAGACGCCATCGACGGACGTGGCCTGGCGGTCCCCGACGGCAAGCAGCCCACCGGCCACGGGCAGGCGTTGCGACAGGGCGGCCAGATCGGGGTCTTGCCCGATGGCCACGACGACGGCGTCGGCCGCGAGCTCGAAATCGCTGCCGGCCACCGGCTTCACGGTGAACTGCCCCCGGGTGGCGCCCGGCTCGAACTGAACGCGCGTGCACGACAGCAACAGGCCGGAACCGTTCTTCGCCGTCACGCCCGCCAACATGGCGCCGTCCACCAGCGCGATGCCTTCTTCCAGCGCCTCGGCCAGCTCCTCGCGCTGCGCCGGCATCTGCTCGGAGTGCTCGAGCGCCAGGATCGTCACGTCATGGGCCGCGCGGCGCGCACTGCGCGCGACGTCCATCGCGGCGCTGCCCCCGCCCACCACCACCAGCCGCCGGCCGAGCGCGGGCGGCATACCCCCGGCGGTCCGTGCGAGGTACTCCGCGCCATCCATCAGCCAGGGCGCGCGGTCGGGCAGGTTCGGAAGGCGCTTCGGCCGGCTCGCGCCCTGGGCGAGGTACACCGCGTCGTGGGTCGCGCGCAGGTTGTCGAAATCGGCCGCGGACTTGAGCGCGTGATCGCATTGCACTTCCACGCCCAGCGCGACGATGCGCGCGATCTCGCCATCCAGCACCTTGCGTGCCAGGCGATAGGAGGGAATGCCGTAGCGCATCAGGCCACCGAGCTTGCGCTGCGATTCGTAGATCGTGACGCGCCAGCCGCGACGGCGCAGCTGGAACGCGGCCGACAGGCCGGACGGCCCGCCGCCCACGATGGCGATGTGTCCGTCGAGCACGGCCGCGGGGGGTTCGTAGGCCCAGCCCGCATCCAGCGCCATGTCGCCGACCGCGCGCTCGAGCTTGCAGATGGACACCGACTCGTCGTAGGCGCCCCGGTTGCAGGCCGTCTCGCACGGGTGGTGGCAGATGCGGCCGGCCACGGCAGGGAACGGGTTGTGGCGCGTCAGCACCTCCCATGCGCCGCGGAAGTCGCGCGCGCGGGCCAGGCCGATCCATTCGGCGATGTCGCCGTTGACCGGGCAGGCCTGGTGGCACGGCGACGGCGGCTTGACGTAGTGCGGCAGCGAGGCGCGCCAGGTGCCGGTCTTGAAGACCTCGGTCGTGCCGTGGGTCCAGGTGGTGGGGACGAGTGCCTTGTTCATGATGCGGCCTGCTGCAACAGCGCTTCCACGGTCCGGTAGCCTTCGGTGCATGCGGCGACGTTCTCCGCTCGCAGCTTGGGCGACTCCTCGCGCAGCAGGTTCTCCAGCACCTCCAGCGGCGGGTCGCCGACGGCGCAGGCCAGCCCGCCCAGCAGCGCGGAGTTGACGATCCGTCCGAGCCCCTGCCGCCGCGAGATGGCCAGGCCGTCCACCGGGATCACGCGGTAGCCGGGCAGCGCCTCGCGGAAGTCGGCCGCGCTGCGGGCGGAGTTGACGACGATCACCGTCTCGCTGTGCGCGGCCGCGAGCAGCGCGCCTTGCAGCAGGCTGGCGTCGAAGCACAGGATGGCGTCGGCACGCTCGATGTCGCAACGCAGCCGCACCGGCCGGTCGTCCACGCGCAGGAAGGAGCTCACCGGCGTGCCGCGCCGTGCGCCACCGTAACTGGCGAAGGCCTGCACCTGGCGGCCCTCCGCGAAATACGCCTTGGCCAGCAGGTTGCCCGCAGTCTGCGCGCCCTGCCCGCCCCGGCCCTGGATGATGATCTGCAGCACGTTATTTCTCCTGGCACCGGCAGGAGCCGGTGGGGTGATGGTTCATACGGAGCTCCCGCGAGTGTTTGTTTGATGCCGGTCAACGTTCATGTGCGGTGCGCCTCTACCATGGGCCTTCGCGATGCGCCCATGCCCACGATCACCAAGCTCCTTGCCGTCGACGGGATCAACACCTTCTACGGCCACAGCCACATCCTGCGGGACGTGAGCCTGGAGCTGCCGGCCGGCTGCGCGCTGGGCCTGCTCGGGCGCAACGGCATGGGCAAGAGCACGCTGCTCAAGAGCCTGATGGGGCTGGTGAAGCCGAAGTCCGGCACGGTGAACGTGATGGGCTGCGACATGACGGGCCGCGCACCCTACGAGATCGCGCGCATGGGCATCGCCTACGTGCCCGAGGGCCGCGGCATCTTCGCCAACCTGTCGGTGCGCGAGAACCTCGAGATGGCCGCGCGCGCCAGCGCCGACGGCCGCCGCGAATGGACGATGGAACGCGTGTTGAACACCTTTCCGCGTCTGGGCGAGCGGATTGCCAGCGGCGGGCAGCAGCTGTCCGGCGGCGAGCAGCAGATGCTGGCGATCGGTCGCGCGCTCATGACCAATCCGGTGCTGATGATCCTGGACGAAGCCACCGAGGGGCTCGCCCCGCGCATCGTGGCGGAGATCTGGCGCGTCATTGCCGCGATCCGCGCCGGCGGCATCAGCACGATCGTGGTGGACCGCAACTTCCGCACCGTGCTGGCCCACACCGACCGCGCCATCGTCCTGGAAAAAGGCCGTGTGGCGCTGGCGGGCGAATCGATGGAGTTGTCGAAGGACCACGGGAAGCTCGCAAGCCTGTTGGGCGTCTGAGGTCAAGCGCGCGCCGGCAGCACTGCCGTGGCCTCGAGCTCGATCTTGGCCGGGTGGTCGAGCAGGTCCGACACGAAGATCATGCTCATCGCCGGGTAGTGCCGGCCCATGTGGCGCTTCCAGATCGCGCCGAGTTGCGCGCGCGCCGCGAGGTAAGCCGGCTTGTCGCAGCAGTAAGCCGTCATGCGGCAGATGTGCTGCGGCCCGCCTCCGGCCTCGGCCAGGACGGCCAGCACATTGGCCAGGGCCTGGTCGAACTGCGGCGCGATGTCTTCGGACGCGAAGCGCTGCTGCGCGTCCCATCCCACCTGGCCGGCGACGAAAACGATGCGGCCCGCGTCGGCCTCGATGCCGTTGGCATAGCCGATGGGCGGTGCCCAACCTTCCGGTAGTAATGCACGCATGACTTTCAGTTCTCCTATTCGGGGGCCACCGCGGATCCGGCTTTGCCGGGCCGCTGGTGGCGCCCCCTTGAGGGGGAGGCGCCGAAGGCGCTTCGGGGGTGTTAGTCCGTATATCGCGGCGGGTCCGGGTCCATGGCCCAGTCCGCATCGGGCTTGGGCGTCTTGTCGATCCAGGCCTGCACCAGCGCCACATGGTGCGTTTCCTCGGCCCGCATCTCCAGCGCGGCGGTGCGTACCGCCTCGTTCGTGGTCAGGCGCGCGAGCACGGCGAAAAACGCTTCGGCGCGTCGTTCCGCCGCCAGCGCCAGCTGCAGCGCGTGCCACGGCTGCATCAGGTAATGCACCTCGTCGAAGGGCGCGGCCTCGGGCGATTCGCGGCCGGGCCAGTTCTGCGCATGCGGGGGCAGCGGCGGCGCTTCCTTCCAGCCCATCTCGGCCATGATGCGGCGCGCATGCTTGCCCTCGTGCTCTGCCATCGTGCGAAACAGCGACGCCACTTCGTGGTTGTTGTGCTGCTCCAGCGTGTCGGCGAACTCGGTGTAGCGCTCGGTGGCATCCTGCTCCATCAGGAGCGCCTGGGCCATGAATTCTTCCAGCGTCTGCGGGCCTTGCACGACGGGGACTGTGGGATTGCTCATGGTTCGAACTCCGCTTCGAGGTCGGCCACATCGGCGCGCTGCGCCACCGGCGCCGTGGGATAGGGTTTGCGGTCGCCCGCATACAGCACGCCGATGTTGAAGCCGTCGTCGGTCATGATGCGGCGCGCCGCGCGGGCCGCGTCGTCGGTCGGCTCCACCGCCGCTGCGTGCACCATGCTCTTCCACTCGCGCTGTTCGGGGCGGAAAGTGACGCACGGACTCAGGATCTCGACGAACGAGAAGCCCGGATGGCGGATCGCCTGGGCAATGATGTCGGCGGTGCCGGCCTGGTCGCCCGAGAAGGCCCGCGCCACGAAGTTGGCGCCCGAGGCCAGCGCGATCACCAGCGGATGGAACGAGCGGATGCCGGTGCCCCCGGGCGAGAGCTTGTTGTCCCAATCGGGTTCGGTAGTGGGCGACGCCTGGCCCTTGGTCATGCCGTACACGTGGTTGTCCATGACGATGTAGGTCAGGTCCACGTTGCGGCGGCAGGCATGCAGGAAGTGGTTGCCGCCGATCGAGTAGCCGTCGCCGTCGCCGCTGGCGACGACCACCGTGAGGTCCGGCCGCGCGACCTTCAGGCCCGTCGCGGCCGCGAGCGAGCGGCCATGCACGCCGTGGAAACCGTAGCACGAGGTGTAGGCCGGGATGCGCGACGAGCAGCCGATGCCCGAGACCACGGCCACCTGGTGCGGCGGCAGCTGCAATTGCGCGAGCGCCTTGGTGAGCGACCCCAGCACGGTGTAGTCGCCGCAGCCGGGGCACCAGATCGGCTTGTAGCCGGACTTGTATTGCGCCGCCGTCATCACGGCCGGCGGGGGAACCATGTCGTTCATACGAGCTCCTCTTGCGCCACTGCGTGGCCGGCCCATTCGAGAATCGCTTCGCACACCTCGCCGGGGCGCAGCGGCAGCGGGCCCGGCCGATGGAAACTGGCCGGTTTCGACGGCAGGTCGACCATGGCGCGCAGGTAACGCAGCAGCTGCGCACCGTGGTTCTGCTCGATCACCATCACATGCCGAACGCCGGCCAGCGCCCTGTCGAACGCCTCCTGCCGCAGCGGCGCCAGCAGCCGCAGCCCGACGAAGCGCACCGCAACGCCGCGTGCCGCGGCGCGCCTGATCGCCTCGCGCACCGGGCCGCTCGACGAACCGAAGGTGATCACGGCCACGTCGCCCAGGCCCTCGACATCGGCCCAGCGCCTGCCGTAGTCATGCATCAGCAGTTTGCGCTCGCGCTTGTCGAGCTGCAGGCGGTGGTCGCGCGACTGGCTGCTGGGGATCGCGCCTTCGGTGTGCTCAAGGCCGTCGGCGGTATAGACCGTGCCGGGCGTTCCGGGGATCGCCATCGGCGACACGCCGGAGGGCGTGTCGCGGTAGCGCTTGTAGTCGGGCGTGTTCGCTTCGACGGTCAGCCGGGTGCCGCCCTTGGTGGGAACGGCCGTCGGCTTGTCGATGATGGCACGCGACTGGCCCATGAACTGGTCCGACAGCACGATGGCCGGCGCCTGCAGGGCCTCCGCCAGCTCCACGGCCCACTGCGTCGTGGCCACGCAATCGGAGATCGACGCCGGCGCCAGCACGAGGCGCGGCGCGTCGCCGTGCAGGCCGCTGACGGCGAACGACAGGTCGCTCTGTTCGCTCTTGGCCGGGATGCCGGTGGACGGGCCGCCGCGCATGACGTCCACCACGACGATGGGCACCTCCGCGGCGACCGCCAGGCCGATGCCCTCCGTCATCAGTGCCAGCCCGGGGCCGGCCGTCGCGGTGAGCGAGGGCACGCCACCGTAGGAGGCGCCGATGATCATGTTGACGGAGGCCAGCTCGTCCTCGGCCTGCAGCAGCGAGCCGCCGACCTTGGCCAAAGCCGGCGCCATCCACTCCAGCAGCTCGGTGGCGGGTGTGATCGGGTAAGCCGCGACGAACCGGACGCCGCCGCGCAGCGCGCCATAGCCGGCGGCCTCGTTGCCGCTCACGGTCCAGCGTCCCAGCGGTTGCGCCGTGGAGGTCCGCAGCGGCGCCAGCCCCCTGATGTCGGCCGCGGCCGCCATGCCCTCGTGCAGCGCCTTGATGTTGGCCGCGAGCGAAGCCTCGGGCCGCTTCCAGCTGCGGCGCACCGCCGCCTCCAGCGCCGCCGCGGGCAGGCCCGCCAGCGCGCCGGCCAGGCCCAGCGCCAGCATGTTGATCCAGCTGCCGGGCATGCCCTTGGTCATTTTCTTCAGCGGCAGCACGACCGATTGCGCGCCGCTCGCCAGGAACACCGGCGGCACCTCGCCGCCATCGGCGTCGCCGATGACGACGCTGCCCGCGTGCAACGGAATCTCGTCGGCGAAGCGGTGCACGTTCTGCCAGTCGATCGCCAGCAGCAGGTCGAAGCTGTCGTCGAGCGACTCGAGCGGCGTTGTGCCCAGCCTCAGCAGGGCCGCCGCCTCACCGCCGCGAATCTGCGGGCCGCTGGTGCGGACCATCAGTCCGTACAAACCCGCACGCGCCGCCGCATCGAGCAGCAAGTTGCCGGCCGTCATCACGCCGCTGCCACCGCTGCCGGCGATGGCGATCGAAAGCCCCGTGCCCGGGGGCTTCGGGGGTGACGAGGGCCTTTTCATCGGCCGGGTTCCATTGTCGAGTGAAGCATCCACGCTTTGTCTCCTGCACATCTCATGGCTCGCAGTAAACGGTTTGCGCGCCGGACAGACCTTGACAAAGATCAAGGTTCCCTCGCGAAAGGCTCTCCACAATGGCCAAAATGCGTAATCCGGTACTGCATTACCAGATTAGGCCGGTTCCCGGATGCTGACAAGCCCGGTTTCCGGCTCCCGCCGCACCGGCTTTTCCTGAAAGGTTTCGCTCATGAGCATCGATGCCCACCGCTGGTTGATGACGGCTCCCAACGCACCGCTGGTGCGCAGCGAGTTCAAGGCGCACGCGCAGGTCGGCGAAGTGGTGGTCGCGATCGCCGGCTGCGGCGTCTGCCACACCGACCTCGGCTACTACTACGACGGGGTGCGCACCAACCAGCCTCTGCCGCTGGCCCTCGGCCACGAGATCAGCGGCGTGGTGGTGGAAGCGGGCGACGGCGCGCAAGCCTGGATCGGCAAGTCGGTGATCGTGCCGGCCGTGCTGCCCTGCGGCGAATGCGACCTGTGCAAACGCGGGCTCACCACGATCTGCCGCGCGCAGAAGATGCCCGGCAACGACATCCAGGGCGGCTTCGCCTCGCACATCGTCGTGCCGGCGCGCGGCCTGTGCGAAGTGGACCTGCCGCGCCTTTCGGCCGCGGGCCTCGAGCTGGCGCAGGTTTCCATCGTGGCCGATGCGCTCACCACGCCCTACCAGGCGGTGCGGCGCGCGGGCGTCGTCCCGGGCAGCCTGGCCATCGTGGTCGGCGCCGGTGGCGTCGGCGGCTACTGCGTGCAGGTGGCGCGCGCGTTCGGCGCGACGGTCGTCGCGATCGACGTGGACGACGCCAAGCTCGCGGCGATCAAGGAGCACGGCGCATCGCTGACGCTCAACAGCCGGCAGCTCGACGGCAAGGCGATCAAGGCCGCCGTCAACGATTTCGCCAAGGCCAACGGCCTGCGCCGCACCGAGTGGTTCATCTTCGAGTGCTCGGGCAGCGCGGGCGGCCAGCTCACCGCGTACGGATTGCTGGTGCATGGCGCCACGCTGTCGGTGGTCGGCTTCACCATGGACAAGGTCGAGGTGCGGCTGTCCAACCTCATGGCCTTCGACGCGCGCGCGCTCGGCAACTGGGGCTGCCCGCCCGAGTACTACCCCGCCGCGCTGGACCTGGTGCTGGACGGCAAGGTGCAGATCGCGGCCTTCGTCGAAAAGCGCCCGCTGGCCACGATCAACGAAGTGTTCGCCGCCGTGCACGCCCACGAAATCCGCAAGCGCGTGGTGCTCGTGCCCTGACCGCCTTTTGAGAACAACCCGCGAAACGACCCAGGAGACCCCATGAACGCCCCGGAAACCTTTCCCCCCATGCTCGACTTCAAGAACCACGACCTGGTGGACGACACCAGCAAGCCGGGGGTGCGCTACGAGAAGCGCCCCGCACGCAAGCCGGACGGCAGCGTGGTGCCGGGCCTGTACAACGCGTGGATCACGCTGGACAACCAGCCGCAGTACAACTCCTACACGACCGACATGGTCAAGGGCGTGATCCTGGCGCTGCGCGCTGCGTCCAACGCCCGCGACGTCAACTGCATCGTCTTCACCGGCGCCGGCGACAAGGCCTTCTGCACCGGGGGCAACACCAAGGAATACGCCGAGTACTACGCCGGCCAGCCGCAGGAATACCGCCAGTACCTGCGCCTGTTCAACGACATGGTCACCGCCCTGCTGCTGGCCGACAAGCCCGTGATCTGCCGCGTCAACGGCATGCGCATCGGCGGCGGCCAGGAGATCGGCATGGCCTGCGACTTCTCCGTCGCCTCGGACCTGGCCAAGTTCGGCCAGGCTGGCCCCAAGCACGGCTCCGCCCCGATCGGCGGCGCCACCGACTTCCTGCCGCTGATGGTGGGCGCGGAGCGCGCGATGATGGCCTGCGTGCTGTGCGAGCCCTTCTCCGCGCACCAGGCCTACCAGATGGGCATCCTTACCGACGTCGTCCCCGCCCTGAAGGTGGACGGCAAGTTCGTCGCCAACCCGATGGTGGAGACGCAACGCCAGTACGACGAGTTCGGCCGCATGGTGTACGGCACGTCCAAGACCGGCGACGCGGCCAAGGAAGGCAAGGCGCTGATGGCCAAGGGCACGGTGGACCTGTCGATGCTCGACGCGAAGGTCGAGGAGCTGTGCGCCAAGATCCTGCTCACCTTCCCCGAGTGCACGCTCAAGACGCTGGAGGAGCTGCGCAAGCCCAAGCTCGCCGCCTGGGACCGCAACAAGGAAAGCTCGCGCGCCTGGCTGTCGCTGAACATGATGACCGAAGCGCGCGCCGGCTTCACGGCCTTCAACGAAGGCACCAAGGACAACCGCGAGGCCGACTTCATCCTTCTGCGCCAGCAACTGGCCGCCGGCGCTTCGTGGCTCGGCGCGCTGCATGACGACATCCAGCCGAAGAACAAGCATTAGGCAGTGACCATGAGCGACTCTCCGTTCAAAGCCTGGACCGAACGCGATGGCGCGCTCTTGCGCCTGCGCCTATCCCGCCCCAAGGCCAACCTGGTCGACGCCGAGATGATCCGCGCGCTGCACGGCGCGCTGGTGGAATTCCACAAGCACCCGGGCAGCCTGCGCGGCGCGCTGCTGGATGCCGAAGGGCCGCACTTCAGCTTCGGCGCCAGCGTGGAGGAGCACCTGCCCGCGAAGTGCGCGAAGATGCTCGGCGCGCTGCACGCGCTGCTGGTGGGGATGCTGGAGTTTCCGGTGCCGATCCTGGTCGCGGTGCGCGGGCAATGCCTGGGCGGCGGGTTGGAAGTGGCGCTGGCCGCCGGCCCGATCTTCGCGGCGCCCGCCGCGCAGTTCGGCCAGCCGGAGATCAAGCTCGGCGTGTTCGCCCCGGCCGCCTCCGTGCTGCTGCCCTACCGCGTGTCGCGCCCCGTGGCGGAGGACCTGCTCTTCAGCGGGCGGTCGATCTCCGGCGCGGAAGCGCTGGCGAGCGGCTTGGTGCAGGGCCTGGCCGAAGACCCGGAAGCCGCGGCCCTCGCCTGGTTCGAAGCCCATCTGCAGGAGCGCAGCGGCGCCGCGCTCGCCTGTGCCCTTGCCGCCGCGCGCGGCCAGATGCTGGTCGACGTGCGCCGCCGGCTCGCCGAAGTCGAGCACCTCTATCTCGAGCGCCTGATGCGCACCCATGATGCCAACGAGGGCCTCGCGGCCTTCATGGAAAAGCGCCCTGCGGCGTGGACCCACCGCTAACCGGAGCCCAGCCATGTTGACCACGCTCTCCCCCGTCCAACGCATCGTCGATCGCTGCACCCAGCTGTTCGAGGATCTCGACTTCACCGCCGTCAAGGAATGGAAAGCCGCCGTCCCCGGCCGCAAGGCCATCGGCTACCTGCCCATCTACGTGCCGCGCGAGCTCATTCACGCCGCCGGCATGCTGCCGGTGGGCATCCTCGGCGGCGGCGACGCGCTGGAGGTGATCCAGGGCGACGCCTACTACCAGAGCTACATCTGCCGCATCCCGCGCTCGACCATCGAGCTGGGCCTCACGGGCCGGCTCGACTGCATGGACGGCATGCTGTTCCCCTCGATCTGCGACGTGATCCGCAACCTCTCGGGCATGTGGCAGATCCTGTTCCCGGACAAATACGTCAAGTACATCGACGTGCCGCAGAACTATGTCGATTCCATCGGCGGCAACTTCTACATCCAGGAGATGCAGACGTTGCGCGAGGACCTGGGCAAGCTGCGCGGCAAGGAGATCACCGACGCCGAGCTGAACGCCTCGATCGCCGTCTACAACGACAACCGCGACGCGGTGCGAGAGCTGTATGCCTACCGCGCGGCCAAGCCCTGGCAGGCGCCCACGTCGGAGGTGTACGTGCTGCTGCGCGCCGGCATGGTGCTGCCGCCGGAAGACCACACGGTGCTGATCCGCGAGTACCTCGAGGCCACGGACGCCGAGCCCCGCGCCAAGCGCGACAACGCCCGCGTGGTGCTGACCGGCGCGTTCTGCGAGCAGCCGCCGCTGTCGCTCATCAAGTCGATCGAGATGTCGGGTTGCTACGTGGTGGACGACGACTTCATGCTGGTCACCCGCTGGCTGCTCGACGAGGTGCCGGCGGACGCGAACCCACTCGACGAGCTGTCCAAGGCCTTCCTGCACCGCTCCGCCTCCACCGCCGCCAAGTACGACACCACCCGCGCGGAAAAGGGCGTCTACCTGCTCAAGCAGGTGAAGACCCGCGGCGCCGAGGGCGTGATCTTCGCGGCGCCCTCGTTCTGCGACCCGGCGTTGCTCGAGCGGCCGATGCTGCAGGACGTGCTGGCGCAGCACAAGGTTCCCTACACCGCGTTCAAGTACGCGGAGAACACGGGCCAGATGGCCCCCATCCGTGAACAGGCCGGCACCTTCGCCGATTCCATCAAGCTTTGGAGCGTCAAATGAACACCACCATCCAGATGCCGGAAAGCAAGAAGAAGGTCCCCGTCGCCGAGAAGGACGACGCGATGAATCTCCAGAAGGAGATGATCAACGCGAATTACATGGACCTCGCGATGGCGCACTCGCAGGGCCGCAAGGTGGCCGCGACCTTCGTGCCGGGCAACCTCAACGAGCTGCTGATGTGCTTCAACCTGGCGCGCAGCCTGCCCGAGACCAACGCGCTGCAGAACGGCATGCGCAAGAAATCCGGCAAGATGATCATGGACGCCGAGCGCGACGGCCAGAGCGAGGACGTCTGCACCTACGTCAAGGCGGACCTGGGCGCGATGATGGGCGGCGAGATCGGCCCCACCGGCGAGCCGCTGCCCAAGCCCGACATCCTGCTGCTGTCGTACACCGGCTGCTTCACCTTCATGAAGTGGTTCGAGCTGATCCGCCACAAGTACGGCTGCGAAACGGTGATGCTGCACGTGCCCTACCAGAGCGAGGGCCGGATCCAGCCCAACATGCGCGAGTACGTGGTCAAGCAGCTGAAGGAAACCGTGATCCCGACGCTGGAGCGCATCTCCGGCATCAAGTTCGACATCGACCGCCTTCGCCAGTACATGCGCGAGTCGGCCAAGGCCGAGGAAGACCTGGTGCAGGTGCTGCAGTCGGCCAAGAACCGGCCTTCGCCGATCGACGGGTACTTCGGCGCGGTGTACTACATCGGCCCGATCTTCACCGCGTTCCGCGGCACCACGCAGGCCACGGACTACTACCGCATGCTGCGCGCCGAGATCGAGCAGCGCGTGCGCGAGGGCCGCGGCCCGATGACGCCCGAAGGCGAGATGAAGGACGAGAAGTACCGCCTCATCGTCGAGGGCCCGCCCAACTGGACGAGCTTCCGCGACTTCTGGAAGATGTTCTACGACGAGGGCGCGGTGGTGGTCTCGTCCACCTATGCGAAGGTGGGCGGCCTGTACGACTTCGGCTTCCGCCACGACCCGGAGAACCCGCTCGAGTCGCTGGCCGACTACTGCCTGGGCTGCTACACCAACCTGAACATGCCCTCGCGGATCGACATGATCTGCAAGTACATCGAGGAATACCAGGCCGACGGGCTGCTGATCAACTCGATCAAGAGCTGCAACAGCTTCTCGGCGGGCCAGCTGCTGATCCTGCGCGAGGTGGAAAAGCGCACCGGTAAGCCGGCGGCCTTCATCGAGACGGACCTGGTCGACCCGCGCTACTTCTCGGGAGCCAACGTGAAGAACCGGCTGGAGAGCTACTTCCAGATGATCAAGCAGAAGCGCACCACCGGCATCGGCGAGCATGCGCCGAAGGTCATCCCCATCACCCTGAACTGAAGGCGAGGACACCATGCGCTGCTTCATCGGCATCGATCTCGGCTCCACCACCACCAAGGCGGTGGTGATGGACGAGGATCGCAACATCATCGGGCGGGGCATCACCAACTCGCGCTCCAACTACGACACGGCGGCCACCATCGCCAAGCAGGAGGCGCTGCTCAACGGCCGCTTCCACCTGTTCCGCGAGGCGCTGGGCAGCACCGGGGCGCTCAACTGCGCCCTCGACGGCTTCATCGGCGAGCTGGAACGCAACTTCCGCTCCGAGCAGTACCTGGAGCAGCTGGTGGACCTGGAAGACACCTGCCAGCGCAACCTGCTGACGGCCCACTTCGGCGCGGCCACGGAAGCGGTGGGGGAATCGCTGTCCGAAGTGTTCCGCCGGCTCAAGGCCGAGGCGCCGACACTGTTCACGCCCGAGGCCAAGCGCAAGAGCGACTTCTTCCGCGACATCGCCGGCAGCCAGTACCTGGCGATCGGCGAGACGGTCTCCAAGGAAGCAGGCACGCGATACGACTTCCTCCTGAACGTGTTCGACCGCTCGATCATCGACGTCGAGAACCGCGTTTATGCAGACTCGATCCGCCGGCACCTGCTGGCGGCGCTGGAGCGCACGTTCGTCGCGTTGCCCGAGACGGCGGCGCGCCGGACGCAGGTGGAGGCCCCGATCAAGGGCATTCTGGATACCGAGATGGAGGAGACCTACGTGGTGGGCACCGGTTACGGCCGCGCCCGCCTGCCCTTCTCGAAGGAACATGTGCGCTCGGAGATCCTGTGCCACGGCCTGGGCGCCCACGTGATGTATCCGGGCACGGCCACCGTGCTGGACATCGGCGGCCAGGACACCAAGGCGATCCAGGTCGACCCGGCCGGCATCGTGGAAAGCTTCCAGATGAACGATCGCTGCGCCGCCGGGTGCGGGCGCTATCTCGGCTACATCGCCGACGAGATGAACATGGGCCTGCACGAGCTCGGGCCCATGGCCATGAAGTCGACCAAGAGCATCCGCATCAACTCGACCTGCACCGTGTTCGCCGGCGCCGAGCTGCGCGACCGCCTGTCGCTCGGCGACAAGCGCGAGGACATCATGGCCGGGCTGCACCGCGCCATCATCCTGCGCGCGATGTCGATCCTGGCGCGCTCGGGCGGCATCCGCGACCAGTTCACCTTCACCGGCGGCGTTGCGAAGAACGAGGCCGCCGTGAAGGCGCTGAAGGACCTCGTGTTCGAGAACTACGGCGAGCTGCAGCTGAACATCGACCCGGATTCGATCTTCACCGGCGCACTGGGCGGGGCGACCTTCGCATGGCGTGCGGTGGTCGAAGAAGGCAAGCAAGTGGAATCGGAAGCGAGGGCTTGAACATGCCCCCACGTTCACATTCGTTCACTGCCCCCCAAGGGGGCGGCTGCCTCCTAGAGGCGGCTCGTCGGAGGCAATCATGACCATCACCATCGGTATCGACATCGGCTCGGGCGCCGTCAAGAGCACGCTCTTTCGCGTGGATGAGAACGGGCACGCGGAGTGGCTCGCCAAGCGGTGCGAGCGCATCCGCCGGCGCGACCCCATGACGCTCGCGGAGGAAGGCCGGGACGGCGTGATGGCGGACGCCGGGCTCACGCGCGATGACGTCGACTACATCGCCACCACGGGCGAGGGCGAGAACGTGAAGTTCGCGACCGGCCATTTCTATTCCATGACCACGCACGCGCGCGGCGGCGTCTTCCTGCACCCCGGCATCAGCGCCGTGGTGGACGTGGGCGCACTCAACGGCCGAGCCATCTACGTCGACGAGCGCGGCAAGGTGCTCTCGTACAAGATGACCAGCCAGTGTGCCTCGGGATCCGGGCAATTCCTGGAGAACATCGCACGCTACCTCGGCGTGGCGATCGAGGAGATCGGTCCGCTGTCGTGCAGCTCGAAGGACCCGGAGAAGTGCAGTTCCATCTGCGCCGTGCTGGCCGAGACCGACGTGATCAACATGGTCAGCCGGGGCATCGCCACGCCCGACATCCTCAAGGGAATCCACCTGTCGATGGCCTCGCGCATCGTGAAGCTGCTCAAGGTGACCGGCATCAAGCAGGGCACGGCCCTGCTCACCGGCGGGCTGGCGCTGGACATCGGCCTGCTGGCCGCGATCCAGGAGGAGATGGTCAACGAGAAGGTGACGGTGCAGGCCATCAACCACCCGGATTCGATCTACGCCGGCGCCATCGGCGCGGCGCTTTGGGGCGCGTTCCGGCACGGCAAGCTGCAGGAGCTCGAGCAGCTCGCGGCGGCATAAGGAAGGAGAGACTCACCATGGCTTTGCTCATCAATGACAACTGCACCTCATGCGACGCGTGCGTGCCGGCCTGCCCGAACGAGGCGATCAGCATCGGGGACCCGATCTACGTCATCAACGCGCTCAAGTGCACCGAATGCGTCGGCGCCGAGGACGAGCCCCAGTGCAAGCTGGTCTGCCCGGCCGACTGCATCGTGCAGAACCCGGACTTCGTGGAGAGCCACGACGAGCTGATGGCGAAGTACGAGTCACTGCACGGCTAGCCCGCGGCAATAACGTCTTTCTCACGCCCGGATCACGCCCTGCGTCACGCCGGCTCGGCAGACTTGCTGGCCTGGACCCCAAGGAAGGGACAGGACAGCGGAGACGTCGAGCGGCTTTCCTCTTGTCAATTTTCCATTCCGCTCGAGGAGATTGACATGAACCGGAATGTACTGTCCGCCATGGCCACGAGCGCCATCACCACCGTCGCCCTGCTGGGAGTTGCGGCCATTGCCACCGCGCCCGCCTACGCCGACGACATCACGATCGAGCCGCAGGCGTTCGTCAGCAGCCGGACCCGGGAGGCGGTCAGCGCCGAACTCAAGACACCCTATGCCCAGGGGAATCCGTGGTCAGGCCTGTACAACATGTTCCAGGCCCGCAGCGCGGCCACGGGCGCGCAGGTGCAGCGCGAATACATCACACACAGGGACACGGTCGCCGCGTTTTGCGCCGAGGACAGTGGCTCGGCGTACATCAAGGCGCAGAGCCTTGCATCCAGCCCTGCCCGCGCCATGGGCGCCTCGGCCCGGTAAGCGGTGAGTCCGCGCCCTCACCCGGCCGCTTCACCCATAGGAACCTCCTGCGCCCGCATTCCGGCGGCTTCGCAGGCGGCCAGCAGCCGTGCGCGGTGCTCGGGAACGCGAAACGGCAGCACGTCGCGCACGAAGGACAGGCTGATCCGCCGGTTGAGGCTGCACGCCGTCACCACCGCGTCCCGGGCCGAGCGCAGGTCGCCCAGCTCGTAATGAACCGCGGTCATGCCGTTGTGCGGCCACAGGTAAGCGGGGTTGCGCGTGATCGCGCTGGTGAAGGCTGCCTGGGCATCATGGTGCCGGCCGGCCAGCCACAGGGCATAGCCCCGGATCGTGAGGAACATCCCGTGGTCGTTCGGGTCCAGCGCCAGCGCGCGGCCGACGTGCGCGAGCGACTCGTCCAGCCGGCCGCACCACATCGCGGCATCGCCCAGGTGGAAGTGCGCGTACGCGGCCTGCGGACCGAGTTCCACGGCCATGTGCAGCTGCTCGAGCGCGGCCTCGTGCTCCATGCGCCACAACAGCACCTTTCCCATCAGCGCGTGGGGCAGCATGAGGCCGGGGCTGCACGCGATCGCGCGCGAGGCGCATTCGTGCGCCTTCTCGAAACTCTCCGACGGGTCGGCCACCCAGCCGCTGAGCGAGTCGATCCAGTGGGTCCAGCCCACCTTGGCGATGGCCTCGGCATTGCCGGGTGCGAGGGCCACCGCCGCTTCGTACGATTCGCGCGCCTTCACCATGGATTCGGCCGTCATCAGCGTGAAGAACTGCCAGCCGCGCAGCAACAGGTCCACCACGGCCGTGTCCTCGGCGCTGCGCGCGGGCGAGACGATCGGGCCGCCCGAGGCCGGCGGCTCCGCGCGCGCCGCCCCTCCGGCGCCGGCCCGCAGCTCATCGACCAGGGCGAAGGTCTGCGCGCTAGGCGCAACGCCGAGTTCTCGTCTGAGCACGGTGCGGCATTCGTCCCAGAGCTGCAGCGCCTTGCCGCGCAGCCCGGCGCGCGCGTGCAGTCGCATCAGGGCGCGATAGCAGCCTTCGTGCACCGGGTCGCTGGCGAGCAGCCGGTGGGCGAGCTGCACGGTGGCGTCGCAGGCAGCCGCGCCCTCGGCGCATTCGCTCATCCGCACCAGCAGGCCTTGCGCCAGGTCGCGCAGGCGCTCGCGCTCCGCGCCAGCCCAATGCTCGAATTCGTTCCCGACGTCCAGCGACTGGAGGAAGTCGCCGCGGTAGAGATTGGCCGCGGCGAGCATGGCTTCCATGTCGCGGCGCTTCGCCAGCGCTTCGAACCGGCGCAGGTCCACGTCGAAGGCCGACGGCCGAAGCACGATACGGTCGCCGTCGCTGTCCAGCCCCGCGGCGGCATCGCCCAGCGCCCGGCGCAGGAGGTGCAGGCACTGGCGCAGGGCGCTGCGCGCGTCCTCGTCGCTGTGATCGGGCCACAAGAGTGCGACGAACTGGCTACGGCCGGCGCCTGAAGTTCCGTGCATCGCCGCCAGGGCCAGGAGGGCCTGCGCCTTTCGGCCGACGCGAACCGGCCCGCCCGAGAATGGCGTCTCGAGGGAGAAGTCTCCAAGCAGGCGCAGCCTGGAAGCCTGCATGCCACTGTCTTTCTTTTTCCGGCCGCCAACGCAGGCGGCCTGCTTAAGCATGGCCCCATTTATGCCGGCAGGCAAGCGTTGTGACGCTTTTCTCACGCCCGAATCACGCCTGCCGCACGCCGGCTGCGCAGACTCCTTGACGTGGGACAACAAATCAAGGAGATGACGATGTCAAACATGAAGAAGGGCGCGCTTTCCGCGCTCGCGCTGCTGGCCGCGGCCGGCGCTTTCGCGCAGGCGGCGAGCCCCGCACCCATGGCCCGGGAGGGTACCTATGAGCAGACGCTGTGCTTCGGCGGGCCGAACTACGTGGTCAACGCGTCGGACACCGACCGGTACGGGACTTACCAGACGACCGGCGGGACGCAATCGGCGACCAAGGCATTCGACTCGATGAGCCTGGAATGCATCGGGACGTTCGAGCTGCGGTCCAGCGTGTACAAGCACAAGGGCTACTGCGTCTTCCAGGATGCGGCCGGCGACAAGTTCCACGTCGCCGACACGGCTGCGCCCCAGGGCTATACGGTGGAGCTGCTGGGCGGCACGGGCAAGTTCAAGGGCATCACGGGCAGCGCGAACGTCGAGCGGTTGGGCGCCATGACCCCGATTCGGCAGGGCACGATGCAGGCCTGCCGGCGGGTCACGGGCAGCTACAAATTACCCTGACAGCGGGAATGCGATGGGCGCGGCCTGAACGGCCGGGTCCGACCGGGATCAGAATGGACTGGGACGCCAGGCCGCGCGGCAGGGCGCCCTTTTTTACTGCCAGGAGTCCGCCATGCGTCCGTCCATCCTGTCTTTTGTCTGCGCCTGCCTTGCCGCAGTTGCATCCGCTGCAAACGCCGGCGCCGTCGAGGTGCGATTCGTCAACACCCGCCTGTACACCGATGCCGGCAACACGGCGTGGGAGGAAGAAGCCAACCTGCAGGCGATCGACCGGCACTTGAAGGCCCGCGGGCAGCGCTGGTTGCCGGCCAACCACGTGCTCAAGGTGGACGTGCTGGACGTGGACCTGGCGGGCGCCGTGCGGCCGTTCCACGGCGGCGGCATCGAGATCCGGGTGCTGCGCGGCGGCGCCGACTTCCCGCGCATCCACCTGAAGTACACGCTGGAAGCAGACGGCAAGGTCGAAAGCAGCGGCGATGAATGGCTGACGGACCTCGACTACTCGGGCCGCCTGACCGGCGAACGCAACTCCGGATCCCTGCACTACGAGAAGCGGATGATCGACCAGTGGTTCAAGTCGCGCCTGCTGCCAGGCCCCGGTTCGGCAGGCTGATTTCCCCCAGGTGAACCGCCGGGCCCACGGCCCGGCTCTATCTGTTCCGGTCCCGCTCGACGGGGTCTAATTCCCCGCGCCATAGAGGCCTTTTGAAGATCTATATAAAATACATCTTCAACCCCCCTGCCCTTGCGAACGAGGAACGCCCATGCCCACCGCCGACCTGTGCACCGAAGACGAAATCTCGGAGCTGGTGCACACTTTCTACGACCGCGTCCGTGACGATCCCGTCCTGGGCCCGATCTTCGACCGCCACATCACGGACTGGGACAGGCACCTTTCGACAATGGTGGACTTCTGGTCCTCCGCGCTGCGCGGCACTGCGCGGTTTCGCGGGCAGCCCATGCCCAAGCACGCAGCCCTTCCCGGCCTGTCAGCCGAACTGTTCCAGCGTTGGCTCGGGCTGTTCCGGCAGACGACGGCGACGCTGCCGAACGAGGCCCTTGGCGTGCGCGCCAATGAGCTGGCAGCCCGCGTCGCGCAAAGCCTCTGGTACGGCTACCAGATGAGCCGCGCCGACGCCCTGCCGCAGGAGCTGTGATGGACAGCGCCATCCTCAGCCTCCTCGGGGCCTTCCTGCTGTCGATCATCGGTCTCTTCGTTTTCATCTGGTCCCTGCGCAAGGGACTGCTGATCGAGAATCCCGCGGCCGCCTCGGTCATCTTCGCGCGCGGCGAAATCGGGCGGGTGGACGACCCGGCGCTCACTGACGCGGGGCAGCAATCCCTCCAGGATGCCGCGGCTCCCGGCGATCACAGGGCCCCCCCGGGCGACGCCGCCGAGTTGCGAGACCGCATCGAGTCCGACCGGTCCACCGCCTTCCCGGTCTTCATGTTCGTGGCCTTCGCCTGCTTCTGGCTGATCGTCGGCTCGCTGGCGGGCCTGACCTCCTCGATCAAGCTGCATGCGCCCGACTGGTTGACGCAGCAGGCGTGGCTGACCTTCGGCCGCATCCGCACCGTGCACCTCACCGCCGTGCTGTACGGCTGGATCACCAACGCCGCGCTGGCCATGATCGTGTGGCTGCTGCCGCGCCTGCTGCGCACGCGGCTGCACGGCGCCGTGTGGACGATGCTGGGCGGCGCGCTGATCAACACCGGCATCGCGGCCGGCATCGGCGCCATCTCGGCCGGCTGGAGCGACGGCATGGAATACCTGGAGATACCCTGGCAGATCGCCGTCTTCATCCTGGTGGGCTTCGTCTTCGTCATCCTGCCGGTGCTGTTCACGCTGGTGAACCGCAAGGTCGAGCACCTGTATGTGAGCGTCTGGTACATGGTGGCGGCCCTGCTGTGGATCGCGCTGCTGTTCCTCGTGGGCAAGCTGCCCGGCGTGCACACGGGCGTGCAACAGGCCACCACCAACTGGTGGTATGGCCACAACGTGCTGGGGCTGTGGTTCACGCCGGTGAGCGTGGGCGCCATCTACTACTTCCTGCCCAAGATCATCGGGCGGCCCGTGCGCTCGTACAACCTGTCGATCCTGGGGTTCTGGACCCTCGCGTTCTTCTACGGCCAGGTCGGCGGCCACCACCTGATCGGCGGGCCGGTGCCGGGCTGGCTGACCACGCTGTCCATCGTGCAGAGCCTGATGATGGTGATCCCGGTGATCGCCTTCAGCATCAACATGGGCGGCACGCTGCAGGGGCGGATGCACCTGGCGCTCTACTCGCCGACCCTGCGGTTCATGATGTTCGGCGGCCTGATGTACTTCGCCTCCTCGGTGCAGGGCTCGCTGGAGGCGCTGCGCAGCGTCAACCAGGTGGCGCACTTCACGCACTTCACCGTCGCACACGCGCACCTGGGCGCGTACGCCTTCGTGAGCATGGTGCTGTTCGGCGCGATCTACTTCATGATGCCGCGCGTGCTCAACTGGGAGTGGCCGTATCCGCGCCTCATCTCGCTGCACTTCTGGCTGGCCGTCGCCGGCATCTCGATCTACTTCGTCGGCCTCACGATCGGCGGGTGGCTGCAAGGGGTGGCGATGCTCGATGCCGCAAGGCCCTTCATGGAATCGGTGACCGTCACCCTGCCCTGGCTCAAGTGGCGCTCGGTCGGAGGCGGCCTGATGGTGCTCGGCCACCTCGTCTTCGTCGGCCACTTCCTCGCGATGGCCCTGCGCTTCGGGCCGACGCGCACCGGCGCGGCGCTGTTCGCGCACAACAACGAGCTGGAGCTGGCGTATGGAAAATGAGATCAAGCTCGCCTCGGGCGCCATGGTGGCGCTGGGCGTCGCCACCGCGGCGCTGGTCGTCATGCCCTACCTGGAAGTGCGCGACGTCAAGCCGCCGCCCCAGCTCAAGCCCTACACCAGCGCCGAGCTGCGCGGGCGCGAGGTATACATCGCCAACGGCTGCGTCTATTGCCACAGCCAGCAGCCGCGCGACCGCAACCTCGGCCCCGACCAGGCGCGCGGCTGGGGCCGCGCCTCGGTGCCGGGCGACTACTACTACGACAAGCCGCACCTGCTGGGCAGCATGCGCACCGGGCCGGACCTGTTCAACATCGGCGCGCGCCAGCCCAGCAAGGACTGGCACCTCGGCCACCTGTACCAGCCCCGCGCCTACGTCCCGGATTCGATCATGCCGTCGTACCCCTACCTGTTCACGGTGAAGGACGCGAAGGAAGCGCAGGCCGAAGGCGAACAGGCCGTCACACTGCCCGCGGGTTACGGTCCGAACTACGGCCAGGTCCTGGTAGCTACGCCCGAGGCGCTGGACCTCGTGAAGTACCTGCAATCGCTGAACCACACCTACCCGGTGCTGCCCGCGGCGCCCCAACCCTGAGCGAGCCATGTCCGACGAGATCCGATCCCGAACCCCGGCGCAGGCGCGCGAGCAAGCCGAGCCCTCGGAGCGCACGCAGCCCATCCCGCTGGTGGCGGCCGCCGTCACGCTGGCGATGGTGCTGGCCGGTGCGTCCTACATCTTCTTTTCCGAACCGTTCGGCAGCGCCGGCCTCGGCGACCGCCGCACCCTCGCCGACCTGCGGGGGCCGGCAGTGGGCGCCGCCGCCGACGGCAAGCAGCTGTTCACCACCCACTGCGCCGCCTGCCACCAGGCCAGCGGCAAGGGCCTGCCCGGTGCATTCCCGCCGCTCGACGGCTCGGAATGGGTGACGGGCGAGCCCCGGATCCTCGCGAACATCCTGCTGCACGGCGTGACGGGCGAGATGACCGTCGCCGGCACCGTGTTCAAGGGCGCCATGCCCTCCTTCCAGAAGCTCGGCGACGCCGAACTGGCGGCGGTGGCGAGCTACGTTCGGTCCGAGTGGTCGAACAAGGCGCAGCCCATCGGCGCCGACCTGTTCGTCGCCGAGCGCAAGGCCGCGACGCGCTCGACACCTTTTTCCAGCGGTGATGAAATCAGGGCACTCGCCGCCAAGGCGCCCTGACCGCTCGGAGCATCCATGCGCCTCACCAGCCTCACCGACTACGCCATGCGCCTGCTGATCCACCTGGCGCAGCACCCCGAGCGGCTCTGCACGATCGCCGAGATCGCGCAGGTCTACGGGATTTCGGAGGCGCACCTGATGAAGATCACCCACCAGCTCGGGCTGGCCGGCTGGATCGAGACCGTCCGGGGCAAGGGCGGCGGCATGCGGCTTGCGCGGCCGCCCAAGGACATCGTGCTGGGCGACGTGGTGCGCAGCATGGAGTCGGACTTTTCGCTGGTCGAATGCTTCGCCACCGGCGGCAACTGCATGCTCACGGGCAACTGCGGCCTGACGGGCGTGCTCGAGGGCGCGTTGAACAGCTTCATGCGGCACCTCGACGGCTACACGCTGGCCGACATCCTGCCCCGGCCGCCCGGCTCGCCGAAGGTGATCCGCATGCCGCGCCGCGTGAAGGAGGCGCGCGCCTGATGTTCCGAACGGCCTTGCTCTGCGCAGGCCTCGCGCTCGCCGGTTACGCGAGCGCCGCCTGGCTCACGCACGACTTCCAGGTGTGGACCGCCGAAGGCGCGCGCCGGCTGGAGGTTGCGCTGCGGCCCGTCGCCACGCCGGATGTGCAGGTGGACGGGCCGGGGATCGACAAGCAACCCCTGGCCCGCCTGCTCGCGGACGGCCGGACGGTGACGGTGGTGGATTTCGTCTACACGCGCTGCCAGACGGTGTGCCTTTCGCTGGGCGGCGTGCTGCAGCAGATGCAGGCTGCGTTGCGGCAGGACGACGCAGCGGGTCGCTCGGCGCCAGTCAAGCTGCTGTCGATCAGCTTCGACGGAGCGCACGACGAGCCGCCGGTGCTGCAGCGCTACGCCGCGCGCCTGAATGCCGATCCCGGCCTGTGGCGTTTCGTTCGGACCGCCGATGCGCGCGACACGCGGCGCCTGCTGGAAGCCTTCGAGGTCGTCGTGGTCCCCGATGGCCGCGGCGATTACGAACACAACGCAGCCTTGCTGGTCGTCGACCCCCAAGGGAAGCTGGTGCGCGTCTTCGACTCTTCCGAAAAGCAATTGACGCTCGATTACGCGCGCCATCTCGCGGGGCAGCCATGACGAAGACGCCTTGGCTCACTCCTCCGCGCCTGACCGCGGCAGCCGCGGCGCTGCTCGTCCTGTTGGCCTTGCCGCCGTTGCGCCAAGCATTGGAAGCGGGCATGACAACCCACATGCTGGTCCAGTATCCCCTGCTGGCGATGTGCGGGGCGATGCTGGCCCACGCGCTGCCGCCGCGCTGGCGTGCGCTGTGCGATCGCTGGAACGGCTACGGCGTCAGCGGGCTGCTCGCCGCCGCGCTGGTGCTGGCCGTGCTGATGATTCCGCGCGTGCTCGACCTGGCGCTGGTGGACGCCCGCGTCGAGGCTGCCAAGTGGCTGGCGCTGCTGCTGTGCGGCGCCGCCCTGCGCCTCTCGTGGCGCCCGGCCGGCCTGCTGGTCCAGGGCTTCTTCCTCGGCAACATCCTGCCGATGACGGTGGTGGCGGGGCACCTGTTCCAGGACACGCCGGTGCGCCTGTGCAACGCTTACCTGCTGGACGACCAGGTGCGCCTGGGCCGCGGCCTGGTGTGGATCGCTGCGGCAGTGGCCGCCGTATGGTTCGCTCTGGTGATCCGCGCCCTGGTGCAGCGCGAGGCGCAGGCGGGGGTTGCCAACCCGACAGCATGAGGGAGCCGCCGCGTCCCGGTCTCCTGTGACGCTCTTCTCACGCCGGGATCACGCCCGCGATACGCCCCATCGCCACACTACTTTCCCAGATCACTGAACCAGGAGAGCGGTCATGGCAAACATTCCCGTCGCGCCGGGCTGGAGTTGCTGGCGGCACGCCCGGGAGAGCCGCAAACACATGCCACGCAAGGTCCTGTTCGCACTGACCGTCGCGGCCGCACTGGCAGCGGCGGCCACCGTCACGGCGGGCCTGCCTGTCACCTCGTTCTGAGCGCGGTGCCGGGGGCGCCTTACAACACCAGCATCGCCCGGAAGTCGTTGACGTTGGTGTGCGTCGGGCCGGTGATCACCAGGTCGTCGAGCTGGCGGAAATAGCCGTAGGCGTCGTTGCGGTCCAGGAATGCATCGATCTTCATGCCCAGCGACAGCGCACGCGACAGGGTCTCCGGCGCGACGAAAGCGCCGGCGTTGTCTTCGACGCCGTCGATGCCGTCGGTGTCCGCTGCCAGCGCCCACACACCCGCTTGCCCCTGCAGCGCCTGCGCCAGGCCCAGGCAGAACTCGCCGGCCCGCCCGCCCCGGCCACGCGGGGTTCCTTCGGGCTGCTTGCGGATCGTCACCGTCGTCTCGCCGCCGGACAGGATCACGCACGGCTTGCCGAACGGCTGGCCACGATGGGCCACGGCACGCGCCAGCGCCGCGTGCATCTTGCCGATTTCGCGTGACTCGCCTTCGATCTCGTCGCTCAGGATGTGCGCCTCCAGCCCGGCCGCGCGCGCTTCGCGGGCCGCGGCTTCGAGCGACTGCTGTGGCGTGGCGATCAGTTGCACCTCATGACCGGCGAAGACTTCATCGCCGGGCTTGGGCGTCTCCAGCGCGCCTTGCTCCAGCAAGCTCATGATCGCGCCCGGCACGGCAATACCGTAACGCTGCAGGATCGCGATGGCCTCGGCGCAGCTGGTCGCGTCCGGCACCGTGGGGCCGCTCGCGATGATCGACGGGTCGTCGCCCGGCACGTCGCTGATGGTGAGCGTGACGACTTTTGCCGGCGCACAGGCAGCGGCGAGCCGCCCGCCCTTGATGCGCGACAGGTGCTTGCGCACGCAGTTCATCTCCGCGATGTTGGCGCCGCAGGCCAGCAACTGCCTGTTGATGCGTTGCTTGTCTTCCAGCGTAAGGCCTTCCGCCGGCAGCGTCAGCAGCGCGGAACCTCCGCCCGAGATCAGGCACAGCACGAGGTCGTCGGCCGTGAGCCCGTGCGCCAGCGCGAGGATGCGCTGCGCGGCCTGCAGTCCGGCGGCGTCCGGCACCGGATGCGCGGCCTCGACGATCTCGATGCGCTGCTGCACCCCCTCGGGGCGCGGCGGGATGTGGTGATAGCGCGTGACGACCAGCCCTTCGAGCGGGGCATCGGCCGGCCACAGCGCCTCGACTGCCTGCGCCATGGACCCGCCTGCCTTGCCCGCGCCCAGCACGATGGTGCGGCCCTTCGGGCGTGCCGGCAGGAAGGCCCCCATGCTGTGCAGCGGAAGAGCACGCCGCACGGCAGCATGGTAGAGGTGCTCGAGGAAGCGGCGCGGATCGGTAGCGGGGTTGGGCGTCATGCGGTTCTCCAGCGCGGATTGTGACGCGCCGGCCGGGCGGCCACCAGCCGCCTAATTCACGACCAGCGGCCGCATCATGTCGTGTTCCTCGTGCTCGAGGATGTGGCAATGCCACACGTACTCGTTGCCCCCCGTGCGCGGGCTCGGTGGAACCGTGAAAGGCAGGCCGACCGGCAGGTCGAAGCGCACGATGATGCGCGTCGCCTGGCCGGGGTTCATCCGCACCGTCTCCTTCCAGCCGAGTTCGTTGCGGTCCGGCGCCTGCGGCCGGCCCAGCCAGAGCGGCGTTCCGCCGGAATAGTTCATGGTGTTGAAGGCCTGCCGCGACAGGATCTGCACATTGACGAGATGGAAGTGCATGGGGTGCGTGTCGGCCGAGAGGTTGAGGATTTCCCACACCTCGACCGATCCGGCGTTGACGACTTCCGTGGGCGCATCGTGGTAGGCCCGGCCGAAGGAAACGCCCGCTCCCGCGGTCGATGCCGGCTGGTCGGTCCCGACGGCCTGCAGCAGGCGCCCGTACGCATCGAAGCCCTCGTTGAGGGTCAGGCGGCGTACCGGCACGCCCGGGGGAATGGCGGTGGGCACCCCCGGTTGTTGCGCAACGAGGAACGGCCCGTCCAGCGGGTTTTGCATGTTGCCGGCCGGCAAGCGGATGGATGCGTCCGCCGCACCGCTGCGCGCCATCACCCTGATCTGCAGCAATGCGCGGGTGTCCGGGGTGGAGCCGGGCACCGAGGCCGGCGTTTTCGGGTTGCCCGGGAAGTGGTCGTCTCCCGCGCTGCCGTTGGGGAACGGCGCCGCCGCGTCGTTGTAGAGGATGAGCACGGCGCCCGCGGGCACGTCCCTGAAGTCCACGACCAGGTCGGCGCGCTCCGCCGGCGCTAGCAACAGCTGCGATGAACCGCTGCCGTTCCACATGACGGGCGCCGGCAGGAAGCCGCCTTCGGTCCCGATCTGGAGGAGGGCCGGGCCGGCCTTGTTGGGCAGCGGGACCGTGGCATCCACGCCGCTTGAGCCCTTCGCATACACCAGCCGCGGGTTGAGGAAGCGCGAGTTGCAGGCGTTCAGCATCCGCAGGCGGTATTGCCGCTGCTCCACGACCAGGTACGGCGAGACCGTGCCGTTGACCAGGATCGTGTCGCCGAATTGCTCTGGCACCGCGGAGGGGCTCGGCGCGGGCAGCGGCGTCCACTTCTTCATGCGGGCTTCCTCATGCAGGTGCGGATACCAGAGATCGCCCGGTCGCGAAGCGGGCATCAGCGCCGACCATGTCGGATCGAGCGCGTGGGTGTCCGGGCCGACGAACGTCTTGTCCTGGAAGACCAGGTAGTGCGTCCTCGGGTCCGTCGGGCCCGGCAGGTCATACCCGATGGTCATCGTCTGGCTCTCATAGCTGTCGGTGATGACGTAGGCGGAAGCGAGCCCGGCATAGGCATTCAGGCGCGTGATGCCATGCGCGTGGTCGTGGTACCAGAGCAGGCGCGCGCCCTGGTTGTTGGGGTAGTAGTATTCGGCCGCGCCGCGACGCAACGAGGGATCGATCGCCTTGAAGACGTTGGCCCCGCCCTGAGCGTTCACGGCACTGGAGCCGTAGCCACCGGCCGGGTCGAACCAGGTGTGCGGCCCGCCATCGCTGATCCACGGCACGAAGCCGCCATGCAAATGCACGGATGCGTGATTCGCACCCTGGCCCTTGCCGGCGCCCGCGATGGTCGAGTCCACCGGAAGCAGATGCCGGTCGGGCAGCGCGTTGGTGGCGGTGACCTGCACCGGCGCGCCGCGCTGGGCCACGACGACGCCCCCGAGGTGGCGTTGGCTCCCCGGCGCGACGTTGCTTGGCCGGTAGCCCCACAGGCGCGTCGGATTGGCGAGCGCCGGATGGAGCTGGTCTTCGAACTGCTCCAGTGAAATCGAATAGTGCGTCGCGGTGACGCCGCCCCTGTGGTGGCGCGTGCCGTCGCTGGCGGCGATCGGAATGCCCGCGCCGACGCCGCGCAGGGGCTGGATGAACTTGGCGAGGCCCGGACTGCGGCTGGAGGCCCATGCCGTTTGCCAACGGCCGCCGACAAGCACACCCGCACCGATGCCGGCGGTCGCCTGGATGAACCGACGCCTGTTCGACATGATTCTCTCCCGCAAGAAGGAACGGCCAGCATCCATGCGGCTGGCCGTTCGCGGGGTGATCTCCGTCAAACGAAAATCGCGGGCGCGGGGACTTTTACACCACCGCCGCGCTGCCCTGCGCAACGGTGATGCCGTGCTACTGCTTCTTGCCCAGGCCGAGCAGCTTCGCGCCTTCGGTATAGAGCTTCGTCTTGTCCTTCATGAAGGCGTCCATCTGCTCGACGCCCACGTTGACCAGCTCGAAGCCGCTCTTGGCCGCGAGCTCCCTCATCTCCGGCTCGTTGTTGAGCGACGCGAACAGGTCGGACAGGCGCTTGCGTTCGGCCGCCGGGGTGGACTTGGGCACGCCGATGCCGCGATAGGCGCCGTCGACCCAATCCACGCCAAGCTCCCGGAACGTGGGCACATCGGGCATCAGCGGGTGGCGCTTTTCCATGGCAACCGCCAGCGCGCGCACCTTGCTCTTGTTGTTGATGGCGAACGCGGTGTACGTGACGGCGCCGTCGATCTGGTTGCCGACGACGGCCAGCGCCATGTCGCCCGTGCCCTTGTACGGCACGTAGGTGCTCTTGATGCCGAAGGCGGCGTTCAGCCGCTCGTGGGAGGCGTGGTTGGCCGAGTTGCGGCCCGAGCCGCCCAGGTTCATCTTGCCCGGCTCCTTCTTGGCCGCGGCGATGAAGTCCTGGAAGGTCTTGTGCGGGCTGTTCTCCGGAACCACCAGCGCGTCAGGGGTGAAGTGGTACCAGAAAACCGGCGTCACGTCGGCCGTCTTGTACTGCACCTCGCCTTCGATCGGCTGGAACACGATGTGCGGCAGGTTGACGCCGACGATGTTGGTGCCGTCGGCGGGCAACGAATTCATCTGCGTCCACATGAGCGCGCCGCCGGCGCCGGCCTTGTACTGGATGATGGTGTCGATGGCCGGGCACTTCTTCTTGAGCACCACCTGCTGGTGCCGCGCCGACAGGTCCGATTCGCCGCCCGGCGGGAAGGCCTGCCAGTACAGCACGTTCTTCTCGGGACACGCCTGCGCCATGACGGCCGGGGCCGCCGCAAGGGCGAGGATGCCGATCCACTTGCTGATGCCGAATTTCATACTGCTGTCTCCTGGTTGGAATTGATCGTACGGGTCAGGCGGCGCGCCGCTGGTCCGCGCCATTCTGGGCAAACAAGGCGCAGACGGCATTGGTGACTTCCTCAGTACGCGCATTGCCGCCGAGGTCTTTGGTGTGCAGCTGGGGATTGGCGGTAACCGCTTCGATCGCCGCCATCAATTGGGAAGCGGCTTCGGGCTCGCCGATGTGTTCGAGCAGCATGACACAGCTCCAGAACGTGCCGACCGGGTTGGCCAGGCCCTTGCCCATGATGTCGAACGCCGAGCCATGGATGGGCTCGAACATCGAGGGATAGCGGCGCTCGGGATCGATGTTGCCGGTGGGCGCGATGCCCAGGCTGCCGGCCAGCGCCGCGGCCAGGTCGGACAGGATGTCCGCGTGCAGGTTGGTCGCCACCAGCGTGTCCAGCGACGCGGGTCGGTTGACCATGCGCGCAGTGCAGGCGTCGACCAGTTCCTTGTCCCACTTCACGTCCGGGAATTCCTTGCTGACCTGCAGCGCGATCTCGTCCCACATCACCATCGCATGGCGCTGGGCATTCGACTTGGTCACCACCGTCAGCAGCTTGCGCGGCCGCGACCGGGCCAGGCGGAAGGCGTAGCGCATGATGCGCTCGACGCCGGCCCGAGTCATCACGCTCAGGTCGGTGGCCACCTCGATCGGGTGACCCTGGTGGGCGCGGCCGCCGACCCCGGCGTACTCGCCCTCGGAGTTCTCGCGCACGATCACCCAGTCCAGGTCGTTCGGGCCGCAGCGCTTGAGCGGTGCATCGATGCCGGGCAGGATCCGCGTGGGCCGTACGTTGGCGTACTGGTCGAAGCCCTGGCAGATCTTCAGACGCAGGCCCCACAGCGTCACGTGGTCGGGGATGTGCGGGTCGCCCGCCGAGCCGAACAGGATGGCGTCCATTCCCCGGAGCGCGTCGAGGCCGTCGGCCGGCATCATCTCGCCATGCGCACGGAACCAGTCGCCGCCCCAGCCGAAGCTGGTGAACTCGAAAGCGAAATCCCCGCGCGAACGGGCCAGCGCCTGCAGCACCGCCTGCCCGGCCGGCACCACTTCCTTGCCGATGCCGTCACCGGGGATGCACGCGATCCTGTAGCTCTTCATCGAAACCGTCCTGTCGTGGAAATACAGGACGAATCTAAGGCCAGGGGGCCGTGCCGGCGTCGCCCTGGATTCACAGCATTGTGAACCTGGGCCTCAATAATGCGGGGGCGATCAGATCGCGCGGTTCAGGTCCACGTCGAGGCCGGCCTGCTTCATCTCGCGCGCGAGCAGCAGCCGCCACAGGCCGCCGCCGTCCATGGCATGGCGCGCGAACCCCTCGATGCCGGCCACCGGCGCGGCCTGGCCAGCCAGCACGAAACAGACGCGGGCGGGGCCGAGCGCGCCGAGCAGATAGCCGATCTCCAGCAGGTCGCCGGCGCCGCCGCCCGTGTCGCCGGCCGGCATCGCCACCACCGCGAAATCGAGGTCGCGCAGCGCGTCGACCCGGGCGATGAGGGTGGCGTCGCCATCCTGCGCCGCGGCGACGGCGACGGCCTCCAGGCCCAGCTGGGCGAGGAAGGCGGTGACGGCGTCGCGGGTCGCGGCGTCGAGCCGGCAGATGACGGCGACGCGGCGTCCGGCCGGGCGTCGGGCCGCAGTCTCGGACAGGGAAACAGGTGCGGTTGCGGACATGGTTGCGGCTTTCGGTGCAGGGGTTGGCATGGGCGTCGGGACGGGTGTGGGCGCAAGGGTTGGCGCAGGTGTCGGTGCCGGTGTGGGCGCCGCCGTCGGGGCAGGCGTGGGCACAGCCGTGGGCGCCGGCGTGGGTGCAGGTGTCGGTGCCGGTGTCGGCGCGGCGGTCGGCGCCGGCGTGGGCGCGGCGGTCGGCGCCGGCGTCTTCGCGGGCGCGTGCGGCGCCGGGTGATGCGCGGCGCTTTCCTTCGCCTCGAGCCGCTCTGCCAGGTGCTTCTTCACGGCGTTCAGGTTCGCCACCGCGCGGTCGATGTCCTTGCGCAAGGCGTCGCCCAGCTCGTCGCTCGAATAGCGGTCGCCGAACATGGTGTCGAGTTCCGCGCCCATCGGGCCGATCGCGTACTGCCTGTATTCCGCGGACTTCGGCCCGAGGGCGTCGGACAGCAGCGTGTTGACCTGCGCCTGCAGGGCCTCGATGCGTGGATCCCAGCGCTCCTGGATGCCTGCGGGGTCGAACGTGCGCAGCTCCTTGATGCGCCAGCCGATCTTGTCGATAGCGCCTTCCAGCTCTTTCCTGTCGTGTGCGCTCAAGGGCCTCGCGGCAGCTTTTGCAGTGGACATTCAGGTCCCCATTGTTGAGGTTTCGACTGTAAACGGGGCGAGAATCGACCCCACAGCCCCGGAGTAACAAGATGTCAGCCGCGCCCGCCGCCTCGTCCGAGATGACTTTCTTCAGCCTGCTGGCGCGCTGCGGCAGCCTGTCCGCCGCCAGCCGCGAACTGGGCGTGTCCACCCCGGCCGTGAGCAAGCGGCTGGCGCAGCTGGAACACCGTCTGGGCGTGCGGCTGCTGGCGCGCACCACCCGGCGCGTGAGCCTGACCCCGGAAGGCGAGCTGTACCTCGACAGCGCGCGACGCATCCTCGCCGATATCGACGACGTGGAGCGCCAACTTGCCGGCGCGATGGCCGCCCCCAGCGGACTGTTGCGCGTAAACACCACGCTCGGGTTCGGCCGCAGCCACATCGCGCCGCTGGTCTCGCAATTCGCGAAGGCCCATCCCCGCATCCAGGTCCAGCTGCAGCTCACCGTGGACCCTCCGCCGCTCACCGACGACGCCTTCGACGTGTGCGTGCGCTTTGGCGAGCCGCCCGATGCGCGGGTCGTCGCGCGCCAGCTGGCACCCAATCGCCGGCTGCTGTGCGCCTCGCCCGCCTACCTCGAACGCAACGGCACGCCGAAGTCGCCTGCCGACCTGGCGCAGCACAACTGCATCGGCATCCGCCAGGGCGACCAGGCGTACGGCGTGTGGCGCCTCGCGTCGGGCCGGCGCGCAGAAACCGTCAAGGTCAGGGGCAACCTGAGCAGCAATGACGGCGAGATCGCCGTGAGCTGGGCGCTCGCGGGGCACGGCATCGTCATGCGCGCCGAATGGGACGTCGCGCGCTACCTGCGCAGCGGCCGGCTGAAGCAGGTGCTGGAGAACTGGAAGACGCCGCCCGCCGACATCCACGCCGTCTACCCGCAACGCCACCACGTCTCGGCGCGGGTGCGCACCTTCGTCGATTTCCTGGCCGCCCACTTCGCCAAGGCCTCGACGCGCGCGGCCGGGATGGTCAGCGGCTGGTAGGTTCTCCGGGCCGGATCGTGGCAGCCGCCGCCGCGTTGAGGGCGTGGACGGTTCCATGCAGTTCGGCCGGCTCTCGCGAGCGCAGGACGACACGGGCCTGTGCTCCGGGTGCCAGGTGGAAGTACTCGTCCTCCGCCTCGAAGCCCGGGATGTCGAAGTGCACAGCCAGGGCAGTCTTGCACGTGGTCACCGTCAGTTCGGCCGTGCAGGCGTCGATCTTTGTCGCGGTGGCACGGAGCCCGGGGTCGGTGCCGAACAGCGCCGGCATGCCGGCCGGGAAATGGAACGCCGTCGCGATCGCTTGGCCATGCGCGTCCTTCAGCGTCACTAGCACCGTGTCGCAGGGCGGCGGGCCGAAACGGTAGGCGTACGTCAGGTCGACGAAGCGGTCGAGCAAATCGAGCGCGGGCACGGTGCACGCACCGCGAGCAGGCAGGGTGAGCGCGAGGCGGCCGCTGGCGATTTCCGTTTCGCCGTGCTGCCACGCCTTCAGTTCGAGCTGCACCTGCGTGTCGCGGCCGCGCTCGTTGACAAGGTGCACGGACAGGCCATTGCCACCTTCGTCCGTCACCGACACCGTGATCGGCTGCAAGGCCCGCCGCAAGTAATGCCAGCAGGCCTTGGGCGAGCCCGAGTCGTCGACCACGCCCCAGCCCGCGCCGGCCCAGAGGTCACGCAGGAAGAGGACCATCGCGCCGCCGCAGCGCGACGCGGGGCGTCGCCATTCGGCGAACGCCGCCGCCATGACCTCGCCGGAGACAACGCGGCTCAAGGTGAGGTAGCGGCCGTGATCGGCGTAGCGCAGCTTCTGGGGGTCCACGCCGAACACGGCACGCAGGTAATGGTCGCGCACGTCGTCGAAGTCCCAACCCGCGCCCAGGTCGCGCGGCGAGCGCGCCTTCCACTGCGGATGGTGCACGCGCGTCGCAAGGCCGCCGGGCATGCGCGCGATCGTGGCGTCGGAAGGGACGTTCGCGAACGCGAGGCATTCGGTGGCGAACTTCAGGTCGGCGCGGCGGGCGTCCTCCAGCGGCCGCAGGTAGGCACCCACGCCGTAATAGGAAGTGGTGCCGACGTCGGCCTGGTGGGGCATCGATCCGCCGTGCGCGCTCGACGGCCAATAGGGCGTGCGTGGCGCACCGGCGGCGCACACCTTCGCGAGCACCTTCTCGAACAGCGGCGACGACCATCGCTCGCGCGGCGCGCCCCACATCGCGGCCTGCTGCCCGGCCTCGCTGTTGCCGCACAGGACGGCAAGGCTCGGATGCGGGTGCAGGCGACTCAACTGCTGCGTGGCTTCGGCCGTGACGGATCGCATGAAGGCCTCGTCGTCCGCCGGGTAGTCCATGCTGGCGAACATAAAGTCCTGCCACACCAGCACGCCGAGCTCGTCGCAGGCCGCGTAGAAGTGGTCCTCCTCGTAGACAGCGGTGCCGGTGACGCGCACCATGTTCATGCCCGCATCGCGGGCCTGGCCCACGGCGGCGTGGTACTGCCCCGGTGACGCCCGCAGGCCGACCGGGTCCAGCGGCGTCCAGCACGCGCCGCGGCAGAACACCGGCACGCCGTTGACCTTGAGGCGGAAACTGCCACCGGCAGTGTCGAGCTCGATGGTGCGAAACCCGATCGCGCCCAGGGCGCACTCCGCCTCGCCGCCCGGTCCATTCAATTTCAGGCTGGCCGCGTACAGCGCGGGCTCGCCGTGGGTGTGCGGCCACCACATGTCGGCATCGGGGACCACCAGCGCACCGGAGAGACAGCGCGCATTCGCACCGCGGGCCAGCCGTTGGACATGCTTGCGCCCACCGCGCTCCACGCACAGCTCGGCCTCCACGGCCCCGCCGCCGGGCAATTCGATGCTGCAGGCAACGATGCCGTCGGTGCCACGCACGGAAACGTCGAGGTGCACATCGGTGACATGGAGAGCATCGCGCCGCTGCAGCCACACGTCGCGCCATGGCCCGGCCACGGCGCAAGGCGGCGACCACCCCGGCGTGCGTCCGAGCAAGGTGGTGCGCAACCAGCGCAATTGCTGGTGCGCCAGCATCGGCGTGCGCCAGCGCGGGCGCGGCCGGCGCCGGGCGAGTTCGACCGACAACGACGCGAAGCGGATCAGCAGCTCGTTGCCGGCCGGCCGCAACAGGTCCGTGACGTCGCACTCGTGCGCCAGGAACATGTTGGCGCTTTCCAGCAGCTGCTGGCCGTTAAGCCAGGCCGTGGCGAGCGTTGCGAGCCCATCGAAGCCGAGCACGACGCGCTCATCCGTGACCCATTCGGCCGCGTCGAACCCCACCCGGTACCACCAGTCGCTCGCATCGAAGTCGCGGGCCGGGCCGTCGAGCGTCCACACCCCGCGCTCGCGTAATGACGCGGCGGCGGGCATCGCCTCGTCGATCGTGAGCCACGCACCGGGCAAAGCGTCGAGCTCGGCCGCACTCGTGCCGGGCGCGCATTCGCGGATCGCCCAAGTCCCCGGCAGCGGCTGGCGGCCGCGGCCCGGTTTCAAGCTGGAACAAATCAACGTCGTGCGCTCCACACATGAGCCAGTGGCGCTGCCAGAATATCTGTAACCCTTGATCCGAGTTGTAAGACGATGCCGCGTGTCTCAGCGCTCAACGTGGAGGCGGCCGCCTACCGTCCGCATGCCTTGCATGGCGAGGACGCCATCTGGCTCGAGAAGAACTGCTACGGCGACCTGTGGATCGAACTGCTGCACGCACTGGGCCTGGAGCCGCAGGCGATGCTGCCCTTCACGCTGGCGGTGGACTTCGAGGGCGACCAATGGACCTTCTTCAAGCCGCCGCTGGATGAGCTGCGCGAGTTGTACGGCATCGACGTGCAGGAGATGTCGGTGTGGCGCCCGCTTATCGAGCATGCGGTCGAGCAGCTGGCCGCGGGCAAGATCATCTGCACGGAGGCGGATGCCTATTGGCTGCCGGATACCGCCGCCACCGACTACCGGCGGCAACACACCAAGACCACCATCGCGCTGGCGAGCCTGGATGTCGAGGGCGAATGGCTCGGCTACTTCCACAACGCCGGTTATTTCGAGTTGTCGGGCGAGGACTTTCGCAGCCTCTTTCGCATCGGCGCGCCCGCCGATCCGGCCTACCTGCCGTTGTTCGCCGAGCTGGTGCGCGTCGACCGATTGGTGAAGCGGCCGGCGCAGGAGCTCGCGGCCTGCTCGCTCGGCCTGCTGCGCAAGCATTTCGCGCGGCGGCCGGCGTCCAACCCGGTGGAGCGCTTCGGCGAGCGGCTGGCGCATGACCTGCCCGGGCTGCAGGCCGCGGGCCTGCCGCACTATCACGCATGGGCATTCGCCGGCATCCGCCAGGCGGGATCGGCTTTCGAGCTGGCGGCGGCGCACCTGCGCTGGCTTGCCGCGTCCGGACCCGCGGGGCTGCTGCCCGCGGCCGACAGCTTCGAAGCCATCGCGCAGGGCCACAAGGCGTTGATCCTGAAGGGCGCGCGGGCCGTCAACTCGGGCCGGCCACTGGATGCCGTGCCGCTGGTTCGCGACATGGCGCAGGCCTGGGACCGCGGCATGGCCGCGCTGGCGGAAGTGCTTTGAACGTCGAGCAGGACAGGGTCAATCGCAGCACCTGGAAGTTGCCGTCGACGGTTCGCGTGTACCAGCGCCTCGAGGGCTGGACGGACCCCGGCGAGCGGGCCGCCGTCGAGCATGTGGCCGCCGAAGCGCACGGCAAACCCATCCTCGACATCGGCGTTGGCGCAGGCCGCACCATTCCCCTGCTGCGCACGATCAGCCCAGATTACGTGGGCATCGACTACACCCCCGAAATGGTGGCGGCCTGCCGGGCCCGCCACCCGGATGCGCGCATCGAACACATGGACGCACGCGACCTCAGCCGTTTCGAGGACGACCATTTCGCGCTGGCGGTGTTCTCCTTCAACGGAATCGACGCAGTGCACATGGACGACCGGGGCCGCGTGCTGCGCGAGGTGCACCGGGTGCTGCAGCACGGCGGGCTCTTCATCGTGTCCGCGCACAACCGGAACGGGCCCGGCCACGGCGAGCGGCCGCGCCTGCGCCTGGACTTCACATGGAACCCGCTCAAGCTCGCCTGGCGGACGCTCAGGCTCGCGCGATCGCTGCCACGGTCATGGCTCAACTCGCGCCGCCTGCGCATGCTCAACGAAACGCATGACGACTGGTCGATCATGAATTGCGGCGCGCACGATTTCGGCATCGTCGTCGTCTACACCACGCTGGCCGAGCAGAAGCGCCAGCTCCGGGCCGCCGGCTTCGGCGTCGAGGCCGTCTACGACAACGTCGCCGGCCGGCTGGTGGCCGACGACGCCGACACCCGCGCCATCTGGTGGCTCCACTACGTCGCGCGCAAGGCGTGACGCGCGAGTGTGCTGTCCCGCAAGTTCGAAGGCATCCAGTGGGTATAGTTCGCTCTTCGACCTCGCGGCAAAGCTGCGCGTGGGCGGGCTGCGGCGCGATGGCTACGGCGTTCGGTGTAGCTGCTTCGCAGCGACACCGAATCCCTTGCGCCTGTGCTTTATTCGCGCCGCAGCCCGCCCACGCGCAGCTTTGCAGATGCATTGATGGCACGCCACCGCTGGCGCGCCAAGATCTCACCACAACGCCGTGCACGGCCGGGCCGCGACGCCGTAGCCATCGCGGCCGCGGCCCGGCCGTGCGCGGCGTTGCCGAGAGGTGGCCGAGCGCTGGACGCTTCAAAAAGCAGCGTCGTCGAACTTGCGGGACAGAACACTAGGCCTGCGCGGCGATCCACCTGTCGATCTTGGCTTCCAGCATCCGCAAGGGCATCGAGCCCTCGCCCAGCACCTGCGCATGGAACGCGCGGATGTCGAAGCGCGGCCCGAGCTTCTCGCGGGCGCGCTCGCGCAATTGCAGGATCTTCAGCTCGCCCACCTTGTACGCCAGCGCCTGGGCGGGCCAGGCCATGTAGCGCTCGATGGCGCGGCGGGCTTCGTCCTCGGTCGAACCTTCCTTCTCGAGCAGGTAGGCAATGGCCTGCTCGCGCGACCAGCCTTTGTCGTGGAGGCCCGTGTCGACCACGAGGCGCAATGCCCGGTGCAGCTCCATGAACAGGCGGCCCAGGTAGGCGGCCGGGTCGCCGTCGTACAGGCCCAGATCGTGGCCCAGGCTCTCGGCGTAAAGCGCCCACCCTTCGCCGAAGGCGTCGTACCAGCCGAGCTTGCGGAACCGCGGCAGGTCCAGCTCCTGCTGCAGGGCCATGTGGTAGTGGTGGCCGGGCTGGCCCTCGTGCAGGTACAGCGACACGAACCTTGTGGTGCGGTACTGGGTGGGATCCATCACCACCGCATAGAAGGCGCCGGGCCGCGAGCCGTCGGCCGCCGGCGGCACGTAATGGTCGGAGGCCGTGGCGCGGCGGATCGGCTCGACGATGCGCACGTCCAGCGCCGCCTTGGGCGCACGCTCGAACAGCCGCGGCAGGCTGGCGCTGACCCGCTGGTGCAACGCCCGGTACACGGCCAGCACTTCTTCCTCGGTCCTGTAAGGCGTGAGCTCCGGGCGGCCGGCCAGTGATTTGAAGAACGCGTCGACGTCGCCGTCGAAGCCGAACTTCGCCTTGACCTTCTCCATCTCGCCGCGGATGCGCGCGACTTCCTTCAGGCCGAGTTCGTGGATCTCATCCGGCGACATCGTCGTGGTGGTGCTGGAGCGCACCAGCATGCGGTACCACCCGGGGCCGCCGGGCAGCGCGCCGATGCCGGCGGTCTGCCGTGCGTGGGGCAGGTAGCGATCCGCCATGAACGCGCGCAAGCGCTTCACCGCGGGGATGACCGAGCCCAGCACCGTGGCGCGGTAGGCGGCCGCTATCCGCTGTCGATCGGCCCCGCCGATTTCCGCCGGGAACTCGCGCGTGGCCGCGAGGTAGGGGCTGGCCGAAGGATCGGCCGGCAGCAGCGCGTCGAGCTGCGGCATCGTCCTTTCCACCAGCGGCCGCGGCAGCACGATGCCGCGCGCCATGCCGCGCTCCATGTTCACCATGGCTTGGTCGATCCAGGCGGGCAGCTTTTTCAGGCGCTCCAGGAAATGATCGTAATGGGCGGCCGTCTTCATAGGCTGCGCCGCCTTGCCGCTGGCATATTGCGCGAGCATGACGGGCATGCAATCCATGTGCCCGACCGGCGTGAGGTGCCAGGGATAGGCGAGGACGGCCAGCCTGTCCTGCACCTCGTACTTCAGCAGCTCATAGGACATCCGCTCCGGCGCCGTGAGCGCGCCCGCGTCGATGCGGCCGAGGCCGGCCAGCGTGCGCTCGTACAGCCGCCGCTGGCGCGCGAGGTGCGCGGGCGCGATCTCGATCTCGAACGCGGCCTCGTACTTCGGGTCGCCGACGTTCTCGGTGGCGTTCATCGGGAACAGCGCGAGCGACGCGTCGTAGTAATCCTCCGCCAGTCGCGCGAGCCGCGCGCCATGCGAAGTGGAAGGCTGGGACGATGCCGCGGATGCATGGCGCCATGCAGCGGGACCCAGCAGCAGGCTTGTGGCCAGGCTGGCGCCGAGGCTGCGGCGCGTGAGTTGAAGGGTATTCATGGCGCGGGATGCTATCAACTTAACGCCGCGCGTGCTGGCAGCGCGTGCAAATGCCCGGCCGAGGTGGATTGCCTGCTGACAGGTTTGGCCGATCGCACCGCCAAGCTTATATTCGACCCACCTTATCCGCGGAGCGCACCATGGACATCGAACGATTCATGCAGGGCTACCAGGCCGCCTGGGAGGCGCGAGACGAGAAGCTGTTCTGCGCCCTCTTCGTGGCGGATGGCGAGTACCACAACACGCCCTTCGCCGTGCAGCGCGGGCACGAGCAGCTTGCAGCTTACTGGCAGCGCGTGAAGCTGCAGGAAGACGTGCGCGTGAGCTATGAAGTGCTGTCGGCTACCGCGAAAGGCGGCATCGCCCACTGGCACGTCACCTACCAGGTGGCCTCCGAAGAGCTGTTCCAGATCTGGGCGAAGTCCACCGGCACGCCCCTGCCCGCCCGCAAGCCGGGCGATCCATTGCCGCGCATGGTGCTCGACGGCGTGCTGAGCGCGGAGTTCGACGCCGGCCTGTGCAGCACATGCCGGCTGTGGTGGCACAGCATGCCGCAAGCGTGAACATTCGAGGACATCGAGCGCGCCTGAAGGATCCCCGAATGACCGAAACCACCGCCACCACAGCGCCTGCGCCCCAGGGCACCCCGACGCCCGACACCGCCGTCCATTCGAAGCGGCTCGTGCTGCGGCTCGTGCGCGACGAGGACCTGCCGCAACTCCTGGACATGAATGCCGACGACATCGTCACGCGTTACCTGCCTTACGAAAGCTGGCGCGACATGGCCGACGCCCAGGCGTGGATGGGCCGGGCGCAGGCGCGGCTTGCCGCCGGCGAGGCCTGGCAGTTCGTGATCGTGCTGCGCGAATCGGGCCGGGTCATCGGCTCGTGCCTGCTGTTCCATTTCGACCGCCCCAATGGGCGGGCCGAGCTCGGCTACCTCCTCGGCCGCGAGCACTGGGGGGCGGGCTACATGCAGGAAGCCGCGGCGGCGCTGGTCGGCTACGCCTTCGGCCCGGCAGGGCTGCGCCGCCTGGAAGCGGAGATCGATCCGCGCAATGAGGCATCGGCACGGTTGCTGGAGCGCGTGGGCTTCGTGAAGGAGGGCCATCTGCGCGAGCGATGGGACACCAAGGGCGAGGTCAGCGATTCGGGGCTGTACGGGCTGCTCCGATCGGACTGGATGGCCTCCCGGCAGGAGCGCGGATGAAACACCGCATCGCAGTGGAACCGGCCCTGCCCCAGGACGCCGAAGACATCCGTGCCCTCGTCGCACGCACCATCGGGCACAGCGTGACGCACGACGCAGGGCTGCTGGCGGACACCATCGCCAACGTCAACGGCAACATCGACTTGTGGCTCGCGCAGCCGCAGCGTTGTGTCCACCTGGTGGCTCGCGTGCAGGGGCCGATCGCCGGGGTCGTCCTGCTCAAGGACGGCTGGAACCTGTGCAGCCTGTTCGTCGCCCCCGAATCGCAAGGCGGCGGCATCGGCAGCGCGCTGCTGGAGGCGGCGTGTGCCGCCTGCGCGGGGCTGAGCCCCAAATCCGCCGTCCTGCTCAACGCGGCGCCGGGCGCCATCGGCTTCTACGAGCGGCATGGGTTCCTGCGGCGCGACTCCACCCAGGCCCTGCCCCCCGGCTTCCAGGCGATGGGCCGGGCCGTTGGACTATTCCATGCTGAAAGAAAGCCGGGGCTGATCAAGTAGCGCCGCTCACATCGACAGCGATCCCTCGCGGAACGCTGTCTTGTCGAGCCAGACATTCACCAACACCGGCTTGCCCTTGCGGGCCACCTCGCGCGCCTCGGCAAGGGCGGCCGGCACCTCGCCCATGTGCTTGACCAGGATCCCGTGCGCGCCGAAGCCGGCGGCCACCGCGTGGTAATCGGTGCGGGCGAGCACGGTGGCGACGTCGTCGTGCAGCATCTTGACCTGCTCGCGCGCGATCTGGGTCCAGCCGGCGTCGTTGCCCACCACGGCGATCACCGGGATGCCGTGGCGCACGAAGGTATCGAATTCCACCAGGCCGTAGCCGCAGGCACCGTCGCCGAAAACGATCCACATTTCGCTGTCCGGCCGCGCCAGCGCGGCGCCGAGCGCGAAGCCCGCGCCCACACCCAGCGTGCCGAAGGCGCCGGGGTCCAGCCAGCTGAGCGGCCCGCGCGCATGCAACACATAGGACGCTGTGGCCACGAAGTCGCCGCCGTCCGCCACGAACAGCGCCTTGTCGCCGGCCACCTGCTCCATCGCGCGCAACAAGGCGATCGGGTTGACGAACTCGCCCGGGTCAGCGGCCTGCCGCACGATCTCCGTTTCGCGTTCGTCGTCACGGCCGCGCAGCTGGGTCATCCAATCATTCCAGCGCACCGAATCGGGCGGCGCCGCCTGCGCCAGATCCTGCAGGAACATGCCCGCGTCGCCGATCGCTGCGATGTCGGGCCTGCGGTTCAGGCGCGCGTCCCGTGCGCTGCGGTTGGCGGCGACGAGCGTCGCGGCGCGCCGCACGTGCTTGCCGTAGTCCAGCCGAAAATCGCACGGCACGCCGGCCAGCACCACGCAATCGGCTTCGCGCAACGCCTGGCGGCGCTGGTGCCGCAGCAGCAGCGGATGGTCACGTCCGAGCAGCCCGCGCGCCATGCCCGAGAGATAGACCGGCACGCCCAGCCGCGCGACGGCCGCAGCCAGCGCATTCGCCTGGGAGGACTGCACCACCGCTTGGCTGCCGATCACCAGCAGCGGACGCTGCGCCTTCGCCAGCGCGGCGCTTGCCGAACGAAGCGCGCCTTGCGGTGCCCTGGGCGTGACGACCGCGTGGGCGCGAACCGGCTCCGATGCATCGCTGCCTTCGAGCATTTTGCGCACGTGCCGGTTCAGGTAGAAGCGCAGCGCGCGGTCGGCGACGCCCTTGCCCTTGCCGGCGGCGTCGGCATACCACTGGCGGATCGACGCCTCGTCGTAGAGCAGGTCCACCGGGCATTCGACGAACACCGGGCCGGGCACGCCCGAGCGCGCGACCTCGAAGGCCTCCTCGAGCGCGGGCCCCAGGCCGCGCACCTGCACCACCTTGCGAAAGAGCTTGACGTGCGGCTCGACCAGCGGCCGCTGGTCGATGTCCTGCAGCGCGCCGCGGCCCTGCAGCGCGGTGGGCGCGGCGCCCCCGATCAGGACCACGGGGGACTGGGCCAGCTGCGCGTTCTTCAGCGCCGTGATGGTGTTGGCGATGCCGGGCCCGGCCGTCACCGCGGCCACACCGGGCAACCCCGAAAGCCGCGCCGTCGCATCGGCCGCGAAAACCGCCGTCGCCTCGTCGCGCACGTCGACGATGCGAATGCCCCGGGCCTTGGCGGCGCTCAGGATCGGTGAGATGTGGCCCCCGCACAGGGTGAAGAGGCAGCGTACGCCGTGCGCGCGCAGCACGTCGGCCACGCGGTCGCCGCCATGGCGCGAGGGAGTTGCGGATGTCATCAGCGGTTCAGGCCCATTGGACGGTCTGGGCGGCAGAATACCAGCTGTCCACCTGCCCGGCGACCGCCGCCTCGATGCGGTTGCGGCGGATCTTCATCGTGGGCGTGAGCAACCCCTGCTCGATCGACCATGGCTCCTGCGTCACCACGATCATCGCCAGGCGTTCATGGGCGAGCAGTTCGCGGTTGACGTCGTCCCGCAGCCGCGCCAGTTCCTGCTGCACCTGCGCGCGCACGGCGGGGTCCCCGATGCGCGCTCGCAGGTCTTCGGCCAGCACGACCATGCCGTAAGGCTGGGGGTAGCCGACGCCTGAGACCAGCGACTGCTCGATGATCGGGTGCGCGTTCAGCCGGTTCTCGATCGGCGCCGGCGCCACGTACTCGCCCTTGGCCGTCTTGAAAGGCTCCTTGATCCGGCCCGTCACTTTCAGCAGCCCGTCGGCGCTGCGCTCGCCGCGGTCGCCGGTGTGGAAGAACCCGTCCCCGGTGAAGCATTGCGCGTTCAGCTGAGGGCGGTTGTGGTAGCCGACGCACTGGCCGGGCGACTTGATCAGGATCTCGCCTTCGTCGGAGAGCCGCACCTGGACGCCGGGCAGCGGCACGCCGACGTAGCCGGGTGCTTTCTGCGTCTCGGTGGAGCTGTGCGAATAAGCGAAGTCCTCCGTCATGCCGTAGCCTTCCACCAGGTTCAGGCCGACGCGGCGGTACCACTCGATCAGCTCCGCGGGGATGGGCGCCGAGCCGCTGCCGGCCCGCCGGACATGGTCCAGTCCCAGGCCCTTGAGCACCTTGCGGCCGACCAGGCGCCCGAGCAGCGGAATGCGCAGCAGCCGGTCCAGCTTTTGCGGTGGCATCTTCGAGAACACGCCTTGCTGGAACTTGAGCCAGAGCCGCGGCACCGAGATGAACGTCGTCGGGCGCGCCCGCTGCAGGTCGGACAGGAACGTCTCGGGGGATTCGGCAAAGAAGACGTGCGTGTTGCCGTCCAGGAGCGATGCCGACTCGATCCATGCCCGCTCGAAACTGTGGGCCAGCGGCAGGTAGGACAGCGTGCGGCCCGGCTCGTCGCCCAGGATCGCCCTCGTGTAGCCTACGATCCCTTCGGTGGCCCGAGTGACCGCGTCGAAGGCCAACATCACGCCCTTGGGCTCGCCGGTGGAGCCGGAGGTGTAGATCAGCATCGCGAGGTCCTCGGGCCTGCGGTGCGGCTGTTCCGCCAGCGGTTCGTTGCGCGCCACGATGGTGTCCCAGGTGTCGAACTGCGTGGGCGGCGCCAGCGGGAAGGCGATGCAGGCCAGGCCGGCAGGCACGGCGCTCGCCTGCTGCGGCCAGATATCGAGCTTGCCGACGAACAGCAGGCTGGCCCCGCTGTCTTCCAGCACGAAGCGCACGATCTCCGCGGTCTCGGTCGGGAAGATCGCCACCGTGGTGCCGCCCGCCATCCAGATCGCCAGTTCGGCCATGATGAAATGCGCGCAGTTCTTGGACAGGATCGCAATGCGGGCGCCGGGCTCGAAGCCCTGGCCGCGCAGGTGGCTGGCCATGCGCGAGGCCTGGCCCACCACGTCGTCCCAGGTGTAGTCGATCACCTTGCCGCCGCCCACGGGCTGGGTGAGGTAGACCTGCTTCGGGTGGGCGGCCCGGTTGTCGAACACGTAATCGAGGATCAACTGGCGCTGGTTCATGGCGGTGCGTCCTTCCGTCGCGCTACGGTACGCGCTCCGGCCGCCTTCGGCCAGAGGTGTTGCCCCGATGGGCTGCCGGTCTTTGCGCGAAGTCAAGATCCCGGCCGGATCGTCACGGGGTCGGAGCGCCCGCCTGGAACCATTGCGCGATCAGGGCCCTCTCCGCCTCGGTGATGCCCGTCGCGTTGTTCATGGGCATCAGGCGCGTCACCACCGCCTGTTGGTAGATCGATTGCGCATGCTGCTTGACGGCGTCGGCCGAATCGAGGCGCACGTTCTTCATCTGCACCTGCGCGCCGTGGCACACCAGGCAGCGCTGGTCCACCACCTTGCGCACGGCGGCCAGGTCCGCGGTTTGCGCCACCGGCGCCGACGCGGCTGCCGTTTCGGCGGGACGCAGCCACACCACGACACCCGCTATGGCGATGACGCCCACCACGGCGTACGGCAGGGGATGGCGGTTGCGCCCCAGCTTCCAGCCGTGGCGCATGACGAAGAACTGCCGGATCGCCGCGCCGGCGAACATCATCAGGATCAGCACCAGCCAGTTGCGCGGATGGCTCCACGTGAAGCTGTAGTGGTTGCTGAGCATCGAGAACAGCACCGGCAGCGTGAAGTAGGTGTTGTGCACGCTGCGTTGCTTGCCGCGCTTGCCGTGGATCGGGTCGACCGGCTGGCCGGCCTTGATCGAGGCGATCACCTTCTTCTGGCCGGGGATGATCCAGAAAAACACGTTGGCGCTCATCGCGGTGGCGATCATCGCGCCCACCAGCAGGAAGGCGGCGCGGCCGGCGAACCAATGGCACGCCAGCCACGAGGCAATGCAAACGAGCACCAGCACCAGGGCACCGACGATCGCATCGCCGTTCTTGCGCTGTCCGAAGACACGGCAGATCGCGTCGTACAGGATCCAGAACACCACCAGGAACGACAGCGCCACGCCGATGGCCGCGCCCGGCGACCAGGCCATGAGGCTCTTGTCGATCAGGTAGGTGCTGGCGCTCCAGAGGTACGAGACGGTGAAGAGCGCGAAGCCGGTGAGCCACGTGGTGTAGCTCTCCCAGAAGAACCAGTGCAGGTGCCCGGGCAGCCTGGGGGGAGCGACGTTGAACTTGACCGGGTGGTAGAAGCCTCCGCCATGCACGGCCCACAACTCGCCGCTCACCCCCTGCTTCTTCAGGTCCTCATCGGCCGGGGGCGTGAGGCTGGAATCGAGGAAGACGAAGTAGAACGAGGAGCCGACCCACGCGATCGCGGTGACGACGTGAGCCCAGCGCAGCAGGAGGTTGGCCCAATCGAGGAGGTAGCTTTCCATCAGGGTTCAAGGGTGGAAGGCCTGCTCACCACTGCGGGCGCTCTGAGCAGTTGGGGCCGCGAACAACAAGAGCTCCGCTGCGGCCTGTGCACCGAAGTGTATACAGTGCGGGGGATCGCTGCCAGCGCCGGGCATCAGGGTTTGCCCGGGGCAGCGAGCTGCAGGATTTGCGCCGCCACGCTGACGGCGATGACTTCGGGCTCTTTGCCCGCGATCCCCGGCAGGCCGATCGGGCACGTGACCTGCGCCAGCTCGGCGTCGGCAAAGCCTCGCTCCTGGAGCCGATGGCGGAACGTGGCCCACTTGGTCTTGCTGCCGATCAGGCCGATGTAAGGCAGGTCGCCCCGCTCACGCTGACGGCGCAGGCAGGCCGCCACCACGTCGAGGTCTTCGGCGTGGCTGAAGCTCATGATGAGGACGCGGGAGCCCCCCGCGAGATCCGCAACGGCAGCGTGCACGGGATCGGAATGCTCGCAGGTGACGCTGGCGGGCACCTGGGGCGGGAATATCTCGTCGCGGCTGTCGATCCAGGTGACGGCGAAAGGCAGCGAGGACAGCACATTGACCAGCGCCTTGCCGACGTGGCCGCCACCGAACAGCGCCAGGGGCGAGAGTTGCGGCGCCAGCCGTTGTTCCAACGCGGGGATGTCGGCCGCGCCCACCCGCTCGAACCGCAGGCGCACCACGCCGCCGCAGCATTGGCCCAGGCTCGGCCCCAGGGCGTACTGGCACACGGAATCGCCCGGAGCGCCGGCCAGGCGCCGCCGGGCCTCGTCGATGGCCTGGAACTCCAGGTGGCCGCCGCCGATGGTGCCGACGACGTTGCCCGCAAAGACCGCCATCCAGGCGCCGATGTCGCGCGGCGTCGAGCCTTGCGTGCCATCGACGCTGACGAGGACGGCCTCTTCGAGAACGAGCCGGGCTGTGACGACATTCATGCTGGCAGGGGCCGTTTGGCGTCTAATCGAAATAATCGTAGCGGTCGGGTAACGGCTGTCGTCCAAAAGAAAGGTTTCGCGTTCAACACCTCAGCTATAACCGCGCCGCAGAAAAGCGCACCGATCCGGAGACCTTGATGAAGCATATTCCCGACCTGCGCTACACGCTGCCCGGCGCGCTGGCGGCCCTGGGCGCGGCCATCCTGGCAGGCTGCTCCTCGTCCGTCCCCTTGACGCCGCCCGCAGCCCGCGCGCCCGCGCCGGTCGAGGCGCCGTCGGAAGCGCAGGTTGCCACAGCGCCCCAAGCCAGTTCGCGTACTTCCAACGCCACCAACCCCCGCGCCTACCGGGCCGATGCCGCCTCGCACCTGTACGGCCTGAACCAGGAGCGGATCTACAAGGGCCGCATGCCCCCGCTGCTGTATGCCATCGGCGTGTTGCAGGTGGAGGTGGACGGACGCGGCAACGTCCGCAAACTGGACTGGATGCGCGCGCCCAAGCACGCACCGGAAGTCGTCGCGGAGATCGAGCGCACCGTGCGCGCCGCCGCACCCTTCCCCGCCCCGGCCCGCATGGGCAAGGTGGTCTACACCGACACCTGGCTCTGGCACAAGAGCGGCCGCTTCCAGCTGGACACGCTGACCGAAGGGCAGGACTAAAAGCTCCCCCCCGAAGCGCCTTCGGCGCCTCCCCCTCGAGCGGGCGCCACCAGCGGCCCGGCAATGCCGGTTCCGCGTTGGCCCCGGACTTGTCAACGCGCAACAACCCCGCCTCAATCACGACCCCCGATAAGTCGAATAGCTCCAAGGGCTGACCAGCAGCGGTACGTGGTAGTGCTGCTCCGGGTGCGCCACGCCGAAATCCAGGCTCACCTGGTCCAGGAAAGTCGGCTCCGGCAGCGCCACGCCGCGCGACTTGAAATAGCCGGCCACGTCGAACACCAGCCGGTACGTCCCCTTCTTCAGGCTGTCGCTGTCGTACAGCGGCCCGTCCGGGTTGCGCCCGTCCGCATTCAGCGTGAAGCGCTTGACCAGTGTCGTGATCTCGCCCTGCGTGGTGTAGAGCGTCACCGCCATGCCGGCCGCGGGGCAGCCGTGCATGGTGTCCAGTACGTGCGTGCTCAGGCCCATGGCGCGTTCTCCAGAGATTGTGGACCGCAGTGTATACACTTTTTGGATTTACGGCTATGATGCCGCCCCATGGAGTCGTCCACCACGCATTTCATCGTCGAGGCGCTGACGCGCGCCATCGTGGAGCATCGGCTGCAGCCCGGCACCAAGCTGGCCGAACAGAAGCTCGCGGACCATTTCGGCGTCTCGCGCACGCTGGTGCGCCAGGCCCTTTTCCAGCTCACCCAGAACCGCCTCATCCGCATGGAGCCCGCGCGCGGCGCCTTCGTCGCGGCGCCGACCGTCGAGGAGGCACGCCAGGTCTTCGCCGTGCGCAGGATGCTGGAAGCGGAGATGACCCGCGGCTTCGTGAGCGACATCACCCCTGCGAAGGTGCGCGCCTTGCGCGAACACATCGCGGCCGAGAAGGCGGCCGAAGACACCGCCGACCGCAACGAACTGCTGGGCGACTTCCATGTCCGCATGGCCGAGCTGACGGGCAACGAGGTACTGGTGCAGATCCTGCGCGACCTCGTCTCTCGCAGCTCGCTGATCTCGCTCATGTACCAGCGCGAAGGCGCCGCCCGCCACTCGCAGGAAGAACATGTCGAAATCGTCAAGGCCCTGGCCGCCAGGGACGAAGAGCGCGCCGTGCGGCTGATGCACGAGCACCTGCTGCACGTCGAGGAAAGCCTGGCCTTCGACCGCAAGGTGCCCACGCACGACATCGCCCTGGCACTGGCGTAAGCCGCAACATGACCTACGACAGCACAGCTCCCTACCCACGCGACCTCGTCGGCTTTGGCCGCAACCCGCCGCACGCCCAATGGCCCGGCAACGCGCGCGTGGCCGTGCAGTTCGTGCTGAACTACGAGGAAGGCGGCGAAAACTCCGTGCTGCACGGCGACACGGGCAGCGAGCAGTTCCTCTCCGAAATGTTCAACCCGGCCAGCTACCCAGCCCGGCACCTGAGCATGGAGGGCATCTACGAGTACGGCTCGCGCGCCGGCGTGTGGCGCATCCTGCGCGAGTTCGAACATCGTGGCCTGCCCCTCACCGTCTTCGGCGTGGGCATGGCCTTGCAGCGGCACGCGGAGCTCACGGCGGCGTTCAAGGAGCTCGGCCACGAGATCGCGTGCCACGGCCTGCGCTGGATCCACTACCAGGACGTTCCGGAAGCCGTCGAGCGCGAACACATGGCGCAGGCGATGCAGATCATCGAGCAGCTCACCGGCGAGCGCCCGCTGGGCTGGTACACCGGGCGCGACAGCCCCAACACCCGGCGGCTGGTGGCCGACTACGGCGGATTCGAGTACGACAGCGACTACTACGGCGACGACCTGCCTTTCTGGATGAAGGTGCGCAAGACCGACGGCAGCATCGTCCCGCACCTCGTCGTGCCCTATGCGCTGGACACCAACGACATGCGCTTCTCGCTGCCGCAGGGGTTCGCCCAGGCCGAGGACTTCTTCATCTACCTGCGCGACAGCTTCGACGCGCTCTACGCGGAAGGCGAACACGCGCCGAAGATGATGAGCGTCGGCATGCACTGCCGCCTGCTCGGGCGGCCCGGCCGTATCGTGGCGCTGCAGAAATTCCTGGACCATGTGCAGGCCCACGACCGCGTGTGGGTCTGCCGCCGCATCGACGTCGCGCGCCACTGGAAGCCAATCCACCCCTATCAAGGCTGACCGTGATCACCCTCGACCAACTCAACGCCGCGCCGCCGCATGAAGCCGCCCGGCTGCTGGACGGCCTGTACGAACACTCGCCGTGGATAGCGCAAGCCGCAATCGCGCACCGCCCCTTCCGCTCACTGGCCCACCTGAAGCACGCCATGGCGCGCATCGTGGCCGAAGCGGGCAGCGACGCGCAGCTGGCGCTGCTGCGCGCGCACCCCGAACTGGCGGGCAAGGCGATGGTGAGCAAGACGCTCACCGCGGAGTCGACGCACGAGCAAGGCAAGGCGGGCCTCGCCGATTGCACCCCCGAGGAGTTCGCGAAGATCCAGCTGCTCAACGCCGACTACAACGCCAAGTTCGGCTTTCCCTTCATCCTTGCCGTGCGCGGGCCGCGCGGCACCGGGCTCACGCGCCGGGAAATCATCGAGACTTTCGAACGCAGGCTGGACAACCCCGCCGACTTCGAGCTGGCCGAGTGCCTGCGCAACGTCCACCGCATCGCCGAGCTCCGGCTGAACGACAAGTTCGGCCTGGAGCCCTCGCTGGGCAACCTGCTGTGGGACTGGCACGAAACCCTGGCGCAGCACAGCGACCCGGGCTTCGCCGAGAAGGGCCAGCTCACCGTCACCTACCTCACCGATGCCCACCGCGCCTGCGCCCTGCGCATCTCGCACTGGATGCGCGATTGCGGCTTCGATGAGGTTTCGATCGACGCGGTGGGGAACGTGGTCGGGTGCTACAAGGCAAGCCCCCACCCCAACCCTCCCCCCGAGGGGGAGGGGGCAAAGACCAAGACGCTGATGACGGGCTCGCATTACGACACCGTGCGCAACGGCGGCAAGTACGACGGGCGGCTGGGCATCTTCACCCCGATGGCCTGCGTGCGCGAGCTTTCGCGCCAGGGCCGGCGCCTGCCCTTCAACGTCGAAGTGATCGGCTTCGCGGAAGAGGAGGGCCAGCGCTACAAGGCCACCTTCCTGGGTTCGGGCGCGCTCGTCGGCCAGTTCAACCCGCAATGGCTGGACCAGAAGGACGCCGACGGCGTCACCATGCGCGAGGCGATGCAGCATGCGGGCCTGTGCATCGCCGACATCCCCAAGCTCCGGCGCAACCCGGCGGACTACCTCGGCTTCGTCGAAGTGCATATCGAGCAGGGGCCGGTGCTCAACGAGATCGACCTGACGCTGGGCATCGTCACGTCCATCAACGGCGGCGTGCGCTACCTGTGCGAGACGATCGGCATGGCGAGTCACGCGGGCACCACGCCGATGAACCGCCGCCGCGATGCCGCCTCCGCCGTCGCCGAGCTGGCCCTCTTCGTGGAGCAGCGCGCGGCGAAGGACGGCGACTCGGTCGGCACCATCGGCATCTGGACCGTTCCGGGCGGATCGACCAACGTCGTCCCCGGACGCTGCCAGTTCACGCTGGACCTGCGCGCGCCCAACAACCCACAGCGCGATGCCCTGACGGCCGACGTGCTGGCCGAACTGAAAGCGATCTGCGAGCGCCGTGGCCTGCGCTTCACCGCCGAGGAAACCATGCGCGCCTCCGCCGCGCCGAGCGCGCCCGAGTGGCAGCAGCGCTGGGAGCGGGCCGTGGATGCGCTAGGCCTCCCCGTGTACCGGATGCCCAGCGGCGCCGGGCACGACGCCATGAAGCTGCACGAGGTGATGCCGCAAGCCATGCTGTTCGTGCGCGGCCAGAACTCGGGCATCAGCCACAACCCGCTGGAGAGCACGACCAGCGACGACATCCAGCTCGGGGTGCAAGCGTTCCAGCACCTGCTGGACAACCTCGCCCAAGAGATTCAACGATGACCGACTACGACAAACTCGATGCGTGGGTCGATGCCAGTTTCGACGAGGAAGTGCGCTTCCTTCAGGAACTCATCCGCGTTCCCACCGACACGCCCCCCGGCGACAACGCACCGCATGCGGAGCGCACTGCCGAACTGCTGAAGACCTTCGGCTTCGAGGCCGAGAGGCATCCCGTGCCGCTGGCCGACGTGCGCGCATACGGCATGGAATCGATCACCAACCTCATCGTGCGCCGTCGCTACGGCGAGGGCCCGACGATCGCTCTCAATGCGCACGGCGACGTGGTGCCGCCCGGCGAGGGCTGGAGCCACGACCCCTACGGCGGCGAGATCGAAGGCGGCAAGATCTACGGCCGCGCCTCCGCGGTGAGCAAGAGCGACTTCGCGAGCTTCACCTTCGCGGTGCGGGCGCTCGAGTCGCTGCAGGCGAAGCTCAAGGGCGGCGTCGAGCTGCATTTCACCTACGACGAGGAATTCGGCGGCGAGATGGGGCCCGGCTGGCTGCTGCGAAACGGCCTGACCAGGCCCGACCTGATGATCGCCGCCGGCTTCAGCTACGAAGTCGTCACTGCGCACAACGGCTGCCTGCAACTGGAAGTGACAGTGCACGGAAAGATGGCGCATGCCGCGATCCCGCATACCGGTGTGGACGCGCTGCAGGGCGCGGTGCAGGTCCTCAACGCCTTGTACGCGCAGAACCGGCTGTACAAGGGCATCACGTCGCAGGTGCCCGGCATCACGCATCCCTACCTCAACGTGGGGCGCATCGAGGGCGGGACCAACACCAACGTCGTGCCTGGCAAGGTCGTGTTCAAGCTGGATCGGCGCATGATCCCGGAGGAATTACCCGCGCAGGTGGAAGCGGACATCCGGCGCGTCATCGCCGACGCCGCGGCGCTGTGCCCCGGCGTCACCGTGGAGATCAGGCGCTTGCTGCTGGCCAACGCCATGCGCCCGCTGCCGGGCAACAAGCCGCTGGTGGAAGCCATCCAGAAGCACGGCGAAGCAGTCTTCGGCGAGGCCATCCCCGCGATGGGCACGCCGCTGTACACCGATGTGCGCCTCTACGCGGAAGCCGGCATCCCCGGCGTGATCTATGGCGCGGGCCCGCGTACCGTGCTGGAGTCCCATGCCAAGCGGTCGGACGAGCGGCTGGACCTGGAAGACCTGCGCCGGGCGACGAAGGTCATCGCACGGACCTTGCGGGACCTGCTGGGCTGAGGCAGCTGCGGAGCGATCACGCCTTCGGTACCGCCTCCCACCAGCGCGGCCCGAACCGCCCCTGCAGGAAGGCGACGAAAGCCTGCACCTTGCCCGGCACCAGCTTGGGTGACGGGAAGACGGCGTGGATCTCCTGCTCGGGCAAGGTGTAGTCCTTCATCACCTCCACGACCTGGCCCGATGCCAGCGAATCGCCCGCCACGTAGCGCGGCAAGGCCGCGATGCCCAGGCCGTTGCGCGCCGCGGCGAGCACCGCGGAGAGGTTGTTGGATCGCAGCTTGCCCGTCATCGGCACCGTCACGGGCTCGCCCTTGGCCGACGACAGCCGCCACACGTCGTCGCCCTGCACGGTGCTGTAGATCAGCGCGTCGTGGCCGCCCAGGTCCGCGGCGCGCTTGGGTACGCCGTGCTTCTTCAGGTACTTCGGCGCGGCCACCATCACCCAGGGGTTCATGCCCAGGAAGCGCGCGCCGAGCGTGGAATCGGCCAGCTTGCCCATCCGCACCGCCACGTCCAGGCCCTGCGCCACGAGGTCGGTGTAACGGTCGTCGAAGCTCAGGTCCACCCGCACCTGCGGATGCCTGGCCATGAAGTCCAGCGCCAGCGGCACCACCACGCGCCGCCCGAACGCCACCGATGTGCCGATGCGCAGCACGCCCTGCGCCTGCGTCTGGCGCAGCTTCACGATGCTGTCGGCCTCTTCCACCTCGCGCACGATGTTCTTGCACTTCTCGTAGTACAGCGCGCCCGATTCGGTGAGGCTCACGCCGCGCGTGTTGCGATTGAGCAGGCGCACCTTCAGCCGCGCCTCGGTCGCGGCGACCTGCTTGGTCACCGTCGGCTGGGTGGTGGCGAACTCCTTCGCCGCCTTCGAGAAGCTGCCCGTCTCGACGACGCGCACGAACATGTGCATGGCCTGGAGTCTGTCCATCGAGCGATCATAGCGGGCGTGGGTTTGTCATCGCGTCGCGTCAGGCGGTACCCGGCAACGGCTCATACTGTGACGGTCGTCGCTGTCGCGACGACTCCGCTCCGCTACCCTCGGCCTGGGGCCGGCGCCGCAAAACTCACTCCGCGCCCCGAAGGGCGCTGCGTTCAAACACTTGCGGCGAGCATGAAACGAAGCGCGCTGCGCGCGCCCGTCCCCAGGCCGAGCCGCTACGCCGCCACAGAAATCGCCGCCGCCGGGCACCGCCTGACGCTCAGGTGACCTGCGGGCACGCCACCGGTTGGCGCGCCAACTGTGTGTGTGCAAAGCCGACCGCCTTGTCGCGCGACACAGCCCACCCGTGCGCGGCTTTGCACGCGAGGTCTAGGCAAGCAATAAGGAGGAGCAGTGAGAATCCATCACTCGTGCCGCAGCGCCTCGATCGGGTCGAGCCGGGCGGCGCGGCGCGCGGGGAAGTAGCCGAACACCACGCCGATCGCCGCCGAGAAGGCGAACGAGACGACGTTGATCACGGGGTCGAAGAGGAAGGGCACTTCCATGAAGGCCGCCAGCGCGGCGGAAGCACCGGCCGCCAGCACGACGCCGATCAGCCCGCCGATGGAAGCCAGCACCACCGACTCGATCAGGAACTGCAGCAGCACTTCGCGCTCGAGCGCCCCGATGGCCAGCCGCACCCCGATCTCGCGCGTGCGCTCGGTGACGCTCACCAGCATGATGTTCATGATGCCGATGCCGCCGACCAGCAGGCTCACGGCGGCCACCGCGCCCAGCAGCGTCGTCATCACCCGGGTGGTGCCGGAAAGCGTGTCGGCGATCTGCCGCGTGTCCAGCACGTTGAAGTTGTCCTCGTCGTGCTCGCTCAGCTTGCGGCGCTCGCGCAGCAGCTGCCCGATGTTGCGCTTGAGCTGCTCGGCGTCGACACCGTCCTTCATCGACACCAGCAGTGTGCCGACGTTCTGGTTGCCGGTGAGGCGCCGCTGCACGGCGTGCAGCGGCAGGATCACGGTGTCGTCCTGGTCCTGGCCCATCGCGGCCTGGCCTTTCGACGCGAGCAGTCCGATGATCTGGCAGGAGAACTGCTTGACGCGCAGGTAGGCGCCCACCGGGTCCTGGCCGCCGAACAGCTCGCGCCGCACGGTCGCGCCGATCAGGCAGACCGCGGAGCCCGCGCGCTCCTCCGCTTCGGTGAACGTCCTGCCGTCCTGGACCTGCCAGTTGTTGGTCTCGAAATAGGCATTGGTGCTGCCGGTGATGGACGTGGCCCAGTTGCGCGCGCCGAAGATCACCGTGACGCGGCTGTTGGCCGCCGGCGCCACGGCACGGATGCCGCCGATCTGCGCCTCGATCGCCTCCGCGTCCGCCTCCTTGAACGCGGGCGCGCCCGCGCCGCCGGCGCCGGGCCCCAGGCGCTGGCCGGGGCGAATCATCAGCAGGTTGCTGCCCAGGCTGGAAATCTGGTTGGAGACGGCCTGGGTCGCGCCGTTGCCCAGCGTCACCATCGTGATGACGGCGCCCACGCCGATGACGATGCCCAGGATCGTGAGGAAGGACCGCAGCAGGTTGCGGCGGATCTCCCGCACGGCCAGCATGAGCGTGGTCAACCACATCAGGATGCCTCCGCGGGCGCCGCGTGTTCGGGCAGCCCCGGCGTGCGCACGTCGCTCTCGATGCGGCCGTCCACGAAGCGGATGATGCGGCGCGCGTAAGCCGCCATGTCGCTCTCGTGCGTGACCATCACGATGGTGATGCCGCGATCGACGTTCAGTGCACGCAGCAGTTCCATGATCTCGCGGCTGCGCTGGGTGTCCAGGTTGCCGGTGGGCTCGTCGGCCAGCAGCACGGTGGGCTTGGTGACGAGCGCGCGCGCGATCGCCACGCGCTGCTGCTGGCCGCCGGATAACTCGCCGGGGTTGTGGTGTTCCCAGCCGGCCAGCCCGACCGACGCGAGCGCTTCCACCGCGGCGCCTCGCCGGGCCTTCGCGCTTTCCCCGCGGTACAGCAGCGGCAGCTCCACGTTCTCCTGCGCGCTGGTGCGCGGCAGCAGGTTGAAGCCCTGGAACACGAAGCCCAGGTGGCGGCGGCGCAGCCGCGCGCGCTGGTCGCGCGAGAGTTTGTGCACCGCCGCGCCCTGGAACAGGTATTCGCCGCTGGTGGGCGTGTCCAGGCAGCCGATCATGTTCATCGCGGTGGACTTGCCCGAGCCGCTGGGGCCCATGATCGCGACGAACTCGCCGGCGGCGATGTCCAGGCTCACGTCGCGAAGCGCATGCACGGCCGCCTGGCCCTCGCCATAGACCTTGCTGATGCCGCGCAGGCGGATCAGCGGAACGTCCGTGGCCGCGGTCGCTCCGTTCACTTGGCGCTTCCGGTGGTCTGCTCCGTGATCACCCGCATGCCGGGCTGGAGCTTGTCGCTGGTGACTTCGGTCATCCGGCCGTCGGTGGCGCCGGTGCGCACCAGCATGGCTTCCGGCGTTCCATCCTGCAGCACCCAGACCGTGCGTTCGGCTCCGGCCTGCGCGCCCGCGCGGCGCGTGCGCTGGCCGGGCATGCGCGGCATCAGGGTCGCAACGATGCTGGTGTTGGCGGCGGCCGGCGGGGTGAAACGCAGCGCGGCGTTCGGCACCTGCACCACGTCCACCCGCTCGGCCGCGATCACCAGGGCGCTGGCGGTCATGCCGGGGCGCAGTGTCAGGTCGGCGTTGTCCACGCGCAGTTCGGCGATGTAGGTGACGACGTTGTCCTTGGTCGTGGAACCGTAGCTCACGCGCGTGACCGTGGCCGGGTAGCTGCGGCTTGGGTACGCGCTGACGGTGAAAGTCGCCTTTTGGCCGTCACGCACCTGGCCGACGTCGGCTTCATCGACGTTCACCGCGAGCTTCATCTGGGCCAGGTCCTCGGCCAGCGTGAACAGCGTCACCGCCTGCAGGGATGCCGCGACGGCATTGCCGGGGTCCACCGAGCGTGACAGCACCACGCCGTTGATCGGCGAGCGGATCGATGCCTTTCGCAGGCTGGTCTCGTCGGCGCTCAGCGCGGCCTTCGCGTCGGCCACGCCCGCTTGCGCGCTCGCGGCTTCCGCCTGCGCCCGCGCGAGCACCGCCTTCGCGGACGCGAGCTCGGCCTGCGACGGCACGCGCCCGCCGCTCAGGCGCGCGACTTCCTCCAGCCGCTGCAGGTTGCCGGTCGCTTCCTGGACCGTGGCCTGCGCCTGGCGCACGCGGGCCTGCCCGACGTCGAGCGCGGCCCGCGAACGCGTGACCTGGTCGTTCAGCCGGCTCATGTCCAGCTCGGCCAGCACCTGGCCCTTCTTCACGCGGTCGTTCACGTCCACCAGCACGCGCGCCACCGTGCCGGACAGCTCGCTGCCGATGTCGGCCTTGTTGGTGGGCTGCAGCGTGCCGTTGGCGGTGACGGTGACGACCAGCCGCCCGCGCGTGACCTGTTCGGTCACATAGCGCGGCTTGGCGTCGGCGGTGCGCTTGCCCTGCCAGAACCACAGCCCGGCGGCGGTCGCCGCGACCAGCAGCACGATGCCCCAGGTGGTGGGCCGGCGCCACCACGTGCGCTCGCCGTCGCCGCCGAGCAGCGAGGCCTTCAGGGTGGAAGCGGTACTCACGATGGGTTCCCCGGGTTCGTGGCGGCGGGGCCCCACCCGCCGCCGTGCGCCTTGTACAGGCGCACGTGGTTGGTGGCCAGCTCGGTCTGCGCCGAGGCCAGGCTGTCCTGCACGTTGAGCAGCGTGCGCTGGGTCTCCAGGACGGTCTGGAAATCGATCAGGCCGCTGGTGTAGCGGTTGTTCGCCAGCAGGACGGCATCGCGGGTGGACAGCAGCGCGGACTCGAGCGCCCCCACGCGATCGCGTGACGCCGCGAGCGCCCAGAGCGCGTCCTCGACTTCCTGCAGGGCCGTAAGCACCCGCGCGCGGTACGACTGCCGCGCGGCGTCGAACGCCGCCTCCTGCGCCGCGAGCTGCGCGTCCAGGCGGCCGCGGTCGAACAGTGTCTGCCCGATGCTCGCCACCAGTGAACGCGCGGCGTCGATGCTGCCGATCGAGCCGAGCGTCGCGGCGCTCCAGGCGAGCGACGCGCGCAATTGCACGGCGGGCCTTCGCAGGGCATCGGCCTGGGACACGCGCTCGGCCGCAGCGCGCAACTGCCATTCCGCGGCCAGCACGTCGGGCCGCTGGCGCAGGGTGGCGGCGGGGATCGCCAGCGCGAGGTCCGCGGGGGCCCGGGGAAGCGCGGCGGCCGTTGCCAGCTGGGCATCGAGCGCGGCGGGCGGCCGGCCGGTGAGGACGGCCAGCGCATGGCTTGTTTGCGCGATGCTCGCGCGCAGCACGGGCAGCTGCGCGCGCGTCTGCTCCACCGCGCTGCGCGCCTGCGAGGTCTCCAGCGACGAGCCGAGGCCGGCCTGCTCACGCCACTGCGCGATCTGCAGCGTCTGCTCCTGCGCGGCGAGGTTCTCGCGTGCGAATGCGGCGCGGGCCTGCGAGCCGCGCAGCTGCAGGTAGCTCGTCGCGACTTCTGCCGCCACCGACACCTCGGTGCCGGCGAGGGTCAGGGCGCGTGCCTGGGCGGTGGCTTCCGCCACGCCCACGCCGTGGCGCGATGCGCCGAAGATGTCCGGCTCCCAGGCCGCGTCGAAGCCGGCGTCGAAGAGGCTGCCGGCCGACGCGCCGCCGCCGCTGCTGCGCCGCGCCGAGGCGGACACGGACAGGGTGGGCCAGAGGCCCGCCGCCGCGGCGTCGCGCAGCGCCCGTGCTTCGCGGAGATTGGCCTGCGCGATCCCCAGGTCGGTGTTGGCGCGCTGGGCCGCGTCCACCAGTTCCACCAGCAGCGGATCGCCGAAGCCCCGCCACCACAGCGCCAGCGGCTGCGAGCCGCCGCTGCCGGGCTGCGACCAGCCGGCCGGGACGTCGACACCGGCATCGGCGGGCGCGGCGGGGAGGTACGGCGCGCAGCCGGCAGCCAAAAGTACGCCCAGCAGGGCCGCGGACAGCTTCGCGGGCCCCGGCAGGTGGGGCGAGAGGGTATGCACGATTCAATTTAGTGCCGCGGCCGCGGTCCGCGGTTGACCCGCCGCAAGGTTCGGTTCAGCGGCGAGGCGTGTGCGGCTTGGGGATCACCGACGGCGGCGCGACCTCGCGGCCCACGACCGCCCGCGCATACAGGTAGTCGATCCGCTCGCGCTCCGTGAGGCCATCGAGTTCGACGCGGCCCGCGGGATCGCACGGAAACGCATAACCCTCGCCGCCGTCCTCGAGCGCCAGGAAGCGCAGCTCGTGGTTCTCGCGCACTGGAAAATCCATGATGAGTATCCCGTCGAGGTCATGTAGCCATATTGGCCGCATCGGCGGCGCGCGCGTTGAGATTTCTCAAGCGGAACCGACTGGATGCTTACACTAGGGCCATGCGGCCTTAAGGAGGTGTCATGTACCAGCGAATCCTCGTCCCCGTCGATGGCAGCGCAACCGCGCAGCGCGGGCTGCGCGAAGCCGTGAAACTGGCCTCCGGCCAGGCCACCCGCCTGCTTTTCCTGCATGTGGTGGACGACTACACCACGCTTTCCGAGATGACTTCGGCCTCGGGCTACGAAGACATGCTCAAGCGCCTGCGCCAGTACGGGCTCGATGTCCTGTCCAAGGCCAAGCGCGAGGCGGAAGCCGCCTCCGTCCATTGCGAAACCCTGCTGCGCGAGGTGACGGGCAAGCGCGTGGCCGACGTCATCGTCGAGCAGGTCGGCCAGCACGGCTGCGACCTGATCGTCATGGGCACGCACGGCCGCCGCGGCTTCACCCGCCTCACACTGGGCAGCGCCGCCGAGGGCGTCGCGCGCATCAGCCCGGTGCCGGTGTTGCTCGTGCGGGCGGACGAGTCCTAGGCCCGAGCGCCACCTTCAGGGGGCCCTGACCTTCACCCGCGCGCCGTCTGCCAGCGCGGCCGGTGGATAGACGACGACCTGGTCGCCCACCGCCAGGCCGTCGCGCACCGACGCCTCGCTGGCGTTGCGCGCCAGGACCTTGACCGGGGCGAGCCGCGCGCGGCGGCCGTCGATCCTGTACACCGCCATCTCCTGCCCATGGGGGAAGAGGGCGCCCACGGGCACCAGGGTGGCCCGGTCGACGCTGGCGGTGATGATCCGGGCCGTCACCCGGAAGCCGTCGCCCATGGCGCGCCAGGCCTGCGGGGGGGAGGTGACATCGATCAGCACATTGACGCGTTGCTCTTCGATGCCGAGCGCCGATACCTTGGTGAAGGCCGCCGGCTCCACGCGGCGCACCCGGCCTTCCACGGGCGGGCCGCCCCAACGCTCGATGACCACGGTGCGACCCGGCTGCGCCAGCACCGCGTCGGTCGTGAGCAGCTCGCTCAGCACTTCCATGCGCGACGGGTCACCGATGTCCAGCAGCGCCGCGCCGGCCGGCACCGTCGCTTCGCTCGCCTGCACCACGCGCAGCACGACGCCGCTCACCGGGGCGCGCACGTTCAGCGGCCGGCCCGGCGCGCCGGCGGCGGCGGGCTGCAACGCGGCGGCGGCCTGGGCCTGTTCGTACACCGCCACCACACGCTCAGCCTCGGCCATGTCGAGCTCTCGCTGCGCGCTGCCCGCCGCGAGCCGCGAGGCATCGAGGCGCGACGCGGAAACGAAGCCGTCGGCGGCGAGCTTTTCCGACCGGTCCTGCTCCAGCCGCGCCTCCTGCAGCGCGATGCCCGCCTTGGCGATGCGCGCGCCGGCGCGCTCGACACCGGCGGCCGCGGCGTTCAGCCTCGCCGTCGCCTCGCTGCGGCTGCGCGCGTCGACCATCGACGACATCACGGGCATGAGCACGGCGACGGTGTCGCCCGCCACCACGGGGTCGCCCTCGCGCAATGCGATGCGGGCCAGCCGCGCGGCCACCGGCGCGGAGACGGTGAACCTGTCCTTCAGCCGCGTGCGGCCGTCTTCTTCGATGGACTGCTCGAAGCGGCCCTGCTTCACCGCGGAGGTTTCCACCTGCACGGGCCGGGGCGCGAAGGCCCACGCCAGCGCGGCCACGGCCGCCACCGCGGCGCCGGCCCATCCCAAAGTCTTCCTGTTCAGCTGCAGCATCCCTTGTACCCCTTCACTCCCGTGTCTTGAGCGCGGCGACCATGTCGAGCCGGTCCACGCGCCGGCGCACCACCATCGCGCTGGCCACCCCGGCCGCCACGACGCACAGTGCCGCGAAAGCATAAGTGCGTGCGCGGATGACCACCGGGAAATAGAACTGGTCCGAGCGCATGAGCTCCACGATGCCGTGCGTCAGCCCCCATCCCAGCGCCATGCCCAGCGGCAGCGCGATGGCGATGGCAAGCCCGAGCTCTCCCAGCAGCAGCAGCGAGACCTCGGCCCGCGTGAAGCCCAGCACCCGCAGGCTGGCCAGTTCCCAGGCGCGCTCGGCCAGCGCGATGCGCGCGTTGTTGTACACCACGCCGACGGCGATCACCGCGGCAAAGCCCGTGAGCACCGCGCTCATGATCAGGATGTTGCGGGCCGTCACTTCCTCCATGTTGCGCATCATCGAAGCCTTGCTGAAGGAGCCCGACACGCGCGGCAGCGCCTTGGTCGCCTCCAGCACCCGCATGTCCTCGCCCTTGACGGTCCGCAGCGTGAACTCGGAAACGACATCGCCTTCGCCCAGCAGCCGGTTGAGCGCGCGCCGGTCCATGTAGGCGTTCAGTCCCATCATGTCGCGCACCAGCTGCACGACGGTCACGTCGCGCACCACCCGGCGGCCCTCGCGCAGCTCCACGGTCACGCTGTCGCCCACGCGCAGGCCCAGCTTGTCGGCCAGGCGGTCGCTGAGCAGCAGGCCTTCGGGGGGCGGTTCGGCCAGGCGGCCGTCCGCGTCGATCACGCGCAGCAGGCTGGTGGGCGTCGTGCGGCCCTGGATCACTCCGGTTTCGGTCCGCGCGCCGTGGATGAAGCGCACCGCCACGCGCCGCCCGGGCTCGACCTGGAGGACGCCGGGTAGCCGTGCCAGGAGGCGGGACGCGCTGGCGTCGACCGGGTCGGTCGTCCACATCTCGACGTCGCCCCGCATGCCCAGCTCGAAGTTGGTGTCGACGATGACGTCGATGGCGTCGCGGAAGAAATTGCCCATGACGATGATCGCGACCGAGGCGGCGATGCCGCCCACCGTCACGGCCGCTCGCAGCGGGCGGCGCTCCACGTTGCGCAGGATCATGCGCAGCGCCGGCCCGGTGCGCAGGCGCGGGACACGCTCCAGCAGCGAGCGCCGGTAGCGCCCGGGTGCGGGGGGCCGCATCGCCTCGGCCGGCTGCAGCCGCACTGTCGCGGCGATGGCGGTGAGCGTGCCCAGCAGGGCCGTCACGGCGACCACGAAGAGGCTCACGGCGACGAGCCCGGGGGGCATGACCAGCTCGAACACCGGGAAGCGGAACACCTCGTCGTACAGGCCCATCAGCATCCGCCCCAGCCATTGGGCCAGGCCCAGGCCGAGCAGCCAGCCGCCCGCGGCCATGGGCGCGACGAGCTTGAGGTAGTGCAGGGCGATGGCGCGGTTGGGGTAGCCGAGCGCCTTCAGCGCCGCGACCTGCTCGCGCTGCGTGGCGATCAGCCGCGCCGTGACGACGTGCAGCAGGAAGGCGGCCACCGCCAGGAAGATCGAGGGCAGGACGGTGCCGAGGATCTGCTGCTCCCGGATCTCGTTGTCCAGCATGGCATGCGACATCTGGTCGTCGCGGCCGTGGGCGGGCATCCCGCCGAAGCGCAGGAGCTGCCGGTTCACCGCGTCCAGGGTTGCCGGTTCCGACGTGCCGGGTACCAGCTTGAGAGACACCTTGTTGAAGGCGCCTTTCATGTCGAGCGCGGCGGCGAGCTCGTCGGCATCCAGCCAGAACACGCCGAAGGCCCGCACGTCCGGCATGCCCCACATGCCCGCGAAGATGTACTCGGGCGACAGCACCGTGCCGGTGATGCGAAGCCGCCGCAATTTGCCGTTGACGAGCGCCGTCACCGAAGACCCGGGCGTGAGATCGTGGGCCTGCGCGAAAACCTCCGCCACCACGGCTTCGAGCTCGCCGCCCGCGCGTGAGCCGGGTTCGGGCAGCCGCCCCGAGCGCACCGACACGCGGTTGAGCCGCCGCGGCTGGTGGCTGTCGAGCCCGACCAGCTGGCCGATCACCGGGTCGGCATAGTCCGGCACGGTGACGCGCGCACCGGCTTCGATCGTGGTTTGGACGTCGACCACGCCCGGCAGCTCGGCCAGCCGCGTGGCCTGGGCATCGGGCGCGCGCTTGACGATGGCGAAGACGTCGCCGAAGCGGCCGGCATCGTAGAAGCGCTCGCGGGCGAGCGACAGCGACTCCACGGCCGACAGGCAGCCCACGAACCCGCCGATGCCGCTGGCCACCACCAGCGCGATGGTGAGGGCCTGGCTCCACAGCAGCTTCAGGTCGCGGAACACCTTGCGGTCGAGCGCTTTCATGGCAGTCCGGCGCCGGGCCGCCCCAAGCCGGACTGGGCCCCCTCGGGGGGCAGCGAGCGTAGGGAGCGTGGGGGCAACATTTTCACCACGAGAGTTCCGCCGGGGTCAACCGCCGCTCGGGTCTTTCGATGCTGGCGATGCGGCCGTCCGACAACCGGATGACGCGGTCGGCCATGCCCGCGATCGCCGCGTTGTGCGTGATGACGATGGCGGTGGTGCCCAGCTCCCGGTTGATGCGCGCGATGACTTCCAGCACCAGCTTGCCCGTGGCGTAGTCGAGCGCGCCGGTCGGCTCGTCGCACAGCAGCAGCTGCGGGCGCTTGACGATCGCGCGCGCAATGGCCACGCGCTGCTGCTCGCCGCCGGACAGCTGCGAGGGGAAGTGGTCGCGCCGCGGCGAGAGCGCGACGAGCTCGAGCGCCTCGTCCACCGGCATCGGATTCTCGGAGATGTCGGTGACGAGCGCGACGTTCTCGCGCACGGTCAGGCTGGGAATCAGGTTGTAGAACTGGAAGACGAAGCCGACGTGCTCGCGCCGGTAGCGCGTGAGCTCGTCGTCGTCGGCCTGCGTGAGGACGTGGTCGAAGAACCGGACATCGCCGGAGGTGGGGCGGTCCAGCCCGCCGAGGATGTTGAGCAGCGTGGACTTGCCGCTGCCCGAGGCCCCCAGCAACACCACGAACTCGCCGGCGCCGACATCGAGGTCGACGTCGCGCAGCGCGTGCACGGCCGTCTCGCCGCTGCCGTAGGTCTTGCGCAGCGAGCGCGCCTGCAGCACCGGCAGGGCAGGCTGCCGAGCCGGTGCGGTGGACATGGCGGCGCCTAGTGGATGGCCAGCTTGCGGGATGCCGCCGTGGCCTTCTTGGGCAGCACCAGCGTCAGCACGCCGTCGGCGTACTTTGCGTCCGCCTTGGCGTCGTCCACGTCTTCCGCCAGGCTGAACGTGCGGGAAACGTTGCCGTAGTAGCGCTCGCTCCGCAGGACCTTGTCGCCGTCGCCCTTGGTCTCCTTCTCCCGCTTGACCTCGGCGTCGATCTGCACGACGTTGCCGTCGATGCGCACGTTGATGTCTTCCTTCTTCACGCCGGGGATGTCGGCCTTGACTTCATAGGCGTTGTCCTTCTCGGAAACGTCGATGCGCATCTTGAGCGCGGGCATGTCCGCCTCGAACGGGGTGGGCGCGAAGAAGCGGCGCATGGCGGATTCGAAGTTGTCGCTGAATGCCGGATCGAAAAGGCTGAGTCTTGTCATGATGATGCTCCTGGGAGTGGACCGATTGGGAACGTTCAGCCGGCCACGTGCAGGTGGTCGATGACGCGGGATACGCCGCGCGCGGAGAAGGCCACGCCGATGGCGGCGTCGTGCTCGGCCATCGAGCGCACCTTGCCGCTCAGGGTGACGACGGCGCCGTCGACATCCACCTCGATGTGCCTCGCCTCGCGCGCCGCCTGGCGCGTGAGCGCCGCGGCGATCTGCCGTGTGATGTCATCGCCCTTGATTCGCGGCTTGATGGTGACCTGGTTGAACAGGCCGCGGACGCCCGTCAGCGAGCGCAGGCACTGCTCGGCGCTGGCGAACTGGTAGCGCCAGTCGACCTCGCCCGTGAGGGTGATCCAGCCGTCCTCGACCTCGACCTTCACCTTGCCGTCGGGCACGAGCGAGTTCAGGCGCAGCGCGGCAGTGGCGGCCTGCGCGATTTCCGAATCGCTGCGCTGGTGGCCGGGCGCGAGCTTGACGTCGAGGTCCAGCGCGATGCCGCGCACGCCCGAAACCCGGCGCACCGCGCGCTCGGCGGCGTGCTTCTCGGCGAAAGTGTCGAGGTGGCCGGACAGCGTGACGACGCCGTCCTTGACGGCGACGCCGATGTTGGTGGCATTGATCGAGGGGTCCCAGGCCAGTTCATCGGCCACGTCGGACTTGAGTTGCAGGTCTGATTTCATGCGATTCCTCCTTGCGCCGGCCGGCGGGCGCTGGCTGCGTCGCGGCGAGGCTCTCAGGGAAATCTATACACGGACCCCGAAATGATGTTGATCTGCCGCAACATCGCGTGAGCGGTGTCGGGGCTGGCGCCGCGGCCTGCCGCGCGCCCCTGGTTCAGCCCGGCTGCTGCTTGCGCCAGGCCTCGTAGCGCGCGCGGTTTTCCTCGTTGGGCGGGTAAAGGCCGGGCAGGGCGGCGCCCTGGTTCACCTGGCTCATGATCCAGTTCTCGAGGTGTTCCTGCTCAGTCGCGGCCGAGATGACATCGTCCAGCAGCGCGGCGGGGATCAACACGGCGCCGTCCTGGTCCACCACGATCACGTCGTTGGGAAAGACGGCGACGCCGCCGCAATCGATGGGCTCCTGCCAGCCGACGAAGGTGAGGCCGGCGACCGATGCGGGTGCGGCGGTGCCCTGGCACCACACCGGCAGGCCGGTGCCGAGCACGCCCGACACGTCGCGCACGACGCCGTCGCTGACCAGCGCGGCGACGCCGCGCTTGACCATGCGGGCGCACAGGATGTCGCCGAAGATGCCTGCGTCGGTCACGCCCATGGCCCCGACGACGGCGACGCAGCCCGGCGGCATGCATTCGATCGCCGCGCGTGTGGAAATGGGTGAGCCCCATGAGGCCGGGGTGGCCAGGTCCTCGCGCGCCGAGACGAAGCGCAGCGTGAAGGCGCGCCCGACCACCCGGGGCTGGCCGGCCGCGAGCGGCCGGGTGCCGCGCAGCCAGACATTGCGCAGGCCCTTTTTCAGCAGCACGGTGGTGATGGTGCCGGTGGACACGGCGGCGAGGGCGCGGACCGCGCCCGGATCGAGCGCGAGCGATTCGACTGTCATTCGGGAATCTCCTTGGAAGGTCTCCCCGAATGCTAACGCCTTGCCGGGGCCCTCAGGGAACCAGCACGGCCGCGCCTTCCACCTGGCCGCTGCGCAACGCCTGCACGGCGGCGTTCGCGTCCTGCAGTGCGAAGGTTTGCACGTGCGTCTCCAGGGCCAGCTCGGCCACGAGGCTGAAGAAGGCGTCGCCGTCCGCGCGCGTGAGGTTGGCAACGGATTTCAGCACGCGCTCGCCCCACAGCAGGTCGTAGTCGAACGCCGGGATCGTGCTCATGTGGATGCCCGCGCACACGACGACGCCGCCCTTGTGCGTGGCGGCCAGCGCCACCGGCACCAGCGCGCCGACCGGCGCGAAGATCAGGGCCGCGTCCAGGGCCACGGGCGGCGCGTCGCCGGAGCTGCCCGCCCACACCGCGCCGAGGCGGCGCGCGAAGGCCTGGCCGGCGGTGTCGCCGCTGCGCGTGAAGGCGTAGACCTCCTGGCCGCGCGCGGCCGCGACCTGGCAGATGATGTGCGCCGCCGCGCCGAAGCCGTACAGCCCGATGCGCCGCTGCGTGGCGGCGCCGGCGAGGCGCCACGCGCGAAACCCGATCAGCCCGGCGCACAGCAGCGGCGCCGCGTGCGCGTCGTCGTAGCGGCTGGGCAGGGCGAAGCAGAAGCGCTCGTCGGCGACCGCGTATTCCGCGAAGCCTCCGTCGCGGTCGTAGCCGGTGAATACCGGCTCGTCGCACAGGTTCTCGCGGTCCATCGCGCAGTAGCCGCAATGCCCGCACGAGCGGCCGAGCCAGGGGATGCCGACGCGCTGCCCGATCGCGAAGTGCTTGGCCTGCGGGCCGCGGGCCACGACGCTGCCCACCACCTCGTGCCCGGGCACGACGCCTTCGCGGTGCGCGGGCAGCTCGCCATCGATGATGTGCAGGTCCGTGCGGCACACGCCGCACGCAAGCACCCGCACCAGCACGTCATGTCCCTGCGCCTGGGGCACCGGCTTGCGGCTCGCCTGCAATTGCCGGCCCGTGGGAGCCACTGTCATGGCGGTCATGAAACTCGGCAACATGGACGGATGGTACGCAGGCGCAGGCTCGGCCGGGCGCCATTCGCCGCATGGTTGACCTCGCGCAAAACCTAACGGCCCAGCGGTGCCACGATGAATCCATGGCGACTCCCGACCCGCCTGTCACGGCGCACGAGCCGGCCGCGATGGACCTCCCGATCAAGCTGGGCCTGGCGCGGCTGGCGAATGGCGTGTCGCCTTCGTCGGTGGCGCAGGCCTTCTCCGACTGGCTGACGCACCTGGCGGTGTCGCCGTCCAAGCAGGCCGAACTCGCGTCGAGCGCCCTGGGCAAGGCCCTGATGTGGCAACACTGCGCCACCCATGCGTGGCAGGGCCATTGCGAGCGCTGCGTCGAGCCGGTGCCGGAGGACAAGCGCTTCTCGCGGCCCGAGTGGGAAGCGCCGGCCTACGGCGCCATGGCCCAGGCGTTCCTGCTGCAGCAGCAGTGGTGGCGCGAGGCGGCGACCGGCGTGCGCGGGGTGTCGCGCCACCATGAAGAGGTGGTGGACTTCACGCTGCGGCAGTGGCTGGACACGTGGTCGCCGTCGAATTTCATTCCCACCAATCCCCAGGTGCTGAAGGAAACACTGCACTCGGGCGGGCTGAACCTGGCGACGGGCTTCGCGAACTGGTCCCGCGATGCGCTGGCCGTGCTCAGCGACGGCCGGCCGCGCGGCGTGGAGGATTTCCTGCCGGGCCGCGACGTGGCGGTGACGCCGGGCAAGGTCGTCTTGCGCAACCACCTGGTCGAGCTGATCCAGTACGAGCCTGCGACGCCGAAGGTGGACGCGGAACCGCTGCTCATCGTGCCGTCGTGGATCATGAAGTACTACATCCTGGACCTCACGCCCCAGGATTCTCTGGTGAAGTTCCTGGTCGAACAGGGCCATACCGTGTACATGGTGTCCTGGCGCAACCCGGGCAGCGAGGATCGGGGGCTGGGCATGGAAGACTACCTCGACCTCGGCGTGCTGGCGGTGGTGAAGGAGGTGAAGGCGCGCAGCGGCAGCGCCGGCATCCATGCGATGGGTTACTGCCTTGGTGGCACGCTGCTGGCGATCGCCGCTGCCGTGCTGGGCGCGAAGCCGCACAACCCGCTGAAGACGGTGAGCCTGCTGGCGGCGGAAATCGACTTCCACGAACCGGGCGAGCTGGGCCTGTTCATCGACGAAAGCCAGATCGCGTTCCTCGAGGACCTGATGGCCGAGCGCGGCTATCTCGACGGCCGCCAGATGGCCGGCGCGTTCCAGCTCATCAACTCGAAGGACCTGGTGTGGTCCAAGCTCGTGCACGAGTACCTGATGGGCGCGCACACGCCGATGTCCGCGCTGCGTGCGTGGAACGCCGACGCCACGCGCCTGCCGGCGCGCATGCACAGCCAGTACCTGCGCCGCCTCTACCTGCACAACGACCTGGCCGAGGGCCGCTACCCGGCGCACGGCCACCCGGTCTCGCTCCACGAGATCGAAGTGCCGATGTTCGTGGTGGCGACGGAGCGCGACCATGTCTCGCCGTGGAAGACCGTGTACAAGGTCTGCCGCCTCGTGCATGCGCCGGTCACTTTCCTGCTGACCTCGGGCGGCCACAACGTGGGGATCGTCAACCCGCCCAGCGGCCCCGAGGCGCATCCGCAGGCGAGCTACCGCGTCGCGTCCCATGCGCCGCGCAAAGCGCCCGCCGACCCGGCGGCCTGGCAGGAGACGGCGCCTTCGGCCGGCGGTTCGTGGTGGCCCTGCTGGCAGCAGTGGCTGCACCGGCATTCGAGCGGCAAGGTCAAGGCGCGGCCGGTCGTGGGACTGCAGCAAGACGGCGCGCCCGTTCTCGCGCCTGGGACCTACGTGCACCAACGGTAGCACTGCTGGGCGCGACCTCGCGGCAAAGCCGCGTGCGGGTGGGCTGTGCCGCGCGACAAGGCGGTCGGCTGCGCCGACTGAACCTGCGATGACCGGTTTTGCGGTCGCATCGCGCAACTCACTGCGCGCCCTGAGGCCGCTTCGTTCGAACAGGCGCGATGAGCATGTTGACGAAGCGCTTCGCGCCGACCGCAAAACCGGCCATCGCAGGC
>JAUYOG010000006.1 GCA_030695945.1 Ramlibacter sp.
CACGGTCGAGTACTTCCGCATCCCACGCAATGTGCTGACCATCTGCCTGGGGAAAAGCACCTATGCGCGCTGCGGCATCATCGTCAACGTCACGCCGTTCGAGCCCGAGTGGGAAGGCTACGTGACGCTGGAGTTCTCCAACACCACGCCGCTGCCCGCGAAAATCTACGCCGGCGAGGGGTGCGCGCAGGTGCTGTTCTTCGAGAGCGACGAGGTTTGCGAGACCAGCTACAAGGACCGCGGCGGCAAGTACCAGGGACAAAAGGGCGTGACGCTGCCGAAGGCTTGAGGCCGGTCAGCGCATCGCCGCCCGGGCGGCGGCCAGGTCCCAGCCGGCCCAACCGCAGCTCTTGAACAGCACGGGGCCCTTGACCCAGTCGGCGCCGTCGAGCGCCTCGCCCAGGGGCGCGAACGCGCCCACATCCAGGCCCGCCTGCAGCAGGTCACCCGCTTCGTGACGGGCGTGGGCCGTGTCCACGATGATCGTGCCGTTGTCGGCGCAATGGCGGCACAACCCCGGGTCGAGCTCGACCATGTCCGGCGTGAACGACCCCACGGCCGCGATGAACGCATCTTCGCGCGGCAGCCCGCGCAGCACCACGCCGGCCGCGGGAGTGCACGTGACCACCAGCGGGCAATCGGCCAGGTGATCGCCCGGGTGCACCACCACGCTGGCGCGCAGGCCGCGAGCCTTCGCTACGGCGGCCAAGGCCTGCGCGCCGGCCGGGCTGCGCGATGCGATCCTCACTTCCCGCAGCAATGGCAAACCATCCCCGAAGGCATCGAGGTGGGCCCGGCCCTGCGCACCGGCGCCGACGATCAGCAGCGGGCCCGCCTGGTTCGGCGCCAGGCACTGGGCGGCCAATAGCGACACCGCGGCCGTGCGGCGCGCCGTCACCGTGGGGCCGTCGAGCACGAGCACGCGTTCGCCCGTGGCCACGTCGAACACGATCACGTCGCCCTGGATCGCGGGCCGCGCCGTGCCGGCGTTGCCCGGCGTGAAGGTGATCAGCTTGGTGATCGCGATGCGACCGTCCAGCGCCGGCATCACGAAGAGGCTGCCGCCGCCCGGGAGCCGTTGCACCAAACGCCCGGGCACCTGGACCGTGGAGTCTGCGAGCAGCAGGCGGAGCTCGGCCACCAGCGCCGCATAGGGCAGGCGGGAAGCGGTTTCCGCGGGGTCGAGCAGGCGGTTCATGGGGGCAAAGTATGCACGGCTGGGCAGCGCGACTTTGTCCTACAGCAGCACGCGCCAAAAGCCGCGTTACGGCGTTTCGCCCCTTTCCTAGGATGGCTTACCACCCCAGGAGCCCCATGATGCAGCGCCACCCGTTCGGAAAGATTGCCGCCATGCCGCGCGACAAGCTTCTGTGGCCGGTGCTCCTGACGCTCGTGGCCGGGCAACTGCTGGCGTTCTGGATGCTGTGCAGCCACCAGGTGCGCAAGGCCGAGGTGCGCGATGCCACTTTGCAGGTGCAGCGCGTCGCGGTGGCGGATTGCCTCCGCTACATTCCCCGGGCGACGCTCAACAGCTGCGCGAACCGCGTGGATCCGTCGAGGACCCCGGATCTGGTGATGGCCGCCGAGAGCGGCGCGCCCGGCGCGCGTCGCACGGTGATGAGCACCACGGTGCCCGTCGGCTTCGCCTACCGTTGACCCCTTTCCCCGACACGGAACGTCCAAAGCGCGACGCCAGCACCGGGCGGGCGTCCGACAGTTTCCGGGCCTGCGCGCTTACTGCACAGGCACTTTTCCTTGCCTACGATGAAACCAGATAGTCAAGGGAGTGCACCATGAACAACGCTGTCGCCTCTGCCCGCCTGCCGTGGAACGACGTGTCGCTGACGTCGCTGGACGCATCCGACGAATACGATGAGCTGACGGGGTCGATGCGCTACTGCCCAACGCGGCTCCTGGCGGCGTTCGCGCTGTTGATGTCCGGGCATGGCCGGTGCGTCAGCGCGGACATGATGCTCGGCGACCGCGAATATGCGATGTGGCAGCTGGCCCGCGCCCACACCGTGCAGGACCGTGAGCTGCGTGAAGTGGCCGCGAAGCTGTTCGCGTACTTCGACGACGAACGGGCGCCGGTGCCCGTCGGCCTGCACGCCTGACGCCGTCCACCGTCAGTACTCTGCGCCCTCCACCAGGAAGCGCACCCTTCTCACGCCCTGCCACTCGTCCGCATCCAGCCGGAACGCGAGCTTGACCTTGGACGGCAGCGGCTCGGTGCGGCCGAACCAGATGCCGTCCACCGCCTGCCCCTGGTGCTTGAGCTTGAGCTGCAGGTGCTTCTCGCCCACAAGCCGCTGGGAAATGATCTCCACCTCCTCGCTGAACACCGGCGGGGCGAAGCCCTGGCCCCATACCTCATGGTGCAACGTGTCCACCAGGTCGGGACGGCGGTATTCCGGCGCAAGGGGGCCGTCGGTATGCAGGCGCCGCAACAGCGTCGGCGCATCCAGCCATTCCTGCGCGACCCCGATCAAGGCCTGCTCGAAGACGTCGAGCTGGTCCTCGGCAACGGTGCAGCCCGCGGCCATGGCGTGCCCGCCGAAGCGCAGCAGCACACCGGGATGGCGCTTGGCCACGAGGTCCAGCGCGTCGCGCAGGTGAAAGCCGGCGATCGAGCGGCCGGATCCTTTCAGCTCATGCTCCTTGCCCGGCGCCCCGCTCGCCGCGAACACGAACGTGGGCCGGTGCAGCTTGTCCTTGATGCGCGAGGCGACGATGCCCACGACGCCCTCGTGGAAGTCCGGGTCGAACACGCAGATGGCCGCAGGCGGCTCGTCGCCTTCGTCGAACAGGGATTCGGCGATCTCCATCGCCTGCTCGCGCATGCCGCCCTCGATCTCGCGGCGCTCGCGGTTGATGGTGTCGAGCGTGCGCGCCAGCTCGTCGCCGCGGGCGGAGTCGTCCGTCAGCAGGCATTCGATCCCCAGCGTCATGTCCGACAGGCGCCCGGCCGCGTTGATGCGGGGGCCCAGGGCGAACCCGAAATCGAAGGTGGTGGCCACCTTCGAATTGCGCGCCGCCGCCGTGAACAGGCCCGCGAGCCCGCAGGGCAGCGCGCCGGCGCGGATGCGCATCAGGCCCTGGGCGACGAGGCGACGGTTGTTGGCATCGAGCTTGACCACGTCGGCGACGGTCCCAAGCGCCACCAAGGGCAGCAACGCATCGAGCTTGGGCTGGTTCTGCGTGTCGAACACCCCGCGCTGGCGCAACTCGGAGCGCAGCGCCAGCAGCACGTAGAACATCACGCCCACGCCGGCGATCGACTTGCTCTCGAACGTGCAGCCCGGCTGGTTCGGGTTGACGATGACGGCGGCCTCGGGCAGCGCGGGGCCCGGCAGGTGGTGGTCGGTCACGAGCACCTTCAGGCCCAGCGCATTGGCCATGGCCACGCCCTCGACGCTGGCGATGCCGTTGTCCACGGTGACGAGGACGTCGGCGCCCCGGTCCTTGACCCGTTGCGCGATCGGCGGCGTCAGGCCGTAACCGTCCACCACGCGGTCGGGCACCAGGTAATCCAGGTTCCGCGCGCCGAGCAGGCGCAGCCCGCGCATGGCAACGGCGCAGGCGGTAGCGCCGTCGCAGTCGTAGTCGGCGACGATGCACAGCCGCTGCCCCGCGGCAATCGCGTCGGCCAGCAGCACGGCCGCTTCGACGAGTCCTTTCATGCCGGCGGGCGGCAGCAAACGCGCCAGGCCGTCGTCCAGTTCGTCCTTGCCCAGCACACCGCGCGCGGCGTAAAGTTGCGCGAGGAGGGGGTGGACGCCCGCCTGCTCCAGCGCCCAGGCGGCGCGCGGCGGGATTTCGCGGGTGATGATCTTCATAACGGCTCGAGCAGCATAGCCGCTTGCCTGCGCGCGAACGGCGCCGCCAGCCGGCGCAGGATGCCCGCGCCCGCGCTCGACCAGGTCCTGGCGCTGCGCTCGCCGCACAGCGTGAGCGTGACGGGCCGGCCATCGTGGAGCGCCTGCAGCAGGCGCGGGCACTCCGTTGCATCCAGGTGCTTCCACGCCGCGGCCCAGGCGTCCCAGTCGCCGAGCAGGGCGGCGTCGCGCAGGTCATTGGCGATCTGCGGGCCCGGCGGCGCCATGGCGGCGGGCGCGGGCGGCAATGCGCCCGTGCCGCTGATCCAGAAAGAGTTGACTGGCTGCAGGCCGGCGCGGGCGCGCTCGTCGTTCACCTCGTGCGTGTAGAGAAGCATCTGCATTTCCTGCTGCAGGCGCCGCAAGGGCCCGGCCTGCGGGGTGCGCGGCATCCAGTCGTCAATGGTGCGGCCCACCACGCGGTCGAGCGACGCGGTCGGCAGGCCGCGGAAGATGTCGCCCTGCGCCAGCCAGCGCGTCGGCGCGTCGTACGCCAGCGCGATGCCGTCGGCCTCGAAGTACGGCTGCATGGCCGCGAGCAGGATCTTGGAGTGTTGCTGCGCGAGCCGCAGGTGGTGCGGGTGGTCCATGGCCACGTGGCCGGTGCCGACGCGCCAGTGGCACGGCGTGATGAACGCCCAGGCGCGGTCGCCGGCATCGCCGCCGGCCTCGCGGACCTGCCAGGCGGCCCAGGGAATGCGCCCGTCCTCGAACGCCAGCCCGGATTCGCGCGCCAGCACCCTTTCGCAGGGCATCGAGAGCGTGAGCTCGCTCCCCGCCTCCGGCTGGCCCGGCGCCAGCCGCGCCAGCAGCTTTTCCAGGTGCGGCAGTTCCAGCGTCCGAAGCGCCTGGGCACAGCCTTCCCCCATGGAAGAAGCGAAAGGGACTAACAAGTGGACACCGTCTGACATGCGCGTATTGTCCGGGATGCCACAATCCAGCCCAACAACAACCCGATCCATGAACCCCCACGCTCGTCACTTCGTTCTGTCGCTGCCCCCCGAGGGGGCTTCAGCCTCCTTGAGGCGGCTCTGCGGAGGCTGAGTGCTTATCCCCTACGAACTGGTCCTGGGCTGGCGCTACACCCGCGCCGGCCGCGCCACCCGCCGCAACGGCTTCATCTCCTTCATCTCCGGCGTGTCCATGCTCGGCATCGCGCTCGGCGTGGCGGCGCTGATCATCGTCCTGTCGGTGATGAACGGCTTCCAGAAGGAAGTGCGCGACCGCATGCTCGGCGTGGTCTCGCACATCGAGATCTTCGGCACCGGCGGCGGCGCGCTCGAGGATGCGAACCGCACCATGCAGGAGGCCCGGCGCAACCCGCAGGTCGTCGGCGCGGCGCCATTCATCTCGGCACAGGCGCTGCTGGCGCGGGGCGAGGATATGCGCGGCGCCATCGTGCGCGGGATCGACCCCGCTCACGAAGGCGAAGTCACCGACCTCGCGGCCACCTTGCAGCCGGTGCTGGCGAAGCTGGTGCCCGACCAGTTCGGCATCGTGCTCGGCGCCGAACTGGCCCGCAACCTCGGCGTGCGCGAGGGCGACCCGCTGACGCTGATCGCGCCCAGCGGGCAAGTCACGCCTGCGGGCGTGGTGCCGCGGCTCAAGCAGATGACGGTGGTCGGCACGTTCGACTCCGGGCACTTCGAGTACGACAGCGGCCTCGCGCTGCTGCACCAGGACGACGCCGCGCGCATCTTCCGCCTTGAAGGGCCGACCGGTGTCCGGCTCAAACTCAAGGACCTGCACCAGGCGCCGGAAGTCGGGGTCGAACTGCAGCGCACCCTCAGCGGCGACTTCCTGGTGCGTGACTGGACCCGGCAGAACCGCACCTGGTTCGCCGCGGTGCAGGTGGAGAAACGGATGATGTTCATCATCCTGACGCTGATCGTGGCTGTCGCCGCGTTCAACCTGGTGAGCACGCTGGTGATGACTGTCACCGACAAGCGCGCCGACATCGCGATCCTGCGCACCCTCGGCGCGAGCCCGGGCAGCATCATGGGCATCTTCGTCGTCCAGGGCGCGGCCGTGGGCGTGATCGGCACGCTCGGCGGGCTGCTGCTGGGACTGGGCATCGCGCTGAACATCGACGTGATCGTGCCCGCGCTGGAGCAGCTCTTCAACGCGAGCTTCCTGCCCCGGGACATCTACCTGATCAGCCGCATGCCCAGCGACCCGCAGCAGTCCGACATCATGCCGATCGCCATCATCTCCCTGGTGCTGGCCTTCCTCGCCACCATCTACCCCAGCTGGCGCGCCAGCCGCGTCAACCCCGCCGAGGCGCTCCGGTATGAGTGAGGTTGTTCTCAAGGCCCGCGGCATCACCAAGCGCTTCACCGAAGGCGGGCTGGACGTCGAGGTGCTGCGCGGCGTGGACATCGATGTGCACGCCGGCGAGACGGTCGCCATCGTCGGCGCCTCGGGTTCGGGCAAGAGCACCTTGCTGCACCTGCTGGGCGGGCTGGACGCGCCGACCAGCGGAACCGTGGAGCTGATGGGGCAGGCGTTCACCAGCCTGGACGCCGCCGCGCAGGGCCGCGTGCGCAACAAGCACCTCGGTTTCGTGTATCAGTTCCATCACCTGCTGCCGGAGTTCAGCGCGCTGGACAACGTCGGCATGCCGCTGCGCATCCGGCGCGAGCCGCCCGAGGTGTGCGCGCGGCAGGCCGCCGAGACCCTGGCCGCCGTCGGCCTTGCCGAGCGCGTGCGCCACCGCCCGGCCGAGCTGTCGGGCGGCGAGCGCCAGCGCGTTGCCATTGCACGCGCGCTGGTCACGAACCCCGCCTGCGTCATGGCCGACGAGCCCACCGGCAACCTGGACCGCAGCACGGCGGACGTCGTGTTCGACCTGATGCTGCGGCTGGCGCGAGAGCGCGGCACGGCGTTCATCCTCGTCACGCACGACGAGACGCTGGCGGCGCGCTGCGGGCGGCAATTGCGGTTGTCGTCGGGGCTGCTGGGAACGTAGCCGTGAAACCCGCGATGACACGGGGGCGTCACATGATGCGGTTGAACCAGAGCAGCGACAGGCCCGCGGACAGCAGCGCCAGGACGGCCGCGGCCATGGCGAGCAGCGCCGAGACTTCGGTTTCCTTCTTCTCCACCGTCAGGCGCGAGCTCAGCGTCTCGTAGACCTTCTTGAGGTCCTGGGCGGTGCCGGCGTAGTAGTACTCGGCGCTGGTCTTGTTCGCGATGGCCTTGAGCGTTTCCTCGTCCAGGCGCACCCGCATCGACCAGCCCTCGAAGCCGATGGTTTCGCCGTCCACCGTGCCGATGCCGACCGTGTACACCCGCACCCCGCGGTCGGCGGCGAGCTTGGCTGCCTCGAGCGGGTCGACCCCGGTCGTGCGCTGGCCATCGGTGAGCATGATGATGGCGGCGGATGTGTAGGAGCCTGGGGCCACCGGCGTGAACTCCTTCTTTTCCTTCTTCTCGCCGTCGATGGCGAAGCCGCGCTGGCGGTCGCGCCCGCCTTGCAGGGACTGCAGCTCGATGCCGGCGTCGGGGAACAAGGTGGCCAGCGAGATGACGATCGCGTTGCCGGTGGCGGTGGCGCGCTGCAGCTGGAACCGGTCGATGGCCGTGACCAGGTCTTCGCGGTTGACGGTGGGCAGCTGCGCCACCTGGGCGGACCCGGCAAAAGCGACGATGCCCACCTTCACGTGGCGCGGCAGCTCGCCGATGAAGGCCTTGGCCGCGTTCTGCGCCGCGACCAGGCGGTTGGGCTGGACGTCGGTGGCGCGCATGCTGCCCGAGACGTCCATCGCCAGGATGATCGTCTGCTGGTTCGACGGCAGCGTGACGACGGCCACCGGCCGCGCCGCGGCCAGCAGCATCGCCGCCATGGCCAGCAGGAAGAGGGCCGGCGGGATGTGGCGGCGGATGGTCTGGCCGGGCCCCATCGCTTCCTTGATGATGGACAGCGACGCGTAGCGCAGGGCCGTTTTCTTCTTGCGACGCAATAGCCACACATAGAGCAGCACCAGCACGGGCAGCGCCAGCAGCAACCAGAGGAATTCGGGCCAGAGGAAGTTCATGGGTCAGTCCTCCCCGTCTAGGCCGCGCGCTTGAGGTGCGCCGGCAGGCCGCCGGACGAAAGCCGCACGCGGCGCTTGCGCATCTCGGCAAAGCGCACGATCGCGTCGACCAGGTCGCCGTCCGTGGCCAGCTCCAGCGCGTCGACGCTGGCGCGCACGAAACCTTCGCGCAGTTCGGCCTCGCGTTGCGCCGCGATCCGCGCGAAGCGCTTGCGAAAGCCCGCATCGTGTGTGTCTACCAGCAATTGTTCGCCGGTTTCCGAATCGCGGATCGTGAGCAACCCCAGGTCGGGAATGTCCAGCTCCAGCGGGTCCAGGACGCGCACCGCAACCACTTCGTGCCTCTGGGCCAGCAGGGCGAGCGGCCTCTCCCAGCCGGGCTCGCTGATGAAATCGGAGACCACGAAGATGGTCGAGCGGCGCTTGATGAGGCTCGCGGCCGACGCGAGCAGCTCGGTCAGCCGGGTGGTGCCCGACTCGACGGACGCGGGCCGCGCCTGGATGCTGTGCAGCAGGTGCAGCACATGGCGGCGGCCGCCGCGCGTGGGAATCATGGTGTCCACGCCCGAGCCGTAGAGCAGGGCGCCGACGCGGTTGCCGTGCCGGGTGAGCAGGCGCGCGAGCACGGCAACGAACTCGGCCGAGACGTGGCGCTTGCGCTGGTCGCCGGAGCCGAAATCCACCGACGGGCTCAAATCCAGCAGGAACCAGGCCGCCATCTCCCGGTCTTCCGTGAAAACGCGGACATGCGGAACCTGCAAGCGTGCCGTCACGTTCCAGTCGATGTGGCGCACGTCGTCGTGGTGCTGGTATTCGCGCAGGTCGGCCAGGTCCAGGCCCGAGCCGCGCAACAGCGTGCGGTAATCGCCCTGCAGCAGGCCGTCGAGTCGGCGGATCACGGTCCATTCCAGCCGCCGCAGCACGTGCTCGGCGTTGGGGGGTGGTGCCGGCACCTGGGCGGCCGCCGGCTGGCGTGGCTTATGCAGCAAGCTTTTCGTGCTCCAGGGGCTTGGCCGGCGCCGGGATCTTGGCCATGATCTTCGCCACGAGCGCGTCGGCGGAGAGGCCCTCCGACAGCGCCTCGTACGACAGCACCAGGCGGTGCCGCATCACGTCCGGCACCAGGTCCGTCATGTCTTCCGGCAGCGCATAGGTGCGCCCGCGCAGCATCGCCAGGGCGCGCGCGCCTTCGGTGAGGTTGATCGTCGCGCGCGGGCTGGCGCCGAAGGTGATGTACTTGTCCAGGTCCTTCAGGCCGTGCTTTTCGGGCGTGCGCGTGGCGGACACCAGCCGCACCGCGTACTGCACCAGCGACGGGTCCACGTAGATGCGGCGGCACTCGCGCTGCAGTTCGGCGAGCTGCTCGGTGCTGGCGACGGCGCTGACGGTGACGGCCGGGCCGGTGACGCGCTCGACGATCACGAACTCTTCCTCGTCGGTGGGGTAATCCACCAGCACCTTCATCATGAAGCGATCCACCTGCGCCTCGGGCAGCGGATAGGTGCCCTCGGTCTCGATCGGATTCTGCGTGGCCATGACGAGGAAGGGGCTGGGCACCTTGTGCGTCTCCCCGGCGATCGTCACCTGACGCTCCTGCATCACCTCCAGCAGCGCGCTCTGCACCTTGGCCGGCGCGCGGTTGATCTCGTCGGCCAGCAGCAGGTTGGTGAACACAGGCCCCAGCGCGGTGCTGAACTCGCCGGTCTTCTGGTTGTAGATGCGGGTGCCCACGAGGTCGGCCGGGACGAGGTCGGGCGTGAACTGGATGCGCTTGAACTGGCCGCGGATGGTGTTCGCGAGGGTCTTGACGGTCAGCGTCTTGGCCAGGCCCGGCACGCCTTCGACCAGCAGGTGGCCCTGGGCCAGCATCGCGACCATCACGCGCTCGAGGAAGCGGTCCTGACCGACGACGACCCGCTTGACCTCGTAGAGGATCTGCTCCATCAACTGGGCGGTGGCGCTGTCCTGGCGTGTGGTGGAGTCCATGTGTTCGCTGAGGGGTGAAGGAAAGGAAATCGGGCCCCGCCCCTAGAACGGCGGCAGCCCGGCGGCGGTCGCGGCGTTCTCGATGGGCACGGCGAAGCCGATGCCCAGGAAGGTGCGCGCGGGCGTGGGGTTCAGGATCGCCGTGACGATGCCGACCACCTCGCCGTCCATGGTGACGAGCGGCCCGCCGGAATTGCCGGGGTTGGCGGCCGCGTCGAACTGGATCAGGTTGCTCATCTCCTGCTTGCCCTCGGGCGAGCGGAAGGCGCGCTTCAGGCCGGAGACGACGCCGCCCGACGCCGAGGGGCCGATGCCGAACGGGAAGCCCACCGCGAGCACCTTGTCGCCCGGGGCGAGGTCTGCCGTCGAGCGCATGGTGGCGGCGATCATGTCGTCGGGGATCTTGCTGGCCTGCAGCACGGCCAGGTCGTTCTCGGGCTGCGCGCCTGTGATGGTGGCACTGGCTTCGAGGCCGTCCGAGAAAATGACCTTGATCCGGTCGGCCCCGGAGACCACGTGCAGGTTGGTGAGGATGACGCCCTTGTCGATGATCACGACACCGGTGCCCACGCCTTGCTCGACTTCGTCGTCGTCGGCGGCGGCCGCACCGCCGGTGGCGGGGCCGAGCGGCTTGGGCTTGGCGCCTGAACGCGCGGCGGGATGGTCTTCCTTGAGCCGGCTCTTCTTCACGTAGCTCACCACGCGCACCACCGAGGGCAGGATGTTCTGGTAGGCCTTCGCATATTCGGAGGGAAGTACCTGGGTTTCCAGGGTCTTCATCACCGCGGCGTTGATGTCGTCCTGGGTCAGCTTGCGCTGGGTGCGCATGCCGTGGCTGAAGGTGAAGGCCAGCGCGGCGGCCAGGACGATGACCGCCGCCCAGAGCAGGCGCGTGCTGGAAACATGAAACCGGCGCCGCTGGGGCACCGGCGCCGGCTGGACAGGCACGGTCTCTTGGGCCGCGGTGGCGTCCTGTCCCGAACGGCCCGATCGGCTGGAGCTGTAGAGGGCTGGCCTGCGCATTCGTTCACCTGTCGAAACTGCGGGAAGCGAAGAATAGGAAAAGCGAAAACACACGGTATCACGGTTTGCGCCATCCTGCATGGTCGGTGGCCCCATCGGGCATCATGCGGCGATGACCGCGTGGATTGATACACATTGCCACCTTGACGCCGCGGAGTTTTCCGCGGACGCCGCTGCCGTGCGTGACCGGGCGGCGGCGCTGGGCGTCGTCCACTGCGTGCTGCCGGCGGTCGACGTGGGCAACTTCGCCGCGGTGCGCGAGCTCGCGCACCGCCATGGCGACAGCTATGCGCTGGGCATCCATCCGCTGTGCACCGGCACGGCTGTTGCGGAAGACCTGGACCGGCTCGATGAAGCCCTCACTGCGTTCAGGGGCGATCCGCGGCTGGTGGCCGTCGGCGAAATCGGCCTGGACTATTTCGTACCGGGCCTGGATGCGGCGCGCCAGGAACTTTTTTACGAGAAGCAGCTGGCGCTGGCGCGCAAGCACGGCTTGCCGGCGGTGCTGCACGTGCGCCGCTCGGCCGACGGTCTCCTCAAGCAGCTGCGCCGCGCGGGGGTCACCGGCATCGCGCACGCCTTCAACGGCAGCCTGCACCAGGCGCAGGAGTTCGCGCGGCTGGGGTTCAAGCTGGGTTTCGGCGGCACCCTGACCTATGACCGGGCCTTGCAGGTGCGCCGACTGGCGACGGAACTGCCCTTGGAGGCGTTGGTGCTGGAGACCGATTCGCCGGACATCCCGCCGCACTGGCTCTATCGCACCGCGGAGCAGCGTGCCGCGGGCGAGCTGCAGGGGCGCAACGAACCCGGTGAACTGCCCCGGATCGCCGCCGTGCTGGCGGGGCTGCGCGGCATCGGAATGGACGAGCTGGCTGAAGCGACCACGCGCAACGCCTTGGCCGCGTTGCCAAAATTGGCGGGATTGCTTGCACTGGATAATGCCGGGCAGTGAAGCAAGCCGACCCCGTCCTTCCCGAAGTCAATTTCTCCGATCACGGCGACATCCGCTACCTGCACCTGGGCAGCACCGAATGGGTGCAGGGCTCCATGCTGCTGGACAAGCCGTTCGAGATCCAGCTCGAGTACGTCCAGCGCATGATGGCCTGGCTGCTGTTCGTGGACCCGGCGACCGTGCCGCGGCGGCACGCGATGCAGCTGGGTCTGGGGTCGGCCGCGCTCACCAAGTTCTGCCACAAGAAGCTGCGGATGAAGACCACGGCGATCGAACTGAACCCGCAGGTGGTCGCAGCCTGCCGGCTGTGGTTCAAGCTGCCGGCGGACGACACCCGCCTGTCCGTGGTGCTGGGCGACGCGGCCGAGGTGGCCGCGCATTCGCACTGGCGTGGCACCGTGGACACGCTGCAGGTGGACCTGTACGACCACGAGGCGGCGGCGCCCGTCCTGGACACCCAGGCCTTCTACGCCGATTGCCGGCGGCTGCTGACCGAGGAGGGCTGCATGACCGTGAACCTGTTCGGCCGCTCGTCGAGCTATGCCGAGAGCCTGCAGAAGATCATCGGGGCGTTCGGGGCCGGATGCGTCTGGGCCTTCCGGCCGACGCGGGAGGGCAACACGATCGTGCTGGCCCTGCGCGAGCCGCAGCGGCCGGACCGCGCCACCCTTGCCGAACGTGCGGAAACCATCGAAACTCGCTGGGGCCTGCCCGCCCGCAAGTGGCTGCGGGTCTTCAAGCCCGCTGAATAGAATGAAACACCCCCGAAGCGCCTTCGGCGCCTCCCCCTCAAGGGGGCGCCGCCAGCGGCCCGGCAAAGCCGGTTCCGCGGCGACCGCTGGTAAGAATGGGACACTGGCATCCCAAGCATGACCGGTATCGCCAAGCCCAAGCCCCCCGGCCGCACGACCCACCAGGGCCCGCTGGACTGGCGCCGGCTGGTGGAGTGGCTGAGCCATGACGGGGTGATCTCGGCCGAGGAAGCGCGACGCACGATCGCGCGCTGCTCGCAGGCCGAAAGCGTCCAGCATCCGCTGGTGCGGCTGGCCGCCGTCGCCATGGCACGGGCAGGCGACGGCAAACCCCTGGACATCGAATCGCTCACGCAATGGCTGGCCGGCCGCACCGGCCTGGACTACCTGCGCATCGACCCGCTCAAGGTGGATGTGGGCAAGGTCGCCGACACCATGAGCGCCGCCTACGCCGAGCGTCATCGCGTGCTGCCGGTGCAGGTGACGGGCAGCGAAGTGGTGGTGGCGACCTCCGAGCCCTTCCTGACCGACTGGGTCGCGGAGGTCGAGCGCCAGGCGCGCCGCACCGTGCGCCGGGTGCTCGCCAGCCCGGTGGACATCCATCGCTACACCGCCGAGTTCTTTGCGCTCGCCAAGTCGGTGCGGGCCGCCCAGAAGGCCGGCGGCAACTCGGGCGCGGCCAGCTTCGAGCAGCTGGTGGAGCTGGGCAAGACCAACAAGCAGCTGGACGCGAACGACCAGGGCGTGGTCCAGGTGGTCGACTGGCTCTGGACTTATGCCTTCGACCAGCGCGCCAGCGACATCCACCTGGAGCCCCGGCGCGAGCAGGGCGTGATCCGCTTCCGCATCGACGGCATCCTCCACCCGGTTTACCAGATGCCGATGGGCGTCCTCAACGCGATGACGGCGCGCATCAAGCTGCTGGGCCGCATGGACGTGGTCGAGAAGCGCCGGCCGCAGGACGGGCGCATCAAGACGCGCAACCCGCGCGGCGACGAGATCGAGATGCGGCTTTCGACGCTGCCCACCGCCTTCGGGGAGAAGATGGTGATGCGCATCTTCGACCCCGACACGGCCGTGAAGGACCTCGACGCCCTCGGCTTCTCGCAGCACGACGCCGCGCGCTGGGAGGCGCTGGTCAAGCGCCCGCACGGCGTCATCCTGGTCACCGGCCCGACCGGTTCGGGCAAGACCACGACGCTGTACTCGACCCTCAAGCGCATCGCAACGGAAGAGGTGAACGTCAGCACCGTGGAGGACCCGATCGAGATGATCGAGCCGTCCTTCAACCAGACGCAGGTGCAGCCGCAGCTGGACTTCGGCTTTTCGGAGGGCCTGCGCGCCCTGATGCGGCAGGACCCGGACATCATCATGGTCGGCGAGATCCGCGACCTCGCCACGGCCGAGATGGCGGTGCAGGCAGCCTTGACCGGCCACCTCGTCTTCTCGACGCTGCACACCAACGACGCGCCGTCGGCCATCACCCGCCTGATGGAGCTGGGCGTGCCCGCCTACCTGATCAACGCGACCCTGCTGGGCGTGCTGGCCCAGCGGCTCGTGCGCACGCTGTGCAAGCAATGCCGCCAGCCCGACGAGGCAGCGTCGCGCGACGCGCTGGATGCGATGGTGAAGCCCTGGAAGATCAGCGGCGGCTACAAACCCTACAAGCCGGTGGGCTGCGTGGACTGCCGGATGACGGGCTTCCTCGGGCGCATGGGCCTGTACGAGTTGCTCACCGTGAGCGACGGGCTCAAGGACAAGCTGGTGCTGGCGCCGTCCATCGACGCCTTGCGCAAGCAGGCCGTGGCGGACGGGATGCGCCCGCTTCGGCTGGCCGGCGCGCTGCGCGTGGCCGAAGGGCTGACGACGATGGAGGAAATCCTCACGGCGACCCCGCCATTGGACTGACCTGGCTTAAGGACGACTTAAGAAAGACTTCATGCCGGCCCGGCGCGTGCGCAGCGCGTCTCATCGGCGACACGGGGTGCCCTTGCGGACCGTAGGTGAAACCCACAACGGTGTCCCGGGTTATTGCACCCACAATGGCGCCACTTGGAATCCCTTCACAGGAGACGTATACGTGAAAATCAAAAGCCAGAAGGACTTCTTTTCCGGCCTCATGTTCATGGTGGTCGGGATCGCGTTCGCTTGGGGCGCCACCACCTACACCATCGGCGAGGGCGCCCGCATGGGCCCCGGCTACTTTCCCCTCGTCCTGGGCGTCCTGCTGGCGGCCATCGGCGCCTTCACGATCTTCGAAGCCCTCGTGGTCGAGACGGAAGACGGCGAGCCCATCGGCTCGTTCGCCTGGAAGCCGCTGTCGTTCATCATCGGCTCGAACGTCGTGTTCGGCATCCTGCTGGGCGGGCTGCCCTCCATCGGGTTCCCCTCCTTCGGCCTGATCGTGGGCATCTATGCGCTCGTTTTCATCGCCGCGATGGCAGGCGAGGAGTTCAAGTTCAAGGAAGTCCTGATCCTGGCCACGGTGCTGGCCGTCGGGAGCTACCTCGCGTTCATCGTGCTGCTCAAGCTGCAGTTCCCGGTCTGGCCCAGCTTCATCGTGGGCTGAACATGGCCCCCACGCTTGTCACTTCGTGTACTGCGCTGCCCCCCCGAGGGGCTTCAGTCGCCTTGGGGCGGCCCGGCGCCGACTGATTTAAGGATTCCCCATGGATTTGATTTCCAACCTCTCGATCGGCTTTTCGGTCGCGTTCACGCCGGTCAACCTGCTGTACTGTTTCTTCGGCTGCCTGCTGGGCACCCTGGTCGGCGTGCTTCCGGGCATCGGACCGGTCGCGACCATCGCGATGCTGCTGCCGGCGACATATGCGCTGCCGCCGGTGTCGGCCCTCATCATGCTGGCCGGCATCTACTACGGGGCGCAATACGGCGGCTCCACCACCGCGATCCTGGTCAACCTGCCGGGTGAGTCGTCGTCGGTCGTCACGGTCATCGACGGCTACCAGATGGCAAGGCAGGGCCGCGCAGGCCCCGCTCTGGCGGCGGCGGGCATCGGCTCGTTCTTCGCGGGTTGCGTCGGAACCTTGATCCTGGCCGCGTTCGCCGCCCCCCTGACCGAAGTGGCGTTCAAGTTCGGGCCCGCCGAGTACTTCTCGCTGATGGTGCTGGGCCTGATCGGCGCCGTGGTGCTGGCATCGGGCTCGCTGATCAAGGCTATCGGCATGATCGTGCTGGGCCTGCTGCTCGGCCTGATCGGCACCGACGTGAACTCGGGCGTCGCGCGCTATTCGTTCGACATTCCCGAACTCACGGACGGCATCGGCTTCATCGTGATCGCCATGGGCGTGTTCGGCTACGGCGAGATCATCAGCAACCTGGGCAAGCACGAAGACGAGCGCGAGGTATTCACGGCCAAGGTCACCGGCTTGTTCCCGACGAAGGAAGACTTCAGGAACATGGTTCCCGCCGTCCTGCGCGGGACGGCGCTGGGGTCCTGTCTGGGCATCCTGCCCGGCGGTGGCGCGCTGTTGTCGGCGTTCGCGGCCTACACGATCGAGAAAAAGACCAAGCTGCGGCCCGGCGAAGTGCCGTTCGGCAGGGGAAACATCCGGGGCGTGGCGGCGCCAGAATCGGCGAACAACGCCGGCTCGCAGACCTCCTTCATCCCGCTGCTCACGCTGGGCATCCCGCCCAATGCCGTGATGGCCTTGATGGTCGGCGCGATGACCATCCACAACATTCAGCCGGGACCGCAGGTGATGACCAGCAACCCGCAGCTGTTCTGGGGCCTGATCGCCTCGATGTGGCTGGGCAATGCCATGCTCGTGATCCTGAACCTGCCGCTGATCGGCATCTGGATCAAGCTGTTGACGGTGCCGTACCGCTGGCTGTTCCCGGCCATCGTGCTGTTCTGTGCCATCGGCGTCTATTCCACGAACAACAACACCTGGGACATCTGGATGGTCGCCATCTTCGGCGTCATCGGCTACATCTTCATCAAGCTGGGCGCGGAGCCCGCGCCCTTGCTGCTCGGCTTCATCCTCGGGCCGATGATGGAGGAGAACCTGCGCCGGGCGCTGCTGCTCTCGCGCGGCGACTGGAGCGTCTTCGTCTCCCGGCCGCTCTCGGCCGGCCTGCTGGCCGCGGCGCTGCTGCTGGTGGTGATCGTGGCCCTTCCGTCCATCAAGGCCAAGCGCGCCGAAGCCTTCGTCGAAGACTAGGCGCGCCCGCGCCAACCGAGACGGCGCCTGCGGGCGCCGTTTTCATTGGCGCCCCGCGGGCAGGCGACAATGCCCCCTTCGAGGGAAGCATGCCGGTGAAAAACAGCCATCCGCAGCGCATCGCGCTGCACAACGAAATCCACGCCCGGCCGCCCGAGGCCATGACGGCGCCGCTCGCGATCTCGCACCTCGTCATGCTCGGCGATGCGCAGGAGCGCGAGGCCGGCCGCTCGCACCTGGCCGCGTTGCTGCGGGACCACCACCTGCCGCTGCCCGACGCGCAATCCACGCACATCCGGATGGACCTCGGGGGCTTCCGCATCCGCTGGGAGCTGCACACCGAGTTCGTCACCTGGACCTTCTCCCGCGCGATCGACGCGCAGGGTTTCGGCGAGCGTGAGCCCGCCACCGCCATCGAGTCCGTGCCCCAGGCCTGGCTGGATGCGTTGCCGGGCCAGTGCCTGGCGAGCCTGCACCTGTGGGTGCTGCCCACTGTCGCCTTCGGCAGCGACTCGCTGGTCAAGCACGTGCTGAACGAGGACACGCTGGTCGCGTCCACGGTCGCCGATGGGCTGGGCGAGGTGTACACGGATTTCGCGCTCCACGCCGACGGCTTCTCGCGCATGGTGCTGCTGGCGGGTAGCGTGACCCCCAGGCGCCTGGGCCGGCTGGTGCAGCGGTTGCTGGAGATCGACACCTACCGCATGGCCGCGCTGCTGGGGCTGCCCGCCGCGCGCGAGGCCGCCACGGTGCTGGCTTTTGCGGAGCGCGAGCTGGCCGAGCTGGCCGGTGCCATCCGCGTGGCCGGCCGCCATGAAGAGCCGCAGCTGCTGGACCGCCTCACCAAACTGGCCGGGCAGGTGGAGAGCCAGTACGCGGGCACGCATTCGCGCTTCTCGGCCAGCGCCGCGTACTTCGAGCTGGTGGACCGGCGCATCGCCGACATCTCGGAATCGCGGCTCGCGGGGCTGCAGACGATCGGCGAGTTCATGGAGCGGCGGCTCTCGCCCGCGCGCTCCACCTGCGCCTGGGCCACGCGGCGGCAGGACGCCCTGTCGCAACGCGTCTCGCGCATCAGCAACCTGCTGCGCACGCGCGTGGAGATCGAGCAGCAGCAAAGCAGCCAGGCCCTGCTCGCCGCGATGAACACCCGCCAGGGCCTGCAGCTGAAATTGCAGGCCACCGTCGAAGGCCTCTCGGTGGCCGCGATCACCTATTACATCGTCGGCCTCGTGAGCTACCTGGCCAAGGGCGCGCACGCCATCGGCTGGCCCTGGAGCGCGGAGGGCACGGCGGCGGTCGCCATTCCGGTGGTGGCGCTCGGGGTCTGGTGGTCGCTGCGCCGCCTGCACTCCCGGGTCTTCGGCGATTGAGCAACGCGCCCCACAACCCGATGCTGCCGGGCCTGGCGCTGGCGCTGGCCGGTTCGATCGCGTTCAGCGGCAAGGCGATCATCGTCAAGCTGGCCTACCGCTACGGCGTGGACGCCGTGACGCTGATCATGTACCGCATGCTGTTCGCCCTGCCGATCTTCCTGGCGATGGCATGGTGGGCGGGCCGCGGCAAGCCGGCGCTGTCCGGGCGCGACTGGCTGGGCGTGGTGGGCCTGGGCTTCACGGGCTACTACCTGTCGAGCTTTCTCGACTTCGCCGGGCTGCAGTACATCACGGCTTCCCTCGAGCGCCTGATCCTGTACCTCAACCCCACGCTGGTCATGCTGCTCGGATGGGCGCTGTCCCGCAGGCCGTTCGCCCGCGGCCAGCTGGCGGGCATGGCCATCAGCTACTGCGGCATCCTGCTGGTGTTCGGCCACGAGATCGGCATGGAAGGCGGGCAGGCGGCGCTCGGCGCATTGCTGGTTTTCGCGAGCGCCGCCACCTACGCCGTGTACCTGGTGTACAGCGGCCAGCTGGTCCAGCGGCTGGGCTCGCTGCGGCTGGTGGGGCTCGCGACCTCCGTCGCCTGCCTGTTCTGCCTGCTGCAATTCGCGCTGCTGCGCCCGCTGTCGGCCGCCACCGAGGTCGCGTCCCAGGTGATCTGGCTGTCCGTGCTCAACGCGACGCTGTGCACCGCGGTGCCGGTGCTCCTGGTGATGATGGCGATCGAGCGCATCGGCCCGGCCATGGCCGCGCAGGCCGGGATGATCGGGCCGATATCGACCATCCTGATGGGCGTGGCGATCCTCGGGGAACCTTTCACCGCGTGGATCGCGGCCGGCACCGTGCTGGTGATCGCCGGGATCTTCGTGTTCAGCCACAGCCGGAAAACCCTGCCGCCGTAGACAGGCTTTGTACCGATGAGCTAGTATTCCCGCCAAGGAGGCCGACACGACCTGGACAGGTGACCGGGCTCGTGCGCGCTTTTCGAAATCGCCGGAATCAATCCATCAAATCCGCGCTTCTTCCTCTCGTCGTCGATCTCGACGGCACCTTGATCAGGACTGACCTGCTCGCGGAAACCGCGAGCAGTTTCGTGATCGGGCAGCCGCATCGCGTCCTCGCCTTGCTCGGCTGGTTTGCCGGCGGGCGGAGTAACCTCAAGGCCCGGCTCGCAGCATCCACGCGCATCGACGTTGCCACGCTGCCATACAACGAGGCGTTGTTGCGCTGGCTGCGCGACCAGAAAGCTGAAGGACGCTGGATCGTGCTCGCGACCGCTAGCCACCGCCTGCTGGCCGACCGGGTCGCCGACCACCTGGAGCTGTTCGACGAGGTCCACGCGACCGAGGGATCGACCAACCTGAAGGGCGATGCCAAGCGTGACGCGCTGGTGCAACGGTATGGTGAACGCGGATTCGATTACGTTGGAAACGACTGGCCCGACCTGAGTGTCTGGGGCTCCGCGCAACAGGCGCACGTCGTGAATGGCTCGGTCCGCCTGATCGACCGCAACCGCGGCCATGGCAACCTGGGATTTACGATCGACGAGGGCAGGCTCTCGGCTGGCGCCGCCCTGCTGGCCGCGATGCGGCCGCACCAATGGATGAAGAACCTGCTGGTCTTCATTCCGCTGCTGGCAGCGCATGGTTACAGCTCCGCGGCCGCCGTGTTCGCGTCGCTCCTGGCTTTCGTTGCGTTCGGTCTCGCGGCGTCCAGCGCCTATCTGCTCAACGACCTTGTGGACGTCGGCGACGACCGTCATCACGAGCGAAAGCGCCATCGCCCCTTCGCGGCGGGAGACCTCGGCTTGCTGCACGGATGGATGGCTTGGCCGGTGCTCCTGTCCGCGGCGATCCTGCTCGGTGGTTTGCTCTTGCCCTGGCAATTCGCCGCCTGTCTCTGCCTTTATGTCGTGCTCACGACGGCTTATTCGCTGCGGCTCAAGCAGGTGGCGGTGGTCGATGCCCTGACGCTCGCCGCCCTCTACACATTGCGCATCATGGCGGGCGCCGCCGCGATCGGCGTGCCTCCCTCGTTCTGGCTGCTGGCCTTTTCGATGTTCATCTTTCTCAGCCTTGCGTTCATCAAGCGATACAGCGAGCTAAGGGCTGCACGTGATGCATCGCGGGACGCCGCGTTGCGCGGGCGCGGATACAGCCCGCAGGACCTGGAGCTCATTTCCAGCCTGGGTGGAAGCGCCGGCTACATGGCCGTTTTGGTGCTCGCGCTTTATATCCAGGACAGCCACACCGCCGCACTGTACGCGCAGCCCCGGTTTATCTGGCTGGCCTGCCCGCTCCTGCTGTACTGGATCTCGAGGGCATGGCTGATCGCACACAGGGGACGGATGCACGATGACCCGATCGTCTTCGCTCTCAGAGACCGCGTGAGCTGGATCGTCGCCGTGCTATTCATTGCAGTGTTCGTCCTGGCCAGGCTTGCGACGTGAAGCGCGCCGCCCGTATTGCATTGCTTTACGCAGCGGTGGCCGCACTTGCCACGGGCGTCAACATCGCGTGCCAGGCCCTCACCATTGCGATTCACCAGGGCCAGCATGCCGTCGTGCTGTCCGTGCTGGTTGGGACGGCTGCAGGGCTCCCGGTCAAATATGGCCTGGAGAAGCGCCTTGTCTTCGCGTTCCGGTCACGGGGGCTCGCGCACGATGGCCGATTGTTCGTCGTGTACTCTTTTCTCGGAGTTTTCACCACGCTGGTGTTCTGGGGCATCGAGTTCGCGTTCCACTGGGTCTTCGGAACTCACGCGATGCGCTACCTCGGGGGTGCGATCGGCCTGTCGGTCGGATCCGTCATCAAGTACCACCTGGACAGGCGCTTCGTGTTCGCGCCCCCTATGCGCCAGGGTACTGCGGGTGCGATGTGATGCAGGTTCATGGGTGGGGCCGTTTTCCGCGAATGGAAGCCCAGGTGGTGGAGCCGATCTCTGCCGCGCAGTGCGCGGAAGTCGTCGCGAAAGGGCCGGTGATCGCCCGCGGACTGGGCCGCAGCTATGGCGACAGTTCGCTTGGTCCCCGAATGGTGTCGACCCGGAGATTCGATCACTTGCTGGCATTCGATCCCGACGCCGGCGTGCTGCAATGCGAAGCCGGTGTGACGTTGGATGAGCTCCTGCGCGTCTTCGTACCCAGGGGCTGGTTACCGCCGGTCGTTCCGGGAACGCGTTACGTTACGGTTGGCGGGGCGATCGCGAGCGACATCCACGGCAAGAACCATCATCTGGATGGCAGCTTCGGCGCACATGTGCGGGAGATTGAGGTGCTGCTGGGCAGCGGTGATCGGGTGCAGGCATCAGCGTCCCTGAACGCCGACCTTTTTCGCGCCACGTGCGGCGGCATGGGGCTAACGGGAGTGATTCTGTCCGCCACGCTGCAACTCAGGCGTCTAACGTCCAGCCAGATCGTCGAGACGATCATCAGGGCGCCGAACCTCGACGCCGTGCTGGAGGCGTTCGCGGCACACAGCCGGAGCAGCTATTCGGTGGCGTGGATAGATTGCGTCGCGCGTGGCTTCGGCCTGGGCCGATCCGTGTTGATGCTTGGCGAGCATGCAGTGGAAGGATCGCTCGAACCCGCTAAAAGCGTCGGTGCGCAGGTGCCGCTGGACATGCCGGCGTGGCTGCTCAATCGGGCGACCGCGCGCGCGTTCAACGCGCTCTATTTCCGGCGAGCAACGGACCGCAGGCGTCAGGTAGCCCTGGACCGATTCTTCTTCCCGCTGGATGCACTGTCCCACTGGAACCGGCTGTATGGAGCACCGGGATTCGTCCAGTATCAGTTCGTGGTGCCGAAAGCCGCCGGGCCGGCCGCCCTGCGGGAAGTCCTGCGACAGGTGTCCGGTTCCAGCTGTGGCGCGTTCCTGGCCGTCCTGAAGCTGTTCGGCGCCGCCAACGACAACTTCCTGTCCTTTCCGCGCGAGGGCTATACGCTGGCGCTGGATCTGAAGGCGGAGGCGGCGTCGTTCAGCCTCATGGACAGGCTCGATGCGGTCGTCCTGCAGCACGGCGGCCGCCTGTACCTGACCAAGGACGCACGAATGAGCGAAGCAACTTTCAAGGCGAGCTACCCTGCCTGGCCGCAATTTGAGGCGATTCGGGACCGATGGCACGCCCATGGCCGTTTCGCGTCCGGCCAGTCCCGCCGGCTGGGGCTCCTGTGAAGAGCATCCTCATCATCGGGGCCAACTCGGCCATCGCGGCGGCCGCAGCGCGGTTGTGGGCCGCGCAGGGCCATCGCATGCACCTCATGGGAAGGTCAGGCGATCGATTGGCGACGCTCGCCGCGGATTTGAAGATTCGTGGCGCGTCCTCGGTAGGGCACACGCTGATGGACGCGAACGACTTTGCGCTGCACGCAGCCCTGCTGGAGCGCGCCATGACCGAACTCGGCGTAATCGACATCGTGCTTGTGGCCCACGGGACCCTGGGCGATCAAGCGGCCTGTGAGCGCGATTTCGGGCTCGCGCTGGACCAGTTCAACACGAATGCCCTGAGCGTCATCTCGCTCCTGACGCACCTTGGCGCCCAGTTCGAACGGCAGGGGCACGGCACCATCGCTGTCATCGGGTCCGTCGCGGGGGATCGCGGTCGGCGGTCCAACTACGTTTACGGCGCTGCCAAGGCCGCGGTTGCGACGTTCACGCAGGGCTTGCGCAATCGCATGAATGCATCGAACGTACAGGTGTTGACCATCAAGCCCGGCTTCGTCGACACCCCGATGACATCGGGGTTCCCGAAGGGAGCGCTGTGGTGCTCGCCCGAGCGTGCCGCGCGCGGCATCCTGGCGGCAATCAACAGGAGGGCCGATGTGGCTTATGTGCCAGGTTTCTGGCGCTGGATCATGCTGATCGTCCGGTCCATTCCCGAAGCCATCTTCAAGAGGATGAGCCTTTGACGCCCAGAACCCGATTTGCCGACATGCGGGGTTGGGCCGGATCGGCACGTTCCCTCTGGCTTCCGCTGTGCGCGGGCCTGATCTTCGTGGCGCTCTTCGAGTGGCGGTATGCGGGCATCGACCCGTCCTTCTATCAGTTCCGCGATGACGGCATCATCACCCTCAGCCATGCCAGAAACTGGGTGGACTATGGCTTCATCGGAGTAAACCCTTCCGGAGAGCGGGTCGAGGCCTATTCGGCCCCGGCGCAGATGCTGCTCTACGCCGCCACGTATTCGCTGTCGGGCCTGCACTTTCGAACCTTCATGGGTCTGCAGACGATTCTGTGCACGTTTGCCATCGGGTTCCTGCTGGCGAAATTCTTCGCGGGCCGCCCCTGGTTCGGGCTGGCCGCCTGCATCGCGGCCGCGCTGGCACTGACGCGGCTTTCCTCCTTCATGGTGTGGCATGGCTCGGGCATGGAGAACGCCCTGACGCACGTGCTGCTGCTATGGACGGTGTGGCTGTTGTACCGGTTTGCGCGCGACGAGCGGGTTGACCTGCGCTGGGCGGTAGTGCCGTTCCTCGCCAGCATCTCGCGGGTGGAGAGCATTTTCCATATCGCGCCGCTGCTGCTGGTGTTCTGCATCCACTGGCGCGGCAGGGTGGGTGACCGGCAAGCGCGGCGTTTCGCCATGTGCGTTGCCGGCCTCTGGGTATTGTTCAACCTCTGGCGGTTCCTGTACTTCGGCACTCTGCTCCCGAACACCGCCGTCGCCCAGGGCATCTCGGTCGGCGACCGCCTCATGGAGCTGGCAACGCTCAACCCCATCTACCTGGACCAGTCGTTCGGGCTGGCGCGCACCTTGTTCGGCTCGCACGGTGGCTACCTGCTGCTGCTCGTGCTTCCTTTCGTCGTGTTACGGCCCCGCGACGATCGGATCGCGCTGCAGCTGGCGCTGGGGGGCACGTTGGTGCTGACCCACTTGTCAGCGCCTTTCGTCTTCGGCCCGGCACGTCTGGATGTGACTCGCACGACGACACCCATTGCGCTGTTCGTCGTACTGGCTGTCTGCGCGGCTGCGCACCAGTGGCGCTACCGGCGATCGGATGCATATTTGCTGTCCGTGACCGTAGTGCTTGTGTTCCTCATTCACGAATACAGTGCGTGGTCACCGTACCGGGTTTGCTGCGAGTACAAGGATTTCGAGCAGGTGCGCCTGGCATTCGAGCGGATCGGGCGGGAGGAGGGAATCGCCCGGCCCACTGTGGCGAACGCGGATCTGGGCGTTGTCAGCTGGCCCAAGACTGTCAACGTGGTCGACATGGGCCTGCTCGGTTCGCCGTTGTTTGCGCGCTTGCAGGACCACGCCGCCCTGAACGATTATTTCTTCGGGCACGCGGCGCCTGACATGATCGAGACCCATGGCTTCTGGACGTGCAAGTACAAGACGCTTCTGACCGACCCGCGGTTCAGGGCGATGTATGTGGAGGCTTCTGAGCCGGGCAAGCAGATGCTGCCGTGCAAGAACCTGCTTGTACCAAACGGGATATGGGTTCGACGCGACGTGCTGCGGCCGTCTGCCAGCCGCGAACGCAGGCTCATCGATGAACTGCAGCGCGACCCGAGCGCGAAGCTGCTGGAAGCCGAGTTGCTGTCCTGCCAGGCGATTTCCGCGGCGGGTGGCGATTGCTCCTATGTTGCCCGCAGCGCGTACCGTGTGCTCCCAGAGCTGCGTGCGCGAGGGGACGCGGCCCGGCTCAAGCACATCTTCCAGCAGAGCAGATCGGCCGGATTCGACCTCTCCCTCGTTACAGGTTCAGAGGACGCCCGCGCTTTCCTGAAGGCCATCGACTATCTCGAACGGAAGCCTTAGCGCGTTGCGCTCCAGTCAGGCCGAATTGCGCCCCGGCGCAGTCACGGGCTTGGCCGCCGGTTTCACGCCGTCGGGAAACTTCCATCCGGCGGGCGGACCGCCCTCGAGCTTGGTGCGCATCTGCGGGGTCGCGCAGGCCGGCGCGTAGGCGATCGTGACTTCGCCGCCCGCCGTGCCCCCGAGGGCGAAGCAGTCCATGCCCAGCTTGGCGTTGAGCGGCCGCACCACGGCGTCCTGCACGATGTCCGGCAGGCTGCCCTCGGGCACCTGCAGCTGGAACCTGCCGGGCCCGGCCACCTGTGCGTCGAGCACCGGGCGCATGCCGCGCAGCTCGCGCAGCATGGGCTCGCCGCCGGATTCCGGCAGGCCGGTGAACAGCAGCGTGGTCTTCTGCGTGCGGAAGCTGAAGTGCTGCATGAAGAAGTTGCGGGAGAACTCGTCGCCCACCAGCTTGCCGATCTCGGCCAGGGCCTGGTCTTCGGTTGCCCAGCTTTGGCCTGTCGGCAGCCGGGTGCTGAGGTACACCTCCTCGCCCGTGGCAACGTCGATCGCCTTGAGCGTCCACGAGGTCAGGGCCGTCTTGGTGATCGTGAGGCCCGAGGCGGGCAGTTTCGTGGAGAGCTGCTTGACCTTCACTTCGCCGCGAATCGCGAAATCGGCCTGCTGCGCGTTGGCCGCGGCGGGGTTGTCGCCCTCGCCGGACCACACGCGAAAGCCGAAGGACTTGATGCGGTCCTTGACGACGTTCTCGGCCAGGTGCGAGCGCTCGCGCCCCAGCGCCGCGCCGTCGGCGTTGCCGATATCGATGCGGATGGAGATGCGCGGATCGCCCTTGTTGCGGATGAACTCGACGCGCTCCTCGCGCGAGAGCTGGTTGAGCGACTTCTGCACGTCGCGCAGGCTCACCACCGCACGGGTCTGCATCTCGACGAGGCCATCCTTGCCGGCGCTAGCCGCGCCCTCTTGCAGCACGGAGCGGATGAAGGCGCCGGAGTTGGACAGCAGCTTGGCCTGCAGCAGGCCGTAGTTGCCGTCCAGGGACGTCTTGTCCACGTAGAGCGCCACTGCCTTCTCGACGAGCTGCCGCTTGGCATCGTTGCGCGCCTCGAGCTGGGCTGCCGCCATGTCGCCCTTGAACCGCGCGTCCTGCGGGTCGACCAGGCCCAGGGCGCTGATGACAAGCGTGCCGGCTTCAGCGGCGGGGGCGGGCGCCGCGGCCGCCGGTACAGCGACGGGCGCGGCAGGAACCGCATTCACTTGCGCCACGGGTGCCGCAGCCTGGCGGCCCGGCGCGAGCAGGAGATACCCGCCCGCGACCAGGGCGACCGCCGCCGCCGCGCCGGCCACCCACAATCCCGCTGGGCGCGAGCGGGCGGGCGCGGCCGCCGGAGCCTGCGCCACGGCGGCAGGCGCAGGCGCGATGGGGGCGGGCGCTGCCGACATCGCCGCGGGCGCTGCAGCTTGCTGCACCACCGGCGCGCTGGCGCCGGCGACGGCAGCCTGCAGCGCCTGCGCGAATTCGCGCCCGGTCTGGAAACGCTGGGCCGGCTGCTTGGCCAGCGCCTTCTTGACGACGGCGTCGAGCGCGGGGTCGAGCGCCAGGTTCAGCTCGGACGGCGGCACCGGCTCTTCGCGCAGCACCTTGTACATGACGGTGGTGGTCGATTCGCCCGTGAAGGGCTTTTCGCCGGTGAGCATCTGGTACAGGATGACGCCGCACGAGAACAGGTCGCTGCGGCCATCCACGGTGTGGCCCATGAACTGCTCGGGCGACATGTAGGAGGGCGTGCCCATCACGGTGCCCGTCTGCGTCAACTCGGACTTCTCGACGCGGGCGATGCCGAAATCGGCCACCTTCACCTTGCCGTTCTCCAGCAGGATCAGGTTGGCGGGCTTCATGTCCCGGTGCACCACGCCCTGGCTGTGCGCGTGGTCGAGCGCATCGAGCATCTCGCCCATGATGCGCACGACTTCGGCCATGGGGAAGCGTTCGTTGCCTTCGAAGTAGTCGCGCAGCTCGCGGCCCTTGACGAATTCCATCGCGATGAACGCTACGCGCTGGGCCGACTGCGATGCCGAGGGTGCAGCCATCATGGTCGCTTCCTCTTCGCTGATGTCCTGCGCGATCTCCTCGCCGTACTCGTAGATGGCGACGATGCCGGGATGGTTCAGCCGGCCCGCGGCCTGCGCTTCCCGCTTGAAGCGAGCCATCACGCCGACGAACTCCTGGCCGGTGAGCTGCGAGGGCAGGATGGTCTTGATGGCGACGGTGCGCTCGATGACGGGATCGAACCCCTCGTACACGATGCCCATCGCGCCCTTGCCCAGGGTGCGGCGGATCTGGTATTTGCCCAGCTTGTTCATGGGTTGAGGCGCCCCCTCGCGCCGCGCAGGCGGATTACTTGTATTTCGAATCGATGTCCCAGACTGCCGTTTGGACCAGGCGCTGCACCATGGTGTCCAGGCCGACGCCGCCCTTGGCGCCCTGGGACACGCCCATCACGCTGGTGGCCTGGGCGCCGACTTCCATCTTGAGTTCCTTGTAGCCCTGCGCCACCTGCTCGGTGGTGTTGGCGTCCATGATCTTGTAGCGCATGCCGATCAGCCACACGCCGGTGGCCTCCTGCGTCTGGACCGATCCGACGACATGGCCGGCGGCATAGCTGCCCGTGCTGCCGCCCAGCATCCCCATCAGGCCGCCGATGGCGCGGCCGTCGAAGCCTTTCTTGTTCTCAGCGATCTGCTCGGCTTTCAGGATGTCGAATTTCACGACCCATTGGGTGGTCTTGAGCTTGCCCATCTGCATGGTCTTGCGCGCCGCCTGGGCATCGCCCAGGTTGTAGGCCAACGAAACTTCCTGCAGCAGGTTGCCGAGGTTGGACCGTTCCAGCACGGGGAAGTTGGCCTGCGACAGCTCCAGCTCGCCGAAATCGGCGATGTTGTTCGGGCCGAACTTCTGCGTGAAACTCGCGTTGTTGCTCTTCACCTCGCCGGGGATGACCACCAGCGCAGGGCCGCGCCTGCCCTTGTTGACGTAGTCGACTTCCTTGTAGGCCGCCGCATCGGCGGCCGCATTCGCCTGCTGCGAAGTGGAACTGCCGGCGTTGGGCGAAGGATTGCCGAAAGTCGGCTGCGCCAGGGCAGGCGTGCCGGCGACGCACAACGCGGCCGCCACAGAAAGGAAGGTCTTGTTCAACATATGCTTCTCCTCGGGTAACAACGGGTCCATGCCGCGATGGTTCGACTATTTCTTCGCGGCGTTGCGGCAGTAGTCGCCGTACAGCCGGGCGACGACCTCGTCGGCCCGCTCCTCGATCAGGGTGAGCGCCATGCCGGAGACGTCGGCGCCGGCGTAGCTCGCGTTGCTCGCGGCGGCAGTCGAGACCGGGCGGCCGGCGGCGTCGGAGAGGGTGAAGTCCATGTTCACGCTCACCTGGTTGACGTTCACGATCGCGTTGCGCGAGGCCTGGCTGGCGATCACGCCGCGCAGCACGTATTGCGCCGCCAGACGCTTCGAGGCGCTGAGAGCGCGGTCCGGATCATTCTTGAAATAGGCGTCGATCTCTTCCTGCGCGACCTGCTTGCGGATCTGCTCGGCGGAGTAGGTCTTCAGGCCCAGGGCCTGCAGGCGGCGGTTGATGGCATCGACATGGCGGCCGAAACCGCCCTGGCTGGCGGTGACGAAGCCATTCTTCTCTTCGCCGATCAGGACCAGGATCTTGCGGTTCCTGATGCGGTCGCGGCAGGGTGTGGCGAGCTGGGCGGAGATGGTCGCCTGGCGTTGCGCATCGGCCTGCGCTTCGGCCGCCGCGCCGGGCGGGGGATTGGAGAACTTGAAGCCCTGGGCCTGCGCAGGAACCGCGGCGAACCAACAAGCGAGCAAAATGGCCGATGATGTGCGCATCGCGGATGTCAAGCTCATCTAGAAGAAAGGCTGATTATTATGGATTTGGGTATCGCGGGCAAATGGGCGCTGGTGTGCGGCGCCAGCAAGGGCCTGGGTTTTGGTTGCGCGCAGGCGCTGGTGCGGGAAGGCGTGAATGTCGTGGTCGTGGCGCGGGGCGCGGAAGCCCTGGAAGCGGCGGTTGCGACATTGCTCGCGGACCCGTTGCGGCCTGCCGACACGGCGGTGCAGCATGTCGCGGTGGACATCACCACCGCGGAGGGCCGCGCCAAGGTGTTCGAGAAGCGCGCCGAGTTCGACATCGTGGTCACGAATGCCGGCGGCCCGCCACCCGGCGACTTCCGCGACTGGGACCGCGAGGCCTGGATCAAGGCTGTCGATGCGAACATGCTCACGCCCATCGAGCTGATCAAGGCGACCGTCGACGGCATGGCAGCGCGCGGCTTCGGCCGCATCGTCAACATCACGTCGAGTGCCGTCAAGGCGCCCATCGACATCCTGGGCCTGTCCAACGGTGCACGCAGCGGCCTGACGGGCTTCGTCGCCGGGGTGGCGCGAACGGCGAAACTGGCGGGCGCCAACGTCACGATCAACAACCTGTTGCCGGGTTCGTTCGACACGGACAGGCTCAAGACCACCATGTCGGGCGCCGCCAAGAAGACGGGCCAGCCGATCGAAGCCGTCATGGAAGCGCGCAAGGCGACGGTGCCGGCGCGGCGCTTCGGCAACCCGGATGAATTCGGCGCCACCTGCGCGTTCCTGTGCAGCCAGCACGCGGGCTACATCACCGGCCAGAACGTCCTGATCGACGGCGGGGCCTATCCCGGGACGTACTAGGCCGGCCGCCGCGACGACACCACGATGCCACCTACGATCAGCACGAAAGCGATGGCGTGGTACAGGCGCGGCAGTTCGCCCAGGAACGCAGCCGACATCACCGCGGCGAACAGCGGCGTGAGGTTGGCGAAGAAGCCCGCGATGTTCGGCCCCACGCGGGCCACGCCGACGCCCCAGCAGCGGTAGGCGAGGATCGCCGGGCCGATGGCGACGTAGGCGAGCGCTGCGGCCAGCGGCCAGCCCCACTCGATGTGGGTGTGGCCCGTCGCCCACTCGCCGCCCGCGAACAGCGCCGACCAGCCGAGCCCGAACACGATCTGCGCCATCAGGAAGGCCGCCCAGTTGCCGCGGATCTGCGGCGGGTCGCCGGGGCGGATCAGCAGCCAGCTGTAGAACGCCCAGGCGGCCGTGGCGAGCAGCACGTACAGGTCGCCCGGCACCAGCCTCACCTGGGTGAGCATTTGCCAGTCGCCCCGGCTGAGCACCACCAGCACGCCGGCGATGGAAAGTACCGCGCCCGCCAATTGCCGCTGCGAGATGCGCTGGCTGAAGAACAGTGCGCCGATGCCTAGCATCCAGACCGGCGAACTGGCGGCGACCAGCGTGACGTTCAGCGGGGTCGACGTCTTGAGGGCCAGGTACTGCAGCGCGTTGTAGCAGCCCACGCCCAGCAGCCCGAGGATCGCGAATCGGCGCCATTGCAACCAAAGGCCACTGTCACGGCGCAGCACCCACCCGGCCAGGGGCAGCAGGATCGCGAACGCGAGGGCCCAGCGCAGGAAGTTGAGGGTGACGGGCGGGACCATCTCGTTCACCAGCCGCCCGACCACGGCGTTGCCCGCCCAGAGCAAGGGCGGGACGGTAAGGAGGGCGGCGGTCGGAAGGTCCAGGCGTTGGTTCATGCGAACCTGCGATGCTATCGGCTCTCGTTGGCCTGCGAGCGGCAAAGCTTGCAGTTTCATGGCAGGATGGGGCGATTGACGACCCAAGGAAGAACCATGAGCAGAGCAGTCCAGATCACCCAGCCCGGCGGCCCCGAACAGCTGAAGATCGCCGATGTCACCGTCGGCGAGCCCGGCCCCGGCGAAATCCGCATCCGCCACCACGCGGTGGGCCTGAACTTCATCGACGTCTACCACCGGACGGGGGTGTACCCGCTGCCGCTGCCCGCGACGCTGGGCATGGAAGCCGCCGGCGTGGTCGAGGCCGTCGGGGCCGGTGTCACGCACCTGAAGCCCGGCGACCGCGCGGCCTACGCGAGCCAGCCGCCCGGCAGCTACTGCGAGCTGCGGGTGATGCCGGCCAAATGTGTGTGCAAGCTGCCCGACGCGATCGACTTCGACACGGGCGCCGCCATGATGCTCAAGGGCCTCACGGCGCAGTACCTGCTCAAGCGGACGCAGCCGCAGGGCGGGCTGAAGGAAGGCGACCACATCCTGTTCCATGCTGCCGCGGGCGGAGTGGGCCTGATCGCCTGCCAGTGGGCGAAGGCGATGGGGCTGCAACTGATCGGCACCGCGGGGTCCGATGCCAAGTGCGCCCTGGCCAAGGAGCATGGCGCGGCCCACGTCATCAACTACGCGAAGGAAGATTTCCTGGCGCGGGTGAAGGAGATCACCGGCGGCAAGGGCGTGAAGGTGGTGTACGACTCCGTGGGCAAGGACACGTGGGAGAAGTCGCTCGACTGCCTGCAGCCGTTCGGGCTGATGGCGTGCTTCGGCGCGGCCTCCGGCGCACCGGCGCCGTTCCCGGTGGGCCTGCTCGCGGCCAAGGGCTCGATCTACGTGACACGCCAGACGCTGTTCTCGCACATCGTCACGCGCGAGATCACGCAGGCGATGGCCGACGACCTGTTCGAGGCCGTGACCAGCGGCAAGGTGAAGATCCGCATCGACCAGCGTTACCCCCTGGAGCAGGTGGAACAGGCGCACCGCGACCTCGAGGCGCGCAAGACCACCGGCTCGACTGTCCTGACGCTGTGAGCGGGCCGGCGCCCGACGCGCACTGGCTGGCCGCGTTGCACGCGGCTGCGGACCGGGCCCCTCGCAAACCCCGGGTACCACTGTGGGCGGGCGACGCGCGCATCGGCTCCGTCGAGCCCGACGTCCTGCTTGGCCTGGCACTGCCCGCAAGGCTCGTGACCCGGGTCACGCGCGGCGCCGAAAGCGGGTTCCAGGTCCATGGGCAGCTCACGACGAGCCTGAACGAGATCGCGCTCGCCATGCGCGAGGCGGGCGTCGCGCACGTCTGGCGCGACGAGCAGCTGGCCGTCACCGATGCGCAGGGCACGCGCCTGGGCACGGTGGAGCGCGCGGTGGTCCGGCCGCTGGGCATCACGACATTCGCCGTTCACCTCACGGGCCGGTCACCGGACGGCCGCCACTGGGTCCAGCAGCGGTCCCTGACGAAACCCAACGACCCGGGCCTCTGGGACACGTTGATGGGCGGCATGGTCCCGGCGTGCGACTCGGTGGCCCAGGCGCTGGCGCGCGAAACCTGGGAAGAGGCCGGCCTCAACCTCGAACAGGTGGCACAGTTGCGCCATGGCGGGCGCATCTCGATGCGGCGGCCGACGGACTCAGGCGTGGGCGGGTACGTGGTCGAACACATCGAGTGGTACCGCTGCATCGTGCCCGACGGCGTCGAGCCGGCCAACCAGGACGGCGAGGTGGCGCAGTTCCGGCTCATGCAGGGCGGCGAAGTCCTCGGCCGGCTGGAGAGTGACGAATTCACCGTCGAAGCGGCCTTGGTGCTCACGCGAAACGGCTTGTAGTCGCGCACCGACACGCGTACGGCGCCAAAGCCGGGCTGAACGACCTCTCCTACAGGTGCTCGGCCCGGGGACTTGCACCCCGCGCCGGCAGAGGGCGCTACATTGGGCTGGACTAAGCCGCGCCGGGCCCGCGCCACTGGCGAGCCGGCGCTCCAATGGAGAAAACATGAAGGTGCGTGCCTATATCGTCGAAGACAGCCCGACGATCCGTGAAAACCTCATCGAAACGCTGCAGGAGCTGGCGCTGGTGGATCCCGTGGGAGTGGCCGAGACCGAGCACGAAGGCAAGAAGTGGCTGTCGCAGAACGACGACTACTGGGACCTCGCGATCGTCGACCTTTTCCTCAAGGAAGGCAGCGGCCTGAACATCCTCGAAGCGTGCCGCTCGCGGCGGCCGACGCAGAAGATGATCGTCCTCAGCAACCACGCGACGAACGACGTGCGCTGGCGCTGCGCCCAGCTGGGGGCCGATGCCGTGTTCGACAAATCGACCGAGATCGACGCGCTCGTCGATTACTGCGTGAAGGAACGTGGCGGGCGAGGCGGCCACTAACGGCCGCGCCCGGTTCACAGGACGCTGGGCGGGCGTTCGGCCAGCGGCGCCTGCCGCAGGCGGTTGGGCGCGAGCGCGCCGGCGGAGTCCAGGATCGGGTAGGCGATCGAGCAGATGTGCGAGTTGATGCGCTTCAGGTCGCTGATCAGGTCGATGTGAAGTGAGCTGGTTTCCATGCTCTGCACGGAATTGCCCGACAGGCGGGTCAGGTGCGCCGAGGCATAGGCGCGTTCCAGGTCGCGGAAGCGCGCCTTCTCCTCCAGCAGCTTCTGGGCGTCGCGGATGGATCCGTTGAGGAACACGCTCATGCCCAGCCGAAGGTTGTCGACCAGGCGGGCGTGCAGTTCGCAGATTTCCGCCATGCCCGCCTCCGAGAAGCTGCGCGCCTTCTTGATCTTCTTGTCCTCGATGTCGATCAGCACGCGCTCGACGATGTCGCCGATCTGCTCCATATTGATGGTGAAGCTGATGATGTCCGTCCAGCGCCGGCTCTCCTCCTCGCCCAGCGCCTCGCGGGAGATCTTGGTGAGGTAGTACTTGATGGCCGAATAGAGCTCGTCCACCGAGTCGTCGAGCTTGCGCAATTCCTCCGCGAGCTTGATGTCGTTGTTCTTGATGACGGTGAGCATGCCCACCATCATGGTCTCGACGATGTCGGCCTGGTGCAGCGCTTCTCGCGCGGCGCAGGAAATGGCCAGTGAAGGGGTCTCCAGTGCGGACGGGTCCAGGTGGTGCGGCCGGCCGGCCACCAGGGTCTTGTCCGGCTTGGGCAGCCAGTGGTCCACCCAGCGCGCCACCACCTGCGTGAGTCCGATGAACAGCAGTGCCACCAGGATGTTGAAGCTGAGGTGGAACAGCACGACGAGCGTCGCGGAATCGTGCACGTAGGGTTTTGCGTAGCGCAGCCAGAGGCCGAGCAGCGGTGCCGCGACCAGGACGCCGATGGCCTTGAAGACGAAGTTGCCCAGCGGCACCTGCCGCACCTCGATCGCCGACTTGGCGGTGGTGAGGACGGCCAGCAAGCCGCTGCCCAGGTTGGCGCCGAGCACGAGGCCCAACGCGGGCTCCAGCGGCACCAGCCCGGAGGCAGCCATCGTCGCCGTCAGCAGCACGATGGCCAGGCTCGAGTACGCGACGACGGAGAGGACCGCGCCCACCGTGATCTCCAGCAGGAGGTCGCTGGAGATCGAGCCGAGCAGGGCCTTGACCACGGGCGAATGGGTCATGAGCTCGGTGGATTCCGCGACCAGCCGCAGCGCCAGCAGCATCAGGCCCAGGCCGATCAGGATGCGCCCGAATCGGCCGAGGGGGTTCGACTGGCGTGAGACGAACAGCACCACGCCCACGAAGATGAAGAGGGGCGACAGCCACGACAGGTCGAACGAGAACACCACGGCCATCAGGCTGGTGCCCACGTCGGCGCCCAGCATCACCGCCAGCGCGAGCGGCAACGCGACCAGTCCCTGGCCGACGAAGGAGGAAACGATGAGGGCCGTGGCGGTGCTCGATTGCACCAGCGCGGTAACGCCCAGCCCGGAGATCGCCGCTGTCCAGCGGCTGGCGACGCTATGCGCCAGCACGTTGCGCAGGTTGGCGCCGAACACCCTGAGGATGCCGGTTCGAACGAGATGGGTTCCCCACACCAGCAGCGCGATCGCTGCCAGGAGATTCAACAGTTGCTTCATTGCTTGACGTTTCAACTATACGCTTGATGCGGCGCAGCAAACGAAAGCAGCGAAGGCAAAACGATCACGGGCCGGAGCCCCGCGGCGGCGTGGTTCAGGGACTGCGGCGCACCCGCCCCAACTCGTCGAGGATCAGGCAGGCCGCGCCGATCGTGATCGCGCTGTCGGCCACGTTGAACGCGGGGAAGTACCAGCCGCGCCAGTGCAGCTGCACGAAGTCCACCACGTAGCCGTGCAGCAGCCGGTCCACGACGTTGCCGATGGCGCCGCCGAGGATGCAGGCCATGGCGAAGGAGAACAGCCGCTGTCCCGCGTGCGATCGCAGCATCCACACGATGAACACGGCGGCAGCGATGCCGACGGCGGTGAAGAACCAGCGCTGCCAGCCCGAAGCGCCCGCCAGGAACGAGAACGCCGCGCCGGTGTTGTGCGCGCGGACCACGTTGAAGAAGCTCGTGACATAGGTCGAATCGCCCAGGCGGTAATAGCCCAGGATCAGCACCTTGGTGAACTGGTCGGCGATGAAGATGGCGAGCGACAGGCCGAGCCAGGGCAGCCATCCGCCCGCGGAAGCCGCGCGCGCCATCAGGCGAACTTCCGGTCTTCGCCGGCGCCGAACAGGTTGGTGGTGCAGCGGCCGCAGATCGTCGGGTGCGCCGGGTCGTGGCCGACGTCGTCGCGCCAGTGCCAGCAGCGGTCGCACTTCACGGCCCCGGATGCGGACACCTTCACTGCCATGGTTTCTCCGGCGACGATGTTCATGTGCGAGGTGATGAACACGAACTTGAGGTCCCCGCCCAGGCTCGCGAGCGCTTCCCACAGCTCGCCGTGGGTCGCCATCGGCACTGTCAGCACCACATTGGCCTGCAGCGACGAGCCCACCTTGCCGGCCTCGCGCAGTGCCTCGATCTCCTTGTTCACGAGCTCGCGCGCGGCGCGGATGCGGGTCCACTTGTCCAGCAGCGCCGCATCGGGCGAGCCGATCTCGGCGTAGGTTTCGAAGAAGATGGATTCAGAGGTGCCGAACAGCTTCCAGGCTTCCTCGGCCGTGAAGCTGAGGAAAGGCGCCATCCAGCGCAGCATCGCGTGCGTGATGTTCCACAGCGCGGTCTGGGCGCTGCGGCGCGCGAGCGACTTGGGTGCGGTGGTGTAGAGCCGGTCCTTGAGGATGTCGAGGTAGAAGGCGCCGAGGTCCTCCGAGCAATAGACCTGCAGCTTCGCGACGACCGGGTGGAATTCGTACACCTCGTAGTGCGCGAGCACCTCGGCCTGGAACTGCGCCGCGCGCGACAGGGCGTAGCGGTCGATCTCCAGCATCTCCCCGAGCGGCACGGCATCCTTCGCCGGGTCGAAGTCGCTCACATTCGCCAGCAGGAAGCGCAGCGTGTTGCGGATGCGCCGGTAGGCGTCGACCACGCGGGCAAGGATCTTGTCGTCCCCCGCGATGTCGCCCGAGTAGTCGGAGGCGGCCACCCACAGGCGCACGATCTCGGCGCCGAGCTTCTTGTTGACTTCCTGCGGCTCGATGCCGTTGCCCAGCGACTTGCTCATCTTGCGGCCCTGGCTGTCCACCGTGAAGCCGTGGGTCAGCAGGCTGCGGTACGGCGCGCGCCCGTACATGGCGCATGCGGTCAGCAGGGCGGAATGGAACCAGCCGCGGTGCTGGTCATGGCCTTCGAGGTACAGGTCGGCCTCCGGGCCGCTGTCGTGGGCCGAGCCGGCGTGCGAGTACCTGAGCACCGTGGTGTGCGTCGTGCCGGAATCGAACCAGACTTCGAGGATGTCGCTGCTCTTGGTGTAGGCCTTCGCGTCCTCAGCGCCGATGATCGATTCCGGCGAGGCCTTGCTCCAGGCCTCGATGCCGCCTTGCTCCACCATGTCCGCCGCCAGGTCGAGGATTTCCATGGTGCGCGGATGCAGGTCGCCCGTGTCCTTGTGCAGGAAGAAGGGCAGGGGCACGCCCCAGCTGCGCTGGCGGCTGATGCACCAGTCGGGGCGGCCCGCGATCATGTCGCGCAGGCGCGCCTTGCCGTTCTCGGGATAGAAGTTCGTCTCCTCGATCGCTTCCAGCGCCATCTGGCGCAGGCTCTTGGGCGCCTTGTCCTTCGTGAACACGCCTTCGCCCTCGTCCATGCGGATGAACCACTGCGCCGCGGCGCGGTAGATCACCGGCGACTTGTGGCGCCAGCAATGCGGGTAGCTGTGCGTGATGTTCTCGGTGGCGAAAAGGCGACCGGCGTCCTTGAGCGCTTCGATGATCTGGGGCACGGCCTTCCAGATGTTCAGGCCGCCGAACAGCGCGAAGTCGGGCGCGTAGGAGCCGTGGCCCTGCACCGGGTTCAGGATGTCGTCGTAGGCCATGCCGTGCGACACGCACGAGTTGAAGTCGTCGAGGCCATAGGCGGGCGAGGAGTGGACGATGCCGGTGCCGTCCTCGGCCGTCGCGTAGTCGGCCAGGTACACGGGGGAGAGGCGCCGGTAGCCGGCGTCCACGTCGTGCAGCGGGTGCTGGAAGGCCAGGCCGCCCAGCGCTTCGCCTTCCACGGTGGCCAGCACCTTGCCCTTGAGGCCGTAGCGCTCCATGCAGCGCTCGACCAGCGATTCGGCCAGCACCAGCAGGCCGCGCTCTGTATCGACCAGGGCGTAGATGATCTGCGGGTTGAGGTTCAGCGCCTGGTTGGCCGGGATGGTCCATGCGGTGGTGGTCCAGATGACGGCGAAGGCATCCTTGTCCAGTCCCGGGAGGCCGAACGCCGCGGCGAGCTTGTCCGGCTCGGCGCACTTGAATGCGACGTCCAGCGTCGTCGACTTCTTGTCTGCGTACTCGATCTCGAACTCGGCCAGCGACGAGCCGCAGTCGAAGCACCAGTACACGGGCTTCAGGCCCCGGTACACGAAGCCGCGCTCGACCACGCGCTTGAACGCGCGGATCTCGGCCGCCTCGTTCTTGAAATCCATCGTGCGGTAAGGATGGTCCCAATCGCCGAGCACGCCCAGGCGCTTGAAGTCGGCCATCTGGATGCCGATCTGCTCGGTGGCGAAAGCGCGGCTCTTGGCCTGCATCTCGTCGCGCGGCAGGTTGCGGCCGTGCTTCTTCTCGATCGCGTTCTCGATCGGCAGGCCGTGGCAGTCCCAGCCGGGGATGTAGGCGGCGTCCAGGCCCTTGAGCTGGCGGGCCTTCACGATCATGTCCTTCAGGATCTTGTTGACCGCGTGGCCCATGTGGATCTGGCCGTTGGCGTAGGGCGGGCCGTCGTGCAGCACGAACTTCTCGTGCTCGCAGCGGGCGGCGCGCAGCTTCTTGTACAGGCCCTTGTCCTCCCACTCCTTCACCCAGCCCGGCTCGCGCTTGGGCAGGTCCCCGCGCATGGGGAAGGGCGTGTCGGGCAGGTTGAGCGTGGCTCGGTAGTCGGTCTTGTCTGCTGTCTTGTCGGTCATTGGAATGCTCTAGGGGTTGTCATTCCGGGCTTGACCCGGAATCCAGGTTTTTTTGGAATGCGGAGATGGATTGCGGATCAGGTCCGCAATGACAACCTTTAAATTCGGTCGCGCGTCGTCTGGCGGCGCGTGGACGCGAAGAACGCACGGGCCTCTTCGCAGTCCCTGGCGATGCCCGCTTTGAGGGCGTCCAGGCTGTCGTACTTGAGCTCGTCGTGCAGTTTGTGCAGCAGTTCCACGCGGATGATTTTACCGTAGGCCCCTTCCTCGCCGAGGCTGGCCGGCCATTCCAGGCAATGCGTCTCCAGCAGTACCCGCCCGCCATTGACGTCGGCGGGGTCGATCGAGGGGCGGATCCCCAGGTTGGCCACGCCGGGCAACGGCCCATCGCCCAGGCCGTCCACCTGCACCGCGAAGATCCCGCTGGCGGCCGGTTTCCAGTGCGAAAAGCGCAGGTTCACGGTCTTGAAGCCCAGCTGGCGGCCGAGCTTGCGGCCATGCACCACGTGGCCGCTGATGCTGTAAGGGCGGCCCAGGAGGGCGGCGACGCCGTCCATGTCGCCGCGGGCCAGGGCCTCGCGCACGGCGGAACTGGAGACGCGCAGGCCGTGGACTTCGTAGCTGTTCATCCGTGCCACGTCGAAGCCCTTCGCCTGGCCGGCGGCATCGAGCATCGCGTAATCGCCGGCCCGCCTGGCGCCGAAGCGGAAGTCGTCACCCACGAGGACATACTTCGCGCCCAGACCTCCCACGAGCACGTTGTCGATGAACGCGTCGGGAACTTGGGACGACAGCCGCGCGTCGAACGGAAGTACCACGCACTGGTCCACGCCGCAGCGGGCCAGCTCGGTGAGCTTGTCGCGCAGCGTCGCGATGCGCGCCGGCGCCAGCTCCGGTTTGCGGGCCACGGCCGCGAAGTAATCGCGGGGATGCGGCTCGAAGGTGAGCACGCAGCTGGGCACGCCCCGATGGCGCGCTTCGTTGTTCAGGAGCGCGAGCATCGCCTGGTGGCCGCGGTGCACGCCGTCGAAGTTGCCGATCGTGAGCGCGCACGCGGGGGCGATCCCGGGGTGGTGGAAGCCTCTGAAAATCTGCATCGCGGCTGAGGTGATATCTTTTTGATAGCAGCTCGTGACCATGGGCCAAGCATCGCGGGGCGGTCCCCCAGGGCGTAAGGTCACGAAAACAGGGTATATTGTGCTGTAGAGCGCCACGAGGCGCTGGCGCTCACTTCTGCGTTGTTTCCTGTATTGCAAGGAGGCGTGTCTTGAAGGTCTTGAAGCTGTCCGCCCAGGGGCTGCCCCAGTCGTGGATTTCGCTGGAACAGGCAGTGCTGCACTATGCCGCCGACGAGGTGCGCTGGGAGGTGGGCGCGCAGGTGGCGCTGTTTCGAGGCGGCCACAACGCGGTGACGGGCGCGCAGTCGCAGATTGCCGTGAGCAGCATCATCGGCACCAAGGGCGTGCCCAACATCAACCCCTTCGACCTCAAGCCGGGCCTCACCAACGGCAAGCTGTTCGCGCGCGACCGCAACGTCTGCGCCTACTGTGGCGACGATTTCCACGAGGAAGAGCTCACGCGCGAGCACATCATCCCGTTCGCGCAGAACGGCCGGGACCACTGGATGAACGTCGTCACGGCCTGCCGCGCCTGCAACCACCGCAAGAGCAACCGCACGCCCGAGCAGGCCCGGATGCCCCTGCTGTACGCGCCCTACATTCCCAGCCTGTGGGAAGACTTCATCCTGCGCAACCGCCGCATCCTGGCGGACCAGATGGAATTCCTGATGGCGCACCTGCCCAAGTCGTCGCGCCTGCACGGCTATCAGTAGGTCAGCTCCAGCACCGAGACATGGTTCTCGGCCAGCGGCCAGCTGCGGCCCACCACGCGTTCCCCGTTGAATTCCGCCACCACGGCACGCGGCAGCCCTGTCGGCTTGATGCGTGAGCTGGCGACGCCCGCGCCCAGCACGGCTCCCGGCGGCGGGGTCTGCCCGTCGAAAGCCATTTTGTCGCGTGCCGGGTCAAGGTAGCCGCGGGGCCGGGTCATGATCACGAGCGACGGCGCGTTCTTGTCGGCCTCGGGGATCCGTTCCGGCCGGAGGTTCACGATGCTGCTGCGCCGGGGGAACGGGCTTCGGTAGAAGTGCGTCGTCGCATAGCCCGGGGCCGTGACCACGACCTCGTAGCGCGTCTCGGGCAGCGCCGAGAACGGTCCCCACAGGCCATCCGCCCCCGTCGTGTTGCGGTACACGGCATCGCCACGCCGCTCGCCGGTGACGTTGTCGGTCGCAAAGACTTCCACCTTGGCCCCGGGCAGCGGCAGGTTGTTGGCGAAGTTGCCAGAACCCGGATCCGTGGGCGACAGCCCCATGCCCGTCACCTTGCCGCCGATCATGGCCGGCAGTTGGGGCGCCACGGCCGTGGTGGCCGGAGCACGGCCCGTGATGAAGCGGTAAGCGGCCTCGAAGGCGGCCGGCGAATACGCGGTTTCGCGGTGGTCGATGCGCGGGATCACCACGTTGGTGGCGCCCTTGAGTTCGGACGTCGCATAGGTCACGCCGGTCGCGACGCCGCGCTTGCCGACCCACAACCCGTCGGGCTGGGCGTACTTGTCGTTCTTGTCGGACCGGATCGTCAGCCATTTGACCGGGCCCGCCACTTCGTCTCCCGCCGCGTTCTTCGGGCGGTTGAGTCCCTGCAGGAAGGCGCCATGCCCCGCAAACTCGCTGTTGTCGGGCAGGCCGGCGATGGGGACCGCCCAGATCCCCCGGTTCTGCGTGCCGCCCAGGATGGCGTGGCTCACCGTCTTGTCGCCGCCGCCGTTCTGGACGTAATTGCGGATCGCATTGCCGCCGCGCGAGCTCCCCATCAGCACCACTTGCCGCGCGCCGGTGGCCTGCAGCACCTTTTCGACTTCCGACTTGAGGAAAGCCATGTGTTCGGCCGTGGAGGTGCGCCCCGCCTGCGGCTTGGTGTCGTCGTCGCGCGCGAGCGGGTAGGGATGGTCGATGGCGTGCAGGCGCTCGCGCGGCCAGCCGTTGGATTCGAAGCGCCAGACCGTCGTCTGCCACAACGCGGCTGAATCGCCATTGCCGTGGACAAACACGATCGGCGGGTGTTCCTCCAGCGACACGGAACCTGCGCAGCCCGCAAGGATGACGGCGGCAAGACCAAAGAATGCGCGGCGTAGCATCGACATAGGAGTCTCCAGTATTGTTGTTTCCCCGCAGGGCCCTGTTCGCGCGAAATAGCATGCAGCGCGAACACTCCATGAAAGAAGCCCGGCTTGCCGGGCTTCTTTCATCTGGCCAGACCGCGTGAAAATCGTGAAGCGATTTTTACGCGAAGACTCCTGCAGTGTCCTGCATTCTTTCCGAGACTTCGCCCAGGTGGTGCAGGGTATCCCCGAAGCTCAGTTCGAGCTGGGTGAGCTTCTTGAAGTAATGGGCTCCGATGTATTCGTCCGTCACGCCGATGCCGCCGTGCAGTTGCACCGAGTTCTGGCCGATGAAGCGCATGGCGACGCCGAGCTGGTACTTGGCCCGGGCCATCGCGCGGCGGCGTTCGTCCGCGGGCGCATTCAGCTTGAGCGAGGCGTAATAGCTCATCGAGCGGGCCAGCTCCAGCTGCATCTTCATGTCGGCCACGCGATGCCGCAGGGCCTGGAAGGTGGCGATGGCCACGCCGAACTGCTTGCGCGTGTTCATGTACTCCACCGTCACGGCCATGGTCTTGTCCAGCACGCCGACGGCCTCCGCGCAGGCGGCCGCGATGCCGATGTCGACGGCATGTTCGAGGGCGGTGAGGCCGTCCAGCGTCACCAGCGTGGCGGGCGATGACTTGAACGCCACTTCCGCGGCGCGGCCGCCCTCCTGCGTGCTGTAGCCGCCGGCCGTGACGCCGCTCGCGGCGCGCTCGACCAGGAACAGCGCAATCTTGCCGTCGGCCACGGCGGGCACGAGGTACGCGTCCGCCTGGTCGCCCACGGGCACGATGCTCTTGGCGCCGGTGACCCTCCAGGCATCGCCGGATTGCGCGGCCTGCGCCGCGCACATGTCCAGGCGGTAACGCGCCTTGCGTTCCTGCTGCGCCAGTACCACCAGCGCCTCGCCGGCGGCGATCTTCGGCAGCCATGCGGCTTTCACCGCATCCGGCGCATAGCCGTTGATCACGCCGCCCGCGATGAGCGTCTGCGCCAGCGGTTCCAGCACGATTCCGCGACCGAGCTCTTCCATCACCACCATGCCTTCGACAGGCCCCATGCCCATGCCGCCGTGTTCTTCGGCCACGTACAGGCCGGCCAGCCCCAGGTCCGCCAACTCGCGATAGGCGGCGCGGTCGAATCCGCCCGCCTTCTCGATGGCGCGGCGGCGCTCGAAGTCGTAGCCCTTGTCGACCCACTTGCGCACCGCGTCGCGCAGGTGTTCCTGGTCGTCGCTGAAATCAAAGTCCATCTGAAGTCTCCTTAACCAAGTACCGTCTGCGCGACGATGTTGCGCTGCACTTCGTTGCTGCCGCCATAGATCGTGGTCTTGCGCATGTTGAAGTAGGTCGACGCGAGCGGTGCGTTGGCGATGCCGCCGGGGAAGTCGCCTTGCCAGCCCGCGTCCATCGCTTCGTGGATGTACGGCAGGGCGTAGGGGCCTGCCGCGAGCATCATCAGCTCGCTGTAGCGCTGCTGGATCTCGCTGCCCTTGATCTTGAGCAGGCCCGCGATGTCCAGCGAATTCTTGCCCGATTTCTCGGCCGACAGCACCCGCAGCACCAGCATCTCCAGCGCCACGACATCCACTTCCAGCTTCGCGATCTCGTCGCGGAAGCGGCGGTCGTCGTACATGCCCTCGTTCTTCGCGATGCGTTTCAGGCGTTCGAGCTCTCGCTTGGCGCGGTTGACGTCGGCGATGTTGGTGCGCTCGTGCGAGAGCAGGTGCTTGGCGTAGGTCCAGCCCTTGTTCTCCTCGCCGATCAGGTTTTCCACCGGCACCTCGACGTTGTCGAAGAACACTTCGTTGACCTCGCACTCGCCATCGAGCAGCTTGACCGGACGCACCGTGACGCCCGGCGATTTCATGTCGAGCACCAGGAAGCTGATGCCCGTCTGCGGCTTGCCCTCGTTGGACGTGCGCACCAGGTTGAACATCCATTCGCCGTGCTGGCCGAGCGTGGTCCAGGCCTTCTGGCCGTTGACGATGTACATGTCGCCCTTGCGCTCTGCGCGCGTCTTGAGCGATGCGAGGTCCGAGCCCGCACCCGGCTCGCTGTAGCCCTGGCTCCACCAGACTTCGCCGCTGGCAATGCCGGGCAGGAAGCGCTGCTGCTGCTCGGCATTGCCGAACGCCATGATCACGGGCGCGACCATCACGGGGCCGAACGGCACCACGCGCGGGGCGCCCGCCAGTGCGCACTCTTCCTCGAACAGGTGCTTTTGCACGGCGTTCCAGCCCGGCCCGCCGAACTGCTTGGGCCAGCCGTAGCCCAGCCAGCTCTTCTTGCCGAGGATCTTGGCCCAGCGCTGCATGTCGTCGCGCGTCAGGCGCAAGGCGTTGTGCACCTTGTGCGAAATGTCCTGCGGCAGGTTGGCGCGCACCCAGGCGCGCACGTCCTCGCGGAACTTCTGTTCTTCAGGCGTGAAAGCTAAATCCATGAGAGTGTCTCCAAGCGAACTTCGCCATTATTAGCACGGTCGTTCTATTCCGTGTGTCCGGGTTGTGACAAGCCGAGTTGAACGCACAGGTCTTCCACGGTCGCGCGCAGCCGGGCCACCTCCTGCTCAAGGCTTTCGATCCGCGCTTCCAGGTACGGCGACGGGGCCGGCGCAGCGGCCGCTGTCGTGTCGCCCGCATCCACCGGCCCGCACAGCAGGTGCGCCCAGCGCTGCTCGCGCATGCCTGGTGCACGCGCCAGCTTCACCACCAGCGGCCCGCCTTTTTCATCCGCCCGGTCCTGCAGTTCCTCCAGGAACGCTTCGACGGAGGAAATGTCGGCGAAGCGATACCAGCGCTCGCTGTTGATGCGCAGTTCGCCGGCGGTCTGCGGCCCGCGCAGCATCAACAGGCCGAGCAGCACGGCGGACTGCTCCGGCACGCCGACGGCGCGCTGGAAGTTGTGCTCCCAGCGCGCCACGCGGCTGCCGCTCGATTCGAACACCAGGCTCAGGAGCTTGAGCGAGTCCAGCGCTTCCTGGGCCTGCGCGTCGGTGACGTTCATCAGCGGCTCGCGGCTGGTCTTCTGGTTGCAGCCGGACACCAGCGAGTTCAGCGTGAGCGGATAGCTGTCGGGGACGGTGCGGGCTTTTTCCATCAGGGTGCCCAGCACGCGGGCTTCGACGGGTGAGAGGGGGCGCAGGGGCATGGCAGGGATAATCTCGATCAGTTGAGGACAGAGCTGAAGTTCTGTCCCGCAAGGTGAAACAATTGAAGAACATCGTCATTCTGATCTCCGGCGGCGGCTCCAACATGGCGGCGATCGTCCGGTGCGCCCAGCGCGACAACTGGCGCAAGGCCTACGACGCCCAGGTGGCGGCCGTCATCAGCAACCGTCCGGACGCCGGCGGCCTGGCCGTGGCGCGCGAGCACATGATCGCGACCGAGGTGGTGGACCACAAGCGGTTCGCCACCCGGGAGGAATTCGACGCCGAACTGGCCGCGGCGATCGACCGGCGCCAGCCGTCGCTGGTCGTGCTGGCAGGCTTCATGCGCATCCTCACGCCGGCCTTCGTGCAGCGCTTCCAGGGGCGCCTGGTCAACATCCACCCCTCGCTGCTGCCGGCCTTCCCGGGGTTGCACACGCACCGGCGCGCGATCGATGCGGGCTGCCGGGTTGCCGGCGCCACCGTGCACCAGGTCACCACGGAACTCGATTTCGGCCCCATCCTCGAGCAGGCCGTGGTGCCCGTGCTCGCCGACGACACGGCCGATACACTCGCGGCGCGGGTGTTGACGCAGGAACACCTGATCTATCCCAGGGCCATTGCGCGCCTGTTGCCCCAAATCTGAGTACCCCATGCACCCCAAAGCCCTGCTCGACGCCTGCGCCGAACTCGTCAAGCTCACCCTGAGGTTCGAGCACCCGTCCGACGCCGTGGTGTCGCGCTATTTCCGCGACAACCGCTCGCTCGGGCCGCGCGAGCGGGCGACTTTGGCGGAGACCGTTTACACCGTGTTGCGCAAGAAGCTGCTGTTCGATCACCTGTCGCCCTCGGGCAGCGGCCCGAAAGAGCGGCGCATGGCCATCCTGGGCTTTTATGGCCCGCGGGATTTCCTCAAGAGCGCCCTCACGGACCAGGAGAAGAACTGGCTGGACCAGTGCGATGCCATCAACCCGGCCGACCTCCTGGAGCGCCACCGGCACAACCTGCCCGAGTGGCTGGTCCAGCCCCTGAAGGACCAGCTCGGCGCCGAATTCTGGCCGCTCGTGGACAGCCTGAACCAGCCGGCGCCGCTGGACTTGCGCGTGAACACGCTCACCGACAAGCGCCCCGACGTGCAAAAGGAACTCAAGCTGGCGGGCATCGCGTCGCAGCCCACGCCTCACTCGCCGTGGGGATTGCGGCTGGACACCAAACCCGCGCTCACGAAGCTCGATGCCTTCGCGCGTGGGGCGATCGAGGTGCAGGACGAGGGCTCGCAGTTGCTGGCGCTGCTGCTGGACGCCAAGCGCGGCGAGATGGTGGTCGATTTCTGTGCCGGCGCCGGCGGCAAGACGCTGGCCATCGGCGCATCGATGCGCAACACCGGGCGGCTTTACGCATTCGATACCTCGGCGCACCGGCTGGACGCGCTCAAGCCACGGCTGGCGCGCAGCAAGCTGTCGAATGTGCACCCGGCCGCCATCGCCCACGAGCGCGACGAGCGCATCAAGCGACTGGCCGGCAAGATCGACCGCGTCCTGGTCGACGCGCCCTGCTCGGGGCTGGGAACGTTGCGGCGCAACCCCGACCTCAAGTGGCGCCAGTCGCCCCAGTCCGTGCAGGAGATGACGGCCAAGCAGGCAGCCATCCTGCAAAGCGCGGCACGGCTGCTCAAGCCGGGCGGGCGGCTGGTTTATGCCACCTGCAGCCTGCTGCCGGCCGAAAACGAGGAGATCGCCCTGGCTTTCAGCCAGGCGCATGGTGAGTTCACCCCACTGCCGGCCGCTGAACTCCTGTCCAATCTGAAGGTCGAGGGCGCCGCGAGCCTTTGCAGCGGTGGCGCCGACGGCGGGATGTTCCTGCGGCTCTGGCCGCACCGGCATCGCACCGACGGTTTCTTTGCGGCCAGCTGGGTGAAAAATTGACGGGGCCGCGGCCAAAATCGGCCGTCCTGTGCATAACCCCAGCGTTTTGCGGAACCTCCCACCGTAAAATGCCTCCAATGACACGCGGCCTCCTTCGAGGCCGTTTCTAAAGAGAGAGACTCACCTTCTATGTTGCTTCCCGATTGGGCCGTGCTGAACTCGGCAATTGACTGGCTTGCCAACGGCCTGTGGAACCTGTCCTGGTGGCAGGTCGTCCTGTTCACCCTGGTGGTGACGCACATCACCATTGCCAGTGTCACGATCTTCCTGCACCGCGCCCAGGCCCACCGGGCCATGGACCTGCATGGCATCCCGTCGCATTTCTTCCGTTTCTGGCTATGGCTGACCACCGGCATGGTCACGAAGGAGTGGGTCGCCATCCACCGCAAGCACCACGCCAAGTGCGAGACGCCGGATGACCCGCACAGCCCGCAAACCCGCGGCATCGACACCGTGTTCTGGAAGGGCGCCGAGCTCTACCGCGCAGAGGCCAAGAACCAGGAGACCATCGCCAAGTTCGGCCACGGCACGCCGGACGACTGGCTGGAGCGCAACCTCTACACCCGCTTCAGCTGGCAGGGCGTGGGACTGATGCTGATCATCAACGTGGCGCTGTTCGGCTTCGCCGGGCTGGCCGTGTGGGCCGTCCAGATGGCCTGGATCCCCATCACCGCCGCCGGCATCATCAACGGCATCGGCCACTACTGGGGCTATCGCAACTTCGAGGCGCCGGACGCCAGCACCAACATCTCCCCCTGGGGCCTGATCATCGGCGGTGAAGAGCTGCACAACAACCACCACACCTATCCGACGTCGGCGAAGTTTTCCGTCAAGAAGTACGAGTTCGACATGGGCTGGCTGTATATCAGCCTGATGAGCAGGATCGGCTGGGCCACGGTCAAGAAGGTCCCGCCCAAGCTGCAGCTGGGCGCCATCAAGCCGGTGGCGGACGAAAAGACGCTGGAGGCGCTGATCGCCAACCGCTACGAGGTGATGGCCGGCTACGCCCGCGAAATGCGCCGCGTCTGCCAGGCCGAGATCGCCCAGCTGAAGGAAAAGCAGGCCGACCTGTCGCCGCTGAAGGCCGCCAAGCGCTGGCTGCACCGCGACGACGAGCGCGTGCCGGCAGCGGCCAGGCCGCAGCTGGCGCAGGCCCGTGCCGCCCACCCGGTGCTGGACAAGATGGTGACCATGCGCGAAGAGCTTCGCCAGATGTGGCTCAACACCTCCCAGTCGCGCGAGCAGCTGGCGGTGGACCTGCAGTCCTGGTGCCGCCGCGCCGAGGAAAGCGGCATCGTCGCCCTGCAGCAGTTCTCGATCAAGCTGCGGGCGGCCCACGCATAGCTTCCCGGCACCCGGCAGCGCTCTGGGAAGTCAAAAAGCCCCGCATTGCGGGGCTTTTTTTTTCGGCTGGGCCGAAAGCTTCAGTCCATCAGCTCGGCCGGCACCTTGCCGCCGTTTTCCGCCAGCTTCTTCATGACCTGCTTGTGCAGCCACAGGTTCATCTCGGCTGAGCCGTCCTTCGCGCCGGTGTAGCCGAGCTCGGTTGCCAGTTCCTTACGCTCCTGCAAGGTGCTGTCCATGCCGACGAGCTTCATCAGGTCCACGATCGACGTGCGCCAGTTGAGCTTTTGCGGATTCTTTTCGGCCATGGCGGTGAGGACCGCCTCCACATCCACCGGCTGCTGGGCCGCCGCGCTCGCCTCGGGCGCGCTGGGGGTGGCAGCCTTCCCGGCGGCCAGTCCTTCGTTCGTGGCGGTGGTTGCCGCGCCCGCGGGCGCCTGCGCAGCGTCGGCCCGGCGGAAAATCTTGTCGAATATTCTGCTGAGAATGCTCATGTATTGCTCCATTGCGATGGCAGGAATGCCACGCTTGATCGTCGGGCAATGGCGGCGCCGAAGGTGTCGGACAAGCGCGCATTCGTCGAGGCGCCCGCACTGCCCCGCTATCGGCGCCTGGCAACAAAAAAGCCCCGCGATGCGGGGCTTTCCTGGACCCCGGCTTGCGCTGGGGTGAAATGACCAGGCCCCACGGGGCCTATCGTCACTTCAGCTTCGTCTCTTTGTACTCGACGTGCTTGCGAGCCTTGGGATCGAACTTCATGATCGCCATTTTCTCGGGCATCGTCTTCTTGTTCTTGCTGGTGGTGTAGAAGTGGCCGGTCCCCGCGGTGGATTCCAGCTTGATCTTTTCACGTCCGCCTTTGCTTGCCATGGTCGTGCTCCTTGGGGTTAGGCTTGACCGCGTGCACGCAGGTCTGCGAGCACGGCGTCGATGCCGTTCTTGTCGATGAGGCGCAGGCCGGCGTTGGAAATGCGCAGGCGCACCCAGCGGTTTTCGGTCTCGACCCAGAAACGGCGGTATTGCAGGTTCACTTCGAACCGGCGCTTGGTTTTGTTGTTGGCGTGGGAAACGTTGTTCCCGACCATCGGGCCCTTGCCCGTGACGTCGCAGACGCGTGCCATAAGCACTCCAGTATTTTCAAACGGCCGTCCCAGGCGGGAGAGCCTCACCTCGCCAGAAGGGTGGCGGTAACCCATCGCTGCCCCGCCTTCCCAGGCAAGTGCAGCAAAGCCAAAGATTATAGCCGCTTCGGGCCGGGTCAGCTTTCCTGCTCGAGGAAGCGCTGGGCGTCCAGGGCGGCCATGCAGCCGGTGCCCGCGCTGGTGATGGCCTGGCGGTACACGTGGTCCTGGACGTCGCCGGCGGCAAAGACCCCGGGCACGCTCGTCATGGTCGCCAAACCCTGCAGGCCGGACCGGGTGATGATGTAGCCGTCCTTCATCTCGAGCTGGCCCTTGAAGATGTCGGTATTGGGCTGGTGGCCGATGGCGATGAAACAGCCCTGCAGCTTCATCTCCTCCGTTTCGCCGGTCTTGGTGTCCTTCAGCCGCACGCCCGTGACGCCCGTGGCGTCGCCCAGCACCTCGTCCAGGGTCTTGAACAGTTTCAGCTCGATCTTGCCGGTGGCAACCTTTTCCATCAGCTTGTCCACCAGGATGGGCTCGGCCTTGAACTTGTCGCGGCGGTGCACGAGGTACACCTTGCTGGCGATGTTGGAGAGATACAGGGCTTCCTCGACGGCGGTGTTGCCGCCGCCGATGACGCACGTGACCTGGTCGCGGTAGAAGAAGCCGTCGCAGGTGGCGCAGCCCGAAACGCCCTTGCCCATGAAGGCTTCCTCCGACGGCAGCCCGAGGTACTTGGCCGATGCGCCGGTGGCGACGATCAGCGAGTCACAGGTGTATTCGCCGCTGTCGCCCTTGAGCGTGAACGGCCGTTTGCTGAAGTCGACGGCGTTGATGTGGTCGAACACGATCTCCGTCTTGAAACGCTCCGCGTGTTCGAGGAAGCGCTGCATCAACTCCGGGCCCTGCACGCCATGCACGTCCGCTGGCCAGTTGTCCACGTCGGTCGTGGTCATCAACTGCCCGCCCTGCGCGATGCCGGTGACCAGCGTCGGGTGAAGGTTGGCGCGCGCCGCATAAACGGCGGCGGTATAGCCCGCGGGGCCGGAGCCGAGGATCAGGACTTTGGAGTGCTTGGTGTTGGACATGGTGAAAGACCTGTGTGGAAAACCCCACACCGGGGTGTACATTTCGGGGCCAAACGGCAAGTATCAACCCTGCGCGGACGCGTCGATGCTTTGCCGTATCAATCGCCACGATTGTAAGAACCCAAAGGCGTGGGCCGCGTGCAGGAAGGGATTTGATTCATGTCGATGCTGTCCAATCTGGAGCTGATACGGCGCGTGCCGCTCTTCGCGCTGTTGACCGCCAACCAGGCGGAATCGGTTGCCGAGTCGGTCGCCAAGCGTCGTTTCAAGCGCGGCGAGGTCATCGTGGAGCAGGGCGAGAAGTCCAACACGCTCTTCATCATCCTCACCGGCCGGGTGCGGGTGGTCACCTCCGACAAGCGGGGCCGCGAAGTCATCCTGGCCACGCTGCAACCCGGCGACTACATCGGCGAGATGAGCCTGATCGACAACGAGGCGCACTCGGCCACCGTCCGCGCCGAAGTGCAGACGGACATGCTGGCCCTGGGCCGCGCCGAATTCGCGCGCTGCCTGCCCGAAAACAGCTCGATGGCCTACGCCATCATGAAGGGCCTGGTTCAGCGCCTGCGCCAGGCCGACCGCAAGATCGAATCGCTGGCCCTGATGGACGTCTACGGCCGCGTCGCGCGGGCGTTGCTGGAGTTCGCCGCGCCCGACAAGGACGGCCTGATGACGATCAAGGAGCGCATCTCGCGGCAGGATATCGCCAAGATGGTCGGCGCCTCGCGCGAGATGGTCAGCCGCGTGATGAAGGACCTGGAGGATCGCGGTTTCATCGAGACGCGCGAAGACGGCTCGATGCTGATCAAGGACAGGCTGACCACTCTCGGATAGTCGCGTTCCTGCGGTAAGCTTGGCATCGCCTCATGACTTACTCGCTCAACACGCTGACGGACACCCGCGCGGCCGCATCCACGCCGCGCGCCGGCGCCGGCCGCTTCGCCCATGAAATCGCGCTGGTCCTGGGGCTGGTGGCCCTGGTGTTCTGGTTGCTTGCGCTGGCGAGCTATTCGGCGCAGGACCCGGCTTTCTCCACCTCCGGCAGCGGCGCAGCCGTGCGCAACTGGGGTGGCCGCTTCGGCGCCTGGCTGGCCGACGCGAGCTACTTCCTGCTGGGCTTTTCCGTCTGGTGGTGCTTTGCGGCGGCCGTGAGGGCCTGGCTCGCGACACTCGCGCACTGGATGCGCGGCGGCGCGGAATCCGACGACGGCGTGCCGCGCCTCGCCCACACTCGCTGGGCCTTCTGGATCGGGCTGGCGGTGCTGCTGTGCGCGAGCACCGCGCTCGAGTGGTCGCGCCTGTACCGCTTCGAGGCCCGCCTGCCGGACCACGCCGGGGGAGCGCTGGGCTATCTCGTCGGACCGTTCGGCGTGAAATACCTGGGCTTCACCGGCTCCGGGCTGGTGTTCGTGGCCCTGGTCGTCCTCGGGGCGGCGCTCGTCTTCCGTTTTTCCTGGAGCCACGTGGCCGAACGCCTGGGCGCGTACGTCGACGGGTTCGTCGAGGCGCGGCGCGAGAAGCGCGAGCTGGCGCAGGACCTGGCTTTCGGCCAGCAGGCGGCGCGCCAGCGCGAGGAAGTCCTGATCGAGGAGCGCATCGAGATCGAGGAGCACCATCCCACGCCGGTGCTGATCGAGCCGTTGCTGGTGGACGTGCCCAAGAGCGAGCGTGTCGCCAAGGAGCGGCAAAAGCCCCTGTTCACCGAGATGCCGGACTCCAAGCTGCCGCAGGTGGACCTGCTGGACGGCCCGCAGGGCCGCCAGGAAACCGTCTCGTCGGAAACGCTGGAGATGACCAGCCGGATGATCGAGAAGAAGCTCAAGGACTTCGGGGTCGAGGTGCGGGTGGTGCTGGCGCAGCCCGGCCCCGTCATCACGCGCTACGAGATCGAGCCCGCAACGGGCGTGAAGGGTTCGCAGGTCGTCGGCCTCGCCAAGGACCTGGCGCGCTCCCTCAGCCTCATTTCCATCCGGGTGGTCGAAACCATCCCGGGCAAGAATTACATGGCGCTGGAACTGCCGAACGCGAAACGGCAGTCGATCCGCCTGTCCGAGATCCTGGGCTCGCAGATCTACAACGAAGCAAAGTCCATGCTGACCATGGGCCTGGGCAAGGACATCGTCGGCAACCCGGTCGTCGCCGACCTGGCCAAGATGCCGCACGTGTTGGTGGCGGGCACCACCGGCTCGGGCAAGTCGGTCGGCCTGAACGCGATGATCCTCTCGCTGCTGTACAAGGCCGAAGCGCGCGACGTGCGGCTGCTGATGATCGACCCCAAGATGCTGGAGATGTCGGTCTATGAGGGCATCCCGCACCTGCTCGCCCCCGTGGTGACCGACATGCGCCAGGCGGCGAACGGGCTGAACTGGTGCGTGGGCGAGATGGAGCGGCGCTACAAGCTCATGAGCAAGCTGGGCGTGCGCAACCTGGCGGGTTACAACCACAAGCTCGACGAAGCCAAGGCCAGGGACGAGTTCATCTACAACCCGTTCAGCCTGACCCCGGACAGCCCGGAACCGCTCGAGCGCCTGCCGCACATCGTGGTCGTCATCGACGAGCTGGCCGACCTGATGATGGTGGTGGGCAAGAAGATCGAGGAGCTGATCGCCCGGCTGGCGCAGAAAGCCCGCGCCGCCGGCATCCACCTCATCCTTGCCACCCAGCGCCCCAGCGTCGACGTGATCACCGGCCTCATCAAGGCGAACATCCCCACCCGGATCGCCTTCCAGGTGTCGAGCAAGATCGACAGCCGGACCATCCTGGACCAGATGGGCGCCGAAGCGCTGCTCGGGATGGGTGACATGCTGTACATGGCCAGCGGCACCGGGTTGCCCGTGCGGGTGCACGGCGCGTTCGTGAGCGACGAGGAAGTGCACCGCGTGGTCGCGTACCTCAAGTCCCAGGGTGAGCCGAACTACATCGAGGGCGTGCTCGAAGGCGGTACGGTCGACGAGGACGGCGACCTGCTGGGCGGCGACGGCGGGGGCGAGAAGGACCCGATGTACGACCAGGCTGTCGAAATCGTGCTCAAGAATCGCAAGGCCAGCATTTCCCTGGTGCAACGCCACCTCAAGATTGGTTACAACCGAGCCGCCCGGCTGGTGGAAGATATGGAAAAGGCCGGGCTGGTCAGCGCCATGAGCACCAGCGGCCAGCGCGAGATCCTGGCGCCGAACCGTTCGGCCGAATAAGCCCCGGCGTGAACTTCGGCCGCCGGGGCCGATCCCAACCACAACAGTCAAGGGAGTCTCATGAAGACCATAGTCGCTACTTTGGTGGCAGCGTTCGCCCTGGCGGCGCAGGCCTCGGGTCTGGACAGCCTGGAAAATTTCGTCAAGTCGGCCCGCACCGGCCGCGCCGAGTTCACGCAGGTCGTGACGGGGCCGGCCCGAGACGGGCAGGCGGCGCGCAGCAAGACGTCCAGCGGCATGTTCGAGTTCGCCCGTCCCAACCGCTTCCGCTTCGATTACCGCAAGCCCTTCGAGCAGACGATCGTCGCCGATGGCCAGACACTGTGGCTGTACGACGCCGACCTGAGGCAGGTGACTTCGCGCAAGCAGTCGCAGGCGCTCGGATCGACCCCGGCGGCGCTGATCGCGTCCGCGCCGGACCTGGCCACATTGCGCAAGGATTTCACCCTGGAAGCGGCGGGCGAAAAGGACGGCATCCAATGGGTTCAGGCCACGCCCAGGGCCAAGGAAGGGCAGCTGCACAGCATGAAGGCCGGTTTCCGCGGGAACGAGCTCGCAGCGCTGGAAATTCTCGACAGCTTCGGCCAGCGCTCGGTTCTCACGTTCACGAAGATGGAGCTCAATGCCTCCGTGCCGCCGGAGCAGTTCCAGTTCAAGCCGCCGCAAGGGGCGGATGTGGTGAAGCAGTGACGATGCGCGCGGGCTCTAGATCTCGCGCGTGATGCGGTTCAGGTCCTTGCGCTCGATGTACTCGTCCATCCGCGAAAGCAGCCGCCACCATTCGCTGCCGTCTTCGCGGTAGACACGCATCGCGCCGGCGCGCACCAGGATCTTGCGCAACTCGTCGTCTTCGAAGCCGCCCAGGTGCTGGCGCAGCGTCTCGAACGATCGGTCGGTGAAGCTCCTGTGGCTGAGGAAGTGGCGCGCCGTTTCCTCCGCCATGAACTCCGTGCGGTGCTGCTCGCGCGCGAGCTGCAACTGGTTGGCGAACTGCTGCCGATTGAGCACATAGCTGATGCCGCCGCCGACGAGGGCGCCGAACAGCGCTGAAAAGGTGGACCAGAGCGAAGCTTCCATCGTGGCCGGACTATAAATGAAGCTTTCTATACTGTGCCGGTGAGCAAACCCGTCGCCTCCGCACACCAACCCCTGGCCGAGCGCCTGCGCCCGCGGACCCTGGGCGAGGTGATCGGCCAACAGCATCTCCTGGGCGAAGGCATGCCGCTGCGTATCGCCTTCGAATCCGGGCAGCCGCACAGCTGCATCCTGTGGGGCCCGCCGGGCACCGGCAAGACCACGATCGCGCGGCTGATGGCCGATGCCTTCGACGCCCAGTTCATCACCATCAGCGCGGTGCTCGGCGGCGTGAAGGACATCCGCGAGGCGGTCGAGCAGGCCCAGATCGCGCAAGGCACGGCGCTGGAGAACGCATCCGGCGCGGGCGGGCGGCGCACGATCGTCTTCGTCGACGAGGTGCACCGCTTCAACAAGAGCCAGCAGGATGCGTTCCTGCCGCACGTGGAGTCGGGCCTCTTCACCTTCATCGGCGCGACCACGGAGAACCCGTCCTTCGAAGTCAACTCGGCGCTGCTCTCGCGAGCGGCCGTCTACGTACTGCAGCCGCTGTCCGAGGCGGACCTCGAGCAGATCGTCGCCAAGGCGCAGGCCATCGATGCCGTGCCGCCGGTGCAGAAGGCGGCTCTCGACCGGCTGGTGGCCTACGCCGATGGCGACGCGCGCCGGCTGCTCAACACGCTCGAAACGCTGTCCGTCGCGGCAGCCAGGGAAAAGCGCGGGGAAATCACCGACGAGTGGCTGCTGAAGGTGCTGGGCGAGCGCATGCGGCGCTACGACAAGGGCGGCGAGCAGTTCTACGACACCATCAGCGCGCTGCACAAGTCGGTGCGCGGCTCGGACCCGGATGCCTCGCTCTACTGGTTCATGCGCATGCTCGACGGCGGGGCGGACCCGCGCTACATGGCGCGGCGCCTGGTCCGCATGGCCACCGAGGACGTGGGGCTCGCCGATCCGCGCGCGCTGCGGCTTGCGCTGGACGCGGCGGAGACCTACGAGCGCCTCGGCTCCCCCGAAGGCGAGCTCGCACTCGCCGAGTGCGTGGTCTACCTTGCCATGGCGCCCAAGTCCAACGCCGTCTACAACGCCTACAACGAAGCCAAGGCCTTCATCAAGCAGGACGGCACCCGCCCGGTGCCCTTGCACCTGCGCAACGCGCCCACCAAGCTGATGAAAGACCTGGACTACGGAAAACACTACCGGTATGCGCACGACGAGGAAGGCGGTTTCGCCGCCGGCGAGACCTACTTGCCCGATGGCATGGCGCCGCCCCGGTTCTACCGGCCGGTCGACCGGGGGCTGGAGATCAGGATCGGCGAAAAGCTCGCCGCACTGCGCGAGCGCAATGAGGCCGCCGGCAAGGACAAGGACGCGGTGTAGGCGTGCGATCACGCCCGCTAATTGATTTGCTGTCCCTCTGATGAGGCTCCAAACACGGGTAAACCCCCGCCGCCCCGGCGAATTGACAGTCGGGCCGCTTGGCTACAATCGCTCATCCTAGAACCCGTCCTGCGCGCATGGCGGGTTTTTTGCTAGATGGCGGGCGGCGCACGATGCCGTGCAACCACGAAGAACATTGGCGCCGGTCAAGAAGCCGGGGCCGCGTTGGCTTTCAAATGGCCGGCTAGGAAACGGAGAGCTCTATGGAAACTTTGCTGCAGCAGATCATCAACGGTCTGATCCTCGGCAGCATGTATGCCTTGATAGCGTTGGGCTATACCATGGTGTACGGCATCATCAACCTGATCAATTTCGCGCATGGCGACGTGCTCATGATCGGTGCGCTCACCAGCTGGGCCATCATCGTGAACATGAAGGAGGCGATGCCGGGTGCGCCCGGCTGGGTGATCCTGGGGGTCGCGCTGGTGATCTCCTGCATCGTCGCCGCGGCCCTGAACTTCGTCATCGAAAAGGTCGCCTACCGGCCTTTGCGAAACAGTCCACGCCTCGCGCCGCTCATCACCGCCATCGGGATGTCGATCCTGCTGCAGACGCTGGCGATGATCATCTTCAAGCCGAACTACAAGCCGTACCCCACGCTGCTGCCGGCCGTCCCGTTCAACATCGGCGGCGCGGTGATCACCGTCACGCAGATCATGATCCTGGGCCTCACGGCGGTGTCCCTCGCGACGTTGATGTACCTGGTGAACTACACGAAGCTCGGGCGCGCGATGCGGGCGACGGCCGAGAACCCCCGGGTGGCCTCGCTGATGGGCGTGAAGCCCGATGTCGTGATTTCCGCCACCTTCGTCATCGGCGCCGTGCTGGCGACGATCGCCGGCGTCATGTACGCCTCGAACTACGGCACGGTGCAGCACACCATGGGCTTCCTGCCCGGCCTGAAGGCCTTCACCGCCGCGGTGTTCGGCGGCATCGGCAACCTCGCGGGCGCGGTGGTCGGCGGCATCCTGCTCGGCCTGATCGAGTCGATCGGCTCCGGCTACATCGGCGTCCTCACGGGCGGCGTGCTGGGAAGCCACTACTCGGACATCTTCGCGTTCATCGTCCTGATCATCATGCTGACCTTGCGGCCCTCCGGCCTGCTGGGCGAGCGGGTGGCGGACCGGGCATAAGGCGGGCCACACCATGATGAACTTCATCAACCGGCAGAACAAGTACGTCGTCTACGCGGTCGGCGCGATCATCCTGCTGGTCCTGCCGCTGGTCCTGCAGCAAGGCGGCAACGCCTGGGTGCGCATCCTGGATGCCGCCCTCCTGTACGTGCTGCTGGCGCTCGGGCTGAACATCGTGGTCGGCTATGCCGGCCTGCTGGACCTGGGCTTCGTCGCCTTCTACGCGATCGGCGCCTACATGTTCGGGCTGCTCGCGTCGCCGCACCTCACCGAGTCGTTCGCGTCGATTGCCGCGGCTTTTCCGGCGGGGCTCCACATGCCCCTGTGGATCGTGATCCCCGCCGGCGCCGCGCTCGCGGGCATCTTCGGCATCCTGCTGGGCGCGCCAACCCTCAAGCTGCGCGGCGACTACCTTGCGATCGTGACGCTGGGCTTCGGCGAGATCATCCGCGTGTTCCTGAACAACCTGGACCACCCGGTGAACATCACCAACGGGCCCAAGGGCCTGAACCAGATCGACTCCTTCCATTTCTGGGGCCTGAACCTGGGCCGGCCGCTGAACGTGCTCGGCTTCGAGATCGCGTCGGTGTCGCTCTATTACTACCTGTTCCTGTCGCTGGTGCTGGTCAGCATCGTCATCTGCCACCGCCTGGAGCTGTCACGCATCGGCCGCGCCTGGATGGCGATCCGCGAGGACGAGATCGCCGCCAAGGCCATGGGCATCAACACGCGCAACATGAAGCTGCTCGCGTTCGGCATGGGCGCCACCTTCGGCGGCGTGTCCGGTTCGATGTTTGCCGCGTTCCAGGGCTTCGTCTCGCCCGAGTCGTTCAGCCTGATGGAGTCCATCATGATCGTCGCGATGGTGGTGCTGGGCGGCATCGGCCACCTGCCCGGCGTCATCCTCGGCGCCGTCCTGCTGTCGGCGCTTCCGGAAGTGCTGCGGTATGTCGCGGGCCCGTTGCAGGCCATGACCGACGGGCGGCTCGACGCCGCCATCCTGCGCCAGTTGCTGATCGCGCTGGCGATGATCATCGTGATGTTGTGGCGGCCGCACGGCCTCTGGCCCGCGCCGGACCACGGCAAGTCACTGCAGACGAAGTAGGGGACACAGGCATGGCAGAAACAGTTCTCCGCGTCGCCGGCATCTCCAAGCGCTTCGGCGGCTTGCAGGCCCTCTCGGACGTCGGCATCACCATCGAGCGCGGGCAGGTCTACGGCCTGATCGGCCCCAACGGCGCCGGCAAGACGACCTTCTTCAACGTCATCACCGGCCTGTACACACCCGACAGCGGCACCTTCGAGCTCGCGGGCAAGCCCTACCAGCCCACGGCGGTGCACGAAGTGGCCAAGGCCGGCATCGCGCGCACCTTCCAGAACATCCGGCTCTTCGCGGAGATGACCGCGCTGGAGAACGTCATGGTGGGCCGCCACATCCGCACCGGCTCGGGCCTGCTGGGCGCGATCTTCCGCACCCCCGGCTTCAAGGCCGAGGAAGCCGCCATCGCCAAGCGCTCGCAGGAGCTCCTGGAGTACGTGGGCATCGCCAAGTACGCGGACTTCAAGGCGCGCACGCTGTCGTACGGCGACCAGCGGCGCCTGGAGATCGCCCGGGCGCTGGCGACCGATCCCCAGCTGATCGCCCTGGACGAGCCGGCCGCCGGCATGAACGCCACCGAGAAAGTCCTGCTGCGCCAGCTGATCGACCAGATCCGCAAGGACAACCGCACCATCCTGCTGATCGAACACGACGTCAAGCTCGTGATGGGCCTGTGCGACCGCGTCACGGTGCTGGACTACGGCAAGCAGATCGCCGAGGGCACGCCCGCCGATGTGCAGCGCAACGAGAAGGTGATCGAGGCCTACCTCGGCCACAACCACGGCGCGGCCCCGCCCGCACCGGCCACTGCGGCGACCGGAGAAGACGAATGAGCGACACCTTGTTGAAGGTAACCGGCCTGAAGGTGGCCTACGGCGGCATCCAGGCTGTCAAGGGGGTCGACTTCGAGGTGAAAGAGGGCGAGCTGGTCACGCTGATCGGCTCCAACGGCGCGGGCAAGACCACGACCATGAAGGCTGTCACCGGACTGCTGCCGATGAACGAGGGCGACATCGAGTACCTCGGCAAGAGCATCCGGGGCAAGGGCGCGTGGGACCTGGTCAAGGAAGGCCTGGCCATGGTGCCGGAGGGACGCGGCGTCTTCACCCGCATGACCATCGCCGAAAACCTGCAGATGGGTGCACACATCCGCACCGACAAGGCGGGCGTCGCGGCCGACCTCGAGAAGGTGTTCACCATCTTCCCCCGGCTCAAGGAACGCAAGGACCAGCTGGCCGGCACCTTGTCGGGCGGCGAGCAGCAGATGCTGGCGATGGGCCGCGGCCTCATGAGCCGCCCCAAGGTGCTGCTGATGGACGAGCCGTCGATGGGCCTGTCGCCGATCATGGTGGACAAGATCTTCGAGGTCGTGCGCGAGGTCTATGCGCAGGGCGTGACGATCCTGCTGGTGGAGCAGAACGCCAGCCGGGCGTTGCAGCTGGCCGACCGGGGCTACGTGATGGAGTCGGGCGTGATCACGATGGCCGGGGAGGCCAGGCAGCTGCTGAGCGACCCGAAGGTGCGCGCCGCCTACCTGGGCGAGTAACCAGCCCCCCACGCTCCGCACTTCGTGTCGTCGCTGCCCCCCGAGGGGGCTGGCCCGCCTTGGGGCGGCCCGGCGGCGGTCCGGGCCTCAGTAACGGTACTGCAGCCCCAGGCTCGTCGAGCGCACGGGCTCGCGGCCGCTGCCCGTGAAGCGAAAGTCGTTGCTGTCCCACGCCAGGGTGGCCGACAGGCGCGGCGTGAAGGCGAAGCTGACGCCCGCCCCGTACGAGAGGCCGAACGCCGGCCCGGAGCCCGGCGCGGGCCCGGCCCCCCAGTAGTTGGGCGTGTCGCCGCGGCCGGTGGTTCCCAGCTTGCCGAATACACCCAGCGACTGGCCCAGTGGGGCCTTGCCGACCAGGCTGAGGTTCAAACCCTGCGCGCGGCCTTCGCCAAGCGCGATCCGGCCGCTCTCCGCATACCCCATTTCGACGCCCCAGAACTTGCCGACCATGGCGCTCGCCTGGAGCTGCGTGGACTGGTCGGCCGTATCGCAGACGAGCGCCGTCTTGCCGCAGGGAAGGCCGGTTTGGGATCGGCCAAGGTGCAGGCCGAGCGAACTGCGGGGGGAGGGATACCAACCGGCTTGCCACGCGCTTTTCGAGCTGACGGGCTCCTGAGCGTCCGCCGCGAAAGGCAGAGCCAGCGCCGTGGCAGCTGAGACGAAGCACAGAAGGTCGCGTGAGGCTGTCATGGCCGGCTCCCGCTTGTCGTACTGGAAGAGTCAATGTACCGAGCGGTAACGGGACCGTTTGTGGGACAAGTCGCACACGAGGCGTAGGACGAACCGCAGGTCGCTATGAATTAAATAGCATCGGGCCCTTGTTGGGACTGGTTTCTTCCGAGAAACTGCCCGGGCCAAGTCGAGGGAAGGCTTTCCCTGGCCTGCGGGCCCTAGTCGACTTTGGCGCCGGAGAGTTTCACCACTTTTTCGTATTTGGCCAGCTCGGCCTTCATGAAGCTCGCGAACTCGTCCGGGGTGTTGGTGACGGGCTCCGCCATCAGGGCCGCAAATCGGGTCCTGGCCTCCGGGGTCTGCAGCGCCGCGACGAACGCGTGGTTCAGGCGCGCGACGACATCCCTGGGCGTGGCGGCCGGCGCGACCAGGCCCCACCAGGTGTCGATGGCAAAACCCTTGACGGTGTCGGCCACCGGCGGCACGTCCGGCAGCGCGGGCGAGCGCTGCGAGGTGGTCACCGCCAGGGCCTTCAGCTTGCCGGCCCGGATGTTGGGCGCCGCGGTGGCGAGGTTGTCGAAATTGAAGTCCACCTGCCCCGACAGCAGGGCCAGCTGCGCGGGATTGCCCCCGTTGTAAGGGATGTGCACGGCGAAGATGCCAGCGCCCTGCTTGAACATCTCGCCGGCAAGGTGGCCGGCGCTGCCGTTGCCCCCGCTGCCGTAATTGAGGCGGCCCGGATGGGCCTTCCCGTACGCGATCAGGTCCGCCAGGCTTCGGATGTTCAGGCGCGCCGCCGTTTCGGCGTTCATCACCAGCACGTTCGGCACGCGCACCATCTGCGTGATCGGGGCGAAGTCCCTGGCAGCGTCGTACGGCATCTTCGCGAACAGCCACGGGTTGATGGCATGGGTGGCCACCGCCGAAATGCCGATCGTGAAGCCGTCGGGCGCCGCCTTCGCCACCGCGTCGGCACCGATGTTTCCGCCGCCGCCGGGACGGTTCTCGATGATCACCGTGCCCAGGCTGTCCTTCACGCGCTCCGCAAGCAGGCGTGCGGTGACGTCGATCGGGCCGCCCGGGGCATAGGGCACGATCAGCCGGATCGGCCTGGCCTGGGCCAGTGCATTGGGGGTGGAGAGAACCGCCGCAGCGGCGACCGAGGAGGCAAGGAGGGTTCTGCGTTTCATGAACCCCATTGTGCAACGCCTCACGCGCCGTGCTTGTGTCTTCGGCCGCTGCGCTTAACTTCGGCAAGCCGAAGTTAGCCTGCGACGCAAGCGTGGTGCTCACGCACCGTGCTTGTCAGCCTCCGTGGTGAACGAGTCGGCGTGGAATTCGTCGGGCGGCAGCTTCGCCAGCGCGCTGTACTCGGCGCGCGCGGAGTCAATGACGATAGGCGCGCCGCAGGCGTAGACCTGGTGGCCGGAGAGGTCGGGGAAGTCCTCCAGCACCGCCTTGTGCACGAACCCCGTGCGCCCGGTCCAGTTGTCTTCGGGCAGGGCATTGGAGATCACCGGCACGTACTTCAGGTTCGGCATCTCCGCGAGCTTGGCCCGCACCCAGTCGTCCAGGTACAGGTCGGACGGCCGGCGGCCGCCCCAGTACAGCGTCGCGGGCCGGTCGATGCCCTTGAACTGCATGTGCTCGATCACGGCCTTGATCGGTGCGAAGCCCGTGCCCGACGCCAGCAGGATCATCGGCTTGTCCGAATCCTCGCGCAGGTAGAAGCTGCCGTAGGGGCCTTCGACGCGAAGGATTTCCTTTTCCTTCATCGCGGTGAACACGTGGTCGGTGAACTTGCCGCCGGGCATGTGCCGGATGTGCAGCTCGACGCCGGGGCCGTTGTGCGGCGCGTTGGCCATCGAGTAGCTGCGCCGCGCGCCATCGCGCAGGATGAACTCGATGTACTGGCCCGCGTGGTAGCGCATCGTGTCGTTCGCGGGCAGCTGCAGCTTGACGACCATGACATCGGGGGATTTCTTCTCGAGCGACAGCACGCGCGAGGGCATCTTGCGCACGGGGAACGCGCTCTCGTCGGTCACCTGGCGCGATTCAATCACGATGTCCGTCTGCGGCACGCCGCAGCAGGTGAGGATGTAGCCCGCCGCCTCCTCGTCCGGGCTCAGCGCCTTGGACTGGTGCGGGCCGTGGACGACCGTGCCCTCCAGCTTCTTGCACTTGCAGGAGCCGCATGCGCCATCCTTGCACCCATACGGCATGCCGATGCCCTGGCGTATGGCGGCGGCCAGGATCGCTTCCTCGGCGTCGACGCTGAACGAGCGGCCGCTGGGCTGCACAGTGACCTGGAAAGGGCCGGCGGGGGCCTGCGCGCTCGTCATCTTTGGGTATCCTCGGTCTCTTTTGTCATCCTTCCAATTTTGCCTTCAAACCAAAGTCCCCTAGGCGCACTGCCCGGGCGCTTCCGCCGCGAACGCGTCCTGATCGTCGGCTGTGGTGACGTGGGCCTTCGCGTGGCACGCGCGTTGGGCTCGCGGGTCCGGCTGCTGGCGCTGACGTCGTCGCCAGAGCGGGCGCCGCTGTTGCGCTCGCGCGGCATGACACCATTGGTGGGCAACCTCGACCGTCCGGACACACTCGCACGGCTCGCAGGGTTGGCCACCCGCATTGTCCACCTGGCGCCACCGCCGGCCGAAGGCTACGTGCAGTGGTGGCGCGACCCCCGCACGCTGGCGTTGCTGCGCGTGCTGCGACGCCGCCGGTTGCCCCTGTCGCTGGTCTATGGCTCGACCAGCGGCGTTTATGGCGATTGCGCCGGCGAGCGAGTGGCCGAGACGCGGCCGCTACAGCCGCGCACACCGCGGGCGCAGCGGCGCGCGGACGCGGAAAGCGCGGTGCGCCACTTCGGTCGCGCGTCCCACGTGCGTGCGTGCATCCTGCGTATCCCGGGAATCTATGCCCCGGATCGCGAGGGCGGCACGCCTCGCGAACGCCTGCAGAAGGGCACGCCCGTGCTGCAGGCGAAGGACGACGTCTATACCAGCCACATCCACGCCGACGACCTCTCGCGTGCGCTGCTGGCGGCCCTCTGGCGCGGCAAGCCGCAGCGCGTCTACAACGCGAGCGACGACACCGAGCTGAAGATGGGCGAGTACTTCGACCTGGCGGCCGACCTGTATGGCCTGCCACGGCCGCGACGGGTGGCGCGCGATGCCGCGGGGGACGAGCTGCCGCTGATGCTGCTGAGTTTCATGAGCGAGTCGCGCCGGCTGGACAACCGGCGGCTCAAGCGCGAGCTGAAGATCGTTCTGCAGCACCCCACGGTCGCTTCCGGCCTGCTCTAGGGCCCCGTCAAGCACAGCGCTGTAACAGCTGCGCAACGCAGCCCGTTCGTCAGAAATTTCCTTAAGCTGCCTCAAGGTAGGTGGTATATTTCAGCAACTTTGTGTAACTAAACGTACACAACGCTAGAGGGGCCTGCTTTCCAAAACAAGTTAGCCGCCCAGTTTCTTCGGCGTATTTGCACTAGTAAGTGCCAACCATTCGATGAAATCAGGATAAATGGCTACTTTCAATTTTACTAACGCTTACCGGGTCAACGCGGCGACGACGCCGGCCGGTAAGGAGGCCAACACCCACGATTTCATCTACACGTCGCTGGGCGCCGCCAGGATCGATGACGACACGAACAGCGAGGCCTTCAGCGGCAACGACGTCGCCGCCATCGGCATCGACATCGGCGGCGTCAGGTATTACGGCTGGATCAGCCGGCCCATCAAGGACCAGGGCGACGTCAAAGCCTTCTATTTCTGGACCGATCCCCAATTCACCAGCCTGGCGCTGGCGACGTCCGACGGCAACCAGGACGGCGACAGCAACGCCTCGGACAACATCGGCTTCATCCTCGTCGTCAAACAGGCGTACTTCGACGCGTTGGGCGCCGGCCATGCCGTCGGCGACATTCTCAATGTCGGATCCTCATCGGATCGGGTCGACAGCGCGCTGAACTCGCTGCTGCCAGTGAACGCAGCGCCCGTGGCGGTTGCCGACACCGCAACGGCCGTCGAGGCCGGCGGTCTGAACAACGCGACCGCCGGCTCCGCAGCCACCGGGAACATTCTCACCAACGACACCGACTCCAACTCCGGTGACACGAAGGCCGTGACCTTCGTCGGCACGTCGAGCGCCGGCACCGCCGTGACTGCGGGAACAACCTCCGCAAACGGCACGGTCGTGGCCGGCCAATATGGTTCGATCACGATAGGCGCCAACGGCAGCTACTCGTACGCAGTGACCGACAGCAACGCCGCCGTCGAAGCGCTGCGAACGAGCTCCAACACGCTGACCGACACGTTTGCCTACACGATGAAGGACACGGCGGGGCTGACGTCGACGACGACGCTGACGGTGACGATCCAGGGCGCCAACGACACGCCGAGCGGCGTCAACGACAACAACGTCGCCAAGGAGTCGACGTCAACGGCCGTGTCCGGTTTCACGTCCGCGGGTGTGACGGCGACGGGCAACGTTCTCACCAATGACACCGACAAGGACAGCGGCGACGGCAAGACCGTCAGCGGAACTGCCGGCACGGCTGACACGTCGGGCGGCGTCACGGTCAACGGCACCTACAAGCTCTACCTCCCCACCGGCCCCGGCAGCACCTTCAATCCGGTTGCCCTCGGAGAGGCCGCCTGGCTGCATCTCGGCGGCGTCGGATACGCGCTTTTCGCCGCGGACCAGACGACCCAGATCGTCATCGCCGGGGCGTTCGACGCGACCAATCACACCTTCCTGCTGAACGCCCAGCCCCTGTATTACTACGACAGCGCGACGTCCTCGGTCAAGCCCCTCAGCAACCTGTCTGGCGGCCTGGCAAGCCAGGAGATCGGGTTCAAGGGCACCACGCTGGGCAACACGATCGCCGACAACGGCATGAAGCTGGGGACGCTGGACGCCACGACCCCTGTGATCGCGAACGTTACTTCGTCGACCGTTTCCGTGTCGTCGCTGACGATCGACGGCGCGATCGCCGTCGGCATGTCCGTTACCGGCACGGGTGTGCCGGCCAGCACAGTCATCACGGGGGTCACCTACGACGGATCGGGCAAGGTCTCGACCATCACCCTGGACAAAGTGCTCACCAGCAGCGGCGGCACGACGTTGACTTTCGCCGGAAGCGCGGGAGCCACGCTGACAGGGCGCTACGGAACGCTCGTGCTGAACGCCGACGGGACGTATACCTACACGCCTTTCACCGACATCACGACCCTCTCCGCCGGCCAGAGCGGCACGGACACGTTCAAGTACGCATTGGCGGACACCGCGGGTGCGACCAGCACGGCGACCCTGACGATCACGGTGCTGGGCGCGGGATCGAACGACCCGGTGGCAGTCGCCGATACCGGGGCCGCGACGGAGACCGGCATCGCCGCCGGAAGCAATCCGTCGGGCAACCTGATCACCAACGACACCGGCTTGAACAGGATCGTGTCCGGCGCCCGGTCCGTCGACGCCACTTCGGAGACCTCGATTCTCGCGACCGACACAGCGGTCACGGGCCGCTACGGCACACTGACCGTGAAGCAGGACGGCACCTGGAGCTACGCACTCGACGACGCCAACGTCACTGTGAATGCACTGAATTCGGGCGGCACGCTGTCCGATGTCTTCCTCTATCGGGATACCAACTCGCCGACGTCCACGGGCAGTTCGGTTTCGACACTGACCATCACGATCAACGGCACCGACGATGCCCCGGTGGCTGCGACCGACTCGGCTACGGCCATCGAAGCCAGTGGCCTCAGCAATGCCAACGCAGGGTCGAACCCGTCCGGCAACGTCCTTTCCAATGACACAGACGTCGACAACACCGCAGCCCAGCTGTCGGTCACCGCCGTTCGCCTGGGCAGCACCGCCAACGCCGGCACCTCGGGCACGCTGGGTTCGGCGCTGGTCGGCACTTATGGCAGCCTCACACTCAGTTCGACCGGGGCCTGGACCTACGTCGTCGACAACACGAACGCAGCTGTCAACGCGCTGGCTGCGCGCAGCGCACTGACGGACAGTTTCAACTACACGCTTTCTGACGGCTCCGGGGGAACAGCAACGGCGAATGCCGTCCTCAACATCACCATCCAGGGCGCTGCCGACACGATTGCGGTGAACAGCGTATTCGTGAACGAAGCGTCGGACTACGCCGTCTTCGTGGTGACCGGCGCGGCCGGAGTTGCGGTGACCTTGGCTTTGTCGGACACGACCGGGCTCACGGGTTCGGACGCCAAGGCCGAGCTGGTCAATCCGAACGCCGACATCGGCAGCACCCTGCAGTACTTCAACGGCGCGACCTGGACCAACTACAACGCCGGCACGCCACCGTCGATTCCCGCAGGAGGGCAACTCTACGTCCGGATCGCCGTCGTGGCCGACAGCGTCTATGAGAGCAGCGAGTCCTTCTCGCTCACCGCCGCGACCACCTCGGCCGATGCCACATCCGCCACGGGAATCGGGACGATCAATGACGAGGGGCAGGGCGTCGTCTTCCTGTCTGGCAACAACACCGGCACCGCCAATGCGTCCGGCGATGCCGGCTTTCCCACGCTGGACGACGACCGGCCGACCATCAGCGTGTCGAGCCCGGGCGTGACGGAAGGTGCAACGCCGGTTTTCACGGTTTCCATCGACAAGCTCTCCAACTTCGACGTCCGCTTCGTACCGGTCCTGGCCGGCGTCACGGCCACCTTGGGGACGGACACAGCTGCCGCCGCCGCGCTGGAGGTGTCCACCAATGGCGGCACCAGCTGGGCCACGGTTTCCGGAGCCGTGACGATCGTCGCCGGCCAGAGCTCGCTCATGCTGCGCCTCGCCAGCACCGACGACGCCTTGACGGAGTCGTCCGAGACATTCACGCTCTCGACCGGTTACATCGACGCAGTGAAAAACCAGTCAGGCGCCACCGGCACCGCCACCATTACGGACAACGACTCCGCCCCGACCCTGGCGATCAATGACATCACCGTCAACGAAGCGACCGGCACGGCCACCTTCACCGTCACGCGCAGCGGCGCCACCGGGGCGACGGCCAGTGTGGACTACGCCACGTCCAACGGCACGGCGACGGCCGGCGCCGACTACACGGCCAAGACCGGCGCGGTGAACTTCGCCATCGGCGAGACCAGCAAGACCATCACCGTCACGATCGCCAATGACAGCGTCTATGAAGGCAGCGAAGCCTTCAACGTCACGTTGAGCAGTGCCTCCGGCGCCACGATCAGCGACGCGACAGGTATTGGCACCATCCGCGATGACGGCGCTGGCACTGGCGGCACAGACAACGACACCCCCGCCATCAGCGTGGACAGCCCCACCATTACGGAAGGCGCCAACGCGGTCTTTACCGCCAGCCTGAACCGCGCCTCCACGACGGCGGTCAGCTTCACGCCCACGCTCGCCAGCGGCACCGCCACGATCGGCGCCGACACCGCTGCCGCCAGCACCCTGGAAGTGTCCACCGATGGCGGCACCAGCTGGAGCACGGTCACTGGCGCCGTCACCATCGCGGCCGGCCAGACCTCGGTCCAGCTGCGCCTGGCCACGGTAGACGACGCCTCTGCCGAAGGCAGTGAGGCCTTCACGCTCGCCACTGGCGCGATCACTGGCACGGTGACCAACGCCACGGGCGCCACCGGCACCGCCACCATCACGGACAACGACTCCGCCCCGACCCTGGCTATCAATGACGTCACCGTCAACGAGGCGACGGGCACGGCCACTTTTACCGTCACGCGCAGCGGCGCCACCGGGGCGACGGCCAGTGTGGACTTCGCCACATCCAACGGCACGGCCACTGCCGGGGCCGACTACACCGCCACCAACGGCACGCTGAACTTCGCGATCGGCGAGACCAGCAAGACGTTCACTGTCACGATCGCCAACGACGGCGTGTTCGAAGGCAGCGAAGCCTTCAACGTCACGTTGAGCAGCGCCTCCGGCGCGACCCTCAGCGACGCGACCGGTGTCGGCACCATCCGCGACGATGGCGCTGGCACCGGCGGAACGGACAACGACACCCCGACGATCAGCGTCTCCAGCCCTACGGTCACGGAAGGCGCAACGCCAGTCTTCACGGTGTCCATCGACAAGGCCTCCAGCAGCGGCATCAGCTTCACGCCGAGCTTGGCCAGCGGCACCGCCACGATCGGCACCGATACCGCTGCGGCCAGCACGCTGGAAGTGTCCACCGATGGCGGCACCAGCTGGAGCACGGTCACTGGCGCCGTCACCATCGCGGCCGGCCAGACCTCGGTCCAGCTGCGCCTGGCCACAGTAGACGACGCCTCGGCCGAAGGCAGTGAGGCCTTCACGCTCGCGACCGGTGCGATCACCGGCACGGTGACCAACGCCACGGGCGCCACTGGCACCGCCACCATTACGGACAACGACTCCGCCCCGACCCTGGCGATCAATGACATCACCGTCAACGAAGCGACCGGCACGGCCACCTTCACCGTCACGCGCAGCGGCGCCACCGGGGCGACGGCCAGTGTCGACTTCGCCACATCCAATGGCACGGCCACTGCCGGCGCGGACTACACCGCCACCAACGGCACGCTGAACTTCGCCATCGGCGAGACCAGCAAGACTTTCACTGTCACGATCGCCAACGACGGCGTCTATGAAGGCAGCGAAGCCTTCAACGTGACGTTGAGCAATGCCAGCGGCGCGACGATCGCCGACAGCACGGGCGTGGGCACCCTCCGCGATGACGGGACCGGCAGCGGCGGCACTGACAATGACACGCCCACTATCAGCGTGAACAGCCCCAGCGTAGCCGAGGGTAGCAATGCAGTCTTCACAGTCAGCTTGAACCGCACTTCGACAACGGCGGTCAGTTTCACGCCGACACTCGCCAACGGCAGCGCGACCGTCGGTGCCGATACGAGTGCCGCCAGCACGCTGGAAGTCTCCACCGACGGCGGTACCAGCTGGAGCACTGTCAACGGTGCCATTACTATCGCTGCCGGTCAGAGCTCCGCGCTGCTGCGGGTTGCGACCACCGACGACGCACTCGCGGAAGGCAGCGAAACCTTCAGTCTCTCCACGGGAACCATCACGGGGGCTGTTACCAATGCGGCGGGCGCAAGCGGCACGGTCACCATTGTGGACAACGACAGCGCGCCCACGCTCGCGATCAATGACGTTACGGTCAACGAAGCGGCGGGCACGGCCACTTTCACGGTCACCAGAAGCGGGGCCACGGGCGCAGCGGCCAGCGCCGATTTCGCCACGTCCAGCGGAACCGCCACGGCCGGCACCGACTACACCGCCGCCACCGGCAGCGTCAGCTTCGCCGCTGGCGAAGTCACCAAGACGATCACGGTCACGATCGCCAACGACGGCGTCTACGAAGGCAGTGAAGCCTTCAACGTCACGCTGTCGAATGCGTCCGGTGCGACCCTCAGCGACGCGACGGGCGTGGGCACTATCCGCGATGACGGCACCGGCAGCGGCGGGACGGACAACGACACGCCCACGATCAGCGTGAATAGCCCCACGATCACCGAAGGCGTCAACGCAGGTTTCACCGTCAGCCTGAACCGCACCTCTACAACGGCGATCAGCTTCACGCCCACGCTCGCCACCGGCAGCGCCACCATTGGTTCTGACACCGGCGTTGTGGGAACCCTGGAAGTCTCCACTAACGGCGGTACGAGCTGGAGCACGGTCATCGGCGCCGTCACGATTGCTGCCGGCCAGAGCTCGGTGCAGTTGCGCCTGGCGACAGTAGACGACGCCTCGGCTGAAGGCAGTGAGGCCTTCACGCTGTCCACCGGCGCGATCACCGGCACGGTGACCAACGCCACAGGCGCCACCGGCACCGCCACCATTACAGACAACGACACCGCGCCGCCCGCACCTGCACCTGCACCTGCACCTGCACCTGCACCTGCACCTGCACCTGCGCCCGCACCTGCACCTGCACCCGCACCCGCGCCCGCGCCCGCACCCGCGCCTGCACCCGCGCCTGCACCCGACCCCGCGCCCATCTCCGCAGAGCTCGACCCTGACAGCGACAACGGGCCCAGCAACGAGGACAAAATCACCAGCATCATCGAGCCGGAATTCACCATCAACGCGGGCAGCTTGCTGGTGGCGGGCCAAACCGTCCAGCTTGTGGCGCCGGACGGGAGCATCGCCGGCACCAGTCAGGTCACCGCGCAAGACGTGGTCGCGGGGAATGTGAGCGTGCCGAGCGGGCCACTGGACGACGGCACCTACGAGTTCCTGGCCCGGATCACGGACGCCACCGGCCGGGTGGTGGGCGAGGGCCTGGTGACGGTCACCGTCATCACGGACCGCGATGGCGTTCAACCCTCTGTGGAGCTCGCCGCCAATGGCGGTGACTTCAACCACGACGGCATTTCCGACTGGGAGCAGAACAACGTTGCGCAGCTGCCCGTGACATCGATCGCGGACTTCCTGGCCGGCAAGAACGCACCGGACGCGTCGTTCGGCGCCGTCATGGCCGGAACGGTGGATTCATCAAATCCTGGTGGCACCGTTCAACTCGATTCCACTGCACAGCTGCTCGATATCAGCCTCGCCGAGTTGCCTGCCGCGCTGCCCGACGGCGTACAGCAGGCCTCGCCCATGTTCAATTTCTCGGTGTCATCCCAAGATGGCGCCGTGTTGCAGGACATGGACGCCAGCCGGTTGGGTCTGCAGACCCGGGTCGTCATCGATCTGCCCTCGGGCGTGCAGGCCGACAGTTTCGTCAAGTGGAATCCCGAGGCCGCATCGTGGTTCGAATTCCTCGACGATGGCAACCTGTCGACTTTCGACGACGGTGCCACGCTCCTGGACACCAACAACGACGGCATGGTCGACCGCGTCGTCGTGACATTGACCGATGGAGGCCGGGGCGATGAAGACGGCCTGGCCAACGGTATCGTGGTCGACCCCGGCTTGCTGGTGCTCAGCGCCCATTCCACCCCGGTCTACAGCGTGTTGCTGGCCGGCGGCGATCGCTTCTATTCGGTCGACGCCAGCGAAGCAGCGCGGATGGCCACGGGAACGCAGAACGTCTTCGAAGGCGTGCGCTTCGATTCGCTCGACTCCGCTGACGCAGGCCGGCAGCTGTTTGCCAACCACAATCTGTTCACCGGCGATTGGTACTTCGCGGCGGACGGGGACCCCATGCCTTACATGTGCTACACGCGGATGCCGGGCGCCGGATTTCAGGCGGCAGCGCCCGGCGCGGGACCGGGGGCGGACTTCCATCTCTTCATCAACCGATGGGGCATCACCCAACTGGTCACCTCCGCAGAGGCCGGCAACCTGGGCCTGGCGGGCCAGGGCTTTGTCGACCGGGGAGTTGTTTTCAACACCACCACGACCAGCGCTTTTACGTTCGATGCCGAAGGCTATCTGATAGCCAATCGGAGCAGCCATGACGTCCAGACTCTGGTCCAATCGCTGGCGGGCAGCTACCGCAGCACGAGCGAAGCGGGTTTTGTCGAAGTCGTGGAACAGCACTTCCTCGCCCAAATCCAGTTCACCGGCCTGCCGCACGGCGGGGCCGCGACCGCCGCCGAACTCAATGCCGCCTTCGGTACGGCGTTTACAGGTTGAGCCGGTCATCGGAGCGCGTGCCAGACCACCATCACCCGATACCATGAAGACCATGAAACCCGTTCCACATGCCTTCCTTCTGTCCGCGCTGGCGGCCGCCCTCACCTGTGCCACGGCGGGCGCAGCCGCGGCGCAGCCCGGTTACTACATCGGCCTGCACGGTGGCACGAACAACCTCGATAGCTGGCCGGCCACGGTCACGCTGGGTCCTGGCGTCAGCCTGCCGGGCAGCCTGTCCCTGGACAGCGGAACGCACTTCGGTCTGATGGCGGGGCGCCAGACAGAGAACGCCCGCTTCGAAATCGAAGCGCAGTCCGGCAAGTTCGACATCACCGGCATCCAACTGGGCTTGCTCCAGCAGAACGTGTCGGCCGGCGGACGCTACAAGGCATTCACCTTCAATGCCTATCGGACGCAGGCGCTGTCAGAGCGCCTCACCGGGTACGCGGGCCTGGGCATCGGCTGGGGGTCGGCGTCGCTGCCGCAACTGGGCTTCGCGTCGGGGTGCAACTGCTTTCCCGCCGCGTCCGAGACAGGCCTGGCCTACCTGGGAAGGGTCGGGCTCGAATACCGGTTCGGTGACCAACACCATGCGTTTGCGCAATACACCCAGCTGCGCCTGCCCCGGATGGACTCTGGCGGAACTCCCGCCGCGCAGTACGCGCGCAAAGGCGTTGGCATTGCCGGCGTAGGCTACCGCTTTACCTTCTGAAGCGTCGCCCAAAGAGACCAAGCAAAGAAATCCCTGCGCATCATGCAAACGCATGATGTAAGCGGTTCTGTTGATCTGGATACTGCCTGTAACCGAATGTTTTCGCGTCGGTGACCCAGTTTCATCAACACAGCAACCTGCAGGAGGCCCACCGATGGCCGCAAGAACAACAGCAAAAGTCGCCACTCTCACGGGCGCGGCGAAGGACGATCTCCTGGGTGGGCTGACGGAAGACGGTCTCGTTTCCGACCTGGACGTATTGGCCAACGATCCCGGCGCGGCGCGCATGTGGTCGCTGGACCAGGGCGTGCCAGCGCTGCCCGGTGGCACCCAGGTGCCCAGCTTCTGGGGCCCTGTCGCCCTGGCCAGCGGCGCGAACATCAGCGTCAACCCGGACGGGACCATTCATTACGACGGCAGCGCGATGAATCTCCAGTCCCTGGCGCAGGGGGAGTCATTCACGGACACCTTCATCTACACCGCGCGCATGGCCAACGGTGCGCTGAGCACGGCCACTGCGTCGGTGCAAGTGGCAGGCGCCAACGATGCGCCCACACTCATCGCGCCGGACGAGGCGACCATCGCCGACTCGCCGGATCAGGAAGCCCAGGCGACCATCGGCGATGGCCTTGCGGGTTCGGACGTCGACAACGGCGCCGTGCTGACGTACAGCCTCGCGGCGGGCAGCAGCGACTACGGCACGATCGTCGTCAACGCGGACGGCACGTGGTCCTTCACCGATGATCCGGCGAAACTCGATGCCCTGGGTGCGGGCGCGACAGCGACCGCTACCTTCCAGGCCGTGGTGACGGACGAACACGGCGCCAGTTCTGCGGCCGTCGACATCGTGGTGCACCTCATCGGCGCCAACGACATCGCCGAAGCCACCGACGACGAGGCTTCGGTCACGGAAGACAGCGGCTCCTACACGGTGAGCGGCAGCATCGCGGTCGCCGATCGTGACGCCGGCGAATCGGCCTTTGCGGCTGTGGGCGACCTGGATGGCAGCTACGGGGTATTTACATTCAGCGATGGCGCGTGGAGTTACACGTTGGATAACGACAACGCGGACGTCAATGCCCTGGACGCCGGCGAGATGCTGACCGAAACGCTGGTCATCGATTCGTTCGACCACACGGCGCAGTCGACCATCACCGTCACGATCCATGGCGCGGACGATCCCACGCCTCCCGCGGACGACGGTAACGAGGGCGGCCCCGAGTTTCTCGTCAACTGGGGCAGGCAGGCCAGCAGCCACAATGTCTTCTTCGGTTTCGGCGGGGAAGACACTCTGTATTACGTGCCGGCGCTCACATGGGAGTCGGTGGCGCTGGAGGATCGCAACGCCGACGGATCGGCGGGAACGGGCGACAGCGTGATGGACACGGTGGTGTACTTCGAGCAGGGCGGGCACGGTAACACCGTCGAGGTCGTACTCGTCGGGTATGCCGACTCCGCCCTGGTGCCAGTCCTGGTCAACGCCTGAGTCGGCGGAAACCCAAAACCCACGCAATACACTTGCGTGGGTTTTTTTGATAGCAGAAAAGAATTAATTATTGAAGAGTCCGGCGTTGGATCAAGAAAAGTATCAAAATGTGTCAAATGATACTGAATGTGGTTTAAATGAAGAACCTCGCGCCCAACCCCGAAGGGCTCCTGCCCTTGGTCGGGCAGATCTACGATAGTGCAACCGACCCGGCACGCCTGCCCGGGGTGCTACGGCTTTTCAACGAATTTGTCCGCGGCACGACCACCCAGCTCTTCATCAGGGACATCGGCACGGGGGCCATCCTCGCCTCGCAAGTTGGCGATGCCGCGCAGGAGGCGATGGGCCGGCACTACGTCAGCCACTGGGGTGCCTTCGATCCCCGCGTGAAGTGGCTGGCCTCGCGTCCGGCGAACAAGGTGCTGCGGTGCCATGAGCAGTTCGACGACGCGTTCGTCGCGGGCAGCAGCTTCTACCAGGATTTCATGGTTCCCCACGGTTTGCGGTGGTCGCTCGCGGGCAGGTACCCGGGCGAGCCCGGCACGGAGACTGTGATCGTCAACATGCGGCCGGCGGGGGCGCGGCCGTATGAGCCATGGGCTGCGAATGCGTTGCTCGAGCTCTTGCCGCACTTCGAGCGGTCGGGCGCCATTGCCGCGAAGCTGGAGCGGCAAGCCGCCGCGGTCCAGTCCGCGATGGCCATGATGAAGTCGCTGCCGACACCCTGCCTTCTCACGGACCATGTCGGCCGTTGCCTCGAGGGCAATGAAGCCTTCAGCCTGGCGCTGGAACCGCTGGCGATGCGGCTCGCCACCGGGCGGGTGCGCTTCGTGCGGCCGGATGTGCAGGCCCGGTGGGAATCCGCGCTCTTCGAAGCGCACACGACAGCGCTGCCCGCCACGATGGTGTTCACCGATGCCGGTGGCCGGCAATGGAAGGCGCGCCTGCTGCCATGGCAGCCTGCCGTAGAGGCGGGCGACAACGCCGACACGAAGATGATCGTGGCCCTCTTCAGCGAGGTGCCTGCGCAGGCGCACCCCATGCCCCAGCCGGGCTCGATGGCCGCCACGGCCCGCCTCACACGTGCAGAAGTCGAGGTGCTGGCCGGCCTGCTCAAGGGCTTGCCCGCCAAGGCGATTGCCGCCCGGCGCAGCGCGTCCGTCAACACTGTCCGCACCCAGATCGTGTCCATCCTGGAGAAGACAGGCTACAGCTCCCAAAAGGAGCTGATGGCCTCGTTCAGCGTCAGCATGCTTCCCGACTCCGCATTCGCCAGCTCGGCCTTCGACAGCCAGCCGCGCATCGGCGAAACGGTCAGCCGTTAGATCCCGGCTGGCTTCGTCATGGTCGACATGCGGTCGACGGCCCGCAGCGTCATCGTCTTCACCTGCGCGCCCTGCAACACCGTGAGCCCGATCTCGTCGTCGGGATTCGCATGCAACCACAGGCGCTTGTAGAACTCCTCGAGCGTCGCGACGCCCACGCCATCCACGGCGAGGATGACATCCCCCGCCTCGATGCCACCTGCCTGGGCGGGGCTGCCGGCGGTGACGCGCACCACCTGGACGCGGCCTGACTGTTCGGCGGAGGTCAGCCCCAGCCACGGGCGCCGGCTCAGGCGGCTGGTGCCGGTCTGCTGCATTTCCGCCAGGATCGGCTTGAGCAGGTCCACCGGCACGAACATGTTGCCCGGAATGCGTGGCGCCTCGCCGAGCGCGTCCGCGACGAACAGGCTGCCGATGCCGATGAGCTCGCCGCGCTGGTTGAACAGGGGGGCGCCGCTGTGGTTGGGAATGGGCGGACTGGTGAAGAGCGCCGCGTCGATGTGATACTCCCAATAGCCCGAGAAAGAGCGCTTGCTCACCAGCCGCGTCGTGCCAATGTCGCCTTGAGCACCGCCACTCGCCACGATCAGGGCCTGGCCCGGGCTCACGTCCTTGTGACTGCCGAGCGGCACCGGGTTGACGCCGCGCAGCGGCAGCAGGGGCTTGACCAGGCCGAAGCCGGTTGCAAGGTCATACGCCACGGCGCGGGCGGGCAGGCTGCGCTCGTCCTGGGTCACGATCTGGATCGAGTCTGCTTCCAGCATGAGGTAGCCGATCGTGAGGACCAGCCCGTCGGGCCCGATCACCACGCCAGAGCCTTCGCGCCTGCGCCCCAGTGTTTCGGCGGAGCGCGCACCTTCCGCAGCAGTCACTTGCACGCCGACCACGGCGTCGTTCGCTCGCGTCAGCGCCTCGATCATGGCCTGGGCGCTGGGTTGCGGTGGCGTGGCCGCCAGTGCGATCCCGCACGCCCCCAGCACAAGAATGAGCGCTCGCCTCAGTGAGGCAGCGATGGACGAGGGACGGGCAACCATATCGGCTCCTTGCCGCGAGGCGGAGATGCCAGACGACAAGAATGCATCCGAACCGGCCTTCTTACAAGGCAAGAAAGTGGCGCGCGTGCTGGCCCAACGGGCTGGTTGCCATCAACCATCCAGCTCGGCTGCGCTCGGCCGCCATCATCTCTGTGGGCTTTGGCTACGCGTTCTAAATCCGGCTGTTTAATCCAAGCTGTGCGGTTTGCTCTTATTGGGCCAGGCAAATAAGTTAAATTAGCGCTTCCAATACTATGAATTACCCCATGCCCACCTACATTGAATTGATGGAACAAGCTGAAAAGCTCTTGACGCAAGCTGAAGAACTGCGCGTGAAGGAATTGGCCGAAGTCATTGCCGACATCAGGCAAAAGATGGAGCGGTACGGCCTGACTGTCCAAGACCTCGGGCTGGGGCCCAAAACGTCCAAAAAGAAAAAGGGGGTATCCAAATCGGGCGGCCGTGCCAAATACCGCGGCCCCAATGGGCAAACCTGGTCGGGTGGGCGTGGCCGGCGGCCTCAATGGGTGGTGGACGCTCTGGCCAAAGGCAAGAAGCTGGAGGATTTCGCCGTTAAATAATTCGCCGGGCGTACCTGCCGCGGCGCGAAAACATCACCGCCGCCGCTGTGCAACCGGCCAACGCGCCGGCCATGTCGATGCCGATGTCGATCAGCCGCGGGTGGCGGCCCGGCACCCACATCTGCAGCCATTCAGTGCCGCCGGCGAGCGCGGCCGCAAGCAGCAAGGCGGGAATGGCCATACGCGATGGCTCCTGCTGCGCGACGACCCAACCAAGGCACCCGAACAACACGAAGTGCCCCAGCGAAGCCCAGGGCACCACATGCCATAGCTGGCTTTCAATGGCAGCCTTCGCGCTGCCCGGCATCAGCGTGTCGCCCAGAATGGCGACCATCAGCGCGGTCGTTGTCATGAATGCATGGATCTTGCTCATCTTTGTCGACTGTACCGCCCTTGGGCGCCGGTTGCACATTCCGGGCGCGGCACCAATGCAAATGCCCACCTTCAGTGGGCATTCAACATTGGTGCCGGAGGCCGGAATCGAACCGGCACGCCATTTCTGGCGGGGGATTTTGAGTCCCCTGCGTCTACCAATTTCACCACTCCGGCGACAGGAAAGGGGAATTGGAAATTATGGCACAGTGACGAAATATGAAGCCTCACGACTACCCAACGATCGAAGACGCGATCGGCAAGACGCCGCTGGTGGCGCTGCAGCGCATCGGTGCGGCCGAGAACGACGAGCGTGGGAATGTCGTGCTCGCCAAGCTCGAGGGCAACAACCCGGCAGGCTCCGTGAAAGACCGGCCGGCGCTGTCGATGATCAAGCGCGCCGAGGAGCGCGGCGAGATCAAGCCCGGCGATACGCTGATCGAAGCGACGTCGGGCAATACCGGCATCGCGTTGGCGATGGCAGCCGCGATCCGCGGCTACCGAATGGTGCTGATCATGCCGGAGGACCTTTCGGTCGAGCGCGCGCAGACGATGAAGGCGTTCGGCGCCGAACTCGTGCTCACGCCCAAGAGCGGCGGCATGGAATATGCGCGCGATTTGGCCGACAACATGCAAAAGGATGGCAAGGGCCGCGTGCTGGACCAATTCGCGAATGCGGACAACCCCCGCATCCATTACGAGACGACGGGCCCGGAGCTGTGGGACGACACGCAGGGCCGCATCACCCACTTCGTGAGCGCCATGGGCACCACCGGGACGATCACCGGCGTGTCGCGCTTCCTCAGGGAAAAGAACCCGGCGGTGCGGATCATCGGCGCCCAGCCCAGCGAGGGCTCGCGCATTCCCGGCATCCGCAAGTGGCCGCAGGAATACCTGCCGAAGATCTACGAGCCCAGCGCAGTGGATGAACTCGTGTACGTGAGCCAGGACGATGCGGAGGACATGTGCCGCCGCCTGGCGCGAGAGGAGGGCATCTTTGGCGGCATTTCCGCCGCGGGCGCCTGCTGGGTGGCGCAGCAGGTTGCGCGCACGGTGGAGAACGCGACCATCGTCTTCGTCGTGTGCGACCGCGGTGACCGGTACCTCTCGACCGGCGTGTTCCCGGCATGACCACTCACGAATACCGGTTCTGCCCGAACTGCGCCACGCCTTTGCAGCTCATCGCCCAGATGGAAGACGGCGGCGAGAAGCGCCGCCTGCGTTGCGCTGCCTGCGGCTGGACGCACTGGAACAACCCGACGCCGGTGCTCGCGGCGGTGATCCAGTACCAGGACAAGGTGCTGCTTGCGCGCAATGCGGCGTGGACCCACAAGATGTACGCACTGATCACCGGCTTCATGGAAGCGGGCGAAACGCCGCAGGAGGGGATCGCGCGGGAGATCAGGGAGGAAACCAACCTCGAGGCCACCGAACTCAACCTGATCGGGGTTTACGACTTCCAGCGCATGAACCAGGTGATCATCGCCTACCATGCGGTGGCGCACGGCGAGGTGAAGCTGTCACCCGAGCTGGTGGACTACAAGCTTTACCCGTACGAGGGCGTGAAATGCTGGCCCGCGGGCACGGGGTATGCGCTCGCCGACTGGCTGCGCAGCCGCGGCGTGGACCCGCAGTTCATCGACATGCCCCGGCGCGACTGAACGCGCGCCCCCAACTCAACCGAGGCCCAGGACCATCGCCATGCACATCGACAGGGAAATCGACACCCGTGGGCTCAACTGCCCGCTGCCCATCCTCAAGGCCAAGAAAGCGCTGACGGACATGCAGACCGGCCAGTTGCTGAAGGTCGTGGCCACCGACGCGGGTTCGGTGCGGGATTTCCAGGCCTTCGCCAAGCAAACCGGCAACGAGCTGGTGGAGCAGCAGACCGCCGGGCAGGAATACATCCATATCCTGCGGCGACGCTAGGGCTTAGAAGCGCAGGCCTTTCAGGTATTCCTGGAAGGCCGGGCCCACTTCGGGGTGCCTGAGCGCAAGTTCCACCGTCGCCTCCAGGAAGCCCTGCTTGCTGCCGCAATCGTAGCGCTTGCCCCGGTACTGGAAGGCATGCACGCCTTCGGTGTCCATCAGCCGGGCGATGCCATCGGTGAGCTGGATCTCGCCGCCGGCGCCGCGGGGGTTGTTGCGGATGTGGTCGAAAACCGCGGGCGTGAGGATGTAGCGGCCCGCCACCCCCATACGCGAAGGCGCGTCCTGCGGCTTGGGTTTTTCGACCATGCGGTCGACCTTGATGATGCGGTCACCCGCGGGCTGCCCCGACACGATGCCGTATCGCTGCACGTGGTCCGCCGGAACTTCCTGCACCGCTAACAAAGATGTCCGCAGTTCCTGGAAAACGTCGACCATTTGCGTCAACACCGCGGGGCCACCGTCCTCGCCGCACATCAGGTCGTCGGCCAGCAGTACCGCAAAAGGCTCATCACCCACCAGCGCCTGCGCGCACAGGACGGCGTGGCCCAGGCCGAGCGATCGGGGCTGGCGCACATAGGAGCAATCCATGTCGTCGGGGTGCATCCCGCGCACCAGGGCCAGCAGCTCATCCTTGTGATTGGCCTCGAGTTCGCTCTCCAGTTCGTAGGCCGTGTCGAAGTGGTCTTCGATGGCACGTTTGTTGCGACCGGTCACAAATATCATGTGGCGGATGCCCGCCGCATATGCTTCCTCAACCGCGTACTGGATGAGCGGTTTGTCGACTATGGGCAGCATTTCCTTCGGTTGGGCCTTGGTCGCAGGCAGAAAACGCGTCCCCAGTCCGGCCACCGGGAAGACAGCTTTGTTAATTTTTGTGACTTTTTTCATCGACGTGTGTAAGGTTTACCGCTAGAGTTCGCCCACTCTCGCCGGGGCGCCAGCCCCTACTATCTGGTCAAAAGCCGGAGTCTTCTGTAAGACAAGGACGCATCCCGGGTGGACATCTTACTTCTCGAACGTTTGGTCCCCGAGGCCCTCGCATGGCTCGAGGCACGTCATTCGGTCGAGTGTCGCCCGGAGTTGGCCGGCGACCCGGTTGCGCTGCGCAAGGCGGCTTACAAGGCGCTGGCGGTGGTGCTGCCGCGCAAGGTGGTCGTCACCCGGGAATTCCTCGATTTCGCGCCCTTGCTCAAGGCCGTCGCCCGGATGCACGTGGGCACGGACAACACCGACCTGGAGGCTTGCCGGGAGCGCAAGGTCCGGGTCATCCAGGCCACCACGGCCAACGTCCGGTCCAACGCCGAATACCTGCTGGCAAGCCTGCTGCTGCTGTACCGCCGGGGCATCGGCTCGTCGCTGATCGGGGATCGCCACGCCGACATCCGCCTGGGGCGCGAGCTCAGTGGCAGCGTGGTCGGCATCTTCGGCCTGGCGCCCACGGCGCATACGCTGGCCCTGATGCTTCACTCCCTGGGCGCCAAGCTGATCGGCTACGACCCCGCGGTCCACCACACGGCCCCCATCTGGAGCCGCCTGCAGATCCAGCCCGTGAGCCTGCAAGACCTGATGGCCCATGCCGATGCCGTTTCGGTGCAGGTCATGTATGCCTCCCGGTACCAAGGGTTCATCAATGACAAGATGCTGGCGCACTGCAAGCCGGGCCAGCTGTGGGTGGGCATCAGCCGATCGCACCTGTTCGACCCGGATGCGCTGGCCAAGGCGCTGACCGACGGGCGTATCGAAGCCTGCATGCTGGATGGCGCCGAGTCGGGTTTTGCTTCCAAGGGCACGGCGTTGCACGAGGCGAACAACCTGTTCCTCACGCCCCGCCTGGGTTCGCACACGCGCGAATCGCGGTTGCGGGCCAGCTGGTATGTGGCGCACCGCATCCACGAGACGCTGGCCACCCCGCGATCGGCAATGGAACCGTCGGCCAGCGTACCGATGGATTTGGACCTGAGCGGCGCGGGCGGCTCATCCACCACGCCCCAATTCATCATCCGGTGAGCGGCGGGGTTCGTCAGCGACTGTAGCAGTCGTGTCCAGCTGTTGCATTTTTTGTACCGTATTCCCCAGACGCTATTTTCAGCTGGACTCCAGTAACAGGGTGCTCTACAGTGGCGATTCCCTGGAGGGGGAGGAGAGCGCCGCTACAGGCGACAGTGAAAGCGTCGGATTTTTTCGGTTTCGAAATAACGCAAATAGTGCTTGCAATATCCGGCGTGATGGTGGTTGTCGGCCCCCTCTTTGACTAGCCCCCTGGCACCTCGCCGCGGGCCATCCACGTCATGGACGGAAGCTGATATGAGTAGTTCGGTTTTTGGGGTCAGTATTGCCGGGGGCGCGGTGGTCGGGTTCGTTACCGCTTTTGCGGCGGCGCTCTTGCTTGTGCTGACCAAACACCTCCATGGCAGCTTCAGCATCGATGGAACCATCGGCGTCCAAAAATTCCATGCCAGCCCGACACCCAGGATCGGCGGAATTGCGGTGGCTATGGGCCTTCTGGCCGGTTATGCGGTGGCGCCTGGCGCCACACAAGTCATCCTGGGCCCCATGCTGATAGCCTGCGTTCCTCCGTTGATCGCGGGCCTTGCGGAAGATATCAGCAAGAAGGTTGGCGTGCGGACTCGACTGTTCGCCACCATGTCCAGCGGAGTCCTGGCCTGGTATCTCACTGGAATTGCGATGCGAAATACGGGCATACCGTTGGTCGATTGGGCCCTTGCATTTACGCCTTTCGCGGTGCTGTTTACCGCGTTCGCCGTCTGCGGAGTAACCAACGCCATCAACATCGTCGATGGATTCAACGGGCTCGCAGCCGGGGCCGTGACAATTATGTTTGGTGCCATGGGCTTGATCGCACTCAATGTGGGCGATACCGATTTGGCTGCGGTCTGCGTTCTTCTGACGGGCGTAACGCTGGGGTTTGCGGCCGTCAACTGGCCGTGGGGCAAGATATTTCTCGGCGATGGCGGAGCCTATTTACTGGGGTTCTTGCTGGCCTGGATTGCCGTCTTGCTGCCCATGCGCAATCCCCAAATCAGCGGGTGGGCGACGTTGTTGGCATGTGCCTACCCTATCCTTGAGGTGGGTTTTTCGTATCAACGCAAATCAAAGAGGGCCGGCTACCACCCGGGCCAACCCGACAAGCTGCATTTGCATATGCTGGTGTACAGGCGCATAACGCGTCGCGCCTGTCCGCAAGGCAGTTCTCTCTTGCGCAATAGCATGACGAGTCCCTTCGTATGGGCTCTTGCGCTTATCCCCGCATGCTGGGCGATTGCGTTCCAGAAAGACAACGCAATGTTGGCGCTGGGCTTCCTGTTTTCAAGCATGCTTTACTGGCTCTTGTATCTACGGTTGACCCAGTTCAGCTGGTGTCTTACGCCCCGCACTGCCAGGGGGCGATCGCAAAAAGCCCAGGCTCCGATTCTTGTCGAGGATATTGAGAAGAGCGCCGACGGCGTATATCGCTGAGGCCACCAGCGTATGACCAAACCAATGCAGATAGTTAGCTCCGGTTCCAAGTCGCCCCGAATCTACGTGGCCGGCCATGGCGGCATGGTGGGCAGCGCCATCATGCGCTGCCTGCGGGCCAATGGGCACAACAACATCGTGACTCGATCTCATGCCGAGCTTGAGTTAACCGACCAGCAGGCCGTGCGCGAGTTCTTTGCCAGCGAGAAGATCGACCAGGTTTACATGGCTGCAGCCAAGGTAGGCGGCATCCACTCCAACAATACCTATCCGGCCGAATTCATCTACCAAAACCTGATGGTGGAAGCCAACATCATTCATGAAGCGTGGCGCGCCGGCGTGAAAAAGCTGCTGTTTCTTGGCAGCAGCTGCATCTACCCGAAGCTGGCCAAGCAACCCATGGCGGAAGATGCGTTGCTGACCGGTTCACTGGAACCTACCAACGAACCCTATGCGGTCGCCAAGATCGCCGGCATCAAACTCTGCGAAAGTTACAACCGCCAGTATGGCGCCAGCCACGGTATCGACTACCGCAGCGTCATGCCCACCAACCTGTATGGTCCGGGCGACAATTACCATCCGGAAAACAGCCACGTAATCCCCGCGCAGATTCGCCGTTTTCATGAAGCCAAAATCAGTCACGCCCCCAGCGTGACCATCTGGGGCACCGGCACGCCCATGCGTGAGTTCCTGTACGTCGACGATATGGCGGCGGCCAGCGTCCACGTCATGCAGTTGGACAAGCCAGCCTACGACGCACAAACCGAACCCATGCGAAGCCACATCAACGTGGGAAGCGGCAAAGATGTCACCATCAAGGAGTTGGCTGAAACCATCGGCAGGGTCGTTGGGTACGCGGGCCGCGTCGAGTTCGACGCGAGCAAACCAAACGGGCCCCCTCGCAAGTTAATGGACTCAGCCCGTCTGCGAAAACTGGGCTGGCGGATGAGAGTGGAGCTGGAAACCGGCTTGGCCCTCGCCTATGCAGATTTCCTTGCATCGCAAGAGCAAAGCAACGGCTCGAAGGCGATGTCCGGAACTCTGTTGATCTCGTGAACTGAAGGTGGCGGGTCCTTTCGCCCGCATGGAATCATGCGGGCGCCTGGCAATCGTAGAAAGGAACCACCGATATGAAGTCTCTCACGCAGTCCGGCCTGCGGGCCATTGCCCATTCCCAGTTCGAGATCTCGCTGCTCATACAGGGCGTGCTGCGTGACGTGCAGCACGCCTTCGTCGGTCGTTGCGTGCACGCTGGCAAGCGGTTTCCGGCCGCCATGATGGAAGCCGATTGCGCGGCGCTGTGTTGCCCCAAAGGCGTGCCCGACACCGGCCGGCGCGCCATGCGCGGCGGCACCGAACATTCCTCGGCGACTTGCAGCAGCGCGGTATCGCGCCGCTTCGTGGCGCTGAGCCAGCAGCACTTGACGACTGGCTGCGGCGCAAGTTCGACACGCTGGACTTGCCGATGGTGATGATCGACGGCATCCATTTCCGCGAGTCTGCGACAGCGTCATCCTCATCGCGCTGGGCGTCGACTCCAAGGGAAACAAGCACGTGCGTGAGTGCTCCACCGAAGCAACGCGGGAGGTGAGCTCGCTGCTGTCGGAGCTGATCGATCGCGGGCTGGATGCGCAGCCCATGCGCCTGTGGGTGATCGACGGTGAGTTGCGCAAGGCAATCTTGGAAACCTTCGGCGCGCTGGCGCTCATCCAACGCTGCCAAGAGCAAAAACGGCGCAACGTGGTCGAGCATCTTCCCGAGGACATGCACGTGAGCGTCAACCGCGCGCTGCGCAATGCGTGGAGCAGTCACGATGACAAGCTCGCTCGCAAGCAGCTGATGCGCCTGGTCACCTCGCTGCGGGCCAGGCGTCCGGGGCGCCGCAGCCAGCCTGCGCGAAGGCCTGGAGGACACCTTGACGCTCGGCGCGCGTCAAGGTACTTTGTCGCCTCATTCATGCAGCCAACCGCTTCGCTGTCAATCACTGTATTCTGTTGTTGGCAAGCCGCAAACGTCTGGGTAAGATGCAGGCAACGCGAAACAGTGCGCCGGACAGCGAGCATGCAACATCGCTCCGCCCCGATTTGGCGAGCGACAAGAAATATGAGGCGCTACAGTCGCATCGGCGCAAAAACGGGAGGGGTGACGCGATTCTGGTTCCCATACCTCCGCAACGTACAGTGCGTGCCTTAGCCTGCTCTCAAAGACGTGCGGTATCCATTCAGGATATTTCTAAAAAGGCAGGGCGACATCATTTTGCCCCGTCGCCGGCGCGCGTGCAGTTTTAGGTAAGTCACTAACAACTCCAAAGAGGATGCGGCCGATTTACCAGACGCGCGAGGGCCTGACATAAGTGCGAAAGTCGCGCCGGAATACTGCCGATGGCATGCGCGCTTACCCGCGCCCTAGGCTCTGCATTGGAGCGCAATTCCGAACAGATAATTTACACGCTCGTCTGTGATTTTTTAGCTAAACAGAACGAAATCTGTTCCCTGAGAAATATTCTCAATGATTCGAAAATTGACGGGATCACTTCGATACCTTCGTTGGCAACCTTTCGACGTATCGAGTCCGGAGGGGCGAACGGCGGAGCGGTATCGCCGCGCCGCGATCACAACTCTAGTGAATGTCCTAAGCAAGTCAGTGTCGATGATCGCTTTAGTCGTCGGTGTTTCGCTGACACTGCCATATTTGGGAACTGAACGTTTCGGCGTGTGGATGACTATTATCAGTTTGGCCGCATTGCTCACATTTCTCGACTTCGGAATTGGAAACGGGCTCCTCAACCTCGTGGCTCACGCTGCTGCGGGCGATGAGCGCAGAAAGCTTACCCAGATCATAACCAATGGACTCATTGTCCTTTTCATCGCCGGCGGTTTGGCTGGGAGTATTTTATGGACAGCGTCTCATTTCGTGCCCTGGGATACGGTGATAAAGATTCAGGATCCCTCGGTTTTGGCGGAAGTGCGTAGCTCTGTCAGCGTCTTTGTGTTCATCTTCGGGTTAAGTTTGCCACTGCTTGGCGTGCAACGTGTTTTCCTTGGACTGCAAGAAGGATTTCTGGTGCACCTGGTCTCTTTTTTCGCAAGTGCAATTTCTCTTCTGAGTATATTTGTTGTGACGATGCAAAAAGGCGGGGTCCCCCAGCTAATAATTGCGACCCTCGGAATTCAGGCGCTTGCGCCTATCGTGCTTTGCCCGCTTCTTTTTAAAAGAGGGCTCTTAAAAGTCAATTCAATCCGACATTTTAGAAATGATGCCGCAACGTTACTGAGAACTGGTTCGCTATTCTTTGTGCTTCAGCTTGGCGCAATGATCGCATGGGGAAGCGACAGCATAATTGTCTCGGCCATGCTAGGAGCAAGTCAAGTCGCGACACTAGCAATTACTCAACGTCTTTTTCAGTTCATCTCGCAACCTCTAGCAATGCTGATGAACCCGCTATGGTCCACTTACGCGGATGCAGCCTCGCGAAAAGACTCAAAATACATACGACAAACGTTGAAATCATCCGTCGCAGTCGCCTTTTTCGTCAGTTTTGCTGGTTCAATTTTTCTTCTACTCTTCCATCAACTGATAATTTCTAAATGGACATCCAAGACCATAGAGCTCCCTATGCTATTGGTTGTTGCTTGCGCGCTTTGGTGCATTCTTGATTGCATCGGCAATTCATTTGCGATGTTTCTTAATGGACTCGGTGTCCTTAGGCCCCAATTAAAAGTGGTGGCGATGTTCTGTTTGGTTGCGATCCCTCTAAAGATTTACTTGACCACCAAGATCGGCGTATCTGGTGTGATTTTTGCTGCGGTCATTGCCTACACCCTAACCGTCGCTCTTCCGTATCTCACTTTTCTAAAGTCGTCATGGACAATTCGACTATAGCTGCCGCTAAAGTATTTAGATGCAGCGTCTGTTCCGCGCCGCAAGAAAGAGTGTTTCAGGCGACTATTCTCCGCAAATATGAGATTTCTTATCTTTATTGCGCGGGGTGTGGATTTCTCTGCACGGAACCTCCTTTCTGGCTGGATGAGGCTTATTCAACTGCCATTGCATCTACGGATACAGGGCTTGTTACGCGTAACATCCAAATTGCCAGAGTGCTTTCGTCGCTATTGTATTTAGCTTTTGGCGACCGAGGAACTGGACGGTGGTTAGATTATGCGGGCGGCTATGGAATGCTCACGCGTCTAATGCGTGATAAAGGGTATGATTTCTATTGGGCAGATAAGCATGCGTCAAATCTTTTCGCCCAAGGCTTCGAACATAAGACCGGCGCTATCTATGATGGCGTAACAGCATTTGAGGTATTAGAGCACACAGAAAATCCTATTGATTTTTTGTCGCAATTGCTAAAGCTTAGTCGGTCTCGCACTATAATATTGACTACTGAAATATATCATGGGTATCCTCCTACGCCCGATAATTGGTGGTACTTCGGCCTAAACACTGGCCAGCACATCGCATTTTTCCAGGAAAGAACCTTGCGTTTTATTGCCGGAAAATTGCAATTGCGCTATGTCCGCTCAGGGAGTTTCCACATATTTTCGGAGCACTTGCCGCGAGCGTTTATGATTCATCTGGCTAGTAGTCGCCTGTCAATATTCGTTGACTCGCTATCTCGAAGGATACTACAGTCGCGATTACTGGCAGATCACGTGCGGCTCGCAAATCGCCTAGAAATGGACCTCCCTAGTTGCCTAACGCCTCCGGGCGCATCAAAAGAAACCGATCGTAATGGACTATAGGGACTATTTCAGTTTTCGGCAGGTAAGCCCGAGCGACTACGCAAGCTTTAAGTTACCACACTATCTAGATGCGATCCTTTCTACCGTGTCAGATCCTCGTGTTCTCGATTTTGGCTGCGGCTTTGGGCAAATGCTGATTGCGTTGAAATGCGCGGGAATTGTACAAGCGGATGGCTTAGATATTGAACCGGAAGCAATAAGGTACTGCCAATCCCAGGGACTAAGCTGCTTCGATGCGCGCAGCGAGATCGATTTTTATACTAGGCGCGCGGGGTACTATGATTTTATTGTTATGAGTCATGTATTAGAGCATTTTCCGAAAGATCAAATTGTTTTCCAACTCGAAAATGTCAAGAAATTGCTAAAACCGGGGGGCGGGCTGCTCGTGATGGTGCCTAACGCTCAGTCCAATACTGGCGCCTACTGGGCTTTCGAGGATTTTACCCATCATTTGCTTTTTACCTCGGGCTCCCTTTATTTCGTACTAAAAGCAGCGGGCTATAGGGAAGTAGAATTCTTGGACGTCGATTGCACGTATGGTCTTGGGCTTTGGAAACGACTTGTCAAGAAGTTTCTGCTTAAGGTTTATGCTCTGAATTATAGATTTTGGAATCGCGTAACTGCAAGCTCAGTACATGCGCCCAGCCCGCTCATATTTTCATTTGAAATCAAAGTTTTGGCACGTCCTTAGCAAAGCTCGCCGCATTGCCCGCATATCAAAATTCGCCATGTTTGTCCTGGCGAATGATCTAGTTAGATTAACTGGATCGTGCAGCGCAAATACTTCGGCGCCCGTTGTTAGACTGGACGCGATTGGTGATTTCATAATTTGGGCTAAGCTCGGGAGCAGCAGAAGTCGCTCAATTTTCCAAGTCGACCCGACGTACGGTTCTCTTCGCCAGATCAGAACGGGCGGAATTTGCGGAATCTTTTGAATTTATTTGAATAGTTTTGGCGGTGGATATAGCACGCTTTAAACGAAGCTTGGCCTATCGGCTATTATTGCTGCGAATAAGTTGTTCTAGTTTTGCTCTCGTTGTTTAACGCTGGGCATGCAGTATCCGCGCCGCGAGCACGAAGCGCTTGTGCGCCTCATACAGTGGCTCCAGTGCCGCGCCGCCGCGGCCGGACCAGGTTGCTCAAGGCGCTTGACCGATGCACCCCTGGCGAGCATGCCCAGGCTGCGCGCAAAAGCGCATCACGAATGAGGAGCCGCTTCCTTCAGTGGTGCAACAGCAAACGGGACATCGCCGGCTCGAACCTGCCTTTGGATATGCACGTATGAAAGCAGTGCTCGGTCGTCGCAGGCGACGCCCGCCGTGGACGCGTCCTCTCAGCGCCTCGAATATAACAATTCAGGCATCCCCGTAGGCAAAGCCGCACTCCCTAGAAAAGCGTTCGTTGATGCCATCCCATTGGTGATTAGCAGCGACATAGCGAAATCCAGCTTCACCAATCTTTACCCTTTGGCTTGCGTCCCTCAAAAGCGATACAACCAATTCGGTAATGGTTTCCGGTGTGTCACCAATCAGTATTTCTTCATTGGCAACCGCCCCAATATCACCCAATCCAATCGTTGTTGCGACCACCGGCACACTGCAGGCCATAGCCTCTAGCACCTTAAACTGCATGCCAGAGCCTGATTGCATCGGAGCCACTGCAACTTGGCTGGCGTTTAATACTGCTGCCATAGACGCCACGCGTCCGGTAACTGTGATGCTGCTGTCTGCAACAAGCGATGCGACGCTCGGTGCCGGGTCGCTGCCCGCAATAACCAGCCGCGCTGCAGGCACCAGGATTTTGATCGCCTGCCAGCAACTAGCCACAAACCACAGAACTGCTTCTACATTGGGTTGGTAGTTCATGTTGCCGCTGAAGACAACAATGGGCGCCTGGTCGAAGGCGTGTTCCCGTCGAAAGTGACTCAAGTCAATGCCGAGTGGCAGCACGCCGACCTTGCCCTCACCGATGTAGCTGCGATCGAGCTCCGACACCACAAATGACCGGGTTGCCTTTTGCGCGACCTTACGCTCAAAGGCCTTAATGCGTGCATGCTCAAGCGTCAGCAACGCCTTCTTCAGGCCGCGGGCAGTTTGTGTGCGTCGCCAGAAATTCAACCCCATGGAGTCGACAATGTCGACATAAAGCGGCTTGCCAGAACAGCTAATGTTGCTGAAGATACGTACGGTTACGGCGTACACAGCGTCTGGATTGAACTCCCGCAGCATGCTGTTAAATGCTAGGCGGAACGCATTCGACGCATAGAACGCGCATTGAAATGGCATAGAAGTGTCAATCAGCGCTCCCAAGCCAAACCGCAAGGCGTCCAGCTTTCGCCAGCCCACCATGTGGACGGCAATGCCTAGCGCTTCGAGAGCCCTCTTGTCCGAAAGATCGTTTTCATCTCGCCCGAAGCAAAGCACCTGGACGGAATGCTTTTGGGCCAGAATGGCCACGCGGTGGTACGAAAGAACTTGATAGCCTTTTTTTTGTGCTGCCGGGATTTCGGGACAAACTACAAGTATCTTCATCTCAAGCAATCAGTTGTTAGCGAGACAGCGCCGATAGACGTCCATCGTTTGGTTGGCAACACGATCCCAGCCAAACTGCCCGGCTCTGGCTCGGCCCTTGGCGATCATTGACTCACGCAGCGATGAATCGTTAATCACGCTTAGCATCGCCGCCGCGAGTTCATCCACGCTTTCAGGGTCGACATACAACGCGGCGTCACCACCCACCTCCGGAATGGACGTCACCCCAGACGCCACGACAGGACAGCCTGCATTGAATGCTTCCAGGATTGGAATGCCAAAGCCCTCGTAGAGTGAGGGGTAGGCAAACAACGTGGCGCGACGGTAAAGGATCGCCAATTCAGGCACAGGCACAAAGGGCAAAAACCTTACCCTGTTCGTGACTCCAGCCTGAAGCACTTCTTTGTAGGCCAGACTGTTTTCCCAGTTCTTATACCCTGCAATCACCAGGTCTTCTGCTACACCGTTCTCGCGCACCAGCTTCAGGTAAGCCTGCACCATTCGCAGCGTGTTCTTTCTTGGATCACCTGCTCCCAGACAAAAGATGAAGGGCACCACTGCACAGGATTTCTCGGGACTTATAGCGGCAGCTTCCATCGCGGCCCTGGTGTCAGCGAATAGCGGGTCACAGCCTTCAAAGGTTACGGCAACCCGGATTGGCGACACATCGGGTATGAGGGCCAAGATGTCGTGTTTTGAAAACTCCGAGACCGTTATTACCGCATCAGCGTTGCGAGCACAACGAGGGGTAATCATTGCTCTGTACCAGCGCCCGAGTTTCTGATAGAGCGTGGTCGGCTTTGGGACAAACATTCCAGACTGCAAAAACATTACGTCATGCACCGTCAGTACATGGCGCGCCTGGCCCAGCGTGATCAGCGGTCCGGTGTTACCCAAGCAATGCAATATGTCGACGTTTTCGCGATTCGCGGCTAGCGGTAGAGCCACTTGCTCCCACAAAGGATAAAAGGGTGCTGTTAACTGTCGCACATGCGCATTCGGCGCCCTTGGCAATACCCCGTCGAGGTCAGGTTGGCGTGTAAAGAGGAAAAACTCGATGTCAGGATATGCCGACACCATCGCCCGAATCAGATGAAGCGAATAAGTACCTATACCTCGGCGTGGCAGGCCCGTGACAAAGCGCGCATCAATGCCAACCCTCATGACCATAACCTCGCAAGGACCAATCGCTTCAGCTCTAGCCGGAAGCCGATCGCTAGCACCTTGAACTAATCTCTAAGGCTCGTAACGTCGAGTCATGTCGCGGCGAATCGATAACTGCGCGGGTCTTACCCATATAAAACTAACTCCTGCCAAATTACAAGAAGATCGACTCGCTAAAATCAGGATCACTTTATTCTCCGACGGAGCGATGTTTTAACAAACAAATTCCTTAAGGCGAATGGGCTATTTATCCGATTGAATGCAACTAAACGGCGAGTCAATAGCGCGCAATATGAAGCCAAAATCCGTAGGGGCATTGGTGGATAACCATGCAATTTACGGATTCTATAAATTTCCGCAAATGATTTCCACAAAGTGCTCAACTTCGAGCTATAACCCTCTGAGTTGAATACGACAAAAGCCCCTCGAATCTTTACGGCCCCAGTACACTTCAATACTTTCAACATAAGATCATAGTCAGAATGTACCATGTAGCTTCTCGAGAATTTACCGGCTCGAACCACAGACTCCCTTGCCACAAATGCTGATTGGTGGTGAATAAACGCCCCTCCCCGGTATCGGCGTTCAAACTCATCAAGCTCGGGATACTTCTTCAACACAACTCCCTTATGGCTTGATATAAATAGGTCGGAGTACGCAATCCCCAGCGTTACGCCAAGGCGATTGATCTGCCGGTGAGCGCGAACCAGTGCGTCGGAATCAGCCAATCTATCGTCAGCACCAAGTATCAGAATCCATTTTCCAGATGTGTGTTCAATCGCTATGTTTAGCGCATCATAAATGCCATTGTCACTGGCTGATTTGTACCAAGCTAAATTCGCAATAGGTGTCGAGCTAATATATTCAGAAGTTCCATCGATAGATCCGCCATCGCTAATTAGTAATTCATAGTCGGAAAATATCTGATTTTGAATCGACTCGATGCACGCAATAAGATCATCCTTTACGTTATATGAAGCAATAACTATAGAGAAAAATACCCTATCCCTTTGGGGCTCATTGCTTTTCACGTGTGACAAATCTCACTGGCATGACAATTGCGAAAAATAGGAATATAGACACGTAAAGGACTTTGGCAAAAAGAAGTGCGTCCACAGGCAATATATACAATGCCGGTAGAAATAATGACATCAGCACTATTCTGTACTCCAATGACCTAATTCCAATTAACAGCGCGCGTCCTTTACCGATGACCAGCGCTACGATGGCTGCATACAAAGGTAGTAGCGCGCCAAACAATACATACCCTTCAATAATAAAGGTTGGGTTTATTCCATTTCCGGTCAACTCTCCCGTTTGATGTGCATTAAGGGCGGGGCCTATCGCGGCACTAAACGCAGGAAAACCCAACGGGGACAGAATAGAGTGAAAGAAATATCTAATTTGGTCGACCTGATATTGCTGAAAGAAACCACTTAACTCACCCAAGGCAAAGAGGAAAAAAGGATATGCCCATTGATATACCACAAAATCAGCAACTAGGCTGACGAGGCCAACATCAACAGCAATAAGTTCGGATTCAGTTCCACCAGTTCTTATGTATGTCCAAGCAGCCCAAATAGACGACAACCCCAGGAATAGAATTATATTTTTACGAGTCAAAAAATACTTCCTTTGACTGGTGACGTATGCTACCCGCAAATATTCGCCAAATGCAACGGCAGCCATCACTGAAAACAAAGAAGCCTTCTTTCCTCCGGCTAGGCCAAGTGCTGCTGATAAGATGAGAAAGAAAATCACCCAAAAGCGCCACTTCAGCTTTCTTATCAAGGGCAGCACAAAAGCAAAAATAATAAGATCTACATTGCCAATGCCAAGGAGAAAGCTTGATGCCAGCTTATTTTCTGTATCAAATATAATGTAAGCATCGCTACCGCCTTCTGAGAAAATTGGAACACTCCCCGTCGACCCAACTAACAGCCCCATTTTAATAGTTAACAATGCAACACCAGTTCGTGTAAAAAACTTGACCGCCGCTTCACTACAGTCGGCCTTTGCTGCACTCGCCTTGGGGGTCGTAATGTAAAGAATCAACAAAAATAAAGTCGAAGATGCTAGAAATAACAATAAATAAAAGGTTAAGTCTGCATTGGCCAACAGCATTAACGATGCCGTGAGCATCGGAACTACTCTTATAATTAGATACAGACTCAGCGGGTCAAAAAGACCGAACGAAAGCTTCCTAAAAAGAAAAAGAAGCAATATGACAAACGGGATAGCCCAAAAGCCTATTCCGAATCCAAAAAGCGATGAGTGAATCAAGTCTTTACTCGCTTAAGACCAATGATCTTGGATCACGCGGTTTTGCCAATTAAAGCTAGGTATGTCAAAGGCATAAGCGACAGGCCGGTCTCTGACCAGACGGCCCACCAATTCATATAATTTTGCCGTTGTTGCGCATGTCATCGGCACAAAGTTTCACGGCTTCACCCAGCGTTTGTTCGCGGAAGTTAGGCCGAGTTAATAACTCAATATGCTCATTTTGAGGTTGTTGCATGGTTCATATCTGAATTAAATTGATGTGACTGTTCAATGGCCATCATTGTCTGACTCATGACAAGTTCAACAGAAATTTGCGACAGACACGGTACCGGCCCAGCAGGATCACGCGTTTGATTGCAGCGCCAGTTGCAATTAAAACAAGGCATTGGATGCGTCGCGATCAAGGGCTTGAGACCCCCCAAAGTATCCGGGTAAGGCATGAAACGCCCAAAATGACCGCCACCCAGAATGCAGACTGCCGGCGTGCCAACTGCTGCTGCAAAGTGCACTGCGGAAGTCTCGTTACCGATCAGTATCCGCGCGCCACGGATGAGTTCGGCAAGCTCTGCCAGAGTGGATTGCCCTATAAGGTTGAGACATGCTACCTGGGTACCGTGCGCAATAACCTGCCCCAAGTCGCCCTCAGCGGGTGAGCCGCACAACACGGCTTGCCAGCCATAGTGCTGGTCCAATCGCTCCAAAAGTTGTATAAAAAACTGAGTAGGCCATTGCCTACCATGCCAGGATGCGCCGGGAAATAAAATGAAATACGCTGACTGTGGTTGCAAACGTTTTGGCAATGTCGCTAATATAGGTAATGCTGGCAAACTTTCTTTGAATGTCTCATCTGTCAAATGGCTGATGAATTCTGCGTTGCGCTGCAGTTCCATAAGCGGATTGGGGGATGCTGGTAACAAACGGGTGTACCAGCTATCACCTACAGCCTTATCCTTCGCTGAAATATTGCTCATGTCGCCAACCGATCCAATGCGTTGGGTGGCACGGGTGGCACGGATGACGCTGTCGCCGTACATGAAAGCGCGTGAAAAGGTGGGTTGGATAGCGACCGCAAAGTTGGCTTGGCTAATCTTACGCAACAACATCCACCGATAAAGTGGTTTACGCGTAAACCGCTGCAAGTCTAACGTCCAGACCTCATCCCAATAGGGTAGACCACACGCCAAATCCGCCCATGCAGTATTCGCAAGCAGGACTATCTTTTGCGCCGGAAATAAGCGGCGATACTCCTTGGCAGAATCAAGCCAAATTATGAAGTCGCCGATTGCATCGAGACGGATTAGCGCTACGCCGGTTTTTGCCATAGATGATTGCCAAACCATGACGGCCAAGTAATCCATTATGGCAAACAATAAGCGCCGAAAGCCGACAATGATATTCCGCATTAGCCGAGTCATTTTACTTTTTGGCAATCACAAACATTACCGGATATAAGATCGCTAAACATGCCAACAAAGCTGGCAATGGTCATCCAGACTCCGAACCGCTCTGCACCCAAATAGGGGATGGTCAGACCAACGGTAAGCACCATAACGACCAACGCCACGCCAAGGCTTAATACATTGGCAGCCATTGACAAGACTGCAAGGCGGTAGCGCTCGGCGAACTCTTTGATGGTGAGGTCTCTTTGCCGCTGCCCACATTGAGCAGAAACAAGCCTATCAGGCCGCTTACCTCGTCGGCCGGGCGCTGCCAGTTTTCAGTGCTGGAGGCAAACAGCGGCAGCCAGCGCACCCCGCGCGCGGAGCAGGCCTCGACAAGGCTGCGCATACGCTTGGCGCCGCTGGCATGGCCAACGGCTTTGGGCAAGCCGCGCTGGCGAGCCCAGCGACGATTGCCATTCATGATGACGGCGATGTGCTGCGGGAGCTTGGCCGTCATTTTGGAGATGGGGGATGGGGCCGCGGCTCAGTATTGGTATTTGCCATACCTGTAGCCCACGCCATAGCCGTAGCGGCGCTTGGAGGTGTTCATGTCGTTGAAGATCACTCCGCGGGTCTGCACGCCGCTATGAGCCAGTCGCTTGGCCGCCTCTTGCAGCTCGCCCAGACTGGTGACTTCAGCGCGCGCCACCATGAACACCGCGCCGGCCAGCGAGGCCAGAATGGCCGTGTCTGACGCGGCCAGCACGGGCGGTGTGTCGATGATGACCAAGTCGTACTGGCTGGCCAACTGCGGGAGCAGGGCTTGCATGGCTGGCGTCATCAGCAACTCGGCCGGATTGGGCGGCAGGGTACCAGTGGGCAAAAAATCGACGTTGGGGGCCACGCCGCAGCGCAGCGCGCCGGCCAGCGGCACGCTGCCGCTCAACACCTCGCTCAGACCGCGCTCGCGGTCCTGGCCGAAGTACTGGTTGAGGTGGCCTTTGCGCAGGTCGGCATCGATCAGCAGCACCTTTTTGTTGGCCATGCCCAAGAGGGCGGCAAAGTTGACGCTGGCGAACGATTTGCCGATGCCGGGAGTAGGCCCGGTGATGAGCACCACATTGCAGCTGGCATCGAGCATGGCAAACTGCAACGCGGTGCGCAGGCTGCGCAGGCTTTCGACGGCTGGATCTTGTGGGTTGAGCACGGCCAGCAAATGGATGCCAGGGGTTTTGGCCTTGATGGCTTTGGCCTGGCGCACCTGCGCTTCGGAGTGCGGCACGGTGGCAAACACATGCAGGCCGGCGCGCTGCTCGATGTCGGCCGGGTCCTTGAGGCCTGGGCGCAGGCTGTTGCGCAGGAAAGCGAGCGCCACGCCGGCGAGCATGCCCAGTGCGGCCGCCAACGTTAGCACCAGCGAGCGCTGGGGCTTGGCAGGACGCTCAGGCACTGCAGCCACATCCACGATGCGCACGTTGCCCACTTTGCCTTCTTTCACCAGCTGCAGCTGCTGCGAGCTATTGAGCAGGCTGGCATAAAGCTCGGTATTGACTTTCAAGTCACGCGTCAGGCGCAGCAGGTCTTGTTCGACATTGGGAAAGGCTTTTACACGTCCGCCGACGGCACCCAGCTCGGCGTTGATGTTCTTGATTTGCGCATCGAGGGTTTGAATGCTGGGATGCTGGCTGGTAAAACGGGCTTCGAGGTCTTTGCGCTTTTGCTGCAGCTCGAGGAGGCTGATTTGCAGCTTGACGGATTGTTCGAGTACCAGCTTGGCTTCGGTCCCCAAGTCAAAGGCGCTGTTGCGGTTGCGAAACTGGTTGAACCTGGCTTCGGACTCTTCAATCAGGGTACGCAGCTGCGGCAGTTGGGTGCCCAGGAAGCCCAGCGTCTTTTCGGCTTCAGCGGCTTTGCGCGCCACGTTCTGGCGCACGTACAGCGTGGCAATTTCGTTCAAAGTCAGGGCAATTTTGGAGGGCTCGGTACCGGTCAGGCTGGTACGAATCACACCGGACTGGCGGCCTTGCTCGCCAATACTCAGAGCACTTTGCAGTTTCTCGATCACCTCCAGCCGTGAAAAGCGCTCCAGGTAAAACTGCGCGCCGGGCTTGGCCACGGCCTCGGTGATCAAGATCTGCCCTTTCTGACCCCCGAGCACAAGATTAGCCTCGAGCCCAAAGCTGCCTGTGGCCAAGGTTTCACCGTCGGGCGAGAGGAGGTCGTAACCCTTGGCGTTGATGACCACCATGAAGCGCTCTCCCTCAAACTGGCGGGGAACATCGAAAACTCCTACTTTCAGAGACTCGTTACCGCTGACGTAGCCCGCCATGCCCAAGAATCCCGGATCGGATGGCGCGGTAGCCCGGCGCGCGAGCCAGCCGCCAATGAGGGGGATATATTTGGGCGTTACGCTCAAGTCCAGCTGCAGGTTTTGCACGGCCTGCGCCACCACCAGGCGGGAACGCAGGATTTCTATTTCGGCCGTTGCCGGGGACCGGATCTCGAACAGGCTGGCCGCCTCGCCCAGGGCGCTGGTGGCAGCACCACTGCCCTTGCTTTCTTCGACCTGAATGAGGGTGTTGGCTTCGTAGACCGGCGTGCCTAAAAACGCATACGCGCCTCCTACCAATAGAGCCAGGGCAGTTACTGCGCCGATAAGCCAGCGATTATCAAGCACCACATCGAGCAGTTCGAGCAGATTGATCTCGTCGCCATCACCGTTCGTGCGCAGCTGTTGCTGGGAGAGCAGAAGATTCGGTTCGAGGGATTTCATTCGCTGAGTGCCTATTTAGAGGGGGCGGGTATCAGCCCAGTTGCCGGATTCGCGGGACCCACTCGGCCATGCCGCGGGCTATGTCGGCGTAGACCGTCTCGAAGGCGGACTTGGGCTGGCGATAAGGGTCGGCAATATCGAATTTGCCGTGTTCGCCCAGGCGAAAGACCTTACCGCGCACCAGAGGGTAAAGCTGCTCAACTTCGGTCTTGTGGCCCTGTTCCATCACGAGGATCAGCTCGGCACTCTGGCACATCCAGCCGGCGAGTTGCTGGGCGCGGTGCGCTGACAAGCCGAGGCCATGCGCCGCCGCAGTTTCGATCGCCAGCGGGTCTGCCGCGTCGCCCACCAGCGCTCTCAGCCCGGCGGACCAGATGGTTCTTTCAGGAAATTGCTGCTTGAGCAAGGCTTCCGCCATCGGGCTGCGGCAGATGTTGCCAACGCAAATGACCAGGATGCTCTTCATGGGTTGACCACGGCCCGCGTCGTACTGAGCGCTTGCGCCGAGGGCAGCACCAGCGTGATGATGCGGTTCCAGTTGACAAGCGGCACGGGGTCGATATAGACCACGTCGCGTGGTCGTAGTGCAAACGTGTCAGCCAGGGCCAGTGCGCTCGGCGTGCTGGCGTTCAGGTGGAACACGGCGGGCGAGCCCTGCGTGCCGTTGCGGATCACATAGATCTGCCCGGTGTTGGCTGTGTTCAGATTGGGCCCTCCGGCTTCTCCCAGGGCCTCGTTCAGGCTCAGGCGGCCATTGCGCATCTGCAAAGCCGAAGGCCGCGTGATCTCGCCCATCACATACACCTTGCTGTCGTCGCGGTGCCGCACGGTGATCAGGTCGCCGTTTTGCAGCAGGATGCGGTTGGCGCTGACGCCCAGTTCCTGGAGCTGCATGAGGTTGATCAGCGTGGTCTGGTTGTTGCGGGTGAGCGTGACGAAAGAACGGTCGCCGGTCGCGGTGATGCCGCCGGCGCGGTTAATGGCCTCGGGCAGTGTCATCGGGACATCGGTGAAGATTTGCGTGCCCGGTGTGCGCACTTCGCCCTCCACGTAGGCGCGCCGGCTACGGAACGCTTGGATGCGCACCGACACTTGCGGTTTCTTGATAACGTTCTTGATGCGTTGGGCAACAAGCTCGGAGGCCTCGATTTCAGTCAGACCCGCGACTTTGATTCGGCCCGCATACGGAAAGCTGATTTGGCCGTCCGCACCCACGATGAAGCCCGGTGCAGCGGTTATCCCGGTTGGATCGAATTGTTGGGTGATGACAGCGGCAGACGACTGCAGCAGTTCCGGGTGGTCATATACAACGATGCCGATCACGTCGCTGGGGCCTATGGTGTAGGGCTTGGGCTCGGCAAACAGGCTTTGCACTTCGGCGGGGATGGCGCGCGGCCGGGCCTTGATCTGGGCCTGCACCAGCGCCGGCGTGATCGGGGTGATCACGCCTTGGGGCGGGTTGTCGGCGTCGGCCGGCACGTACTGGCCCAGCGTGACGCTGGTGCGTTGCTTCGGGTCGGCGTAGTCGAAGCCGGGCGCGGTCACCACGGCGCAACCCTGGGCCAACAGCACCGACAGCAGTGGCACAAACAGCCGCCACGCGGCCGGCTTTTCGCAAGTCAACATGGTTCCCCTACTTCCTCGTGGCTCTTGTGGCCTTGCCAATATGTTGCAAACTGTAGCGCAGCAGCCAACCCTTGTCGCCTAAGGTATTCCCCGCGTGCCAGACAAGCGTGTAAACCTGCCTGCGGTGGCGATGTTCTGTTGTCAGCGCGCCGCATCGCGGATGCGCCGGATGTTGTCTTCGAAGTAGACCAGGCCAGCCCGGTCCGAATTGAAGGTGGCGTCCAGCGATGGCGTGGGCGGCACAACCCCGAAACCGGGTCTTATCGCGTTATTCGTCTCCCTCACCAGCGACTCCTCCCCATGCGTGAAGCGTGGCGTGCCGGTGATTTGAACGTGCCGGGTCGGCGCCATGTCCCGCCGTGGGCCGATCGGCAATGAGATCTCCAGCCCGACGAACTGCCGCACCGGCTCGCCGCTGAAGCGGGTGCGCCGGTAATAGGTATTGACGGAAAAATCGCTGAACCATTGGCGCAGGCTAACCTGAAAGCCAAGGTCGTTGTTCATGAATTGGCCGCCGGTGGCTTCCAGGTAGGTGCGAGTAGGCGTCACGCTGTAGCGGTAGCTGGCCAGCAACGGTTTGGCCTGGCGCGGCCCGACGTTGAAGCCGCCAGCTTCGAACCGGGCGTTGCGAAAGTAACCGGTCTGCGCGGTGACCCGGTGCCGGCCTTCGCCCGGCTCCCAGCGCAACGCACCATGAACGCCGTCGAACCTGCTGCCGACGCGGCCTACCGTGGCTTGTGCCGTAAGCCCCGCCAAGCCCCAGCGCATCGCCTGCAAGTCGTTGCCGGGCGCGAGCCAACGCTCCAGGGGCACACGCACGGTTTGCACAAAGGCCAGTCGTTCGGTTTCGGCGCGGACGCGCAGGAACCCGAAAACGCCGTCGGGTTCGTAGTCGCTGCTATTGGCCAAAGGCACGTTTCGCCGCCATTCGACACTGGCGCCATCCCACAGCGGCAACTGCAGGCCGACGTTGACGCCGGCCGAGTAATCCAGCGCCCCCACATCAGTGCCGGCCTCGGTGCGCAACACCGGGCTGATGGCCACGCGCAGTGTCTGTGAGCTGGGCTGAACATTGCGCACGGCCCAGGCCACGCCTTGGTGCAACGCCTCCAACGCCCCCGTGCCGGGCGTGGACAGTTGGCCGCCCGCGCAGGCCGCGGCATCGTTGTTGATCCATTGCCGCAGGCAATCGGTCTGGCCGGTCACTCCGACGAGCGCCGTCTGGCGCTGGGTCAGGATCAGGCGGTAGCCCGCCTTTGCATCGCCCAGCGTGCGCGCCACCGCGCCCAGGGCGGCGCCCAATGCATCGGCGGAGTTCCAGTTGTACGTGGCGTTGTTGGCTCGCACAGCCAGCGAGCCGTCCGGCATGCGGCCTACCGAAATGTCTTCGAGGCCCTTGTCCTGGAGGGCTGACGCCAGCTCGTGCAATTTGCTGTCCGGCACATCGCTGGAAGCGGCGGGTGCTGGCGAGAGTACCGCCGGCGGCGACAGCGTGCGCGCCTCGTACGACGGCAAGGGCCGCTGCGCCCCTGCCAAGGCGGGCAGGGGGGCCTTCGGGCCGCTGCCGCGCAGCTCCGGCACCTTGTACAGGGGAATGGAGATGCCCGCCGAAAACCACGAGCGGCGGGTCAGGTTGTTGTCGTTCAGCCGCAAATTGGCGCCGGCATACACCTGCCAGCCTTCCGGTAGCCACTGGGCCGGTGCGAACAGGCGCACGCCGGCCCACGCGTTGCCGTCCGTATATTCCAGCTGGCCACGCACCCAGGGCAGGGGTTGCCAGGCGACCGCAGCAAAGGGGCCATCGAGCGGAGGCGTGGACACGGCGAAGTTCGCGCTGCTGCGCTTTGCCAGGCCTGCACTGGCTTCGACCGGGCCTTCGTTGAAGGTGAGTACGCCGTAATAAAGGCGGAAAAACGTGGCGGCACCGCCCACATCGGTGACCCCGGCGGCGACGCGGAACCGGTTCGCGGTGTCCAGGCCGATCCCGACCTTGCCCGACGCGGAAAGGTCCCGGACGCCGCAGCCCTCGAAGAAGCAGTTGCGATTGAGGCTGTTGGTGGCCAGCCGGCCCGCAATCTCGAGGTTGGGCAAGAGCCCGAAACCAACGACGAAGTTGTGGCCGGTTGGATCGCGCACGACCCCCGGCAGCTGGGAGTCATATGTTGTTTCGGCGCGACCCCATCCCAGCAGATGCGCGTTGGGGGTGATGCCCAGACCCGTGTACCCGGCTTGCGTGAGCGTTGTGGGTTGAGCCCGAGCGAATGAGGGGACAACGGACAGGACAGCGGCGAGTAACGTTATCGGGGCTGATCTCATCGGGATATTGAGTCTGGCTTTGGCCTAAAACAGCACCAAAATGGGCGACCGCAGGGTGGGCGGGGCTTGAGAACTCATCAATTCTAAGGGGACAGGCCCAATGGAGTTGCTTTTATTTACATTTCCAAAGGTTTGTTGTAACCTGCCCAGCTCTGCATTAAGGGACATATCTCCTGTCTATGAAAGGTTCACTGTGAAGAAAACCCTTAGCCTCATCTTGATCCCGTTGCTTGCCAGCGCCCTCGTCGCGTGCGGCGGCGGCAGCAGCGCCCCTGTCCAGGTCGTGACTGCGGATCCGGCGCTGCCGGCTTCGCCGACAATGACGGCCGCGCTGGTAAACACCCCGTTCGCCTTCCCGTCGGGAGTGCCTTCGTTCGGCACGACAGCAACCACAACGCTGGCGTTTACCAGCACCGCGACGACTCCTGCGTTTTCGATCAGCTCCGAGGGAAAGACCGCGACAGGAAGCACCACCTTCGGTTCGTGCATCTTCGCCGTAACCAGCTCCACGTTCCCTGCGGGGCACGCCTTGTCCCTGGGCCAAACGGTCGTGGTCAATCCCTGCAACATGAACGTCAATGCCGCCGGTGCGACGGCTAATGGCGTGGGCGTAACGCGTAGCGTCGCCCTCGTGCTTGGCGCCGCCGCGTCCTCCGGCGCATCTGTGGTAGTCGCTGTCACGGCTGGTGGGGCGCTCACCCTCAATGGCAATTCGGTGGCCACCGTCACGTTGACGCCAGTGAGCGGCTGACCCGCTTCGAGCGATAGCCAGCGCTTCGCCGGCCAAGGCAAATGCCCCGCGCAAGCGGGGCATTTTTCTTATGCGCACCCTCTCATTCGAGCCGCGCAAGTTGTGCTTGAATTTTTTCCAGTGTCGCCGTGAAGTCCGCGATTCGCTTTCGCTCCTGCTCGATCACCGCCGGCGGCGCCTTGGCCACGAAAGCTTCGTTCGACAGCTTCCCGTTGGCCTTGGCTACTTCGCCCTGCAGGCGTGCGGCTTCCTTTGAGAGGCGGGCCCTCTCGGCGGCCACGTCGATTTCCATGTACAGGCACAGGCGGGCGTCGCCCACCACGGCCACGGGCGCGGCCTGCGCGGACAGCGCCCAAGCGGCCTCGTCGTCGAACACCTTGACATCGCTCAGCTTGGCCAGCGCCTGGAGCACCGGCGCCGCCTGGCGCATGAAGGCCGCGTCGCCCAGCGCGTACGCCGGCAGCCTGGTGCTGGGGGACACGTTCATTTCGCCGCGCAGGTTGCGGCAAGCGTCCACGGCAGCCTTGAGTTTCGCGACCCAGGCTTCGGATTCCGGGCGGATCGCCGCGCTGTCGGTGGCGGGATAGGGCGCGATGCTGATCGACTCGCCGCTCTTGCCGGCGACCGGCGCGACCTTCTGCCACAGCTCCTCGGTGATGAACGGGATCACCGGGTGCGCGAGCCGCAGGATGGCTTCGAGCACGCGGATCAGCGTTCGGCGGGTGCCGCGTTGTTGCGCGGCATTACCCGTCTGGATCTGAACCTTCGCGATCTCCAGGTACCAGTCGCAGAACTCGTCCCAGACGAACTGGTAGATCGCAGTGGCGACGTTGTCGAGGCGGTATTCCGCAAAGCCCTTGGCCACCTCGGCCTCGGCGCGCTGGAGCGTCGAGACGATCCAGTGGTCAACTTCGGTAAGGGTGTTGTCCTGTTCGGCGAGATCCTGGCCCTCGCAGTTCATCAGCACGAAACGCGTGGCGTTCCAGAGCTTGTTGCAGAAATTGCGGTAGCCCTCGCTGCGCTTGGTGTCGAAATTGATGTTGCGGCCCAGGCTGGCGTAGCTGGCCATCGTGAAGCGCAACGCGTCAGCCCCGTAGGCCGGCATGCCCTGCGGAAATTCCTTGCGCACCCGGGCGGCCACCTTGGGCGCGGTCTCCGGCCGGCGCAGGCCCACGGTGGACTTGTGCACGAGGGTCTCGACGTCCGCGCCTTCGATCAGGTCCACCGGGTCGACGACGTTGCCCTCGGACTTGCTCATCTTCTTGCCTTCGTGGTCCCGCACCATGCCGTGGATGTACACGTGGCGGAAAGGCACCTGCCCGGTGAAGTGGGTCGTCATCATGATCATGCGGGCGACCCAGAAGAAGATGATCTCGTAGCCTGTCACCAGCACGGAGGAGGGCAGGTACAGATCCATCTCCTTCGTCTTCGCCGGCCAGCCCAGCGTCGAGAAGGGCACCAGCGCCGAGGAGTACCAGGTGTCCAGCACGTCTTCGTCACGCCGCAGCTTCTTGCCGGGCGCCTGGGCCTGCGCGGCGGCTTCGTCGATCGCGACGTACACGCGGCCTTCCTCGTCGTACCAGGCGGGGATCTGGTGTCCCCACCACAGCTGGCGTGAAATGCACCAGTCCTGGATGTTGTTCATCCACTGGTTGTAGGTGTTGACCCAGTTCTCCGGCACGAAGCTCACCGCGCCCGACTGCACCACGTCGATCGCCTTTTGCGCGATGGACTTGCCCGTCGGGTCCTTGTCGCTCACCTTGCTCATCGCCACGAACCACTGGTCGGTGAGCATCGGCTCGATGATCTGCCCCGTGCGCTCGCAGCGCGGCACCACGAGCTTGTGCTTCTTCGTGTCCAGCAGCAGGCCCAGCGCTTCCAGGTCGGCGACCACCTGCTTGCGGGCCGCGAAGCGGTCCAGCCCGCGGTACTTGGCCGGCGCGTTGTCGTTGATCTTCGCGTCCAGCGTGAGCACGCCGATGATCGGGAGCTTGTGGCGCTGGCCCACGGCATAGTCGTTCGCGTCGTGCGCCGGTGTCACCTTGACCACGCCCGTGCCGAACTCCTTGTCAACGTAGTCGTCGGCGATCACCGGGATGTCCCGGTCGCACAGCGGCAACCGCACCTGCTGGCCGATCAGGTGCCGGTAGCGCTCGTCCTCGGGGTGGACCATCACGGCGACGTCGCCGAGCATGGTTTCGGGCCGCGTCGTGGCGACCGTCAGCACGCCGGAGCCGTCCACCAGCGGATAACTGATGTGCCAGAGGAAGCCGTCTTCCTCCTCGCTCACCACTTCGAGGTCGCTGACGGCGGTCTTGAGTTCCGGATCCCAGTTCACGAGCCTCTTGCCGCGGTAGATCAGGCCTTGCTCGTACAACTGCACGAAAGTGGCTGTCACGATGCCCGACAGGTCGTCGTCCATCGTGAAGTATTCGTGCGACCAATCCACGCTGTCGCCCATGCGGCGCATCTGGGTGGTGATGGTGGCGCCGGACTTGTGCTTCCATTCCCAGACCTTGGCCACGAAGTTCTTGCGCCCCAGGTCGTGCCGCGACTGGCCCTGCTCCTGCAACTGGCGCTCCACCACGATCTGCGTGGCGATACCGGCGTGGTCCGTCCCCGGAACCCACAGGGTGTTGAAGCCGCGCATGCGGTGGTACCGCGTGAGGCTGTCCATGATCGTCTGGTTGAACGCATGGCCCATGTGCAGCGTGCCCGTGACGTTGGGCGGCGGCAGCTGGATGGAGAAGGACGGCTCGCCTTCCTTCGCTTCGCCGGTGCCGCGGTGGCCGGCCCGGGCATAACCGCGTTCCTCCCACAGCGGCCCCCACTTGGCCTCGATGGCAGCGGGTTCAAATGATTTGGAGAGGCTGTTGAGGCCGGGTTGGTGGGGCGTGTCGCTCATGAGCCAATTTTATTCGCCCGGCGCACCGGGCCGCCGCCATGGGCCTAATCGAACAGCTCGCAGGCGTCCCACGCGGGTGCCGCTGCGTCCTTGGCGGACACGATGGGCTCGCGCGGGACATCGCCCAATGGCCACCGGATACCCACGTGGCGGTCGCTCCACGCCAGCGCCCGCTCATGCTCGGGCGAGTAGTAGTCGGTCGTCTTGTAGAGAAGTTCGGCGTATCGGGACAGCACGAGGAAGCCATGCGCGAAACCCGCCGGCACCCACAGCTGGCGCATGTTGTCGGCGCTCAATTCCACGCCGACCCATTTCCCAAGGTTGGGCGAAGAGCGCCTCATGTCCACCGCGACATCGAACACGCGGCCCGTCACCACCCGCACCAGCTTGTCCTGGGGCTGCCTGACCTGGTAATGAAGCCCCCGCAGCACGCCGCCCGCGGACCGCGAGTGGTTGTCCTGCACGAAGCGGGCTGGACGGCCCACCGCCTCGTCGAAGCGCCGCTGGTTCCAGCTTTCCATGAAGAATCCGCGGTCATCGCCGAACACTTTCGGCGTCAACGCCAGGACTTCCGGCAGGCTGGTGGGTTCGACCGACAGCATTACAGGCCTTCTTTCACCAAGGTCTGCAGGTATTCGCCGTATCCGCTCTTGCCCAGAGGTTCCGCCAGTGCCAGCAGGTCATCGGTATTGATCCAGCCGTTGCGCCAGGCGATTTCTTCCGGGCATGCAACCTTCAGGCCCTGGCGCTTTTCCAGGGTCTGGATGAAATGCGAGGCTTCCAGCAGGCTTTCATGGGTGCCTGTGTCCAGCCAGGCGAACCCACGCCCCATGGTCTGGACGTGCAGCTGCCCGCGGGTGAGGTATTCCTGGTTGACGCTGGTGATCTCGAGCTCCCCTCGTGCGGAGGGGCGCACCGAGGCGGCGATATCGCATACCTGCCCGTCGTAGAAATAGAGGCCCGTGACTGCGCAGTTGCTCTTCGGCTGGCTTGGCTTTTCCTCGATCGAAGTGGCGTGGCCCTGCGCGTCGAATGCGACCACACCGTAGCGCTCGGGGTCCTTCACGTGATAGGCGAAGACGGTCGCCCCGGTGTCGCGCGCGTCCGCCTCTGCCAGCAGCCTGACCAGGTCGTGGCCGAAAAAGATGTTGTCCCCGAGCACCAGCGCGCTGGGAGCCCCCGCCAGGAAGTCCTTGCCGATGAGAAACGCCTGCGCCAGGCCTTCGGGCCTGGCCTGCACCTCGTAGGAGATGCGCATGCCCCAGCTGGCGCCGTCGCCCAGGAGCTGCCGGAACCGGGGCGTGTCCTGGGGCGTGCTGATGACCAGGACTTCGCGGATGCCCGCCAGCATCAGCGTGGCCAGCGGGTAGTACACCATCGGCTTGTCGAACACCGGCAGCAGCTGCTTGGACACGGCCAGTGTGGCCGGATGCAGCCGCGTGCCGGCGCCGCCGGCCAGCACGATCCCCTTGCGGCGGCTATTCGTCTCCATCGCCGTCCCCCCCGGTCACCGCCATGACCCAGTCGCCATTGTCGAGGTACCACTGCACGGTCTGCCGCAATCCTTCCTCGAACACCACCGCCGGCTTCCATCCCAGCTCCGTGGCGATCTTGCTGTCGTCGATCGCGTAGCGGCGGTCGTGGCCGCGGCGGTCGGTCACATGGGAGATCTGCGCCGCGTAACTGCGGCCACCCGGCAGCGGCCGGAGCTCGTCGAGCGCCGCGCAGATCGACCGGACCACGCTGATGTTCGTGCGCTCGGCGCGGCCGCCGATGTTGTAGGTTTCGCCCGGTGCCCCGCGCTCGAGCACGGCCCTGAGCGCGGCGCAGTGATCGTTGACGTAAAGCCAGTCGCGCACCTGCAGGCCGTCGCCATAGACCGGCAGGGGCTGGCCGTTGACCGCGTTGTCGATGGTGAGGGGGATCAGCTTCTCCGGGAACTGGCGCGGGCCGTAGTTGTTGGAGCAGTGGGTCGTGAGTGCGGGGAGCTGGAAAGTGTGGTGCCATGCCCGCACCATGTGGTCCGCCGCCGCCTTGGACGCGGAGTAGGGGCTGTTGGGCAGGTAGCGGTGCTGCTCGGTGAAACCGGGCTCGCTGGGCCCCAGCGAGCCATAGACCTCGTCGGTGGAGACGTTCAGGAAGCGGAACGCTGCCGCCTCGGCAGCCGGCAGCGAGTTCCAGTAGCCCAGGGCGGTCTCCAGCAGCTTCACCGTCCCGACCACGTTGGTGTTGACGAAGGCGAGCGGCCCCGCGATGGAACGGTCCACGTGGCTTTCGGCCGCGAAGTGGACGATGGCTCGCGGCCGGTGCTCGGCCAGCAGCCGCGCCACCAGGTCAGCGTCGCCGATGTCGCCGCGCACGAACCGGTATCCGGGATGGCGCTCCGCGCTCCGGACGTTGGCCGGGTGCCCTGCATAGGTGAGAAGGTCGAGGTTCAGCAGCGGCTCAGCGGACTGCTGCAACCACTCCAGGACGAATGCCGAACCGATGAAACCACAGCCGCCCGTGACCAGAAGCATTTATTGCCATCCTTCAAAGAAGACCTGAACAATAGCAAAAAGGCGCGGGCGGTCCCGGCGGAGCCGGGCGGCGAGGTGTTATTCCGGCGCTTGGCGCGCCGCTTCGACGCATTCCTGGAGGACCTTGGCATCGCCGACCTGGTTGGCGAGCAGCAGGATCAAACGGGCATTGAGGAGTTCCGAGGCTTCCCTCGAAAGGCCCTGGTGGGCGTCCAGCAGCTGTTCGTAGAACGCGTCGGCGTCCTGCAGGTGGAGTGCGGTTTTCATCATGCGGTCTCCCCGAGGGCGCCGAGTGCCTTGCCCACGGCATGGACCAGCGTCGCGTCGACGCTCTCGCCCGTGGCGGCCACGTAGCTGTCGGGCCGCACCAGGGCCCAGGCGTGGCCGAACACATGGCAGGCGCCCTGCAGGTGTCCCAGCGGGTCGCGAACGTATTCGCGCGCCGCCACCCGGTCGTCGGCGCCGGCCACCTGCACGCAGCGCAGCGGCGCGGTTTCGGCCAGGTCGCGCAGCCGCGCAAGCCCCTGGGAGCTTGCTTCGCCGAACAGCAGCAGGAGCAGCCGGCCGTCGGCCCACTGCAGCAGGTCGTTCACGGTGCCTCGCGACCCGTCCGCCCACTGGAAGCCCACGTTCTGCACCGACTGGCCGCCGGTGGGCTCGCAGGCGCTGGATCGCGAGTAGGGATTGGCGATCGCCATCCGCCCGGTGTTGATGAATTGCCGCGCGAAAACGTATTGCCGTGCGAGGCCAAGTGCGGCATCGCGGAACAGTTTTTCCACCCCGGCGGCGGGGCGCAGGAAGCGGGCGGTGCGATTGGTCACCAGCACGTTCTGCTGGGCCGCCTCATGGCGTTCCTCGTGGAAGCTGTCCAGCAGTGCAGGCGCCGCGCGGCCCTTGATCACGGCGGCAAGCTTCCATGCAAGATTGTCCGCATCGGCCACGCCGGTGTTGCCCCCGCGGGCGCCGAACGGGCTCACCACCTTGGCCGAGTCGCCCATGAAGAACACCCGGCCGTGCCGCATGCGGTCGATGCACTCGCTGCGATAGGCGTAAGGGCCGACCCACACGATCTCCACTTGGCAATCCGCACCGAACTGGCGGGCGAGCCGGTCGCGCACCACGTCCTCCCGGCTCACGTACTCCGGGTCGGCGTCGGGCGGCATCTGGTAGTCGATGCGCCAGACGTCGTCGCCCATCAGGTGTTGCCATACGGCCCGGTTCTCGTTGAACGGCGCTTCGATCCAGGTGTGGCGCTCGGTCGGGGGCCGGTGGGTGAAGCGCACGTCGGCGATGCACCAGCGGTCGTCACCCTTCTTTGCCGTGACCGAAGCGCCCACCCATTTGCGAAACGGGCTGTGCGAGCCGGTGGCATCGATGACATGGTCCGCGCGAATGCGATAGTCGCCGGCCGGCGTGGTCACGGAGAGCGTCGCGCATTCGTTGTTCTGCTCGAAGGCCGTGACGCGGTTGCACCAGCGCAGCTGCACATGGCCGAGCTGCCCGATACGGTCGACCAGGTAGGCCTCGATGTAGAACTGCTGGATGTTGATGAAGGGCGGCTGGCTCGACAGGTTGTAGCCGCTCTGCTGGCGCAGGTCGAAGGAGTAGACCTCGTCCTTGCCGGCGAACGTGCGTCCCACGCTCCACTGGATGCCCTTGGCCGCGATCCGTTCGTAGATGCCCAGGCGCTGGAAGATTTCCAGCGACTTCTGCGTGTAGCAGATGCCGCGCGAGGATGCGCCTTTCGCGCCCACGGTGTTGTCTTCGTCCAGCAGCACGGCCTGGATGCCGTAGCCGGACAGGGCGCAGGCCATCGTGAGCCCGGTGAGGCCCCCGCCCACGATGACGATGGGATGGTGGCTGGGCTCGCCGTTGGCGATCTCGGGTGGCGCGACGAAGGGGTACTCCGGCAGCACGTACCCGCGCCCCTGCGAGAACTCATTGGTCACGGGTGTTTCGGCGTAACTGCCCGCCATGGAGCCTCCTCGTTGCTGTGCTTCTTACTTGTTCTTGACGAATTCGGGGCGGTCGTTGCGCTGGGGTTTGAGCGGCTCGCTCGCCTTGCCCGCGGCACGGTCCCGTCGCCATTGTTCCTTGCGGGCCGTCCACTCGGCGAGGCGCGTGTGGGCCGTCTTGCTCTCCTGCAGCATCTGGAACTCGTCCGCGAGCTGGGCCGTGAGTTCCAGCCGGACGCCGTTGGGGTCGAAGAAATAGATGCTGTGGAAGATGTGGTGATCCGTCACGCCCAGCACCTCGATGCCGTGCCCTTCCAGCCGGGCCTTCATGTCGAGCAGGGCCTGCCGCGAATCGACACGGAAGGAAATGTGGTTCACCCACAAGGGGTTATTGGGCGATGGCTGCGCGGCCTCGTCATCCCCGAGGTCGAAGAAGGCGATGAAGGAGCCGTCCTGCAGCCGGAAGAAGAAGTGCGTGTAGGGACAGTATTCGCCCGTGCTCGGCACGTAGTCGCTCTGGATGATGTGGTAGAGCGGCAGCCCCAGGATGTCTTCGTAGAAATGACGTGTTTCCTCTGCATCCTTGGCCCGGTAGGCGACGTGGTGCAGCTGGTGGACGGGCGCCGGCGCGGGCAGGGCGGCGGCATCTTTGGGAACGGCGGCCATAAGCTCTCCTGGATTTACTAATGCGTAACGCGTTTACTATACCGTAATTCTCGAACCGATCTGTTTGCAGTCGAAATCGAGTTCGTATAAACTATCGAATGTCGTCACTTAATAGTTGTTATCAATTGATTGCATTGATGCAGCCAATTAGACGGGGGTGCCCAGGCGGACTAATCTCCAAAGGTCTTTGACCCCCGTGTTCAAGGCGACGAAACGTTTCATCAACCCAACTAGGAGATTCCCAAAATGGCAGCACTCAAAGGCTCCAAGACGGAAGAAAACCTGAAGGCCGCCTTCGCCGGCGAATCCCAGGCGAACCGCCGCTACCTGTATTTCGCAAACAAGGCCGACGTCGAGGGCCAGAACGATGTGGCGGCGCTGTTCCGCTCCACGGCGGAAGGCGAGACGGGCCACGCGCACGGCCACCTGGAGTGGCTCGAGCAGTGCGGCGACCCGGCCACCGGCCTGCCCATCGGCCCGACCCGGGACAACCTGAAGGCCGCTGTTGCGGGCGAAACCCACGAGTACACCGACATGTACCCGGGCATGGCCAAGACGGCCCGCGAAGAAGGCTTCGACGAAGTGGCCGACTGGTTCGAGACGCTGGCCAAGGCCGAGCGCTCGCACGCCAACCGCTACACCCGGGCGCTGAACGAGCTGGTCGACTGAACGAGGCTCCTCGGTGTTGGGCGCTGCCGCGAGGCAGCGCCCAATGCCAAGCATGCTTTAACGAGAGAAGAACATGTCCGTACCCCGCGAAGGCAACCTCGAGGCACCCACCCGCCACCCGATCGACTGGAAAAATCCCGAGTACTACGACGAGGCCAGGACGTTCCATGAGCTGGAGCGCATCTTCGACATCTGCCATGGCTGCCGGCGCTGCGTGAGCCTGTGCGGCGCGTTCCCGACGCTGTTCGACCTGGTCGACGAGGGCAAGACCGGCGAGGTGGATGCGGTGGAGAAGCAGGACTTCTGGAAGGTGGTCGACCAGTGCTACCTGTGCGACCTGTGCTACATGACCAAGTGCCCCTACGTGCCGCCGCACGAGTGGAACGTGGACTTCCCGCACACCATGCTGCGCGCCAAGGCCATCAAGTTCAAGAAGGGCGGCGTGAGCTTCGGCGAGAAATTCCTGTCGTCCACGGACCTTCACGGCCAGTTTGCCGGCATCCCGATCGTGGTCCAGGTCGCCAATGCCGTGAACCAGACCAAGCCGGCGCGCGCGGCGATGGAGAACATGCTGAACGTGGACCGCAACGCCTGGCTCCCGGCGTTGGCCACGCGCAAGTTCCGCGCGGGTGCGCCGAAGTCGAAGGACTTCGCGATCCGGGAGGGCGCCAAGACGCCGGGCAAGGTGGCGATCTTCTCCACCTGCTACATCAACTACAACGAGCCGGGCATCGGCCATGACCTGCTCAAGGTGCTGGACCACAACGAGGTGCCGTATGTCCTGGTCCACAAGGAAAAGTGCTGTGGCATGCCCAAGCTGGAGCTGGGCGACCTGGAGTCGGTGAACCAGTCCAAGGAAGCCAATATCCCGGTCCTGGCGAAGTATGCGAAGGAGGGCTACGCCATCCTCACCGCCGTGCCGAGCTGCACCCTCATGTTCAAGCAGGAGCTGCCGCTCATGTATCCCGACGACGCCGACGTGCAGGCCGTCAAGGAAGCGATGTGGGATCCGTTCGAGTACCTGATGCAGCGCAAGCGCGACGGGCTGCTCAAGACCGACTTCAGCCGGCCGCTGGGAAAGGTCAGCTACCACGTGCCCTGTCACAGCCGCGTGCAGAACATCGGCAAGAAGACCGAGGAGATGTTCAAGATGGTGCCGGGCACTTCGGTGCAGACCAACGAGCGCTGCTCCGGCCATGCCGGCACCTTCGGTGTGAAGAAACCCTTCCACGAGATGGCGATGAAGATCGGCAAGCCGCTCTTCAAGCGCATGTCCGAGCACCCGGACGGCGGCCTGCCCGACTACATCAGTTCCGACTGCCCGCTGGGCGGCCACCACATCGACCAGGGGTTCGACCGCAACTCGCTGGGCACGCCCCGGCTGGCGCATCCGCTCACGCTGATGCGGATGGCCTACGGGATCGAATGACGTCATTGCGGGCTTGACCCGCAATCCAGGACTTTCTATGCAACTCACCGGACACATTACCCCCGACAGCCTCATGACTTTGGAGGCGTACAGCAAGTACCGCAAGGCGCACAAGGCCGACGTCATCGCCCACCGCAAGCTGCGCAGCGTGCCGCTGGGCGACCACGTCACGCTGCAGTTCGAAAGCGAGATGACAATCCGCTACCAGATCCAGGAGATGCTGCGCATCGAAAAGATCTTCGAGGAAGAGGGGATCACGCAGGAGATCGAGGCCTACGCACCATTGATGCCCGACGGCGGCAACTGGAAGGCGACGATGATGATCGAGTACCCCGACGAGAACGAGCGGCGGCGCGAGCTGGCGCGGCTGATCGGCGTGGAGGACCGCATGTTCGTCGAGGTGGAAGGGCACGGCCGCGTCTACGCCATCGCCGACGAGGACCTGGACCGGGAGAACGACGAGAAGACCTCGGCGGTGCATTTCGTGCGTTTCGAATTCACGCTGTCCATGGTCTCCGCCATCAAGGCCGGCGCGAGCGTGAAGCTCGGTTGCGACCACCGCAACTACCCGGCGCACGTGACGATAGCGCCCGAAACGCTGGCCTCGCTGGCCGGCGACCTCAGGTAGGCGGGAACAGGTCGACCCGGTCGGTGATGATGCCGTCGGTGCCGAGGTCGATCAGGCGCCGGGCGGCCCATTCGTCATTGACGGTGTAGCTCAGGCAGCGGAAGCCCGCGCTCTGCGCCTGCGTGACGCTGCTGCGGTCCCACAGCGCGTGGTTGCAGACGATGGCCGCGCATTCCAGCATCAATGCCGTCTCCAGCCAGCCCTTCCAGAGCGTGTCGAGCAACAACCCGCGCGGCAGGTTGGCGGCCGTCGCCATAGCGCCTTCCAGCGCCTCGGGCCGGAACGACGTGAGCAGCGGAGGCACGGGCGCGTTGTTCCACAGGCGGTCCGCATGCCGCGCCACGACCTCGCCGGTCTCGCGTTCCGTGCCGGGCGTGGGCTTGATCTCGATGTTCAGGAAGTAGCCGTTCGCGAGGCAAAAGCGCGAGACATTCTCCAGCGTGGGGAGGGGCTCGCCCGCGAATGCGCGGGAGTGCCAGCCGCCGGCATCCAGTCGTGCGAGCTCGTTCCACGCATGGTCACCGCCCACATCGCTGGCAGCCGGCCCGAAGATCTCACGCGCGTTGGTCGTGCGCCCGAGTGTCGCGTCGTGCATCAGGAACGGAACGCCGTCGGCCGAAAGCTTGGCGTCGCACTCGAACATGCGGTAGCCATGCTGCGCGCCGAGGCGGAACGCCGCCAGCGTGTTCTCCGGCGCCAGCTTGCCCGCGCCGCGGTGCGCGACCCAGCGCGGGTACGGCCAGTCATTCATGGCATGCGCTTGCGGCTGGCGCCGTCGAACCAGTGGATGCGGTCTTCGCGCGGCTTGACGTGGATGGTCGAGCCGGGCTCGGGGATGGCCTGGTTTTCCTCGCTGCGCACGATGACCTGCTCGGCGCCCAGTCGCCCATAGACCAGCCGCTCGGCGCCCAGCAATTCGGTTGTTTCGACCTGCAATGCCCAGCCGTCGTTGCCGATGTCCAGATGCTCGGGGCGGATGCCCATGATCGTGCGCGGCCGGCTGCCCGGCGCGTTCGACAGCAGGTTCATGGGCGGCGAGCCGATGAAGCTGGCGACGAAGGTCGACGCCGGCCGGTGGTAGACCTCCTCGGGTGTGCCGAACTGCTCCATCACCCCGGCATTCATCACGATCATGCGCTGGGCCAGCGTCATCGCCTCGACCTGGTCGTGCGTGACGAAGAGGGACGTGATGCCCAGCTCGCGGTGCAGCTTCTGGATCTCGATGCGGGTCTGCGCGCGCAGCTTGGCGTCGAGGTTGGAGAGCGGCTCGTCGAACAGGAACACCTGCGGCTGGCGCACGATGGCGCGGCCCATGGCCACGCGCTGGCGCTGGCCGCCCGACAGCTGGCGGGGCTTGCGGTCGAGGAACGGGCCGAGCTCGAGGATGCCGGCGGCCTTGTCCACTCGGGCCTTGATCTCGTCGATCGGAACCTTCTTGATCTTGAGGCCGTAGGCCATGTTGTCGAACACGCTCATGTGCGGGTAGAGCGCGTAGTTCTGGAACACCATGGCGATGTCGCGTTCGGCGGGCTCGAGCTTGTTCACCACGCGGTCGCCGATCCAGATTTCGCCGGCGGAGATCTCCTCCAGGCCCGCGACCATGCGAAGCAGCGTCGACTTGCCGCAGCCCGACGGGCCGACGATGACGATGAATTCACGGTCGGCGATCTCGGCGCTGACGCCGTGGATCACCTGCAATTCATGCTTGCCCTTGCCGTACTTCTTGACGACGTCTTTGAGTTGTATCGAGGCCATGTTTTTCTAATCAGTTGGGGACAGAACTGAAGATCTGTCCCGCAAAGTCATTTATTTTTCCGTATCCACCAAGCCCTTGACGAACCATTTCTGCATCAGGATCACGACGATCGCGGGCGGCAGCATCGCCAGGATGGCGGTGGCCATCACGACGTTCCACTCGATGTAGACCTCGCCGAAGATCAGGCGCTTGATGCCCATCACGATGGGATACATGCTTTCCTCGGTGGTGACCAGCAGCGGCCACAGGTACTGGTTCCAGCCGTAGATGAACTGGATGACGAAGAGGGCGGCCATCGACGTCTTCGACAGCGGCAGCAGCACGTCCTTGAAGAAACGCATGGGGCCGGCGCCGTCCATGCGCGCGGCCTCCACCAGTTCATCGGGCACCGTCAGGAAGAACTGGCGGAACAGGAAGGTTGCGGTGGCCGAGGCGATCAGGGGCACCGTCAGGCCGGACATCGTATTGAGCATCTTCAGGTCGGAAATGACCTGATAGGTGGGCACGATGCGCACCTCCACCGGCAGCATCAGCGTGACGAACACCATCCAGAAGATGATGGTCTTGAAGGGAAAGCGGAAGTACACGATGGCGAATGCCGACAGCAGCGAGATTGCGATCTTGCCGAGGGCGATGATCAGCGCGCTGGCCAGGCTGATGCCCATCATGGGCAACGCCGGCGCGACGGTGGCGCCGGCTTCCGTCTTGCCACCGAAAAGCGCGAAACGGTAGCTCTCCACGATGTTGGTCCCGGGCAGGAGCGAGATCGGGTTGCTGCTGGAGATCTGCTGGGCGGTCTGGGTGGAGCCGACGAAGGTGACGTAGATCGGGAAGAAGACGATCACCACCCCGATCGCGAGGATGAGGTGAGTGAAGAAGTCGAGGATGGGGGTGCGCTGGACCATATCAGTAGTGGACCTTCTTCTCCACGAAGCGGAACTGGAAGACCGTCAGGGCCGCGACGATCACCATCAGCACGACCGACTGCGCCGCTGAGCCGTTGATGTCCAGCGCCTTGAACCCGTCGTAATAGACCTTGTAGACCAGGATGGCGGTTTCCTTGCCCGGGCCGCCGTGCGTGGCCGCGTCGACGATGGCGAAGGTCTCGAAGAACGAATAGATGATGTTGATCACCAGCAGGAAGAACGTCGTGGGCGACAACAGCGGGAACACGATGGTCCAGAAGCGCCTCCAGGGGCCGGCGCCGTCGATGGTGGCGGCCTCGATCAAGGAATGCGGGATCGACTGCAGGCCCGCCAGGAAGAACAGGAAGTTGTACGACAGGTGCTTCCAGATGGCCGCCATGACGATCAGCGCCATGGCGTGGTTGGCATTCAGGAGGTGGTTCCAGTCGAAGCCCATTTCGATCAGCGCGTAGCGGATCACGCCGTAGGGCGAAGCGAACATCATCAGCCACAGGACGCCCGCCACCACCGGTGCCACCGCGTAGGGCCAGATGAGCAGCGTCTTGTAGAGGCCGGCGGCGCGGATCACGCGGTTGGCCAGCACGGCGAGCAACAGGGAGATCGCCAGGCCGCCCACGGAAACCAGGATCGAGAAGATGGCCGTTGTGTAGAACGAGTCGAGGTAGCTCGGGTCGTCGATCAGCCGCTGGAAGTTGGCGAATCCCACGAACTCGCTGCTGGAGCCGAAAGCGTCCTGCTGCAGCACGCTCTGGTACAGCGCCTGCCCCGCGGGCCAGAAGAAGAACACCAGAATGATGGCCATCTGCGGCGCGATCAGCACCCAGGGCAGCCAGGTGGATTTGAAAAGGACCCGTTTCTCCATCCTGCAAGAGCAAGCCCCCTTGCGGGGGCCTGCTTTTCTCCTCGTGTAAGAGAGGCTAGTTTACTTGTTCGCCTTCTGGAAGCGCTCGAGCTGCTCGTTGCCGCGCTTCACGGCGGCGTCCAGCGCCTCCTTGGGCTGCTTGGCGCCGCGCCACACACCTTCGAGCTCCTCGTCGATGATGGTGCGGATCTGCACGAAGTTGCCCAGGCGCACGCCGCGCGACTTGTCGGTGGTCTTGCGGACCATCTGGTTCACCGAGACGTCGTAGCCGGGGTTCTGCTTGTAGAAGCCCGACTTGTCCGTCAAATCGAACGAGGCCTTGGTCACCGGCAGGTAGCCGGTGCGCTGGTGGCTCTTGGCCGCCACTTCGGGCTGCGACAGGAAGTTGAAGAACTGGCCGATGCCCTTGTACTCTTCCGCCTTCTTGCCCGACATCACCCACAGGCTCGCACCGCCGATGACGGTGTTCTGCGGCGCGCCCTGGACGTCCGGGTAGTACGGCAGGGTGCCGATCCCGGCGGCGAACTTGCTGTTGCGCTTGACGCTGCCGGACAGGGCGGAGGAGCCCGTGACCATGGCGCACTCGCCGGAGACGAAGGTCGCGTCGGCCGCGTTGTTGCGGCCCTTGTAGACGAACAGGCCGGTCTTGGCCATGTTGGCCAGGTTTTCGATGTGGCGCACGTGCAGCGGGCTGTTGAACGCCAGGCGAGTGTCGGTGCCGCCGAAGCCGTTGTTCTTGGTTGCGTACAGCACGTTGTGCCAGGCCGAGAAGCTTTCCAGCTGCGTCCAGCTGATCCAGCTGGTGGTGAAGGGGCACTTGTGGCCCGCGGCTTTGAGCTTGGCGGCCGTCAGGGCGACTTCGGGCCAGGTCGTCGGCGGCTTCTCCGGATCGAGCCCGGCGGCCTTGAAGGCATCCTTGTTGTAGTGGAAGACCGGCGTGGAGCTGTTGAACGGGAAGCTCAGCATCTGGCCGTTCGGCGCGGTGTAGTAGCCCGAGACTGCGGGAACGTAGACGCTGGGGTCGAACTTGAGGCCGGCCTTGCTCATGACCTCGGCCACCGGCACGATGGCGCCCTTGGAGGCCATCATGGTGGCGGTGCCCACTTCGAAAACCTGCAGCACGTGCGGCGCATTGCCGGCACGGAAGGCCGCGATGGCCGCCGTCATGGATTCGTCGTAGCTGCCCTTGAACGTGGGCACGACCTTGTATTCCTTCTGGCTGGCGTTGAATTCCTTGGCGAGGTCGTTGACCCATTCGCCGAGCGCACCGCCCATCGAGTGCCACCACTGGATTTCGGTCTGGGCCTGGGCCGGAAGGGCGAAGGCGACCGCGAGCGCGGCGGCGGAAAGTTGCAATTTCATGAATTCTCCTGAATGTTGACGGCCCGAAGGCTACAGACTCTTTGTGACAGCGGATTTGACCGGCCGCAGGGTTGGCTCACAAGCGGGGTTTCCATCAACGTGGAGAGCGCTGTTCAGCTCATGATGGCAATTGTTGTTCGTTTTCACGCGTTTGATCTTCACGTTTTCCCGAATTTTGTTCGTTTTCTTTCGGTTTGGTTGATCCGTAGGAAAGCGAACCAGGCCCAGCCGTCTGTCCTTTGCACCTTGGGAGCGATGTCCGCCTCGTCGAGTGGCGATGCTGCACTGCGGTAACATCTCGCTTCAGCCGCGTCCGCTTGTCGTTTGGCTGAATGGAATGCCCCTCGCCGGGCCCCCAACCCAACGATGAACGCACCCACGACGCTCACCCACATCCTGGCCTCGCCCGGCGCCGAAGCCCCGCGCCTGCGCGAGATACCCTACAACTACACCTCGTTCTCCGACCGCGAGATCGTGATCCGGCTGCTGGGTTCTCGCGCGTGGGATGTGCTGAACGGCCTGCGTGAGGAGCGCCGCACCGGCCGCTCGGCGCGCATGCTGTACGAGGTGCTGGGCGACATCTGGGTTGTCCAGCGCAACCCCTACCTGCAGGACGACCTGCTGGACAACCCCAAGCGCCGCGGCCTGCTGGTGGATGCGCTGCATCACCGCCTGACCGAGGTCGGCAAACGCCGCACGCCGGACACCGACGCCGGGCGCGACGCCAAGGTGGGCGAATTGCTGGAGGCGGCCGGGTTGGCCGTCGAGGCATTCGACGCGAGTTTTCGCGAAATGGCGCAGCTGCGCCGCCAGACGCAGCGCGCGCTGCGCCGCTACACGGCGAAGGACAACATCAAGTTCGACGGCCTCTCGCGCGTTTCGCACGTGACCGATGCCACCGACTGGCGCGTCGAATACCCGTTCGTCGTGCTGACGCCCGATACCGAGGCGGAGATGGCCGGCCTGGTGAAGGGCTGCATCGAGCTGGGGCTGACGATCATCCCGCGCGGCGGCGGCACCGGCTATACCGGGGGCGCCGTGCCGCTCACCTGGAAGAGCGCCGTCATCAACACCGAGAAGCTCGAGGCGATGACGGAGGTGGAATTCGTCGCCATCCCCGGCCATGCGGAGCACAAGCCCACCGTCTGGACCGAAGCCGGGGTCGTGACGCAAAGGGTGGCCGACGCGGCCGAGCGCGCGGGGTTCGTGTTCGCGGTCGATCCCACCTCGGCCGAAGCCTCGTGCATCGGCGGCAACATCGCCATGAATGCCGGCGGCAAGAAGGCGGTGCTCTGGGGCACGGCGCTGGACAACCTCGTGTCGTGGCGCATGGTCACGCCCCAGGCGGAGTGGCTCGAAGTCACCCGGCTCGACCACAACCTGGGCAAGATCCACGACGCGCCGATGGCCAGCTTCGAGCTGCGCTATTTCCAGGCGGATGGCAGGACGCCCCTGCGCACCGAGCGGCTCGACATCCCCGGCGCGACCTTCCGCAAGGAGGGCCTGGGCAAGGACGTCACCGACAAGTTCCTCTCGGGCCTGCCCGGCATCCAGAAAGAAGGCTGCGACGGCCTGATCACCAGTGCCCGCTGGGTCGTGCACCGCATGCCGCAGCACACGCGCACCGTCTGTCTGGAGTTCTTCGGCAACGCCAAGGACGCGGTGCCCAGCATCGTCGAGATCAAGGACTTCATGTTCGCCGAGCAGCAGCGCTCGGGCGTCCTGCTGGCCGGCCTCGAGCACCTCGACGACCGTTACCTGAAGGCCGTGGGCTACTCCACGAAGTCCAAGCGTGCCGTGCTGCCGAAGATGGTGCTCGTGGGCGACATCGCCGGCGACAACGCCGACGACGTGGCCCGCGTCACGTCCGAAGTCGTGCGCATCGCCAACTCGCGCAGCGGCGAAGGCTTCATCGCCATCAGCCCGGAGGCGCGCAAGAAATTCTGGCTGGATCGCAAGCGCACCGCCGCGATCAGCCGGCACACCAACGCGTTCAAGATCAACGAGGACGTGGTGATCCCCCTGCCGCGGATGGCCGAGTACACCGACGGCATCGAGCGCATCAACATCGAGCTGTCGCTGGCCAACAAGATCAAGCTCGCCGACGAGCTCGAGGCGTTCTTCGCGCGCGGCAACCTGCCGCTCGGCAGGCAGGACGACGCCAGCGAGATCCCGTCGGCCGAGCTGCTGGAAGACCGCGTGGCCCAGGCGCTGTCGCTCGTGCGCGACGTGCGGGCACTGTGGCAGGGCTGGCTGGACAACGTCGAGGTGCTGTTCCCGCAACTGCAGGACCACACGCTTCGTGCCACCTGGAAGGGGCAAATCCGTGCGCCTCTGCAGTCCATCTTCGCCGGCCAGCCGTTCGCGCCCATCCTGGACGAGTGCAATGCCATCCACAAGCGGGTGCTCAAGGGCCGCGTCTGGGTGGCGCTGCACATGCATGCCGGCGACGGCAACGTGCACACCAACATCCCGGTGAACAGCGACGACTACGAGATGCTCCAGTCGGCGCATGCGGCCGTGAAGCGCATCATGGCGCTGGCCCGGTCGCTCAACGGCGTGATCTCCGGCGAGCACGGCATTGGCATCACCAAGCTGGAGTTCCTGACCGACGAGGAACTCAAGCCCTTCGCCGACTACAAGCAGCTGGTCGACCCCGAGGGCCGCTTCAACAAGGGGAAGCTGCTGCGCCATGCGCAGGCGGATTCGGCCACCTCCGTCTATGCCGACCTGACCAATGCGTACACGCCCAGCTTCGGGCTGATGGGGCACGAGTCGCTGATCATGCAGCAGTCGGACATCGGCGCGATTGCCGACAGCGTCAAGGACTGCCTGCGCTGCGGCAAGTGCAAACCGGTGTGCGCGACGCACGTGCCACGCGCCAACCTGTTGTACAGCCCGCGCAACAAGATCCTCGCCACCTCGTTGCTCGTCGAGGCGTTCCTGTACGAGGAGCAGACCCGGCGCGGCGTCTCGATCAAGCATTGGGAGGAGTTCGAGGACGTGGCGGACCATTGCACCGTCTGCCACAAGTGCTACAGCCCCTGCCCGGTGAAGATCGATTTCGGCGACGTATCGATGAACATGCGCAACCTGCTGCGCAAGATGGGCCAGAAGAGCTTCCGGCCGGGCAATTTCGCGGCGATGCTGATGCTCAACGCGACCAGCCCCAACACGATCAACCTGGTCCGCAGCCTGATGATCGGCGTCGGCTTCAAGCTGCAGCGCCTGGGCAACAACCTGCTGCGCGGGTTCGCCCACCTGCAGGTCAGGCGCCCGCCTTCGACTCATGGCACCGCGCCGGTCAAGGAGCAGGTGATCCACTTCATCAACAAGAAGCTGCCCGGCGGCCTGCCCAAGAAGACGGCGCGCGCGCTGCTGGACATCGAGGACAAGGATTACGTCCCGATCATCCGCGACCCGAAGACGACCACTGCGGAGACGGAGGCGGTCTTCTACTTCCCGGGGTGCGGCTCCGAGCGGCTCTTCTCGCAGGTCGGGCTGGCGACGCAGGCGATGCTGTGGCACGCCGGCGTGCAGACAGTGCTGCCGCCGGGCTACCTGTGCTGCGGCTATCCGCAGCGCGGCTCGGGCCAGTTCGATAAGGCCGAAAAGATGATCACCGACAACCGGGTGCTGTTCCACCGCGTGGCCAACACGCTGAACTACCTGGACATCAAGACGGTGGTGGTGAGTTGCGGCACCTGCTACGACCAGCTGCAGGGCTACGAGTTCGACCAGATCTTCCCGGGCTGCCGCATCATCGACATCCACGAGTACCTGCTGGAAAAGGACATCAAGCTGCCGGCGGGCCAGGGCGGGTTCATGTACCACGAGCCCTGCCACAACCCGATGAAGCTCGGCGACTCCATGAAGACCGTGAAGGCGCTGATCGGCGACAACGTGCGCAAGTCGGAGCGGTGCTGCGGCGAGTCCGGCACGCTCGGCGTGAGCCGACCGGACATCTCGACGCAGGTCCGCTTCCGCAAGGAAGAGGAGTTGCGCAAGGACGAAGCCGCGCTGCGAGCCAGCGGCGCCGTCGGCGAGAAGGACAACATCAAGATCCTCACCAGCTGCCCCAGCTGCCTGCAGGGCCTGACGCGCTACGGCCACGACCTGCAGAACGGGCTGCTCGAAGCCGACTACATCGTGGTCGAGATGGCCAACCAGCTCCTCGGGGCCGACTGGATGCCGAACTACGTGCATGCGGCCAACAACGGCGGCATCGAGCGCGTCCTGGTCTGATGAAAGTCCCGGGCTGCCCGCTTTGCGACGGCCCGGGCGGCGTGCCGGTCTTCGATGGCCCGAAGTTCCGGGTCATCCGCGCGCAGGAGGCGGGCTTTCCCGCTTTCTACCGGCTGGTCTGGCGCGACCATGTCGCCGAGTTCACCGACCTGGCCGGCCCCGACCGGGAGCTTTGCATGGCCGCGGTCGTCGAGGTGGAACTGCTGCTGCGGTCCCACCTGCGGCCCGCCAAGGTCAACCTCGCGGCCCTGGGCAACGCGGTGCCCCACCTGCACTGGCACATCGTGGCGCGCTTCGCCTGGGACAGCCATTTCCCCGCGCCGGTCTGGGCGGCACCGGCACGCGGGGGTTCGCCGCAGGAGCTCGCTGCGGTGGAAAGGCTGCTTCCGGCACTGGAAGCCGACCTTGTTTCCCGCCTGGCCCGCATGCCCGGAAATTACGGCGGTTCGTGAAATCCGCACGGGCGGCCGCGCGCTCGTGCGGGAAAGCGGACGTAGTTACCGCAAGCACAACCGTGTATAACCCAACCAGAGGTGTGGAGAGGAAAGAAAGGTTGCCGGAGGTTAAGCATGGTCCCCAGAATCAATCGAAGCTCGCCGTCGGTGCTTGCCGCGCTGGGAGTGTCCCTGCTGCTCGCCGTCTCCGGAGCCGCCGCGCAGTCCGCCGGCGAGGTTGAGTTCTCCCGTGGCGTCGGCTTCGCCCAGACCCCCGGCCAGACGCCTCGGACCCTCGGCAAGGGACTGCCGTTGCGGGAGGGCGACAGGCTGACCACCTCGGACGGCGCCTCCGCGATCATCAAACTGGACGACGGCACTCGCATGACCGTCCGGCCCAATTCCGAGATCGTCCTCACGCAGTACAAATTCAAGGAAAACGCCCCCGACAACACGATGTTCATGCAACTCGTGCGCGGCGGCTTCCGGGCGGTGACGGGCCTGATCTCGAAGAATTCGCCCAATGCCGCCAGGGTCCAGACCAACACCGCGACCATCGGCATCCGCGGGACCGATTTCGACGCCCGCGTCTGCAACCGTGATTGCGGCGCCGAGTCGGCCAAGGTCGCCGCTGCGGCCCGGCCGAACGCGATCCAGGCCAGCGCCAAGATCTTTTCCGCGCAGGGCGAGGTTCACGCTGTCGACAGCGCCGGCCAGCGGCGCCGGCTGGTGGATGGCGGGAGCATCTATCCGGGCGACCTCGTCGAAACCGGCGGCGGCACGCGCGCCGTGCTGGCCTTCCGCGACGACACGCGCATCACCCTCGGCTCGACCACACGCTTTAGGGTCGACAATTTCGTGTACGACGACAGGAATGCCGGCGAGGGACGTTTCCTCGCCTCCGTGCTGAAGGGGTCCGTCCGTGCGCTCACCGGCCTGATCGCCAAGGCCAATAACCGCAATGTGGGGTTTTCCACCGTGACGGCCACGATCGGCATCCGCGGCACCGGCGTGGACATCAACTGCACGGGCGCTTGCGCCGGCGAGGCGGGCGGCGCGGATTCCGGACTGACGCTCTGGACCTGGCTCGGTTCCATCGCCGTGACGCAATCCGGTCAGACGGCGTTGCAGGTTCTCCAGGCGGGGCAGGGCCTGTTCATCTCCCCCAGCGGCATCCGGCCGATCGCCAGCCAGCCCGTGATCGAGGGGACCCGACCGGACGGCGTCACCGTGCCGCCGAAGTTTTTCTCCAGCGACGTGGTCTCGGATTCCGAGGAAGGCCTGTTCGTGTTCGTCCGGGATGGCCACATCGAGGTCGCGACCGCCGGCGAAGTGCTGCACCTGGGCAAGGGCGAGGCCGGTTTCGCGGGCGCGGGCGGCGACACCAAGCGCCCTGGGTCCATCCCCAAGTTCATCGACTTCGACAGCCTGCCGTCGCCGACGTCGAAGAATCCCTTGTTGGTCAGCGTGCTGGCGGAGTCCGGGATCAAGCCGAACAACCAGTGCAAATAGTTGCAGACGGTGACAAGTCGGGCGCTGCGATGAGACAATTCCCGCTCACCTGGATGTGAACAAGAGGGGCTAGAACAATATGGTCACTGGGTCTTGTGCGCCTCGCCCGCGCATCCGTTCGGGCGCGCGGCAAGCCGCGGCTGCGTTGGCGCTGACAGCGGTGGCCGCCGCGGCGTGGGCCCAGCAGGCGCCCGCGGCCTCGCCGATGGCGGCACCCGCGCCTTCCCCGGTGTTTGCCATCAAGGGCTTCAAGGTCACCGGCGAGAACCCTCTCGGGGACGGAGAAACGTCGCGGGTGCTGGCTCCTTTCTTGCGCGCCGACGCCACCATGGACACGCTCCAGAAAGCCACCGCGGCGCTGGAGGCAGCCCTGCGCGACAAGGGCTACGGCTTGCACCGGGTGGCCTTGCCGCCCCAGGAGGTCGGCGACCTGGTCACGCTGGACATCGTGAAGTTCAGCATCGCCAAGGTCAATATCGAAGGCCGCAGCATCTACGACGAGGGCAATGTGCGCCGGACGCTGCCTGAACTGCGCGAAGGCGAAAGCCCGAATTTCAAGCGGCTCGCCGTGCAGACGGCAATCGCGAACGAGAACCCCAACAAGCAGATCCAGGTCGGCCTGCGCGAGTCCGACGAGCCGGACAAGATCGAAGCCACCCTCACCGTGAAGGAGTTGCGGCCCTGGACGTTCGCGGTGGGGCTGTCCAATGCCGGCTCCGAATCGTCCGGGCGGGACCGCCTGACGATCTCGGGCGGCCATACCAACCTGTTCAATCTCGATCACCAGTTCGTGGGCGCCTATACGACGTCGCTCGAACGGATGTCCGACGTCAAGCAGCTCGGCCTGTCGTACAAGGTTCCGCTGTACGCCCAGGGCGGCGTCATCGGCGCGAGCTATACACGGTCCGACGTGGTCGGCAATTTCGGCACGTTCACCAGCACGGGCGCGGGCCACACGCTCGGCGTGAACTACACCATGTACCTGCCACCGCAAGGGGGGCGCCGCAGCTACGCCTCGATCGGCCTGGACGACAAGGTCTTCGCTGCGACCGAAATCAGCGGCGTCGCGGTCGGCGTGGACCGGCGCAGCCGGCCGGTCACCCTGGGCTATGCGGCCCGGACCGAGTCCGATACGTCGGTCTGGGGCTACAACGCCGACCTGTCCGTGAACACCGGCAGCGGCAGCAACAACGACCTCGCCTCGTACCAGAACGAGGACCCGCGCATCGATACCGTCCACTGGAAGGCATTGCGCGGGGGCGTCAACTACACCGCGCCGTTCGCGCAGACCTGGCTGTGGAGCGCACGCGCCCAGTTCCAGTACAGCCCGGACGTCCTGATCTCCGGGGAGCAGTTCGGCCTGGGCGGCCTCGGCTCGGTGCGCGGGACCAGCATCGACCGCCCCATGACAGGCGACAAGGGCGTGTCCGGTTCTGTCGAGGTCACCACGCCCGAACTCGGCACCGGGCTGCGCCTGCTGGGCTTCGTGGATGCGGGCTGGCTGGGCAATAACAGCCCCAACGGCGCCAACAAGCCGTCCTCCGACCATTTGGCGAGCATCGGTGTCGGCCTGCGGTACGTCCGCGAGCCGTTCGCGGCGTCGCTGGATTACGGGCGCCTGCTCAATAGCAGCAAGGTGCCGCTGACGCTGAACTCGGCCTCCCCGCAGCGCGGTGACGACCGGTTCTATGTCAACCTGTCCGTGCGCTTCTAGCCGCTGATGCGCCGCCTCCAACCGGCTGCGCCCCCTCGGAGGTCAGGGCTTTAGCGCGTGGGGCCAATCACGCCGCGCCCGGCGCCCCGCGTAAACTCGGGGCATGGCCGGATTGAATGCAGAAACCCCCACCCCCCGGGCACTGACCGTGCACTCGCAGTCGCGCGTGCTCGAGGTGTCGTTTTCGGATGGCGCCGAGTTCCGTCTCCCGTTCGAGCTGATGCGCATCTATTCGCCCTCCGCGGAGGTGCAGGGTCACGGCCCGGGCCAGGAAGTGCTGCAGACCGGCAAGCGCGAGGTGGAGCTCACGGCGCTGGAGCCGGTGGGCAATTACGCCGTACAGCCCACGTTCTCGGACGGGCATGCCACGGGCATCTACTCCTGGGATTACCTCTACTTCCTGGGCGCCCAGCAGGCGCAGCTGTGGGCGGACTACGAGCGGCGGCTGAGCGAGGCCGGCGTCGAGCGTGACGCCCCCATGCCTGAAAAAGCCGCGCCCGGTTGCGGGCATTGATGCGGTTTAGTCACAGATTTCAAGTCCCCGTGACGCGGTGGACTGCGCGTGAGCGCGGATTGCCCTAGCATTCGGTCATGAGCAGCACGCATTTCGGTTTCGAATCGGTCGACGAGCGCGAGAAGGCACGCCGGGTTCGCGGCGTCTTCGACTCGGTGGCGCCCCGCTACGACCTCATGAACGACCTGATGTCCATGGGACTGCACCGCGCCTGGAAGGCCTACACGGTGCTGGTGGCCAACGTGCGGCCCGGCGACCGGGTGCTGGACATCGCCGGCGGCACGGGCGACCTGGCGCTGGCCTTCGCCAAGAAGGTCGGCCCGACCGGCGCCGTCGTGCACACGGACATCAACGAGGCCATGCTGCGAACGGGCCGCGACCGGCTGCTGGACGCGGGGGTCGCGCTGCCGACGCTGGTGTGCGATGCCGAGAAGCTGCCGTTCGCCGACGGGAGTTTCGACCTCGTCAGCGTCGCCTTCGGGCTGCGCAACATGACGCACAAGGACGCCGCCCTCTCCGAGATGAACCGCGTGCTCAAGCCCGGCGGCAAGCTGCTGGTGCTGGAATTCTCGAAAGTCGCCAAGCCGCTGGAGAAGGCTTACGACTGGTACTCGTTCAAGATACTGCCGCAGCTGGGGCGGCTCGTCGCCGGCGATTCGGCCAGCTACAAGTACCTTGCCGAGTCGATCCGGGTTCATCCGGGGCAGGAAGAGCTGAAAGCCTTGATGAAGAAAGTCGGCTTCGGCCATGTGGACTACCACAACCTGACTGGCGGGGTGGTGGCATTGCATGTTGGAATCAAGTGCTGAAGGCGCGCTCACGCGCCATGGAGTTGTCATGAAGTTCCTGTCCTGGGTATTGGTCGCCGTCCTGGCATTCGCAAGCTTCGAGGCCGATGCCGCGCGCCGCCTGGGTGGCGGCGGCTCGTTGGGCAAGCAATCGGGCAACGTGACGCAGCGGGAAGCCACGCGCAGCCCGACCGCGCCCGCCAACACGCAGCAGGCCGCGCCCGCCACGCAACCGCAGCCCGGCGCGGCCGCTGCGGCACCCAAACGCCCCTGGGGCGCCATGCTCGGCGGCCTCGCCGCCGGCCTCGGCCTGGCCTGGCTGGCCCACTCGCTGGGCCTGGGGGAAGCGTTCGGCCAGTTCATGCTGATCGCGTTGCTGGTCATGGTCGCGATGGCCGTGATCGGCTGGGTCATGCGCTCGCGCCGGCAACAGCCTCGCGGCCCCTATGCGCTGCAAGGCGCCGGTGCACCCGCCGACGTCGCCATGCCGCCGCGCCAGTACAGCCCTGACAAGGTGGGCAACGACGCGTCCGCCCGGCCGTGGGAGCGCAGCAGCATGGCTTTCGACGCCGGCAAGTACGGGCAGGGCAGTAGCGTCCAGATCGGCTCGTCCCTGGCGGGTTCGCAGGCATGGGGCATTCCCGCGGGGTTCGACGCGGACGGCTTCATCGCCGCGGCCAGGCGCAACTTCGTGACCCTGCAGGACGCATGGGACCGATCGGACGTCGCGACCCTGCGCTCGATGATGACGGACGAAATGCTCGGTGAAATCAAGTCGCAGCTGGCCGAACGCGAGAGCCACACCGCGGGCCAGCCGAACAAGACGGAAGTGGTGATGCTCGAGGCGCAGCTCCTGGGCATCGAGGACCTGGGCGGCGACTACATGGCCAGCGTGGAGTTCTCCGGGATGATCCGGGAGGAACCCTCCGCGGGCCCGAGCCCGTTCCGCGAGGTCTGGAACATGACGAAACCCAAGGCCGGAACCAGCGGCTGGCTGGTGGCGGGCGTGCAGGCGCTGCAGTGATATCCCGCGCGGGATCCGGGCGCGACGGCTGAACCGCGACGCTCATCGGATAATGGGGGACTATGGCAACACAGTCCCCCTTTCCATTTCTGGACACCTTCTTCGAGCGGCTGGGCAAGGGCCTGCAGCCGCCGCCCTGGATGGTGGAAGAATTCCAGCGCCGGCTGGTGCTTGCGCTCAATCACGTGCTGATGCAGGAGCCGGAGGCGCAGGCGCGGCTCGCTCGGCAGGCCGGCCGGGTCGCGGAAGCGCGCTGGCGCGTGTTTTTCGTGCGTCTCGTGGCCACCCCGGCGGGCCTGCTGGACCTGGCGCCCGCCACGGCCCGGCCGGACCTGACGCTTGCGCTGACCGAGGAGTCGCCGTGGCAGCTGGCGCAGGCGGCGCTGCGCGGCGACAAGCCGCCGGTGCGGATCGCCGGGGACGTGCAGTTCGCCGCCGAGATCAACTGGCTGGTCGAGCACGTGCGTTGGGACGTCGAGGAGGACCTGTCGCGGGTGATCGGCGACGCGCCGGCCCACGCGCTCGGTGACGCGGCGCGGCGCATGGTGCAGGCCCTGCGCCGCTTCGCGGGGACGGCGCAGCCCGAGCCGGCAGGTGCGACGCCCGCGCCGACGGCGCCCGCCCCGACTGCGCCGGGACCGGCCGCTTCGAACGGCTCAGGCCAGGCATGACGCGCTACCTGCGCGGCGTCTTCATCGTCTGGGTGGCCTTGCGCTACGGCCTGGACGAATTGGTCCTCAACAGCTTCAAGCGGCCCTGGCTGACGTCCGTCGCCCGTGTGCTCGCGTTTGGCCGCGACCTGCGGGCGCCGCCGGGCCAGCGCCTGCGCCTGGCACTGGAGCGCCTGGGCCCGATCTTCGTGAAATTCGGCCAGGTGCTGTCGACACGGCGTGACCTGTTGCCCGTGGAGATCGCCGACGAGCTCGCGCAGCTGCAAGACCGCGTTCCGCCGTTCGACTCCGCCGTGGCGATAGCCACCATCGAGCGGGCCTTTCGCCGGCCGGTGGACACCATCTTCGCCAGCTTCGAACGTGAGCCCGTGGCCAGCGCGTCGATCGCCCAGGTGCACTTCGCCACGCTGAAGGACAAGCACGGACAGACCCACGACGTCGCCGTGAAGGTCCTGCGCCCGGGCATGCTGCACGTGATCGAGAAAGACCTGAGCCTGATGCGGATGATGGCTGCCTGGGTCGAGCGGCTGTCCGGCGACGCCAAGCGGCTCAAGCCCCGCGAAGTGGTCGCCGAGTTCGACAAGTACCTGCACGACGAGCTGGACCTGGTCCGCGAGGCGGCCAATGCGGCGCAGCTGCGCCGCAACATGGCAGGCCTCAGCCTGGTGCTGATCCCCGAGATGATGTGGGACTACTGCCATCCCGAGGTGATCGTGATGGAGCGCATGGTGGGTGTGCCCATCAGCCAGGTCGACCGGTTGCGCCAGGCGGGTGTCGACATACCGCAGCTGGCGCGCGACGGCGTGACGATCTTCTTCACCCAGGTCTTTCGCGACGGCTTCTTCCACGCCGACATGCACCCGGGCAACATCCAGGTCAGCATCGAGCCGGCGACTTTCGGGCGCTACATCTCGCTGGACTTCGGCATCATCGGCACGCTCACCGAGTACGACAAGGAATACCTGGCGCAGAACTTCACGGCCTTCTTCCGGCGCGACTACAAGCGGGTGGCGCAACTGCACATCGAATCGGGGTGGGTGCCGCCGGAAACCCGTGTCGACGAACTGGAGTCGGCCGTGCGGACCGTGTGCGAGCCGTACTTCGACCGGCCGCTCAAGGAGATCTCGCTGGGACTGCTGCTGATGAGGCTGTTCCAGACTTCGCGCCGCTTCCACGTGGAAATCCAGCCGCAGCTGGTGCTGCTGCAAAAGACCCTGCTGAACATCGAAGGCCTCGGCCGACAGCTGGACCCGGACCTGGACCTGTGGAACACGGCCAAGCCGTTCCTCGAAAAATGGATGCTCGAGCAAGTGGGGCCGCAGAAGCTCATCGACGAATTGCGTGACCAGGCGCCGCGCTACGCGAAGATGCTGCCGGACCTGCCGCGCCTGCTGCACGATTTCCTGCAGCACCGGCCCCGCGACGACCGCCGCGACGTGCGCGACCTGCTGGCCGAACAGAAGCGGACCAACCGGCTGCTGCAGGGCCTGATCTACGGCGGCCTCGGTTTTGCCTTGGGGCTGATCGTGATGCAGATAGTGGTACGCATCCGGTTGTTCTAGGCCGGTTTTTCCGGATAATGCGCGGCAATCCGCCGGCCGATGGCGGTAAAGGGCGCAGCGACGCCCGTCCCACACGGAGAAGCCATGCTGATCACTTTCGTCGTCCTGTACCTGGTCGCCTCGGTGGCGATCGGCCTGTTCGCGGCCAAGCGCGTCAAAAACACGGCCGACTACGCCGTCGCCGGCCGCAGCCTCGCGCTGCCCGTGGTCATCGCCACGACCTTTGCCACGTGGTTCGGCTCCGAAACCGTGCTGGGCGTCTCCGCCCGCTTCGTCTCGGGCGGGCTGGGCGCGGTGGTCGAAGACCCGTTCGGCGCGTCGATGTGCCTGATCTTCGTCGGTCTTTTTTTCGCGTACAAGCTGTACCAGAAGAACCTCATCACGCTGGGTGACTACTACCGCCAGCGCTTCGGCCGCAACATCGAGGTCATCTGCTCCGTCATCATCGTGATCAGCTACCTGGGGTGGGTCGCCGCGCAGGTCACGGCGCTGGGCCTCGTGTTCAACCTGCTGTCCCAGGACGCGATCTCGGTGCCGGCCGGCATGGCCATCGGCATCTCGGTGGTGCTCGTCTACACGCTGTTCGGCGGCATGTGGTCGGTGGCGCTGACCGATTTCGTGCAGATGATCGTGATCGGCCTCGGCCTGATCGCCATCGCCTGGTTCGCCGCCGACCTGGCCGGCGGCGCGGGCAAGGTGTTCGAGTACGCGTCCACCGAGGGCAAGTTCCAGTTCTTCCCCACCGGCGGCGCCAAGGAATGGGTGTTCTTCTTCGCGGCGGCCATCACCATGATGCTGGGCTCCATCCCGCAGCAGGACGTGTTCCAGCGCGTCATGTCGTCGGACAGTGCCGAGACGGCTGTGCGCGGCCCGGTGATCGGCGGCACCTTGTACTTCCTGTTCGCCCTGATCCCGATGTTCGTCGTGACCGCCGCCGTCATGGTCATGGGGCCCGAGGCCCAGGCGCTGCTGAAGGACGATCCCCAGAAGGTCCTGCCGACGCTCGTCATGACGAAGATGCCCGTCATGCTGCAGGTGGCGTTCTTTGGCGCGCTGCTATCGGCCATCATGTCCACGGCTTCCGCGACGCTGCTCGCGCCGAGCACCGCCTTCGTGGAGAACATCCTGCGCAACATCCGCCCCGGCATGAGCGACGCGGCCACCCTGCGGGCCATGCGCCTTTCGGTGCTGGTCCTGTCCGGCATCGTGCTGGCCTACGCGATCACCATGCAGGGCACCTCGATCTACGAGCTCGTCTCGGGGGCCTACCAGGTGCCGCTGGTGGGCGCATTCGTGCCTTTGGTGTTCGGGTTGTACTGGAAGCGGGCGACCACCCAGGGCGCGCTGGCCTCCATCGTGCTCGGGCTGGGAACCTGGCTGACTTTCATCGCGACGCCGGCATTGTCCGAGGCTTTTCCGCAGCAGCTCGCCGGCCTGCTGGCGGCGCTGGCCGGCATGATCCTCGGCTCGCTCTTGCCGCAGCGCCTGCAGGACCACAAGGGCCACGTGCACCATTTCCAGGGCAGCACGGCGGCCTGAGGGCGCACCGGCCGGGGCCGGGCGGACGCGCGGGGTTTAAATCGCGCCCTCCGCCTATAATTGAGGGCTTTGCACCTTCACCAACCCTGCCTGACAGCCATGCCCATCTACGCTTACAAATGCGCCTCCTGCGGCCATGCCAAGGACGTGCTGCAGAAGCTCTCCGATGAGCCGTTGACGGTCTGCCCGGCCTGCGGCGCGGCGTCCTTCAGCAAGCAGGTCACCGCCGCCGGCTTCCAGCTCAAGGGCTCCGGCTGGTACGCCACCGATTTCCGCAACGGCTCCAAGCCCGCACCCGCAGGCGGCGACAAGGCCGATGGGGCCGCCAAGCCCGCGGACGGCGCCGCCAAGACCGGCGACACGGCCGCCAAGCCCGCCGAAACCCCCGCTGCCCCGGCCAAGCCCGACGCCCCTTCCGCCTCCGCGGGCGGCTGCGGCGGCCGCTGCGCCTGCCACTAGACCCAAGGAACCCGATGTCCGCCCTGCGCAAATGGTTCGTCGCCGGCCTCCTGGTGATCGTGCCGGTCGCCATCACGGTCTCCGTGCTGCAGTGGATCATCGGGATGCTGGACCAGACACTGCTGATCCTGCCTGAGGCTTGGCGGCCGGACCGCCTGATCGGCGTCCACATCCCGGGCTTCGGCGTCCTGCTGACGCTGACGATCCTGCTGGTGGTCGGGGCCGTGGTCAGCAACTTCCTGGGCAAGAAGCTGGTGACCTGGGGCGACACCCTGGTCAGCCGCATCCCGGTCGTGCGCTCCATCTACTCCAGCGTCAAGCAGGTGTCGGACACGCTGTTCTCTCCGAGCGGCAACGCCTTCCGCACCGCCGTGCTGGTGCAGTGGCCGCGGCCCGAGGTCTGGACCATCGGCTTCGTCACCGGCACGCCCGGCGGCGATGTGACGAACTACCTCGTGGGCGACTACCTGAGCGTCTACGTGCCGACCACGCCCAACCCCACCGGGGGTTATTTCGTGATGCTGCGCAAGAGCGACTGCGTCGAACTGAAGATGAGCGTCGATGAAGCGCTCAAGTACGTCATTTCCATGGGCGTCGTCGTCCCCGGCGCGCCGAGCAACAACAACCGTTGACGCAGGGCGCCGCCGCCGGCGCCGCGTCCTTCTACAAGGCCATCCCATGTCCCAAATGCGCACCACCTATTGCGGTCTCGTGACCGAAGCCCAGCTGGGCCAGACCGTCACCCTGTGCGGCTGGGTGAACCGCCGACGCGACCACGGCGGGGTGATCTTCGTCGACCTGCGCGACCGCGAAGGCTACGTGCAGGTGGTCTGCGACCCGGACCGCGCCGAGATGTTCAGGATCGCCGAGGGCCTGCGCAACGAATTCTGCGTGCAGGTCAAGGGCCTGGTGCGCGCGCGCCCGGAAGGCACGACCAACGACAACCTCAAGAGCGGCAAGATCGAGCTCCTGTGCCATGAGCTCGTGGTTCTCAATCCCTCGGTCACGCCGCCGTTCCAGCTCGACGACGAAAGCCTGTCGGAGACGACGCGCCTGGTGCACCGCGTGCTGGACCTGCGCCGGCCCTACATGCAGAACAACCTGATGCTGCGCTACAAGGTGACGATGGAGGTGCGCAAGTTCCTCGACGCCAACGGCTTCATCGACATCGAAACCCCCATGCTCACCAAGAGCACCCCGGAAGGCGCGCGCGACTACCTGGTGCCCAGCCGCGTGCACGACGGCATGTTCTTCGCGCTGCCGCAGTCGCCCCAGCTGTTCAAGCAGCTGCTGATGATCGCCGGCTACGACCGCTACTACCAGATCACCAAGTGCTTCCGCGACGAGGACCTGCGCGCCGACCGCCAGCCCGAGTTCACCCAGATCGACGTGGAAACCTCGTTCCTCACGGAAGAGGAAATCCGCGAGATGTTCGAGGGCATGATCCGCACGACGTTCAAGCACGTGAAGGGCATCGACATCGGCGCCTTTCCCGTGATGAAGCATTCCGAGGCGATGCGCCTGTACGGCTCCGACAAGCCCGACCTGCGCGTGAAGCTCGAGTTCACCGACGTCACCGACGTGATGAAGGACGTGGACTTCAAGGTGTTCTCGGGCCCGGCCAACGCGGACGACGGCCGCGTCGTCGCGCTGCGAGTGCCTGGCGGCGCCGTGATGAGCCGCGGCGAGATCGATGCCTATGGCGAGTTCGTCAAGATCTACGGCGCCAAGGGCCTGGCCTGGATCAAGGTCAACGACGCGGCGGCGGGGCGCGAGGGCCTGCAGTCGCCCATCGTCAAGAACCTGCATGACCGCGCCATCGCGGAAATCGTCACGCGCACCGGCGCCGCCAACGGCGACGTCATCTTCTTCGGTGCCGACAAGGCCAAGGTCGTCAACGACGCCATCGGCGCGCTGCGCGTCAAGGTCGGCCACAGCGAGTTCGGCAAGGCCCACGGCCTGGTCGAGGGCGAATGGAAGCCGCTGTGGGTGATCGACTTCCCGATGTTCGAGTTCGACGAGGAAGGGCAGCGCTGGAATGCGGTGCACCACCCCTTCACCTCGCCCAAGGACGGCCACGAAGACTGGCTGGAGACCGACCCCGGCCGTTGCGTCGCCAAGGCCTACGACGCCGTCCTGAACGGCATCGAGCTGGGCGGCGGCTCGGTTCGTATCCACCGTGAGGACGTGCAGAGCAAGGTGTTCCGGGCGCTCAAGATCGGCGCCGAGGAGGCGCAGGCCAAGTTCGGCTTCCTGCTGGACGCGCTGCAGTACGGCGCGCCCCCGCACGGCGGCATCGCGATCGGGCTGGACCGCTTCGTGATGCTGATGACGGGCGCCGAGAGCCTGCGCGACGTGATTGCCTTCCCCAAGACCCAGCGCGCCCAGTGCCTGCTGACCCAGGCACCCAGCGCCGTGGACGAGAAGCAGCTGCGCGAACTGCACATCCGCCTGCGCAACGTGACGCCCGTTTGAACGCCGCCTGGGGCAGAATGAAAGGGCGCCGTGACGGCGCCCTTTTCGATTGATGGACCGTCCCTTCAAGATTCCCGAGTCGGTGCTGGTCGTGATCCACACGCCGGCCCGCAACGTGCTGCTGATCAATCGCGCGGATGCGCCGGACTACTGGCAATCGGTGACCGGCAGCAAGGACGACGCGGCCGAGGAGCTTCGGCAAACGGCCGTGCGCGAAGTCTTCGAGGAAACGGGCATCGGCTGCGGGCCGGGCACGGTGCTTCACGCGGGGCTCGAGGACTGGGGCCTGCAGAACGTCTACGACATCTACCCGCGCTGGCAGCATCGCTATGCGCCTGGAGTGACGCGCAACACCGAGCACGTGTTCGGCCTGTGCGTGCCCGAAGGCACGCCTGTCACGCTGAACCCGCGCGAGCACACGGCTTACAAGTGGCTGCCCTGGCGGGAGGCCGCGGATGCGTGCTTCTCGCCGTCGAACGCAGAGGCGATCCTGATGCTGCCACAATTTGGATCATGAGCAGTACGTTGAGAGTCGCGACATACAACATCCACAAGGGTGTGCAGGGGATGGGACCGACGCGGCGGCTCGAGATCCACAACATCGGCCACGCGGTCGAGCAGCTCGACGCCGACATCGTCTGCCTGCAGGAAGTGAGAAAGCTCCACCGGCGCGAGGAGCAGTTCTTCACCCGGTGGCCGCAGCTGCCGCAGGCCGAGTTCCTCGCGCCCGAGGGCTACACGCCGGTCTACCAGACCAATGCGACCACCCGGCACGGCGAGCACGGCAATGCGCTCCTCTCGCGGTGGCCGGTGGTCTCGCACGGCCACGAGGACTGTTCCGACCACCGTTTCGAGCAGCGCGGCATGCTGCATGTCGAGGTGCAGCTGGAGCGGCGCATCGTGCACGTCATCGTGCTGCACCTGGGGCTGATCGCCGCCAGCCGCCTGCGGCAGGTGGAACAGCTGGGCCGCTTCATCGAGCGCGAGATTCCCGCTCGCGCCCCGCTGGTGGTCGCGGGCGACTTCAACGACTGGGGCGGCAAGCTGCGCCCGGCCATGAACAAGCTGGGCCTGAAGGACTTCATCGGCGAGCGCCAGCTCACCTATCCGGCGCGGCTGCCGCTCACGCAGCTGGACTACGTGTACGCGCGGGGCCTCAAGCCCGTGGGCGTGGAAATCCCGCGCGGCCGGATCTGGTGGCGCATGTCCGACCACCTGCCCCTGATCGCGGAGTTCAAGGTGTAGGCGGTCCGCGATGTCGCACGCCCTTCCTCCCCTGCGCCGCGCCCACCGGCTGCGGCTGCTGCAAGGCAGTGGCGAGCTGTTCCCTTTCCTGGTGGAGGCGATGGACGCCGCCCAGCGCGAGATCAGGCTCGAAACCTATATTTTCGATTTCACCGGGCAGGGCGCGGAGATCGCCTACGCCCTGGAACGCGCGGCACGCCGGGGCGTGAGCGTCAAGGTCGTGGTGGACGGCTTCGGCAGCGAGCCGCTTCCCCCGTCATGGACGGAGCGCTTCCTGCAGGCCGGCGTGGAGTGGCGTGTGTTCGCCCCGCCGGGCCGGCTCGGCATGCTCCGGCTGGGCAGCTGGCGGCGCCTGCACCGCAAGCTGTGCGCGGTGGATGGCGAGGTCGGCTTCTGCGGCGGCATCAACATCCTCGACGATTTCCATGACCCCAACCACGGCCCGCTCGCGTCGCCGCGGCTGGATTTCGCGGTGCGGGTGACCGGGCCGCTGGTGGCGGACATGGTGGCGAGCATGGAGCGCCTGTGGTTGCGCATGCAGGCCGTGCGCGACATCCGGCAGGCGCGGCTGGCCGGGGCCCTGGAGTCGTTGCGCGCATCCGGCACGGCGCCGGCGACGGCGCCCCGCGCACCGCCCGCGCCCGAGGGCCCGAGCGCGCGCGCCGCACTGGTGCTGCGTGACAACCTGCGCAACCGCTCCCGCATCGAGCGCGCCTACCGCCGTGCCATCGGCCGCGCGCGCGAGGAAATCATCATCGCCAACGCCTATTTCGTGCCGGGCCGAAAGATGCGCCACGCGCTCGTGGAGGCGGCGAACCGGGGCGTCAAGGTGCGCCTGCTGCTGCAGGGCCGCTACGAGTATTTCATGCAGTTCTACGCGGCCCGCCCGATCTACGGCGCGCTGCTGCGCGCGGGCGTCGAGATCCACGAGTACTCGCCCAGCTTCCTGCATGCCAAGGTGGCCGTGATCGACGGCCGTTGGGCCACCGTGGGCTCGTCCAACCTCGACCCGCTGAGCCTGCTGCTTGCACGCGAAGCCAACGTGGTCGTCGAGGACATCGGCTTCGCCGCGCTGCTGCGCACCCGCCTGATGCAGGCGATCCGCCAGGAAGGCCGTGAAATGGAAGCCAACGAATACCGGAACCGGCCCCTGCGCCAGCGGTTCATGGAGGGCCTGGCGCTCGCCCTGATGCGGTTGGCCCTGGCCGTGCAAGGAAAGAAATACCTGTAGCGATGGCTGACCTGGTCGTGCACCGGCCCGAGGGCCTGTATTGCCCACCCGGCGATTTCTACATCGACCCGTGGCGGCCGGTGCCGCGCGCGGTGATCACCCACGCCCATTCCGACCATGCCCGCGTCGGCCACGGGCACTACCTGGCCTCGCAGCCGTCCGAAGGCGTCCTGCGCGCGCGGCTGGGCGAAATCGACCTGCAGACGCTCGCCTACGGCGAACGCATCGTCCACAACGGGGTGGCGGTCTCGCTGCACCCGGCGGGCCATGTGCTGGGGTCGTCCCAGGTGCGCCTGGAGCACGGCGGGCAGGTCTGGGTCGCCAGCGGCGATTACAAGGTCGCCCCCGACAGGACCTGCGCGCCGTTCGAGCCGGTCAGGTGCGACGTGTTCATCACCGAATCCACCTTCGGGCTGCCGATCTATCGCTGGTGCCCCGACGACGAGCTCTTCGCGGACATCAACGGCTGGTGGGCGCGCAACGTCGTGGCGGGACGGGCCAGCGTGCTCACGTGCTACAGCTTCGGCAAGGCGCAACGCATCCTCTCGGGCGTGGACCCTTCGATCGGGCCGATCGTCGTGCACGGTGCCGTGGAACCGCTCAACCGCGCCTACCGCGCAGCCGGCGTCGACCTGCCGCAAACGAGCATGGTCACCCACGTCAAGGACAGGGCCGACCTCAAGCGCGCCCTCGTCGTCTGCCCGCCGAGCGCTGCGGCGAGCCCGTGGATGCGGCGATTCGGCGATGCGAGCACCGCGTTCGCCAGCGGCTGGATGCAGCTGCGCGGCGCCCGGCGGCGCGGCGGGTGGGATCGCGGCTTCGTGCTGTCGGACCACGCGGACTGGCCCGGCCTGATGGGCGCGATCGGCGCGACCGGCGCGCAGCGAGTCATCGTCACGCACGGCAGCGTGCCGGTCATGGTGCGCTACCTCACCGAGCAGGGCCTGCAGGCCGAGGCTTTCGACACCGAATACGGCGGCGACGGCGTGGAGGCGGATGTCCGGCCGGACGTGGAGGAGGGCGGCACGCCGTGAAGCGATTCGCCGCCCTGTTCGCCGAGCTCGACGCGACCACCTCCACCAACGCGAAGGTCGAGGCGCTGCAGCGCTACTTCGGCCAGGCACCGGCCGCGGATGCGGCCTGGGCCGTGTACTTCCTTTCGGGAGGCAAGCCGCGCCAGGTCGTGCCCACGTCGCGGCTGGCGATCCTCGCGTGCGAGGTGGCGGGCATCGCCCCCTGGCTGTTCGACGAGTGCTACCAGGCCGTCGGCGACCTGGCGGAAACCATCGCGCATGTCCTGCCGCGGGACAGCGAACCCACCGATGTCGGCCTGGCGGTGTGGGTGGAGGAACGGTTGCTGCCGCTGCGCGGGTTGAGCGAACCGGAAGTCGCGGAACGCATGAAGGCGTACTGGCGCGAACTCGACGCCCAGGGCCGCTTCCTCCTCACCAAGCTGGTGGGCGGCGGCTTCCGGGTCGGGGTCAGCAAGCTGCTGGTGCAAAGGGCCCTGGCCGCGCACGCGGGCGTCGACGCGAAGCGCGTGGCGCAGCGGATGATGGGCTACACCGATGGCAAGGTGATGCCCTCGGTGGCGCGCTTCCAGGCCTTGATCGCGGCGCACGACGAAGGCGCCCCGGCGCCGGGGGACGAAGGCCAGCCCTATCCGTTCTTCCTGGCCCACCAGCTCGATGCACCGCCCGAGGTGTTCGCATCCCGGCTCGGCCCGGTGGCCGACTGGCAGGTCGAGTGGAAGTACGACGGCATCCGCGGCCAGGTCGTCAAGCGCGCCGGCAGGGTCTGGCTGTGGTCGCGCGGCGAGGAGCTGGTGACTGAGCGTTTTCCGGAGATCGAGGCGCTGGCCGCGCAGCTGCCGGACGGCACCGTGCTGGACGGCGAGATCATGGTGTGGAAGGACGACCCGGTCGAGCCGCCGGGGACGTTCATCGGCCGGCCCGCGCCCTTCTCGCTGCTGCAGCAGCGCATCGGCCGCAAGACGCTCACGAAGAAGGTGCTTGCCGAGGCGCCCGTGACCTTCATGGCCTACGACCTGCTGGAAAACGCCGGGCAGGACATCCGGGACCGGCCCCAGCGCGAGCGGCGCGAGCGGCTCGAGGCATTGCTGGGCGGAACCGGCTTCAAGGTGTCGCCCCTGGAAAGCGGGGCCTCCTGGCTCGAATACGCGAAACGGCGCGAGCGCTCGCGTGAACTCGGCGTCGAGGGCTTCATGCTCAAGCGCGTCGACGCCGCCTACGGCACCGGCCGCACCAAGGCCGAGGGTCTGTGGTGGAAATGGAAGATCGACCCGATGACCATCGACTGCGTGCTGATCTATGCGCAGGCCGGGCATGGCCGGCGCGCTTCGGTCTACACCGACTACACGTTCGCGGTCTGGAACCGGGCCCCGGCCAGCCCGGAAGAGGCCGACGCCGTGGTCGAGGCGATGAGCGCCGCTGGGCCGCCCCGAGGCGCGAAGGCCCCCTCGGGGGGCAGCGCAGCGGCTTCAGCCGCAAGCGTGGGGGCCCGTCCCGCCCGAGAGCCGCCGCAGCCTGGCGCCTTGCAACTGGTGGCCTTCGCGAAGGCCTACTCCGGGCTCACGGACGAGGAATTCCGGCAGGTCGATGCGATCATCCGCAAGAGCACGCTGGAGAAGTTCGGGCCGGTGCGCAGCGTGAAGCCTTCGCTGGTCTTCGAGCTGGGTTTCGAGGGCATCAACCGCAGCCCGCGCCACAAGAGCGGCATCGCCGTGCGGTTCCCCCGCATGCTGCGGATCCGCTTCGACAAGCCCCTGCACGAGGCGAACACCCTCCAGGACCTGGAAACGCTATTGAAGTTGTAGCGGCTGTCGCGCGCTGGACAAGGGTTTGGGCCAAAAACCTTGCATTCGGCGGCGTTTGCGGGCAATGTTACTATTTCGAATGCTCATGAAAGCCGAACACAACCTCAAAGTCGACGAAGCCGACGCCGGCACGCCTGTGTCGGTGAAGATCCGCGAGCGCATCCTGGCTGCCCGCAAACGCTTCCATTCCAACGACAACATCGCGGCGTTCATCGAGCCCGGCGAGATCGAACAGCTGCTCGACGAAGTCGAGGCCAAGATGCAGGGCGTGCTTGACAGCATGGTCATCGACACGGCCAGCGACCACAACACCAGCGACACGGCGCGCCGGGTCGCCAAGATGTATTTGAACGAAGTGTTCAAGGGCCGCTACACCAAGGCGCCCACCATCACCGAGTTCCCCAACGCCGAGCACCTGAACGAGCTGATGATCGTCGGCCCGATCACGGTGCGCAGCGCCTGCAGCCACCACTTCTGTCCCGTCATCGGCAAGGTGTGGATCGGCATCATGCCCAACGAGCACACCAACGTGATCGGCCTGTCCAAGTACGCGCGGCTGGCCGAGTGGGTGATGGGCCGGCCCCAGATCCAGGAGGAGGCCGTGGTGCAGCTGGCCGACCTGATCATGGAGAAGACCCAACCCGACGGCCTGGCCATCGTGATGGAGGCCTCGCATTACTGCATGGCCTGGCGCGGCGTGAAAGACATGGACGCCAAGATGATCAACTCGGTCATGCGCGGCGTGTTCCTCAAGGATTCCGCGCTGCGCCGCGAATTCCTCGCGCTCATTCCCGGAAAGAACTGAAGTGAAAGCCCACCCCCGAAGCGCCTTCGGCGCCTCCCCCTCGAGGGGGCGCCACCAGCGGCCCGGCAAAGCCGGTTCCGCGGTGGCTCCCGCATTAGCAGTCCGGGTCCGCGTGGAGTACTGAGATGCTCGTTCGACTCCTTTATTGCAGCCGGGCGGTGGACACCACCGACGACGTGATCGAATCCATCCTGGCGCAGGGGCGCCAGCACAACCCCGAGAACGGGATCACGGGCATCCTGTGCTTCGGCGGCGGCATCTTCCTGCAGGCGATCGAAGGCGGCCGCATGCAGGTGAGCGACCTGTTCGGGCAGATCCAGCAGGATCCGCGCCACAAGGACGTCGCGCTGCTGCACTACGAGGAAATCTTCGAGCGGCGATTCGGCGGCTGGAGCATGGGCCAGGTCAACCTGTCCAAGCTCAACCATTCGATCCTGCTGAAGTACTCCGAGAAGCCCGAGCTCGACCCCTATGCCGTGTCCGGCAAGGTGTCGCTGGCCTTGCTGGAAGACCTGATGGCCACCGCCGCGATATGCGGGCGGGTGTAGCCACCCGGCCGGCCGGCTGATCGCGGCATGCTGGTCGGCTGCGACTTCTCCAGCACACCCACCTCCCGCAAACCCATCGTGCTCGCGCTCGGCCGCGAGGCACGCGGCCGCGTGGTGCTGGAGCGCATCGAGAAGATCGCGACGCCGGGCGGCTTCGCCGCGTGGCTGGCGCAGCCGGCGGAGTGGGTCGGCGGCTTCGACTTTCCGTTCGGGCTGCCGCGCGAACTGGTCGAACAGCTCGGGTGGCCGCTGCAGTGGCGCGAATGCATCGCGCACTACGCGCGCCTGTCCCGCCCGGAGATCCGCGCGACCTTTGCCGCGTTCTGCGACGGCCGGCCCGTGGGCGGCAAGTTCGCGCACCGCGCGTTCGACAAACGGGCGGGCTCGAGCCCTTCCATGAAGTGGGTGAACCCGCCGGTCGCGTACATGCTGCACGCGGCGCTGCCGGCATTGCTCGCCGCCGGCGTGCACATGCCTAGCCTGCATGAGGGTGACCCGCGACGCGTCGCCCTCGAGGCGTACCCGGGGCTGCTCGCACGCGAGCTCATCGGCAGGCGCAGCTACAAGAGCGACGACAAGGCCAGGCAGACAGCGGAGCGGCTGATCGCCCGTAAGGACATCATCACCGCGCTCGAGCACGGCCGCACCCGGCTGGGCCTGGCGCTCAAGCTCAGCAACGCCCAACGCGATGCGCTGGTGCACGACGCGAGCGGCGACAGCCTCGACGCCGTGTTGTGCATGGTGCAGGCGGCGTGGGCGCTGCGGCAGGGCCCGCCGCGGTACGGCTTGCCCGAGCATATGGACGCCCTCGAAGGCTGGATCCTCACCTGCTGAGCTCGAACTCATCGTATAGCTCTTTCGGACGCGGTTACCCGCAATTACACGTTCGCCCCCTAGCATGGCCTTGCCTTCATTGGAAGCGCAAATCCGTGCACGAACTACAGGGAGCAGACGATGGGCGACGAATTCGACGGGCTGGAGATTGCGGTCCTGATCCCGTGCTTCAACGAGGAAGTGGCGGTGCCGCGCGTGATCGCGGACTTCCAGCGCGCGCTGCCGGGCGCGAAGATCTACGTGTATGACAACGCTTCGACGGATCGCACGGCGGAGGTCGCCTACCGCGCCGGCGCGATCGTCGGGTTCGAGCCGTTCCCCGGCAAGGGCAACGTGATGCGGCGGATGTTCAGCGACATCGAAGCCGACATCTACGTGCTCGTCGACGGCGACGACACGTACGACGCGCAGGCGGCGCCGCAGCTGGTGCGCGAGCTCCTCAACAAGCAGCTGGACATGGTCAATGGCGCGCGCGTCACGTCGATCAAGGAGGCCTATCGTTTCGGCCACCGCTTCGGCAACCGCCTGCTCACCGGGTTGGTGCAGGAGATTTTCGGCCGGCAATTCTCGGACATGCTGTCCGGCTACCGCGTCTTCTCGCGCCGCTTCGTCAAGTCCTTCCCCGCCATCTCCAGCGGCTTCGAGATCGAGACCGAACTCACGGTGCATGCGCTGGAGCTGAGGATGAAGACAACCGAGGTCGCCACCCGCTACAAGGACCGGCCCGAGGGTTCCACCTCCAAGCTCAACACCATCCGCGACGGCATCCGCATCCTGCGGATGATCGGCATGCTGGTGAAAGAGGAGCGCCCGCTGGCGTTTTTCGGCTATACCGCGCTGCTGCTGTCGGTGCTGTCGGTCGCGCTCTCGATACCGATCGTGATCGAGTTCGTCCAGACGGGGTTCGTCCCCCGGCTGCCCACCGCCGTGCTGTCCGTGGGCATCATGCTGGTCGCCGTGTTGTCGATGGCGTGCGGGCTGATCCTGGACACGGTGACCCATTCGCGGCGCGAGATCAAGCGGCTGGCCTACCTGGAGGGCCGCGCACCGCAATGGCCGGCCTCCACGGCTCGCGCCGCGGGCGGTGTCGAGCGGGCTGCCATGCGCGGCGTGTACGGACCGCGCGCGGAGAACGATGCGGCTTCGGCTGCCGTTCCGGCGATGCCGGCAGCGGCGTCCTGAAGCGGCGGTGCCGATGAGCGAGCCGAGCCCCCAGGCCGGGGCGTTCCGCCCCGGTTGGCAGGCGCGCCCCGGCGAGCCGCTGGTCTCGCGAGCATGGGCGCTCGCAGCCATGGCCGCGGCGCTGTTCGCGTGCAACCTCGCGCTGCAGTTCCCCGGCCTCATGACCAACGACTCGGTGAACCAGTACGCCGAGGCCGTGAGCGGCCGCTACACCGACTGGCACCCGCCCGTGATGGCGTGGCTCTTCTCCGTGCTGCTGCGCATCCACGAGGGGCCGGCCCCGCTGTTCGTGCTGCACTTGGCCGGTTACTGGGCGGGGTGGTGGCTGTTGGCGGATGCGGCCCGGCGGGGCGGGCGCGCCAACCTGGCCTTCCTCATCCTGCTGGCGGGGCTGTTTCCGACCTTCGTGTTCCTCAACGCCAGCCTGACCAAGGACGTGGGCATGGTGGCGGCCTGGCTGCCGGCCGTCGGCCTGCTGTACTGGTACCGCGCGCAGGAGAGGCGTGTGCCTCTGGCGGCCGGACTGGCCATCGCCGTGCTTCTTACCTACGGCACCCTGGTGCGCAGCAACGCCGTTTTCGCGCTCGGCCCATTGCTGCTATTTGCACTTGCGCCGGCCGGCTGGGTGCGCAACACGCGGCTGATGGCAGCGGCTGTCGCTGTCGCCATCATCGCGATTCCGCTGACCCAGCAGGCCAACCGCATCCTCTTCCATCCGGTCGAGCGCCAGGCCGTTCACTCGCTGTTCCTGTTCGACCTGGCCGGCATTGCCGCCCATGCAGGCGATCCGTCGCTGGTGGCGCCGAGGGCAACCTTGGGCGTGCAGGACCTTCGCAGGTGCTACACGCCGTACTGGTGGGACAGCTTCAGCCCCTGGGGTTCATGCGCTGCCAAGGTGAGTCGGCCCGATGACGATCACGCCACTCACGGCGAAGGGTTGCCCGCGCAGTGGGCCCGCACGATCGCCGCCCATCCTGTGGCTTACGCCGTCCACCGGCTCAAGCACTTCAACTCGGCCCTGATGTTCGCGGTGCCGCTCAAGCACATCAGGTTGACGCCGGAATACCGGGCCGGCAACCCGGCGTTCAAGCCCCTCGAAGTCGTCACCCCGCGCGACGTCCGGTTCGACCTGGTCCGCAAGAACCCTTCGGTATGGCCCGTCACCTGGGTCGCGTGGGCGCTGGTGCTGCTGGTGTTTCTCGCGCGGCGGGATTCGCCCGTGAACGTCCTGTTGGCCCGGACGCTGGCGGTGTCCGCGCTGGGATATGCGGGCGCCTACCTCGTCATCGGCGTCGCCACCGACATCCGCTACCACTACTGGGCCGTCCTCGCGACGGTGGTGGCGACGCTGCTGGCACTGCCGGAGCTGGGCGAAGGCTATCGCCGCCGCACGCCGGCGCTTGTGGGCGGAACCGCGGCGGCGGCGGCAGTGATTGCGCTGGGGCTCGGGGCGCGGCTCCTTGACTTCCAGGCCTGGAGCGTATGAACATGACCGGCATGTCCCGCTTCATGCGTTTCGGCCTGGTCGGCACCTTGGGGTTCGTCGTGGACGCCGGCGTCATGCAGCTTCTCGTGAGCTTCGCCGGGGTGGGTGCGATCGAGGCCCGTGCGGTTTCGATCCCCACGGCGGTATTCGCGACCTGGCTGCTCAACCGGACCTTCACCTTCGGCAAGACGGCCGATGACCCGGCACTGCCAAGTCTCTTGCGCTATGCGGCTGTCAGCGCCGGCGGCGCGCTGGTCAACTTCATCGTGTACAGCGCGCTCGTCCTGGCGTCGTCGACGCTTGCGGCGCGGCCGATGATCCCGCTGGCTATGGCATCGATCGTGGCCCTGGTCTTCAACTACCTCGGCAGCAAGCACTTCGCATTCCGCTAGCGCGGGACGCCGCTACTTCGGTTCCCGGGTCAACCGCCCGAACGCCTGCAGTGCTTCCGCGTCGGTGCGGTACATCGCCAGCAGGGGACTGTCGTACAGCGCGCCCGCCTTCTGCAGTACCCGCTCCACAGGCAGCTTGATCCCGCTGACGTGCAGGTGGATGCCGCGCGACTCGAACATCTGCCGCAGCTGGCTGAACACCTCGACGCCCGTTGTGTCCACGCGATTGATGGGGTGCGCGAACAGGCAGACATGGCGCACGTCCGGATGGACCATCAGGTGGTCGACGATGTCGCGCTCGAAGGCGCTGGAGGATGCGAAGTCGAGCTCGCCATCCATGCGCAGCGCGTAGAGGTGCGGGGCGAGCGGCGGCAGCTTCCACAGGTGGCGGTCGCGCAGGCTGCCGTCGGGGTGCAGCCCGACTTCGATGATGCGCGGGTGCAGGCGCAGGTAGAGGAAGTGGGCGAGGCCCATGACGACGCCGGCCAGCACACCCCAGTAGATTCTCGGCGACGTGAGCAGGGTGACGCCGAAGGTGACCAGCGCCGTGACCGCCTCGATGCGGTCGATTCGCCACAGGCGCGGCAGGGTGCGCGGCTTGAAGAGGCCGGCAACGGCCGTCACGACCACGGCGGCGAGCACGGCGCGTGGCACGTCGGAGAGCGCCGGTGTCAGGAACAGCAGCACCAGCAGCACGATGCCTGTCGAGGCCACCGTCGCCCAGCCGGTGCGCGCGCCCGCGTACAGCACGATCGCCGACCGCGAGAAGGAAGTGCTGGTCGGAAAGCTGCCGGACAATGCCGCGACGATCTTGCCGACGCCCTGGCCGACCAGGTCCTGTCCCGCGTCCCAGCGCTTGCCGTCGCGCTGGCTTTCGATCTTGGCGCTGGCCGCCATCTCCAGCGAGCTGACCAGCGCGATGACGAGTGCAGGCACCAGCAGGGCGCCCATGGATTCCCACCCCGGCAGACCCGGCCAGAAGAAATCGGGCAGGCCACGCGGCAGCGTGCCGATCACCGCGCCGTGCGCCGGGTAGCCCGTCCACTTGCTGATCGCCGCCGACGCGGCGATCACGATGAGCACCATGGGCAGGCGCGGCGCGTAGCGCTTGCCGAGCACCATCGCGAGCACGCTGGCTACGCCGTAAGCCAGCGCCTGGGCATCGATCGTGGGCGACTGCAGCAGCGTGGACAAGGTGCCCTGGAGGCCGACCAGCGCCGGAACCTGCGAGGCCATGATCAGCAGGGCCGCCGCCTGTGTGAAGCCCGCCAGCACGGGCGAACTCACGAGGTTGAGCACCCAGGCGGCGCCCGCCGCGCCGAGCCCGAGCTGGACCGCGCCGGCCATCAGCGCGAGCCAGGCGGCGAGGGCCACCCACTGAGCGCTGCCCGGCTCCGCCATGCCGACCAGTGAAGCGCCGACCAGCACGCTCGTCAACGCCGATGGACCCACCGACAGGCGCGTCGAACCGCTGAAGAGGACGGCCGCGAGTGCCGGCAGGAAAGCGGCGTAGAGGCCGGTCACCAGCGGCATGCCGGCCAGGCCCGCATAGGCGACCGACTGGGGGATCACGACGACGGCCACCGTGAGGCCGGCGGCCATCTCTCCCCGGATCAGGCCGGGGCCGGGGCGTGGCCAGCGAAGGAAGGGCAACCAGTGGGAGGGGCGGGGCATGGGGTGAGTATGCCAAGCCGGCGCTGCTTCAGCGCTGCGGCATGTCCTTTGCCGAATAGCCCAGGCTCACGGTCGCATCCGCCGGGATCGGCGGCATGCTGCCGTTCCACCGCTCCCAGGCCGCTCGCATGTCCGCCAAGCGCTGCGGCTCGCGCGGGGCGAGGTTGGCGCGTTCGCGCTCGTCGGCGGGGATGTTGAACAAGTAGTCGTTGCCCTCCACGCGCAGGTATTTCCAGTCGCCATCGCGCAGCGCCCGCTGGCCGCGGTGGTTCATGCGCCAGTGCAGCGGGCGGGCGAATGTGCGTGCCGGCTCGCGCAGCACCGGCATCAGCGACACGCCGTCGAGCGGGTAGGCCGGATCGGCCGCAACGCCCGCGGCATCGAGCAGCGTCGCCGACCAGTCCATGGTCATGCAGTGCTGCGTGCTGGTTCCGCCCGGCGCGATCGCGGCGGGCCAGTGGGCGATCCACGGCACGCGGATGCCGCCTTCGGTCAAATCCATCTTGCCGCCCACCAGCGGCCAGTTGTCGGAGAAGCGCTCGCCGCCGTTGTCGCTGGTGAAGACCACCAGCGTGTCGTCCGCCACCCCGTTGGCGCGCAGCGCGTCCATGACCCAGCCGATCCCCTCGTCCATGTGATGGATCATGCGGCGATAGGTGTGGATGTTGCCGCCGTGCAGGTGGAACAGGTTGCCCTTCACGTCCTGCGCCAGCGCTTCGTCGTCGCGCGTCTCCCAGGGCCAGTGCGGCGCGGTGTAGTGCAGGCTGAGGAAGAAGGGCGCGCCGCCGCCGGCCATGCGGTGGATGTAGTCCACGGCGCGCCGCGAGATCAGGTCGGTGAGGTAGCCCTCTTCCTGCTTCTCCGCGTCACCGAACCACAGGTCGTGCGCGCCGTTGGACGAACAGTGAGTGAAGTAGTCCACGCCGCCCGACATCGGCCCGAAGAATTCCTCGTAGCCCGAAAGCAGCGGGCCAAACGAGGGCGGGTAGCCGAGGTGCCACTTGCCGATGAGCGCGGTGCGGTAGCCGCCGTCGCGCAGCAGCGAGGCAAGCGTGGGGTGTTCCGGCGGCAAGCCCAGCGTGGTACTGCCGCGGCTCTTGCTGTTGATAGGCTCCTCGGCCGCGCCGCGCAGGCGGTACTGGTAGCGGCCGGTCATCAGCGCGAAGCGCGTGGGTGAGCACACGGGCGAGTTGGAATAACCTTGCGTGAACTTCAGGCCCGCGGCGGCCAGGCCGTCGAGTATTGGCGACACCGCGCCGAATTCGGCCTCGCGCCCGCCGTAGCACCCCAGGTCCGCGAAGCCGAGGTCGTCGGCGACGATGAAGACGATGTTGGGGCGCATTTCAGGGCTGGTAGCCGGACTTCTGCACGACGGGCGCCCACTGCGCGCGAAAGGCCTGGAGCATGGCCTGCGTCTGGGCCTGCGTGCTCACCACTGGAGTCATCTTGGCGTCCGTGAACTTGCGCGTGGTGTCGGCGTCCTGCATCACGTCGCGGATCGCGTTCGACAGCAGTTCCACCTTGGCCCTTGGCATGCTCGCCGGCGCGAAGAAGGCGTTCCAGCCGGTGGCGACCAGGTCGAGGCCGGCTTCCCTGAATGTGGGGATCGACGGCGCATGGGGTGACCGCTTGTCGCTGGAGACGGCGAGGATGCGTATCTTGCCGGCCTCGTGCTGGGGCAGCACGGTGTCGAAGGTGTCGAACGCCACCGCCACCTGCCCGCCGACCAGGTCGTTCAGCAGCGGCGCCGAGCCGCGGTAGCCGACGACCTGCGCGTCGACCTTGGCCTTCTCGCCCACCATGAGGCCGAAGAAGTGCGGCAGGCTGCCCGTGGCGGGCACGCCGAAATTCGCCTTGCCCGGGTTCGCGCGCAGCCAGGCCATGAGGTGCGAGAACTCGCGCACGGGGATCGCGGCGCCGACAGACACCGCAAATTCGTAGTTGTTGACGTGGGAGACGGCGATGAAGTCCCGCTCGGGGTCGTAGCCGTTGTCCTTGAACACCAGCGGCGCGACCGTCATGACGGCGGGGTTGGCCAGCATGAGCACGTTCTGCCCGGCGGGCGTGGCCTTGACCTGCTGGGCCGCCAGCCGTCCGCCGGCGCCGGTCCTGTTGTCGACGACGACGGCAACGCCCAGCCTGGCCTGCAGCTTGTCCGCGACGATGCGCGCGACGCGGTCCGATGACCCGCCGGGCGCGTAGCCCACCACGATGCGCAGCGGTCCATCGAGCGGTTGCGCGTTCGTGGCGAACGAGAGCGCGGCCAGCGCCAGAGCGATCCAATGCCGGTAACCTTTGAGCATGTTTGTCTCCGTCGGGAAAGGGGTGCGCGCGCCCGGGGCGCAGATTGCAGGGGCATCGTATTCCCCCGACAATTGATTGATCAAATCAATCATCCCCCTCGTAAACCCCATGCCTTCCGCGTCGCGCCTTGGCGCTCCCGCCGCGCTGGACGACGTCCTGCTCTACCGCATCAGCCGCCTGCTGGCGACGGCCGGGAGCATGGTGATCCGCCTGTGCGAGGGGCGCTACGGGATCACCCGGCGCGAGTGGCGGGTGCTGGCCCTGCTCGCGCAGGAGGAGGGATTGCTGTCCTCCCAGCTGGCCGAGCGCGCGCAGCTCGACCGGGCCCGGACCTCGAAGGCGATCACCTCCCTGGTGGGCAAGAAACTGGTTCACCGGGAAGTCCGCCCCGGCGACCGGCGGCAAGCATTGCTGGCGCTGACGGACGAAGGCCGCGCGCTGTACGCGTCGCTGTTTCCTGAAGTGGTGGACATCAACCGGGAGTTGCTGGGCGCGCTCGAAACGGCGGAGGTGGCGCGCCTCGATTCGATGTTCGACCGCCTGCAGCAGCGCGGCGAGTCTATGGTCGCGGCGCATGCCGAGTTGCCCAAGGCCGACCGGCGCCGCGGCGGCCGGTCGCAGCGCGCGATGGGCTGAAGCCGCATGGGATCGCCGGTCGAGAACTGGCTCGCCGCCCGCGGCTGGCAGCCTTTCGATTTCCAGCGCGAGGTCTGGCAGGCAGTTGCGCAAGGCCGCAGCGGGATGCTGCATGCCACGACCGGCTCGGGCAAGACCTACGCCGTGTGGCTGGGCATGCTGGACGAATTGCTGCGGCGCCACCCTCCCGCGCGGGGCGCGGAGCCCCTGCGGGCGATCTGGCTGACGCCGATGCGCGCCCTCGCTTCCGACACGACGAAGGCCATAGCGGAGCCGCTGCGCGACCTCGCACCCGAGTGGACCATCGGCCAGCGTACCGGAGACACGCCCAGCGCCGAGCGCGCGCGCCAGGACCGGCGCTTTCCCACGGTGCTCGTCACCACGCCCGAGTCGCTCAGCCTGATGCTCACGCGCGAGCATGCGCGCGAGGAACTGCAGGGCGTGGAGTACGTCGTCGTGGACGAGTGGCACGAATTGATCGGCAGCAAGCGCGGCGTGCAGGCGCAGCTGGCACTGGCGCGGCTGAGGCGGTTCAATCCGGCGCTGGTGGCCTGGGGCCTGAGCGCGACGTTGGGCAACCTCGAGGAAGCCATGCACGTGCTGTGCGGGAAGGACGCGGCCCCGCCGCCCCTCCTTGTGCGGGGCCGGATCGAGAAGAACCTCGTCATCGACACGCTGATCCCGCCGGACCCCGGCAAGTATTCCTGGGCCGGCCACCTCGGCGCGCGGATGCAGCAGCCGGTGGTGGACGAGATCGCGAAATCGGGCACGACCCTGGTCTTCACCAACGTGCGGTCCCAGGCCGAGATCTGGTACCAGCTGCTGCTGGAGGCCCGGCCCGAATGGGCCGGGGAGATCGCGTTGCACCACGGCTCCATGGACAAGGCCACGCGCGCATGGGTGGAGGAGGGCCTGAAGCAGGGCACGCTGCGGGCCGTGGTCGCGACGTCCTCGCTCGATCTCGGCGTGGACTTCCTGCCGGTGGAACGCGTGCTGCAGATCGGTTCGGCCAAGGGCGTGGCGCGCATGATGCAGCGCGCGGGGCGCAGCGGCCACGCGCCCGGCCGCGCGAGCCGCGTGACCCTGGTGCCCACCAACACGATGGAGATCATCGAAGCCGCGGCGGCACGCCGGGCCGCCCAGGCCGGGCGCATCGAAGAGCGCGTTGCGCCGGACAAGCCGCTGGATGTGCTGGTCCAGCACCTGGTGACGATCGCCCTGGGCGGCGGCTTTCGCGAGGAGGCGCTGTTCGAGGAAGTGCGCACGGCGTGGTCCTACCGGGCGCTCACGAGGCAGGAGTTCGACTGGGCCCTGGCCTTTTGCGCGCGTGGCGGCGAGAGCCTGACGGCCTATCCGGACTACCACCGCATCGCGCAGGACGTGGAGGGTATCTGGCGCGTGCGCGACCGCGGCATCGCCAAGCGGCACCGGCTGGGCATCGGCACCATCGTCAGCGACGCGGCGATGCAGGTGAAGTACATGAGCGGCTCCAACATCGGCACGATCGAGGAGGGCTTCATCGCGCGGCTGCGAAAGGGCGACTGCTTCTTCTTCGCGGGCAAGCTGCTCGAATTCATCCGTGTCCAGGACATGGCGGCCTATGTGAAGAAGGCCACGCGCAGCAAGGGCACCGTGCCCACATGGCAAGGCAGCAAGATGGCGCTGTCCACCGAGCTGGGCGACGCCGTGCTGGAGATGATGCAAAGGGCGGCGCAGGGCGATTTCTTCGAGCCCGAACTGGAGGCCGCGCGCCCCATGCTGCAGACGCAGGCGCGGCTGTCGGTCATCCCGACGCCCGGCAGCGTGCTGGTCGAGGCGTACCGCTCGCGGGAGGGCTTCCACCTGTATGTGTACCCCTTCGCCGGCCGCCACGTGCATCTCGGGCTGGCCAGCCTGCTGGCATGGCGGCTCGCTCGCGACCGCCCCAACACCTTCAGCATGTCCGTCAACGACTACGGCTTCGAGCTCGTGAGCGCCGAGGAGTTCGACCTGCGGCCGGTCGTGGACAAGCGGGTGTTCGCCACCGCCGACCTCCTGCACGATGTGCTCGCGTCGCTCAATTCGACCGAGCTGGCACAGCGGCGCTTTCGCGAGATCGCGCGCGTCGCGGGGCTCGTGTTCTCCGGGTACCCCGGCCAGCCCAAGAGCGCCAAGCAGCTGCAGGCATCGAGCGGACTGTTCTTCGAAGTCTTTCGCAAGTACGACAAGGGCAACCTGCTGCTGGGCCAGGCCGAGCGCGAAGTGCTGAGCCAGGAGCTGGAGATTTCGCGGTTGCGCGCCACGCTCGCACGCCTGCTGCGCAGGCCCGTGGCGTTCGCGGAACTGCGCCATCCCAGCCCGATGAGCCTGCCCCTGATGGTGGAGCGCTTTCGTGAACAACTCACCACGGAACAACTATCGTCCCGCCTGGACCGCATCCTCAGGGACATGGAGCGCGACAGCGGTTCCTGATCCCTTGTCCTACAGCGGCTTGCGAGCTTTCCGACAGGGTTATTCCGGGGGCGGCACCTAAATTGACGCATCCACTTGGAGAAAGGAACCCGCCATGAACTCGATTCCCAGGAAGGGCCTGCTGGCCATCTCGTCGCTCACCGTGCTGCTCGCCCTCGGCGCTTGCGATCGCTTCGGCGGCACTGCCGTGGGCGACCGCACGGCCAGTCGCACGGAGCAGTCGGCACGTACCGCGGCCGACGAAACCAGGAGCATGGGCGCTGCCGGCGTCCAGAAGGTCGACGACGCCACCATCACGAGCAAGGTCAATGCCGCCCTCGCGGCCGACAAGGACTTGAGCGCCGTGAAGATCGACGTCGACACCAAGGATGGCGTTGTCACGCTGACCGGCCCCGCGCCCACGCCGGAGGCGGCCTCGAAGGCAACCAAGCTCGCGAAGGACGTGAAGGGCGTGACCTCGGTCAACAACAAGCTGACCGTCAAGGCGGGCTAGGCGGCCGGCGTTGCGTCGCCCGATTGGCACGATGAGGCATCGGCCGTCGCGGCGCTGTCGCGCGGGGCGTGGATCGCGTCGTGCACGAACCGCAGCTTCTTCAACGCGCCCGAGGTCAGCGCGAAGGGGTAGGCGTCATCCTGCCCGAGGCTGCGGTTCAGGCTGTTCAGCAGCAGGGTGAGCGGGACCCACTGCTGCACCAGCTGGTCGAAATCCCTGATCCGGCCTTCGAACGGGTTCGCCACCTCCTCCGCGTCGTCGGCATCGCTGCCGGGCACCACCACCCGCGTGCTGTACGACGCGGCCGTTTCCATCAGGTCGACCATGTGAAGGTAATGGGCCCAGGTCTCGGCCCAGTCCTCCCATGGGTGCGCGGTGGCGTACGCGCTCACATGCGCGGCTTGCCAGTCGGCCGGGGCGGCGCCCGACGCGTAATAGGCGTCCAGGGCCTGGCCGTAGTCGGCCCGCTCGTCACCGAACATCTCCCTGAACGCATCGATGCGCCCGCCGTTCAGGACAAGGCGGTCCCAGTAGTAGTGGCCGGACTCGTGACGCAGGTGGCCCAGGAGCGTGCGGTAGGGTTCGTGCAGCGCGAGCCGCCGGCGCACTCGCTCCGCGTCGTCGGCTTCGGCGACGTTGAGCGTGATCACGCCCTCGCAATGCCCGGTCAGGATCGTCTGGCCCGGCAGGTCGGCGAGGAATTCGAAGACCGGCCCGTCGCGTTCGCCATGGGGTGGGTTGACGTCCACCAGGCCCAGCCTGGCGAGCGTGTAGAACAGACGGCGCTTGGCCACCTCGATGCGGTACCAGCGCTCATGGTTCTGCGCGATGGAGAGGTCCGGCAGGATCCGCGTCAGGCGGCACGACACGCACAAGGGGTTCGGGTCGTCGGCGGGCACCGCGAAGTTGCAGGCTTGTTTCTCCGTATGGTTGCTGCACGGCCGGTAGTGCCGGGCTTCGGCGCGGCGTCGCCGCGGCAGCTTGCGCCGCCACAAGGCCGCGTCGCCGCCGGGTACCGGTTCGACGGCGCACAGCGCGAGCCGGTCGGGCAGGAACGCGAGCGCGCTGCCGCACTGGAGGCACTGCACGTTCTCGAAGAAGAGCGGGTGGCCGCAGTGGTCGCAGCGGAAGGTTTTCATGGAATCCGGGGAATATCCCAAGAAAAAAGGCAGGCGTGGCCTCGCGGCACGCCTGCCTTTCGCGTGTGTGGCAGGACGCTTACGGGCGCACGGTCAGGTTGTTGCGCACTTCACGCACGCCCTTGGTGTTGCGCGCGATGAATTCGGCCTGGGCCTTTTCGGCGTTGGACTTGGCGAAACCGGACAGCGCGACGGTCCCGTTGAGGGTTTCCACCTTGATCGCGCCGGCGTCCACCGACTTGTCCTCGACGAATTTCGCCTTCACCGCGGTGGTGATGGCGGTGTCGTCCACGTAGGCTCCGACCGATTCCTGGCCGCGGATGACGGCGCAGCCGCTGGTGACGATGGTGGCGCCTGCCAGCAGGGCGAACGCGAGGGCTCGGGTGTATTTCATGACTTTCTCCTTCAGTTGATCGAATGTTTTCCCGGTGCCGAGACTTCCAAGATGCCTGCCGGACTGCCGCACCCCGCCGCCCGGCTTGCGTTTCGCTATTCGTAAGGCCGGTCGTCCTTCTGGAAGTCGGCGGCCGACAGCGCCGACATGAGCAGGCCGGACAGCTGCGACGACTTCACCAGCGCCACCACGATCCCGGTGGCCGAGATCAGCCGCCAGGGCCGCGCGACCATGACCACCGCTCCCACGGCGGCCGCGATCCCGAGAAACTGCAGCGGCTTCTTGCGCGCATACGCCGACAAGATCGGCGTCGCCAGTTCCACGCCCATGTGCGCCGGGTGGTGGCGCCACCACGTGCCCAGGGCGTGCTTGATGTGGCCGAACCATCCTTCGCCCGGATCTTCGTAGGCTCGCTCCGGCTCGCCCGCACCGGGCTGCGCCCGCGCTTGGGCGCGATCGCGCTCGTCACGGCTGCCCGGTCGGCGCTCGCGCCGTTGCACCTGTTCGATGATCGCAAGCCGCGTGCGCGCCAACCGGTCACCGGCATCGCTCATGAGTGCGCCCCGAGCGTGCGCAGCGTCTGCGCATCGGCGTCGAGCTGGGCCTTGAGTTCGGTGAATGCCTTGGCAGGAAGGCGCTGGCGCGCGATGGTCCAGGCGACGACGGACAGCGCCAACGGGATGGCCGGCGCGACGACGAGGATCCAGTGGAACTGCCCCTGCATCACGCCGAGCATCGCGGCGACGCCCGCCAAAACCAGGAACACCAGCGCGCCGACGACGACGGCCGCCCATGCGACCGCGCGCTTGGCGAGTTCGCCGCTGACGGACGACGCTTCCTCCTGCACCAGTGCCGCATAACCGGCGACATGGTCCATCACCAGCTCGGGGCGGTTGATCAGGACCGAAAAGATGGGATGCAGCATGCGGCGCCCTGTCGGATCAGTAGTAGCCCTTGTGGTCCCGGTTGCGGCGCCACGCGAGCACCAGCGCGGCGACGCCCGCGCCCACGGCGGCGGCGATCAACGCCGACTTCAAGGGTTGCTCGGAGACATAGCGGCCGGTGGCCTGGGCGTAGTGTCCGAGCTGCCTTTGCGCGGCTGCACTGGCCTCGCTCACGCTGGTCGCGCCCTTGCTGGCAAGGTCTTTCACCCCGTAGCGCAGGTCGCGCACCGTTTCCCCGGCCTTCTCGATGGCCTGGTTGGCGAATTGCTTCGTGGTGTCGAGTGCGTGCGTCGTCACGCCGCGCGCTTCGTCCGCGTAATCGGAGGCTCCTGCGCGGAGCGATTTGGTGGTGTTCGGTGTCATCTGGTGGTCCTCTGTTGATGTTTGTGCGTGGAGCCGCGGGGGGCTTGGCGGTGGATCGAGGGGCCTAACCCTTGCGTCCGATGCTGATGACGAATGCGACGACGGCCATGATGACGAACACGAAGAAAAGGATCTTCGCGATCTCCACGGCGCCGGCGGCAATGCCGCCGAACCCGAAGAGGGCCGCGACCAGCGCGATCACCAGGAACACAATGGCGTAATGCAACATGTCGATCTCCTTGCGGGGCGCGCCCGGGGGGTGGGACGATTCGCAGGGTGGGTGCGAAACGCCTGCGGCAAGGTTAGACCGCCAACGGCTGCGCTGGTGATCAGCGGCGGGCCTGTGAGCTTGTCGGCAGGGGAGATGGACTCCCGTAGGAATCCGCCGACAGCGAATGGGGATTTTTTGAAGGCCCTCGCGGCGGCGCTCAGGCCGCCGCGGCCTTGGGGAGCACCGCCGAGATGCGGGTGCCGCGACCGGGGCTGGAATTGACCGTGAGGCGCCCGCCCGCGGCCTCGACCCGGTGCCGCATGCCCGCCAGCCCGTGCGTCGACGGCCGGATGGCGCCTACATCGAAGCCCTTGCCGTCGTCGCGAATGTCCACCTCGACGTGGTTCTCGTAGCCGCGCACGCTGATTTCGACCTGCTTGGCCTCCGCGTACTTGCCCACGTTCGTCAGCGACTCCTGCACGAGCCGGTACACGGTGAGCTGCCGGGACTCGTCCAGTTCCACCTGCTCCAGACCGGCCGTGATCTCCACCCCGGAGCGCTCCGAGAACTCGCGCGCCAGGATCTCCAGCGATGCCGTGAGGCCCAGGTTGGACAGCGATGACGGCCGGAGGTCCTCGATGATGCGGCGCTTGAGCGCGATGCCGCTGTTGAGCGATTCGGTGAGGTGCTGCAGCCGCTGCCCGATTTCCGGCGGCTGCGTGGACAGCCTGGACTTGAGCCGCGCGACGTCCAGCTTCGCGGCCGTGAGCAGGGCGCCGAGTTCGTCGTGCAGCTCGCGCGCGAGGTGCCCGCGCTCCTCTTCGCGCACCTGCTGCAGGTGGGTCGCCAGTTCGGCGAGCGTGGCCGTGCGCTCGCGAACCTGGCGCTCCAGCAGGTCGCGCTCCTGCTGGAGCACCTTCTGCTGCTGCTCGCCGGCGAGCTTGAGGGCCGTGGTCTGTCGCAGGTACAGGTAGAACGCCAGCAGGCCCGCCATGGTGACGGTGGCGATGCCGATGCGCGACAGCAGCAGCGAGCGGCGCACCTGCACCTGGCTGACCTCCATGCGGTGGCTCGAGGCATTGATCAGCTTGGTGGCCTCGGCGCGGATGGCGTCCATGTGTTCCTTGCCCACGTCGGTCATCAGCACGAACTTCCAGGCGTCCTCGTTGCCCTGCTTGCGCATGCGCACCGACAGGTCCATTTCCGCCAACTTGCGCTGCACGTTGCGCGTCAGCTGGGCCAGCGTGCTGAACTCATCCGCATTGGGCGTGTAGATCAGGCGCAGCGCGTCCAGCTGCTGGCCGATTGCCGCCACGGCGGCATCGTAGGGCTCGAGGTAGCGCGGGTCGCCGGTCAGCAGGTAGCCCCGTGAGCCCGTTTCGGCGTCCAGGACGGCCTGCAGGACGCGGTTGAGCGAGCCGCGGGTGCGCGAAGCCTCGGCGATGTCGTCCAGCGCTTCGGTGGACTGGTTGTACCCGGTTTCATTGATCCCGATCAATATGCAGGCGGCCAGGAGGGCGAGCGCCAGGCTGATCGCCATCTTCGGCATGGAGAACGAACGCATGAATCTCATCCCAAAGTACCGTGGTTGTGCATAAAATCGTGCATAGTCATGCCTGAAGGGTAAGCCCTATCCGCCGAAACTTCGGCACAATGGCTCGAACAAAGACCTGCGAAAGAGAACAGACATGATCAAAGTCGGCATTGTGGATGACCATGCCATTGTCCGGTCCGGATTGAAGCAGTTCTTTTCGGAACAGGTCGATCTGCGCGTGGTCGGAGAAGCGGCCAGCGGCCGCGAAGCCATCGACCTGGTACGCACCACCGAGCTCGATGTGCTGGTGATGGACCTGTCGATGCCCGGACAAAGCGGGATCGACGCGCTCGGGATGATCCGCGCGAAAGCGCCGGACGTCGGCATCCTGATCCTCTCGGGCTACCCCGAGGAGCATTACGCGATGAACCTGATCCGCCAGGGCGCCAGCGGCTACCTGAACAAGGAATGCGAGCCGATGGAGATCGTCAACGCGATCCGCACCATCGCGCTGGGACGGCGCTACATCTCTCCCGCGGTGGCCGAACTGCTCGCACAGCAGCTCAATCGCAAGGAGGGTGGCGCCCCTCACGAACAGCTTTCGGAGCGCGAGTTCCAGGTGTTCCTCAAGCTTGCCAAGGGCGAGACCGCGGGCGACATCGCCAAGGCCCTGTCCCTGAGCGTGAAGACCGTCAGCACCTACCGCACCCGCCTGATGGAAAAAATGAGCCTGGCATCGAACAGCGACTTGACGTATTACGCGTTGAAGAACAAGTTGATCGACTGAGCACTCGCCTCCAGGCGCCGCCGGGCCCCCCCAAGGCGCCTGCAGCCCCCCCGGGGGGCAGCGCAGTACACACAGTGCCAAGCGTGGCGGCCATCTCCTAGGCGCCGGGCCGCGGGGCCTCGTACAGCTGGATGCAGTACTCCACCAGCGCGTCGATTTCATTGGATTTGTCGAAGACGGCGTCCGCGCCCAGTTGCAGGCAGCGCTTGCGCATGTCCGCCGTCGCGTAGTTGCTCAGGACGACGACACGCCGGCCGGTCGCGCGGCCGCGGCAGGCTTCGAGCACACCCAGCCCACTGCCTTGCTTGAGGAACAGGTCCACGATGGCGAGGTCCCAGCGGCCCTCGTGCTGCGCCAGCCATGACTTGGCCTCGTTCTCGGTTTCCGCCCACCCCAGGGCTTCAATGGACGCCAGCTCCTCCAGCGTGCCGATCAGGTTTTCGCGGATCGTGGCGTTGTCTTCGACGATGTAAGTTCGCAAGTCCACAGTAGGTCATTCATGGCGTGGCGGGGGGCCCAACGCGTTTCTTTTTGCAGGAAGCCGGCTGACCGATCTGTCTCCCCATGTGTCGCCCGAGTCACCCATTCTGCCAGTGGGACCGAAGCGGCCTCGTAGGATTTTTCCTACAGTTTCGGTGTAGGCAACAACCGACAGCAGCTGCCGCCGGGCTCTGACCGGGCAACAAATTTTCACCGCGCAGACTTGCTTGAAACAGGCTGGAGCCGGCAATGCCGGGAGACGCGTGATGAAACTGTTGATCCAATCCGCCATGATTTTCTTTGGCACGCTGATGGCCGCAGGCGTGGTGGCCCTGGGAGAACCGACGGGCGCCCATCTCGCGGTGATCGCCCAGCCGGCGGGCGCGGGGCCGGTCGTCGCTTCGGCGCGGCCGCAACGCTGACGGGGCGGCATGGATGGAGCAGCCGGCACCCCACCGTCCCACGGCCGACCGCTGTGGGCGAAGTTTCTTGCGGGCCTGGCGGTGCTGGCCGTCCTGCTCGCGCTTCTGGTCGCATTCTTCCCGTGGGACGTGCTGCGGGGGCCGTTGAACCGGTACGTGAGCGAGAAGACCGGGCGCCATTTCGAGATCACGCGCCACCTCGATGTCAAGCTGGGGAGGACCACGCGCATCCTGGCGGACGGCATCGAATTCGCCAACCCGGAATGGGCCGCCGACCCGCACCTGGTCAAGGCCGAAGGCGCGCAGATCGACATCGAACTGCTGCCGCTGCTCAGACGCCACATCGTCCTGCCGCGCGTCGAGTTGCGGCAACCCCAGCTCGGGCTGCAGATCGAACCCGACGGCCGGCGCAGCTGGGCCCTGGGCCGTGATTCCGGCGACCCGCGCAACATCCCCGACATCGGCGCGCTCGTCGTCGATCGCGGGAGCGTCCATTACGTCGCGACCGGGCACGGCGCCGACATCCGGACCGACTTCGTCATCGATGGCCCTTTGAGCCTGGCCAAGACAGGCACATCCACTGCCGTCGCGAGCGCCGAGATGCCGCTGCGTTTCGCCGCACGGGGGACGTGGCAGAAAGAGCCATTCACGGCCAAGGGGCGTACCGGCAATGTGATGTACCTGAGCGCGCCGCTGCAGAGTCCCTTCCCGTTGCAGGTGGACGCGACGGCGGGCGCGACGACCCTGAGTGCCCGCGGCACCATTGCCAGCCTGGCCACGCTGGACGGCGCGGACGCCGTGTTCGACCTGAGAGGCAAGAACCTGGCGGACCTGTACGAGCTGGTCGGCGTCGTGCTGCCTTCGACGCCCCGCTATGCGATCAAGGGGCATGTCTCCAAGCAGGGCGAGACTTGGCGGGTGCGCGATATCGACGGCAAGCTGGGCAACACGGACATGAAGGGCGAGCTCGCGTACGACCGCGCGCAAAAGGTGCCGCACCTGGCGGGCAAGCTGCGGTCGAACTGGCTCGACTTCGACGACCTCGCGCCGATCATCGGGTTGCCGGAGCAGCCGCCCAAGGCGGCGCCGGCGCGCCGGGTGGCCGACGCGCAAACCAAAGACAGGCCGGGCGCGCGCAAGGCCAGGGCGCCGAAGGATCCGAACCGCAAGGTGCTGCCCCGGGCGCCGCTCGACTTCGCCCGGTTGAAGGCCATGAACTCCGAAGTCGCGTACAGCGCGGCCAAGGTGACGAACTCGCGCTGGTTCCCATTGGAGCGCGGCTCCGTCAACGTTCGGCTGAGGGAAGGCGTCCTCAACCTCGAGCCGATGAACCTGGGCATCGCCGGCGGCACGGTGGCGGGCAGCGTGCGGATCGACAGCCACGCCAACCCGGCCATCGCCAAGGTGGACCTCAAGGCGAGGTCGCTCGAGTTGAGCAAGTTGTTCCGCGACGTGAACCTGACCAGGACCAGCTTCGGCAAGATCCATGGAGACATCGAACTCGATGGGCGCGGCAACTCGGTGGCGCAGATGCTGGCCGGATCTTCCGGCAATATCGCACTGCTGATGGGGCGCGGGCAGATCAGCAACCTGCTGCTGGAGGTGGCGGGCCTCGATGGCGCGGAGATCATCAAGTTCCTGCTGCGGGGCGACCTGAACGTGCCGGTCCGCTGCGCCGCGAGCGCGTTCGACGTGAAGAAGGGCCTCATGACCAGCCGCGCCCTTGTCCTCGATACGACGGATACGGTCGTCTATGGCGACGGCACCGTGGACTTCGCGACCGAAAAGCTGGATCTCTATTTCCGCCCCTATCCCAAGGACATGAGCATCCTCAGCCTGCGCTCCCCGCTCAAGTTGACGGGGAGCCTCGGCGCGCCGCAGGCGGGCTTCGAAAAGGGCGCGCTCGCGGCGCGCGCCGGGCTGGCGCTGGCGCTGGGCGCCGTCAACCCGCTGCTGGCCCTGGCCGCGACCGTGGAAACCGGGCCCGGCGAGGACGCCAACTGCGGCAGCATCCTGCGCGAAGCAGCGTCGCCCGATGCGGCCGCGCGGGTGGATGTGCTCTCGCGCGCACAGCAGAAGGCCGCCGCCGAACTGGGCGGGCCCCCGCGCAGGCCGTTGTTCGGCCTGGGCAGGAAGTCGCCGGATGCCAAGCCCGCCGTGCCCGCTTCGCCTGCGGCGCCCACCTCCTCCACCGATGGCGCCCATGCGCCCGGCGCCCCCGACCGGCCCTACGGGCAGTGACCTTCGCGGCCGGTGCACGCTAGGCGCGCTTGGACAGCAGGCTCACGTAATCGTGGTTCGCGGTGTTGATGGTGGAGACCCGGTACTCCACTGGCTTGTCGCCGAACGTCAACGCCACGCGGTGCACCTCCAGCACCGGCCGCCCGATCGCCACGCCGAGGATGCGGGCCGTTTCCCTTCCGGCCGCGGTGGCGCGCGCCCGCTCGCGCGCGCGCAGCACCGTGATGCCGTGATCCGTCTGGTACAGGTTGTAGATGGTGCCGGGCCGCTCCGTGAAGCGCTTCTCGCTGAGGCCCTTGAATGTCTGCGCGGCGACGACGATGCGGTCGTGCACGACCGGCCGGCCCGACAGGGAGAGGCGATTGTCCACGCGCACCACCCCATCGCCGGGCCGGATGCGCAGCGCCGCGGCCTCGGCTTCGTCGGCACGCCCCCGCACGAACGCGACGCACTCGACCTGGGGGTCTTCGCGTTCGCGCAGCCCGCCCTCGCCGAAGTCGTCGCGCGGCTCGACGTGGAAGAACTGGAAGAGGAATCGGTCGTCGTTGAGCAGGGCAACGAAGGTACCCTTGCCCTGCCGGCGCACTAGCACGTGTTCGTGCACCAGCTCATCCACTGCCTTGCGCAACGTGCCGATGCTCACGCCGAGCGCGGCCGCGACCACGCTCTCGCTGGGGAGCGCGTCGCCGGGCGCGTATCGCCCGCTTTCCACCAGGCGCTGCAACTCGAGCCGGGCCTGGCGGTAGAGCGGCCCGGGTCCGCTGGTTGCGAGCTGTTTCAATCCATGCACGGGGTTGGTTGGGTTCACGCCCACAGTGTAGTGCGGCGCGGGCAGTCATCTATATGAGTTGGTTGACAGCCTGGGCGCCAGCGTAAAAACTGCGCTCTGGTATCTGCTGGAGAAAGCACGTGATTCATTTCGTATTGCATGACCCCCGCGACACGGTCGCCGTGGTGGTGGTCGAGGGCGTGAAGGCCGGAGCCGAACTCACCGGCTGGATCATGGACGATGACCGCATGGTGAACCTCGTGGCGCGCCAGGACATCCCGATCGGCCACAAGATCGCGTTGAAGGACATGGCCGTGGGCGACACGGCCATGAAGTACGGCATCGACATGGGCAAGGTCATCGCGCCGATCCAGGCGGGCCAGCACGCCCATGTCCACAACATCAAGACCAAGCGCTGGTAACCATCATGTCCATCATCGACAAAGACACCACCTTCCTGGGTTTCCGGCGCGAGAACGGCCGCGTGGGCATCCGCAACCACGTCATCGTCCTGCCGCTGGACGACCTGTCCAACGCCGCGGCCGAAGCCGTGGCGCACAACATCAAGGGAGCGATGGCGATCCCGCACCCGTACGGGCGCCTGCAGTTCGGCGCCGATCTCGACCTGCACTTCCGCACGTTGATCGGCACCGGCTGCAACCCGAACGTCGCGGCCGTGGTCGTCATCGGCATCGAGGACTCGTGGACGAAAAAGGTGGTCGACGGCATCGCCGCCACCGGCAAGCCCGTCACCGGCTTCGGCATCGAGGGCCACGGCGACCACGACACCATCATGCGGGCGAGCAAGGCGGCGCGCGAGTACGTGCAATGGGCGAGCGAGAAGCAGCGCGAGCGTTGCGCCATCCATGAGCTGTGGGTTTCCACCAAGTGCGGCGAGTCGGATACCACTTCGGGCTGCGGCGCCAACCCCACGGTGGGCAATGCGTTCGACAAGCTCCACCCGCTGGGCAACTACCTGTGCTTCGGCGAGACGACCGAGCTGACCGGTGGCGAACACATCGTCGCGCAGCGCTGCGCCGATGATGCGGTGCGCGAGAAATTCATGTTCATGTTCAACCGCTACCAGGACGTGATCAACCGCCACAAGACGAGCGACCTGTCGGACTCGCAGCCGACCAAGGGAAACATCGCGGGCGGCCTGACCACGATCGAGGAAAAGGCGCTTGGCAACATCCAGAAGATCGGCCGCAAATGCACCGTGGACGGCGTGATCGACAAGGCCGAAGCGCCCACGCACCCGGGCCTGTGGTTCATGGATTCTTCCAGCGCCGCCGCCGAGATGGTGACGCTGTGCGCGGCGTCGGGTTACGCGGTGCACTTCTTCCCGACAGGGCAGGGCAACGTGATCGGCAACCCGATCCTGCCGGTGATCAAGATCTGCGCGAACCCCCGCACGGTGCGGCTCATGAGTGAGCACGTCGACGTCGACACCTCCGGGTTGCTGCAGCGCGAGATCACGCTCGACCAGGCCGGCGACAAGCTGCTGGAGTCGATGCTGCGCACCGCCAATGGCCGGCTCACCGCGGCGGAGGCGCTGGGCCACCGCGAGTTCGTGCTGACGCGCCTGTACGAATCGGCCTGATGGCGCGCTTGACGTTCGACGAAGCGGTCGAGCGCGCCCGCAGTCGGCTGCGCGAGGCGGGCGCGAACGATGCGATGGCGCTCAGCACGGCGCAGGCGCTCGTGCTCGCCGAAGCGCAGGGCATCTCTTCGCACGGACTGTCCCGGGTCGCCCAGTACGCATCCCATTTGCGCAACGGCCGCGCCGATGGCCAGGCCGTGCCCGTGGTGGCACACCGCAAGGGCGCCGCGCTGCTTGTCGATGCGTGCCGCGGGCTGGCTTTCCCCGCGTGCGAGCTGGCCATCCGCGAGGGCATCGCCGTCGCGCGTGAGCTCGGCGTGTGCTTCGCGGGGGTGGCCAACAGCCACCACGCCGGGGTCGTCGTCGATCATCTGCGGCCGGCCGCCGCGGCGCAGCTGGTGGGCCTGGGTTTCGCCAATTCGCCCGCGGCCATGCCGGCGGCGGGCGGGCGCCATCCGGTATTCGGCACCAACCCGGTTGCGGCTGTCTTTCCCAGGCGGGCCAACGATCCCCTCATGATCGACCTGTCGCTCTCCGAAGTGGCACGCGGCAAACTCATGGTGGCCGCCAAGGAAGGACGCGCCATTCCGTTGGGCTGGGCGCTCGACAAGGCAGGCCGGCCCACGACCGATCCGCGGGCCGGGCTCGAAGGATCGATGCTGCCCGTGGGCGCCGCGACCAGCCCCAAAGGCACCATGCTCGCGCTGATCGTCGAGTTGCTGGTTGTGGCTTTGACCGGCGCGCGCTTCGGCTTCGAAGCGTCGTCCTTCTTCGTGGAGGAGGGCGATGTGCCGAGAATCGGCCAGGCGTTCATCCTCATCGATCCCGCCGCGTTGGCGGGCAGCGACGTCTATTTCGAGCGCATGGAAGCGATCGTCTCCGAAATGCTGTCCGACGACGGGGTGCGGCTGGCCGGCGAGCGGCGGCTGGCGCTGGAACGCAAGGCGCGCGCCGAAGGCATCGAAGTGCCCGACGGCTTCATCTAGTGTGCTGTCCCAGAATTTCATAGCGTTGGGGGCGGGAGCAGGGCGGCCCCTCCTTTATTCCGCTGCGCAGAGCGCCCCGCCGTCCACGGCCCGCCGCCCCGACACTGCGCTCGCTTTGCTTCGCGACCGCGCAGTTACTTACGGGACGGCACACTAGCCGCGCGGTCCTTGCAGACGGGGCATGCCATGTTGCGCGGCACCCGCACCTCGTTCCACTCCATCGCGCGTCCGTCCAGCATCTGCAGCCGTCCCGCGAGGGATGTGCCCGCGCCGCTGAGGAGCTTGAGCGCTTCGGCGGCCTGCATGGTGCCGATGATGCCGACCAGCGGCGCGAAGACGCCCATGGTCGCGCAGCGCGTTTCCTCGAAGTCGTCCGAAGGCGCGAACACGCACGCGTAGCACGGAGACTTCGCGTCGCGTGTGTCGAAGACGGAGACCTGCCCGTCGAAGCGGATCGCGGCGCCCGACACCAGCGGCTTGCCGTGCCGCACGCACGCCGCATTGATCGCCTGGCGCGTGGCGAAGTTGTCGCAGCAATCGATCACGACGTCGGCTCCCGGCACCAGCTCGTCCAGCAGTTGCGCGTCGGCCCGCTGCACGACCGGGATCACCAGTACTTCGGGATTGATCTCGCCGACAGCTTGCTGCGCCGACACCGCCTTGGGCTGCCCGACTCGCGCGAGGTTGTGGGCGATCTGCCGCTGCAGGTTCGTGAGATCCACGGCGTCGTGGTCCACCAGCGTGATGCGCCCGACGCCGGCCGTGCCGAGGTAAAGCGCCACCGGCGAGCCCAGCCCGCCCGCGCCGATCACGAGGGCATGCGAGGCCATCAACCGCTCCTGGCCTTCGATGCCGATTTCCTCCAGCAGGATGTGGCGCGAATAGCGCAGCAACTGGTCGTCCGTCATGCCGGGATTGTGGCGGAAACGCGGATGTCCCCGGATGCATGAAAACTTGCGGCGCCTCGGCAGCAAGCCAAGTCGTTGATTTCATTTGGGATTCACGGTTGACCTGGCGGGGGGTGCATGAACCGGATGTACTTCACCGCTCGCCCGGGCCTGTTTGAAGTCCGGGATTGGGGGCTGCGGAATGCGCTAACTCGTTGAATTCAAACGCGAATCACGATAGTTGGGCGACGTGGCACGGCTGATGCGTAAGGGACAGCGCAACAAACAAAGCGTGGCCCAAATGAACACCACCACCAGGATCCTGATAGTCGATGACGAAGAAGTCGTTCGCCTGAGCTTCATGCGCATCCTGGCGAGCGCGCACTGCAAGGTGAAGGCCGTGTGGTCCTGGGCACAGGTTTCGGAAGCGATGCAGAACGAGAAGTTCGACATCGTCCTGCTGGACCTGCGGCTGCCCGGCGTGGATGGCATGAGCATCCTGCGGTCCCTGAAGGAGCGCTGGCCGGAGAGCGAAGTGATCATCATCACCGGCTACCCGACGCTGGAAACCGCGAAGGAAGCCGTGACGCTTGGCGCCTATGACTACCTGGCCAAGCCCGTGGGGCCCGAGCAGGTGATCGAGGCGGCCAACGCAGCCATGCTGCACAAACGGTGGGCATTGAGGAGCGATGCCGGCCGGTCGTGCCAAACGAGTCAGGAATCGAGTTCTCCTGAAGTACCGGCCGGGTTTCCGACAAACCCGAATTTGTGAGGGAAATATCATGACAGCACTCCGCAAAGTATTGGTCGTCGATGACGATCCGGTGGTGGGCGCAAGCTTCAACCGCGTTCTTTCCGGCAAGGGCTACATCGTGGTCGCCGCTGAAAACGGTGCCGACGCCTTGGCCAAGCTCAAGGACGAGAAGTTCGATGCCGTGTTCACCGACCTGCGCATGCCCGGCATGGACGGCCTGCAGGTCGCCGAAAGCATCAAGGCCACCCAGCCGTGGATCCCCGTCGTGCTCGTGACAGGCTACGGCTCGGCCGCCAACGAGGCGCGGGCCCGTGCCGCGGGAGTCGTCGACTTCCTGCGCAAGCCCCTGTCGCCCGACATGATCGAGGACAGCGCCGCCAACGCCGTGCGCACCGTCACCACGCCCATGGCGCCGGTGATCGCGCCCGCCGCGCCCGAAGTCCCGGCCCAGCCCGAGGCGCAACCCGCGGCGCGTGGCGGCCAGCTCAGGAACATCGCGCTGTTCCTTTCCGCGCCGTTCGTCGGCCTGGTGTACGCCGTCCTGCTGCCGTTCGTCGGCCTCGGGATGCTGCTCTGGTTCGCCGGGCAGGCGCTGTGGAAACAGCCGAAGGCCCGTGAAGCACTGGGCGCCGCCAAGGTCGCACTGCAACTCGCGGTCGCGCCCTTCGTCGGCCTGGCCTACCTGATCGTCCTTCCGTTCGCGGCGCTCGGGATGCTTGCCTGGATGGCGACGAAGGCCGCCTTCGGCCGCGCCCCGGCCGAGTGACGTGAACGACGTGAAGTGATTGTTTAGAGCAAAGAGGTTTCCCATGACACGCTTTCGCATCTCGCAGGGAGCAGCCGATCTGCCGCGCCGGGGCCGGGCCCTTCTGGGAGCGGCCCTGGCGCTGGCATTGACGCTGTTCCTGGGCGCGCCCGCGGCGGCCGCGGTTTCCAAGGACACGGCGCTGTCCAGCGAAGACAAGGTCTGCCTGGACTGCCACGCCAAGCCGGGGCTTCGCAAGACCATGGCCAACGGCGAATCCCTGCCGCTGTACATCGCGCCGAACGGCTTCGCGCAATCGGTGCACAACTCCAGCGGCTGCGAGGGCTGCCATTCGGACATCGACGTCAAGGCCCACGGCAAGGAGCCCAAGCTCGTCAAGAGCCGGCGCGAACACTCGCAGGGCCTCATGGAGACCTGCCGCGACTGCCACAAGAAGACGATGACGCAGTACGAGGACAGCGTCCACTCGGCGCAGGTCCAGGCCGGCAGCGCGAAGGCGCCGCTGTGCTCCGACTGCCATGACCCGCATGCCACCCGCTCAGCCAAGGACACCACCGGCGGCGACAACGTGGCCTGCCAGCAATGCCACAAGGGCGTGTCCCAGGCTTTCGCAGCCAGCATCCACGGCGCAAGCGGCGACGAGGCGCTGGCGTGCAAGGATTGCCACAAGACGCACAACATCAAGGCGGCGGCCCTGGGCGACCACCTCAAGGACCAGTGCGTCTCCTGCCATCGCGAAGTGGCCACCAGCCACGCGGAATGGCTGCCCAATACCGCGCGGCACCTCGAGGCCATCTCGTGCCCCGCCTGCCACTCGCCCGGCACGACCCGGCGCGTGAACCTGCGGATCTACGAGGGAACCGCCGCGACGCAGCAGGCCGCTGAAAAGGTCGGTGTGCCGCAGTTCGTCAAGCTCGCAAGCACCGCCGACCCGAAGGGATCGGGCATCGACGGCCGCGCCCTGTGGAGCCTGCTGCAGGACTTCAGCCGTGGCGGCTCGGACGCCCGCACGATCGTGCGCGGCCGGCTCGAGGTGCAGACCGGCATCGAATCGCACTCGCTGGCCGCGAAGGGCAAGGCGCTGAAGGACTGCGCGACCTGCCACAAGCAAGGCGCCGCCTCGTTCCAGAAGGTCACCGTGAGCATGGCCGGCCCGGACGGCAGGCCGCTGCGACACGGCGCGACCGACGGCATCCTGAACTCGGTCGAGTCCATCGGCTCGGTCGGGGGGTTCTACACGATCGGCAGCAGCCGCATCGTGCTGCTGGACGCGATGCTGGTCATGGCGCTGGGCGCCGGCATCCTGATCCCCGGCGGGCACCTGGTGGTCAAGCTGATGAGCGCGCGCAAGCGCAAGGCCGCCGCGGCCGCCGAAGCTGCCGAGGCCAACGAATCCACGGATAGGAGCTGATCATGACAAAGCTGTACATCAACCCGCTCCCGGTGCGGCTGTGGCACTGGGCCAATGCGGTCCTGTTCATCGTCCTGGTCGTGACGGGCGTGCAGATCCGCTACCTGGACCTGTTCGACTTCATGACCTTCCGCAACGCGGTCGTGGTCCACAACTGGGTGGCTTTCGCGCTGATCGGCAACTTCTTCGTGTGGCTGCTGTTCTACCTGTTCTCGGACAAGAACAAGGCCTACCACCCCGAGTTCAACCTGCTGAAGCTGGCGCGCGCCTGCTTCGCGCAGATGCAGTACTACGGGTACGGCATCTTCAAGGGCGAGCACAGCCCGCACCACATGGACCCGTACAACAAGTTCAACCCGCTGCAGCGCATGCTCTACCAGATCCTGATGCTGTTCCTGCTGCCGCTGCAGTTCATCACGGGCATCCTGATGTGGGACATCAAGCGCTTCTCCGGCTTCGTGGACATGGTGGGCGGCGTGCGCGTGGTCGACACCATCCACGTGCTGATCTTCATCTTCTTCGTGTTCTACCTGCTGATCCACCCCTACCTCGCGACGCTGGGCCACACGCCGACGGCGCACATCAAGGCCATGATCACCGGCTACGAGGATGTCGAGGAAGAAACGCCGTCCGCCGTCCAGGCGACACGGGCCACGGCGTGAGCGCGGCCCCTCTCAACCCAACCCAAGGAGCAGAAAGATGATCCTCAAGACCCTCGCGGCCGCCGCCGCATTCGCATGCACGCTCTGGTTGCCGGCCGCCGCGGCCGTGGACAACGACGCCGCGGTCAAGCTGAACAAGGAAAGCGGCTGCACCAAGTGCCATTCGGTCGACAAGGCCAAGAAGGGCCCGGCCTACCAGAAGACGGCCGCCAAGTACAAGGGCAAGGCCGACGGCGAAGCCAAGCTGGTCGACCTGCTGACCAAGAGCCCGAAGGTCAAGATGGAAGACGGCAGCGAGGAAGAGCACAAGGCCGTTGCCACCAAGGACGCGGCCCAGGTGAAGAACCTGGCGCAGTGGATCCTGGCGCAGTAGGGAGGCCGCGGCCCCGCGCCGCGTGATCCTGGGCGGGCAGGCTTCGGCCTGCCCGTTCTACATCGGCTGCTCGTCCCCTGTCGGCGGCTCCGTGTCGCGCACGCGGATGTTGTATTTCTTCATCAGCGCCTGGAAGTTCGCGCGCTGCATCCCGGTCGCCTCCGCGCTGCGGGTGACGTTCCACACGTTGCGCTTGAGCGTCTCGTGCACGAACAGCTTCTCGATATCCTCCACCGACTTCTCGCGGGCGATCTTCTTGACCCGCTTGAGGTCTTCGCTGGTGCGCGGCACTTCGAGGTCGGTGCGCGGGGCGCTGTCGAGGATGGCGGCCAGGTGCGCCTGGCGGATGGTGTCGTCGGAGGCCAGGATCACGGCGCGGTGCATCGCATTCTGCAGCTCGCGCACGTTGCCGGGCCAGGCATGGCTCATGAGCAGGCTCATCGCGCCTTCCGAAATCTTGGGCACCGGCCGCTCCAGCTCCTCGCTGAACGTCTTGAGGAACTGGAATGCCAATGCCGGGATGTCCTCGCGCCGCTCGCGCAACGGCGGGACATGGATCGGGAACACGTTGATGCGGTAGTACAGGTCCTCGCGGAACGTGCCCTCGCCGACCATCGCCTTCGGGTCGCGGTTGGTGGCCGCGAGCAGCCGCACGTTGGTGGTCTGGGTGCGGGTGTCGCCGACGGCCTTGTATTCGCGCTCCTGGATCACGCGCAGCAGCTTGGCCTGCGTGGACAGCGGGATGTTGCCCAGCTCGTCCAGGAACAGGGTGCCGTTGTTGGCCATGTCGAACATGCCGCGCTTGTTCGAGGTGGCGCCGGTGAACGCGCCCTTCACGTGGCCGAACAGCTCGCTTTCCAACAGGTTCTCGGACAGGGTGTTGCAGTCCACCGCCACGAAGGGCTGGTCCTTGCGCAGGCTGTTGTAGTGGATGGCGCGGGCGACCATTTCCTTGCCCGTGCCGCTCTCGCCGGTGATCAGGACGGTGCAGTTGGTGGGTGCGCACTGGGCGATCAGCCGGTAGACGCCCTGCATCTGCGGGCTGCCGCCGACCATGTTCTCGAAGCGGTATTTGGAGCCCGCCTCGGTCTTGAGCGCCCGGTTCTCCCGCAGCAGGCGCTGGCGTTCCAGCGCCCGGTCCACCACCAGCTTGAGTTCGTCGGGGTCGAAGGGCTTGGAGAGGTAATCGAAGGCGCCCAGCTTCATCGCCTTCACGGCGGTCTGGATCTGCGACAGGCCGGTCATCATCACCACGTCGACGTCCGGGTGCCGCTCCTTCACGTGCTGCAGGACCTGCAGCCCGTCGATCTTCGGCATCATGATGTCCAGCACCAGGACGTCATAGCCGTTTTCGTCGATGCGACGCAATGCCTCCCACGGGTCGAGCACGGAGTCCACCTGGTAATCGTCGTTCTCCAGGATGCGGACGCAGCTGCGAAGGACGATCTCCTCGTCATCCACGATCAGTATGCGGGCTTTCATGCGGTGCTCTCCGATGTTTCGGGTTCGGCCGGGCCAGGGGCGGCAGCTGCCATGGCGGGCAGGAAGATGCGGAAGGTGGTGCCTTCGCCGACGGTGCTCTCCACCTCGATCTCGCCGCCGTGCGCCCTGACGATGCCGTAGCTCACCGACAGGCCGAGGCCCGTTCCCTTGCCGACCTCCTTGGACGTGAAGAACGGGTCGAAAATGCGCTGCAGGTTCTCCTTCGCGATCCCGCAGCCGGTGTCGGTGATGGCCACCTCCACCACCGGCACGGGCTCGGCGCCGCAGCTCGCGAGCCGCCGCGCGGCGTGCAGCCGGCTGGTGACGAGGATGCTGCCCTGTTCCTCGACGATCGCCTGCTGCGCGTTGACCAGGATGTTCATCAGCACTTGCTTGATCAGGTCCGCGTCCACGTTCAGCTGCGGGAGGTTCCTGTCGAGCTGCGTCGTGATCTCGACGTGTTGCAGCGCGGCCGAGCGCTCGACGAAGCGCACGGTTTCCGCGATCAGCGAATTGAGGTCCACCTCGGTTTTCTCGGGCGGCTTCTCGCGCGCGAAGTCCAGCAGCCGGCGGATGATGCTCGCGCAGCGCCGCGTCTCGCGGATCACCAGGTCCAGGTCTTCGGCATCCTGGCTGCCCTCGGGCATCTTCTTGCGCATGAGGGAGGTGAAGGTCAGCACGCCGGTCAGCGGATTGTTCAACTCGTGCGCTATTCCCGCGGCCAGCTGTCCGATCGAGGCGAGTTTCTCGCCCCGCGCGACTTCGGCTTCGGCCAGCCGCAGCTCCGCGGTGCGCTGCTCCACCTTGTGGCCCAGGGTCTGGACCCATTCCTCGAGCTCCTGCCGCGACTTCTTGAGCGCCGCCATCATGGTGTTCGACGACCGCGCCAGGCTGCCGAATTCGTCCTCGCCGCGCACGGGGATGGGCTGGTCGAAGTCGCCCGAGGCCAGGCGCCTGGCGCCCCGGTCGAGGTCGCGCAGGGGCACGTAGATGAGCCGGTGCAGCAGCCAGCCGACGCTGACGGACACCAGCAGGATGAAGCCGATCGAGACCGCGACCATCTTCACCACGTGGGCCTTCATCGTGCGGTTGATCTCGTCCAGCGAATAGGTGATGTCGACCACGCCGAGCACCGACTGGGCGGCGGGGTGGGCGTGGCAGGACGCGGTGGCGCAGGACGGCTCGTTGCGGATCACTTCCATGTTGCCGAGCAGCTGCTGGCGGTCGGCCGTTTCGAAGATTCGCCACTTCTTGTGGTTGGGGATGTCCTTGAGCACCTTGTCCGCCTCATGGCAGGCGGAGCAGTGCTCGACGTCCTTGTCCACACGCTGGCCGATCTCCCCGGGAAAGTTGGAATGGGCGATCACGCCGTCCTTGCGCAGGACGCGCACGCGCCGGATGCCTTCCTGCTTGCCCACGTCCTCGATGATCTTGTCCACGATGTCGGGCTGGTCCAGCAGCATCGCGTGGCGGGTGCTGCGCTCGATCACCTGCGACAGCTGCGCCATGTGCGTGACCAGCGTGCGAAGCTGCTCGTCGCGCTCCTGCTTGACCAGCAGGGCGACGAACAGCCCCATCACGCCCGCGAGCACGAGGGTCAGGTACAGGCTGACTTTGAACTTGAGGCTTCTGGGTGACATCCCCGGGTTAGTTTGCTCCCCAGGGGCCCCGAAGCCTTTGATTACAAACAACTGCGGGAAACAAAAAAGCCGGCTATTGCCGGCTTTTGATTGGATCCCGGCCTGCGCCGGGATGACCCGCTGTGCTCCGCTCGCGGGTCAGTTGTCCTTCTTGTCGGCCTTGTTCTCGACGATCTGCGTCTTGCTCACGAGGACCGGCCGGCCCTTGAGCTGGTTCAGGGCCTGCACCAGCTGGAAGTCCTTGTCGGTGCCGAACTCGGGCACCTTGCGGTCGGCCACCGGCTTCTTCGCCTCTTCCTCGGCCTTCTTGCGGGCGTCCTCGCGTGCCTTCTCGCGCAGCGGATCCTTCACTTCGGCGCCCTGGCCGCTGCCGAGGTGCTTGTCGAGGTCGGCCTCGCGGGTGCGCAGCACGGAGAACACATTGCCTTCCTCGGACTCGTCCACCATCACGTCCGGCACGATGCCCTTGGCCTGGATCGACTTGCCGCTCGGGGTGTAGTAACGGGCGGTGGTCAGCTTCAGGCCGGTGTCGGGGCCGAGCGGGCGCACCGTCTGGACGGAGCCCTTGCCGAAGGTCTGGCTGCCCAGGACCTTGGCGCGCTTGTGGTCCTGCAGGGCACCGGCGACGATCTCGCTGGCCGAGGCGGAGCCTTCGTTGACCAGCACCACCAGCGGCACGTTCTTGAGGGCGGCGGGCAGGCGGCGCAGCGGGTCGGCGCCGGCGCGGCGCTGGTAGAACTCCGGCGAGGCCTTGTAGATGAACTTGCTCTCGGCCAGCTGGCCGTTGGTGGAGACCACGGTCACGTCCGGCGGCAGGAACGCGGCGGAGACCGCCACGGCCGCGTCCAGCAGGCCGCCCGGGTCGTTGCGCAGGTCCAGCACCAGGCCTTTCAGGTTGGGCTCGGCCTTGTAGATCTCCTCGACCTTGCGCACGAAGTCGTCCACGGTGCGTTCCTGGAACTGCGACAGGCGGATCCAGCCGTAGCCCGGCTCGACGACCTTGCCGCGCACCGACTGCGTGCGGATTTCCTCTCGGGTGATGGTCACTGGGAACGTGCGGTTCTCGTCCTTGCGGAAGATGGTCAGCATGACCTTGGTGTTGGGCTCGCCACGCATGCGCTTGACGGCATCGTTCAGCGACAGGCCCTTGACGACCGTATCGTCGATCTTGGTGATCAGGTCGTTGGGCTTCAGGCCCGCGCGGTAGGCGGGGGAGCCTTCGATCGGCGACACCACCTTGACGAGGCCGTCTTCCTGCGAAATCTCGATGCCCACGCCGACGAAGCGGCCGGACGTGCCTTCCTTGAATTCCTTGAAGGTCTTCTTGTCGAAGTACTGGGAGTGGGGGTCCAGGCTGGCCACCATCCCGGAGATGGCGTCCGTGATCAGCTTTTTCTCGTCGACCGGCTCGACATAGTCGCTCTTGACCATGCCGAAGACCGCCGCCAGCTGCTGCAGCTCCTCGAGCGGCAGGGGCGCCAGGGAGCCACGCGCGACCGTCTGCAACGACACCGTCGTGAGCGCGCCGGCCAATGCGCCTATCGAAATCCAGCCGGCAATCTTGAGTTTGTGGCTCATGTTGGAAAAACCCAGTCCTCTACAGTCCCTGAAAATATACACCTGCGCACCGGTTATGACGCAACCGTTACCCAAGGGTTCCGGGAGCTTGACGCCTATTTGTGGAAAAGTCCCCCGTTTACCGCGTCTTTACGTGGGCGCACGCGGTACAACCGTAACCCTTTTCCAGGGTTTAGGCCTTGCCCTGGTGCGCCACGGCGGCAGCGGCCCGCGCGGCGGCTTCGGCGTCGCCCAGGTAGTAGTGGCGGATCGGCTTCAGGTCGGCGTCGAGCTCGTACACCAGCGGGATCCCGTTGGGGATGTTCAGGCCCACGATGTCGCTGTCCGAAATGCCGTCAAGGTATTTCACCAGCGCCCGGATCGAGTTGCCGTGCGCCGACACCAGCACGCGCTGGCCGCCGCGGATCGCAGGGGCCATCGATTCGTTCCAGAACGGCAGCACCCGCGCTACGGTGTCCTTCAGGCATTCGGTCAGGGGGACCTGGGCCGGGTCCAGCTTCGAATAGCGGATGTCCGTGCGCTCGCTGCGCGGGTCGCCGGGCTCCAGCGCGGGCGGCGGCACGTCGTAGCTGCGGCGCCAGACCAGCACCTGCTCGTCGCCGAATTTCCGGGCCGTCTCGGCCTTGTTCAGGCCCTGCAGCGCGCCGTAGTGGCGCTCGTTCAGGCGCCAGGAGTGGACGACCGGCAGCCAGGTGCGGTCCATCTCGTCCAGGCAGTGCCACAGGGTGCGCGTGGCGCGCTTGAGGACGCTGGTGTGGCAGATGTCGAAGTCGTAGCCCTCGGCCTTCAGGAGGCGGCCGGAGGTCTTGGCCTGTTCCACGCCGGTGGGTGTGAGGTCCACGTCGGTCCAGCCGGTGAAGCGGTTTTCGAGGTTCCAGGTCGATTCGCCGTGGCGGATCAGGACGAGTTTGTGCATGGGGAGGCAGCCTGTACAAGCGAAGGGGAAACCCGGCATTTTAGAATCGCGGGTTGGCCGGATGGCCCAAACAAGGAAAGACGTGAAATTTCTGATCGATAACTGGATGCTGATCTCGGTCGCGCTGGCCTCCGGCGCCATGCTGCTATGGCCCGCGCTGAAGGGGGCGACCGGCGGGGGCGTGAGCACCGCAGAGGCGGTGCAACTGATCAACCGAGAGCGCGCCGTGGTGGTGGACGTGTGCGAGACCGAGGAGTTCGCGGCCGGCCACGTGGGCGGGGCGAAGAACGTGCCGGTAGGGCAGCTCGAGCAGCGGCTGCCCGAAGTGGTGAAGAACAAGACCGTGCCGCTGATCCTGGTCTGCGCCTCGGGCGCGCGCGCCAACCGGGCGCTGGGCGTGGCCAAGAAACTGGGCTACGACAAGGCCCAAGTCCTGGCCGGCGGGCTGAAAGCCTGGAAAGAAGCTAATCTCCCGGTCGAGAGATAGCCCACCCCCCAAGCGGCCTGCGGCCGCCTCCCCCTCCACGGGGAGCCACCAGCGGCCCGGCAAAGCCGGTTCCGCGGGTGGCCCCCGAAAAGACACGAAAAACGAGAGATGCAGTCCGTCAAGATGTACACCACGGCCGTTTGCCCCTATTGCATCCGCGCCAAGCAAATCCTCAAGGCCAAGGGCGTCGATGCCATCGAAGAAATCCGGGTCGACATGCAGCCGGCCGAGCGCATGAAGATGATGGAGATCACCGGTCGGCGCACCGTGCCGCAGATTTTCATCGGCGACACGCACGTGGGCGGCTGCGACGAGCTGATGGCCCTGGACCGCCGCGGCGGGCTCGACCCGCTGCTGGGCCGCGGCTGAGCCCGGCGGCCCTGCCCGGGCTGAGATAATCCCTCCTGTTCCGAATCCCGTGCCCGCTTCGGTAGCCACCGACGGGCCTTTGCATTGACCGAAAGAAAGCCATGGCCGACCAGCAACCAGACCCCGTGTTCCAGATCCAGCGCGTCTACCTGAAGGAAGCCTCGCTCGAGCAGCCCAACTCCCCCGGCATCCTGCTCGAGCAGGAGCAGCCCGCGGTGGACATCCAGCTCGGCGTGGAAGCCGCCCAAGCCGCCGACGGCGTGTACGAGATCTGCGTCACGGCCACCGTCACGACCAAGGTCCAGGACAAGACCGTGTTCCTGGTCGAAGCCAAGCAGGCCGGCATCTTCGAGATCCGCAACCTGCCCCAGGACCAGATGAACGCGATCATGGGCATCGCCTGTCCGCAGATCGTGTACCCGTACCTGCGCGGCAACGTGGCGGACATCATCACGCGCGCCGGTTTCCCGCCCGTTCACCTGGCCGAGATCAATTTCCAGGCCATGTACGAACAACAGCAGGCGCAGCTGCAGCAGGCCGAACAGCCCTCCAGCATCATCACCACGGCCTGAACGCCGATTCGGGCCGCTTGACGCCGGTCCGTCCCTGCCTCGTGCTATGAAAATCATAGTGTTCGGTGCCGGTGCCTGGGGCACGGCGCTGGCCGTGGCGGCCGCGTCCCGGCATGCGGTGACGCTTTGGGCCCGCGATGGCGCGCAGGCGCGGGCATTGGCCGCCGAGCGCGAGAACCGGCGCTACCTGCCGGGCGTGGCGCTTCCGGCGCCCCTCCTCATCCGATCCGACCCGGACGTCGCCGCCCTGGCCGCCGGCAACGACCTGGCGATCGTCGCCACCCCCATGGCCGGGTTGCGCGCCTTGCTGGAGCGCCTGCGCGCCCACCCCGGTCCGGTCGCCTGGCTCTGCAAGGGCTTCGAGGCGCCGGTGGGCGGCGCGGACGGTTTGCTCGGCCACGAGATCAGGGCGCAAGTGGCGCCGCTGCTCAAGGGCGGCGTGTTGAGCGGACCCAGCTTCGCGCTCGAGGTCGCCCGGGGACAGCCGACGGCACTGGTCGCGGCCAGCGAGGACCTGGCGGTGCGCGAGGCCCTCGTGGCGGCTTTCCACCACGGCAACCTGCGCATCTATGCCAATGACGACCTGGTCGGGGTCGAGGTCGGCGGCGCCGTCAAGAACGTACTGGCCATCGCTACGGGGCTGTGCGACGGCCTCGATCTCGGGTCGAACGCGCGCGCCGCGCTCATCACCCGGGGCCTGGCTGAGATGACCCGGCTCGGCGTGGCGCTGGGCGCACGCGCCGAAACCTTCATGGGGCTGTCGGGGCTGGGTGACCTGGTCCTCACGGCCACCGGCGACCTCAGCCGAAACCGGCGGATCGGCCTGATGCTGGCCCGGGGGCAGTCGTTGTCCCAGGCAGTGGCATCGCTCGGGCACGTGGCCGAGGGCGTCTATTGCGCCCGGACGGTCGTCGGCCGCGCCCGGCACCTGGGGCTCGACATGCCGATCTCCCAGGCGGTCGTGGCACTGCTCGACGGCCGGCTGAAACCCGCCGAAGCGTTGGCGGAGCTGATGGGGCGGGATCCGGCGGCCGAGGCGGCCTGACCGTCTACGACGGGCTCAGCCTCCCCGTGGATCGATCTGCAGCAGGGCACGCCGCAGGTCTTCTGCATCCTGCGGACGGACCACACGGCCGATTTCCTTGCCGTCGAGCAGGAAGACCAGGGTGGGCCAAAGCTTGACGCGGAAGGACCGGCCCAGCGGCCGGCCCGGACCGTCCTCGATCTTGACGTGCCGGACAGACGGGTGCGCCGCAACTGCCGCGCCGATGAGCGGCTGCGCGCCACGGCACCAGCCGCACCAGGAAGTGCCGAACTCGAGCACCACGGGCCCCCTCAGCATCTCCACGTCCGCTCGTGACGGTTCAGTTTCGGTTGAAGCGCTGTTCATGCCTTCCATTGTCCCCAATGCCGAGAACTGCAGCGTAGGCCGATGCCCCCGCGCCGGGTCGTCCGCGTCGGGCCGGGCAAAAGTGCAAGCTGGACAAGGGTTCTGCGGCTCAGCGGCTCGCCCGCAGCCGCTTGCGGCTATGCTTGCCTGCATGTCAGAACGTTTGGACTTTTCGCACGCGAAACTGCAGGAACTGGCCGGAGCCGACGCGGCGCGAGCGCTCGCCGAGGATGTCGGCGCGGGCGACCTCACTGCCGCGCTGGTGGACCCCGGGCGCCGGGCCCGCGCGCGCGTGCTGGTGCGCGAGCCGGCGGTGATCTGCGGCGCGCCCTGGGCCGAGGCCGCGCTGCGGCAGGCGGACCCCGGCGCGCAGGTTCACTGGCTGGTGCGCGAAGGCATGCGCAGCATGGCCGACCAGGTGGTGCTGGAAGTCGAAGGGTCGGCGCGCGGGCTGCTTACGGCCGAGCGCACGGCGCTGAACTTCCTGCAGCTGCTGAGCGCGGTGGCGACCAAGACAGCAGCTTATGTCGAAGCGGTGAAAGGCACCAAGGCCCGGATCGTCGACACCCGCAAGACGCTGCCCGGCCTGCGGCTCGCACAGAAATACGCCGTGCGCATCGGCGGCGGCGTGAACCACCGCATCGGGCTGTACGACGCCATCCTGGTCAAGGAGAACCACATCGCGGCCGCGGGTGGCGTCACGGCTGTGTTGAAGGCTGCCGCGCAGGTCGCGGGCCAGGCGTCGTTCGTCGAGATCGAAGTGGAGACGCTGGCCCAGCTGGAAGAGGCGCTGGCCAACGGCGCCGCCATGATCCTGCTGGACAACATGGACCTGCCGACCCTGCGCGAGGCCGTGCGCATCAACAATGCCCGCGCCATCCTCGAGATCTCCGGCGGTGTCACCATGGACAGCGTGCGCGCGCTGGCGGAAACCGGCGTCGACCGCATCTCCATCGGCGCGCTGACCAAGGACGTGAAGGCGACGGACTTTTCCATGCGCCTGAAGGAAATATGACCCCATGAGTGCAGTTGTCATCCCCATCAAGGACGTCGAGTACGAACACCCCATTCCCGGCGAGCCTTCGGGCAATACCTGCGACACCAAGCATGCCTGGGCACGCGTGCCGGCCGAGCCGTCTGCGTCCGAGCGGGCGGCGCTGAAGGACAAGGTCAAACGTCTGCTCAAGGAGCGCAATGCCGTCATGGTGTCGCACTACTACGTGCACCCCGACCTGCAGGACCTGGCCGAGGAGACCGGCGGCATCGTGAGCGATTCGCTGGAGATGGCGCGTTTCGGGCGCGACCACCAGGCGCAGACGCTGGTCGTGTCGGGCGTGAAGTTCATGGGCGAGACGGCCAAGATCCTCTCGCCCGAGAAGCGCGTGCTGATGCCCGACATCGACGCCACCTGCTCGCTGGACCTGGGCTGCCCGATCGACGAGTTCAGCGCCTTCTGCGACCAGCACCCCGACCGCACCGTCGTCGTGTACGCCAACACCAGCGCCGCGGTGAAGGCGCGCTCCGACTGGCTGGTCACGTCCAGCTGCGCGCTGGACATCGCGCGCGCGCTCACGGAAAAGGGCCACAAGATCCTGTGGGCGCCGGACAAGCACCTGGGCGGCTACATCCAGCGCCAGACCGGCGCGGACATGGTGTTCTGGAACGGCTCGTGCATCGTGCACGACGAGTTCAAGGCATTCGAGCTGGAGGCGCTGAAGAAGCAGTACCCGAAGGCCAAGGTGCTGGTGCACCCCGAGTCGCCCGCCGACGTGGTCGCGCTGGCCGACGCGGTGGGGTCGACCTCGGCGATCCTGAAGGCCGCGCGCGAGATGGATGCGACGGAGTTCATCGTCGCCACCGACAACGGCATGATGCACAAGCTGCGCACGCTGAACCCCGGCAAGTTCTTCATCGAGGCGCCGACGGCCGGCAACAGCGCCACCTGCAAGAGCTGCGCGCATTGCCCGTGGATGGCGATGAACAGCCTGGCGGGGCTGGCGCACGTGCTGGAAACCGGCGCGAACGAAGTGCATGTCGATCCGCAGCTGGGCTTGCGTGCCCGCGTGCCGATTGACCGAATGCTGGCATTCACCGCGGCGCTGAAGGCCGGGCAGCCGGCGGGCTCGCTGGTGCCGGAGATCGGCGCGGCCTGAGCCGCGTGGGGCACGAGCCGGTTTATCGAGCCGGCGTCAGGATCGTCGGCGTCGCCGCATCCGCCATCTGCGGGTAGTCGCGGCTGAAATGCAGGCCCCGGCTTTCATGGCGCGCCTGCGCGGACTTGACGATCAGGTCGGCCACCGTCACCAGGTTGCGCAGCTCCAGCAGGTCCCGCGTCACGTGGAAATTGGCGTAGAACTCGTGGATCTCTTCCTGGAGCAGGGTGATGCGGTGCGACGCGCGCTCCAGCCGCTTGTTGGTCCGCACGATGCCCACGTAATCCCACATGAATCGGCGCAGCTCGTCCCAGTTGTGGGAGATGACCACCGCCTCGTCGGCATCGGTGACCCGGCTTTCATCCCAGGCGGGCAGGGCGGGGGGCCTGGGCAGCGGGTCCGCCTGGATGTCCTGCGAGGCGGAGCGGGCGAACACCATGCATTCGACGAGCGAGTTGCTGGCGAGCCGGTTGGCGCCGTGCAGGCCGGTGTACGCGGTCTCGCCGATCGCGTGCAGGCCGGAGAGGTCCGTCCGGCCCGCGAGGTCCGTGTGAACGCCGCCACAGGTGTAGTGCGCCGCCGGCACCACCGGGATCGGCTGGCGCGTGATGTCGATGCCCAGGTCCAGGCAGCGCGCGTGGATGTTGGGGAAGTGCTCGCGGATGAAATCCGCGGGCTGGTGCGAGATGTCGAGGTACACGCAGTCCAGGCCGTGCTTCTTCATCTCGAAGTCGATCGCGCGCGCCACCACGTCGCGCGGCGCCAGCTCGGCGCGCGGGTCGTGGTTGGGCATGAATCGCGTGCCGTCCGGCAGCAGCAGGCGCCCGCCTTCGCCGCGCACCGCCTCGGTGATCAGGAACGATTTCACGTGCGGGTGGTACAGGCATGTCGGGTGGAACTGGATGAACTCCATGTTCGACACGCGGCAGCCGGCGCGCCATGCCATGGCGATGCCGTCACCGGTGGCGGTGTCGGGATTGGTGGTGTACAGGTAGACCTTGCCCGCGCCGCCGGTGCACAGCACCGTGTGCTGGGCTTCGAAGGTGATCACTTTGCCGGTTTTTTCGTCCTGCACGTACAGGCCGAGGCAATGCGGCTGGCTCGGATTGGCGGTGGCCGGATGTACCACTTTTCCGTGCAGCTTGTCGGTGGTGATGACGTCGATCGCGCAGTGCTGTTCGAACAGCGAGATGTTCGGGTGGGCGCGCACCTTCTGTTCCAGCGTGACCTGCACCGCATGTCCGGTGGCGTCGGCGGCGTGAATGATGCGGCGCTGGCTATGGCCGCCTTCGCGCGTCAGGTGAAAACCCAGTTCGGCGCTCTCGTCGCGCGTGAACGGCACGCCCTGTTCGATGAGCCATTCGATCGCTTCGCGCCCGTGTTCGACGATGTAGCGGGTGGCCGCTTCGTCGCACAGGCCGCCGCCGGCGACCAGGGTGTCGTCGATGTGCTGCTGGTGGGTGTCGCCCGAGTCGAGCACCGCGGCGATGCCGCCCTGGGCCCAGTTGCTGGCCCCGTCGAGCAGCGCGCGCTTGGAAATGATGGCCACGGTGCGCGTTTGCGCCAGGTGGAGGGCAACCGACAGGCCGGCAAGGCCGCTGCCGACAATGGCGACGTCAAATTTCATGATGGGCGAGGTGTTTGTACGGAAGCATCACTATAGACCATTTGCAATTGTCTTGTCTGGCCATAGGGAAATGGCCAATTTTGCTTGTCCTCAGTCAATGCCTCCCGTACAAGACTCGGCCACACTGGGGGAGGTGTCCCTGTTCCCTGGCATGGAGATTTTCGTGATCCGGATCTTCAATCACTACATTTCCAAGATGGGTTTCATCCTGCTGATGCTCGAGTTGGCCATGCTGCTCGGTTCGGCCAGCGTCGCCTCGGCGATCTGGGTGTCGGACAACGATGGCCCGTTTCGCACCAATAACCTGTACCTGTCCTCCCTCACGTTCGCCCTGGTCATCATTTTTTCGATGAGCGCGCTCGGCATGTACCAGCACGGATCGAGCGAAGGCATGCGCACCACCCTGTTCCGGATTATGCCGTCCTTCGCGCTGGGCTTCGCCATGCTCAGCGCCCTGATCGCGGTCCGGCCCGATATGTACCTGGGACGCGGCGTGAGCAGCGTCATCTTCGCGCTGGGCGCCACCGGCGTGGTGCTGACCCGGCTGCTGGTGTTCAAGTCGGCCGAGTCGGCGCTGCTGGAAGCGCGCCTGCTGTTCATCGGCAGCGGCTCGATGGCGCGCGAATGCATCGACCTGGCTTTCCGCAAGCCGGGCTTCCATCAGTTCAAGGTGGTGGGCTGCGTGCCGGTCGAGGGCGAGACCAGCGCGGTGCCGGAATCGTACGTGCTGCCGATGGGCGAGTCGCTGCTGATGATGGCGCAAAAATACGAGGCCAG
>JAUYOG010000026.1 GCA_030695945.1 Ramlibacter sp.
ATTTCTGTGGCGGCGTAGCGGCTCGGCCTGGGGACGGGCGCGCGCAGCGCGCTTCGTTTCATTCTCGCCGCACCTGTCCGAGCAGAGCGGCCTTAGGCGCTCTGCGAGTTGTGCGGCGCCGGCCCCAGGCCGAGGGTAGCGAAGCGGAGTCGTCGCAACGCGACGACCGTCACAGTATGAGCCGCTGCCGGGTACCGCCTGACGCGACGCGAGGACAAACACCCCCTACGCAAGGTCCTTCGCCCTCGCCAGCAGCAGCTCACGCTCGCGCGCGTTGCCCGCGAGTTCCGCGGCGCGTTCGAACTCGGCGCGCGCCTCGTCATTGCGGCCGAGTTTCGCCAGCAGGTCGCCGCGAACGCTGGGCAGCCACTGGTAGTTGCGCAGCGACTTCTCGCCCTGCAGGCCGTCGATGATCTCCAGGCCGGCCGCCGGGCCGAACGCCATGCCCACGGCGACGGCGCGATTGAGCTCGACGACCGGTGACGGCGACACCTGCGCCAGCGCGTCGTAGATCGCGGCGATGCGCGGCCAGTCGGTCTGCTCGGGCGTCCCCGCGCCCGCATGGCACGCCGCAATGGTGGCCTGCAGCGCGTAGGGGCCGAGCGCTCCGCCCAACTTCGCGGCCCGCTCCAGCGCGGCCAGACCGCGGCGGATCAACAGGTGGTCCCAGCGCGCGCGGTCCTGCGCCATCAGCAGCACCGGCCTGCCGGATGCATCCACGCGGGCGGACGCGCGCGAAGCCTGCAGTTCCATCAAGGCCACGAGGCCGTGCACTTCGGACTGCGCCGGCGCCAGCTCGGCCAGCATCCGCCCCAGCCGCAGGGCTTCGTCGCACAGGGCCGGTCGCATCCAGTCCTCCCCCGCGGTGGCCGTGTAGCCTTCGTTGAAGACCAGGTACACGACCTCGAGCACCGACGCGAGCCGCTCGCCCAGCGCGTCGCCGTGCGGCAGCTCGAAGGGCACTCGCGCTTCGCTCAGGGTGCGCTTGGCGCGCACGATACGCTGGGCCACCGTCGGCTCGGGCACCAGGTAGGCCCGGGCGATCTCGTGCGTGGTGAGGCCGCCCAGCAGCTTGAGCGTCAGCGCCACACGCGCTTCCGTGGACAGCACCGGGTGGCAGGCCGTGAAGATGAGGCGCAGCAGGTCATCGCCGATCTCGTCGGCGCGGGCATCGTCCAGGGCATCGACGAAATCCGGCACGATCAGGGCCTCCTGCGCTTCGAGGTCATGGCCGATCTGCTCCAGCTTTTCGCCCAGCGACTTGTCCCGCCGCAACCGGTCGAGCGCGCGGTTCTTCGCGGTGGTCATCAGCCACGCCACCGGGTTCTGCGGCACTCCCTTGACCGGCCAGTTCTCCAGCGCCGCCACCAGGGCGTCCTGCGCCAGCTCCTCGGCCACGCCGATGTCGCGCACCATGCGGGCGACGGTGGCGACGATCTTCGCGGATTCGATCCGCCAGACCGCGTCGATCGCCTGGTGCGTGGCCGAGTGCATGGGCGGCGGCGGGCGCGCTTACGCCTGAGGCGGCGCGGCGGTGGGGTCCATGTACACGAGCTCCCAGATGTGGCCGTCCAGGTCGGTGAAACCATGGCCGTACATGAAGCCGTGGTCCTGCGGCGGGTTGGGCGACGTGCCGCCGGCGGCAATCGCTTTTCGCACCAGCGAATCGACTTCGGCGCGGCTCTCGCACGAGAGGCAGACCAGCACTTCCGTGGTCTGTGTCGCGTCGGCAATCGGCTTCCTGGTGAAGGTCTGGAAAAACGGCTCGACCAGAAGCATGGTGTAGATGGTCTCGCTGATCACCATGCAGGCGCCCTGCTCGTTGGTGAATTGCGGGTTGAACGTGAAGCCCAGCGCGGCGAAGAACGCTTTGCTGCGCTCCATGTTCTTGATGGGCAGGTTGACGAAGATCTGGCGTGGCATGGCGATGCTCCCGGTGTGGTTCAAACGGCCTTCTCGGCGCGGGACTTGAGGTTGGCGAGGCCCGCTTCGAAATCGCGGCCGATCATCGTGTCCATGTCCATGAATACGCCCACGAGCCTGGCCATGAACGGGCTGGGTCCATGCATGGCCCATGTCACGTCGGTGGCATCGCCCTTCGGCGCGAGGGTGAACTCGACGATGTTGTGGCCCTCGAACGGTTCCACCATGTCCAGCTTCATCGTCACCCGCGTCGGCGCCGTGTCGACGATGGCGATGCTGCCCTTGCCCACGTCCCTGTTGCCGGCGAAGCGGTACACGGCGCCGGGCCCGGCCTGCGGCCCCTGGTATTCGCCCTGGATGTACGGGTCCTTCAGGTTGTACGGGTTCCAGGTGTTGAAGACCCGCATGTCGTTGATGAGCGGGTGCAGCCTGTCCGGCGGCGCCTTGATGGTCGCGGTGCGCTGCACGCGGAACGTGTCGGGGCGGTTGGCCGCGAAGATCAGCAGCGCGGCGAGCGCGACGATGGCGGCGAGTGCGATGGTCTTGATCATGGCCAGCTCCTCACTCCATGCCCATTTCCCTGAACCGCTCGATCTGGTCCGGCGGCGCGATGTCCTTGAAGTCCGCCATCTCGTACAGCTGCCGCACCTCGATCTCGGCCGGCTGGTTCTCGCCCACGGGGTTGGGGAAGCGGCGCGACCACTCCAGCGCTTCGGCGCGGTTGCGCACCTGGATCAGCGTGTAGCCGGCGATCAGCTCCTTGGTTTCGGCGAACGGGCCGTCGACAACGGTGCGCTGGTCGCCGTCGTAGCGGATGCGCCAGCCCTTGCTGCTGGGCTGCAGGCCCGAGCCGTCCAGCAGCACGCCGGCCTTGGACAGCTGCTCGTGGTAATCCGCCATCGCGGCGAACAGCTTGTCGCTGCCCGGGGGGAAACGGCCCGCTTCGGAATCCGGCGTGGCCTTCACGATGATCATGAACTTCATGGGGTGCTCCTTGCTGTGGGGATAGGCGAGGCCCGGGACGATTCGCGCCTCTGGTCACACGACGAAGCAAGGCCGCCGGAATCGACAGCCGCCGGCTACGTATGGGGTTACGTGTAACAGGGCGCGACCTCGCGCACCTCGACCATCGCCCATTCGGCGGCGGGACACTCGCGCGCGATGGCCAGGGCCTCATCGCGGTTGCCCACATCCAGCAGGAAGAAGCCGCCGACCATCTCCTTGGCCTCGGCAAAGGGGCCGTCCATGACCTGCGTGCGCCCTTCGCGCACCTGGACGCGCGCGGCCCGGCTGTCCTGCGAAGCCAGCGATTCCACCGCGCACAGCACCCCGCGCGACTTCAGCTCGTCGGCGAACTGCAGCATCCGGTCGTAGACGGCTTGCCCCTCGGCCAGCGTGCGGGTTTGCCGCTGGCCGACGGGTTCGTGGATCAACAGCATGTATGACATCGCCTGCCCCTTAGGTTGGCCTGGCCGCCTTCGCCCCGGCGGCCGGCGATGCATCATAAACAAGGCGCGCGTGCGCCCTTACAGCAGCCTGTAAATCTCCCAGCGACTGGTGCCCGACACCACGTTCGGCTCCAGGTCCTTGCTCCACTTCTGGTGCGCCGGCAGCGTCGCCAGCTTGTCCCAGACACGGTTGAGCTCGGCGAGGTCCTCGATCACATGTTCTGTCACCACGGTGGCTTCCAGCGCGCCGACCGAGCCGGTGAGCAGGCGCGTGCGCTGCGCGTCCACGCCGGCCTGCGGCCCGACCTCCTCCAGCCAGCGCTTCATCGACTCCACCACGGCCTGCTTGTAGCCGAACTTCGCATCGATACTCCAGCGGGCGACCATCATGAACGTTCTCCTTTGTGCGCCATGCGAGGCCGGTGAGTTATAGATGGGGCTCCGGGTCATTTCAAGGCGCCATGATCCTCATCAAGCGCCGGGCCGCGCGGCCGCTCGATACTGGGGTGCTTGAACGAGAGGAGGCAGGTTTCGATGAGCACATTCGACCACGGCGGCCTGATGCACGACATCAACGAAGGGCTGGCGACATTGCGGCACGGCCAGCCTGCCACCATGCAGGCGTTCAGCCAGCTTTCGCGCGCTGCGCTGGCCGAAGGCGCAGTGAGTGCACGCCACAAGGAGCTGATCGCGCTGGCGATCGGCATCAGCCAGCACTGCTCGGGCTGCATCGCCTTCCATGTCAAGGCCCTGGTCAGGCTCGGCTGCAGCCGGGCGGAGTTCGACGAAACGCTGGCCGTGTGTGTCTACATGGGCGGCGGCCCCGCGCTCATGTACGCCGCCGAGGCCTCCAAGGCCTGGGAGGCCATGGCGCCGAAGGCTGCCTGAGCCGGCCGCTGTTCAGGCGTCGCCGGGCCGCGTCAAGGCGACTGATGCCCCCTCGGGGCCAGCGCAGCATTCGGAGCAACGACTGGCCCCATACCTCGCGGCAAAGCTGCGCGTGGGCGGGCTGCGGCGCGATGGCTACGGCGTCCGGCCGACGGCTGCCTTCGCAGCCTTTGCCGGATGCCTTGCGCCGGGCTGGGTCGCGGTCTCACCCGCCGCAAGCGCCTGTGCTTGATTCGCACCGCAGCCCGCCCACGCACAGCTTTGCAGATGCACTGTTGGCACGCCACCGGTGGCGCGCCACTGCTTCACGCCAAGCCGCGCACGGCCGGGTCGCGGCGCGAATCAAGCACAGGCGTCCGCGGTGGACGGTCTGGCGGCCCAGCGCCGCTACGAGCGCGCCGCAAGGCGCATATCGAGCGGCGCGTACGTTTCTGGCTCGCAAAACCTGTTTGAACCGCAGCGCAGCGGAGGTGAGTTGTTTTGCGCTGGGCCGCCAGACCGTCCAGCGCGGGGGATTCGGTAGAAGCCGCGCAGCGGCGCTACCGAACGCCGTAGCCATCGCGCCGCGACCCGGCCGTACGCGGCGTCGCCACAATGTTGGCGTTGCGGGCCTCGTGACCCGGCCCTAGTCGACGAAGAAGTCGGGGATGAAGTTCTTCGTGCCCGGCTTCACCGCATACTTGTCCAGGTCCGTGACGCCGTGGGCGGCCAGCAGCTCGTCGTCGATGAAGAAGTTGCCGCTGTTGCCGGCCGGGCTGGTCAGGATGAAATAAGCGGCGTCCGACAGGATTTCGGGCTTGCGGCACATGGCGAGGTCCACGCCCGGGATCATCTGGAGCGCCGCCGTGGCGATCGCCGTGCGCGGCCCCAGGCTGTTGACGGCGATGCCGTACTTCCGGAACTCCCCGGATTGGCCGAGCGTGCACATGCTCATGCCGTACTTGGCCATCGTGTAGGCCGTGTGGTGTTCGAACCAGTGCTGCTTCATCGACAGCGGCGGCGACATGTTCAGCACGTGCGGGTTGCGCCCGGCGGCCGCCGACTTCTTCAACTGGGGCAGGCAGGCCTGTGTGCACAGGTAGGTGCCGCGCGCGTTGATGCCGTTCATGAGGTCGTAGCGCTTCATCGGCGTGTGCTCGGTGTCCGTGAGGCTGATCGCGCTGGCGTTGTTGACCAGGATGTCGATGCCGCCGAAGGCCTCGACGGCCTTGGCGACGGCCGCGAGCACGGCCTCCTCGTCGCGGATGTCCACCTGCAGCGGCAACGCCTTGCCGCCGGCGGCCTCGATCTCCTGGGCCGCGCTGTAGATCGTGCCGGGCAGCTTGGGGTTGGGATCGGTCGTCTTGGCCGCGATGACGACATTGGCGCCGTCGGCCGCGGCGCGCTTGCCGATCGCCAGGCCGATGCCGCGCGATGCGCCGGTGATGAACAGGGTCTTGCCTTTGAGGGTCATGATGGGGCTCCTAGATCTTCGAAAAATCGGGCAGGCGCTTTGCCATGAAGGCGCCGAAGGCTTCCCGGGCCGCGGGCTCGCCTAGCAGGCGCGAGAAGCTCTGGCCTTCATCGGCCATCTGCTGCGCCACCAGCTGTTGCTGGCCTTTCTTCATCAGGCGCTTGGTTTCGACCAGCGCGCCGAGCGGCTTGGCGGCGAGCTTGCGCGCCGCGGCCTGGGCGACGCCATTGGCTTCCGTCGGCGGCACCACGCGGTTGACGAGGCCGACTTCGAGCGCGGCCTCGGCCATGAAGGGCTCCCCGAGCAGCAATGCCTCGGCGGCGCGGTGGTAGCCGAACATCTGCGGCACCAGCAGGCTCGACGCCGCCTCCGGGCACAGGCCGAGGTTGACGAAGGGCATGGAAAACGCGGCGTTGTCGCCGGCATAGACCAGGTCGCAATGGAACAGCATCGTGGTGCCCACGCCCACCGCCGGCCCGCACACGGCCGCCACCAGCGGCTTGGGGAAGGTGGCGATGCCGCGCAGGAAGCGGAACACCGGCGAGTCGGCTCCCGCCGGCGGCTGATTCAGGAAGTCGCCGATGTCGTTGCCGGCGCTGAACACGGTCTCGTGGCCCTGCAGCACCGCGACGCGGATGGCCGGGTCGCTCCCGGCTTGCGCCAGCGCGTCGGCCATCGCGCCGTACATGGCCGCGGTGATCGAGTTCTTCCGCTCCAGGCGGTTGAAGGTGATGGTCATCACGCCGTTCTCGGCGTGGGTGAGGATGTCGCTCATGATTGGGCTTCCAGTGCTGCTTTGACGAATTCGAGACGGTCCTGGCCCCAGTACATCTGGCCCCGGACGAAGAACGTGGGCGCGCCGAACACGCCGCGCTCCACCGCGCTGGCGGTGAGCGACTTCAGGCGGTCCTTCACGTGGGGGTCGGAAGCCAGCGCCAGCAACGCGCCGGCGTCGAAGCCTGCCTGGCCCAGCACGGCCGTGACGACCTCCGGGTCGTTCATGTTCCTGCCGTCGACCCAGATCGCTCGATAGACCGCGTCCACATACGGCACCATCTTTTCGGGCTCGCGCAACTGCAGCCCCGCGGCCACCCGCATCAGCATCAGCGTGTTGACCGGGAAATGGGGGTTGTGGCGGAACAGGACGCCATAGCGCCGCGCGAAACGCTCCAGGTCGCCCAGCATGTACGCGGCCTTGGCCGGGATATTCAGGGGCGACTGGTTGCCCGTTGCCTGGAACACGCCACCCAGCAGCATCGGCCGGTACTCCAGCTTTCCGCCGGTGCTGGCGCACAGGCCGGGCAGCTGTGTCCATGCCAGGTAAGCCGCCGGGCTGCCGACGTCGAAATAGAACTCCACGTTTCGGTGCATCAGAATTTCTCCATCCAGGGGCGCAGGTCCAGCTCGTGCGTCCAGGCGTCGCGCGGTTGCCTGTGCAGCATCCAGTAGCTCTCGGCGATGTGGTCGGGGTTGAGTATGCCGTCCTGCTCCTTCAGCGCGTAGCGCTGCGGGAAGTTCTCGCGGATGAACTCGGTGTCGATCGCGCCGTCGATGATGGTGTGGGCCACGTGGATGCCGCGCGGGCCCAGCTCGCGCGCCATGCTCTGCGCCAGGGCCCGCAGGGCGTGCTTGGCGCCGGCAAAGGCCGCGAAGTTCGCCGAGCCGCGCAGCGAGGCGGTGGCGCCGGTGAAGATGATCGTGCCCTTGTGCCCATCGCCTTCACGCGCCACCATCCGCTTCGCGACTTCCCGGCCGTTGAGAAAGCCGCCCAGGCAGGCCATCTCCCAGACTTTGAAGTATTTGCGCGCCGTTTCATCCAGGATGCCGGCCGGCGCGTTGGCGCCGATGTTGAACACCAGCACCTCGATGGGCCCGATGGTGGATTCGATCTGCTCGACCAGCGCCACCACTTCGTTTTCCCGGCGCGCATCGGAAGCGAAGCCGTGGGCCCGCCCGCCTTCGGCTTGGATGGCGGCGACCAGCGGCTGCAGCTTGTCCAGGCTGCGCCGTGTCGCGCAGACGGTGTAGCCGCCCCGGGCGAAACGCCGTGCGATGGCGCCGCCTGTGGCGTCGCCCGCCCCCACGATCAACGCCACCTTCTCCATGTCATTCCTTGTAATAGACAACCTGGTGCGACGTGGCCAGCAATTCGCCCGCCTCGTTCCACAACTGCGCCGTCTGGTCGAAGTACCCGTCGCGGAACGCCTGCGCCTGCGCCTGGCCGAGCAGGTAGCCAGTGCCTGTGGCATGCAACTGCGCCTGGCTGCAATGGAAGTACACCGTCATCGACACCGTGCCCAGCGGCGTCAGTTTGGCACGGCGCCGCCAGATACGCGGAAAGAAGACGTCGGCGATCGCGGCGAGCGACGCGAAGTCCAGCGGGCGCGGCGGGTGGTCGCGCACCCACAACTGTGTGCGGCTGTCCTGTTCGTCGGCGCCATCCCACACCGGCGGGATGCTGCCTTCGACGAAGCGCATCTCGTAGCGATTGAGCCACTCGACCCGCCCCGCGCGCCCCGGCAGCGGCACCTCCTGCGGCAGCGGGGTTTGCGGCATGGGCGTTTCGGTGGCGCTCCACGTCTCGCGCCGCAAGGCGGTAACGGCCGTGGCCGTGGCAACCGCCTGCTCGCCCTGGCGCAATTCAACGACCCAATGCTGGGTCGAGCGATTGGTGCGTGCCGGCCTGGCCAGCGCGAGGAAAGGCCCATCGCCCAGCGCGGCGGCGAAGTTGACCGTGAACGCCACCGGTTCGCCCAGGCGTTGCGGATGCTGCAACACGGCGTTGAGCGCCTGCGCCGCCGTGATGCCGCCGAAGGGACCGATCATGTTCGCGTAGGCCGGGCTGGTGCGGCCCTGCAACGCGCCCTCGCCCTGCGGTGCCAGCGCGATGGCGGCGTCGAATGCGTGCACGCTCATGCGGGTTCGCGATCCGGCTGCTCAGGCCGCGCGGGGCGCGGACAGGGCACCGAGCCACCCGGCCATGCGCGGCCAAAGCTTGGCCTCGTGCTCGCTACGGAACGGCCCGAAGTGGCCGAGGCGGCGCACGCCAAGGTCGGACGGCGCCACGCGCTCGACTTCGCTCGGCGCGTTCTCGTACAGGTTGACCAGGCTGTGGGTGCCGCGCAGCGTCATCAGCTCGTCGTCGGTGATCGACAGTGCATGCACCGGGAAGCGCGCGTTGGCGTAGCGCTGCCGCACGGCCTCGCCTTCGGCACCCACGCTGTAGCGCGGGTTCAGGCACCACTTGCGCCATTGCATGATGACGCCGGCCGGCAGGTCGCCGACCTTGCGCAGCTTCCTGCCGGGGAAATAGCCGAACAGGCGCGTGGCCAGCGGGACCAGCACGAACCAGAAGTAGGGGACGACGCGCTTGAGCTGGGGCGCGTTCTCGCGCCAGTAACCGCTGCCGGCGGCAACGCTCAGCATGCCGCTGACCTTGTGCTGGTTGTCCAGCAGGCCCGGCAACTGCGCGCCCAGGCTGTGGCCGAGCAGGTAGAGCGGCCGGTCGGGCAATGCGCCGTGCGCGTGATCGATCGCGGCTTCATAGTCGCGCGTCCAGTCGAACAGGTCGGCCTTGAAGCCGCGCAACGCGCTGCCGCTCGGGCCGGAGTCGCCCGACCCGCGGTAGTCGAACGTGACCACGCGCCATCCCTGGCCGGCCAGCCACTGCGCGAACGGCGCGTAGTAATCCTGGCGCACGCCCATCGCACCGCCGATGACCACGCTGCCGCGGTCCGGGCTGTCGGGCTCATAGGTGCGTGCCGAAAGCGCAGTGCCGTCGGCCGCCGAAATGGTTTCAGCTCGCATGTCTGTCTCCTTTATCTTCTTTTTCCCTACCCCTTCGGGGGAGGGTCAGGGTGGGGGCATCGTGCGCCCAGCTTAGACCCGCTCGAATATCCCCGCAGCGCCCTGCCCCATGCCCACGCACATGGTGACCATGCCGTACCTCAGATTCTTGCGCTGCAGCGCATGCACCACTGTCGCCGACCGGATAGCGCCCGTCGCGCCGAGCGGGTGGCCCAGTGCGATGGCGCCGCCCATGGGGTTGACCTTGCCCGCGTCCAGGCCCAGCGTGTTGATCACGGCAAGCGACTGCGCCGCGAACGCCTCGTTGAGCTCGAACCAGTCGATGTCTTCGTGCTTCAGCCCGGCGTAGCGCAGCGCTGCGGGGATGGCCTCGATCGGGCCGATGCCCATGATGTGCGGCGGCACGCCGCGGCTGGCATAGCTGACGAAGCGCGCCAGCGGCTTCAGGCCGAAGCGCTTGATGGCGGCCTCGCTCGCCAGGATCAGCGCGCCGGCGCCATCGGACGTTTGCGAGCTGTTGCCGGCGGTGACGGAGCCGCGCGCGGCGAACACCGTCTTGAGCTTGGCCAGGCCCTCCACCGTCGTGTCGGGGCGCGCGCCCTCGTCCAGGTTGACGGTGCGGGTCTTCACGGCGACTTCGGCGGAGTCCAGGTCCACCGAGCGCTCGGAGACTTCCACCGGGGTGATCTCGTCGGCGAACTCGCCCGCCTTCATCGCGGCGATGGCCTTCATGTGCGAGCGGTACGCGAACTCGTCCTGCGCATCACGGCTCACTTTCCACTGCTGCGCCACCTTCTCGGCCGTGAGGCCCATGCCGTAGGCGATGCCGTAGCTTTCGATATCGTCCGGGTTGGTGAAGATGGTGGGCGAGAGCGACGGCGAATTGCCCATCATCGGCACCATGCTCATGCTTTCGGTACCGGCGGCGATCATCACGTCGGCTTCGCCGACGCGGATGCGGTCGGCCGCCATCTGCACGGCCGACAGGCCCGACGCGCAGAAGCGGTTGACGGTGATGCCGCCGACGCTCTTGGGCAAGCCGGCCAGGACGGCGCCGATCCGCGCGACGTTCAGGCCCTGCTGCGCTTCGGGGATCGCGCAGCCGCAGATCACGTCCTCGATGGCTTGCGGGTCGAGCCCCGGAACCTGCGCCAGCGCGGCGCGCAGAGCCGTCGCCAGCAGGTCGTCCGGCCGGGTGTTGCGGAAGTACCCGCGATGCGAGCGCCCGATGGGCGTGCGCGTGGCGGCGACGATGTAGGCTTCTTGAATCTGTTTCATGGGAGGCTCCTGGGCTGTTCGCTCCTTCCCCCTTCGGGGGAAGGTTGGGATGGGGGCACGCCTCGAGCCGCAAGCTCGTCGGCGATGACGGTCAATACTCCGTCGATGTTGAGAAAGGGTTGATCGGTAGCAAATCGCAGCACTGCAAAACCATTGACCCGGAAGTAGTCGTCTCTTGCCTTGTCATAACCTGCTTGATCGGCATGCTGCGAACCGTCAAGCTCGATGATCAATTTGGGTTGAAGGCAGGCAAAGTCCGCAATGTAGTTGCCAAGCGGATGCTGACGCCTGAACTTCACGCCCAATTGCTCGCCGCGCAAGCGCGCCCATAGCCGACGTTCCGAGTCGGTCATTTCGCGCCGCAGCGTACGGGCGTTGGTTTGCGCCTTCATTGTTGGGTGGTTGTGCATCGGGGCCCCCATCCCTGCCTTCCCCCGAAGGGGGAAGGAGGAATACAGGTCAATTGCGCAAAGGCTTCCCTGTCGACAGCATCCCCATGATCCGCTCCTGGGTCTTCGGATGGGTCAGCAGCGAGCAGAAGGCCTGGCGCTCCAGCGTCATCAGGTATTCCTCGCTCACCAGCGTGCCCGCGTCGACGTCGCCACCGGTGACCACGCCCGCGATCTTCGACGCGATGTGGAAGTCGTGCTGGCTGATGAAGCCGCCGTCGCGCATGTTCACGAGCTGGCCCTGGATCGTGGCCTTGCCGTTGCGCCCGACCACGGGGAACAGGCGCTTGTGCGGAGGCCGGTAGCCGGCCGTGAACATGGCCTTCGCTTCCTGGATCGCGACGAACAGCAGTTCGTCCTTGTTCGGCACGATGGTGTCGCTATCGAGCAGGTAGCCCAACTGGCGCGATTCGATCGCGCTGGTGCCCACCTTGGCCATGGCCGCGGCGGTGAAGCCTTCGGTCAGGAACGGCAGCAAATCCTTGTGCACCGACTTCGCCTGATTCTCCGCCGCCCGGCGGGCGATGTAGGTCAGGCCGCCGGCGCCGGGCACCAGGCCTACGGCGACTTCGACCAGGCCGATGTAGCTTTCCATCGCGGCCACGCGCTTGGCGGAATGCACCGCCACCTCGCAGCCGCCGCCCAGCGCCAGGCCGCGGATCGCGGAGATCACGGGCACGTTGGCGTAGCGCAGTTTCAGCATCGTCTGCTGCATGAACTGCTCGGCGTCGTTGAGCGTATCGATGCCTGCCGCAACATAGCCGGTAAGCATGCCCTGCAGGTCGGCCCCCGCGCTGAACGGATCGTTGCCGGACCAGATCACGACGCCCTGGTAGTCCTTCTCGGCCATGTCCACGGCCAGCTGCAGGCCTTCGCAGACTTCCATGCCGATCGCGTGCATCTTGGTCTTGATGCTCACGATGATGACTTCGTCGTCCAGCGTCCACAGCCGGATAGCGTCATCCTCGTGCAATGTCTTGCCGGCCGTATCGAAGGCGGCCGCATCGCTGCCCAGCACCGATTCGGGGAAATGCTGGCGCGAGTACACGGGCAGCACGCGGCGCGGCTCGAATCTCTTCGTCGTCGGGTTCCAGGAGCCGGCGGGCGTGTGCACGCCACCGGCCTCGGCCACCGGGCCGCTGAATACCCAGTCGGGCAACGGCGCGGTCGACAGCGCCTTGCCTGCCGCGATGTCCTCCTTGATCCAGTTGGCCACTTGCAGCCAGCCGCCTTCCTGCCACAGCTCGAAGGGGCCTTGCTTCATGCCGAAGCCCCAGCGCATCGCGAAGTCCACGTCGCGCGCGGTCTCGGCGATTGCGCCCAGGTGCACCGCCGCGTAGTGGAAGCTGTTGCGAATGATCGCCCAGAGAAACTGGCCTTGTGGGCCCTGGCTCTCGCGCAGCAGCTTCAACCGCTGCGCTGCAGGCTTCTTGAGCATGCGGGCATAAACTTCATCGGCCTTCTCGCCGCCCGCGACATACTCCTTCGACGCCAGGTCGAAGCGCATCACGTCGCGGCCGACCTTCTTGTAGAAGCCGGCCTTCGTCTTCTGGCCCAGGTGGCCCATCTCGAGCAAGGTCTTCAGGACCTCGGGCGTGCCGAAGCTCTCGTAGAACGGGTCGGTCTCCACGCTCAGGTTGTCCTGCAGCGTCTTGACCACGTGGGCCATGGTATCCAGGCCCACCACGTCGGCGGTGCGGAAGGTGCCCGAGCTCGCGCGGCCCATCTTCTTGCCCGTAAGGTCGTCGACTACGTCGTACGTCAGGCCGAACTTCTCCACCTCCTTCATCGTGGCCAGCATGCCGGCGATGCCGACGCGGTTGGCGATGAAGTTGGGCGAATCCTTGGCACGCACCACACCCTTGCCCAGCCCGCTGGTGACGAAGGTCTCGAGGTCGTCCAGGATGTGCGCGTCGGTGGTGGGCGTGTTGATCAGTTCCACCAGGTACATGTAGCGCGGCGGGTTGAAGAAGTGGATGCCGCAGAAGCGCGGCTTGATTTCTTCCGGCAGCGCTTCCGAGAGCTTGGTGATCGACAGGCCCGAGGTGTTGGACGCAACGATCGCATGGGGCGCGACGAACGGCGCGATCTTCTTGTACAGGTCGAGCTTCCAGTCCATGCGCTCAGCGATGGCCTCGATGATGAGGTCGCAGTCCCGCAGCTGCTCCATGTGCTCTTCGTAGTTCGCCTGGCCGATCAGGGCCGCGTCGTCCGCGACGCCCAGCGGCGATGGCTTGAGCTTCTTCAGGCCATCGACGGCCTTGGTGACTACGCCGTTCTTCGGGCCCTCTTTGGCCGGCAGGTCGAACAGGACGACCGGCACCTTCACGTTGACGAGGTGCGCCGCGATCTGCGCGCCCATCACGCCGGCGCCGAGCACGGCGACCTTCTTCACCTGGAATCGGCTCATGGTGTCTCGCCTTTCGCTGTTGGCGCCGGGTGGGGTCCCGCCGCGCTCTTCGTGGTCTTTGTACATGGTGTTCAATGAATTGGTTACTGCGCGCGCACCCAGGTCTGGGTCCGGCCGAAGGGGCCGAAGCTGCCGCGCACTTCGAGCTTTTTGCCGCCCTCGACCGGCGTCAGGCGCAGGCGGTAATCGCGGCCGTTCTCGGGGTCGAGGATCTTGCCGTCTTCCCATACGTCCTTGTCGGCCGCCTTCCTCGCGCCGCGGATGATCTCCAGGCCGACGATGGGCTTGTCCTTGCGGTCATCGGTGCATTCGTCGCACTTCGCATCGGGCTTGGCATCCTTGCGCAACTGCCTCTCGATCCTGCCGCTCAGCACGCCGGCGTTCTCGCTGATGCGAATCTCCGCCTTGGCCTCGCCGGTCTTGTCGTCGAGGTTGCGCCAGAGGCCGACGGGCGTCGTCTGCGCGAACGCTGCAAACGATGTGAGCAGAATTCCAGCGGCCACCGCGGAACCGGCTTTGCCGGGCCGCTGGTGGCGCCCCCTTGAGGGGGAGGCGGCCGCAGGCCGCTTCGGGGGGGAGCTGCCTGCCCTCATGCGAGAGCCGCGTCCGTGTCCATCAGGACCTTGCTGCCGGCGCGCGCGGTGCGCATCAGCGTCGCCGTTTCCGGGAACAGCTTGGCGAAGTAGAAGCGCGCGGTCTGCAGCTTGGCCTGGTAGAACGGGTCGGTGTTGCCGGCAGCGATCTCGCGCAGCGCGGTCTGCGCCATGCGGGCCCAGAAGTAGCCATGCACCAGGTGCCCCGCGACGCGCAGGTAATCCACGGCGGCGGCGCCCACTTCGTCCGGGTTCTGGAAACCCTTGAAGCCCAGCTCGGTCGTGAACTTCGTCATCTGGTCGCCCAGGTAGGCGATCGGGTTGATGAACTCGGCCATCTTCTCGTTCACGCCCTCTTCTTCCACCAGCTGCGCGACCAGCTTGCCGAACTTCTTGAGCGTGGCGCCGTTGTTGCCCAGGATCTTGCGGCCCAGCAGGTCCAGCGACTGGATCGTGTTGGTGCCTTCGTAGATCATGTTGATGCGGTTGTCGCGCACGAACTGCTCCATTCCCCATTCGGCGATGTAGCCATGGCCGCCGAACACCTGCATGCAGGCGTTGGTGGCGATATGGCCGTTGTCGGTGGAGAAGGCCTTCACGATCGGCGTCAGCAGCGACAGCATCTCGTCGCTGTCCTTTCGCACTTTCTCGTCGGGGTGGTAGTGCGACTTGTCCAGCAGCACCGCGCAGTAGATGGCGAGCGCACGGCCGCCTTCGGCGTAGGCCTTGGCCGTGAGCAGCATCTTGCGCACGTCGGGGTGGACGATGATCGGGTCGGCCGGCTTGTCCTTGGCCTTGGGGCCGGTCAGGCTGCGCATCTGGATGCGGTCCTTGGCGTAGGCCAGCGCGTTCTGGTAGGCCACTTCCGTGAGGCCCAGCGACTGGTTGCCTACGCCAAGGCGCGCGGCGTTCATCATCACGAACATCGCCTGCATGCCCTTGTTGGGCTGCCCCACCATCCAGCCGGTGGCGCCGTCGATCACGATCTGCGCCGTCGCGTTGCCGTGGATGCCCATCTTGTGCTCCAGGCCGCCGCAGTAGATGCCGTTGCGCGCGCCCAGGCTGCCGTCCTTGTTCACCAGGAATTTCGGGATGATGAACAGGCTGACGCCCTTGATGCCGGGGGGCGCGTCGAGCAGGCGGGCCAGCACCAGGTGGACGATGTTGCTCGCCATGTCGTGCTCACCGGCGCTGATGAAAATCTTTTCGCCCGTGATCGTATAGCTGCCGTCCGCCTGCGGCTCGGCCTTCGTGCGCATCAGGCCCAGGTCGGTGCCGCAATGCGCCTCGGTCAGGCACATGGTGCCGGTCCACTCGCCGCTGGTCATCTTGGGCAGGTAGGTCTTCTTCTGCTCGTCGGTGCCATGGGTCGCGAGCGCCGCGTAAGCGCCGTGCGTCAGGCCCGGGTACATCGTCCATGCCTGGTTCGCGCTGTTGAGCATCTCGTAGAAGCACTGGTTCACCACCAGCGGCAGGCCCTGGCCGCCGTAGGCCGGGTCGCAACTGAGGGCCGGCCAGCCGCCTTCGACGAACTTCGCGTAAGCCTCCTTGAAACCCGTGGGCGTCGTCACCTCGTGCGTTTCCTTGTCCAGCTTGCAGCCCTCCTCGTCGCCGCTCATGTTCAGCGGGAAGGTCACTTCCGTCGCGAACTTCCCGGCTTCCTCCAGCACGGCGTTGATGGTGTCGGCGTCCGCTTCCGCGTACTTGGGAATGGCCTTGAAGTCGTCTGTGACCTTGAGCACTTCGTGCATGACGAAATGCATGTCGCGCAGGGGCGGTGTGTAGCTTGGCATGGGGTTACTCCTTGGGGCCTTTGGTGGGTTTCGTGGATCGGGTGGGCAGGCGCGCCGGCAGCGCGTCCTGCGCGCCGTAGAGCCTGAGGATGTTGTCGAACCCGGCGTTCGCGCGGGTGATCGAGCCGGGGTTCTTGAGGAAGCGCGCTTCGTAATGCAGCGCGAGGATGAGGCCGTGGATCTCGAACAGCAGCTGGTCCTCGTCCACGTCCGCCCGCAGGTGGCCTTCCTCCTTGGCCGAGACCACCGCGCGCCGCATCGCGGACAGCCAGGTCTTCACGGAGCCGACCAGCGCGTCGCGCACCGGGCCGGTGCGGTCGTCGAATTCGACGGCGCCGCTGATGTAGATGCAGCCGGAGTCGATCTCGATCGACGTTCGCTTCATCCAGTTCGCAAAGAGCGCCCGCAGCCGCGGCAGGCCGCGCGGTTCCTGCATCGCGGGATAGAAAACTTCTTCCTCGAAGCGCGTGTGGTACTCGCGGATGACGGAGATCTGCAACTCCTCGCGCGAGCCGAAGTGCGCGAAGACGCCGGACTTGCTCATCTGCGTGACTTCGGCAAGGGCGCCGATGGACAGGCCTTCCAGGCCGATCTGCGTGGCCAGGCCCAGGGCGGCGTCGACGATGGCGGCCTTGGTCTGCTGGCCCTTTTGCAGGGCCCGGCCCTCGCGCGGCGGGCGCGGCGGCTTGACAGGCAATTCAGTGACGGACATGGTTTCCACGCAAAATAAAACGAACGGTCGTTCTATTTTGCAGGAAATCGCTGGCGGTCAAGCTGTGGCGGGGCCCTCTAGAGGCAAATTTCTAAGGTTTCCTAGGGCAAACCCTTGGAAAGAAAGCGCAGCTCAACAGTGCCGGAGCCGCCTCACGCCGCCTGCCGCACCTCGATCCGGTCGCCGACCAGGTAGGTCCGCAGGCCGGTCTTGCGCTCGAGCTTCATCAGGACGTTCAGGCGCGCCACGGTCGCGCGATCGGACTTGATCTCGGCGGTCCATTCCTCCTGCAGCGAGCGATTGATCTGGTTGAGCGTCTCGATCCAGGTGTCGGCGCTGCGCAGCCGCCGCGTCACGTGGGCCAGGGTGGCCTGCAGCAGCGCGCAGCCGAGCACCGGGTCGGTCGTGGTGATCCTCGACAGGTCGGCGTAGTGCAGCGTGGCCAGGCACACCTCGGACGTGGCGCGCACGGTGATCAGGCGCGACGTCGAGTCCGAAGCGCCCATCTCGCCGAACAGGCTGCCGGCCGTCAGGGTGCGCAGCACGATCGGCTCGCTCGCGGCAGTGAGCCGGCCTTCCACCAGGGCATCGCCGTCCAGCACCATCACCAGGAACGGGCTGCCGGGATTGCCTGCGCGGAACAGCAGCGCGTCGCGGCGGGCAAGCGTGAGCTTCATGAAGCTCACGACCCTCAGCGCTTCTTCGAGCGACAGGTCGGGCAAAGCCAGCGACGACGTGAGGAATTCCGCGCCGTCCAGGAACGAGAAGCATTGCATGACTCCCCCGGGCCTCACGGTGGCGGCTGTGCAAACAGGCATCGCGTGTCCAGCACCGGCACGGCCTGCCCTTCGTGCTCGAAGCACGACAGCGACACCCAGGGCCACAGATCGCTGTCGCGCGGCAACTCGCAGCGCTGGCTGTCCGTCACCTCGATCATCCGCACCAGCAGGCGCGCACACAGGGCACCGTATTCCAGCGGCTGCCCCGGCGCCTCCTGGTACGCGAGCACCAGCACATGGCCGGACACCGTCGGTTCGGGTTCGGGGTATGCGCGCAGCAGCGCGTTCAGGTCCAGCAGCGGCAGCCAGCGCCCTTGCCACCCGATCAGCCCGCGGCAGTAATAGGGCGAGCCCGGCACATCGACCACGGGCGGGCTGTCGATCAGCGCGATCGTGGTGTGCGCGGGGAAGGCGACGAAGCTGCCCCACTTGTATTCCAGCAGGCGCGCGGGTGCGCGCGGCTCGGCAGGCGCCGATACGCCCTCGGCCGGCTCCATGGTCTCGTGCATCAGGCCGGCATCCATGGCGCTCATCCGGCAGCCGCGCCCGCGGCCTCGATGACGTGCCGGGCCGTGGTGCAGAACAGCAGCTCGCCCTCATGCTCGACATAGCCTTCGATGGGCGAGCCGGCAACGCGCATGGCGGCTGGCAGCGGGCGCAGCTCCAGCTGCGCGTCGATCAGCACCCGCGTTTCGTTCCACGCGAAGCAAATCCCCGTGTCGCCGGCGGCCAGCCGCGTCACGACGAACCGCCCCTGCGGCCACTGTGCCAGCGGCTCCATGCGGCCGGACAGCGCGACCACGGCCAGGGCCTCGTCGCCGGCGCCGAATTCGAACAGCCCGCCCGCACTGCCCGGGCCCGGCGCGCCTTCGATGTATTCGGCGGCGCCCACCTCGCGCTGCGGCAGCAGCAGCCGCAGCGTGTCCGCGCGCAGCAGCACGAAATTGCCGCGCAGGGCCGTGGTGCGTTGACTCGCGACCGCAACCGGCGGGCTGGATGTGCTGTTCATGCCGTGAGGGCCTCGCGAATGGTCTGCAGCAGGTCGCCGTCGTTGTACGGCTTGGTGATGTAGCCGTCGACGCCCGCCTGCGTGGCCAGGTCCCGGTGCTTTTGCTGCGATCGGGAGGTGATCATGATGACGGGCAGGTCCTTCGTGTCCTGCCGGCCGCGGATGTGCGCCGTCAGCTCGATGCCGTTCATGTTGGGCATCTCCAGGTCCGTGAGGACGAGGTCGGCACGGAAGTCGCGCAGCGTCTCGATCGCATCGATCCCGTCGCGGGCGGCCTGGGCGCGAAAGCCCGCGTCCTGCACCAGCTGCATCAGCGAATTGCGCACCGACAAGGCGTCATCGACGATCAGCACGCCCGGCATGACGCGGCCCGGGAGGGGGACGGCGGTATCGGATTCGGGCGGCGCGCGGCGCTGGGCCTTGGCCGAACCCAGCAGCTGCGACAGGTCGAGGTTCACCGCCACGCCGCCGTCACCGAGGATGGACAGGCCGACCACGCCGCGCACGTGGCGTGCGTAGCGGCCCGGGCTCTTGACCAGCAGCTCGCGCGAATCGACGAGGCGCTCCACCGCGATCGCGTGCAGCTTGTCGTCGACGCGGGCGATCACGGCGTCGCATTCCACGGCCGGCTTCTCCGCATCGGGCAGGCCGACGGCCTGCGCCAGACGCAAGGCCGGCAGCACGCGCTTGCCATGCCGGTACACCAGTTGTTCGCCGACGGCCTCGAACACGCCGGCGCCGCGCGGCAGTGCCTGCTCGATGGAGGGCGACGCCAGCGCGAAGCGGTGCCCGCCCGCCTCCACGATCAGAGAATGGATGGTGGACAGCGAGGCCGCAAAGCGCAGTTCGACGGTGCAGCCCGCGCCCGGGCGTGTTTCGAAGCGCACGGTGCCCCCCATCGTGGCAGCCCACTCGCGCACGACGTCCAGGCCGATCCCGCGACCCGAGACTTCGTTGACGGCGTCGCAGGTCGTGAAACCCGGCAGCAGGATCAGCCGGGCGGTCTCCTCGTCGTCCAGCGCCGCGTCGGCGAGCACCAGGCCGCGCGCGACGGCACGCTCGCGGATCGCGGCGAGGTCCAGGCCCCCGCCGTCGTCGCTGCAGCGCATCACCACCTGCTGGCCCTGGCGCGTGAACGCGAGCTCGATGCGGCCGGCATGGTCCTTGCCGGCGGCCGCGCGCTCGTGCGGCAGCTCCAGGCCGTGGTCCACCGCGTTGCGCAGCAGGTGCAGCAGCGGCTCGGTCAGCCGGTTGAGCACATCGCTGTCGATCTGGGTGTCGCCGCCCGTCAGCACGAGTGACGCTTGCTTGCCCGTGGCCTGGCACGTGGTTCGCACATTGCGCTGCAGGCGCGACTCCAGCACGCCCGCGGCCGTCATGCGCGTGCCGATGACCAGGTGTTGCAGGTCCTTGGCAAGCCGCTCGTGGCGGGCCTGCACGCTTTCGAGCTGCGCGATCCCCTCCTCCAGCTGCAGCGCCATCACGCGCGCGTCGGCAGCCTCCTCGGCCAGCGCATGCGCGGTGCTGTGCAGTTCGCTGTACTGGTCCATCTCCAGCGGATCGAACGCCTGCTCGTCGCTGCGGCGGGTGCGCGCGCGCATCATGGTCAGCGCCCGGACGTCCACCAGCGTCTCCAGCTCGAAGAGGCGCTTCTGCACGCGCAGGTTCTGCGCCAGCAACTCGTGCGAGCGGCCGGCCAGCGCCTTGATGCGCGACTCCATCGCCGCGCTGTGCACCGACACCTCGCCGGAAAGGCGGAACAGCTCATCGACCCGCTCGACGGTGATGCGCAACGCGGCTCCGGGGGTGGACGCCGCCGAGGCGGCCGCAGCAGGCTGCCGCGCCGGGCCGGTCGTAGCGGGCGTCGCTTCCACCCGCGCCAGCGGCGACTCCAGCGACTCGCCGCGATCGATGCGGTTGGCCAGGTCGAGCACGGCCTGCAGCACCGATTGCGCCTGGCCCGGGTATTCGTCGCGGCCGGCGACGTAGCCCACCATCTGCTCGAGGCAGTAGGCGGCGTCGAGCAGTGCATCGGCCGCCGGCTTGGCGACGGCCCCGCCCTGCCGTTCGAAGTGCTCCAGGATGTCTTCGAAGTGGTGCCCGAGCGAAGCCAGGCCGCGCAGGCCGATGATCGCGCCCGAGCCCTTGAGCGTGTGCGCGACGCGCTTGGCGGCAACGAGGTCGGAGCTGTCGCCCTGGCCGCCGACCATGTTGCGGGCCAGTTCCACCAGGTAGCGTGCCTGTTCCGGCGCCTCGTGAAAGAAGCCCTCCAGCAACTTGGGATCGGCGTCTTCCGGCATCACCAGGGCGACGTCCTCTTCCGTCGCCAGCACCGGGCGCAGGGGTTCGGCGGCGCCGGGCAGCACCTGCTGCGGCATCGCGCCCAGCATGTGCATCACCTTGAGCGCGTCTTCCTCTTCGAGCGGATAGGGTGCCTTGACCAGGTGGTCGACCAAGCCCGCCGCGGCCGTGGGGTCGGCGCTGTGGCGCAGGTAATGCACGACCAGCGGAGGCCAGCCGCGCAGGAAGCCGATCAGCTCGCCGCGCTCGGCCACCTCCAGCATCGGCATCGCCAGCGTGTTCTGCAGCACATGGCCGCACACGGCCTGCAGGCCGGGGAAGCCCGCCATCTCGGCGGCCTCGCCCATGCGCTGGGACTGGCCGCTGTAGCCGTCGAGCGCGTCCATGAAGGCCGCGTCCCCGGCGTCGAGCACGGCCAGCTCCTCCAGGCTGCGCGCGAGTCTCGGCTGCGCCAGCTCGATCTCGGCGGCCAGCGCTTGTATCAGCTCGTCGAGTTTCACGGCGTGGCTTTCGCGGGCATGGCGGCCTGGCGCCTCACGCGGCGGCCAGCGGCAGCTTGAACACGTTCACCGACTCGACCAGGCGGCGCGCGGACTGCAGCAGCGACTCGGTGTCGATGTTCTGGGCATCGATCTGCTGCGCGGTGCGCGCCGTGCTTTCGCCGATCTTCTGCACCGAACCCAGCAGGGCGGCCGACATCGTCTTCTGCAGGTCCGACGCGTCGCCGATGCGCCTGACCTGCGCCACCAGCTGGCTCGTGATCTCCTGCGTGCGGCGCATCTGCTCGCCGGCGCGCTGCGCCTGCTCGGAACCCTGCACCACCTGGCCGATGGTGCGGTTCACGGTGCTGATGGTCTCGTTGGTTTCCAGCTGGATGTTGTTCACCAGCGTGGCGATCTGCTGCGTCGCGTTGCGCGAGCTCTCGGCCAGCCGCTGCACTTCCTCGGCCACCACCGCGAAGCCGCGCCCGGCCTCGCCGGCCACCGCGGCCTGCATCGACGCATTCAGCGCCAGCACGTGCGTGCGCTCGGAGATGGTGTTGATCAGGTTCACGATGCCCGAGATCTCCTGCGAGCGCTCGCCCAGCCGCTTGATCCGCTTCTCGGTCTCGGCGATGGTCTCGCGGATCGACTCCATGCCCTTCACGGTGCCGTTCACGGTTTCGAGCGCGTTGTCCGTGGCCTGCGTGGCCTGCTCGGCCGACAGGTTCGACTGCTCGGCCAGCGCCGAGATCTGGTTCATCGTCTGCGTCGCGTCGGTGAGCGAGTCGACCATGCGGGCCACGTCGCCGCGCTCGTCCTCGGCGGTCTTGGACACCAGTGCGGCCTGCGCCTGCACCTTGCCCGACGCCTGGGCCACCTGCCCGGCGATGCGGTTTACGCCCTGCAGCACCAAGGCCGTTTCATCCGTCAGGGCGTTGATCGAGTCGGACACCGTGCCCAGCACGTCCTGCGTCACCGGCGCGCGCACCGTGAGGTCGCGTTGCGACAGCAGGTTCACCGACTCGAGAATCGCGATCACCGAGTTGTTCAGCTGCAGGTTCTCGTCCTCGGCCTTGCGCTGCGCGGCGATGCGCTCGTCCAGCAGGCGGTCGAAGTTCTTGCCGAACTCCCCGAGCTCGTCGTCGCTCGTGAGCCCGGCGCGGGCCTCGTAGTCGCCGGCCGAAACCTTGTCGATGGTCTCGTGCAGCCTGGAAAGCGGACGGTTCACATCGCGATAAAGGAAGTAGGCGGAGGCGCCGGTCGCCAGCACCATCGTGACGGCGGCGAGCACGAGGAGGATGTCCCCGGTCTTCTTCAGCTCTTCATGCCGCTGGATGTCGGCTTTCGTCGTGGTCTCCAGCAACTCGGTCAGCGCCTTGACGGTTTCCGCGGCTGCCGGATTGGTCTCGGTGGCCCGAAAGACCGAGGCTTCCTCGAGCTTGCCCTTGTCGACCATGTCGAACCAGACCGGGCGCTTCTGCTTGTACTTCGCGAACGCCTCCGTCATCTGCTTGTGCCCTTGCGCTTCCGCCGGTGTCAGGTCTTCCATGGCACCGTAAGACCTGAAGTTCTGCTCCACGACCGCCAGCTGCTTCGGGCCGGCTTCGTTGATCCGCTGGCGGTTGGCCGCATCGGGGTACAGGATGTACTGCGCCAGGTGGAAACGCAGTTCCCACATCGCGTTGTCCGCGCGCGCGAGCATGGCGGTCTTGCCCTGCACCTGCTTTTGAAGGGTGGTCAGCTCACCCATTTCCCACGCCGCCAGGCGGGCGGACAAGCCCGCCAGCACCAGCAGCCCGCCAAAGGCGATGAGCAGCTTGGTGCGGATCTTGAGGTTCAGTTTCATGAAGAGGCTCCAGTCATTTCATTCGTTCGGGCGCGGCCTTCAGGCGGCACTTCCCGCGAGTTCACCGGCGAGCCGGTCCAGCAGCGCGGCGGCGCGCAGCTCCATCCAGTCCTCGCCCTCGCTCCAGTAGGCGTGGTCCACGCAGCCGGCCAGCGCCGCGGGCGCGGCCGGGTCGTCGATGCGGTCGGCGGTGGCGAGCCGCAAGCGCACCGGCAGGCCGTCGATCACCAGGCCCGCCTTTTCTTCGCCATGCCCGAGCACCAGCAGCATGGGCTTGGCATCGGGCGCGTGCACGGCACCGAACAGGGCCGCCGTGTCGAACACCGGCACGAGCGTGCCGTGCAGGTTCGCCATGCCGCGGAACCATGAGGGCGCCCGCGGCAGCGGGTACACCGGCGGCATGTCGGTGAGCTCGTTGCCTTCCTCGTAGCGGATGGCCAGCCGCAGCGAGCCGATGCGAAAGCCCTCGCGCAGCAGGGTGCTTGCGGCGTCGTTCGCGGCGGGCGCGGCACGCAGCGACGGCGCGAGCGCCTGGGCCGGCTCGTCGAGAACGAAGCCGGTCAGCAGCGCGACGGTGGGAGCGAGCAACGCCGCGGGCGTCGGCGGGTGGACGATGGCCGGAGTGGCGGGCATGGTGCCGGGGCCGTCAGGCGCCGAGCTGGGCGAGGATCTGTTCGGGGCTGTAGGGCTTGGTCACGTAGCCCTTGGCACCAAGCATCTGGCCCCACGCCATCTCGGCCTTCTGGTTCTTGCTGGTCACGAAGATCACCGGGATATGCTTGGTCGCGTCGTCGGCCTTGAGCTTGCGGGTGGCGGCGAATCCATCCATGTCCGGCATGTTCACGTCCATCAGGATGACGTCGGGCTTGTCGCGCTTGGCCCGCTCGATGCCTTGCGCGCCCGACTCGGCCAGCAGCGCGGTGTGCCCCGCCTGGGAGATGATCCGCTCGAGGTTCGTGCGGTCGGCCAGGGCGTCGTCGATGATCAGGACTCTGCGGAACATGGGGTCTCCTTGCGGTGGAAGGCGGGATTCATATCGGGCGGGTGGCGGCGAAAACTGGCGGTGGCGCTTCCGGCGGCGCGGCGGCGGGGGCTGGCACGACACGGCGCTGCGGCGCCGCGCGCACGTGCTGCGCCAGCACCTCGGCCAGGTGCTGCGCGTCGACCGGCTTGGTGAGATAAGCGTCGCAGCCCGCCATCTTTCCGCGGATGCGGTCGAACGGCGAGGACTTGCTGGTGAGCATGATCACGGGCACGGCTTGCGCGCCGCGCAGGCGGGCCTTGATCTCGTGGCAGCCCTCGTAGCCGTCGGTGTCGGGCATCAGCACGTCCATCAGGACGCAATCGAAGCTGCGCTGGGCGAGGGTGTCCAGCGCGACCTCGACGCAGTCCGCGTCGGTCACGGTGTAGCCGCGCCGCTCCAGCAGCGAGCGCAGCTGCGCGCGGACGGCGAGGCTGTCGTCGACCACGAGGACCTGCGGCGCATGGGCGGGCAGCGACGCGTCAGGCGCTTGCGACGTCAATGCGCCTGGTGCGGACGGGGGCGCGGCGGCCACCGTCCCCGGCCCGGATTCGAGCGCGCGTGCCAGCACCATCGGCAGGATGGGCCACTGCACCGGCCGGCGCAACAAGGTATGCCCCGGCGAGGCCTCGGTGCCGTCGATCCAGATCACGGCCCGACGCGCCAGCCACGGATGCCGGCGGGCCCAGTGCATTGCGTGCGCGTCGCGGGTGTCGATCACGACCACGTCGGCCGCACGCGCACGGGCGTCGTCCATGAGCTCGAGGCGCGGGGTGCGCCGCTGGGACACCTTGACCAGGCCCTCGAGCAGCTGCCGCTCCATGGGCTTGAGGCCCTTGACGAAAAGCTTCAGGGCCGGTGCCGCGGGTGCGGTTACCGTCGCGGCCGGCGCGGCGGCGGGAGCGCTAGCGGTGGCGGTTGCGTTGGGGCCGAAGATGGAAGGGCGTAGCAGCCGGTCGTCCGGCTGCGCAGCGCGGTCGCTGGCCGGCGACATCGCCTGCGGCCAGCCCCTGGGGGACCCAGCCGCATTCGATTCTTGCTCGTTCATTGTTGTGCCTGTGGACCACCCTCCAGGCAAAACGGGCTGACGTTATTGCGTGTTTTCTTCCTGGCCCGCCGCCGCCGGTGTCGTGGTAAACACCAGCAGAAGAAGGTTAACAGTGCAACATGCCCGAAACGTTGCGCTGCATCAAGAATGGATGAGCTTGCCGGCACTGCCGGTCACCCGTGCGACGGGCGGCAAGGCACGCCGTGCCTTGCGCGCACCGGGTGTTCAGGCCTTGAACGGCACGACCAGCTGGCGCTGCTCGCCCAGACCCTGGATGCCGAGCGTCATGACGTCGCCCTTGCGCAGGTAAGTCGGCGGCTTCATGCCCAGCCCGACCCCGGGCGGCGTGCCGGTGGTGATCACGTCGCCGGGCAGCAGCGTCATGAAGTGGCTGACATAGCTCACCAGCTTCGCCACGTCGAAGATCATGGTCCGCGTGTTGCCGGTCTGCATGCGCTTGCCGTTCAGGTCCAGCCACATGTCCAGGCGCTGCACGTTCTCGATCTCGTCCGGGGTAACGAGCCAGGGGCCGATGGGCCCGAAGGTGTCGCAGCCCTTGCCCTTGTCCCACTGCGGGCCGCGCTCGAGCTGGTACTCGCGCTCGCTCACGTCGTTGATCACGCTGTAGCCGGCGACATGCGCCAGCGCGTCCTTTTTCGACACGTAGCGGGCGCGGGTGCCGATGACGACGCCCAGCTCCACCTCCCAGTCGGTCTTGGTCGAGCCGCGCGGCAGCATCACCGGGTCGTTGGGTCCCTGGATGCAGCTGGTGGCCTTCATGAACACCACCGGCTCCTTCGGGATCGGCACCCCCGATTCCGCCGCATGGTCGGCATAGTTCAGCCCGATGGCGATGAACTTGCCCACCTGCGAGACGGGGCAGCCGAAGCGCGGCGTGCCGCGCACCAGCGGGAGCTTCGCCGGGTTGGACTTGCGGATGCGCGCCATGCCGGCGCCGCCCAGCTGGGCCGGGCCGATGTCGGGCACGACGCCCGAGAGATCGCGCAGCTTGCCGTCCAGGTCGATCAGGCCCGGCTTTTCCTTGCCGGGGTTGCCATAGCGAACGAGCTTCATTGTTGTTGCCTTTCTTGGGAAGATGAATTCAATACGTTGAACGGCCGCCGGAGAGGTCGAAGACGGCGCCAGTGGAGAACGAGCATTCCTCGGTGCACAGCCAGCCCACCAGCGCCGCGACTTCCTCGGGCGTGCCGAAGCGGCCCATGGGGATCTTGGACAACATGAAGCGGATGTGCTCCTCGCTCATCTGGTCGAAGATCGCGGTTTTCACGGCGGCCGGTGTCACGCAGTTCACGCGCACGCCGGTGTCGGCCAGTTCCTTGCCGAGCGACTTGGTCAGCGCCATCACGGCGGCCTTGCTGGCGCTATAGGCGCTGGCATTCGGGTTGCCGTCCTTGCCTGCCACCGATGCGATGTTGACGATCCGGCCGTAGCCCGCGTTGCGCATCACCGGCACCACCTCGCGGCAGCAATAGAACAGGCCGTTGAGGTTGACGTCCACCACCTCGCGCCACGCATCCACGGGATACTCCCAAACCTTGGTGTTGGGCCCGGTGATGCCAGCGCTGTTGACCAGCGCATCGATGCGGGGGCTGCGCTGCAGCGTAGCCGCCACGGCCGCCTGGACCGAGGCGTGCTGCGATACGTCGACCTGCACCGCTTGCGCCGTGGCGCCGAGCGCGAGCGCCGCGCGTTCGGCGGCCGGCAGGTCGCGGTCCCACAACGTGACGCTGCCGCCCGACGCGATCAGCCGGCCCGCAATGGCGTAGCCCAGGCCGGTGGCGCCGCCCGTCACGACCGCGTGGCGGCCCTTGAAATCGAGCTGGTTCATATCGTGATGCCTCCGTCCACGGCGTACGCCTGGCCGGTGACGAAGGCGGATTCGTCGCTCGCCAGGAACACCACCAGCGGGGCAATCTCGTGCGCCTGCGCGAGGCGGCCCATGGGCTGGCGCGCGATGAAATTCCTGCGCGCGGCCTCGGGGTCGGCGTTGGCGTTGATGCGGTCGGCGAGCGAGGGCGTGTCCACCGTGCCGGGGCAGATCGCATTGCAGCGGATGCCATCGGCAACGTAATCCGCCGCGACGCTCTTGGTGAGCCCGATCACCGCCGCCTTCGTGGTGCCGTAGATGAACCGGTTCGGCAGGCCCTTGATGCTGCTGCAGACGCTGGCCATGTTGATGATGCTGCCCCGCCCGGCGGCCAGCATCCGCGGCAGCACCGCCTGGATGGCCCAGAACTGCGAGCGCACGTTGAGGTTGAGCGCGAAGTTCCACTCCTCGTCGGTCGCCTGCAGCACCGTGCCGCTGTGCACGAAGCCCGCGCAGTTGAAGAGGACGTCCACGGCCGGCAGCGTGCCCACCAGCCTGGCGATCGCAACGCGGTCCAGCACGTCCAGCGTCACCGCCCGCACGCCCTCGACGCCTTCGTAGCTTTCCAGCAATGCCGGGTTGATGTCGGTGGCCCACACCTGCGCGCCTTCGGCCGCCAGGGCCAGGGCGCTCGCGCGGCCTATGCCTTGCCCGGCCGCCGTCACGAGGGCCGTCTTTCCTTGGAGTCTCATTGGCTTTTCCCGTTCGCACGGCACGCCGGGTTCAGGGTTTTGCCCGATGCCTGCTGCACGCTTTGCCGCCATATTAATTGGTCTGACCACTTGGCCACTTCCGGCTAAACCCTTAATCCGCCCATGCCGCTCGAACCCGTCGAACCGCAACGCCTGTACCGGCAGATCGCCGTACAGGTGCGCGCCTTGATTGCGGGCGGCGAGTTCACGCCCGGCAGCCGGCTTCCCGCGGAACGGGACCTCGCCAAGCAGATGGGCGTGAGCCGGCCTTCGGTGCGCGAGGCGCTCATCGCGCTCGAAGTCGAGGGCTGGGTCGAGGTCCGCACCGGCTCCGGCGTGTACGTGCTGGACCGCGCCGGCCGCGCCAACGGCGACGGCACGCAGGTGCCGCCGGCCGAGTGGGGCCCGCTCGAATTGATCCGCGCGCGGCGCGTGATCGAGGGCGAGATCGCCTCGCTGGCGGCCACGCAGGCCAAGCGCAGGCACATCCAGGCGATTCGCGAAGCGATCGACATGATGCAGGAGGACACCGACCGCGGCGTCGCGCCGCTGGCGGGTGACCGCGCGTTCCACACGGCGATCGCGCAATCCGCAGGCAACGTGGTGCTGCTGGAAACCGTGCAGACCTTCTGGGATGCGCGGCGCGGCCCGCTGTTCGAGCGCCTGGGCGACTATTTCGAGACCGTTCCGTCCTGGCGCATGGCGATTCTGGAGCACGAGGCCATCCTGGATGCCATCCGCGCACACGACGGCCCCGCCGCGCGCACCGCCATGCAAGTCCACATGGACAAGTCCCATGCCCGTTTCAGCGCGAGCTGGCGCCGCGCCAATTCTTCGTAAGTTTCCGCCAGCGTCCATCCAAAGGAGACATCATGCAAAAACGCACCACCCTCAAGCTCGTCGCGGCATCCGCCCTGCTCGCGACAATCGCCATGCCCTTCGGCGTGGCGCAGGCGCAGACCAAGCTCAAATGGGCCCACGTCTACGAAACGTCCGAGCCGTACCACAAGTGGTCGGTCTGGGCCGGCGAGGAATTCAAGAAGCGCACCAACGGCAAGTTCGAGATCCAGGTCTTCCCCGCATCCAGCCTCGGCAAGGAAAGCGACATCAACCAGGGCCTGCAGCTGGGCACGGTGGACATCATCCTCACCGGCGCCTCGTTCGCATCGAACTCCTTCCCCCGCCTGGCGGTGAGCTACTACCCGTTCACCTTCCGCGATGCCGACCACGTGGTCAAGTACGGCAAGAGCGACGTCTTCAAGGAGCTGACCGAGGGCTACAAGAAGGCCACCGGCAACACCGTGACGGCCCTCACCTATTACGGCGCCCGCCACGCGACCAGCAACAAGCTGTTCACGAACTGCGACCAGATGAAGGGCCTGAAGATGCGCGTGCCCGATTCGCCGGCCTACACCGCGCTGCCCCGCGCATGCGGCGCCAACCCGACGCCGATCGCCTTCGCCGAGGTGTACCTCGCGCTGCAGAACGGCACCGTGGACGCACAGGAGAACCCGCTGCCCACCATCGAGGCCAAGAAGTTCTATGAAGTGCAGAAGAACATCATCCTGACGGGCCACATCGCCGACGCCCTGCTGACGGTCGTTGCGCCCAGCACGATGGCCAAGATGTCGCCCGCCGAGCAGAAGCTGTTCGCCGACATCTCGCAGGAAGCCGCCGAGAAGGCCACCAACGACATCCGCAAGCGCGAAGGCGAGCTGGTCGAGGAGTTCAAGAAGAAGGGCAACAACGTCGTGACGGTCGACCGCAACGACTTCCAGCAGCGCGTGCTGAAGGCGATCACCTTCGAGTCCATGAAGCTGGACAAGAAGGACTGGGACCGCATCGTCTCCATCAAGTAAGCACCAGTGGCCATTCACTCGATCGACGAGCTCCCCCATGTGATGGGGGAGGACGGGCAGTTTCACGCGCAGGACGAAGCGGTGGACCTGTCCGGCACCCCCTTCGAGGCCTGGGTGGCGCTGGGCTTCTTCTGGTTGCTCGGCGCCACGGTGTTCTACCAGTTCGTCACGCGCTACGTGATGAACGACTCGGCATCGTGGACAGAGGAGATCGCGCGCTACCTGCTGATCGCCACCGTCTTCACGGGCGCGGTGATCGGCGTCGTCAAGAACAACCACATCCACGTGGATTTTTTCTACCGCTTCATGCCGGCGCGCATGGGCCGCGTGATGTCCACGATCGTCGACGTGTTGCGAATCCTGTTCTTCGCGGCAGCCACCGTGCTCACCGGCATGATGATGGTCAAGCTGGGCAACAACTCGCGCATGACCATGGTGGACCTGCCCATGAACTGGGTCTATGGCGTCTGCCTGCTCGGCTTCGCGGCCATGGCGGTGCGCTCGGTGCAGGTCGCGCGGATCCACCGGCGTCGCGGCTGGAGCGCGCTGGAGCGTCCCATGACCGAGATGGACGAGACCTAGAACCAGAACGCAACGAAGAAAACCCATGCTCAAGATCGTCTTCCTGCTGCTCATGAGCGGCGGCCTGCCCGTGGCCATCGCGATGGCCGGCTCCGCCCTCCTCTATATCCTGTGGACGGGCAACCTGCCGGCCTTCGTGGTGATCCACCGCATGGTGAGCGGCATCGACAGCTTCCCGCTGCTGGCCGTGCCCTTCTTCATCCTCGCCGGCAACCTGATGAACAACGCCGGCATCACCAACCGCATCTACAACTATGCGCTGGCGCTGGTGGGCTGGCTCAAGGGCGGCCTGGGCCACGTGAACGTGGTGGGCTCGGTGGTATTTGCCGGCATGAGCGGCACGGCCATCGGCGACGCGGCCGGCATCGGCACCATCGAGATCAAGGCCATGACCGACCATGGCTACAGCAAGGAATTTTCGGTTGGCGTGACGGCGGCGTCGGCCACGCTGGGCCCGATCATCCCGCCGAGCCTGCCCTTCGTGATCTACGGGATGATGGCCAACGTGAGCGTGGGCGCGCTGTTCCTCGCGGGCATCCTGCCCGGTGCACTGATGGCCCTCCTGATGATGCTCACCGTGGCGTACTTCGCCCACAAGAACGGCTGGGGCGGCGATGTCAAGTTCGAATGGCCGCGCCTTAACAAGGCCATCGCGGAAACGCTGGTGGTCATCGTCTGGCCGGTGGCGCTGTGGCTGTTGATCGTCAAGGCCGGCCTGCCGGCGCAGCTCACCGTCGCCGCGGGCCTGGTGGTGTTGTTCGCGGCGGACAAGTTCTTCAACTTCCTGGCCGTGCTGCCGATCATGACGCCCGTGCTGCTGATCGGGGGCATGACCACCGGTATCTTCACGCCCACCGAAGGCGCGATCGCGGCCTGCCTCTGGGCCATGGTGCTGGGCTTCGGCTGGTACCGCACGCTCCAGTGGAAGTCGTTCGTGAAGATCTGCCTGGATACGGTGGAGACCACGTCCACCGTGCTCTTCATCGTCGCGGCCGCCAGCATCTTCGGCTGGATGCTCACGGCCACCGGTGTCACCGCCGCGATTGCCGAAAGCGTGCTCGGCTTCACCCGGGAACCCTGGGTGTTCCTGCTGCTCGCGAACCTGCTGATGCTGTTCGTCGGCTGCTTCCTGGAGCCGACCGCGGCGATCACCATCCTCGTTCCCATCCTGGTGCCGATCTGCCAGCAACTGGGCATCGACCTCGTGCACTTCGGGCTGGTGATGGTGCTGAACCTGATGATCGGCCTGCTGCACCCGCCGATGGGCATGGTGCTTTTCGTGCTGGCGCGCGTCGCCAAGCTCTCGGTGGAGCGCACGACGATGGCCATCCTGCCGTGGCTGGTGCCGCTGCTCGCATCGCTCGTGATCATCACGTACATGCCGAAGCTGGTGCTCTGGCTTCCCAAAATGTTCTACTGATATGACTCCTTTCATCCGACTCCATCCGCAGGACGACGTCCTCATCGCCCGCTCGCAGCTCGTGGGCGGCACCCAGGCCGAGAACGTCGTCGTCAAGGGCCTCATCCCGCCCGGTCACAAGGTGGCCACGCGCGCCATCGCCGAGGGCGAACCGGTGCGCCGCTATAACCAGATCATCGGCTTCGCCACCCGGCCGATCGCGCCCGGCGAGCATGTGCACACGCACAACCTCGGCGTGGGGGACAAGGGGGGCGACTTCGCGCGCGACTATGCCTTCGGCGCGGACGTGAAGCCGCAAACTGCGCTGCGCCAGGCGACATTCATGGGCATCAAGCGCGCGGACGGCCGCGTGGCCACGCGCAACTACATCGGCGTCCTCTCCAGCGTGAATTGCTCGGCCACTGCCGCACGGGCGATCGCCGACCACTTCTCGCGCCAGAACCATCCCGAGGCACTGGCCGCCTATCCCAACGTGGACGGCGTCGTCGCCCTCACCCACGGCACCGGCTGCGGCATGGACACCGAAGGGCTGGGCATGCAGATCCTCGAGCGCACGCTTGCCGGCTACGCCACACACGCCAACTTCTGGGGCGTGCTGGTGGTGGGGCTGGGCTGCGAGGCCAACCAGATCAACGCGTGGCTGGCGCACAGCAGCCTGCGCGAGGGCGACACGCTCAAGGTGTTCAACATCCAGGACACCGGCGGCACGCGCAAGACCGTGGAGAAAGGCATCGCCCTCATCAACGAGATGCTGCCGCGCGCCAATGCGGTCAAGCGCGAGCCCTGCGGCGCGGAACACATCACGATCGGCCTGCAATGCGGCGGCTCGGACGGCTACTCCGGCATCAGCGCCAACCCCGCGCTCGGCGCGGCGGTGGACATCCTGGTGGCGCACGGCGGCACGGCCATCCTCTCGGAGACGCCCGAGATCTACGGCGCCGAGCACCTGCTGACGCGCCGTGCCGTCAAGCGCGAGGTGGGTGAAAAGCTGATCGAGCGCATCAAGTGGTGGGAGCACTACACCCAGGTCAACGAGGGCGAGATGAACAACAACCCCTCGCCGGGCAACAAGGCCGGCGGCCTGACGACCATCCTGGAGAAATCCCTGGGCGCGGTGGCCAAGGGCGGCACGTCCAACCTGCAGGCGGTCTACGAATACGCCGCGCCGGTGACGGACCACGGCTTCGTCTACATGGACACGCCCGGCTATGACCCGGTGAGCGCGACGGGCCAGGTGGCCGGCGGCGCCAACATCATCTGCTTCACCACCGGACGCGGCTCGGCCTACGGCTGCGCGCCCTCGCCCTCGCTCAAGATAGCGACCAACTCCGCGCTGTGGCAGCGGCAGGAAGAGGACATGGACATCAACTGCGGCGAGATCATCGACGGCAAGGCGTCCATCCAGGAGATGGGCCAGCGCATCTTCGAGCTGGTGCTGGCCACGGCTTCGGGCGAGAGCTCCAAGAGCGAGCGGCACGGCTACGGCCAGAACGAATTCGTGCCGTGGCAAGTCGGCGCGGTGATGTAGGGGGACGCATGGCCAAGACTCTCCAAGCAGCCGACCTGCGCTCCCAGGTCGCCAGGATCATCGCCGCGGCCGGCAGCAGCCCCGAAGAGGCGCGCACCGTCGCCGACAACCTGGTGCTGGCCAACCTGAGCGGACACGATTCGCACGGCGTGGGCATGGTGCCGCGCTATGTGGACGCCGTCCTAGAGGGCGGGCTGAAACCCAACTCGAGCGCCAAGGTGCTGCTGGACGGCGGCGCTCTGCTGTCGCTGGACGGGCAGCGCGGCTACGGCCAGGTCGTCGGCGAGCAGGCGATGGCCCTGGGCATGGCGCGCGCGAAGGAACTGGGCAGCTGCGTCATGGCGCTGGCCAACGCGCACCACCTGGGCCGCATCGGCCATTTCGCCGAGATGGCGGTGGCGCAGGGGCTGGTGGCCATCCATTTCGTCAACGTGCAATCGCGGCCGGTGGTGGCGCCCTGGGGCGGCTCCGACGGGCGCTATGGCACCAACCCCTGCTGCATCGGCGTGCCTCTCAAGGGGCGCGACCCCTTCGTGCTGGACTTCGCGACCAGCCGCGTCGCGCAGGGCAAGATGCGCGTCGCCCACAACGAGGGCCGCCAGGTCGAGCCGGGCTACCTGATCGACGAGAAGGGACTTCCCACGACCCATCCCGGCGTCGTGGTCGTACCGCAGTCCAACGGCCTGTTCGGCGCGTTGATGGCTTTCGGCGAGCACAAGGGCTACGGCATGGCCGTCGCGTGCGAGCTGCTGGGCGGCGCGCTCACGGGCACCGGCACCTGGCACCAGCCCGCCGACAACCGGCGCTCCGTCATCAACGGCATGCTCACCATCCTCATCGACCCGCAGAAGCTCGGCACCCGCGCCAGCTTCGAGCAGGAGGCTCTGGCCTTCGTCGACTGGCTCAAGGAAAGCCCGCCCGCGCCCGGCTCCGACGCCGTGCGCATCGCGGGCGACCCGGAGCGCGAGGCGCGCGTCCGGCGCGAACGGGATGGCATCGTCATCGACGACACGACGTGGGCGGAGATCGCCGCGGCCGCCGGGAAGGTCGGCGCCCGGGTCTAGGGCCTGTTCACACTATCGATGATGTGAACGCGGCTGGAGTCACGACTGGCCGATACCCCGCGGCAAAGCTGTGCGCGGGCGGGCTGCGGCGCGATGGCTACGGCGTTCGGTGTGGCTGCTTCGCAGCGACACCGAATTCCTTGCGCCGGGCGAGCCCGCGACCCGCGCGAAAGAACTCGCCTTCGCTACGCTGCGGCTCAAACAGCTTTCGCGAGCATGAGACGTACGCCCGGCTCGATCCGCGGGCTGCGCCCGCTCTCGTAGCCGGGCTGGGTCGCAGCCTCTCCCGCCGCAAGCGCCTGTGCTTTATTCGCACCGCAGCCCGCCCACGCACAGCTTTGCGGATGCCGGGTTGGCGCACCACCGGTGGCGCGCCACCGCTTCACGCCAAGCCGCGCACGGCCGGGTCGCGGTGCGAATAAGGCCCAGGCGCCCGCGGTGGACGGTCTGGCGGCCCAGCGACGCTACGAGAGCGTGCGCAGCACGCGGATCGAGCGGCGCGTACGTTTCTGACTCGCAAAACCTGTTTGAACCGCAACGCAGTGGAGGTGAGTTGTTTTGCGCTGGGCCGCCAGACCGTCCAGCGCGGGGGATTCGGTGGGAAGCCGCGCAGCGGCGCTACCGAACGCCGTAGCCATCGCGCCGCGACCCGGCCGTGCGCGGCGTCGCCACGTGTTGGTGTCAACAGGGCCCGTGAGCGGGTGCCTTGGCGCTTGCCTGAAAAGGCCCTAGGCGATCGGCAATGCTGGAATCGCCCGGACGACGTCGTCGGCCACGGGGAAAATCCTGTCGCCCGCGCGCGGCTCGATGCGGTGCATCCCGGTGAAACTGCCGAACGCGGGCAACACACCCGTGGCATGTTGCGGCATCGCGCCGGTATCGTCCCCGAACCAGAAGCAGGGCAGGCGCAGCCGCTCGAACGCGCGGCCGCCCACGCTGATGCACGGGTGCCAGTGGCCGGCCAGCACGTACGCGCCCGCGATGGTTTGCGGGTGATGGCAGAGCGCGAAAGGCCCCAGCGGCAGCGGCTCGTCCACGACGTCGATGCCCAGGCCGGCCGGCGGATCGCCGGCACGGTCGTCATGATTGCCCCGGACCAGGGTCAGAGCGATGTCCGCATGGGCCGCGCGCCAACGCTGCAGCGCGTCCAGCGTTGGCGCGGCATGGGAGCGGCGCGAATGCAGGAAGTCGCCCAGGAACACGACTCGCTTTGCCTTCGTTTGGGCCAGCGCGGCCGAAAGACCGTCCAGCGTTTCGGTGGTGGTGCCCTGCGGCACCGGCACGCCCAGCTTGCGAAAGCTCACGGCCTTGCCGAAATGGGCATCGGCCACCAGCAATGTCTCCTGCGCGGACAAGAGCGCCGCACCACTGGGATGCAGCACGACGTCGGCGTCGGCGACACGGATTCGGAGCATGGGAAGTGAGATTACTCCCTCCCCCTCCGGGGGGAGGGCCGGGGTGGGGGCATGCGTGCCACTGCCGATGCCCCCACCCTAACCCTCCCCCGGAGGGGGAGGGGAAAAGTCAGAGCATTCTCGCCAGGCTGGCTTCCAGGTGTTCGGAGGGCGCGCGCTTGAAGCCCGAGCGCGCGAAGCGCTGCAGGCGGCCGACCACGAAGGCGGTAAGCATGGAGGCGCGCACCTGCGCGTCCAGGCTGGGCGTGGCCGAGCCGTCGCCGTCGGCGGCGACGCGCAGGCTCTGCTTGAGCGTGGACTCGATCTTGTCGAAGAACTGGTTCATGCGCTGCTGCAGGCGCTCGTTCTCGAACACCAGGGCGTCGCCCACCATCACGCGCGTCATGCCGGGGTTCTTCTCGGCGAACTGCAACAGCATGGCCACGGTCTTGGCGGCCTGCGGGCTGCCGGCCGGCTCGCGCTCGCCAATCTGGTTGACCAGCGTGAAGACGCTCTGCTCGATGAACTCGATAAGGCCCTCGAACATCTGGGCCTTGCTCGCGAAGTGGCGGTACAGCGCAGCTTCGCTCACGTCCAGGCGCGCGGCCAGCGCGGCCGTGGTGATGCGCTCGGCGCCGGGCTGCTCGAGCATGGTGGCGAGCGCCTGCAGGATCTGCACGCGGCGCTCGCCGGGCTTGGGGCGCTTGCGCGCCGGCGCCGCGGCTTCCGGGGCGACCGGGACATCGGAACTGCTGAACTCGGCGTCGGGCATGGCTTGCAAGATATGTGTTCAATTGATTCTCGCACAGCCCAGGCTAGGGGTTTCCGCCTATGGCACGACACTTGCCGTGCCATGCGCCCCAAGAGTGCGCGCTCACCCCGCGAACGCCAGCGAAACCTTCAGGCCACGACCGCCGGCCGCCGGCTGCATCTCGAGGTGGCTGTGATGCGCCTGCGCGATTTCCTCCGCGATCGCCAGCCCCAGGCCGTTGCCCTCTCCCTGTGTTCCCTTGACGCGGTAGAAGCGCTCCAGGACGCGCGGGCGCTCCGCCGGCGCGACGCCGGGGCCGTCGTCCTCGACCTCGACGAAAGCGCGGCCTTCGCGGTGGCCACAGCGGATCGTCACCGTGCCGCCCTGCGGCGTGTACTTGACGGCGTTGTCCACCAGGTTGCCCAGGAGCTCGCGCAGCAGCCACTCATGCCCCATCACCTGCGCGGGCTGGGCGTCCAGGCCGAGGTCGATGCGCTTTGCGGTGGCGGCATCCAGGTGCTGCTCCAGCATGGCTTCGCACAGGTCCTTGAGGTCCACCCGCTGCATGGGCTGCGCCTGCATCGTGCGCGCGTCGGCGCGGGACAGCGCCAGCAGCTGGTTGGCCAGCTGCGAGGTGCGCCGGGTGGCGCCGCGCAGCTTGTTGACCTGCTCGGTGCGCAGCCGCACCGTGCCGTCCCCGGGGCTGGCCGCGTTGGCGGCCTGGGCCCAGGCTTCCACCTGCGCCTGCAGCCCGGCGAGCGGCGTGCGCAGCTGGTGGGCGGCGTCGGCAATGAAGCGCCGCTGGCTCTCGGCCTGGACGTTGACCAGGCCGAACAGGCGGTTGAGCGAGTTGACCAGGGGCCGCACCTCCTCGGGCGACGCGCCCGCGTCGATGGACGTGAGGTCGCGCGGCGAGCGGCGCTCGACAGCCTCGCGCAGGTCGAGCAGGGGCTTGAGCGCGCGCTCCACCGCCCAGCGCACGGCGAACGCGGCGGCCGCCACGAGCACGAGGTTGGGCAGCAGCACCTTGATCAGGATGGAACGGGCCCACTGCTGGCGCGGATCGGAGCCGTCGGCGAGCGCCACGGTGACTTCCCCCAGCACCGTTTGCTGCCGCTGGCGCACGATGCGCCACGTGACGCCCAGGTTCTCTTCGCTGTGGAATTCCGGCTCCGTCGTGGTGGGCGGCAACGCGGCCAGCCACGGGTCGCCGCGCAGGGCCTTGCCATCGGCGTCCGAGATCACGTACGCATGGTCGCTGCCCTTGACGAACTCCTCGACCGCGGGCGCCAGCAGCAGGATGGGCGCGTCACCGGGCTCCGCTCCCTCGCCGATCACCGAGTCGGCCAGCAGCGGCACCAGCGCCAGCAGCCGCTGGTCCTGCTGCGCGGCCACGTTGTCGGCGGAGCGGTAGTCGAACCAGGCGTTGAGCAGCGCCAGCAGGATCAACGGCGAGATCAGCATCACCAGCAGGCGGCGGCGCAGGCCGGACGTCATCCCGAGGGCGTCGGCGCCGCGAGTGGCGCGGCGCGGGTGCGTGCCGATGAAGCGCAGCGCCACGGCTCAGTCGGCGCCGGGCCGTCCCAAGGCGCCTGAAGCCCCCTCGGGGGGCAGCGCAGTACACGAAGTGACAAGCGTGGGGGCCATTTGCTCAGGCGTTCGGTTCGCTCAGCTCCAGCCGGTAGCCGAAGCCCCGGATCGAGCGCAATGCCACGCCGTGCGGTTCGAGCTTGCCGCGCAGCCGGGAGATGTAGACCTCCACCGCGTTCGGTGTGATCTCCTTGTCCCAGCCGGTCAGCGCCTGCAGCAGCTTGTCCTTGCTGGCCGGCTTGGGGGCGTTGATCAGCAGGTACTCCATCACCGTCCATTCGCGCGGGCCCAGTTCGATGGCCGTCGACTGGGGGCCGTGATGCGCCGTCGCCCGCCGGTTCGCGGTGTCCAGCTCGATCGGCCCGAAGCTGAGGACGGCCGTGGTGGCCGCCTGCGAGCGCCGCAGCAGCGCGCGCAGGCGCGCCAGCAGCTCGGGCAGCTCGAACGGCTTGATCATGTAGTCGTCGGCGCCGATGTCCAGGCCCTGCACACGGTCGTGCAGCGCGTCGCGCGCGGTGAGGATCAGCACCGGCATCGCGTGGCTGGCCACCTCCGCGCGGCGCAGGCGCCGGGTCAGCTCCAGGCCGTCCATGTGCGGCAGGCCGATGTCGATGATCGCCGCGTCGAAGGTCTCGGTCTTGAGCACCTCCTCGGCGCGCTCGCCGCTGCCCACCCAGTCCACCGCGTAGCCGGCGTCGGTGAGCCCCAGCTTGATGCCGCTGGCCACCATCACATCGTCTTCGACCAGGAGCAGGCGCATGGGGATTGGCTAGTGGCTACGGATCATCGTCCCGTAAGCCTGGTCCGTGAGGATTTCGAGCAGCATCGCATGCGGCACGCGCCCGTCGATGATGTGCACGGAATTCACCCCGCTCTTGGCGGCGTCCAGGGCCCCGGCGATCTTGGGCAGCATGCCGCCGGAGATGGTGCCGTCGGCGAAAAGCTCGTCGATCTCGCGCGCCGTCAGGTCGGTGAGCAGATTGCCCGCCTTGTCCAGCACGCCGGGCGTGTTCGTGAGCAGCACCAGCTTCTCGGCCTTGAGAACCTCGGCCAGCTTGCCGGCCACCACGTCGGCGTTGATGTTGTAGCTCTCGTTGTCCTCGCCGAAGCCGATCGGGCTGATCACGGGGATGAACTGGTCGTCCTGCAGGGCCTTCACCACGCTCGGGTCGATCGACACGATGTCGCCCACCTGCCCCACGTCGTGGTGCTTGGTCGGGTCGGCGTTGTCCACCATCTTGAGCTTCTGTGCGCGGATCAGGCCGCCGTCGCGGCCCGTGAGGCCCACTGCCTTGCCGCCGGCCTGGTTGATCAGGCCCACGATGTCCTGCTGCACCTCGCCCGCGAGCACCCATTCCACGACTTCCATGGTTTCTGCGTCCGTGACGCGCATGCCCTGGATGAACTGCCCCTTCTTGCCCAGGCGGCTGAGCGCGGCCTCGATCTGCGGCCCGCCGCCGTGAACCACCACCGGGTTCATGCCGACGAGCTTGAGCAGCACGACGTCTTCGGCGAAATCGGCCTGCAGCTCGGGGTCTGTCATGGCGTTGCCGCCGTACTTGATGACCATGGTCTTGCCATGGAACCGGCGGATATACGGCAGCGCCTGGGCCAGGATTTCGGCCTTGTCGCGCGGCGCGATGGAAGAAACATCGGTCATGGCGGTGCGGGGGGGATGGACGGGGAAACGCAAATTGTGCCCCAACCCGGGCAACACCTACCTGCGCAGCCAGCTCGGCACCTTGAAGCGCACGATGCTGATGTAGGCCCAGACGTAGGTGACGATGAACAGCGCCGTGAACGCCATGAGCACGGGCGTGTTGTTCCAGAAGAGAACCGCCGGGATGACCGTGAGCACCGTGAAGCCCCACAGGTAAGGTGAGGTGCGGTTGTTGCGCATGAGCATGCGGCGCGCCTCGTTGTCGTCGTCGAACACGCCGCGCACGATCCGCCGGTAGATCAGCTGGTGGAAGTGCAGTGCGTCGGCCACGCCCGGCGACTGGCCGCGCGCCAGCTTGCGGTAGATCGAAAAGAAGGTTTCCCACACGGGATAGATCAGCAGCAGCACCGGAAACCACGGCGATACCGCCGGGTAACGCTGTACCAGCTGGACGCAGGCCACGGCGATGACCACGCCCCACAGGTAGGCGCCGCCGTCGCCCGCGAAGATCAGCCCGCGCGGGTAGTTCCACAGCAGGAACCCTGCCGTGGCGCCTGCCAGCACCAGCACGACGCCAGCGAGTTGCCGGTCGCCGGCCAGCAGGCTGACATACGCGAGGGCAAGGCAGCAGATCAGGGCGACGATGCCGGCGAGGCCGTTGTAGCCGTCGATGAGGTTGAATGCGTGCGGCAACCCGGCCACTGCGAAGGTGGCCAGCGCGATGCCGGGCCAGGGCGTGGCGGCCCAGAGCGGCTGGAGCGCGGGAATCCCCAGGCCGGGGATGTGCAGGGCCAGGATCCACGTCGCCAGCGCACCTGCCGCCACGGTGAACGCCAGCCGCCAGCGGGCCGTGAGCCGGTGGGTGAGGTCCTCCCCCACCCCGCCGATCACGGCGAGCACCGCCACCGCCCACCATGCCAGCGCCATGCGCGGCGAAAGCTGGATCTTGTTCGGCACCGACAGGAAGGGTTCTGCCACCACGATCCACGCCCAGCCCGCGGTGCACGCGACCATCATCGCCACGCCTCCCAGGCGCGGCACGTGGCCGGCATGGAAGCGTTGCGGCATCGACATGCTGTAGCGGTGCCCGTTCGAGCGGCCGTACCGCAGCAGCAGCCCGCACACGATCGCGGAGATCGCGCCGCAGAGAATCAATAGAATGAGCATGCCCTCTCAAGTCTCCTCTTGTGACGGCGATTCTCTCATCCTCCATGAAGATCCTCCTGTTCGGCGCCGATGGACAGCTTGGCTGGCAGCTGCGCCGCAGCCTGGGCGTCGTGGGGAGCGTCACCGCGCTGACGCGGAGCTCCACGCCCTGCGGCGACCTCTCGGACGCTGCGGGCATTGCCCGCGCGGTTCGCGAGCTGCGGCCCGATGCCATCGTGAACGCGGCCGCCTACACCGCCGTGGACCGCGCCGAAAGCCAGACCGAGGCCGCGTTCGCGGTCAATCACGCGGCCTGCGATGTGCTGGCCGCGGAAGCGGCGCGCATCGGCGCCTGGCTGGTCCACTATTCCACCGAATATGTCTTCGACGGCAGCGGCCACGCCCCCTGGCGGGAGACGGACGCCACCGCGCCGCTGAACGCCTACGGGCGCAGCAAGCTGGCGGGAGAGCAGGCGATCGCCGCCGCGTGCCCGCGGCACCTGGTCCTTCGCACGAGCTGGTTGTTCGACACGTGGGGCGACAACTTCCTGAAGTGGCTCCTGCGCGCCGCCTCGCTGCGCCCCGCGTTGGACATCGTCGATGACCAGTGGGGAGCGCCCACGCGCGCAGCGCTCGTGGCCGATGTCACGGCGCACCTGCTGCGGGCTGCGGCGCCGCAGCTCGCGGGCATCTACCACGTGGCCGCCGCGGGCGAGACGAGCCGCCACGGGTATGCCTCGTACGCGCTTGAGTGTGCGGCGGCCTGCGGTCTGCCGCTGCAGGCAGGCGCCGGCACGTTGCGCGGCGTTCCGTCCACGACCTTCGCGACGCCGGCCGCTCGACCGGCCAACTCGCGCCTGGACACCGCCCGCTTGCGTAGCTCCTTCGGGCTGGTGCTGCCGCCATGGCAGGACGGCGTGCGTGCCGTCGTGGCGGAAATCGCGGCCGGGCGCACGGCGCTGTAGGAAGGGGCTGACGCAGGCGGCGTGACAACTTGCACGCCTTGCGAAACGGCGTGTATCGGGCGAGTAAACCGCCCCGCCGCCTGCACGCCGCTCCTAGAATGGGCCGGCTCATGTACGAAGTCACCGCCCCCACCATTGCGCCCTACAGCAGCGTCTGCTACATCGTCTGCCAATGGTCGGACGGTTCGCAGACGCGTGGCTCCGGCGTCATCGTCGGCATCAACGACGTGCTCACAGCGCACCATGTCGTGTATGACGCGACTCGTGGCGGCTACGCCAGCCGGGTGACGATCAGCCCGGGCGCCGACACGTCCCCCTACACCGTCCCCTACGGCAGCTTCAGCGACGTGGGCGTCATCTACGCACGCACCGAAAACTGGGACACCGATGGCGACGGGCTGCTCTATCCGGGCGAATCGCAGTACGACATGGCGCTCCTCGGCCTGCGCAGCAGCGCCATCAGCGCCTCGGCGGGCTGGCTGCCCGTGTCGAATACCGCAACGGATTTCAGCGGCCGGGCCGACGGCTACCCGGCGCGCGGCACCGGCATGATGGAAGAGGCCGTATACGCGGACGCGTCCAGCGAATTCGGCGTCTTCGACATCGGGTCGAGCCTGGGCCCCGGCGGCTCCGGCGGACCGCTGATGCGTATCGACGCCACCGGCGCCTACGTGGTCGGCGTGCTGTCCAGCGGCAACGGCGATTTCACCCACTCCACATACGCTGGCCTGTTCGGCCCGGGCAACTGGAGCTGGCTCACGCATGCGCTGGACGCGAACAACAGCGTCATGGGAACGGCGGGCGGCGGCGCCATGCCGCTTTCGGGCGCCGCGGCCGGCGTGATCACGTACCTGGGCACCCAGGCTACGGATGCGCTCATGGGCACGGCCGCCGACGAAAGCCTGCGCGGCAGCGGCGGCAACGACTGGCTCGACGGCATGGGCGGCACCGACTCGGCGCTGTACGTCGGCCCGCGCGAGAGCTATCGGCTGGGCCATGTGGCCAGCGGGATCTCCGTGGCGGACCGGCAGGCCGGCCGCGACGGCACCGACAACATGGGGAACATGGAGCGCGCAGTGTTCTCCGACATGTCAGTGAACCTGTCCATCGGCGCCCAGTCGCGCACGCTGGCCCCGCATGAGGTCAAGACGCTGGAAGAGCTCTACCTGGCCTTCTTCGACCGCGTGCCAGAGGCGGACGGGCTGGCGTTCTGGATCGGGCAGGTGCGCACGGGTTGGGGGATCGACGCCATCGCGGACGCGTTCTATTCAGCCGCCCTGCTCTACCCCTCGCTCACCGGCTACACGGCCGCGATGAGCAACGCGGACTTCGTCAACGTGATCTACCGCAACGTGCTGGGCCGCACCGACGGCGCGGACGCGCAAGGGCTTGCCTTCTGGAGCAATGCCCTTGCCGATGGTTCCGAAACCCGCGGCTCGCTGGTGACCGACATCCTGTATTCGGCGCACACGTTCAAGGGCGATGCCACTTGGGGGTGGGTGGCGGACCTGCTGGACAACAAGGCCTTGGTCGCACACCGCTTCGCGGTGGAAATGGGCCTGGGCTACAACACGCCCTCGGCTTCCATCGCGCACGGCATGCAGATCGCCGCGGCGGTGACGCCCACCAGCACCAGCGATGCCCTCGCGCTGGTCGGTGTGACCGACACGTTCTCGACGCTGGGCTGAGGGCCCGCCTGGCTGGCCCGGGACGGGGTCACTCGAGGGCGGGGTATGGCATCGCGGCGTCCGCGACCGCAACGAAGTGCGGGTTGAGCATGGGCCGTCCGAGCCCGTAGCGCAGCGGTTGCCCCCGGGCATCCAGCACGGCCCCGCCGGCCTGCTCCAGGACGGCCTGCGCCGCCGCGGTATCCCATTGGCTGGTTGGGCCGAGGCGTGGGTAGATGTCGGCCAGCCCCTGGGCGATCCGGCAGAACTTCAGGGAACTGCCGGCTGCGACGAAGCTGTGTTCCGATCCGAGCCGCGCCAGCCACTGCGCCAGCGCGTCGCCGCCGTGCGACCGGCTGCCCATCACCCGTAGCGGCCTGCCGGCGTCCACGGCCGCGGTCTTCAAGGCGACATCCTGGCCGCCGATGCGCTGCCACGCGCCCAGGCCTTGCGCCGCGAAGAAGAGCTCGCCGAGCGCCGGGGCCACCACCACGCCGGCGATGGCGCGACCGCCTCGCACCAGCGCGATGTTCACCGTGAATTCGTCGTTGCGCTTGAGGAACTCCTTGGTCCCGTCGAGCGGATCGACCAGGAAGAACGTGTCGTCGCCGGGCCCGCCCGTGGAGACAGACTCCTCGGACAGGATGAACACGCCCGGATAGGCCCGCTCCAGCGCGTTGCGGATCACCGCGTCGGCGCGCAGGTCGGCCTCGGTCAGGGGTGAAGCATCCGCCTTGGTCCGCACCGCGAAGTCGCTTGCGTACACGTCCATGATCTCGCGCCCGGCCGCCTGCGCGACCATGCACAGCGTCTGCATGTCCTGCGATGTCGGCTGGATCAGTGCGGCCTCCTCATGGAAACTCGAATCGCGACACTCGCGGCTGAGGCGGCGGGCCTATTTTTTCAGCCAGGTGTCGACTTCGGCGATGGTCGCTTCGTCGGCGGTACCGGCCAGCGCCTGGAGCCGGATGCGCGCCAACACGTACTGGTAGCGCGCCTGTGCGAGGTCGCGCAACGCGCTGACCCGCTGCTCCTCGGCGTTCAGGATGTCCACCAGCGTGCGGCTGCCGCCCTCGTAGGAGCGCTTGTTCGATTGAACCATGGTCTCCGAGGAACGCACAGCCTGCTCGAGCGCGCCCACGCGCGCCACGCCTTCGGTGATGCCGCGGAATTCGCGTTCCACGCGCAACGAGAGGTCTCTGCGGGTCGCCTCCAGCGCCTGGTCGGCGCGTTCCAGCTCCGCCACGGCCTGCCGTGCCTGGGAGCTGACGAGGCCGCCCGCGAAGATCGGGATGTTCAGCTGCAGGCCGATCGCCTTGTTGTCGTACTTCGAATTGACGCTGGTGACGTTGTCGCTGTTGCTCACGGACCACTGCGCAACCGCGTCCAGCGTGGGCAGATGCCCGGAGCGCGCCTTGTCGATTTCATGGCGAGCGGCCTCGCGCTGCGCCGTGAGCGAGCGGATCTCGGGGCTGCTGGATTCGGCGCGCTGCGTCCAGTCCGCCAGCCGGTCGGGATCGGGGTTCAGCAGTTTCAGCCTTCGTTCATCCAGAGGCGCCAGCGCCGTGACCGGCATGTTCACCAGCACCTGCAGCGCGCGGCGCGTGTAGCCCACGTTCTGGCGCGCCTCGAGTTCCTGGGCGGCCGCCAGGTCCAGCCGGGCCTGCGCTTCGTCGATGTCGGTGCGCACGCCGGCACCCGCGGCAAACCGCTTTCGAGCTGCGTCGAGCTGCGTCGTATACGCCGTCTTCTGCGCCAGCACCAGCGACAGCTGGTCCTGCGCGAGCAGGGCTTCCAGGTAGGCGGTGACCACGCGAACGGCGACGTTCTGCGTTTCCTTGTCGAGCAGGGCGTTCGCATCCGCCACCTGCGCCCTGGCCTGCCTGTAGTCGGCGAACTGGTAGGGGCGGAAGATCGGCTGGCGGATGGTGAGCGCGCGGTTGCTGCTGAAGTAGTGTTGCTCGTTGGTGAACGGTACGCCGCCTGGGCCGGGTGTCGTGCTGTCGAGGTTGTTCTTGTTGCGCGAGATGCTGGCCGTGATGTTGGGCAGGAGCTGGGCGCGCGCCTGGGGCAGCCGCTCGCGCCTCGCGTCGGTGGCGGCGCGCGCAGCGCGGATGCTCGCGTCCTGCTCCATCGCGGCCCGGTAGGCCTGGGAGAGCGTGAGCGGCGCAGCCTGGGATTCGGTGCTTGTCGCGGGGACCGCCGTGGGCTGTGCCAGGACCGGCATGGCGGCAAGCAAGGGGGCAGCTGCCAGCACAAAAGCCGTGGACAGGCGAGTCAGGCGCCGGCTGCGAGCCGGCGAGTCGGGCATCGGGCGTTGCATCGAATCACTCCTCCTTGAGGGACGCGGCCAGCCGCTTGGTCAGCGGATGCAGCAGGTAGGCGAGCAGCGAGCGCTCGCCCGTCTTCAACACCACTTCCACCGGCATGCCCGGCTGCAGCGTGCGCTTGCCGAGCTTCTTGTAGCCCTCCGGCGTGACGCTGACGCGCGACAGATAGTACTGGACCCCGGTTTGCGGGTCCGTCAGCAAATCGCCCGAGATGGAAACCACCTTGCCGTCCACCACCAGCTGCGGCGAGTTGGAGAAGGCGTTGAAACGGATGTCCACCGGCAGGCCGGCATGCACACGGTCGATCAGGTTGGGCGCAACGCGCGTCTCGACGATCAGCAGCTCGTTTTCCGGCACGATGTCCATCAGCTTCTGGCCGCTCTGCACCACGCCGCCTACCGTCTGCACGGCCAGGCCCACCACCTGGCCGGCGGCCGGCGACTTGATCTCGACGCGGCCCAGGTCGTCCGTGGCCGCGCGGAACTTGCCTTCGTCCGACTGCACCTCGCGCGTCACTTCCGACAGCTGGGACTCCACTTCCTTGCGGTATTCCTGCTGGCGGGAAATCAGCTTCTGGCGCAGTTCGGCGACGGCGTTGTGGGCGCGGCTGACGTTGCCGAGCAGTTCGGCGATCGCGCCGTTGACATCGGACATCATGCGTTCCATCTCCAGCTGGCGGTTGCGCGGCGTATAGCCCTCCTTCACCAGCTCACGCGTTTGCTTCAGCTCCTCGTCCAGCAGCCGCAGCTGGTTGCGCCGGCTCTGCAGCACGTCCTGGTACGACTTGATCAGCGCCTGCTGGCCCTGGATGCTCTCCTGCAGGCCCTGCAGGTCCGCCCGCAGCGCGGACTTGCGGGACTGGAACAACTGCTCCTGCGTGAGGATCTGGCTCTGGATCAGCGGGTCCTTGCTGGCGGCCTGCAAGTCCGGGTGAAAGGCGATCTGGCCCTTGCCGGCCTGTTCGGCAAGCAGCCGTCCCTGCATGGCCCGCAGGCCGAGATACCGCTGGCGGATGGACTCGTAGTTGGCCCGGGACGTGGCCTCATCGAGCTTGACCAGCAGCTGGCCTTCCGTCACCCGGCTGCCCTCGCCCACCAGCACTTCCTTGATGATGCCGCCCGTGGGATGCTGCACCGCCTTGCGCTTGGTGTCGATCGCAACGGTGCCTTGGCTGGGCACGCCCTCATCGAGCGGCGCGAACACCGCCCAGAGCAGGAAGCCGCCCAGGCCGATCGCCAGCGCCCACAGGCCGAAGCGGGCCGCGCCGTGCGAATCGGTATTGAGCTCTTGCCCCTCGGGCTCGGGCTCGGGCTTGTTCGCGGCCGCTTCGCGGGGCGCAAGCCGCGAGCTGAGAAGTTTCATGATTTCGGGTTTGTCCATGACGGGGTCGCTCATTGGGAAAATCTCAGGAAGAAAGGAGGCAGGCGGCGCTCAGGCCGGCTGGACGGCGCCCAGGGGCGGAGAGGCATCGCTGCGGGGCGGCTGCTGCGGGCGCAGCCGCGCGAGCACCGCGTCGCGCGGGCCGTCGGCCACGATGCGGCCGTCGTGCAGCACCAGCAGGCGGTCGGCGACGGCGACGGCGCCGGGCCGATGGGTGATCAGGAACACCGTCTTGCCCTTGGCCTTCAGGTCCTGCACCGTCTTGACCAGCGCGGCCTCGCCGGCATCGTCCAGGTTCGCGTTGGGCTCGTCCAGCACGATGACGGCCGGGTCGCCGTACACCGCGCGAGCCAGGCCGATGCGCTGGCGCTGGCCCCCCGACAGCAGGCTGCCTGCCTCGCCCATCGGCGTGTCGTACCCCTTGGGGAAGCGCAGGATCATGTCGTGCAGGCCCGCGCAGCGCGCGGCTTCGATGACGCGCTCCGAGTCCACTTCGCGGAAGCGGCAGATGTTCTCCGCGATGGTGCCCTCGAAGAGCTCGATGTCCTGCGGCAGATAGCCCAGGTGGGGGCCGAGCTCGAGGCGGTCCCAGCCCTGGATCGGCAAGCCATCCAGCAGGACTTCGCCCGTCATGTCGGGCCAGATCCCCATCATCACGCGCGCCAATGTGGATTTGCCCGACCCGGAGGGCCCCAGGATCGCGACGACCGTACCCGCCGCGACCTCGAAGCTCACGCCCTTGAGGATAGGCGTCGCGCGCCCCGGCGCATCCGCAACCACGTCGCGCAGGATGACCTCGCCGGTCGGCGCGACGCGTGTCAGGTTGGCGTCCCGTTCCGGATTCTCGGCGAGCATTTTCTCCAGCCGCAGGAAAGCCGCCAGCGCCGTGGCCGATTGGCGCCAGGTGCTCACCATCTGGTCGATCGGCGCGAGTGCGCGGTTGATCAGGAAGTTCGACGCGATCATCGCACCCGGGCTGATCTGGCCGTCGATCACCAGCAACGCCGCGGCGCCGAGGGACAGCGACTGCTGGGTGTACCGGACGAACTTGCTGATTGCGACGATGCGGCTGTTCACCCGGTTCGCGTCCCTGCCGCGATCGAGGAAAGCCTGCTGCCACACCGACCATCGGTGCCGCAGGTTGTCGATCATTCCCATCGATTCGATCACCTCGGCGTTGCGAAGCTTGCTTTGCAGGTAGATGCCCACGTCCGTGCCGGCCTTGGCGGCCGCTTCCGAGGGCGCCACGGTCTGCCGGTGGCCGAACCACGCCAGGGCGCCCTGGATGACGGCGAACACCATCGCCACCACCCCCAGCAAGGGATGCAGGAAGAAGGTGACCGCGATGTAGATGGGAAACCAGGGCGCGTCGAAGAACGCGAAGATGCCGTTGCCGGTGAGGAACTGCCGAATCTGGATGAGGTCGCTGAAAGCCCTCGTCGGGCGGTCTTGCGCTTCACCCAGGTGCGATTCGAAGCTGGCGTTGAACACGCGGGTGCTCAATTGCTGGTCGAAACGGACCCCGGCGCGCACCAGCACGCGCGAGCGCGACCATTCCGAAAACGCCATCATCACCAGCAGGAACAAGGTGATCAGCGAAATCACGAGCAGGGTGAGCTCGCTGCCGCTCACCAGCACCCGGTCGTACACCTGGAGCATGTACAGCGTCGGCACGAGCATGAGCAGGTTGGCGACCATGCTGAACAGGCCGACCGACTTGAATTCGCTCTTGAATGCCCACAGCGCCGACGTCAGTTCGCTGCGCTGGAAGAATCGGGGTGTCTTCATTTTTTTTCGTTCTTGTTGCTTCAGGTCACGCGGCCGGGCTCAAGGCCGTCGGGGAGCCGGCAGCGCGCTGCTGGTGTGCCTGGTAAACCTGTGCCGCCGCCTTCGCCAGGGCCGCGAGGACTTCGTCGCGGGGCCCGAACGCCTGCTGCTGGCCGTCCCGCAGCACCAACATCTTGTCCACCACGGGCAGGATGCTGGTGCGGTGAGTCATGACCACGAACGTGGTGCCACGGCTCTTGTATTGAAGGATCGCGTTCGCCAGTGCGGCGTCGCCGGCTTCGTCCAGGCTCGAGTTGGGCTCGTCGAGCACGACGAAAGCAGGATCGCCGTAGATCGCCCGGGCCAGCCCCACCCGCTGCCGCTGGCCCCCGGAGAGCATCGCCCCCTCGGGTCCGACGGGGCTGTCGTAGCCTTCCGGCAGCTCCATGATGTAGTCGTGCAGGCCGACCGCCTGGGCCGCCGCCTCCACCTTGCGCGGATCGACCTCGCCGAAGCGGGCGATGTTGTCCGACAGCGTCCCGTCGAACAACTCCACGCCTTGCGGCAGGTAACCCACGTAAGGGCCAAGCTCGGACTTGTCCCAGGTGTACACGTCCGCGCCGTCCAGCCGCACCTTGCCCGATGCGGCGGGCCACACGCCGGTGAGGAGCCGGGCCAGCGTGGTCTTGCCGGAAGCCGAAGGCCCGACCACGGCCAGCACCTCCCCCGGCTGCAACGCGAAATTCAAGCCCCGCAGCAGCGCCGAGTTGCTGCCCGGCGCGGTGGCCAGGAGGTTCTCGACCAGCAGAGCACCGCGGGGTTCCGGCAGGGCCATGGTTTCGGGTTTGCGCGGGACGGCCGCCAGCAGCGCGTCCACGCGCTTCCATGATTCGCGGAAATTCACCACCCCGCGCCAGTTGGAGACGATCTGCACCAGCGGCGCCAGGATGCGCCCACCCAGGATGGATGCGACGATCATGGCGCCCCCCCCGCCATGGAGCTCGTTGCGCAATAGCAGCCAGGCGCCCAGGCCGAGCAGGAGCGAGCCCATGACGATCTGCAACAGCTTCATGATGGCCTGGTAGCCGCCGGCACGCTCGGAAGCCAGTGCCTGCAGGCCGAGGAACTCGCGCTGCTTATTCATCCAGCGGCGATGGATGTCCCGGAGCATGCCCATCGACTCGATCACCTGCGCATTGCGTAGCGTGCTGTCGGCGTATTGCTGGGCCGCGAACGCGCTCTTGTTGGCCTCGGCCAGGGGCGGCTGCGTGCCCCTCTCGTTCGCCCAGCCCACGCCCACCTGGACCACCGCGCCGACGATCGCCACCCAGCCCAGCACCGGGCTGATCAAAAAGATGACGAGCAGCAGCACCAATGCTCCGGGCGCCTCCATCAGGGCGGCGACGACCGGTGAGGAGCAGAACTCGCGCACCACGCGAAAGTCGTTCATCGGCTGGGTGCTGCCCCCGGGGATGCGTTTCAGGTTGGCAGTGAAAATGGCGTCGAACACCCGCGTGCCCAGCTTGCGATCCAGCGCGATGCCGGCTTCGTGCAGTATTTCGGAGCGCGCCCACTCGAGCACCTCCATCACCGCGAAGGCGCCCAGGACGGCAAGCGTGAGCATGGCCAGGGTCATGTGGTTGCGGCTGTTCACCACACGTTCATACACCTCCAGCATGTAGAAGCTGGGCGCCAGCACCAGCAGGCTGGCGACCAGGCCGAACAGCGCCGCGCGCTTGAAGAAAGGCGTGAGTTCCGAGAAGGCTTCGCGCAACTCGGAGGCTTGGGGTTTGTTCATTGTTGGGGAACCTCGACCTTGACATACTCGGGCAGCAGCGCCTGCCTGTTGCCGACCTGGAGGGGGCCGGCCTCTTCGTCCTCGTCGGCCGGCGCGAACCAGAACGAGAGCTCGAACAGCCCCTTGGCGTTGCGCGCGAGCACGACCTCGCGCAGTTTTTCGGTATGGAAACGCTCCTCCTCGGTCGGCGACAGCGCCACATCGAAGCGCATGCGGCCGTCGAGGGTGTACATGGACAATTTGCCTCCCTTCACGCTCAGGGTGTGGCGATCGAAGTACACCGGGCTATTGTCCGCAAAATGCAGCGTGGGCAGCGGCCCACCGTTCAGGCGCGCAAGGTTGACCGGGCTCGCGGGGTGCTGGAAGGCCACCCGGGCCATGCGGCAGACCGAATAGATCGCATTGCACACCATCTGCGAGCCGACAGCGGGAAACCGCTCGCGCAGCACCTTGTAGCTGAGGTGGTGCAGCGTCACGCGGTGCCAGCAACGGTGCTCCTGCACCATGGGCGCCAGCGCGTTGCAAACCTGGACGAACGCCGCCTGCAGCGCCAGCAGGCGCCTGTGCTGCTCCTCTGTGCCATTGAGCGGGATACGGACCAGGGTGGATTTCATATAGGAGGATCTTAATCGATCCTATATGAAACTTGCCGTTGACCCCCCAAATTGCTCGGCTAATCTGTTCGGTGCCGCGCTTGACGCCGCGGGCTATGGGGTGAGGCCGCTGAAGTCCAGCGTGTCGCCCATGGGTCGGGGAGTCGCGGCCGGCCCGGCCTCGGCATGCGCGCGGGCCAGCTGGGGCAGCATCGAGAGATTCTGCATGGCCAACAACTGGCCATACACGAGGGGCAAGGCGCCCGCATTGCGCAGTTCCAGGAAAGGTTCCGCCGGCAGTGCATTGAGCGCCGCATCGTCGATGCGCAGCAGGCCTTCGACTGCCCGCTCACTGCGGCCCGTCTGCAGTTTCAGCGACCAAGGCTGGATGAGGTGGTGCTTTTGCAGGAGGCCGCAGACGTTCTCGGTGATTTTGCGGCTGGCGCTGATGCGGCCCAGGAAGGCCAGGACATCCGCGATGACCTTGACAGGTTTTTGCTCAGGCGTGAAGAACGGTTCGCCCTGGGGGCCATCCGTGACCAAGCCACTGCTTTCGTCGATGCATAGCACTTGGCTCCCGTCGTTGCCGGGGACCAGGTAGAACGGATAGGCGCGGTAGAACGCGGGGATGTATTGGCCCAGCCATCGGCCGGTGGAATCCACGAACAGGTTTTGTCCGGGCACCAGGCCCAGCACAGCCACCGGCACGCAAGCTCCCTGGTGCAGCATGAAGCCGATGGGGAGCGCCGCCGCGGCGGTCGGGATCTCCGCCAAGACCAGCGGCGCGACGACGTCCTTGGCCGCGAAGGCATAGCTCGAATTGCGAAGCCAGCGCTTGCTGCCGTGCTTCTCTAGTGTCAAAGGCTGGATATTGGGCATGTGCGGAATGTGCGGAATGTGCGTCGAATGATCGCAGGAATGGCGACCCGGCATGTTAGCCGCTTCACAAATGAAAAACCCCGTCTCCTTGCGGAAGACGGGGTTCTTCGAAAACTGAAGAGATGCCGGAGGACCGGCCTCTCTTCACCGCGACTGCCGATTAGGCAGAGGCGCCGACCACGAAGTTGCCGCCGGCGATGCCACCGGAAATCAGGTTACCCACGATCGTGAGTTGAACGTCACCCACCGTGAAGGTGCGGCTGCCGTCAGCGTCGAAAGTGATGATGCTGTTGCCGCCGGTCTGCTCGATGAACAACTGGCCCGTTGCGCCGGCCACACCGTTGACGCCGTTGGCGGCGCCCATGACGACACCGGTCACGTCGGTTGCGAAGTCCAGGACGTCGCCGACCAGGAGGTTGGCCGTCGTCGCCGCGACGGAAGCCGCCGTGGTCGTGCCCGTCGCGGGTGCGGCGAACTTCAGCGTCAGCAGACCGGTACCGCGCGCGGCGATGTCCGTGATGGTCAGGTTGCCCGCACCGGAATCGACGGTCATTGCGAAGTTGCCAACGTTCAGCGCCGTGATGACGTCGTTGCCGGCACCCAGCTCGATCACTTCAGCGGCCGTGTTGGCGGTCACCGAGGTGATGGTGTCGTTGCCGGCACCCAGCTTGATGCTCGTCATGCCTGCGGTGGCGGCCGCGAGCGTCATGGCCGTCGAAGAAGCCGTCGTGTCCAGCGTCTTGTTGTCGGCATCCAGCGTCAGCGTGTAGCCGGCCGTCTGACCGACGCTGATGACCACGTTTTCGATACCGACCAAGGTACCGGCTGCGGTGGACAGGTTGATGGCACCTGCCACGTCGTAGCCGATGTTGAACGTATCGCCATCGGCCGCGGTGGCGTCGGTGAACGAGTCATTGGTCTGGTCCCAGGCAGCGGTGATCTTCACCGTGTCTGCGCCCGTACCACCGGTGATGACCTGGGTACCTGCGCTTGCGGTGGTGATGCTGTTGGTTCCATTCGCCAACGTCAGGTTGCCGATGGCCGAGTTGATCGAGCCTGCATTGCTCAGGGTGATCGTGCCGCCGTTGGTGATCGTCGTGAAGGCGTTGTACTGCGCAACCGACACCGTCGCCGTGGCACCCGTCACCAGGGTTTCAAACCCGGAGACACTGCCAGCCGAGATGTTGGCGCCAGCTGCCAGCGTCAGCGTGTCGGTACCGTCGCCACCCACCAGCACGGAGTCGGCCGTGAAGGTCGTAGCCGTCGTCGTGGTCACCGCGTCGTTGTCAGCACCCATGTTGATGTTGAACTTGTACGAAGTGTCAGCACCCGCAGCGGTTTCGAACAGTGCCAGGGCGGTGATCACGTCGGCGCCGGCGCCCAGGCTGATCGAGCCGCCTTCGCGGATGTCGGCGGTGGTGGCAAGCGTGTCCGCGTTCGACGAACCCGTGACGCTGGCGAACGCACCGGCATCGTTGAATGCGGCAAGTGTATTGGCCGTCGTACCCACCGACGCCAGGACCAGGGTCTCGACGTTGGTGATCGTGGCCGGCAAGGTCACGGCGCCTGCCGTCGACAGCACCAGGGAGTCGTTGCTGGCGGAACCGTCAATCGTAGAACCCGCCAGGAAGGCGATCGTCGAATTGATCGTGTCAGCGTAGACAGTCGTCTTGGCATCGGCGTTGGTGTTGGTCGTCGTGTTGACCACAGCGGCAGCCGCCGTCAAGGTGATGGTGTTGCCCGTCGACAGCACGCCCACGTCGGTCGCCGTCAGCGAAGCCGTGTTGGGCAGCGAGATGCGGAAGTCGGCTGCGTTCAGCAGGCCGTCATCGTTCATGTCGATCCACAGCACTTTTTCGTCTTGCTGGTAAACCACGTCCAGGATGCCGTCGGCAGCCACCACGGAGTTCTGCGCAGCGGAGAACGTCGCCTGGTTGCCCTTGAAGGAACCAGGAGTCGTCGCCAGCAGGGCCGTGATGTCGAACGTGTCTTCGCCGGAGACGAAGTCGGTGATGACGTCCACGCCGGAGTTGGTGGTGGATTGGGTAGCAGCCGTGTAAACGACCTTGTCCTTGCCAGCGCCCAGCGTGATGTTGTCGGCACCGACCGTGCCGTTGACCGTGTCGGCACCCGCGCCGGCAGTGATCGTGTCGGCACCTGCGCCGCCGGACATCGTGTCGGCACCCGCGCCGCCCTGGATGGTGGCGCCGGTGGACTTGACTGCCAGACCGTTCATGTTCACGTTGCCGGTGGCGGCGGACGCGTTGATGTTGGTGATCGAAGCAGCGCCCACGTTGGTGGAGGACACCGTGATGCCGTTGCCGCCGGTGATCACAACGCTGGTGACGGAAGCCGTCGTCGCGGTGGTATCAGACAGAACCACGGCGTTGGTGCCCGTAGCCAGCGTGCCGTTGCTCAACACCGTCAGGCTTTCGATGCCGGTGGTGGCGATCGTGCCGGCGTTCACTGCGCGGTCGACACCGGCCACGGAAGTGGCTTGGCCGATTTGCAGGTTCAGCGTGTCGGCGGTGTTGGGGCTCGTCGAGCCGGTGACGGCGGCCGTCAGGGTGTTGCCCGTGTTGGTGCCACGCACTTGCAGCGTGTAGCCGGATTCCATGCCCGTCACGCTCGTGCCGGTGGCATAGCCAGCGGCCAGAACCACGGTGTCGTCGCCCGTGAACTTGGCAGCGTCGAACGCCGTGGTCAGGCTGTCAGCGATCTGCAGCGTTTCCACGGTGGTGATCTTGCTGGCCACGGCGTAGGTGGAGCCCGTGTATTCAGCCAGGTTGGCCACGACAGTGTCACGGCCGGCGCCGCCGTCGAACGAGTCGGACGACGTCAGGGCACCGGTGAAGGTCACGGTGTCGGCGCCTGCGCCGCCCTTGACAGCCACGTTGGCGGCGTTGGTCAGCGAAACGGTGATGCCGCCGGCGGTTTGGGCCGATGCGTCAACGCTGGTCACGGTTGCGGCCAGGGGGGCGGTCACGGTCAGGGACTGGTTGCCGCCGACGGTGACCGTCTTGAGGGTGGTGCCAACCAGGGAGGCCACGGTGGAAGCCGCGGTTGCCGTGGTGATTGCCATCGTTTCGACGCCATCGACCGTCAGCGCGCCCAGGGCGTTGCCGTTCAGCGAGACGTTCTGCACGTCAGCCGTGCCTGCCACAGCAGCAGCTGCGTAGTTGACCGTCACGGCGGGAGCGCCCAGCGAGCCTTGCAGGTCCAGGCTGACGATGTTCTTGAGGTTGTTGACCGTCAGCGCGGACGTGCTCGAAGAGCTGCGCAGCGTGGTCAGGCCAGTCACGTTTTCCAGGCCCAGGGTCGTGCCGAAAGCATTTTGAGCTTGGACTTCCAGGACTTCGACGTTGCTCACGGTGAAGCCGCTGATGGTGGCGGGCGTCACGGTACCGGGGATCACGTCGGTCACGACGCGCAGGGTGTCGGTGCCAGCGCCGCCGTCGACCTTGTCGGAAGCTTGCAGGGTGGTCGACTGGCCCCACTGGCCGATGATGGTGTCGTTGCCGGTGGTACCGGGAACGACGTCGGTCGCGCCGATGGTGAGCGAGAAGGTCTGGCCGGTCACGCCGGCGCTGTCGATCGAGGCTTTCGCTGCCGTGACGGTGGCGACGTCGGAGGTGACGGTCGTCAGGATCGCGGTGGCGCCGGCGATCGTGCCGCCGTGCTCAGCGTAGTACTGGGCAACTGCGACCTTGTTGTTGTACAGGGCTTGGCTGGTCAGGCCGGCCGGGTCGGTGCCGGTGTAGTTGGCGACCACGCCGATCATCTTGGTGATGACGGAGCCGGGCGTTGCGCCGGCGGCGTTCAGCTGGGCGGTCCAGAAGGCCAGGCCTTCGGCGTCGGCCGTACGGCCGAGGACGTTCAGGTAGAACGAGGCGATGATTTCCTGATTGGTCAGGAACAGGGGGAAGTACGCACGCGCAGGAGCGGTGGCATACATCGAGTTTGCGATTTGCGTGAGCGATTGGCCAGAGTCACGAAGACCGACCCAGAAACCCAGGCCATCGGCGTCAGGCGCACGGCCAAACAGCGCGACATACAGCTGGGAAATCTCTGTACGCATTTGTACGGTAATTGCCATTCAAAACTCCTGAAGAAAAGTAAGTGTCTGTGATATCAAAGACGGCCAATAACTTTCAGCCAGTGCGGAGTATAGGGGCTAAGGTTGTGCTGATTGTGATCGGCATCACAAATTCTTCCGAGGCACCCACTTTGTGAAGTCTGTCGCTTGAAAACTACAAGGACTGCCCTTAGGGCGGCGTCAGGGTTTTCACCAATTCTTTTGCACGGTGATCTGGATCACCTCGCCTTTCGCCTGGAACACCTCCAGGTTCGACCGCTGCCTGAAGCCCTGGATGGCGAGGGTGCCGACCCACGCGTCCTCGTCGACGCCGGCCGGCCACAGCGGCACGGAGTAGGCCACGCCTGCCGTGGTGCGGCGGGACCGCCGGGGCGCGTTGTCCGACAGCAGCGGGCTGTACCCTTTGGTGTCCGATGCCTGGGCCCACTGCGCCTGCGCCTCGAGCCTGTGCGTGCCGTTGGCGCCCGGCCAGCTCCAGCGGTGCGACAGCGTGAGTTCGAGGTGGCGCGTGTTGTCGCCGGGCCGGCCCCGGTCGGAGAGAAAGTTTCCCCGTGCCGCCTCCCAGCCCGCCCTCAGCTGCATGCTCAGCCGCCCGCCCGAGCCGGCCCAGGGGCTGCCGCACGCGACCGCGCCGCTCACCCATGCCAGGCGGCTATCGAGGTTGGCCGCGGTCGGGAAATGCCGGAAGTCGACTTCGACGCCCCCCTGCGGGCTGCACGGCAGCTGCTTCCAGGCATGCAGCGCGGAGAAGGACAGGCTGTTGAGCAGCGCATTGCCTCCCAGGCGCAACTGCTGCCCGGTGACGCCGACCCGCCAGGGGCCGGGCAGCCAACGTCCCCACGCCCCGCCGAAAGCGGGCTCGGTGCTCGCATAGGCGGCACCGAGGAGCGCCTCCAAGGTATCGAACTCCTGCAGGTTGCTGTTGACGCGCGATTTGGCGCTGGCGGTCACCTCGATCTGGCCCGCGCCCCATTTGCGCGAGCCTTCTGCGCGCAGGCTCGCGACAGCATACGAATCCGCTTGCGGGCGCAGGGCGGGATCCAGCGGCAGCAGGACGCCGCCGGCCGGGAGCGTAAGCGTCAGGTCCGAGCGCGACAGCCCCGTGTTCGCGTTGCTGTCGTGGCCGGCGCCGGTTTGGAACAAGGCGCGCCAGGTCCAGCCCAAGGGCGCGGCCCGCTGCGCATGGATCCGCTGGCGCAGGTCATGCACTCCGAGCGCGATGGGCAGGGGCAAGGTAAAGCGCGCTTCCAGGATGGCGAGGAACTCCTCGGCCTGGACGGTGTCGCCCTCGGCTTGCGCGGCGATCGCCAGATCGAGCCAGGCGCCCGCGAACGACGGGTCGGCCGTGACCGCCCGCTGGAAAGCGGCGCGCGCTTCGGCGTACCGATGCGCTCCGAGCGCCTGCACGCCCTGGTCATACCAGCTTCGGGCCTCGGGGGTCTGCGCGCAAGCTCCGGACCAGGCCAGCAGGCCTGCCAGAACGGGGACTAGCCCTGAAAAAAGCCTGCGAGCCGCCTCAGCGAACCCAGCGAACTGCACCCAACAGGCCTCCGCTGGACAGCTGCTTGTCGAACAGGTAAGCGGCCTCCATCCCATTGCCGGCGACAGCGCCGCCCAGGTTCATGTTCGAACGCGACGGGTCGGCGACCAGCAGGCCCTGGAACTGCACCTTGCCCAGCGCGCTGAGCTGCTCGGCGCCCTGTGCATGGGCCACGGCCAAGGTGGTGTTGAACGTCCTCTGGCTGAAGTCGACGCCGAAAGTGCCGCCCGTGACTTGCGCGGCGGCCAGCACGCCGTTGGACAGCGTATAGGCCTCGCTGCCGGCCAGCTTGAAACTGAACGCGCCCTGGGCCGGGATGTCGTTTGGCAGCGCGCCGCTGCGCAGCAGGGCGAACACGTCGTTGCCGACCACGGCCTGCCGCTTGCCGTCCATGAGCGTACCCACGGCGGGCGCGCCCTCGCCCAGGCCGGCGTAAGTGCTCCAGCGGCCCCAGACATAGACCGCCGGCGGCGGCGGCACGGTTTCGACAGGCGGCTGGACAGGTACCGGCGCGGGCACCGGCACCGGCGTCGGCAACGGCGCCGACAGGCCACCGGCAAGGCGATCCGCGGCGACCTGGTTGGCGGCGTCCTTGGAATCGGCCAGCTTGACGCCAGGGGTCGACTCGGCCCGCGGCTCCTCGGGGCGGTTGACGGGATGCTGCCCGCTGCTGCCTTGCGGGTCCTGCTCAGGCCGAACGAGGACCGGCGCCACGTTGCGTGCGTTGACCTCGAGGTACGCGTGGCTCAGGCTGGCGTTGAGTTCGCGGGTGGATCCGGTGGCGCACGGGCCGAGCGTGGCGCTGGTGCAACCGCCCCCCAGGGGCGTCACGGCGACCGCGCCTCGGCTCACGGAGACACGGGTAGTGGTGTCCGACGCCACCACCGTGTAATCGGTGCCGCGCAGGCCGATGGCGGCCATGGGCGTGTTGAAACGGTAGTTCTGCCTCGCCGCCTCGCCGCCCTTGCCGGACACCGTGCGGGTATTGCCGTTGTGAAGGTTCAGCTTGATGCGGCTCGCCGCGGGGTTGGCGGCGTCGTATTCGTACAACTCGACGGCAAATTTCGACTCGGGGCGCACCGCCACGAACGCGCTGTCGATCATCCGCACATGGACATAGCCGTCCTTGCCGGTGGTGACTTGGTCGCCCTGTCGAACTTGCGCGCCCACCTGCAACGCGTTGCGCGTCCCATCGGCCGCGATAAGCTGCGCAGGGCCGGAAACGAAAACGACGCTGCCCGCGCCCGGCACCTGTTGCGCCTGCGCCGACGCCGCCAGGCACGCCAAGCCCACGAACAGCAGCGGCCACCCAGGCAGGCTGCCTGGGGAGAGTCGGGACGCGCCGGTTGATTTGCTTGTTTTCATGAGTCGCTCCTGGCCAGGATGAACTACGCCGACTTGGAGTATCCCAGCTCAGCACTTCAAAAATTGTGCTTCACGTCACACTTTGCGGCACGCCGGCGGCGCCGGTCCGCAACCGCCGCCGCCACGCCAGCACCGGCCTTTCGAGCCAGCGCTGCGTCGCCCACGACAGCACGAAGCTGCATAGCGCGAGCAGCGCCAATTGTACGGGCGTGCGGTCCGGCGCCGGGAACAAAAGCCATAGCAGCAGGAAATGATTGAGGAACACGCCATAAGACACGTCCCCGGCGACGTGGTCGATCCTGCCGCCCTTGAATCGGCCTGCCCAGTGCAGCAGCGGCGCCCCGATGCCCCAGCCCAGGAGGACTTCCTGGTGGTAGGGGGCAGTATGCAGGCCCAGCCGGCGCAGGTACAGGTAGACAAGGAGGGCCAGGACGGGCGCGCCCCACGCCAGCGCCGTCGCCAGGGCTGGCCGGTGGCGGTGGGCGTGGAACATCACCATACCGAGCCCGAACACCCACAGGACCCCCGCGAGCAGGCGATAGCCGTACCAGTCGGTGTTCAGCACGCCATGCCAGGCCGCCACCTGCAGGCCCAGGGAGACTGCCGCCATGGCGACGCCGACGCGGGGCCACAGCAGCATGATGGGCACGACCAGGTAAAACTGCAGCTCCGCCCCAAGCGACCAGCCCGGCGGGATCAAGGTGAAGGCGTCCGCGCCGTTGTACATGAAGAAGTTCAGGGGGATGACGGTGAGGTTGTTCAGCAGGTCGAGCGCGGTGGGGCTGCGGGTGAGGAAGTCCGTGGTCGCACCCGTCCACCAGAACCAGGCCAGCGTCGCGCCCGCGTAGGCGAGGTACTGCGGGAAGAGGCGCAGCATCCGGTCCGCATAGAACATGGGCACGCGATCCGGCCGGGCATAGTGGCGCCGCAGGAGGCCTGCCATCACGTACCCGGAGATCAGGTAGAACACGATCACGGCGAAGACGCCGCCGTTGTAGGTGGCGATGCGCACGCCCGCATGGCTCAGCAGCACCATGTAGGCCAGGAAGAGGCGCAGCAGGCCCACGCGCTTCAGCCCCGCCGGCAGCGCTCGGCGAACACCAGGTCCAGCCCGTCGGCCCGTTCGTGGCTCATGCCGGGCGGCAGCCCCTCGGCGATCGCCTTCACGGTCACACCTTCCGGCATCGGCGCGGCCAGGAGGTACACCGTGTCGGCCTGCCAGGCATTGGCCGCGATCAGCTTGCGCACGGCCGCGAGCCGCTGTGCCTCGGCCTCGGGCGAGTAACGTGCGGTGGGCGCGGGATAGAACCGCGCGCCCGCCACGCCCGCCGCCAGCGCCGGCCCCACCCAGCCCGCACCCGGGTGCACACCCGAGACCATGGCCAGGTTCGGACAACGCGCCAGCACGGAAGCCCACAGAGGCGACCCGACCGGCTGCGCGAGTTGCGGCGGGCCGTGGCGGAAGCGCCCGCGGAACTCCTTGAACTTCCCGTTCAGGTCGGCGATTTGCACGGCCAGGCCGAGCGCCACCAGCCAGGCGCCGCGCGGCAACCGGCCGACCCGCGCGATCGCCCACGCCATCAGCAGGTACGTCAGCGGCCAGATGAAGCGCCCGCTGGCACGGAAGACGCCGAGCGCCCTCTCCACGATGCGGCCCGGGTGGATCTCCGCGACGACGTGCGAGCCGATGCTCGGCCGCGTCGAGATCGCGAGCAGCGCAAGCACCACGCAGGCCCACACCGCGTACTTCCAGCGCAGGGCCGGAATGAGGGACGACGCGGCGGCGTTTTCGGACGGCCCCGGTGAGCGGCGCGCCACGGCCCAGGCGCCCGTGGCGAGCGCGACCAGCGCCAGCATGCCGGCTCCGAGGTAGGCGAAGCCCTCGTACTGGCCCCCCGTGGCCTGCAACTGCGCCGGCAGGAAGCGCGACCACTCGCTCGAATAGGGCGTGCCGGTGTCGTACCTGCGGTTGAAGGCGGCCCAGTCCATCGGGTCGATCCAGGTGAGCAGGTTCGACGAAAAGATGCCGAAGCCGCCTGCGGACAGCTGCCCGGAACCCACGAAATAGCCGGCCGCCCACGCGACGCACCAGAGGATGGCGAGGGAGGCGACAGCCTGCGCTGCCAGCCGCGTTCGAGTGACGGCGCCATCGGCCAGCGCGGCCGCGGCGGCCCCCAGCCCGATCAGGCCCACCATCGCGGCGAGGTAGGGGTGAACCAGCACCGCTGTCGCGGCGAGAACAAGCCAGCCGCGCCACCGCCATGCGCCGAGCGCCCGCTCCAGCGCGGCAAGCACCAGGAAATGCCCCATCAGCGCCTCATGGCCGTAGGCACGCAGCAGCAGGGCCGGCGACATCGCGAAAAGGAACGCTCCCATCAGCGCCGGGAACCCGGCGACACCCATGCGATGCAGCAACCGGTGGCCGAACCAGCCGGCCAGCGCGTGGCACGCGACCATCCAGAGGCCGTAGTACTGCAGCGAAGCGGGCACACCCACCAGCTTGGCCAGCAGGGCCACCAGCGGAATCGCGTCGGTGAAAACCACCGACGTGGGGACGTCGCCGAAGCGCGTGATGAGCCCCGGCGGCCAGTGCCAGGGTTCGTTCAGGAAGTAAACGCTGCCCAGGTAATGCTGCGCCGAATCGCCCTGCAGCATCCACGCGAAGGAGCCCGGGTCGATCGCCCGCAGGCCATAGATCCAGATGCCGAACAGGCCGCCTGCGAAGGCCGCGAGGGGGGCGCCGCCGAACCGGCCGGTCATGCGCATCGTCACAGGCCCCGGGACAGCAGGAAGATGCCGGCCAGGATGCAGACCATCCCGCCCAGCCGCCAGGCGTCCAGGCTTTCGCGCAGGAACAACACCGAGAACAGGCTGATCAACACGAAGATCGCGCCGGCCATCAGCGGCGAAATCAGCGACAGCGGCAGCCGCGCGAACACGAGCGCGGTGAGGATGAAGCTCAGGCCGTAGAGCACCACGGCGGCGAAAAGCGACGGCTCCAGCCACTGGCGCCAGCTGAACGCGTCGGTGATGTTGGCCACTTTCATCAACAGCTGCGCGGACGCGTTGCACAACACGGCGGCGGCCACCATGGCCCAGGTCGCGGCGGTGGCGTTCATGCGGCGAGGTCCTTCTGTTCCTGCGGGCCAGCGGGCGCCGGCCACGGCGCACCGGCGAGGTCGCCGGGCCGGATGATGTAGTGCGGGCGGCGCTTGAGCTCGTCGTAGATGAGCGCGATATAGCTTCCGATGATGCCCAGGCTGAGCAGGATCAGGCTGCTGAAGATCACCTGCAGCAGGATCACCGTGCTGAAGCCGCTCAGGGCCAGACCCTGCAGCTTGTCGATCACGGCCTTGACGGCGAGCACCCCGCCCACGGCCAGGCCCACTGCGCCGAACGTCGTCACCAGGCCCAGCGGCGCCGACGAGAACGATGTGAGGTTGCGCCACGCGTATCGGGCGAGTGAGGCAAGGCTCCAGCTCGTCGCGCCGCCCGCGCGCGGGGCGACGTCGAACGGCACCTGCACGGTGGGAAACCCAAGCCAGCGCACGATGCCGCGGAAGAACCGGGCGCGCTCGCCCAGCGCCAGCGCCGCCACGACGACTTCGCGATCGAGCAGCTTGTAGTCGGTGTCCTGGTCGAGCCGCAGCCCGGACATCCGCGTGAAGATGCTGTAGAACGTGCGGGCGGCGATGCGCCGCAGCGGGCCTTCGTCGCCGCGCGCGCGCTTGACCGCCTCCACCACCTTCGCGCCTTCGCGCCAGTGCCGCAGCATCTGCGCCATCAGCTCCGGCGGGTGCTGCAGGTCGGCGTCGATCACGATGACCGCCGAGGCGCCGGTGCGATCCAGCGCCTGCGCCAGGCCCGCATGGATCGCGGCTTCCTTGCCGAAGTTGCGGGTGAAACTGACGAAATGGATCGCCGGCTCCTGCGCGGCCAGCGCCGCCAGCGAGGCGCGCGAGCCATCCTTCGAGCCGTCATCGACGGCGATCAGTTCGACCATCGAGCCGGGCGCGGCTTCGCGCGCCTTGGCCAGGATTTCCGGCAGGCTGCGGGTGATCAGATCGGCCTCGTTGTACACCGGCACGACCAGCGCGATGCGCGGCGGATTGACACTCACGGTTGCTCCTTCGGTGACGCGGCCAGCACGACGTCGTGGATGGCCTGGGCGGTCTGCGCCCAGCCCGGGGCCCGGAACCCGCGCGCGATGCGGTCGTTGCGCGCCTGCACTTCCTCCGGATGCTGCATGTAATGGCCCAGCCTGTCCACCCACGCAGGGAGGTCCCACGGGTCCAGGTATTCGGCCCACGTCCCGCCCGCTTCAGGCAGCGACGCGGCATTCGACACCAGGCAGAACTTGCCCCAAGCCAGGCTTTCCACGACGGGCAATCCCCAGCCCTCGTAGAGCGAGGGAAACACGGTGAACGCCGCGTGCCGGTAGAGCCACGCGAGTTCCCCATCGGATACGTGGTTGAGGCAGACGATGTCGCCCTGGGTGCGCGGATCGAGCTTCAGGTCGTTCATCAGGTCGTTGACGCCCCAGCCCTGCATACCGACGAACACCAGCCGGTGCGGCACCACGCCCCGGTCGCGCAGGCGGCTCCAGGCACGGTAAAGCACTTCATGGTTCTTGCGGCGTTCGATCGTGGAGACGTACAGCACGAACGGCCGCTCGTCCGCGTCATGCAGTCCGGGCGGCGCGCCCCCGTTTTCCGCCATCCGGATTTCCGACCCCAAAGTCACGACGTGCGTCGGAGGCACGGGCGCGCCCATGCCCCTCATGACGGCTTCGAAATCTCGCCGCGTGCATTCCGAGATGCACAGCACGGAGTCCGCGCACCACGCCAGCTCCGCGAGGTAAGAGCCGAAGCCCCCCGGCGACAGCACACCGACGAACAGCTGCGGAAACAGGACGGGAATCGCGTCGTAGCAGATCAGCGTGACGCGCAGCCCGAGTTCCTGCTTGACGCGGTAGAGGGCCTCGAGATTGAGGTATTCCCAATCGGCGCCCAGCGAAATCCAGCGGTCTCCCGGCCCGAACGCGGCGGGCGGCGGGCCCTGCGGTTCGCCGCCCGCGTGCGAGGCCGCGCGATGCGCCGCCCGCGCCTGCAGTCGCGCCTGCGAGTGCAACAGGTGGTGTTGCAGCCGGCGCACGCTCCCCGCGATCGCAGGGACCCATGAGTCGGGCAGGTAGGGCTTGGTGCGATGCCAGGCCCGCTTGGCGCGAAGCTTCCAGCCCGAAAGCTCGGCCCGAGCCACCGCAGGGGGCGGCGGCAGTGGCGCTGCCGCCACGGGCAATTGGAGGCGGGCGCGGACATCCGCTTCGCTCACCTCGGTAAACTGCTTGCGGGTGCGGTCGTAGATGCAGAAACGGACAGTCTCAGTGCCTTCCTGTCCGGCTCGCGCCAGCAGCCACAGGCAGTACTCACGCTCGACGCGGACGATGCCTACCGGCGGGCGATCCCAGTTCATCAGGGTCGATACATGCAACCACACCGCGGTCATGGCACGGCCTTCTTGTTGGCCAGCGCGTCGCACAGCGCGGCCAGCGTCTTCGGCCAGCCCAGCGATTCGCGCCGGAGGGAGGCCGGCGCCTCGGGCGCGGGCTGGGGTTCACCGAGGGACCTGCGTACCGCGTCCGCGAAGTCGGCACCGGGCCGCACGATGCGCAGGCCGGGCAGGTCCGACAGGTGCTCGAAGCCGCGCATCGCCAGCGGCGTGGCCACCACGTGCCGGCCCGAGTAGAGCGCTTCGGCGGTCTTGAGGTTGGACCCGCCACCCGATGTCACGGGCAGCAGGAAGGTGTGGGCGAGATCACGGACCGCCGACAGGTCATCGATGTCCAGCACCCCCAGTGTCACCGTGCGGCGTTCGTTCAGGGGCTGCCAGCGCTTGAACCATTCGGTTTGCGTGACGAACTCGCCCACATGGCCTGCGAGAACGATGCGTTGCACCGGCGACAACCCGGCCAGGCTCGCGCCGAAAGATTCGCACAGCCCCTGGATATTCGGCGGATGTGCGCTGGCGACATAAAGGGCGAACCGACCGGGGCCGATGCGTTCGCGCCAGCGCTCTCGAGTGCTCTCGTCGCTGCGCCAGGGCGTGACGCCATTGCCGGCCAGCACGACGGGGGCGGACGTCCATGCGGAGAGCGCCTGCGCGTCTTCGTTCGTGACGGCCGCGACCACCGCGGCTTCCTGCGCGCACCGCCGCTCCAGCGCCAGCACTGCACCGCTGATCTCTTCCTCTTCGGGCGCGCGGTGCTGGCGCAGGATGGCGCGCTTGAGTTCGTGTTCGATGTTCTGCGATCCGTACACCAGGTCGAAAGGGCCGATGGCCGCGCGATCGCGCAACCGGTGCACCACGGGCAGCAGCCAGGGTTGCTCCAGGTGGACGAAGTCGACCTTCCCCGCGTGCCGCTCCAGACCGGCAAGGGCGTGGGTGTCCGCGGCGGCGACGTCGCCGGCGGACAGGTCCTCGACGAACGCATTGGGCTTTCCGTGCCAGCTGTGCAGCGCCGGGATCGGCAGGGCGACATCGGCCGGGCCGAGAGCCGACTGGGTGTAGAAATCGTGAGCCGGGAAGAAGCTGGCCTGCGCGACCTGGAAACCACGCGCCCGGTACGCGGCCACGATGCTCGAGAGCCGAACCTGCCCGCCGTGGCGAGGATTCACCGCCGGATACGAACCCAGCACGAGGACGCGCAACACCGTCATGCGGCCACTGCCGTGGGCTTGCGCGCGACGACGGCGCAGTCGCGCCCCTGCGTCATCAGGGCGCGCAGCGTCGGGTCGGCGATGTCGTGGCCGTCTTCGGCGGGCGGGTTCAGGCGCAACAGCGCTTCGAGCTCCAGCCCGGCGTCGCGCACCACCACTTCAAGGAGCGCGGGCGGCAGCGGCCGCACGTGCGTCGGGTCGAGCCAGAACGTCTGCGTGGCCACGATGACGTTCTCGGGGTTGGGAGTTTCCATGATCAACCGGCCACCGGGCGCCAAAACGCGGCGCGCCTCCTGCACCAGCCGCAGCAGCACGCCGAAAGGCAGGTGCTCGATGACGTGGAAGGACGTCACGGCCGCGAGGCTGCCTTCCGGCTGCGCCTGCAGCCACTCGAGCGCGTCGGCGTGGTGGACGTCCAGGCCCCGGGCCCTCATGCCCTCCACGTTCGGCGCGTTGAGGTCCACGCCTGTCGCGGTCACGCCCCACTCGCCCAGAAGCTCCAGCCACTCGCCGCGGCCGCACCCCAGGTCGGCCACGGGGCCGGGGGGCAGGTCCAGGAGCCAGCGCCGGTACGCGCCAAGGCGGGCTCGCAGGTCTTCGGCGGATCCGCGGAAGTGATGTTCGAGGGTGGGATAAAAGCCTTCCTGCGCGGCCGCGGCGCCCGCGGGCACGGCAGCGCCCGGCGCCCCCGCGGACCGCTGCAAGCGGTCGAGGGCTGCGCCCAGCGCGCTGACCTGGTTGCGCGTCCACTCCGCTTCGCGCCGCGCGTCTTCGGCGCCCGCCCTCACGGCGCGGGCGGTCGATGCTGCCTGGTCATACAGCTCGGCGGCCTGGGCGCCCGCAGCGGCCTGGTGAGCGTGAAGCTCGGCCTGCACGCCGCGCAGGTAACTATGCAGCTCGCCGGATCGCTGCTCGGCCGCGGTCAACACTCGCATGATTTCATCCGTCCTGACACTCGCGGCGTCTTGCCGGGCATCCGCGGCGTCCTGCCGGGCATCCAGCCGGGCGGCGAGCGCGTCCAGGCGCGTCGGCCCGAAACGCAGGAAGCGCAGCATTTCGGCGAGTTTGCGCAGGACGAACATCACCTCACCCCCGCCGGGGCAGCCACCGATGCCGTCGCGCCGAGCGAGCACGGACCAATGGAGATGGGCCCGTTCGCGGGCAGCACCTGGAATGTGAGGCAGCGGTCCCACCAGTCGTAATTGCCGGCGGGGTGCTCGGCCCCCGCATGGGCGGCGACAGTCAGGCTGTAGTAACCGCAACCCAGGTGGAAGCCATGCAGGTCCCATGTGAGCTCGAACATCCCTGGCTCGTGCGGCAGGGCCACGCCGTGATGATGGGTGTTGGTGCCGAACACGTCGTTGCCGAGGCGGTCCCGGATCAGGATTCCGAGCGTGAGGTCGGCGACAGCGCGCTTGACCTGCAGGCGCAGCACCAGCTGCGCGGGCACTTCGCTCACCAGCACCTGGCGCGGCTGGCCGTCCTGGCGCAGTTCCACCGATTCGATGTGCACCTCGCCGGTCCCGGCCCGGCGTCCCTCGCCCTGCTCGGACACCGGCAGCGCCTCGTATTCGCGGCTCATGTCCGGCGCCAGCAGCATGTTGTACGTTTCCAGCACCATCGACGGCGGCCCGTCCTCCAGCACGCGGCCGTCGTGCAACAGGATGGCTCGAGAGCACAGGCTGCGGATCGACGTGGGGTCATGCGACACCAGCACCACCGCAGCGCCCCCCTCGCGCATCGCGCGGATGCGTTCATAGCACTTGTGCTGGAAATACGCATCGCCAACGGCCAGCGCCTCGTCCACCACCAGGATGTCCGGCTGCACCGCCGTCGCGGCGCTGAAGGCCACCCGCATCTGCATGCCCGATGAATAAGTGTGGACCGGCTGGTCGAAGTACGCGCCGATCTCCGCGAATTCCTCGATAGCGGGCATCAGTTCGCGCACCTGCTGCTCGGGCAAGCCTTGCAGCAGCGCCATCTGGCGCGCATTCTCGCGGCCACTGAACTCGGGGTGGAAGCCCACGCCGAGTTCGAGGATCGCCGACACGAGGCCGCGGCGCTCGATCGCGCCCGTGGTGGGCAGTTGCACGCCGGTGAGCAGCTTGAGCAGCGTGCTCTTGCCCGCGCCGTTGCGCCCAACCAGACCGACGGCCTCGCCGGGCGCGACGTCGAATGTCAGCTCGCGCAGCACCCAGTGCGGCACGTGGGTCTGCGTCCCCGTGAGCACTTCGCGCAGTTGCGCCCAGCGGCCGGGGTAGCGCCTGAAACACTTGCCCACGCCGCGGGCCGAGAGGATAGGCTGGCTCATCGGGTTCAGATCTCGTCGCGGATCAGGCCGCGGTTGCGATACATGAGCCGCAGCGAAAACAGGAGCGCCACGACCGAGAACGCGACCACGCCGGCCACGCCCCTCCAGGGCACGCCCACGCCAGGGCTGATCACGACGTTCTGGTAACCCTGCACGATAGGCATCATCAGGTTCCACTGCAGGAGCTCCTGGCTCCAACCCGGGAGCGCAGAGAGCGGGTAGACGATCGCGGACATCCAGAACCACACCTGCAGCACCAGAGGCACCGCCAGCCCCACGTCGCGAAAGAACACCTGAAGCACGGCAAGCCCGAGGCCGAGGCCCACGGCGAGCAAGCCCTGGGCCAGCAGCAACGGGACATACTGCAGCGCGGTCCACCCGGGCCACAGACCCACCGCCAGCAACAGGGCCGCGAAGAGCCCCATCTGCACCGCCATGCCGAACCCGGTGACCAGCACGTCGACGGCGAGCAGCGCATACCAGGGCACCGCGGTTTTCTTGAGCAGGGTGGCATGGTTGGTGAACAGGCCCACGACGCGCGAAAGCAGGTCGGAGAACCACTGCCACGTGAGCAGGCCCGCGCACAGGAAGATGGCGTATGTGTAGGGGCCGAGGTCCGGCAAGCCTGCGCCGCGCATGAGGCGGCTGAACACCAGCGTGTAGATCCCGATCAGGACGGCGGGCGGCACCACCAGCCAGGCCCAGCCGAACAGCGAGCGTGAATAACGCGAACGGATTTCACGCACCACCGAAGCGAGAATGAAGCCGCGCCAAGTCCAGACCTGAGCGCCGCCTCGAAGGAGGATGGAATGCGAAATCATGTAGGAGGGCGCCAGAACGCGAAGGGCGACGCAGTATAACCGTTGCCCTTCGCGCTTTTCCCTCTGGGAGGGGCCCCCAACTGCGCTTAGGATGCGCACATCTTGCAAAAACTTCAGCCCTTCGTGCCGTCACTCGCGACGCCCGCGGGACGCGGCACCGCCCGCCGCATGCTGCTGTCCGCCTCCGCCGCGGCGCTGGTGGCGGCCTGCGTCTGGCTGCTTCCCGGGCTGCGGCTGCTGGAGGAACGCAGCCGCGACGCGCTGACGCTCCTGGCCGCGTCGAACGAGCCGGTGGCGGGCGTGATCGTGATCGACATCGGCGAGGAGTCGCTCGAGAGCCTCGGTATGTGGCCGTGGAGCCGCAGCCAGCTGGCGGACCTGGTCGAGGAACTGGTCGGCCCGCTGGGGGCGCGCGGCGTGGCGCTGGACATGGTCCTGCCCGAAGCGGCGGACGCGGCCGGCGACGCGCGGCTGGCCTCGCTCGCGATGCACGCGCCGCTGACTCTCGCGCATGTGCTCGACTTCGCGGATCGCCCGGCTTCGATCACGGTCGGCGCGCTCGCCGGCGGCAAGCCTGCCGCCATGGCGCCGCCGTCCGTCGCGCAGGCCAGGGGTTATGTGGCGAACCACGCCGGGCTGCGGGGGGCGCGCTGCGTCGGGCACATCGGCGTGCGGCCGGATGCCGACGGCATTCTGCGGCGGGTGCATGTGCAGGCGCTGGCGGCGCAGCGCCTCTATTCGACGCTGTCGCTGGCGTTGCTCGAATGCGCTGCGCCGGTGGCGGCGCAGCGGGCGGTCGCGGGGCTGGGCCCGATGGACGGCGGCGAGTGGCGCCTGCCGTTTCGCCAGCCCGTGACCGCGTTCGAGACGCTGCCCGCGCAGGCCGTGCTGAAGGACGGCGTCGACCCGGCGCAAGTGCGCGGCCGCCTCGTGTTGATCGGGTCTTCGGCCGTCGGGCTGAGCGACTATGTCGCGACGCCGCTGCAGCCGGTGACGGCGGGCGTGCTCGTGCACGCCCAGATGCTGGCCGAACTGCTGGAGGCGGAACGCAACCCGGCAGGCGGATGGCGAACGAGCGCGCCGGCCCTTTCGGTGGCCGCGCTGGCCGCCGGGGCCTTGCTGCTGGGCATGGCACTGCGCGCGGGGGTCCGCATTGGATTGGCTGCGCTGCTGGTCCTCGTCGCCGGTTGGCTGGCCCTGTGCGCGATCGGCTTCGGTCGCGGATGGAGTCCCGCAGTACTGCCGCCCGTCCTCGGACTGTACGCATTCGCCGTCACCTGGGTCGCGCTGGATTTCATCGAAGCGCGCCGGGTGTCGCGGCGGATCATGAACACCCTGTCCCATTACGTGGCGGAGCCGGTGCTGAAGTTGCTGGTCAGGCAGGGCCTGGAGCGCACGCTCGCCCCTTCGCGCCAGGAGATCACGGTACTGGTCGCCGACATGGCGGGCTACACCAAGCTCACGGCCGAGTCGTCCCTGGAAGCGAGCGCCAGCCTGACAACCGAGTTTCTCGAAGCGATTACCGGCCCTGTCCTGGGCAGCGGCGCCACGCTCGACCGCTACACCGGCGACGGGCTGATCGCGTTCTGGGGCGCACCGCTGGCGCGCAAGGACCATGCCGCCTGTGCCGTGCAAGCGGCATGGAAGATGCTGGAAGCCGTGAAAGCGCTGAACGAGGCCCGGGCCGCCCGCGGCGCCGTGCCGCTCGCGATGCGCATCGGGATCGAGAGCGGGGAGGCGCTGGTCGGCGATCTCGGCAGCTCGGTGCGCAGCGTCTACACCGCCGTGGGCACCTGCATCAACCTCGCCTCGCGCCTGCAGGAGGTCGCGCGCGACATCGGCGAAGTGGTCGTCGTAGGCCCGCAGGCGCACAGCATGCTGGCGGGCCAGCCGCTGCGGCCGCTGGGCGCCACTGCCGTGCGCGGCATGGACCACCCCATCGATATCTACGCCCTGAAGCTTCATTGATGCGAGTTGCCTTCGACGCCATCGCCCTGCTCTCGCCGCTCACGGGCATCGGCCAGTACGCGCACGAGCTGGCCACCCGGCTCGCCACCGATCCGAGCCACCAGGCCCGCTTCTTCTACGCCGTGTTATGGCGCGATGAAGTCAGGACTGGCCCGCTGCCCGCCTCCCGCAATCTCTTCCCCTGGCTGCGCCGATTGCCCAACTCGTATGCCATCAGCCGCTACCTGCAGGGACGCAAGTTCGCGCAGGAAGTGCGCGACGCGAAATTCGACGTCTATCACGCGCCCAACTTCCTGTCGTTCCCCTTTCCCGGGCCGACCGTCACCACGGTGCACGACCTGTCGTGGATACGGTTTCCGCAAAGTCACCCGATCGAGCGCGTTCGCGCGATGCACCGCTACTTCGAGCCGGGGCTGCGCCGGTCTTCGCTCATCCTGACCGATTCGCAGTTCGTGAAACAGGAAGTGATGGATGTCTTCGGCATCGCGCCGGAACGAATCGTTCCCGTTCCGCTGGGTGTCACTCCCCTGTTTCATCCGCGAAGTCCCGAGGAAACAGCGCCCGTCCTGCGGCCGCTGGGGCTGGCCCATGGGCAGTACCTGCTGACTGTCGGTACGCTGGAGCCGCGCAAGAACCTCGTCGCCGCGCTGCGCGCCTACGCGCAGCTGCCGGAGCACACCCAGCGCGCGTTCCCCCTGGTGCTGGCGGGCATGAAGGGCTGGCATTCCGGCGAGCTCGACCGTGAGATGGCGCCGCTGCTGGCCTCGGGCCGTGTGCGCATGACGGGATACCTCGCACGCGAGGACCTCGCGGCCCTCATCGCGGGCGCGACGGCGCTCGTCTATCCCTCGATCTACGAAGGCTTCGGGCTGCCTCCGCTGGAGGCGATGGCCTCCGGCGTGCCGACGATCGTGTCCAACGTGTCGTCGCTGCCGGAGGTGGTGGGCGACACGGGCCTGCTGGTCGAGCCCCATGACCACGCCGGCCTGCGCGATGCGATGCAGCACCTGCTGGACGCGCCCGAGGTGCGCGCCGGGCTCGCCGCGCGGGCCCTCGCGCGCGCCGCCGGCTTCAGCTGGGACCAGTGCGCGGCGGAAACCTTCGCCGCTTACGAGCGGGCCGCGCGGGACTAGGCCTGGGGCCGCCCCTCTCGCGCGCGCCGCATGTCGGCGTCCACCATCATCGAAATCAGCTGCTCCAGCGAAGTGGTCGCCGTCCAGCCGAGCAGGCGCTCGGCCTTGGCCGGATTGCCCAGCAGCACGTCGACCTCCGCGGGCCGGAAGAACTTCGGGTCGATCACGACGTGGTCCTCGTAGGACAGGCCGACATGCGAGAACGCGATGCGGCACATCTCGCGCACCGTCGTTGTGTGGCCCGTCGCCACGACATAGTCGTCGCCCTTCTCCTGCTGCAGCATCCGCCACATGGCATCGACGTAGTCACCGGCGAACCCCCAGTCGCGCCTGGCGTCGATGTTGCCCAGGCGCAGCTCCTTTTGAAGGCCGAGCTTGATACGGGCTACGCCATCGGTCACCTTGCGCGTGACGAACTCGATACCGCGCAGCGGCGACTCGTGGTTGAACAGGATGCCGGTGCTGGCGTGCAGATTGAAGCTCTCCCGGTAGTTGATCGTCATCCAGTGCGCGTAGAGCTTCGCGACGCCGTACGGGCTGCGCGGATAGAACGGCGTGGTTTCGTCCTGCCGTTCGGCCTGGATCAGGCCGAACATCTCGCTCGTCGATGCCTGGTAGAAGCGAATGGCGGGGTCGGTGAGGCGAATGGCCTCGAGCACGTTGGCCGCCCCCACGCCCGACACCTGCGCCGTGAGCAGTGGCTGCTGCCAGGACGTGCCGACGAAGCTTTGCGCCGCCAGGTTGTACACCTCGGCCGCCTTGCTCTCGCGGATCCCGCGCAGCACGGCGCTCAGGTCCGCCACGTCGCCGTCGATCAGGTTCACATCGCCTTCGATGCGGAGCTCGCGCAGGCGCCACAGCGTGTCGGAAGAACGGCGTGGCAGCAGTCCGCTCACGGCGTAGCCCTTATTCAGCAGCAGCTGGGCGAGGTAGGCGCCGTCCTGGCCGGTGATCCCGGTGATGAGTGCGGCTTGGGTCATTTGTCGAGTTCCTGCATCCAGTAGTCCAGTAATCCGTTGAGCGTGTCGCGCAATTCGATCGCGGGCTTCCAGCCGGTGGCGGCCGTGATTCGCGCGTTGCTGCCGCACATGCGGCGCTGTTCGGCCGGCCGGAGCAGGGCAGGATCGGTGACGATCTCGGCCTGCACGCCGGCCATGCGGATCAGCATGGCGAGGGCATCGCCCAGGTGCACTTCGCGGCCCGAGCACACATTGTAGGTTTCCCCGGCCGCGCCGCCGGCCAGCAGCGCGAGGTAAGCCGGGATGACGTCGCGCACATCCAGGAAATCGCGCGTCACGTCCAGGTCTCCCGTGAGCACCCGCGGCGCCTGCCGACCCAGCTTGATCGCCGCGATCTCGCGGGCGAAGGCGGGGAGGGCGAAATCCGGCCGCTGGCCGGCGCCGGTATGGTTGAAGGGCCGCGCGATCACCACGTCCAGAGGGCGCGTGCGCGCCCATTGCCGGCACAAATCCTCGCCGGCGACCTTGCTCGTCGCATAGGGATTGCGCGGCGCCGCAGGCGTCTCTTCGGTCACGGGCAGGAGCGCTTCCGGCACCGCCCCGTAGATGTCGGCGCTGCTGACGTAGAGGAGCCGGCCGGCGAAACCGGCATCGCCCATGGCCTTGAGCAGGTTGGCGGTGCCGCCGGCGTTGACCCTCAGCGTGGCCGCGGGGTCTGCCCATGAGGCTGGCACGTGGCTTTGCGCGGCCAGGTGAACGATCCAGTCGGGCCGGTGTTGGGTGATCGTGCGGCGAAGATGGTCGGCGTCCAGGACGTTCGGCTCTTCGTCAAGGGCGCACCAGGCTACGTCGTGGCCCGGTTGAGCCTGCAAGAATTGCCTCAGTGCGGTCCCAACAAACCCTCGATGGCCCGTGGCCAGCAGCTTCTTGCGTTGCTTCAAGGTATTCTTAATGTCCGATAAACAGCCAAGTTTAACAATGCACCACCGCCGGGCAGCCCCTCAGCCATGAAGTCCCAAATTGACCTGCCGACCGCCGTGCTCAGGCTCGGCAAGCTGCCGCTGCTCGCCGGCGTCGACAAGGAGACGCTGGGCAAGGTTGCGGCCGCGGTGACCTGGCGCGAGGTAAAGAAGCGCGAACCGGTGCTCTTCAAGGGCTCCTCGGGCGACCACCTGCTGTTTCTGGTGGAGGGACGCCTGCAGGTGCTGGACGTCACGGAGAGCGGGCGCGAGATCGGCCTGAACCTGCTGACGGCCGGGGATTATTTCGGCGAGCTGTCCATCATCGACGGCGAGCCCCGCTCCGCTTCGGTGATCGCCATGGACAACTCCCTGGTGGCCCTGCTGCCCAAGGCCCAGGCCTGGGAGCTCTTCCGGCGCGACCCGCTCGTGGCCGAGCGCGTCCTGCTGGGCCTGGCACGCAAGCTTCGCAATGCCTCCATCTACCAGACCATCCTCTGCCTGCCCAATGCCTCCCAGCGGGTGTTCGCGCTGCTGCAGCGCCTGTGCAAGGTGGCGCCGGGCGGCCTGGTGGTGATCGACTTCCCGCCCAAGCAGCAGGAGCTGGCGATCATGGCCAACACCAGCCGGGAGACTGTCTCGCGCGCCACCAAGGTGCTGACCGATGCCCGCATCGTCGAAAAGGACAACCATCGCATGATCGTGCGCGACCCCAAGGCGCTCGAGCGCTTCGCGTTGAACGACGTCGTCGCGCCGCCGCTCAATACCGTGGCCCGGCGCAAATAGCACCGGGCGGGGTTCAGCAGGGTGCGCGCCCGTAGATGTCGCTGAAGCGAACGATGTCGTCCTCGCCCAGGTACGCGCCGCTTTGCACCTCGATCATCACGAGGTCCAGCACGCCCGGGTTGTCCACGCGGTGCCGCTTGCCCGCAGGAATGTAGGTGGACTGGTTGGTCATGACGAGGAATTCCTTCTCGTCGCACACCACGCGCGCCGTGCCGCTGACGACGATCCAGTGCTCGCTGCGATGGTGGTGCATCTGCAGCGACAGCGCCGCGCCCGGCTTGACTTCGATGCGCTTGATCTTGTAGCCCTCGCCGCCCTCGAGCACCGTGTAGGTGCCCCAGGGCCGCATGACGGTTCGGTGCAGGCGGTAGCTCTCGTGGCCGCGCAGCTTGAGCTGCGCCACCACTTCCTTGACCTGCTGGGCGCTGCCGGCATCGGCCACCAGCAACGCATCCGGCGTATCCACCACCATCACGCCGCGCAGGCCCACGGCGGCGATCATGCGGTCTTCCGCGCGCACGAAGCAGTCGTCGCAGTCAACCAACAACGAGTCACCATGGACACGGTTCCCCCGGTCGTCCTGCGGCACCAGCCCGGCCACTGCGCTCCAGGAGCCGATGTCGTTCCAGGAAAAATGGGTCGGCAGGACCACCAGGTTGCGGGTGGGTTCCATCACCGCATAGTCGATCGAGATGCTCTCGGCCGCGGCAAATGATTCGGCGGGCAGTTCCGTGAATTGGCCCGTGCGCTCGGCTGCAGCGACTTCGTCCCAGCAACGTTCCATGCTTTGCGCCAGCCCGGGGCGGTGGATGGCCAGCTCATCCAGCAAGGCGCCCGCGCGCATGCAGAACATGCCGCTGTTCCACAGGAAATTACCGCTTTCCACGTAGTCCCGCGCCGTTGCCGCGTCCGGTTTCTCGACGAAACGCAGCACCTCACGCGCCTCTCCGCCGTCGAAGTTCCCGCCCGCCTCGATGTAGCCGTAGCCCGTTTCGGGCGACTCCGGCCGGATCCCGAACGTCACCAGCTTGCCGATCGCGGCCAATGCCGCCGCCTGCTGCGTCGCACGCATGAACTCCTCGACCGGCTCGATGAGGTGGTCCGCCGGCAGCACAAGCATGATCGCGTTCGGAGACAAGCTGGCCGAGATCCAGTGCGCCGCCGCGGCAATGGCGGCCGCGGTATTACGCCCCACGGGCTCCAGCAGATAGCCCGCGCTGGTGGACGTGTCTGGACCGAGCGTGCGCGCGACTTCGTCCTTCGATATGAAATAGTAGTCACGGTTGGTGACGAGGAGCAGCTTGCGGCCAGTGGCGACCTTGGCCGCCCGCTGCACCGTCTTGCCCAGCAGGGTCTGCCCGTCAGGCAGTTTCATGAACGGCTTGGGATGCCCTTCGCGGGAGACCGGCCACAGGCGCGTGCCCGCGCCCCCGGACAGGATCACGGGGACGATGGGATCGGCAATGGATTCGGTTGATTTCAACTGTCGCCTTCAATTCGGTGAATAGCCGATTCTAGGGAACCACGGCCTGTCCCGCCGCCGCCACGTCCCGGTACGCCTCGTCGTACGCCCGGGCCATCGCTTCGGCGGTAAAGAGCTTCTCGAACCGCAGCCGGGCCGCCGCGCCCATCTCCAGCGCCCGGTAGGGCTCGTCGACCAACTGGTGCATGGCATCGCGCAGCGCTTCCGGGTCGCGTGGCGGCACGGTGCGGCCCGTGAGGCCGTCCACATTGATGAAGGACGTACCGGTGCCGATTTCGCAGCTGATCATCGGTCGCGCGCACATGGCCGCCTCGACCAGGGACATGCCGAATGCTTCGGAGCGCAGGTCGGAGGGAAACACGAAGCCGCGTGCCAGCTGCAGCAGGCACATCTTGTCCTCCTCGCCGACGGCGCCCAGGAAGCGCACGTTGTCCAGCCTCTGCCCGGCCGCGGCCTGCTGCAGCGCGCCGGCTTCCGGCCCCGCGCCGGCGATCACCACCTTGCCCCTGAGGCCGTGCGCGGCCCGCAGCAGGGTGTCGAGCCCCTTGTAGTAGCGCAAGACGCCCACGAACAGGAAGAACCCCTCGCCGACCATCGAGCGCCAGTGGGCCATCCGCTCGCGCGATGGGGCCGGGTACGTCGATTCGTCGATCCCGTTGGGGATGACGCGCACCTCGTGCTTCAGCCGCGCCAGCACTGGGCTGCTGTCGCGATATTGCGGCGACGTCGCGACCACCATGCCCGCCGAGCTGAGGAAATGGTTCATCAGGGGCGTGTAGGCCCGCAACAGGAACTTCTGGCGGACGATGTCGGACTGGTAGGTCACCACGCTGGGCTTGGTGCCGCTCCACAGCAGGTGCAGCAGGTCGGCGAATGGCCAGGGAAACTGGTAGTGGACGATGTCGGCCCAACGCATCTGGCGCCGGAAATCCGGCAATGCGGAGAACGAAACCGGGTTGGAAGCGACTTCCGCAGTCACGCGGCTGCGGTGGACCTCGCCCTCGGGACGTGCCAGCACCGCCGGGTCGGGGTCGGCGCTGAGGGTGAACACGCGGTTCTCGTGCCCCAGCGTTGCCAACCCCAGCCCCAGCTGCGCGATCACCTGTTCGATGCCGCCGACGGTGTCGGGGTAATAACTTTTGTAGACGTGCAGTACTCTCATAGGGCCACGCGTCGTGGCCCTGCAAATGCACGCGGCCCGGGCGCGGCGCCATTCTAAGCGCTGCGGCCCCCGCGCCCCATTGCGCCGTCTTCAGAAGTGGATGCCGCGCATCATCTGCTGCATGGCGATCGCCTCGTGCGAGAGCGTGGGCTTGCCTGCCTTGTCGCCCTTGGCGGCGGACGAATCCGGGAACATGCGGAAGCTCGTGTTCATCGCAATCTGCGCGACCCGCGGCAGCAGCGCGTGCAGCAGCTGGCCGGTCGTGCCCAGCCGCGTCGCGATGCGCACCGGCTTGGAGATACAGGCGTCGGCGATCATGTCGGCGGCTTCTTCCGGCGCGAGCGTGGGGACGTTCTTGTAGATCTGCGTCGGCGCGATCATGGGCGTGCGGACCAGCGGCATGTTGATGGTGGTGAAACTCACGCCCTGGTCGGCGAACTCGCTGGACGCGCAGCGCGTCCACGCGTCCAGCGCGGCCTTGCTCGCGACATACGCCGAGAAACGCGGCGCATTGGTCAGCACGCCGATCGAGCTGATGTTGACCACGTGGCCCTTGCGCTTTTCCACCATGCCCGGCAGCAGGCCCATGGTCACGCGCAGGCAGCCGAAGTAGTTCAGCTGCATGGTGCGCTCGAAGTCGTGGAAGCGGTCGTAGCTCGACTCGATCGCGCGGCGGATGGAGCGGCCGGCGTTGTTGATCAGGAAGTCGACGCCGCCGTGGTTTTGCACCAGCAGCGCGACGAAGCGGTCGCAATCGGCCATGTCGGCGATGTCGGCGGCATAGGCGATGAACTCATAGCCCTTGGCTCTTGCTTCCTTGCAGGCCTCGTCCAGCTTGTCCTGGTCGCGGCCGCAGATGATGGTGATGGCGCCGGCCTCCGCGAACTTGTGCGCGGCCGCCAGGCCGATGCCCGAGGAGCCGCCGGTGACCAGCACGACCTTGCCGCCCACCGTGCCGCGCAGGCTGCGGTCGATGTGCAGGTCCGGGTCGAGGTGGCGCTCCCAGTAGTCCCACAGGCGCCAGGCGTAATCCTTCAGGTTCGGCACCTCGATGCCCGAGCCCTTGAGCGCTGCGGCCGTGTCGCGGTTGTCGAAGCGCGTGGGGTAGTTGACGAAGGTGAGGATGTCCTCGGGCAGCCCCAGGTCCTTCATGACGGCGTTGCGGATGCGCCGCACCGGGGCCACCGCCATCAGACCTTTCTTGACGCTCTTGGGAATGAACCCGAGCAGCGCCGCGTTGATGAACAGGTTCATCCTGGGCGCATGCGCCGCGCGGCTGAAGATGTCGAGCACGTCGCCGACGCGCAAGCCCACCGGGTCCACGAGATGGAAGCAGCGCTTGTCGATGTCGGGCTTGTGGCTGATGTGGTCGAGCGCATCGACGACGAAGTCGACCGGCACGATGTTCACGCGCCCGCCCTCCAGGCCCACGGCCGGCATCCACGGCGGCAGCAGCTGGCGCATGCGCTGGATGAGCTTGAAGAAGTAGTAGGGGCCGTCGATCTTGTCCATCTCGCCGGTCCGGCTGTCCCCGACCACCATCGCCGGACGGTACACCGACCACGGCACCTTGCACTCCTTGCGCACGATCTTCTCGCTCTCGTGCTTGGTGAGGAAGTACGGGTGTTCGTAGTTCTCCGCTTCCTCGAACATGTCCTCGCGGAACACGCCTTCGTACAGGCCGGCGGCCGCGATCGACGACACATGGTGGAAGTGCCCGGCGTCGATGGCCTTGGCGAACTCCACCGTGTTGCGCGTCCCCTCGATGTTGACGGCGATCTGGCTCTCCGCGTCGGCGCCCAGGTCGTACACCGCGGCCAGGTGGTAGAAGTGGTCGACCTGGCCTTTCAGCTTCTTCACTTCGTCGCCGGCGACGCCCAGCTTCTTCGCCGTCAGGTCACCGAACACGGGGATCGCCCGCGCGGCGGAAACGCCCCAGAACTCGCGCAGCTCCGCGACCTTGGCTTCGCTTTCCTTGCGCAGCAGGAAGTGCACCACCGACCCCTTGCGCTCGAGCAGCTTCCTGACTAGGCGCTTGCCGATGAATCCGGTCGCGCCGGTGACGAAATATTGCATGGGGGTTCTCCAGATAGCTTGTTGGTATCGGCTGCGGCCATTCTTGCCCAAAGCCGGGAGCCGATCATTCCGCACAAACCCGTGACGGCTTTGGGGTCGGCCCCTAGCGCTTTAGGAGGCGGCCCCTAAACCCGTGGCGCGCCCCGGCTTACATTGCGTCCATGCGCCGCTCCGGGCGGTGCGCCCCTCAACCCACGCATGGAGGCCACCTTGGTCACTAAACTTCGAAAAACCACCACCGCCGACACGAAGACCGGCGCGCAACTGTCGGGCACCGTCAAGGAGTCGGCGCAGCAGATCTGGCTGGCAGGCCTGGGCGCATTCGCGAAAGCGCAGGAAGAAGGCGGCAAGGTGTTCGAGGCCCTGGTGAAGGAAGGCACGTCCATCCAGCGCAAGACCCAGGCGGCGGCCGAGGAAAAGATCTCGGAGGCGACCAACCGCATGGCCAGCATGGCCACCGACATCTCCTCCAAGGCCTCCGGCCAATGGGACAAGCTGGAAAACATCTTCGAGGAGCGCGTGTCCAAGGCGCTGAACAAGCTGGGTGTTCCCTCGGCCAAGGACATCGACGTGCTGATCGCGCGCATCGAGGAACTCAATCGCAGCGTCGCCAGGCTGAGCGCCAAGTCGGCGGCCACGACGCGCGCCAAGGCCGGCGGGGCCGCCAAGCCCGCAGCGAAGCGGGCCTCGGCACGCAAGTCGGCCTGACGGCGGCCACTGCACCGCATGCAAGGCGCTTCGGCGCCTTTCTTTTTGCCGGCCTGATTGCTGCATCGCAACAAGGAGTCCCATGCAAGCACCCTACACTGCCCTTTCATGAGAAAGAATAAACGGACCCCACCGAAGATCGCGCTGGCGCTCGCCGGCGGCGGGCCATTGGGCGCCATTTACGAGATCGGGGCCCTGTGCGCGCTGGAAGAAGCGCTCGTCGGGCTGGATTTCACGAAGCTGCATCACTACGTGGGCGTCTCGGCAGGTGGTTTCATCGCCGCGGGCCTGGCCAACGGCATGTCGCCGCGAGAGCTGTGCGCCGCTTTCATCGAATGCGCCGACGGCGCCAGCGAGGTGTTCGACCCTTCCTGGCTGATGGTGCCCGCGTACGACGAGTTCGCCCGGCGCGCCATTATGTTCCCCGGCCTGGCGGCCTCGGCGCTCTGGCGCGCCACCTTCGGGCGCAAGACCCTCACCCAGGCGATCGAGAGGCTGGGCCCGAGCCTGCCGACAGGCATCTTCTCGAACGAACAGATCGACCTGCGGCTCGCGCGCGTGTTCTCGCGGTCCGGGCGCACCAACGATTTCCGCGACCTCAAGACCCGCCTCACGCTGGTCGCCACGAACCTCGACACCGGCGAAGCCGCGCCGTTCGGCCGGCCCGGCTGGGACCACGTGCCCATCTCCAAGGCGGTGCAGGCGAGTTCGGCGCTCCCCGGGCTCTTTCCACCCGTGGAGATCGACGACCAATATTTCGTCGACGGCGCGTTGAAGAAGACGATGCACGCATCGGTCGCCCTGGAGGACGGCGTGGACCTCATGATCTGCCTGAACCCGCTGGTTCCCTTCAATTCCACCGAACCCGAGACGGCCAGGGTCATGCGGCGCGGCCTGCCGGGGGACAGCCGCGGCATCCCCCGCATCGTCGATGGCGGGTTGCCGGTGGTGCTCAGCCAGACGTTCCGTTCCATGATCCATTCGCGGATGGAACTGGGCATGAAGAACTACGAACGCGCGTATCCCGACACCGACATCCTGTTGATCGAGCCCGACCATCGCGACCCGGAGCTGTACCTGGCCAACACCTTCAGCTACGGTCGGCGCCGCCAGCTCGCCGAACACGCCTACCAGCAGACACGCAGCATGCTTCGCTCTCGGCGCACGCGCCTTTCGGCCCAGCTGCTGCGGCACGGCATCCGCCTGGACATGGACGCGCTGGAAGACCCGCGCCGGCACCTCGTCGCCGCGCCGAAGCCGCCCACCCGCATCGGCCAGGCCATCGCGTCGCTGCAGGAGGTGATGGATGACCTCGGCCACGCGGTCCACGGCCCCGCACACGCGACCTGAGCATGGCCAAGAAAGCTCCCCGTCGCACGGCCGAGCGCATCCTGGAGGTGACGCTGGACCTGTTCAACCGCTTCGGCGAGCCGAATGTCTCGACGACGCTGATCTCGGCCGAGCTCAACATCAGTCCCGGCAACCTGTACTACCACTATCCCGCGAAGGACGAGCTGATCAACTCGCTGTTCGACCGCTATGAACGGTCCTTGAGCGAGTTGCTGAACGCGAGCGACGGCGTGCGGGACGTGGAGGACGCGTGGTTCTTCATGCACACGCTGTTCGAGCTGATCTGGCAATACCGCTTCCTCTACCGCGACCTGAACGACCTGCTGTCGAAGAACCGGCGCCTGGAGACGCATTTCCAGTGGGTGCTGAAGAACAAGACCCGCGCGATCAGGGCCATGCTGGACGGCATGAGCCGCTCGGGCGCCGTGAGCATCGACTCGCGCGAAGTGGAGGCGACGGCCACCAGCATGGTGGTCGTGCTCACCTACTGGCTGAGTTACGAATACGTGCGCGACCCGCGGCGGGCGCTGGAGCCCGAGAGCGCCCAGCTGGCCTTGCTGCGCGGTGCGCATCATGTGCTTAATCTGCTGGTGCCCTACCTGGAACAGGGCCAACGCATGCACCTGCTGGGGCTGATCGCGGCATACAGCAACCCGGCGAGCTGACAAGAAGGAGACAAGCATGGCGAAGTGGACCGCTTTCCCCCACCTCGGCGAATACCCGTTCGATGCCGCGAGCGTGAAGAAGCACTGGGCGAGGCTGCACGCCGGCGACGCCGAAGCCCTGCCCAAGGACCGCACCGTGCTCGAAGCCTGGGCGCTGTTCCACAGCGGCGAGTTCCAGAAAGCGGCCGAGGCCGGGCTCGCGGCCGGCGGCGACGGTATGACGGTCGCGAACAAGGCCACGGCCATCTATGCGAATTACCTGGAAAAGAAGGAAAAGAACAAGCTGGACCTGTTCATGGAAGTGGCGCAGCGCGCCGAGGCGCAGTCCGCCGAGGACTCCAAGAATCCCAACGCCTGGTACTGGCAGGCGTACTGCCTCGGCCGCTACAGCCAGGGCATCAGCGTCGCGAAGGCGCTGGCGCAGGGCCTGGGCACCAAGGTGAAGGATGCGCTGGAAAAGACCATCAAGCTGCAGCCCAAGCATGCGGATGCGCACATCGCCCTGGCGGCATTCCATTCGGAAGTGATCGACAAGGTCGGCTCGCTGATCGGCGGGATGACCTACGGGGCGAAGCGCGAAACCGGGCTGAGGCTGTACCAGGACGCCCTCAAGCTCAACCCGAACTCCGCCATCGCGATGATCGAGTACGCCAACGGGATGGTGATGCTCGAGGGCGACCGCCGGATGAAGGAAGCCACGAAACTCTACGAACAGGCCGCGGCCAGCAAGCCGATGGACGCCATGGAACGACTGGACGTGGAGCTGGCCAAGGCCGAACTGGCCGATTGAGCCGGGCGCCGCCCGATTTCGCGCCGCCCGCCTACAGACGGCTTCCGCGTTCTCGCGCACGATGGCGCGCATGAACATTTTCGAAGCGCTGCGCCTGTCGCACGAGACCCAGCGGGCCCTGGCCACCCAGATCCTCGCGACGCAAGGCGACTCGCCCGAACGAAACCGGCTGTTCCTCGATTTCAAGCGTGAGCTCGCAGCGCATGCAGCCGCGGAGGAGCGTTGCTTCTACAGCCCCTTGATCGCCTTCGACGAGTCGATGGCGCAGGCCCGCCACGGCATGGCCGAACACCACGAGATGGACGAGCTGGTGGACGAGCTCAACAAGATGGAGTTCAGCTCGCCGGGCTGGCTGGCGCACTTCCGGAAGCTGCACGACAAGGTGTACCACCACCTGGAAGATGAGGAGCACGCGATCTTCCAGCTGGCCGGCAAGGTGCTGACCGAAGCGCAGAAGAACTCGCTGGCAAAGGACTACGAAGCCGAGTTCGCCACCTTCCGGCTGGGGGAGATGCCGATCAATTCGGCGGAGGGCTAATCCGCGTAGGGCGAGGGGCCCCGCGTGCGGGGATCGACCCGCGCATTTGCCCTTGAGCCTTTGCGGGCTCGATGCCCGCAAGGGCGAACCACGCGCGCTAGACCGCCTCGTTCCAAGGCAGCATCAGCGTCACCAGCGAGAGCTTCGCGAACTCCGGCTCGAATTCGTCGATGATCTTCTGCGGGTCCGGGCACAGCAGCGTATCGGTGATGACGCCGAACTGCACGCCGCCGCCGTAACTCAGGATCGACACGCCCAGGCCGATGTCGCCGGACTGCGGCACCCAGAACATGCTTTGCTCCAGGGTCGAGCCGAGGAATTTCAGCTTCTCCCGCGGGCCGGGGACGTTGGTCATCACGGCCGTCGTCTTCTTGCCGAAGAGACTGAGCATCGCTTCCTGCGCGGGCTTGATCAACAGGCCCGCGACGGCCAGCAGCCCGAAGGCGAGCAGCGGCTGCGTGCTGCCCTTGAGCGCGTTCATGCGCCGGCGCACTTCGTACACACGCTCGACCGGGTTTTCCACGCCGATGGGCAGCACCAGCGGCACGAGGCCGAAGCGGTTGCCCAGCTTGTACGCATGTTCGAGCGGTCGCAGGTTCACCGGGATCATCGCGCGGATTTCCTGGCCGGCGACGTCGTCGCCCAGTGACTTCAGGTATTCGCCGATGGCGCCCGCGACGCAGCTGAGCAGCACGTCGTTGATCGAGCAGTTGAGGGCCTTGCCGACGGCCTTCACCTCGTCCAGCGGGATGGGTTCGCACCATGCCACGCGCTTGGCGGTGCCCGGCTTGCCCTTCAGGCGCGTCTTCGAATCGTCGGGCATCAGCGCGAGCGCGGCCGCGTCGCTCACGACCTGGTAAGCCAGCCTGGCGAGGTCCAGCGAGCCGGCCACGCCTTTGTGCGGGTCGCGGAGCATGCCGAGCGAACGGGCCGCGCCCTCCCCCGCGGCGCCCAGGGCCTTCACAGTCATGTCGGTGAACGGCTTGATGAGGGTGTCGGCGATCCAGTCCTCGGCGCCCGTGTGCGCCTGCCTGCGGGTGCGCTCCGGGGGCGGCGCGCCGCCGTCCACCAGCGACATCGTCACGGAAATGAGCGCGATGCCGTCGGCGATGCAATGGTGGATGCGCACCAGCAATGCGCTGCCGCCGTCGTAGTCCTCGACGAGATGCATCTGCCACAGCGGATGGCCGTGGTCCAGCGGCTGCATCGCGAGTTCGCCCACGCGGTCCTGCAAGGCGGATTGCTCGTGGCCCCTGGCGTGCCGCGGCAGCCTCTCGCGCACGATGTGGCGCTCGATGTCGAACTCCGCATCCTCGACCCACGTCGCCCCGGCGGCGTCCTCCACGACGCGCTGGCGGAACCGCGCGTATTTCAGCAGCCGCTCCTCCACCCGCCGGCAAAGGTCCCCGTGGCGGATGCCGGGCTTGAGCGTCCACACGCCGACGATCATCATCAGGTTGCTCGGCGAATCCATGCGCAGCCAGGCCGTGTCGACCTTGGTCATTCGCTCGCCGGACAATCCGAGCATGCCGGTGGCCGCGCGCTTCGCATTCTTGCCCACCACCTTGGCGGCCTTGCGGGCAGCGGCACCGGCGACCTGGCCGGCAACGATACGGGTAACCATGAAGACGGCCTCCAGAGAGAGCTTGGTGTTATTCGGCAGCGGCCCCTATTCTGGGCGGCCGGCTGGCCGTAAGATACCGCGAAGTTACCCGCAGGCGCGCCAAATGGGTAGACGCCCGCCCCCACCGACAAGCCAAGCCCAAGGAGCATCCATGGCCGACCTCAAAGCCGCTTTCGAATCCGCCGTTGCCGGCTCGAAGAACCTCACCGAGCGCCCCGACAACGCCACGCTGCTGAAGCTGTACGCGCTGTACAAGCAGGCGACGGCCGGCGACAACGCGGAGAAGAAACCGGGCTTCGGCGACATGGTGGGCCGCGCCAAATGGGACGCCTGGAACGGCCTGAAAGGCACCTCGGGCGACGACGCCATGCAGCAGTACATCGACCTGATCGAGTCTCTCAGCTAGCGTCCCCGCGTCCTGAAGAATCCAGCGCGGTGACCTCGCGGCAACGCCGCGCACGGCTGGGCCGCGGCGCGATGGCTACGACGTCCGGCTGCGGCGCTTCGCACCATGCCGGATTCCCCGCGCTGAACGGTCTTGCGGCCCGCGCGGCATAACTCACTGCGCTGCGCTCCGTTCAAACAGATGCCGCGAGCATGAAACGATGGGCCGCAAGACCGTCCACCGCGGGCGTCTGTGCTTTATTCGCGCCGCGGCCCAG
>JAUYOG010000040.1 GCA_030695945.1 Ramlibacter sp.
CCCATGCCCTGCGCTGCCAGCTTGTCGGCATAGAGCTTGCGCGTGCCGGGATGCTGGGCGATCTTCTTGTACATCAGCGGCTGCGTCAGCGCCGGCGTGTCCTGCTCGTTGTGGCCGAGCTTGCGGAAGCAGACGATGTCCACCACCACGTCCTTCGCGAACTCCATGCGGTACTCGAGCGCGAGCTGGGTGGCGAGCACCACGGCTTCGGGATCGTCGCCGTTCACGTGCAGCACCGGGGCCTCGATCATCTTGACGACGTCGGTGCAATACAGCGTCGAGCGGCTGTCGCGGGGGTCGCTGGTGGTGAAGCCGATCTGGTTGTTGATGACGATGTGCACCGTGCCGCCGGTGAAGTAGCCGCGCGTTTCGGCCAGCGCCAGGGTTTCCATCACGACACCCTGGCCGGCAAAGGCCGCGTCGCCGTGCACCTGCACCGGCAGCACCTGCTTGCCCTGCGGGTCGGCGCGCCGGTCCATGCGGGCGCGCACCGAGCCTTCGACCACCGGGTTGACGATCTCCAGGTGGGAGGGGTTGAAGGCCAGGCTCAGGTGGACGGGGCCGCCGGGGGACGTGACGTCCGAGCTGAAGCCCTGGTGGTACTTGACGTCGCCGGCCGGCAGTTCTTCCTTGGCGGTATGGTCGAACTCGGCGAACAGGTCGGCCGGCATCTTGCCCAGCGAGTTGACCAGCACGTTCAGGCGGCCGCGGTGGGCCATGCCGATCACGATCTCCTGCACGCCCTTGGCGCCCGCGCCCTGGATCAGTTCGTCCATCGAGGCGATGAAGCTCTCGCCGCCCTCGAGCGAGAAGCGCTTCTGGCCGACGTACTTGGTGTGCAGGAAGCGCTCCAGCCCTTCGGCGGCCGTGACGCGGTCGAGGATGTGCTTCTTCTTCTCCGCGCTGAAGTTGGGCTTGCTGCGGATCGATTCGAGCTTCTGCTGCCACCAGCGCTTCTTGTGCTGGTCGCTGATGTACATGTACTCGGCGCCGATGGAGCCGCAGTAGGTTTCGCGCAGCGCATTGATCAGCTCGCGCAGCGACATCGTTTCCTTGCCGAAGAAGGTGTTGCTGATGTTGAACACCGCTTCCTGGTCGGCGTCGGAGAAGCCGTAGAACGAGGCTTCGAGTTCCGGGATGTGCTCACGCTCGGCGCGCTTCAGGGGGTCGAGGTCGGCCCAGCGGCACCCGACGTTGCGATAGGCCGCGATGAGCTGCTGCACCGCGGTGCGCTTGCGCCCCATCTCGGCGTCCTGCGCGCCGCCGACGACCTTGGTGCCGCCTTGCTTGGCCCGCTCCGCGAACGCGTTGATGACCGGCATGTGCGGCACATCCTTGGCGTTGCTGCCGTCCACGGCAGGGACGTGCTGGAGCGCGTCGAAGTATTCGCGCCAGGTCTCGGGGACGCTGGTCGGGTTGGCGAGGTAGTTTTCGTACATCTCCTCGACATACGGCGCGTTGCCGCCGAAGAGATAGGAATTGCCCTGGTAGGCCGTGTAGACGGTGCTGGGGTCACTCATGCGTGCGCTACTTTCCGTCTCCCTGCAGAAGACATTAGCTGGTTAGGAAACCTTCCGCGACACGGCTGGACCGGATGGCGGATGCGACGGTGGCTGGAAGGGCCTTGGTTGCGACCCGGATTGTGCCACCGATTCCTGTCAGTCGCCCGTCAAGTTGCCCGAACGCACCTGCGCACAAGAGTTATCGCGCGCCGGTCAAGGACGCCGGGCGGCCAACTCCGCGAATGTCCCCCGGCGCGGGCACGCCCGCTTCCTCCTCCTTTATTTCGCTGCGTCGGCCACCCGACGCCCTTGACCCGGTTGCAACGCTCGAGCGCCCGGATACGGCGCAGACCAGGACGGTGGGGCGCTCTGCGCAGCGAAATAAAGGCGGAGGTAGCCCGCAAGGGCGACGGGGGACATTCGCGGAGCAGAGTGCCCCGCCAGCCTGGTCCACCTAGGATGCTGGCACACCCATTTGTGCCGCCCAGTTCCCTAAGGCGCCATCAGGTCCCGGATCTGCTGGAGCGCCGTCGGGTCTTCGATGGTCGTGAGGTCGCCGGCGTCGCGGCCTTCGGCCACGGCCTGGATCGCGCGGCGCAAGAGCTTGCCGCTGCGGGTCTTGGGCAGCAGGTTCACGAAATGGACACGGGACGGCCGGGCCACGGCGCCCAGCTGCTCGTCCACCACCTTCATGATGTCGCCTTCGAGCTTGAGCCGGGCGGCCGTGTCGGTGAGCCCCGCGGTATCGCGCGGCACCACGAACGCCATCGCGACCTGGCCCTTGAGGCTGTCGGCGACGCCGACGACGGCGACCTCGGCCACGTTCGGATGGCTGGAGATGCTCTCCTCGATCTCGCGCGTGCCCAGCCGGTGGCCGGCCACGTTGATCACGTCGTCGGTGCGCCCGAGGATGAAGAAGTAGCCATCCTTGTCCTTGATGCCCCAGTCGAAGGTGCTGTACACCGTCCGCCCCGGCACCGTGTGCCAGTAGGTATCGACATAACGCTGGTCGTCGCCCCACACGGTTTGCATGAAGCCCGGGGGTGTCGGGCCTTCGATCACCACCACGCCCTTTTCACCGGGGGCCGTCAATTCCTTGCCCGTGCTCTCGTGCACCAGCTTGATGTCGTAGCCATACATGGGCAGGCCGGGGCTGCCGAACTTGCTTGTCTTCATTTCGACGCCGTTGGCCAGGGCCAGGATCGGCCAGCCGCTTTCGGTCTGCCAGTAGTTGTCGATGATGGGCCGCCCCAGGCCGTCGGAGATCCATTGGGCTGTCGGCTCGTCCAGCGGCTCGCCCGCCAGGAACAACGCCTTCAGGCTGGACAGGTCGTACTTCTTGAGGAACGCCGGGTCCTGCTTCTTGAGCACCCGCACCGCCGTCGGCGCGCTGAACATCGAGGTCACCTTGTACTTCTCGACAAGGCTCCACCAGACACCCGCGTCCGGGCGGATCGGCAGGCCCTCGTACATGATCGTGGCCATGCCCGCGAGCAACGGGCCATAGACGATGTAGCTGTGGCCGACCACCCAGCCGATGTCGCTGGTGGAGAAATAGGTTTCGCCCGGCTCGCCCAGGAAGATGTGCTTCATGCTCGCCGCGAGCGCCACCGCATAGCCGCCGACGTCGCGCTGCACCCCCTTGGGTTTGCCTGTGGTGCCGCTGGTGTAGAGGATGTAGCTGATGTCGGTCGAATCCAGCCATTCGCAGTCTACCGACACGCTGCTGTGCTTTTCGGTCAGCGCCGCCCAGTCGTGGTCGCGCCCGGCGACGCTCTCCATCGGGGCCAGGCCGCGATCGACCATCAGCACGGACTGCGGCTTGTGGCTGGACAGCCGGATGGCCTCGTCCAGCAAGGGCTTGTACGCCACGACCTTGCCGCCGCGCGAACCGGCGTCGGCGCTGACGATGACCTTGGGGGTCGCATCCTCGATGCGCGAGGCCAGCGAAACCGAGGCAAAGCCGCCGAACACCACCGAATGAATGGCGCCGATGCGCGCGCACGCCAGCATCGCGAAGGCCGCTTCCGCGATCATCGGCATGTAGATCAGTACGCGATCGCCCTTTTGCACGCCCAGGCTCCTGAGGGCGGCGGCGGCGCGCTGCACTTCGGCGTGCAGTTGGCGGAACGAGTAGGTGCGCTCGGCGCCGGTTTCGGAGGAAACGTAGATGAGGGCCGGCTGGTCGGGCCGCGTCGCGAGGTGGCGGTCCACGGCGTTGTGGCACAGGTTGGTCGTGCCGCCGGCGAACCAGCGCGTGAACGGCGGCTTGCTGTCGTCGCAGATGGTCCGAGGCGCCTGCTTCCAGTCGATCAGCCGCGCCTGCTCGGCCCAGAAAGCGTCGCGGTCGTCGATGGAACGGCGATAGAACTCGGCGTACGTGCTCATTGTTGTCTCCTTCTTTTGACGACGGGCCGCCCCCAGGCAAAAGGCGCCCCCTCGGGGGGCAGCGAAGCGTGGGGGCTCCAGAGATAGCTCGCGGGCCCATTGTGGCGCCGCGCCTTGCCCCAACCTGACGATGCGAAGGCCGCTGGCAGGAACTATTTGATCAGGCTCAAGGCGTCCTTGAAAAGCGGATGTTCCGCAGTCCGCAGCCACTCGAACGCCACCATTTCGGTGGTGACCAGTTCCGCGCCCGCGCCGGCCAGCCGGTCGAAGGCGGCATCCCGGTTGCGCTCGGTGCGCGAGCTGCAGGCATCGGTGACCACCCAGACCTCGAATTCGTCCTCCAGCAGGTCCAACGCCGTCTGCAGCAGGCACACGTGCGCCTCGCAGCCGGCCATGACGATCGTGTTGCGCTGTTCGCCTGCGGAAGGCGCTGGCTTCTGCAGATGCTTGGGCAGGCTGCGCGCGTTGCCACCCTGCGGGGCGCGCGCCGGCGGGCGGAGCAGCTCGACGAGGCCGTCCACGGCGCCGCTGAAATGCATTTTCGAAAGCGTCTTGCGGCACAGGGCCCGCAGCTCGGCAGGGTTTTCGCCCAGCCGAGTGGGGTTCTGTTCCGTGCCCCAGGCCGGCACCTCCAGCAGTTGCGCCATGCGGGCGAGCCGCATCGCATTACCGAGCACGGCATCGGCTTCGTGGATCGCAGGCATCAGTCGGGCCTGGTAGTCCACCAGCACCAGTTGGGAGTCATCGGCTTCGAGCAGCATCGCGGGCTTTCATGGTTGCAACGCATTATTCCAGCGTGCTGAAATGGGCGGCACCGGACAACTACCTGCACGAGGTCCAACCCATGAATGCACCTGCCGCCGCCTCGCTCCTGATGTCCGGGAAGGACTACCGGGAATCGCTGCGCCGTTATAAGCCGAACGTGTTCGTGGACGGGCGCAAAGTCGTCGGCGTGGCCGACGAGCCTGCCTTCGCGCCCGGCCTGAACGCCATCGCGCTCACCTACGACTATGCGCTGGAGCCACGCTACGCGCCCTTGATGACTGCGATCCAGCACACCAGCGGCAAGCGGGTCAACCGGCTGACCCACATCGACATGAGCAGCGGCGACCTGCTCAACAAGCTGGAAGCCGTCCGGCTGGTGTGCCAGGAAACCGGCTGCGCGCAGCGCTACCTCACACACGACGCACTGAATGCCATCGGCCAGGTCAGCGCGCGCATCGACGATGCGAAAGGCAGCACCGAGCACATGGCACGTTTCCTGGCCTACCTGCACCGCGTGCAGGACCAGGACCTGACGCTGGGCGTCGCCATGACGGACGCCAAGGGTGACCGCAGCCTGCGCCCGCACGAGCAGGCCAACGTGGACAGCTACGTGCACGTGGTGGAGCGCAATGCACGGGGCATCGTCATCTCCGGCGCAAAGGCCATCGTCACCGGTGCGCCCTACATGCACGAGTTGCTGGTCATGCCGTGCCGCAACATGGGTAAGGAAGACGCGGATTTCGCGGTCTGTTGCGCCGTCCCCATCGACGCGCCGGGCCTGACCATCGTCGCGCGGCCGGCGGGCCGGCCCGGCGAGAAGGTGGAGCACGGCGCGGCGCTCTTCTCGCGCAAGTACGGACAGAGCACCGGCGTGTGCATGTTCGACCGCGTGCTCGTGCCCTGGGACAACGTGTTCTACGAAGGCGAGTGGGAGCACAGCGGCCACCTCACTTACCGCTACGCGACGCACCACAGGCAGACTTGCATCGGGGCGCGGGCCGGGTTCGGCGACCTGCTCATCGGCGCGGGCGCGCTGATGTGCGAGGCGAACGGTTTCGACCCGGGCCAGGAAACGCACCTGCGCGAGCAGATGGTGGAGCTGATCAAGATCACCGAGGGCTTCTACGCCTGCGGCGTCGCGGCCAGCGTGTACGGCAAGGCCGACGAACACAGCGGCACCTTCATGCCCGACCCGGTATATTCCAACGTGGGCAAGCTGCTGCTGTCGACGCAGATCTACGACATGCACCGCATCGCCCATTACGTGAGCGGGGGCCTGATCGTCACGCTGCCCGGACCGGACGAGGACCACAACCCGGAAACCGCGGCGCGGCTCGCCGACGTGCTGCGCGCCAACCCGGCGGTTCCCTACGAAAAGCGCATCGAGACGGCGCGGTTCCTGGAGGACCTGACGGCCGGCTACCAGGGCGGGTGGTACAGCGTGATCAGCCTGCACGGGGGCGGCTCGCCGGCCGCCATGAAGCAGGAAATCTGGCGCAATTACCCCGTCGGCTCGAAGGTGGAACTGGTGGAGCGCCTGCTGGAGCGCAACGTGCTGCACGATCCGCAGCGTGCGATCACGCGCAACCGCCAACCTGGCAAGTGCTGTGACATGGGATGCACCGCCCCGGGGCAGCCGGTGATGGTGGATTTGCCCCCGACCGGCGCGAAGGCCGGCGGGAAAGCCGCCGGCTAACCGGCGACGCTCGGTGCGGGCAGTGTCGGCGGCAAGGCGGGCCGCGCGGGGCGTTCGGCTTTCGGTGCGACCGCCGCGGGCAGCGACACGATGCCCATCGGCCGCGAATGGCGCTCCCGCTCGCGCTGCATGTGGTGATGGCGCCGCTGCTCGTGCTCCTGCTGCCGCGCAAGTTCGCGGCGCAGGTCGCCATGCAGTTCCTCGACCGATCCGGTATCGCTTGCGGCGCTCTCGACCAGGAAGCCCGGGACGAGGACGATCTCGCTGTCGCCGGCGTCCAGCTCGATGCGCATCGGGTTGCCCAGCACGCGCTGGATCGCGGCAAGCGCCTTTTCGCGGCTCATGCCGGGCAGCACGACGGCGAACTCGGCCGGTCCCGTGCGCGCGGCGAGGCCGCGGTCCACCGACAGCGCCGACAATTTGCGCACGATGCGCGCCATCAGCTTGCGCGCGATGCGGCTGCCGTAGATGGTCCGCACTTCGAGCAGGTCGGCGCAGTCGAACACGGCCACGGTGAGCGGGCGACCCTCGCGCCTGCACGCCGCGAGCATCTCGTCGCCGTGCGCCGCGAAGCCGGCCAGGTTGTAAAGCGCCGTGCTGCCGTCCATGCGCCCGTTTTCCAGCGTTTCATCCGGCCGGCGCATCACGGCGCCGAACTTCATGGCGAGCAACAGCGGGAAGATGGCGAGGAAGCCGCCCTGGGCCATCAACTCGGCCACGGGTGGCGGGTTGGGCACTTGCAGCGAGCCCACCGCGAATTCGAGCACCGCGAAGGCGACGACGCCCGCGGCCCAGGCGGGCTTGAGCATGAACGCATAGTAGAGGCAGGTGATGCTGAGCCAGAAGAAGAACAGGCCGCCGGGGCCCCCGACCTCGGCGGCCGTCTGCGTATGCAGCACATAGGCGCCCGCGATCAGTGCCAGCCCGCGCCACGCCATCTCCGACTGGTGGCGGGCCGGACGCGCCTCCGCCCACTTCCCCACCAGCCCGGCATAGAGGACGAGCAGCCAGACCGCCGGCACGTCAGGAAAGGAGAACATGGCGAGCCAGGCGGTGTACACGGCGATCGACCATGCGACCCACCGCTCGAGGTGGCGCACACTGTGCGAGATCCAGGCGTTGGGGGTGACGGTGCGCTGGGCAGGGCCAGCGGACCTGCCCGCCCGCCCGGGGTCGGGTGGCGCTGTCAACGGGGCGGGGGACGATGCGGGCACGGGAGTCTCTCCTTGCGCAAGCTCCACACGGCTTACGCTTTGAGACAATGAAAACACGTGGCTACATGCGGGCGCTAAGCAAATTCTCCGGCGGGCCTTAAGAAAATCCCCTACTTGAGCCCCTGCGGTGGCTCGTGCACCAGAAGCCAGTACACCTGCAGCCGCTGCACCTGCTCGATAAACCGGCTGAAGTCCACCGGCTTGCGCACGTAGCTGTTGGCACCGTTTTCCAGGCTCGCGACGATGTCCTCCTCCTCGCTCGAGGAGGTGAGGACCACGACGGGCACGTAGCGGGTGCGCTCGTCATCGCGCACTTGCCGCAGCACCTCGATGCCCCCCAGCCTGGGCAGCTTCAGGTCCAGCAGGATCAGCGCCGGCACCTCGCGCGGGTCGCGGCCCGCGTGGCATCCGGTGCCGAAAAGGTACTCGAGTGCTTCCAGGCCGTCGTTGGCGACGACGATCTCATTGAGCACATTGTTTTCCGCCAGGGTCATCAGGGTGAGCTCCTGGTGATCCGGGTTGTCTTCGACCAGGAGGATCCGGCTCGTGTTTTTCATTGTTGTTTCCTGACTTCAGGGTGAACTGGAACACGGCGCCTTCGCCGGGGTGCGACTCCGCCCACACGCGCCCGCCGTGGCGGGTGACGATGCGGTGGACGGTGGCCAGGCCGATGCCCGTGCCTTCGAACTCGCTGGAGGCGTGCAGCCGCTGGAACGCGTGGAAGAGCTTGGCCGAGTAGGCCATGTCGAAGCCGGCGCCGTTGTCGGCGACATAGATGACTGTTTCGCCGCCCTCGCCCGCCTTGCGGCCGATGCGGATGCGCGCACCGGGGGTCCGCCCCGTGAATTTCCAGGCGTTCTCGATCAGGTTCTCGAGCACCACCGCCAGCAGGCGGGCGTCGCCCGAGCAGTGGATGTCCTCGTCGATCTCGACAGCCACCTCGCGGTCGGGGAAGCGCTGGCGCAACCGCTCGACGGTCTGGACCGCCTTGGGCGCCAGGTTCACCGGCTCCGCCCGCAGCTCGGTGCGAGTGACGCGCGCAAGCGACAGGAGATCGTCGATCAGCTCACTCATCTGCCGCGTGTTGTCGCGGATACGCTCGAGGTAGTGGCGGGCCTGCGCGTCCAGCGCCTGCGCGTGCCGGGCCAGCAGCGCACGTCCGAAGCCGTCGATGACCTGCAGCGGCGCGCGCAGGTCGTGGGAGACGGAATAGGCGAACGACTCCAGCTCGCGATTGGACAGGGCCAGCTCGCGCGTGCGCTCGGCCACCCGGCGCTCCAGCGTTTCGTTGACCTGCTCGAGCGCCTGTTGCGCCAGCCGCCGCTGCGTGATGTCGTGCGCAAGCACCATGCGCGCCGGACGCCCGCCATAGTCCAGGGTGTGCGACGAGACCTCGACGTAGATCAGGCGGCCGTCGCGCAGGCGGTGCCGCCACGGCACGGGGGAATGCACCGCGTCCTCCTGGTGGATCGCATCCATCACCTGCCCGACGTCTTCGGCGGGCCGGATGTCCATGATCGTCATCGCCAGGAATTCCTCGCGGCTGAAGCCGTAGTGGGCCACGGCCGCATCGTTGACCGTGAGGAACTGCAGGCTTTCGACGTCGTACACCCACATGGGGTGCGGATTGGACTCGAACAGCGTCCGGTACCTTCGCTCGCTGTCCTTCAGGGCCTGTTCGGCCCGGTAGGCCGCCGTGATATCGGCGAACACGAGCACGGCCCCATCCTGCTCGCCCTGCGGCGAGGCCAGCGCCCGGGTGTGACCCTGGATGATCTTCTCCGGCCCGCCCGAAAGCGCCCCGCGGATCACGTACCGGAAGTTATCCAGGTTCTCCCCGGCCAGCGTTCGCAGCGCGGGCCGCTGCTCCGGTGCCAGAGGCGTCACGCCATCGATCTGGAAGACCCCCCAGTCTTCGGCGGACGCGCGCACCGGGTCCTTGCTGCGGTTGAGCTCTGCCAGGCCCGGCATGATGCGGTGGGCGGCGGCATTCATGTGGATGAAGCGGCCGCTGCGGGCGACGACCAGCACGCCTTCGGCCATGCTCTCGAACACGGACTCCAGCAGGTTCTTCTGCCCCGCCATCTCGGCCATTGCCCCGTCGCGCTGCACCGACCGTTCGGCGATGGTCCGGGCCATGTCCTGGAACCGCTCGTCGAGCTCCCGCAGCTCCAGCAGCCCGCGCGCCGGCATGGCAGCGTCCAGGCGCAACTCCTCGCGCCGCAGCGCGTCGACGCGGCGCAGCATGCGCGCCACGGGGCGCACGACGATCCGGTCGCCGAACATCCAGGCGGCGGCCGCGCCGAGCAAGGTGATGAGCGCCAGCGCGCCCAGCTGCTGGTAGAGGCGCTGCGTCGCGGGAGCCAGCACGTCGTCGCTGGACATCAGCGCCGCAACGTAGAGCCTGCCCTCTTCGGCGCGCCCCACCGACTGGACGGCGTACAGCCACTCCGCGCCATCGGCGCCCACTTCGCGCTCCAGCCGCGTCTGGCCCGCCGCGACGGCGCGCCGCAGGAACCCCTCCGGCATGACCGACCCGACCGGCACGGCCCTCGCGCCGGCGGCGGCGATCACGACGGCATTGCCGTCGGCCACCAGCAGGGTCATCTCCGGCGCGAGCGCAAGTTTTCGCAGCTGTTCGTCGGCCTGCCGGACATCGAGCGCCACGTAGGCGACGCCGCGAAGGTCCCGCCGGCCCTCGTCCCGGTACACGGGCAGGCCGAACGTCAATACCGGCCTGCCGCTCGCGCGGCTGATGGTGAAATCGCCGACGCTGAACCGCCCCGTCTGCACGGCGATCCGGAAGAACATCCGGTCGCTCGAGTTCACGGGGGTGGGCGGGGGTGCGGCTCGGCACGTCAGGCGCCCCTGGGCGTCCAGGAGGCCGAACGTGCCGTAGCTGGCCGAATACTGCTGCTGCAGCCGCCGCATGTAACCTGCGCAAGCCCGCACGTCGTCACCGTAGACGGGTGGGGCATACGCGATCGCGGCGAGCACCTGGCGCGCCCCGTCGATGAAGCGCTCCTGCTGTGCCGCCCCGAGGTCGACGACGGCCCGCAGGCCCGCTTCGGCGCGCTCCACGCGGCTGCGCTGTTCGGCCAGCGACGCCTGCACCACCACACCGAAAACCGGCGCGATGGCGATGAGCACGAGAAACGCCAGCGCCGCGCGCAGGCCGAACGTACGTATCAAGACTGCATCCCTGTTCAAGTCGGGGTCTTTTGGCAGGCCCTCTGTTTTCCGCCCGCGACCTGCGCCCGCGTACGGTGGCAGCCAACGACGCCACGCTGCACAGTTTGGCGGCATGGACTTTGCTGTCAAGCCGGGAAGACGACATAAGACCAAGGTTCCCAGCCCTGAAGGGCGCGCGCGGGACCAGCGGGTAAACTCGGCCAGGAAACCCCCAGGACGCCGTGACCCATCCCGCCGAACCCGCCACGATCAGGTTGCTGTGCGTGGAAGACAACCCCGACGACGTGGAGCTCATGGCCATCGCGCTCGAGCGGGCCGACCCGCATCGCCGCTACCTGCTGCATCGCGTGGACGACGCGGCAGGTTTCACCGACGCGCTGCAACAGGATTTCGACGTCATCCTGTGCGACTTCAACATGCCGCGCTTCTCGCCGTACGCGGCGCTGCAGATCCTCGTCGCGCGGAGGTGCGGCACGCCGCTCGTCGTCGTCACCCGCGCCATCGGCGAGGAAGCCGCCGTGCACGTGCTGCGCTGCGGGGCCAAGGATTACCTCACCAAGGACAAGCTGGGTACGCTGCCGCAGATCATCGAGCGGGTGATGACGGAGCGCCAGCGAGTGCTCGAGCAGGAGCGCCTGGGTCGCGAGCTGGAGGCGGCGTATCGCCGCCTCAAGAAGCTCTCGGCCCGGCTGGTCGTCGCGCAGGAACGCGAGCGCACCCTGATCTCGCGGGAGCTGCATGACCAGCTCGGCCAGACGCTCACCGGCATGGTGATCCACCTGCACGCCGCCAAGCGCGCTCCCGACGCTGCGGCCGCGCAGACCCACACCGACACTGCCATGGAAATGGCCCAGGCGGCGGTAAAGCAGCTCAAGACCCTGTCGTTCTCGCTGCGCCCCGCCCAGCTCGACCTGCTGGGCCTGGTCGCCGCAGTGCAGTCCGCGGTGCAGCGCATCGCCGAGCCGGCCGGGCTGGCCTTTGCGGTGACGTCGCGCGGCAAGGAGCCGGCCACCCTGGGCGAAACCGCCTCGGTCGCGCTGCGGCTGGTCCAGGAGGCACTCAACAACGTCGTGCGGCACGCGCAGGCGTCGATCATCACTGTGCGCCTGCGTTTCCTGCCGCAGGGACGCATCGGGGTCCTGATCGTCGACGACGGCGTCGGGTTCGACAAGGCGCAGCTGCTGGACGGGCAGCCCAGCGAGCACAACGTCGGCCTCTACGGAATGATCGAGCGCACGGAACTCGCCGGGGGGCGCCTGCACATCCGCACGCGCCCCGGCCAGGGTGTGGCGATCCGCGCGGTGCTGTAGGATAGAAGCACACATGAAGAACACCCAGCCCGCCCAGACCATCCGCGTCGTGCTTGCCGACGACCATGACCTGGTCCGGTCCGGCATCAAGGCGCTGCTGACGATGGTCGAGGGTGTGCAGGTGATCGCCGAGGCGCGAGACGGCAAGGAACTGATCACGCTGGTCGAGGACCTGATGCCCGACGTCGTCATGACCGACATCTCCATGCCAGGTATGGACGGCATCACGGCGATCTCGGAAATCCACGCCAGGCACCCGCAGGTGCGGCTGCTCGTCCTGTCGATGTACGACACGGTCGATTTCGTCAAGCGGGCCGTGGCCAACGGCGCCTGCGGCTACCTGATGAAGGACGCCCCGCCTTTCGAGCTGGAGCAGGCCGTGCGCAGTGTCATGGCAACGGGCAGCTACTTCAGCCCGGCGATCGCGCAGCGCCTGCTGCAGCCTTCCGAGCCGACGGTGGACGACGAACTCACGCACCGTCAGGTCGAGATCCTCAAGCTCATCGCGCAGGGCCGCGCTTCCAAGGAAATCGCGTACGAGCTGGGCCTGTCGCCCAAGACCGTTGATGTGCACCGCGCCCGCATCATGGAGCGGCTGCGCCTGAACGACATCGCCAGCCTGACGCTGTATGCCGTGCGCAAAGGACTCGTCAAACCCTGAACGCAATGCCCGTCAATCGGGCATCAGGCGCAACAGGCTGCCCTGCGGCATGTCCGTGAGCACGTAGAGCAGGCCGTCCGGGCCCTGGCGCACGTCGCGCACCCGCTCCCCGTTGTCGAGCAGCTTGTGTTCCCGTCCGATCTTGCCGTTCGCGAACTCCATCCGTGCCAGGTAACCGAACTTCAGCGAGCCCACGAAGAGATTGCCCTTGAAGGCCGGGCCATAACGGTCGCTGGTCAGGAAGGACATTCCCGACGGTGCGATGGAGGGCACCCAATAGCGCACCGGCTGTTCCATGCCGGCCTGCGCCGTGATGCCCTCCCCGATGCGTCCGCCGCCATAGTTCTCGCCGTACGTGATTACCGGCCAGCCATAGTTGCGCCCCGCCAGCGCGACGTTGACTTCGTCCCCGCCCTGGGGCCCGTGCTCGTGCATCCACAGTTTCCCGTCGGGGCCGAGCGCCGCGCCCTGGGAGTTGCGGTGGCCATAGCTCCAGATCTCCGGAAGCGCGCCCGCCCGGCCGGCGAACGGGTTGCCCGGCGCCGGCGCGCCGTCCTTGGTCACGCGCACGATCTTGCCGATGTGGTTGTCCAGCTTCTGGGCGTCCCGCATGCGTTGAAACCGATCGCCCAGCGTCAGGAACAGCAGGCCGCCCGGCGCCTCGACGATCCGGCAGCCGAAGTGCAGCCTGCTGGCCACCTTGGGCTTCTGGCTGAAGATCACCTTCACGTCCTCCAGCCGCGACAGGTCCGGCGACAGCCGGGCGCGGGCCAGCGCCGTGCTGTTGCCGCCGGCGCCGGGTTCGGAAAAGCAGAAGTACAGCGTGCGGTTGGCCGCGAAGTCGGAATCCGTGATCACGTCGAGCAGCCCGCCCTGGCCCCCGGCAGCCACGGCGGGGACGCCAGCAACGGGGGCGCCGATCCTGCCGTCGGCTTCCACAATCCGCATGCGCCCGGCCCTTTCGGTGACCAGGAAACGCCCATGCGGCAGGAAGGCGACGGCCCAAGGATGTTCCAGACCCTTGGCTATGGGCACGGCCCGCGGGGGTTGCGCCAGCGCGCCGGCCGGCGCCAGAACGCCGGCGCCGAAGCCGCAGGCTACTGCCGCGGCGATGACCCGACGGAAAAATCGACGCATCAAGACATTCTCCACTTTTTAATATGAATCAATAAGTTACGCAACATACCTAACTTGACTTCTCGGTTGCGGTCAAGGTATGCTCCGCCCCAATGTCCAAGTGGCTCTGCCTTATCGTCCTTGCGCTCAGCGCAGGCGTCCACGCCGCCCCGCCCGCATCGGCGGAGGACGACGTGGCCCGCTTCATGGACGAAAAGGGCCTGTTGAACAAGCTCGAGCTGGTCCGCAACACCGTGGCGGACAAGGCGCACACGGTCGCGGACAAGGCTTCGAACCTGGTGGTGACAGCCATGGGGTCCCTGGGCGTGCCGTATCGGCGCGGCGGCAACTCGGCGGAAACCGGGTTCGACTGCAGCGGGTTCGTCAAGGCGATGTACGAGCAGACGATCGGCCTGGTCCTGCCGCGGCGGGCGAACGAGCAGGCGGCCGCGACGCAGGCCATCGACAAGAAGGAACTGCAACCGGGCGACCTGGTGTTCTTCAACACGATGAAACGCGCGTTCAGCCATGTCGGTATCTATGTCGGCGAAGGCAAGTTCATCCATTCCCCCAAGCCCGGCGCCCAGGTGCGCGTCGAAGATATGGGCGGCAGCTACTGGCGACAACGCTTCAACGGCGCCCGCCGGGTGCTGAGCCTGGCTCCGGCCGAGCCCGCGCCGATCCAGCCCTGAGCGCAATCGGCGCCCTTTCCTAGGATTTTCGCGGCGGCGGCACGTCGGTACACGTGCCGTGCGCGATCTCCGCCGCCATGCCGATGCTCTCGCCCAGCGTCGGGTGCGGATGGATCGTCTTGCCGATGTCCACCTCGTCCGCGCCCATCTCGATCGCCAGCGCGACCTCGCCGATCATGTCGCCCGCGTGCATGCCGACGATGCCCCCGCCGAGGATCCGGTGCGTTTGCGCATCGAACAGCAGCTTGGTGAAGCCTTCGTCCCGGTTGTTGGCGATCGCCCGGCCCGATGCGCTCCAGGGGAAGTGCCCCTTCTTGATCGCGATGCCTTCCGCCTTGGCCTGGTCCTCCGTGAGGCCGACCCACGCGATTTCGGGATCGGTATAGGCGACGCTGGGGATCACCCGGGCGTTGAACGCCACGTTCCCGCCGGCCGCCGCTTCCGCCGCCACATGCGCCTCGTGCACGGCCTTGTGCGCGAGCATGGGCTGGCCGACGATGTCGCCGATCGCGAAGATATGCGGCACGTTGGTGCGCATCTGGATGTCCACCGGGATGAAGCCGCGGTCGCTGACCGCCACGCCCGCCTTCTCGGCGCCGATCTTCTTTCCGTTGGGGCTGCGGCCGACAGCCTGGAGCACGAGGTCGTACACCTGCGGTTCCTTGGGCGCCTGCTCGCCTTCGAACTTCACCAGAATGCCGTCCTTGGTCGCTTCGGCGCCCACGGTCTTGGTCTTGAGCATGATGTTGTCGAAGCGCGGCGTATTCATCTTCTGCCACACGCGCACCAGGTCACGGTCCGCGCCCTGCATCAGGCCGTCGAGCATTTCGACGACGTCCAGGCGCGCGCCCAGGGTCGAATACACGGTGCCCATCTCGAGGCCGATGATGCCGCCCCCGAGGATGAGCATTCGCTTGGGAACGGCCGCCAGCTCCAGCGCGCCGGTCGAGTCTACGATGCGCGGGTCCTTCGGCATGAACGGCAGCTGCACCGACTGCGAGCCCGCTGCGATGATGCAGTTGCGGAACTTCACCGTCTGCTGCTTGCCGGTCTTCTCCTGGCCGGCCCCGCCGGTCTCTTCGACCTGCAGGTGGTGCGGATCCAGGAACTCCCCGACGCCCCGGACCACGGTGACCTTGCGCATCTTGGCCATGGACGAGAGCCCGCCGGTCAGCTTGCCCACGACCTTGGCCTTGTGGGCACGCAGCTTGTCGAGGTCGAGCTGGGGCTTGCCGTAGCTCACGCCCAGCGCCTCGAAGTGACTCACCTCGTCCATCACCGCCGCGACGTGGAGCAGTGCCTTGGACGGGATGCAGCCGACGTTCAGGCACACCCCGCCCAGCGTCGCGTAACGCTCGACCAGGACGACCTTCATGCCCAGGTCGGCGGCGCGGAACGCCGCCGAGTAGCCGCCCGGGCCTGCGCCCAGCACCAGCATGTCGCATTCGAGGTCGGTGCCGCCGGCATAGGTCGAAGCGGCCGGCGCGGGAGCGGCTTTGCTCCGTCCCCCGCCGGGGGAGGGCTGGGGTGGGGGCACGGGGGCCGAAATTGAAGGCGCGGGCGAAGGTGCCCCCACCCTGCCCTCCCCCGAAGGGGGAGGGGAAGAAACGGCGCCGGCGCCCTCCAGCGTCAGCAGCACCGTTCCCTCCTTCACTTTGTCGCCGAGCTTGACCTTCAGCTCCTTGACGACGCCCGCGTGCGTCGACGGGATCTCCATCGACGCCTTGTCGCTTTCGACCGTGACCAGCGATTGCTCCGCCTTGATCGTGTCGCCGGGCTTGACCAGCAGCTCGATCACCGACACGTCGGCGAAATCGCCGATGTCCGGCACTTTCACGTCGACCAGACTCATTTGGCTTCTTTCATTTTTATCGTGAAGACGTCGGCCGGCGCCGCGGAGTTGCGGTCGAACTCGCAGCCCGCGGCGATCCCCGCTTCGGCGATTTCGCGGGCCGTCTTGGCCTTGCCGTACAGGGCGTGCATGGCGCCCAGCGCGAAGCTGCGGCCCGAGCCGATGCCCCAGAACTCCTTGAACTCGAACACCTCGCGGTAGCTGTACAGGCCGTAGATGCCGCTGGCGTTGGCGATCACCACGCTGAACTGGCTGGACTCGTACGGGTCGCTGTCCTCCTCCTTGGTCTGCAGGAAAAAGTTTTCCTTGAGGTACGGATGCAGCTTGGTGAAGGTGTCGAACACCTCGTCGCGGCTGCCGAGCTTCAGGATCTCGCGTGGCATCGAGCCGATCGCCTTGCGCAGCACCGGGAAATGCGCAACGGTGCCGGCCATGCCCAGGTAACTTGGCCCGGCGTCGGTGTCGACCTTGAAAATCTTGGTGTTGTCCTCGAACCGGTTGGCGAGGCGGGTGTCGCCGAAAGTCACCAGGGTGTCCGCCGCGATGGCGATCTGTCCCGCTTTTTTTACCACCACAACAGTTGTCATAGAAGCACTCGGCGGAAGTCCGCCAAAATCTGGCCCAGGTAGGCGTTGAAACGGGCTGCCGCCGCGCCATCGATCACGCGGTGGTCCCACGAAAGTGACAGCGGCAGCATCAGCCGGGGCTGGAACTGCTTGCCGTCCCAGACCGGCTCGGTCTGGCTTTTGCAGACGCCAAGGATAGCGACTTCCGGAGCATTGATGATGGGCGTGAAGTAACGCCCGCCGATGCCGCCGAGCGACGAGATGGTGAAACCGGCGCCTGACATGTCGGCCGGGCCGAGCTTGCCGTCGCGTGCCTTCTGCGCGAGCTCACCCATTTCCCGGCTGATCTGCAGCACGCCCTTCTTGTCCGCGTCCTTCAGCACCGGTACCACCAGCCCGTTGGGCGTGTCGGCGGCGAAGCCGACGTGATAGTACTGCTTGAGGACCAGCTGTTCCCCATCCAGCGAGGCATTGAACTGCGGGAATTTCTTGAGCGCGGCCACACTGGCCTTGATCAGGAACGCCAGCATCGTGACCTTGATGCCCGACTTCTCGTTTTCCTTGTTGAGCTGGACGCGGAAGGCTTCGAGTTCCGTGATGTCGGCGTCGTCATGGTTGGTGACGTGCGGGATCATCACCCAGTTGCGATGCAGGTTGGCGCCGCTGATCTTGCGGATGCGGCCCAGGTCCTGGCGCTCGACGGGGCCGAACTTCGCGAAGTCCACCTTCGGCCAGGGCAGGAGGCCCAGGGCCTCGCCGCCGCCCGCGGCCTTGCCAGCCGCGGATGCCTTGGTGCTCGCTTCGCCCTTCATCACGGCCTTGGTGAAGGCCTGCACGTCCTCCTGCGTGATGCGTCCCTTGGGCCCGGTGCCCTTCACTTCCTCCAGCGGCACGCCGAGCTCGCGCGCGAACTTGCGCACGGAGGGCGATGCATGCGGCAGCTGCCCGGTCGGGATGGACGGCTCGTGCGGCGGCAAGGCCGCGGTGGGCGGGACGCGTTCGGTGGAGGGCGCGGGTGAGGTGGCCGGCGCCGCTGCCTCCGCCTTCGCTGGAGAAGGCTGGGGCGCGGAACCCGCAGCCGACCCTTCCAGGATGGCGACCAGGTCTCCAATGTTCACCTTGTCGCCGATCTTGACCTTCAGTTCCTTCAAGGTGCCTGCGGCCGATGACGGGATTTCCATCGAGGCCTTGTCCGATTCGACCGTGATGAGCGACTGCTCGGCCTTGATCATGTCGCCGGGCTTGACCAGCAGCTCGATGACTGCGACGTCCTTGAAGTCGCCGATGTCGGGGACACGCACCTCCACCGGGCCGGCGGGAGCGGCGGCCGGTGCGGAAGGAGCAGGCGCCGCCGGGGCTTTCGAGCCCTCCCCCTGCAGGGGGGAGGGTTGGGGTGGGGGGGAGCCCGTTGTCACCGCAGGTGTCGAAGGAGCCGTGCCGGCGGTGCTTTCAAGCACCGCCAAAACGGATCCTTCAGACACCTTGTCGCCGAGCTTGACCCTCAGCTCCTTGACCACGCCGGCCGACGAAGACGGGATTTCCATCGACGCCTTGTCCGATTCCACCGTCACCAGGGACTGCTCGGGTTTCACCGTGTCGCCGGGCTTGACGAGCAGTTCGATGACCGAAACCTCGTCGAAGTCCCCGATGTCGGGGACTTTCACTTCAATCAATGCCATGTTCTTGTTCTCCGGTCTTCTTGTCGCGTCAAGCGTACAGCGGATTGATCTTGTCGGCCTTGATTCCGTACTTCTTGATGGCCTCCGCGGCCTTGGCGACCGGCACGGTGCCGTCCTCGCCGAGCGCCTTGAGCGCGGCCAGCACGATGTAGTGGCGATTGACTTCGAAATGCTCGCGCAGCTTGCTGCGGAAGTCGCTGCGGCCGAATCCGTCGGTGCCCAGCACCTTGTAGGTGCGGCCCTTGGGGATGAAGGGACGGATCTGCTCGGCGTAGGCCTTCATGTAGTCGGTCGAGGCCACGACGGGGCCGGCGTGCTTGTCGAGTTGTTGTGCGACGAACGATACCCGGGGCTTCCCGTCGGGGTGCAACAGGTTGTACCGCTCCGCGTCCTGGCCCTCGCGGGTGAGCTCGTTGAAGCTAGGGCAGCTCCAGACGTCGGCCGCGACGCCCCAGTCCTTGGCCAGCAGCTCCTGCGCCGCGATGGCTTCGCGCAGGATCGTGCCCGAACCCAGCAACTGCACGCGCGGCGCCTTCGCGAGCGGCGCCGAGGGCCTGCACATGTACATGCCCTTGATGATCTGTTCCTCGGTACCGGGCTGCAGGCCGGGCATCGGGTAGTTCTCATTGAGCAGCGTGATGTAGTAGTAGACGTTGTCCTGCTTCTCCACCATGCGCTGCAGGCCGTGGTGCATGATCACGCCGACTTCGTGCGCGAATGTCGGGTCGTAGCTCACGCAGTTCGGGATCGTGCCGGCCATGATGTGGCTGTGGCCATCCTCGTGCTGCAGGCCCTCGCCGTTGAGCGTCGTGCGGCCGGAAGTGCCCCCCAGCAGGAAACCGCGCGCCTGCATGTCGCCGGCGGCCCAGCACAGGTCGCCCACGCGCTGCAGCCCGAACATCGAGTAGTAGATGTAGAACGGGATCATGATGCGGTTGTTGGTGCTGTACGACGTCGCCGCCGCGATCCAGCTGGCCATGCCGCCTGCCTCGTTGATGCCTTCCTGCAGGATCTGGCCCGCGACATCCTCCTTGTAGTACGAGACCTGGTCCCTGTCCTGCGGCGTGTACTTCTGCCCTTCGGGGTTGTAGATCCCGATCTGGCGGAACAGGCCCTCCATGCCGAAGGTGCGGGCTTCGTCCACCAGGATCGGCACGGCGCGCGGGCCCAGGTCCTTGTCGCGCAGCAGCGTGGTGAGGAACCGCACGTAGGCCTGCGTCGTGCTGATCTCGCGGCCCTCGGCGGTCGCGTCGAGCACCGCCTTGAACGCCTCGAGCGGCGGCACCTTCAGCTGCTCGTCGGCCTTCACCCGGCGTTTGGGCAGGTGGCCCCCCAGCGCCTTGCGCCGCTCATGCAGGTACTTCATCTCCGGCGTGTTCTCTTCGGGCTTGTAGAACGGAAGGTCCTTGAGCTTGTCGTCCGGGATCGGGATATTGAAGCGGTCGCGGAACGTGCGGATGTCCTCGTCGGTCAGCTTCTTGGCCTGGTGCGCGATGTTCTTGGCTTCGCCGGCGGTGCCCATGCCGAAGCCCTTCACGGTCTTGACCAGCAGCACGGTGGGCTGGCCCTTGGTGTTCACGGCGCGATGGTAGGCCGCATACACCTTCTGCGGGTCGTGTCCGCCGCGCTGCAGGCGCCAGATGTCCTGGTCGCTCATCTTGGCGACCATTTCCAGCGCCTTGGGATGGCGGCCGAAGAAGTTCTTCCGCACGAAAGCGCCGTCGTTGGCCTTCATGGCCTGGTAGTCGCCGTCCAGCGTGTCCATCATGATCTTGCGCAGGATGCCTTCCTTGTCGCGCGCCAGCAGCGGGTCCCAGTAGCTGCCCCAGATCAGCTTGATGACGTTCCAGCCGGCGCCGCGGAACTCGCCTTCCAGCTCCTGGATGATCTTGCCGTTGCCGCGCACCGGGCCGTCCAGGCGCTGCAGGTTGCAGTTGACGATGAAGATCAGGTTGTCGAGCTTCTCGCGCGACGCGACGCCGATAGCGCCCAGGCTTTCCACTTCGTCCATCTCGCCGTCGCCGCAGAACACCCAGACCTTGCGGTTCTCGGTATTGGCGATGCCGCGGGCGTGCAGGTATTTCAGGAAACGCGCCTGGTAGATCGCCATCAGCGGTCCCAGGCCCATGGACACCGTGGGGAACTGCCAGAACTCCGGCATCAGCTTGGGGTGCGGATAGCTGGACAGGCCCTTGCCGTCCACTTCCTGCCGGAAGTTGAGCAATTGCTCCTCGGTCAGCCGGCCTTCCATGAAGGCGCGGGCGTAGATGCCCGGCGAGCTGTGGCCCTGGATGTAGAGGCAGTCGCCGCCGTGGTTCTCCGTCTCGCCGTGCCAGAAATGGTTGAACCCGGCGCCGAACATCGTGGCGACGGACGCGAACGAGCTGATGTGCCCGCCCAGGTCGCCGCCGTCGGCCGGGTGCAGGCGGTTGGCCTTCACGACCATCGCCATCGCGTTCCAGCGCATGTACGCGCGCAGCCGTTCCTCGATCTCGAGGTCGCCGGGGCAGCGCTCCTCCTGGGCGGGCTCGATGGTGTTGACATACCCGGTGGTGGCGGAGAACGGCATGTCGATGCCCTTCTGCCGCGCCTGCTCCAGCAACTGCTCGATCAGGAAGTGGCCCCGCTCGGGGCCCTCGGCCTCGATGACGGCGGAGAGCGCGTCGATCCACTCACGGGTTTCCTGCGCGTCCGCGTCATTGGCGGCCGAGCCGAACAGGTTGTCGGGCTGTGCTGACATGTTGTCTCCTTCTGGTCTCGCTAATTTAGTACGGGCCCCCAGGCCCGTGCGGCGAAGTGTCGCATACATTTTCGAAGATTTCAAATCGTGCGTAGCGATTTCATATTATGGTTTATGCGTAGAAACTGGCGGGCAAGTACCCGTGTCCGCCTCCCGGAACCACGCCACCGGGTCGACGGCCACCGACCCGCAGCCCCTACACTTGCAGGTTCATGCAAGACCCCGTCCACGTTCACGAGCTGCACGACGCGGCGGCGCCGGCGGCCTGGTGGCGCCGCTGGTGGCGCCGCCAGACGCCGGTGCACCAGGACCGGTTCGCGATGCTGGCGCCTCTGGCCGCCGTCCTGCTTTTCCTCGCCGCCATCGTCTCCGCGTTCGGCTACCTGCGCCTGGAAGAGATGGACCGCGAGCAGGAGGCCGTCAAGCGCGACGTCGAATACGCGCAGCAGCGCGTGCGCCTGCGGCTGCTGGAGCGACAGGAACAGCTGATGCGCATCGCCCGCGACATCTCCAACAAGGAGGTGGACGGGGAGGAATTCGTCGTCCGGGCAGAGTCGATGGTCAGCCAGTACCCGGAACTGCAGGCGCTGACATGGATCGACGGGCGCCGCCGCATCAAGGCGAGCTATGCCGCGCCCAGCGTCACGAACAACCAGGTGCGCGCCGTCGGCGAAGCGCTGCGGACCGGCGAAACCGAGACCATCTACAGCCTCGCCCGCGACCTGCAGCAGCCGGTCTATTCGCAGCCCGCCGCGGGCACCGACAGCACGGGACTGCTGCAATTGCACATTCCGCTCGCGGACCAGGGGCGGTTCGGCGGCGTGATCCTGGGCGAATACTCCATCGACGGGCTCCTGCGCTACGGCGTCCCCGCCGAGGTGTCGGCCAAGTACGCAGTGGCCTTGCTGGACGGCAAGAGCCGGCTGCTGGCCGGCACATCCGTGCCGCAGCGCAACCCGGCCACGCAGCTGCTGCCGTGGGCGGCGCAAGCCAATGAATACGAGGTGCCGGTCTCCCCGGTCGGCAACGGCCTGATCATCCGCGCGCAGGCATACCGCACCTCGCTCGGCGTGATCGGCAGCGGCCTGTTCTGGCTCGTCGGCACCCTGAGCGTGATGACGGCGTGGATGCTGATCGGGAACTGGCGGCACACCCGGCGGCGCATGCAAGCGCAGCAGGCCCTGGTTGCCGAGACCAGCTTCCGCCGGGCCATGGAGAATTCGATGCTCACCGGCATGCGGGCGCTCGACATGCAGGGCCGCATCACCTACGTGAACGCCGCGTTCTGCCAGATGACCGGGTGGAGCGAAGCGGAGCTGGTGGGCCGCACGCCGCCCTTCCCTTACTGGCCGGATGCCGACCGGGAGCAGCTCGCCGCCCGGCTGGACGACGAACTGAACGGCCGCACCACCGTGGGCGGCTTCCAGGTGCGCGTCAAGCGCAAGGACGGCAGCGTATTCGACGCACGGCTCTACGTGTCGCCGCTGGTGGACGCGAAGGGCCACCAGACCGGCTGGATGACGTCGATGACGGACATCACCGAGCCCAATCGCATCCGCGAACAGCTCTCCGCGTCCTATGAGCGTTTCACCACCGTGCTCGAGGCGCTGGACGCGTCGGTCTCCGTCGCGCCGCTGGGCAGCGAGGAACTCCTGTTCGCCAACAAGCTTTACCGCCTGTGGTTCGGCGTGCAGACCGCCGGCCACCTGCAGATGGTGGCCCAGGCCGGCGTGCCCGAGCAGCCGCGCACGGACGAATCGCTCGACGAGGTCGATTCCTTCGTCGGATTGCCCACGGGCGGCCTGACCACGGCCAAGTCGGAGAACGCCGAGATCTTCGTACCCGAGCTGGGCAAGTGGCTGGAGGTGCGATCGCGCTACCTGAACTGGGTGGACGGACGCCTGGCGCAGATGGTGATCGCCACGGACATCACGCCGCGACGCCACGCCGAGGAGCAATCGTCCGCCCAGGCCGAGCGTGCCCAGTCCGCCAGCCGCCTGATCACCATGGGTGAGATGGCGTCCAGCGTCGCGCACGAGTTGAACCAGCCGCTCACGGCCATCAACAACTATTGCAACGGCATGGTGTCGCGCATCAAGGGCAAGCAGATCAACGAGGAAGACCTGCTGGCCGCCCTGGACAAGACGGCCCGGCAGGCCCAGCGCGCCGGCCAGATCCTCCAGCGCATCCGTTCGTTCGTGAAGCGCAGCGAGCCGAACCGCCAGCTCTCGGATATCACGCTGATGGTCAACGAAGCCGTGGAGCTCGCGGAGATCGAATTGCGCCGCCGCAACGTGCGGCTGTCGCATTACGTGGCCGCGCGCCTGCCCAAGGTCATGGTGGACCCGATCCTCATCGAGCAGGTGCTGGTGAACCTGCTGAAGAACGCCGCCGAGTCCATCGAACACGCGAAGCGCCCGCCTTCCCGCCGCAGCGTCGAACTGCGCGTCATCCCCAAGCAGGTGGACGAGCTGCCGGTGGTCGAATTCTCCGTGCTCGACTCGGGCCAGGGCCTTGCGCCCGAAGTGATGGACCGGCTGTACGAGGCCTTCTTCTCCACCAAGGTCGAGGGCATGGGCATCGGCCTGAACCTGTGCCGCACGATCGTCGAATCGCACCAGGGCCGGATGCAGGCGGAGAACATCTACAATGGCACCGATGTCGCCGGGTGCCGGTTCTCCTTCTGGATTCCTGTCTCCGGCGCTACAAATAACATAGCTAGCAAGGACGCCGGGGTGACTGTATGAGCTTGATTCCCAAGAAGGGCACCGTCTACGTCGTGGACGACGACGAGGCCGTCCGCGATTCGCTGCAATGGCTGCTCGAGGGCAAGGACTACCGCGTGCGCTGCTTCGACTCCGCCGAATCCTTTCTCTCGCGCTACGACCCGCGCGAAGTCGCGTGCCTGATCGTGGACATCCGGATGGGCGGCATGACCGGCCTGGAACTGCAGGACCGCCTGCTGGAGCGCAAGTCGCCCCTGCCCGTCGTCTTCATCACCGGCCATGGCGACGTGCCCATGGCGGTGAACACCATGAAGAAGGGCGCGATGGACTTCATCCAGAAGCCGTTCAAGGAAGACGAGCTGGTGAGCCTGGTCGAGCGCATGCTCGAACACGCCAAGGGCGCCTTCGCCGAATACCAGAGCGCCGCCAGCCGCGACGCCCTGCTGTCGAAGCTGACATCGCGCGAGGCGCAAGTGCTCGAGCGCATCGTCGCCGGCCGGCTTAACAAGCAGATCGCCGACGACCTGGGCATCAGCATCAAGACGGTGGAAGCGCACCGCGCCAACATCATGGAAAAGCTCAACGCCAACACGGTCGCCGACCTGCTCAAGATCGCCCTCGGCCAGAACGCCCCAAAGGCGTAACGGACGAAAGCGCGCCGGCCGCCCGCCGGACGCGTCCTTGTGATTGAAGAAAATGACAGCCCAACTCATCGACGGCAACGCGCTTGCCAGGAAGATTCGCGCGGAAGTCTCCGGCCGCACGCAGGCGCTGAAGGCGCGCGGCATCCGGCCCGCCCTCGCCGTCATCATGGTCGGCGACGACCCCGCCAGCGAGGTGTACACGCGGCACAAGGTGAACGACAGCGCCGAGACCGGCCTGGCGGCCACGCTGGAGCGCTACCCCGCCGACATGACCGAGGCGGCCCTGCTCGCGCGCATCCGCACCCTCAACGAGGATCCGGCCGTCCACGGCATCCTGGTCCAGCTGCCGATCCCCAAGCACATGGACACCCATAAGGTCATCGAGACCATCTCTCCGGCCAAGGACGTCGATGGCTTCCACGTTGCCAGCGCGGGCGCCCTGATGGTCGGCCAGCCGGGCTTCTGGCCCTGCACGCCCTATGGCTGCATGAAGATGCTCGAGTCGATCGGGTTCGACCCGCGCGGCAAGAACGCAGTGGTGATCGGCCGCAGCAACATCGTCGGCAAGCCGATGGCCATGATGCTGCTCGCGAAGGACGCCACCGTGACGATCTGCCACAGCCGCACGCGCGACCTGAAGGCCCACACGCTGCAGGCGGACGTGGTCATCGCCGCCGTCGGCAAGCGCAACGTGCTCACGGCCGACATGGTCAAGCCCGGCGCCGTGGTGATCGACGTGGGCATGAACCGTAACGACGAAGGCAAGCTTTGCGGCGACGTCGACTTTGCCGGCGTGAAGGAAGTGGCCGGCTGGATCACGCCCGTGCCGGGCGGGGTCGGCCCCATGACCCGCGCGATGCTCCTCGTCAATACGCTGGAAGCCGCCGAACGCGCGTCGTCATCGCGCACGTGACAAGCCCTCAGGGGACTTGCAACCGGCCGGTCTGACGCAAAATGGCGGGGATGAGCAATAGCAATCCCCTTCTCGATTTCACCGGGCTCCCCCTCTTCGACCAGGTCCAGCCACAGCACGTGGGCCCCGCGGTAGACGCCCTGCTGGCCAGGGCCGACAAGGCCCTGGAAGCCGTCACCCAACCCGACTTCCCCAGCCGCTGGCAGGATATCGCCCAGGTGCTGGACACCGCTACCGAGGAACTCGGGCGAGCGTGGGGGGTCGTGAGCCACCTGAACAGCGTGGCCGACACACCGGAGCTGCGAGCCGCGTACAACGAGGCCCTGCCCAGGATCACGGACTTCTGGACGCGCCTCGGCTCGGACGAGCGCCTGTACGCCAAGTACAAGGCCATCGACCCCGCCACCCTCAACAACGAGCAGCGCCAGGCCCACAAGAACGCGATCCGCAACTTCGTGCTCGGGGGCGCGGAACTCACCGGGGCCGCCCGGGAACGATTCGCCGCGATCCAGGACCGGCAGGCCGAACTGAGCCAGAAATTCAGCGAGCACGCGCTGGATGCGACGGACGCTTACTCGTACTACGCGACGGAAGGCGAGCTCGCGGGCCTGCCGGAGGACGTGGTGCAGGCGGCGCGTGCCGCCGCCGAGGCCGAGGGCAAGCCAGGCTACAAGCTGACCCTGAAGATGCCCAGCTACCTGCCGGTCATGCAGTTCGCGCACAGCAGCGCGCTGCGCGAACGCCTTTACCGCGCCTACGTGACGCGTGCCAGTGACCAGGGCGACCCCAGGTTCGACAACAGCGCCCTGATTCGCGAAATCCTGGCGCTGCGGCAGGAAGAATCCCGGCTCCTGGGTTTCAGCAACTTCGGCGAGGTGTCGGTCGTGCCCAAGATGGCGAATTCGCCGCAGCAGGTCATCGACTTCCTGCGTGACCTCGGACGGCGCGCGCGGCCCTACGCCGAGAAGGACGTTGCCGACATGCGGGCCTTTGCCGCCGAAAAGCTCGGCCTGAAGGATCCACAGGCCTGGGACTGGCCCTACATCGGCGAGAAGCTCAAGGAGGAGCGCTACGCCTTCAGCGAGCAGGAGATCAAGGAGTACTTCACCGCCCCCAAGGTGCTGGCGGGCCTGTTCAAGATCGTCGAGACACTGTTCGAGGTGTCGATCCGCCGCGACGTGGCGCCCGTCTGGAACCCGGGCGTGGAGTTCTACCGCATCGAGCGCGAGCAGAGAAGCGGCGACCGCGTCACGACCGAATTGGTGGGCCAGTTCTACCTGGACCCGGCGGCGCGCAACGGCAAGCGGGGCGGCGCCTGGATGGACGACGTTCGCGCGCGCTGGCTGCGCCCCGACAACGGGCAGTTGCAGACGCCGGTGGCGCACCTGGTGTGCAATTTCGCCGAAGGCGTCGAAGGCAAACCGCCGCTGCTCACGCACGACGACGTCATCACCCTCTTCCACGAGTGCGGGCATGGCCTGCACCACATGCTCACGCAGGTGAATGAACGGGACGTCTCCGGCATCAGCGGCGTCGAGTGGGACGCGGTGGAGCTGCCCAGCCAGTTCATGGAGAACTTCTGCTGGGAGTGGGCCGTGCTGCGCCACATGACGGCGCACGTGGACACCGGCGCGCCGTTGCCCCGGGCGCTGTTCGACAAGATGCTTGCCGCCAGGAACTTCCAGAGCGGTTTGCAGACGCTGCGCCAGATCGAGTTCGCCCTGTTCGACATGCTGCTGCACACCGAACACGACCCGGCCCACGACTTCATGCCATTGCTCGCGAAGGTGCGCGATGAGGTCGCCGTGTTGCAGCCTCCCGCGTTCAGCCGCACCGCGCACACGTTCAGCCATATCTTCGCGGGCGGCTATGCGGCCGGCTACTACAGCTACAAGTGGGCCGAGGTGCTCAGCGCCGACGCCTATGCCGCTTTCGAGGAAACATCGGGTAACGATGGGTTGCCGAGTATTGAAACCGGGAGAAAATACCGCCAGGCCATCCTTGAGGCCGGCGGCAGCCGGCCCGCGATGGAGTCCTTCAAGGCCTTCCGGGGCAGGGAACCCTCTCTGGACGCCCTGCTGCGGCACCAGGGAATGGCCTGACCAGCCAACCCGAGACACTGGAGTTGAAACCGATGTTTTTTGCCCGTTCCGTGCTTGCCGCCGGGGCCCTGGGGGTGCTGGCCCTCGCAGGGTCCAGTGTTTTTGATGCAAACGCGCAACAAATCTACCGCATCGTCGGGCCCGACGGGCGGGTCACTTTCTCCGATAAGCCGCCACTGGACACCAATGCCGGCGTCAGTGCCGCGAAAACGGTCGCATTGCCCGGCGCCCGCGGCACCGACATCAGCGCGCTGCCCTTCGACTTGCGCCAGGCCGCGGGCCGGTACCCGGTGACGCTGTATACGGCACCGGACTGCGCGCCCTGTGGCACGGGCCGGACGATGCTCGCCAGCCGCGGGATTCCGTTCACCGAAAGAACAGTGACATCCAAGGACGACATCGAGGCACTGCGGCGCCTCGCGGGTTCGCTTTCGCTGCCGTTCCTCACCATCGGCGGGCAGCAGATCAAGGGCTATTCGGAAGCCGAGTGGGCGCAGTTCCTGAACGCCGCCGGCTACCCCCACACATCGCAATTGCCGCCGGGCTACGTGCCGGCGCCTGCGGCCCCTTTGGTGGCCGCCCAGGAGCCGCGCATTGCGACCCCGGCCCCTGCAGCGCCGAGGCCGAATACCGCGACCCCGGCCCCAACGCCGGCGCCGGCGGACAACCCGAGCGGCATCCGCTTCTGATCAGTACTGGAGCGTCCTGACGCCGCCGGCGGTGCCCAGCAGGCACACGGCGGCCTTCTGGTGGGCGAACACGCCCACCGTGACGACACCGGGCCACTGACTTACCCGGCTTTCGAACTCCAGCGGCTGCGCGATCGCGAGCCCGGCGACGTCCAGGATGTGCTGGCCGTTGTCCGTCACGAGCGGCCGGCCTTCCTTCAGCCGGACGCGGGCCGTGCCGCCCAGAGCCGCGAACTGGCGGATGACCCGCTGGGTGGCCATGGGGATCACCTCCACCGGCACCGGGAAGCGCCCCAGCACCGGAACCTGCTTGGATTCGTCCGCGATGCACACGAACCGCCGCGACTGCGCGGCGACGATCTTCTCGCGCGTGAGGGCGGCGCCGCCGCCCTTGATCATGTTCCCGTGCGGGTCGATCTCGTCCGCACCGTCGATGTAGACCGCGATCTCGCCCACATCGTTGGCGTCGAACACCGGGATGCCGATCGCCTCGAGCCGCTCGGTCGAGGCGTTCGAACTGGACACCGCGCCGGGGATCCGGCCCTTCATCGCGGCAAGCGCCTCGATGAACTTGTTGACCGTGGACCCGGTGCCGACGCCCACGATTTCTCCCTCGACCACGTACTGCAGGGCGGCCTGGCCGACCAGCGCTTTCAGTTCATCCTGGTTCATTTGCGTCCTGCGACAATCATTGGGTTACCCCGAATTATCCATGTCGCTGCTGCCCTACTCGCTCGCCCGTCCCTTCCTCTTCGGGCTCGACCCCGAAACCGCGCACGAGCTCACGATGCAATCCCTGGCCCGCCTGCAGGGCACGCCGCTGGAGTGGTCGTACTGCAACCGCATGGTCGACGATCCCATCGAGCTGGCCGGACTGACGTTTCCCAACCGCGTGGGCCTGGCGGCGGGCCTGGACAAGAATGCCCGCTGCATCGACGGCCTCGGCGCCCTTGGCTTCGGTTTCGTGGAGGTGGGCACCGTGACGCCTCGGCCCCAGCCGGGCAACCCCAAGCCGCGGATGTTCCGCCTGCCCGAAGCCAATGCGCTGATCAACCGCCTGGGCTTCAACAACGACGGCCTCGAAGCCTTCGTCGCCAACGTCAAGCGCTCGTCCTTCCGCAAGAAGGGCCGCATCCTGGGCCTCAACATCGGCAAGAACGCGGCCACGCCCATCGAGAATGCCACCAGCGACTACCTGGTGTGCCTGGACGGCGTGTACCCGCACGCGGATTACGTGACGATCAACATCTCCAGCCCGAACACCAGCAACCTGCGCTCATTGCAGACCGACGAGGCGCTGGAGGGCCTGCTGGGCGCCATCGCCAATCGCCGTGAGGCGCTGGCGCGCCAGCATGGCCGCCGCGTGCCGATCTTCGTGAAGATCGCGCCCGACCTCGACCAGGCCCAGGTCGAGGTGATCGCCGCGGCCCTGAAGCGCCACGGCATGGACGGCGTGGTCGCCACCAACACGACCACGAGCCGCGAAGCCGTGAAAGGCCTGCCGCACGCCGAGGAAGCCGGCGGCCTGAGCGGCGCGCCCGTGCTGGAGCCGAGCAACCGGGTCATCGGGCAATTGCGCGCCGTGCTGGGCGGGAAGTTCCCCATCATCGGTGTCGGGGGCATCATGAGCGCCGACGATGCAGTGAGCAAGATCCAGGCGGGGGCGGACGTGGTTCAGATCTACACGGGCCTCATCTACCGCGGCCCCCCTCTCGTGACCCAGGCCGCTCGCGCGATCCAGCGCATGCGCAAAGCTGGCGAAGCTCAAAAAGCGTAGCTGCCCGCCAGCTTGACCACGTAGCTTCGGCCCGGCGCCGGTTCGAAGAAGCGGCCATTGCCCTCGTTGACGATGACGGACCCGGCATAGCGGCGGTCCAGCGCGTTGTCCACGCGCGCCGTGACGGACAGGCTCCAGCGGCGGACATCGAACACATAGCCCGCGTGCAGGGCGAGCGCGGTGAACGAAGGCGCCGCTTCGGTGTTCGCATCGTTGACGTACACGCGGCTGGAGCGGCGCAGCTCCATCCCCGCACGCCAGCCCCGCGCCGGCTGCCACGCCGCCTCGATCGCCGTGATGGTCTGCGCGGTGCCGGGAATGCGGTTACCGGCGGGAACGACCTGCGTGGGAACGGCGCACGGCGCCGCGTTGCAGGTGGTGAAGGCGTCGCGGTAGCGGGCGTCCAGCCAGGTATGGGCCATCTGCCACTGCCAATCGGTCGCCGGGACCGCGCTCCAGGACAGCTCCAGGCCCCGCCGGCGCGTCTCGCCGGCGTTCTGGAACGAACTGCGGCCGCCGCTGTTCGTCCGCGTGACGATTTCATCGCGCGTGCCGGTGTGGAACAGCGCGGCGCTCCATTGGCTTCGCCACGCATCCGGCACGCGGCCCTTGACGCCGACCTCGATGTTGTCGCTGCGCGAAGGCCGCAGCGCGAAGTTCAGGCCCGCCGACCCGTCGGCGCGATACGCGAGCTCATTGAACGTCGGCGTCTCGAACCCCCGGCCCGCGGCGGCATACAGGTGCGTGCGCGGTGACAGGGAGTACATCAATCCCGCGACCGGCAGCGTCGCGCTGTAGCGGACCTCGCCGCTGTCGTCGCCGTTCGCGCCCGCGATGTACCGGTCGCCGGACGAAAAGCGGACCGAGCTGTGACGCACGCCCGCCGTCAACGTCCAGTCGGGCGCGAACGTCCAGGCTGCCTGCATGTAGGGATCGAGGTTGGCCACCCGGTTGTCCTCCTCGCGCCGCAAGGCCCCTTTCTCGCCGAGCGCCGGCCCGGAAAAGTTCTGCCAGCCCCGGCGATGTTCGTCCATGTGGTCGTACGACAGGCCCGCCACCACCTCCAGCGGCCCCAGCGCGGTCTGCCGTTTGCCGGTCCAGCGCAAGTCCGCGCCCGTGTAGCGCCGCTCCAGGCCGATCACGCCGCCGGGGTGCAAGGCGTTTGCCTGCGGTCCCGCCGGGATGGCCTGGAATTGCTCGGTGTCGCGCTCGCCGGCATAGAGCATCAGGCGCAGCCGGTCGCCTCCGTCCAGCCGATGATCGTGGACCACCCCGAGCTGGCTTTGCGTGACGGTCTTGCGGGTATTGAACAGCGTCGCCGATGCATCGGCACTGCGCGGAGCCGCATTGAACTGAGCCCGCGTCAGGCCCAGCGGGTCGTCGGCGCGCAGCTTGACGGTGTTGGCCACCAGCGTCCAGTCACTGCCCTCCCCGCGCTTGAAATCCAGCCTGGCGTTGCCGACATTCCGCTCGGCGCTGCTGTGCTCCCGCGAACCGTCGGTGGCAAACCGGTTGGCGCTGATCACATAGCCCAGTGCGGGCGTGCCCCCGCTGACCCGCAGGCCCGGTCGAACCAGCCCGTCGCTGCCGACGGCCAGGCTGGACGACAGGACCGGCGCGCCGTCGCCCGCTTCGGTGAAGACCTGCAGCACGCCACCCGACGAATTGCCGTAGAGCACTGAAAAGGGCCCGCGCAGTAGTTCGATGCGGCCCGCCGACGAGAGATCGATGTGGGACAACTGGCCCTGGCCGTCCGGCATGGTCGCGGGTATCCCGTCCACATACAGGCGCACACCGCGCACGCCGAACGTGGAGCGCGCGCCAAAGCCCCGGATGGAGAGTTGCAGGTCCTGCGCGTGGTTCTGCCGGTCGCGCGCGGCCACGCCCGGCACCCCTCCCAGGCTTTCCGACAGGTTGATCTCCGGCCGACCGGCCGCGCGCAGGCGCGCACCGTCGATGACGTCCACGGAGGCCGGCACGTCGAACGGCGATGCTTCCGTCCGCGTTGCCGTGATCGTGACCGGGGGCAGAACCCGCTCCTGTGATTGCGCCAGCGGCGGCGCGGCCAGCAGGGCGGCCATGATCAGGTGGAGCCGGCTTGCCTGGTCCACCTAGGGCTCCAGTAGCGTGAGCACGTGTTCGCCGATGGCCAGCGCGCTCGTCAGCCCCGGCGATTCGATGCCGAACAGGTTGACCAGACCGGGCACACCATGCGACTGCGGCCCGTCGATGCGGAAGTCGGGCGCCTTTTCGCCGGGGCCATGGATCTTGGGGCGTACGCCGCTGTAGCTGGGCTGCAGCGCACCGTCCGCGAGGCCGGGCCAATAGCGCCGCACTTCGGCATAGAAACCGTCGGCACGCCGCGGGTCGACCGTGTAGTCGATGTCTTCTGCCCGCTTCACATCGAGCCACTCCTGGTCGGGCCCGAACTTGGCCTGGCCGCCCAGGTCCAGCGTCAGGTGCACGCCCAGCCATGCGTCCGCGGGCGCGGGGTACACCAGGTGTGAGAACGGCGGGCGGCCGGACAGCGCGTAGTAGTTGCCCTTGGAAAAGTATTCGCGCGGCACGAAGCGAGGATCGAGCCCGTCGAACCGGCGCGCCAATCCGCACGCGTGCAGCGAGGCCGAATTGACGACGACAGGCGCTGCCACTTCGCTGCCCTCCGCAAAGCGCACGACGTGCGGCCGGCCGCCCCGCCCCAGCACCGCCGACTCGACGGCCGAGCCCAGCGCGACCATGCCGCCGGCCTTCTCGAGGTCGCCTTGCAAAGCCAGCATGAAGCCATGGCTGTCCACGATGCCGGTGCTTGGCGAGAAGAGCGCCGCCGTGCACCGCAGGTCCGGCTCGAGGGCGCGCGCCTCGCTCGCTTCCAGCCACTGCACGGGAACCCCGTTGGCGATGGCGCGGTCCTGCAGTGTCCGCAGCGCCGCGGCTTCGGCATCGCCGTTGCCGACGACCAGCTTGCCGCAGTTGCGGTGCCCCACGCCATGGCTGGCGCACAACTCGTACAACAGCGCCTTGCCGCGCACGCACAGGCGGGCCTTGAGCGATCCGGGGGCGTAGTAAAGGCCGGCGTGGATGACCTCGCTGTTGCGCGAACTCACGCCCTGTCCGATGGCGGTCTGGGCCTCGGCGACGATGGTTTCCCGGCCGCTTTGCGCCAGCGCGCGCGCCACGGCAAGCCCCACCGCACCCGCCCCGATGACGATCGCGTCGACCTGGTCCATCACAGGCCGCGCGGGTCGGTGCCCAGCAGCATCGCGACGAGCGAGCGCAGGTGCCGCTTGAGCGGCTCGAAGCCTTCATGCGGCTCGAGCGTCTTCTCGTCCATGTACAGCCGCCGGTTGACCTCGACCTGGATGCTGTGGCGATCCCGGGCCGGGTCGCCATATCGCCGCACCAGTTCCACGCCCTTGTACGGATGGTTGTACTCCACGCTGTAGCCCTCGGCGCGCAAGTGGTCGCAGATGCGGCGCGACAGCGCCGGGCTGGCGGAAGTGCCTTCGCGGTCGCCCACGACGAAGTCCGCATGCACCAGCCCCGGGAAATCGGTGGAGTATTCGGACGCCACGGCCGGCATCGAATGGCAGTTGAGGTGGATGCTGTAGCCGTGCCGCGCATGCGCCGCGTCCACCGCCGCGCGGACGGCATCGTGGTACGGCCGCCAGCACCGCTCGATTCGCGACCGCACCTCCTGCACCGAAAGCTTGCGCTCGTAGAGCGGAACGCCCTCGTCGGTGATGCGCCAGACGAGCCCCTTGCCGAGCCGCACCTTCGCGAGCGCCTTCGGGTCGGTTTCCACCGGATCGGGCCACTCCTCGGCGAACAGGGAGACGTCGATCTCGGTCGTGTTGCGGTTCACGTCGAGGTAGCTGCGTGGAAACAGCGCCTCGACCCACCCTACGCCCAGGGGTGGCGCGAAGTCGTAGAGCTTTTCCACATGCGTGTCCTCGGCCTGGCGCAGGGTGCGCGGATCGCATGCGTGGCCGAAGTCTTCGGGATAGTTCACGCCGCTGTGGGGAGAATCGAGCACGAGGGGGGTGCTGCCCGCGACGGTTGCGACCAGGAAACTCATGGCATCGATTGTGGCGCAGGCGCCAATGCGGGGGCGTAAGTGGAAGCCGCAACGGGGGCCCAGCCACGGCCCAGCTCGCCGGCTTCGGATGAGCGGATGGTGGATACTTCGCGCACGGGCACGACCGCCGCCTTCCGGCGCTCGCCTCGCACCACAGCGCCGCGATGAAATTCAGACTCAGACAAATGGAGGTCTTCCGGGCCGTGATGCTCACGGGCTCCATCAAGGCCGCTGCGCAACTGCTCTTCGCATCGCAGCCGGCCGTCAGCCGGATCGTCGCCCACACCGAACAGACGCTCGGGCTCACGCTGTTCAATCGCGTCAAGGGCAAACTCGTCCCGACTCCCGAAGGAGATGCGCTGTTCCGGGAAGTCGACGAGTTTTACCAGCAAGCGCTGAAGGTGGACGAGTTCGCCCGTTCACTGGCACTGGGCCCGTCCGGCACGCTGAGGATCGCCGCCAGCCCCAGCTTGTCGCGGGGATTGATGTCGCGCGCGATCGCGCAGTTCGTGCAGCGCTACCCCAACATCCGCGTGAACTTCAGGACTACATTGCTCAACAGCATGCCCCAGGAAGTGCTGAGCAACAAGGTCGACCTGGCGGTGTCCGTGCATCCCATCGACCATCAGAACCTGCGTGTGGAGCCCTTCACGCGCGGCCGGATGGTCTGCGTCGTGCCGCTGGGCCACGAGCTCGCACAGCTGGCGGTCGTTCCACTGGTGGAGCTGGCGCGCTACCCCGTCATCTCGCACGACCCGGGAATCCCGTTCGGGCAGCTGGTTGCCGCCGCCTGCGAGAAGGCCGGCGTGGAGCTGACGACGCGGATCCACATCCACCAGAGCGACATGGCCTGTTCGCTGGCGCGGTCCGGGGCGGGGGTGGCGATCGTCGACGAATTCACGGCCGAGGGGATGGGCTGGACCGACCTGCACACGCTGCCACTGGCCGAGGAGATCGTGCTCGAACCGAGCATCGTGCGTTCGGCGTTCGACCATGGCCGCACGCACGCCGACAAGTTCATCGAGGTACTCAAGCAGCAAGCCGCCCGCGAAGGGCGGGGCCCTAAGGCCGGCGATCCCGCCGCGCCGGGCGATTAACCTGACTGCATCCCCCACAGCATAAAGATCACGCGCCCGCGGCCCTGGGCGCGCGTAGATTGGGCGGCTGGCCTGCCGACCGGCGGGCTTTCAGTCTGACCCATCCCATGAGCCAAGCAACCATCTTCCAGCGGCGCGCACAGGCCGACCCGGCCCTCGTAGAACGTTTCAGCCACGTGCCCGTCGCCAACATCAGCGATGTCATGATGCGCCTCACGGCCGGGGGCGCGCGCTTGCGCCCGATGCACGCCGGAGGTCCCATGGCCGGCTGCGCGCTCACCGTCAAGACCCGCCCCGGCGACAACTTGTTCGTCCACAAGGCGCTGGACCTGGCAAAGCCTGGCGACGTCGTCGTCGTGGACGCGGGAGGCGATCTCACCAACGCGATCATCGGCGAGTTGATGAGCGGTTATGCGGCCAGCCGCGGCATTGCCGGTATCGTGATCAACGGTGCGATCCGCGACGCCGACACTTTGCGAAAGAATGATTTTCCGGTGTATGCAGCCGGTGTCACGCACCGCGGCCCCTACAAGGACGGGCCTGGGCAAATCAACGTCCCCGTGAGCCTCGACGGCATGGTGGTGCGGCCCGGCGACATCGTGGTGGGTGACGGCGACGGCGTTCTGTGCATCCCGCTGGAACAGGCCGCCGCCATCTGTGCCGCGGCCGAGGACAAGCACGCGCAGGAAGAACAGACCATCGCGGCCATTGCCGCCGGCCGCCTGGACACGTCTTGGATCGATGCCGCATTGAAGCGGCAGGGCTTCGGCGCCGAAGAGTAAACCGAAATGCTGTGCGGCGGCGCGGCGGTTAACGTGACCGCATACCACGCAGCACAACGAGCACTCGCCACGAGATCGGCCTGCGCATAGAGTCCACCCCCTATCCCAGGAACAGCCCCATGAAAATCGGATTGATCGGTCTCGGCAACATCGGCGTGCACTTCGGCACGCGGCTGCTGGCTGCGGGTCATGAACTCCTCGTCCATGACCGAAGCGCCGGCGCACAGGAGCGGCTTGTCGCCAAGGGTGCGCAGCCTGCATCCAGCGCCAGGGAACTTGCCTCGCAAGTCGAAGTCGTACTGCTCTGCCTGCCCCTGCCGCGGATCGTGGCGGACGTGGCCGCTGAAGTGGCGCAGGGCGACCGTGTGCGCATCGTGGTCGATCTTTCCACGACCGGCCCGTCCGTCACCAAGGAAGTCGAAGCACTGCTGAAGTCGAAGAACATCGCCCTGGTCGGAGCGCCCGTGAGCGGCGGCACTGCGAATGCCGAAAAGGGCGCCCTGGCGGTGATGCCGTCAGGCCCGTCTTACGCTTACGAGGAGGTCGAGCCGCTGCTTCGGGTGATCGGCAACAAGATTTTCTACCTGGGTGCCGACCCGAGCCTGGGCCAGACCCTGAAGATCATCAACAACACGCTTTACGCGACCAGCATGGTGGCGAGCCTGGAGGCGCTGGTTTACGGCGTCAAGGCCGGCCTGGACGCCAGGACCATGCTCGACGTGATCAACGTTTCGAGCGGCCGTTCGTTTGCGACGCTGGAGCGTATTCCGCAGTGCGTGCTGGACCGCAGCTTCCCGGTGCGATTCACTACAGAGTTGCTGCACAAGGACATCAAGATGTGCATCGACGAGGCCGAAAAGCTGGGTGCGCCCATGGTGGTCAGCCCGGCGGCACGCCAGTTTCTCGCCTTCGCCATCACGCAAGGCGATGGCGACAAGGACAACGTGTTCCCGATCCGCCATTTCGAACAGTGGGCCGGCGTCCAGTTCGGCAACAAGCCGGAAGCCTGACCCAGGACTTCCGCGGCCTTCACGCCTGCTTCCTTTCAAAGACATTCACCCAGGAGACCCCATGTCCCTTGTCAAGATCCGCAAGAAACTGCTCAACGTCGAGACTGTCTACCACGAGGGCGGCCCGCCGCGCGACATCCCCGTCAAGATGGGATCGATCTCGGTGGTTCTCAGCAACCCGTACGCGGGCCGCTACGTCGAAGACCTGGAGCCGTTCGTGAAGGACGCCACCGTGCTGGCCAACGAGATCGTGCCCGAGCTGATTGACGCGCTGGGTGGACCGGACAAGATCGAAGCCTACGGCAAGGGTGCCATCGTCGGGCTGAACGGCGAACTCGAGCACGGCGCCATCTGGCACATTGCCGGCGGCTGGCCGATGCGCTCGTTCCTGCCCAAGGCGAAATCCATCGTCCCGGCGGCCAAGGTGGTGGCAAGTGCCGGCACCCGCCTGCAGGTGCCGTTGCACCACATCGAAGCGTGCTACGTGCGCAGCCATTTCAGCACCATCGATGTCGGCGTGATCGACGGGCCCCGCCCCGACGAGCTTCTCTACACGCTGGTGATGGCCACCGGCGGCCGCGTGCACGAGCGACTTGGCGGCCTTCGCGCCTCCGAAATCAAGGTGGGCGACGGACAACGCTGAGCCCCGCATATTCTTTCCTGGAGACAAAACCATGCAACGTTCCACTTTCATCAGGATTGCCGCGGCCCTGGCAATCACCGCATGCGGCCTCACCGCTCAGGCCGCAGGCTGGCCCGAAAAGCCGATCACCCTCGTGGTTCCGCTTTCACCTGGCGGCAGCACAGACACCACGGCCCGCCTGTTGGCCCAGAAACTGGGTGACGTGCTGGGCCAGCGCGTGGTGGTCGACAACAAGGCAGGCGCCGGCGGCAACATCGGCGCAGCTTTCGTGGCGCGCGCCAACCCGGACGGCTACACGCTGCTGATGCATACCAGCACGGTCGCCACCAACGTGTCGCTGTACAAGGACATGGGATTCGACCTCCAGAAGGACCTGATCCCCGTGTCGCAGGTCACGCTGATCCCGAACGTGTTGATGGTCAACACCGACGTGCCGGCCAAGACGCTGAACGAGTTCGTGGACTATGTGAAGTCGAAGAAGGTGCCGGTCAACTTCGGCTCGGCCGGCAACGGCACATCGCAGCACCTGTCGGGCGCGCTGTTCAACAGCATGGCGGGCGGTGAGATGACTCACGTGCCGTACAAGGGCGGCGCACCGGCCAACGCGGACCTGTTGTCCGGCCAGATCCAGGCGGTGTTTTCGCCGCTCGTGGAAGTACTGGGCTACATCGACAGCGGCAAGCTGCGCCCGCTCGGCGTGACGACGAAGACGCGTTCGCAGCGAATCCCCAACGTGCCCGCCGTTGGCGAGGTGCTGCCCGGCTACGAGATCGTGCTGTGGAACGGCGTGTTTGCACCCGCCGGCACACCCGACGACGTCGTGAACAGGATCAACGCCGCGATACGCCAGGTGCTCCAGGACCCGGCGGTGCGCAAGACACTGGCCGACCAGGGCTCCACGCCGGTGGGCAACAGCCCGGCCGAATTCAAGAAGGTCCTCGCGAGCGAGATCGAGAAGTGGGGCAAGCTGGTGAAGCTGTCCGGCGCCCGCGTCGATTGATCGCAGGTAGCCGTTATGGCGGCGCGGCGCGCAGGCGTCACGCCGCCCTTTTCCTTTCGGTTCACGAATGAAACCTACGCTTCTCGTCCTGGTCTATCTCTCCGAGGAACACCGCGCGCTCGTATCGGAACGCTTCGACATGATCTACGCGCCCAACGAGGGGCTCGGCAAGGACCGCTCGAACGGCGCGGCGCAGATCGCCGCCCGAGGCAGCGATATTCGCGTCGTTCTGACCAACGGCACCAACGGCCTTCTCGCCACGGAAATCGACGCGCTGCCGAACCTCGAGCTGATCTGCACCGTCGGCGTCGGCTTCGAAAACGTGGCGTTCGATCATGCGAGCCGGCGCAACATCCCGGTGTGCAATGCCGCAGGCACGAACGACGCCGCCGTGGCCGATCACGCCATGGCCATCCTGCTCGCGGCGATCCGCCGCGTGCCCTTCCTGAACAGCGGCGTGCGCAATGGCCTGTGGCGCGACGACATCCCGCGCCCGCCGCACGTGTCGGGCCGCAGGATGGGTATCTTCGGCCTCGGTGCCATCGGCCGGCAGATCGCCAGGCGCGCGCAGGGCTTCGACATGGAGATCGGCTACCACAGCCGCACCCGTCGCGACGAGACAGGCTTTCGCTGGTTCAACGACATCGTCAGCCTGGCAGATTGGTGCGATTTCCTGGTGATCGCGGCGCCCGGCGGCAAAGCGACTTACCACATCGTGAGCACCGACGTGCTCAACGCGCTTGGCCCGAACGGCGTGCTGGTCAACGTCGCGCGCGGCACGCTGGTGGACACCGACGCGGTGGCCGATGCCCTGCGGGACAAGCGCATCTGGGCAGCAGCGCTGGACGTGTACGAAGGCGAGCCGACGCCACCGGCACGGCTGCTGGAGTTCGAGAACGCCGTGCTCACGCCCCACATCGGCGGCATCTCCCCGCAGGCGATCCATGCGTCGGTGCTGCGCTTCCTGGAAAACGCGGAGGCGCACTTCGCCGGCCGATCGCTGCTCACGCGCGTGAACTGAGCTGAAGCGCGAGCCGCTCCGCGCCGCATGATCGCCCACGTTTGCGCACCGCCCACGCTCGCTTCGACGTACCGCGACTTCCTGCAGGCGCTGGCTGCCGCGGGTTTCGAGGGAGAGATCAGCAGCCGCTACGCCGACCGCGTGGTCCTGTCGACGGACAACTCGATCTACCAGCGGCTGCCGCAGGCCGTCGTGTTCCCCCGCGACGCGCAGGACGTACAGCGCCTGGCGCGGCTGGCTGCCGAGCCCCCATACCGGCGGGTGGTGCTGACCCCGCGCGGCGGCGGCACGGGCACCAACGGGCAGTCGCTCACCGACGGCATCGTGGTGGATGTGTCGCGGCACATGAACCGCATCCTGTCCATCGACCCCCAGGCGCGCCGTGTGCGCGTGCAGGCGGGCGTGGTCAAGGACCAGCTCAACGCGGCGCTGTTGCCGCACGGCCTGTTCTTCGCGCCGGAGCTGTCCACGAGCAACCGCGCGACGCTGGGCGGCATGATCGCCACCGACGCCAGCGGCCAGGGCAGCTGCACCTACGGCAAGACACGCGACCACGTGCTGGCGCTCGATTGCGTGTTGCTGGGGGGCGAGCGGTTCGAGAGCCGCCCGCTCGACGAAGCCGCGTTACGCGAGGCGCTTCAGCGACCGGGCCGGATCGGCGATGCCTATCGTGCCGCGGCGCAGATCGCCGACACGCAGGGCGCGCTGATCGAGGAGTGCTTCCCGAAACTCAATCGCTGCCTGACCGGCTATGACCTGGCCCACCTGCGCGAACCCGGCGGGCACTTCAACCTGAACAGCGTCCTGTGCGGCGCCGAAGGCTCGCTGGGCTTTGTCGTCGAAGCGGAGCTGAACGTCCTGCCCATCCCGGGATATTCGGTGCTGGTCAACATCCGCTACGCCGGCTTCATGGATGCGCTGCGCGACGCGCGCGCGCTGATGGCGCACCGTCCCCTGTCGATCGAAACCGTCGATTCGAAAGTCCTGCATCTCGCCATGGAGGACATCGTATGGATGCGCGTAAAGGATTACTTTCCGCACGCGCCCGGCGAGGCACAGGTGCTCGGCATCAACATGGTGGAGTTCAGCGGCGACGATGCAGCCGAGGTCGATGCGCGCGTGGCGGCCTTCACGGCACACCTGCAGTCCGACCCCGGCGTGCGCCGCCTCGGGCATACGATCGCCGCGGGGCACACCGCTGTGGCGCAGGTTTACGCCATGCGCAAGCGCGCCGTGGGCCTGCTGGGCAACGTGCAGGGCGAGGCGCGGCCACAGCCATTCGTCGAGGACACTGCCGTGCCGCCGGAGAGCTTGCCCGAGTACATCGCCGAGTTCCGCGCACTGCTGGATGGCCTTGGCTTGGCCTACGGCATGTTCGGCCATGTCGACGCCGGCGTGCTGCACGTGCGACCCGCGCTCGACTTGAAGGACCCGGCGCAGGCCGCGCTGATACGCTCCGTCTCGGACGCCGTAGCCGCCCTGACACACAAGTATGGTGGTTTGCTGTGGGGCGAGCACGGCAAGGGATTGCGCAGCGAGTACGCGCCGAAATTCTTTGGCCCCCTCTACCCGGCGCTGCAACAGCTGAAGGCGGCGTTCGACCCGTACAACCAGCTCAACCCCGGCAAGATCGCCACGCCGGCCACCGAGGCGCAGGCGCGGCTGCTGCGTATCGACGAGGCGCCCCTGCGCGCGGACGCCGACCGTCAGGTCGACGAGCGAGTGTGGCAAAGCTACGGTACGGCCATGCATTGCAATGGCAACGGCGCCTGTTACAACTTCGACCCGGACGATGCGATGTGTCCGTCGTGGAAGGCGACACGCGAGCGCCGGCACTCGCCCAAAGGCCGCGCCGCTCTCATGCGCGAGTGGCTGCGCCTGCAAGGTGCCGCAGGCGTGGACGTGCTGCGTGGGCCCGGGGGGGCCTCCTTCCTCGGCGGTTTGGCCCTGCGCTGGCGCAACTCGCGCGCGCGGCGGCCCGACGGCGGGGATGACTTCTCGCACGAGGTTTACGAGGCCATGTCGGGCTGCCTGGGATGCAAGTCCTGCGCCGGGCAGTGCCCGGTCAAGGTCAGCGTGCCGGAGTTTCGTTCGCGATTCCTGGAGCTGTATCACAGACGCTACCTGCGTCCGCTGAAGGACTACCTGATCGGCTCGCTCGAATTCACCATCCCCTATCTCGCGCGCATGCCCGGGCTGTACAACGCCGTGATGTCCGCCGGCTGGTTCCGGCGCACCCTGGAGCGCTTTGGCGGCATGGTGGACAGCCCACTGCTGGCGCGGTACGACCTGCGGGGGCGAATGCGCGCCCTCGGGGTGCAGGTCGCAACGCCCACGCTGCTGGCGTCACTGACTCCCGGGCAGCGCGAGCGCAGCGTGGTGCTGGTGCAGGACGCTTTCACGCGCTGGTTCGAAACCCCGGTGTGGGCCGCCTTTGTCGAACTGGCGGTGCGAGCCGGCCACACCGTTTACATCGCGCCCTTCCGGCCCAATGGCAAGCCGCTGCACGTCCAGGGGTTCCTGCCTGCATTCGCCCGCTCGGCCGGCCGGCAGGCTTCGCTGTTGCGCGCGCTCGGCGCCAGTGGCGTGCCGTTGGTGGGATTGGACCCTGCCATGACCCTGGTGTACCGCCAGGAGTACCTCAAGTTGACCGAGGCGCAGGATTGCCCGCGCGTGCTGCTGCCGCAGGAATGGCTGCTGCAGGCCGTACCCCAGCGCGCCGAATCCCCGGGTACCCGCTTCCGGCTGTTGGCGCATTGCACCGAAAAAACCAACGCCCCTGAGAGCGTCGTGCAATGGAAGCCGGTTTTCGCGCGGTTCGGGCTGGAACTTGTGCCGGTGGCAAGCGGGTGTTGCGGCATGTCGGGCACATATGGCCATGAAACTCGCAATGCGGGCACCTCCAGGCTCATCTTCGAGCAATCCTGGGGCCCCATCCTGGATAAGGGAGATGACTCGTCGTCCGGTGAACTCCTGGCCACCGGCTACTCATGCCGCAGCCAGGCCTCGCGCTTTCGCGATCGCCGGTTGCGGCACCCCGTGGAGGTGCTGCTGCAGGCGTTCACTGGGCAGACCGAGCCGGGTTGAACGTTTACCGTCGCTTTTCGGCTCCAGAACGCAATACGGCACCCGAAGGTGCCGTATGCCGTTGATTCATTGGTGGGTGATACATGGATCGAACATGTGACCCCTGCCGTGTGAAGGCAGTGCTCTACCGCTGAGCTAATCACCCGCTCCTGCGTGCTGCAGGAAAGCCTCGAATTATGCCACAGCCCCGGATGGGCCAAACCGCCAAACGGTCCTGCCGCCACTGGCCTTATCCAGCTGCTTGAGCACCTCCTCGTGCGCGGCGGCTTCCTGGTCGTTGGCGAGCAGCACCGGCAGCGTGAAGGCGGTGAGGTCCACGCGCGTGACGATGCCCCCGATCGCATTGGTGTCCGCGATGTCGATCAGGAGGGCGTCCTGGCCGCGCGTGAGGTTGATGTACACGTCCGCCAGCAGCTCGGCGTCGAGGAGCGCGCCGTGCAAGGTGCGCCCCGAGTTGTCCACACCGAGCCGATCGCAGAGCGCGTCGAGGCTGTTGCGCTTGCCCGGGTACATCTCCTTGGCCATGGCCAACGTGTCGGTCACCTGGCCCACGTACGTCTTGAACGCGGGCCTGCCCAGGAGCTCGAGCTCCTTGGTCAGGAAGGCGACGTCGAACGCGGCGTTGTGGATGATGATTTCCGCGCCGGCCAGGTACTCCATCAGCTCGTCGGCCACGGCCGCGAACTTGGGTTTGTCCCGCAGGAACTCGTTGCTGATGCCGTGGACCTTGAGCGCATCCTCGTGGCTGTCGCGCTCCGGGTTCAGGTAAAAATGCTTGTTGTTCCCGGTCAGCTTGCGCGCGAGCAGTTCGACGCAGCCGATTTCGATGATGCGGTCGCCGCCTTCGGCGGAAAGGCCGGTGGTTTCGGTGTCGAGGACGATCTGGCGCATGGGCTGGGATTATGCTTGAGCGCTGGCTGGAAACAGGAGGTTTCGCGTGTTCGATCTGACTGGCAAGGTAGCTGTCGTCACGGGCGGCAATGGCGGTATCGGGTTGGGGATGGCCGGCGCGCTGGCGCGTGCCGGCGCCACGGTGGTAATTGCCGGGCGCAACGCGGAAAAGTCGTCGCAGGCCGTCGCTGACCTGAAGACGCAGGGATGGTCGGCCGATGCGATCGAAGCCGACGTGACGGACGAGCACCAGGTCGCCCGCCTCTTCCAGGAAGTGATGGTGCGCCACGGGCGGCTGGACATCCTGGTGAACAACGCCGGCTCCACCGTCCGCAAGGCGCCGGAGGCGCTCAGCCTGCAGGAGTTCCTGCAGGTCATGGACGTGAACCTGACCAGCACCTTCCTGTGCTGCCGCGCGGCCCACGCGCTGATGAAAGTCGGCGGCAGCGGGAAGATCATCAATATCGGATCCATGCTGTCGCTGCTCGGTGCGCCGTATGCGGCGGCGTATGGCGCCAGCAAAGGCGGCGTCGTGCAGTTCACGCGCTCGATCGCGACGGCGTGGGCAGCGCACAACATCCAGTGCAACGCCGTGCTGCCCGGGTGGATCGACACGGAACTCACGCAGGGCGCGCGCCAGCAGGTGGCGGGACTCTACGAAAAGGTGTTGGCCCGTACGCCGGCGGGCCGCTGGGGCGAGCCAGCGGACCTCGCGGGCATCGCCGTGTTCCTGGCGAGCGGCGCGTCGGACTTCGTGACCGGAACGGCGATCCCGGTCGACGGTGGGTATTCCATCGCGTGAGGTGGATGCCGGGTCAGGCCCGGCATGACAACTTCAGTGATTTTCCTTGGCGTGGTTGATCGAGTACTTCGGGATCTCCACGGTCAGGTCCTTCTGGGCCACGATGGCCTGACAGGACAGGCGTGAATTGGGCTCCAGGCCCCAGGCTCGGTCCAGCAGGTCTTCCTCGCTCTCGTCCATCTCGTTGAGCGAGCTGAAGCCCTCGCGCACGATCACGTGGCAGGTCGTGCAGGCGCAGCTCATGTCGCAGGCGTGCTCGATGTTGATGTTGTTGTCCAGGAGGGCCTCGCAGATCGAGGTGCCGGCGGGCGCCGTCACTTCGGCGCCGTCAGGGCAGTACTCCGGATGCGGCAGGATCTTGATGATGGCCATTAAATTGCTTCCACGTTCTTGCCTGCCAGCGCCTGCTGGATGCTGTGATTCATGCGTTCGGCGGCGAAGGCTTCGGTGCCCTTCGCCAATGCCTGGGTCGCCGCCTCGATGGCGCCGGCGTCGTGGCTTGCGGCCGCGACGTTGCGCGCCTGCTCCATCAACGCATCGATGTGCGTACGTTCATGGGCGGACAGCAGGCCACCGTCTACGTCGAGCGCCGTCTGCGTGGCCAGCAGCATCCGCTGGGCGTCCACCTGCGCCTCGGCCAACGCGCGGGCCTTCATGTCCTGCTCCGCGGTCGTGAAGCTTTCTTGCAGCATCTTCGCGATCTGGTCGTCGGTGAGGCCGTAGGACGGCTTGACATCGATGCGCGCCTCGACGCCGCTCATCTGCTCTTTCGCGCTGACACTGAGCAGCCCGTCGGCGTCCACCGTGAACGTCACGCGGATGCGCGCCGCTCCCGCCACCATCGGCGGGATGCCGCGCAATTCGAAACGCGCCAGGCTGCGGCAATCCTGGACCAGGTCACGCTCGCCCTGCACCACGTGCAGCGCCAGCGCGGTCTGGCCGTCCTTGTACGTCGTGAAATCCTGGGCCTTGGCCGTGGGGATGGTTTCGTTGCGCGGCACGATGCGCTCGACGAGGCCGCCCATGGTTTCTATGCCCAGCGACAGCGGGATCACGTCCAGCAGCAGCAGGTCGCCGGTGGCGTTGTTGCCCGCCAGCTGGTTGGCCTGGATCGCGGCGCCGAGCGCGACGACCTCGTCGGGGTTCAGGTTGACGAGGGGGTCGCGGCCGAAGAACTCGGCCACGGCGCGCCGCACTTGCGGCATGCGCGTTGAGCCGCCCACCATGACCACGCCCTTGATCTCGTCCTTGCCCAGCCTCGCATCGCGCAGCGCCTTGCGCACCGCCGTCATGGTCCGAGCCGTCAGGTCCGCGGTGACGGACTCGAAGTCCGACCGCGACACGGAGATTTCGGCGATCGCATCGCCGGCACGCAACTGCACCGAGGTCGATTCGGCTCCGGAGAGCCTTTCCTTCGCGGCACGGGCCGCCATCTTGATCGCCGCCTTGTCGGCGGCGCTCGCGGCTTGGGTACCGGCCTTGAGCAGCATCCAGTCGGCCAGCGCACGGTCGTAGTCGTCGCCGCCCAGCGCTGAGTCGCCACCGGTGGCCACCACCTCGAACACGCCTTTCGTCAGCCGCAGGATCGAGATGTCGAACGTGCCGCCACCCAGGTCGTACACCGCATAGATGCCCTCGCTGGCGTTGTCCAGGCCGTAGGCGATGGACGCGGCCGTGGGCTCGTTGATCAGGCGCAGCACGTTGATGCCGGCGAGCTTCGCCGCATCTTTCGTGGCCTGGCGCTGCGCCTCGTCGAAGTAGGCGGGCACAGTGATCACCGCACCGTACAGGTCGTCGTTGAACGTGTCTTCCGCACGGTAGCGCAAGGTGGCGAGGATCTCCGCGCTGATCTCGACCGGCGACTTCTCGCCTGCGCGCGTCTGCAGCCCCAGCATGCCCGGCTTGTCGACGAAGCGATACGGCATCTTTTCACGTCCGGCGATGTCCGCGAGGCCCCGGCCCATGAAACGCTTGACGGACGCGATCGTGTTCTCGGGATCCTCGGCCTGCGCCGCATGGGCCTCGTGCCCGATCTGGCGCCCGCCGTTTTCCAGGTAGCGGACCACGGACGGCAGGATCACCCCGCCCTGCCCATCGGGCAGGCATTCGGCCACGCCGTTGCGCACCGCTGCCACGAGCGAGTGCGTCGTGCCCAGGTCGATGCCCACCGCGATGCGCCGCTGGTGCGGATCGGGCGATTGGCCGGGTTCGGAAATTTGCAGCAATGCCATCAGTGCCCGCCCGGCCGCCCGAAGGGCACTGAGGCCCCCTCGGGGGGCAGCGATTGAAATGAGCGTGGGGGCTTCATGACCGCTATTGTCCCAGCTGGTCGATGCGGGCTTCGACGTCGCGGCCGAAGCGCTCAATGAACATAAGGGCTCTCACCTGTTTCGCGGCAGCCGCGGCGTCGCCCTGCGCGTCCAGGAGTTGCGCAATGCGTTCCAGGGTTTCGCTGCGGGAGCGGTCCAGCTCGCTCTCGAGCGCGTCGAGGTCGGCCTGGCTGCGCGCCTCGTCCAGCGATTCGCGCCATTCCATCTGTTCAACGAGAAAGTCCGCCGGCATCGCGGTGTTGTTCTCGGCGTCGATCGGGGAGCCGCGGAGCTCGCAGAGGTAGGCCGCTCGCGTGAGCGGGTCCTTCAGGCGCCGGTAAGCCTCGTTGATTCGCACCGACCACTGCATCGCCACCCGCTGCGCGGCATTGCCTTGCGCCGCGAACTTGTCCGGATGGGCTTCGCGCTGCAACTCCTTCCAGCGCGCATCGATGGCGGCGCGATCCTGCTCGAACCGCTCGGGCAGCCCGAACAGGTCGAAATCGCTGGATTGGAGGGTGATGCTCATCGCTTTTCGATAAAAAACCGCCGGCACGGGACGTGGAGGCGGTTCGTCGGAATCCGAAGCATTGATCAGACGCGGAAACTTTCCCCGCAGCCGCAACGGTCGCGCTCGTTGGGGTTGTTGAACCGGAAGCCCTCGTTCAGGCCTTCGCGCACGAAATCCAGCTGGGTGCCGTCGATATACGCCAGGCTCTTGGGGTCGATCAGGACCTTGACGCCGTGCTCCTCGAACACGATGTCCTCGGGTTCAATCGCGTCCACGTATTCGAGCTTGTAGGCCAGGCCCGAACACCCCGTCGTCTTTACGCCCAGCCGTACACCCACGCCCTTGCCGCGTTTGCCGAGGTAGCGGGAGACGTGGCGTGCTGCTGCTTCTGTCAGTGAGATTGCCATTGCAAGTCGAAATCAGGTTGCCGCCGGGCCGCCCCAAGGCGAACCTGGGCCCCCTCGGGGGGCAGCGAACAATGTGAGCGTGGGGGCCATTCAGTGCGTGTGTTTTTTCTTGTAGTCCTCGACCGCCGCCTTGATGGCGTCCTCGGCCAGGATCGAGCAGTGGATCTTTACCGGCGGCAGGGCCAGCTCTTCGGCGATCTGGCTGTTCTTCAGCGCGGCGGCCTGGTCCAGCGTCTTGCCCTTGACCCATTCGGTCACGAGGGAGCTGGAGGCGATGGCCGAGCCACAGCCGTAGGTCTTGAAGCGTGCGTCCTCGATGACGCCCGTCGCCGGGTTCACCTTGATCTGGAGCTTCATCACGTCGCCGCAGGCGGGCGCGCCCACCATGCCGGTGCCGACGCTCTCGTCGCCCTTGTCGAAGGAGCCGACATTGCGCGGGTTTTCGTAGTGGTCAACGACTTTTTCGGAATAGGCCATTTCGGGTACCTCTGTAATTCTCAATGCTCTAGTGAGCGCTCCACTGGATGGTCGAGATGTCGATGCCATCCTGGTACATCTCCCACAGCGGACTCAGCTCGCGCAGCCGGGCCACATTCTGCTTGATCGTGGAGATGGCGTAATCGATCTCTTCCTCGGTGGTGAAGCGGCCGATGGTCATGCGCAGGCTGCTGTGCGCAAGTTCGTCGCTGCGGCCCAGGGCCCGCAGCACGTAGCTGGGTTCGAGCGAGGCCGAAGTGCAGGCCGAGCCGGACGACACCGCCAGGCCCTTGATGCCCATGATCAGCGACTCGCCCTCGACGAAGTTGAAGCTGATGTTCAGGTTCTGCGGCACGCGCTGTTCCAGGTGCCCGTTGATGAACACCTGCTCGATGTCCTTCAGTCCGTCGATCAGGCGCTGGTGGAGGGCACGCGCCTTGACGTTGTCCTGGGCCATCTCCAGCTTGGCCAGGCGGAAGGCCTCGCCCATGCCCACGATCTGGTGCGTGGGCAGCGTGCCGGAACGCATGCCGCGCTCGTGACCGCCGCCGTGCATCTGGGCCTCCAAGCGCACCCGCGGCTTGCGGCAGACGTACAGCGCACCGATGCCCTTGGGGCCGTAGGTCTTGTGCGAGGCCAGGCTCATCAGGTCGACCGGGAGCTTCTTGATGTCGATCTCGACCTTGCCCGTGGCCTGCGCCGCGTCGACATGGAAGATGATGCCTTTCTCACGGCACATGGCGCCGATCGCCGGGATGTCCTGGATCACGCCGATCTCGTTGTTCACGTACATCACGCTGATCACGATGGTGTCGGGACGGATCGCCGCCTTCAGCACTTCCAGGTCGAGCAGGCCGTCTTCCTGGACGTCCAGGTACGTCACCTCGAAACCCTGGCGCTCGAGCTCGCGGGTGGTGTCCAGCACCGCCTTGTGCTCGGTCTTCACCGTGATCAGGTGCTTGCCGCGGCTCTTGTAGAAATGGGCGGCACCCTTGAGAGCCAGGTTATTGGACTCGGTGGCGCCGGAGGTCCAGACGATCTCGCGCGGATCCGCGCCGATCAGGTCCGCCACATGGCCGCGCGCTTTCTCCACGGCTTCTTCCGCTTCCCAGCCCCAGGCGTGGCTGCGGGACGCCGGGTTGCCGAAATGCTCGCGCAACCAGGGGATCATCGCGTCCACCACGCGCTGGTCGACCGGCGTGGTGGCGCCGTAATCCATGTAGATCGGGAAATGCGGGGTCATGTCCATGGGTCTGCTGCTGGCGAATAAACGAAATTAGGCTTCAGGATTACCGAGCCACCTTGAGCTGGCGCAAGTCAACCGAAGAACTAGGACTTCGCGTAGGAGTTGCCCAGGGCAAAGACCGAGTTGGGCGCGTTGACGCGGATCGGCTTGACCACCGGCTGGCTCGAGATGGCCCGCTTGACGGCCGGCTTGTCCTCGATCTGCATGCCCTTGGCGAGTTGGTCGTCCACCAGCTTTTGCAGCGTGACGGAGTCCAGGAACTCGACCATCCGCTGGTTCAGCGATGCCCACAGCTCGTGCGTCATGCACCGGCCGCCGTCGCCCTGGCAATTCTCCTTGCCGCCGCACTGGGTGGCATCGATCGGCTCGTCCACCGAGACGATGATGTCGGCCACGGTGATTTCCGAAGCCTTGCGCCCCAGGGTGTAGCCGCCGCCGGGGCCGCGGGTGGACTCCACCAGCTCGTGCCGGCGCAGCTTGCCGAACAGCTGTTCCAGGTAGGACAGCGAAATCTGCTGGCGCTGGCTGATGGCCGCCAGCGTGACGGGACCATTGTTCTGGCGCAAGGCCAGGTCGATCATCGCGGTGACCGCAAAACGGCCTTTGGTGGTGAGTCGCATCGCAAGCTCCTTGTTGCTTGTCGGCCCTTGTGGGGCCTACCTGTCGGGGTTGGATCTGTTCTTGAGTATTTCCGTCAAGTATACCAGAAGCCCCATCGATTCGCTCGGGTACTCCGGGAATTCGGGGTAATCCGGGCCTGGCTCAGCCGAGGCCGCGCGGTGCAAGCCCCGCGCGCACATAGTCGAGCAACCCTTGGCAGGCCTGCTCGTCTGTCATGCCCCTTCAGGTCCTGCCGGCCTGAATCGGAACGACGTTGTCGTGCACCACCGCGCCGAACGCCTGTTCCTTGAGCAGCGCCAACTGGTCCCGCACGCGCGCCGCCTTTTCGAATTCCAGGTTGCGGGCGTGCTCGAGCATCTGCTTTTCGAGCCGCTTGATCTCCCTGGCGACATCCTTCTCCGACATGTCCTCGACCATCGCCCGCTGCAGTTCCTGCTTTTCCATCTCGCGGCTGGTCTTCGCGCTGTAGACGCCGTCGATGAGGTCGCGCACCTCCTTCACGATGCTGCGCGCCGTGATGCCGTGCTCGATGTTGTGCGCCAGCTGTTTCGCGCGCCGCCGCTCGGTTTCGCCGATCGCCTTCTTCATCGACTCGGTCATGTTATCCGCGTAAAGGATGGCCCTGCCGTTCAGGTTGCGCGCGGCGCGGCCGATCGTCTGGATCAGCGATCGCTCGGCGCGCAGGAACCCCTCCTTGTCCGCGTCGAGGATCGCCACGAGCGACACCTCCGGAATATCCAGGCCCTCGCGCAGCAGGTTGATGCCCACCAGCACGTCGAAGGTGCCCAGCCGCAGGTCGCGCAGGATCTCCACCCGCTCCACCGTGTCGATATCGCTGTGCAGGTAGCGCACCTTGACGCCGTTGTCCGAGAGGTAGTCCGTCAGCTGCTCGGCCATGCGCTTGGTCAGGGTCGTGATCAGCACGCGCTCGTTCTTCTCGACACGGATGCGGATTTCCTGCAGCACGTCGTCGACCTGGTGGGTCGCCGGGCGCACCTCGACTTCGGGATCCACCAGGCCCGTCGGCCGCACGAGCTGTTCCACCACCTGCCCGGCATGGGTCTGCTCGTACGCGGCGGGCGTGGCCGAGACGAAGATCACCTGGCGCATGCGCGCCTCGAACTCCTCGAATTTCAGCGGACGGTTGTCCAGCGCCGACGGCAGGCGAAAGCCGTACTCCACCAGCGTCGTCTTGCGCGCGCGGTCACCGTTGTACATGGCGCCCAGCTGGCCGATCATCTGGTGGCTCTCGTCCAGGAACATCAGCGAGTCCTTGGGCAGGTAGTCCGTCAGCGTGGAAGGCGGCGCACCGGGCGGCGCTCCACTGAGGTGGCGGGTGTAGTTCTCGATGCCCTGGCAATGGCCGATCTCGCGGAGCATCTCCAGGTCGAAGCGGGTGCGCTGTTCCAGTCGCTGCGCCTCCACCAGCTTGCCGTCGGCCACCAGCTCCTTCAGGCGCTGGGCCAGCTCGATCTTGATGGTCTCCACCGCCGTCAGCACCTTCTCGCGCGGCGTCACGTAATGGCTGGAGGGGTAGACGGTGAAGCGCGGCACCTTCTGGCGGATGCGGCCGGTGAGCGGGTCGAACAGCTGCAGTGACTCGATCTCGTCGTCGAAGAGCTCGACGCGGATCGCGAGCTCCGAGTGTTCCGCCGGAAAGATGTCGATCGTGTCGCCACGCACGCGAAACGTGCCGCGCGAGAAATCCTGCTCGTTGCGGTTGTACTGCATGCGGATCAGCTGCGAAATGATGTCGCGCTGGCCGATCTTGTCGCCTACCCGGGTGATGAACCGCATCTGGGTGTAGTCCTCGGGGGCGCCGATGCCGTAGATCGCGCTCACCGTGGCGACGATCACCGTGTCGCGCCGCTCCAGCACGCTCTTGGTGGCCGAGAGGCGCATCTGCTCGATGTGCTCGTTGATCGAGCTGTCCTTTTCGATGAACAGGTCGCGCTGGGGCACGTAGGCCTCGGGCTGGTAATAGTCGTAGTAGCTGACGAAGTACTCCACCGCGTTCTTCGGGAAGAACTCCCGGAACTCGCTGTACAGCTGCGCCGCCAGCGTCTTGTTGGGCGCAAACACGATGGCGGGCCGGCCCAGCCGGGCGATGACGTTGGCCATCGTGAAGGTCTTGCCCGAACCGGTGACGCCGAGCAGGGTCTGGAAAACCTCGCCGTCGCGCACCCCCTCGACCAGCTTTTCAATGGCCGTGGGTTGGTCGCCGGCAGGCGGGTAAGGCAGGAACAGCTCGAACGGCGAATCGGGAAAACTGATGAATTCGCCATCTTTCTTGACCGGGGGCACTTCTGTGATCGCTTGCATGGAGGAGGTTCGGGATTTCCCGTAGATGACCGCTTAAAATGGCGCAACCGGACAGCGTACAGCAACCCCGGCCACCCGTGCGTTCGCGCATGGAGACCCGCCCCGAGCTACTGACAAACTTCCCAAGGAACCCCATGTCCCTGTTCACCGCCGTCGAAATGGCTCCCCGCGATCCGATCCTGGGCCTCAACGAGCAGTTCAACGCCGACACCAATCCCCGCAAGGTCAACCTCGGCGTCGGCGTCTATTACGACGACAACGGCAAGCTGCCCTTGCTCGAGTGCGTGAAGGTGGCGGAAAAACAGATGATGGAAGACCCCAAGGCCCGCGGTTACCTGCCCATCGACGGCATCGCCGCCTACGACGCAGCCGTCAAGAACCTCGTATTTGGGGCTGAAAGCGAGCCCGTCAAGTCCGGCCGCGTCGCCACCGTGCAAGCCCTGGGCGGCACCGGCGGCCTGAAGGTCGGCGCCGACTTCCTGAAGCGCATCAATCCCGATGCCAAGGTGCTGATCAGCGACCCGAGCTGGGAGAACCACCGCGCCCTGTTCAGCCAGGCCGGCTTCGTGGTTGAAACCTATCCGTATTACAACGCCGCCCAGCGCGGAATCGACTTCGACGGCATGTTGACGGCCCTGAAGACGGCGCCGCAGGGCACGGTCGTGGTGTTGCACGCCTGTTGCCACAACCCCACCGGCTACGACCTCACGCCCCAGCAGTGGGACCAGGTCATCGCCGCCGTCAAGGAGCGCCAGCTGGTGCCCTTCCTGGACATGGCCTACCAGGGCTTCGGGTACGGCATCGCCGAAGACGGCGCCGTGATCGGCAAGTTCGTGGCCTCGGGCCAGAACTTCTTCGTCTCCACATCGTTCTCCAAGAGCTTCAGCCTGTACGGCGAGCGCGTGGGCGCCCTGTCGGTGCTGTGCCAGGACAAGGAAGAAGCCGGCCGCGTGATGTCGCAGCTGAAGATCATGATCCGCACCAACTACAGCAACCCGCCGATCCACGGCGGGCAGGTCGTCGCGATGGTGCTGAACACCCCGGAACTGCGCTCCCTGTGGGAGAAGGAGCTCGGCGACATGCGGCTTCGCATCAAGCAGATGCGCATCGCCCTGGTGGAAAAGCTCAAGGCCGCCGGCGTGAAGCAGGACATGAGCTTCATCACCCAACAGATCGGCATGTTCAGCTACTCCGGCCTCACCAAGGACCAGATGGTGCGCCTGCGCAACGAATTCGGCGTCTACGGCACCGACACCGGCCGCATGTGCGTTGCGGCGCTCAACAGCAAGAACATCGACTACGTCTGCCAGTCCATCGCGAAGGTGCTCTAGCAGCTCGCGTATGGGGGGCGGCCGAGGGTGGGCCCTAGCGCGCTACCACCGACCGCTCGAACCCGCGCATGGGGATATGCAAAGGTTCCCGGTTATACCGGTCCAGGGGGAACGGTGCGACTGTAAGTTCCCCTCACATATTGGTAGTTCTACCGCACACCTGGTTTGTTACCGAGTGCTATATTGCACTGCAACAACGACGGGGCCCACGGAACATGCTTTACCAGATCTACGAAACCCAGCGCTCCCTCATGGAGCCCTTCGCGGACTTTGCCCAGGCAGCGTCCAAGCTGTACAGCAACCCCCTGTCCCCTTTCGGCCACAACCCGTTCGCCCAGCGCGTGTCGGCCAGCTACGACCTGATGTACCGGCTGTGGAAGGACTATGAAAAGCCGCGCTTCGGCATCACCACCGTGACCGTGGAAGGCACCGAAGTGGCCATCCACGAGCGGGTGGAGATCGACAAGCCTTTCTGCGAGCTGCGCCGCTTCAAGCGCTTTACCGACGACCCGGCCACGCTCACGCGCCTGAAGGGCCAGCCGGCCGTGCTGATCGTCGCGCCCTTGTCGGGCCACTACGCCACCCTGCTGCGCGACACCGTCCGCACCATGCTCAAGGACCACAAGGTGTACATCACCGACTGGAAGAACGCCCGCCTGGTCCCGATGGAGGAAGGCGAGTTCCACCTGGACGACTACGTCAACTACGTGCAGGAGTTCATCCGCCACCTGCAGGGCATTTACGGCAACTGCCACGTGATCAGCGTCTGCCAGCCCACCGTGCCCGTGCTCGCGGCGGTGTCGCTGATGGCTACGCGCGGTGAAGTGACCCCGCTCACGATGACCATGATGGGCGGCCCCATCGACGCGCGCAAGTCGCCGACCGCGGTCAACAACCTCGCGATGAACAAGAGCTACGAGTGGTTCGAGAACAACGTGATCTACCGCGTTCCGACCAGCTTCCCGGGCGCCGGGCGCCGCGTGTATCCAGGCTTCCTGCAGCACACCGGCTTCGTGGCGATGAACCCGGACCGCCACATGTCCAGCCACTACGACTACTTCAAGCACCTGATCGCCGGCGACGATGCCAGCGCCGAGGCGCATCGCAAGTTCTACGACGAATACAACGCGGTGCTGGACATGGACGCCGATTACTACCTGGAGACCATCCGGGTCGTGTTCCAGGAGTTCGCGCTTGTCAACGGCACCTGGAACGTGATCAGCGACGACGGCGACCTGGAGCTGGTTCGCCCCGAGGACATCAAGACCACGGCGCATTTCACGATCGAAGGCGAGCTGGACGACATCTCCGGCTCCGGCCAGACCGAAGCTGCGCACGCCTTGTGCAGCGGGGTGCCGAAGGCGCGCCAGAAGCATCTCGAAGTCAAGGATGCGGGCCACTACGGCATCTTCAGCGGCCGCCGCTGGCGCGATACGGTCTACCCGCAGGTGCGCGACTTCATCCTCCAGTTCAACGAGGGCCCCACCGTCCAGGCGCGCGGGAACGGGCGGTCCAATGCAGCGAACAACGGTGCCGCGAAGAAGTCCGGCCGTCAGCGCTCCACCGCCTGAGAATGGCGGCCTGGCCGCGCGCCTGCACGCGGCCCTGCCCCAGACCCAGTGCACCCGCTGCGGTTATCCCGATTGCGCGGGCTACGCGCAAGCCATGGCGGCGGGCGAAGCGGAGGTCAACCAGTGCCCGCCCGGCGGCGCCGAAGGCGTCGTGCGCCTGGCGCGGTTGACGGGCCGGCCGGTCCTGCCACTGAATCCCGCGAACGGCGTCGAAGCGCCCCGGACGGTGGCCGTCATCGACGAGGCATGGTGCATCGGCTGCACGCTGTGCATCAAGGCCTGCCCCACGGACGCTATCGTGGGCAGCAACAAGTTCATGCACACCGTGGTCGAGCCTTACTGCACCGGCTGCGAGCTGTGCATCCCTGCCTGCCCGGTGGACTGCATCAGCCTGGAGAGCGTGACCGGCGCGCGCACCGGCTGGCAGGCCTGGTCGCAGGCGCAGGCGGACGAAGCCCTGCAGCGCTTTGAATCCCGTCGGTCCCGGCTTCAACGCGAAGAGGACGAGAACCGGCAGCGGCTCGAAACGAAGGCGCGGGCCAAGCTGGCCGACCTGCCGGGTCAGACCCATGGCGCCGAAGGCGCCGAAGCCGACCGCAAGCGCGCGGTGATCGAGGCGGCGCTCGCCCGCGCACGCTCCCGTGTCAGACCGTGATCAGCCCAGTGCGTCGTTCACCTGCTCGTTGAACTCCGCCAGGCTCATCGCGTTGCCGATCTCGCGCGGCAACGCGTCACGCACGGAAAAGACCCCCATGACCTTCGCACCCGGTCCGACGATGGGCAGGTGGCGAAAGCCGCGCTCGATCATGATGACCACGGCGTCCGACACCCTGGTTTCCGGCGCCACGCATTGCGGGTTGGGCGTCATCACCTCGGAGACGCGTGTTGTCTCGGGGTTGCGCGCCTTGGCCAGCACGCGTGTCATGAGGTCGCGCTCGGTGACGATTCCCAGCAGCTTGTCGGGCGGCTCCATCACCAGGACGCTGCCGCAGTTGGCCGCGGTCATCGCACATGCCGCGTCCCAGATGCTGGCATTCGGGGCCAGGCTGACGACGTGCTTCTGGGACATGGACTGGAAAACGGTGCGTTCGGCGGGCATGGAGGCCCCCTTTCAGTTGATGATCGACATCCTCGTGGAAACTGTGGCGATCAGCGCAACGAAGCGTTGATCTTCTCCAGCGCCTGGATGCCGGGGCAGAGCTGCGCGGCACCGAGCGCTGCCAGGGGCCGTTCGCTGGTGTTCAGCGCCGTGTGCAGGTCGGTCGCGAGCGGATCCACGTACAGCAACCCCGTGACGACTTCGCCGCGCGCCTGGTGCGTCTGCATGTAGCTCATGGCGGCATTCCGGTCGGTAGGGTCGTAGTCCTTGTGGAGCTTGCGCAGCCGCAGCAGCGAGCCGTCGTGCTGCCTGACTTCCACCACCTCGCCGGGCGCGTATTGCGTGGTGATCTCCGAGGCGGTGGTGATGAAGTCGATGCGGCTCACCGCGTCGTTGTGCTGCCGCACGTAATCGTAGCTCTTGGTGCTGCCGCCGTGGTTGTTGAAGGTGACGCACGGGCTGATGACGTCGATGAATGCCGCGCCGCCGTGCGCCATCGCGCCCTTGATCAGCGGGACCAGCTGTTCCTTGTCGCCGGAGAAACTGCGCGCGACGTATGTTGCGCCCAGTTGCAGCGCCAGCGCCACCAGGTCGACCGGGCTGTCGCTGTTGATGACGCCCTTCTTGCTCTTGGACCCCCGGTCGGCGGTGGCGGAGAACTGCCCTTTGGTCAGGCCGTAGACGCCGTTGTTCTCGACGATGTAGGCCATGCACACGCCGCGGCGCATGGCATTGGCGAACTGGCCCAGGCCGATCGACGCGGAGTCGCCGTCGCCGGAGACGCCGAGGTACAGCAGGTCGCGGTTGGCGAGGTTGGCGCCGGTCAGCACCGAGGGCATGCGGCCATGCACGGTGTTGAAGCCATGCGAGGCGCCCAGGAAGTAGTCCGGCGTCTTGGAGCTGCAGCCGATGCCCGACAGCTTGGCGACGCGGTGCGGCTCGATGTCGAGCTCCCAGCACGCCTCGATGATCGCGGCCGAGATCGAGTCGTGGCCGCAGCCGGCGCACAGCGTCGAGATGCGGCCCTCGTAGTCGCGGCGGGTGTAGCCGACCTTGTTCTTGGTCAGCGTCGGGTGGTGCAGGCGCGGTTTGGCGATATAGGTCATGCGAGCTCCTTCGCGCGGGGCAGGCCCGGAGACATCGGGACGGCGGGCTGGACGCTGTCGCGGATAGCGCGCGCGATGAAGCGCGCAGTGATCGGGGTGCCGTCGTAGTGCAGCACGCGCACGAGCCGGGCCGGGTCGATGTCCATTTCGTTGATCAGCATGGAGCGCATCTGCGCATCGCGGTTCTGCTCCACGACGAACACCTTTTCGTGGTCGGCGATGAACTGGCGCACCGACTCCGGGAACGGATAGGCGCGCAGCCGCAGCGCATCCAGGTGGATGCCGTCTTCTTCCAGCACGTCCAGCGCCTCGTGCATCGCGGGGCTGGTCGAGCCGAAGTAGATCACGCCCAGGGGCGCCTTCTGCTTCGCGGAGCGCAGCACCGGCTGCGGCACCAGGTCCGCCGCGGTCCTGAACTTGCGGATCAGGCGCTCCATGTTGTAGATGTAGTCCGGGCCCCGCTCGGAATACCGCGCGTAGGGGTCCCGCGTGGTGCCGCGGGTGAAGAAGCTGCCCTTCGTCGGGTGGGTGCCCGGCAGCGTGCGCCACGGGATGCCGTCGCCGTCCACGTCCTTGTAGCGGCCGAAATCCTTGCCGGCCTCGAGCTCCTCGGCCGTCATCACCTTGCCGCGGTCGTAGCCCCGCGCGCCGTCCCACACGAACGGCTTGGCCAGGCGCTGGTTCATGCCGATGTCCAGGTCGGTCATCACGAAGATCGGCGTCTGCAGGCGGTCGGCGAGGTCGAGCGCGGCCGCCGCGTGTTCGAAACACTCGTGCGGGTCTTCCGGGAAGAGCAGCACGTGCTTGGTGTCGCCGTGCGAAGCGTAGGCGCAGGACAGGAGGTCCGACTGCTGGGTGCGCGTCGGCATGCCGGTGGAGGGTCCGCCCCGCTGCACGTTGATGATCGTCACCGGGATCTCGGCGAAGTAGGCCAGGCCGATGAACTCCGTCATGAGCGAAATGCCGGGGCCCGAAGTGGCGGTGAAGGCCCGCGCGCCGTTCCAGCCCGCGCCCACCACCATGCCGATCGACGCGAGCTCGTCCTCGGCCTGCACGATGGCGTAGTTGTGGCGGCCCGTCGCCGGGTCCACGCGGAACTTGTCGCAATACTTCTGGAAGGCCTCCGGCACCGACGAAGAGGGCGTGATGGGATACCACGCCGCCACCGTCGCGCCGCCGTAGATGCAGCCCAGCGCGATGGCGCTGTTGCCGTCCACGAAGACCTGGTCGCCGACTTGGTTCGAGCGGCGCACCCGGATGCCCAGCGGGAACGCAAGGTGCTCCTTGACGAATTCGCGGCCCAGCTGCAGCGCGCGGATATTGGAGTCGAGCAGCCGCTCCTTGCCCTTGTACTGCTCGGCGAACAGTTTCTCGAAAACAGCCTCGTCCATGTCCAGCAGGACCGACAGCGCGCCGACGTAGATGATGGTCTTGAACAGCTGGCGCTGCCGCGGGTCGGAGTACACGGCGTTGGTGATCTCGGTGAGCGGCATGCCGATGACCTGCACGTCCTCGCGGAACTTGGACGGCGGCAGGGGCCGCGTGCTGTCGTAAAACAGGTAGCCACCGGGCTCGATCTCGGCGACGTCGCCGTCCCAGGTCTGGGGGTTCATCGCCACCATCATGTCCACGCCGCCGCGCCGCCCGCTGTAGCCCTTTTCGCACACGCGGGCCTCGTACCAGGTCGGCAGCCCCTGGATGTTGCTCGGGAAGATGTTGCGGGGGCTCACCGGCACGCCCATGCGCATCACCGCCTTGGCGAACAGCTCGTTGGCCGACGCCGATCCGGACCCGTTGACGTTGGCGAACTTGATGACGAAATCGTTGATGCCTTCGATGCGCTTCATGCAATCTCCAGTTGGGGGACCTTGCGGTCGCGGCAGCCGGGTCCGGCCTGGGTCGTGTTGAGCAGGAACTTCTGCATGTCCCAGGCACCCGTGGGGCAGCGCTCGGCGCAAAGGCCGCAGTGCAGGCAGACGTCCTCGTCCTTGACCATGATCCGCCCGGTCTTCAGGCCGCCGGAGACGTAAAGCGCCTGGGCCAGGTTGAGTGCGGGCGCCTTCAGCCGCGTGCGCAGGTCGGGCTCGGCGCCATCGGTGGTGAATGTGATGCAGTCCATCGGGCAGATGTCGACGCAGGCGTCGCACTCGATGCAGGCCGTTTCGGTGAAGACCGTCTGCACGTCGCAGTTCAGGCAGCGGCCGGCCTCCTTGATCGCCGTGGCGACGTCGAAGCCCAGCTCCACCTCCACCTTGATGCTGGCCAGCGCCTTCTCGGCCTTGGCCCACGGCACCTTGTAGCGCAGGTCGTTGCTGGTGTCGTTGTCGTAGCTCCACTCGTGGATGCCCATCTTCTGCGACATCAGGTTGGTCATCGGCGCGGGCCGGATGTAGATCTCCTCACCGTGCAGCAGCCGGTCGATCGACACCGCGGCCTCATGGCCGTGCGCCACCGCGGTGATGATGTTCTTGGGGCCGAAGGCCGAGTCGCCGCCGAAGAAGACGTTCGGCACCGTGGACTGGAAGCTGTCCTTGTCCAGCTTGGGCAAGCCCCATTCGTCGAAGGCGATGCCGCAGTCCCGCTCGATCCAGGGGAACGCGTTTTCCTGACCGACGGCCACCAGAACCTCGTCGCATTCGAAGAAAACCTCGGGCTCGCCGGTGGGCACCAGCTGGCGGCGGCCCTTGGCGTCGTACACGGCCTTGACGATCTCGAACGTCATGCCGCGCAGCTTTCCGCCTTCGTGCACGAAAGCCTTGGGCACGTGGAAGTTGATGATCGGGATGCCCTCGTGCATCGCGTCTTCCTTCTCCCAGGGCGACGCCTTCATCTCCTCGAAGCCGCTGCGCACGATCACCTTCACGTCCTCGCCGCCCAACCGGCGGGCGGAGCGGCAGCAGTCCATCGCGGTATTGCCGCCGCCCAGGACGATCACGCGCTTGCCGATCTTGTCGATATGGCCGAAGGACACCGACGCCAGCCAGTCGATGCCGATGTGGATGCTGGCCGCGGCTTCCTCCCGGCCCGGGATCTCGAGGTTGCGCCCGCGCGGTGCGCCACAGCCCACGAAGATCGCGTCGTAGCCTTCGGCCATCAGCGCCTTCATCGATTCGATGCGCTGGCCGCTTCGGAACTCCACGCCCAGGTCGAGGATGTAGCCGGTTTCCTCGTCGATCACCGACTCGGGCAGGCGGAACCGCGGGATCTGCGTACGGATGAAACCGCCGGCCTTGGCCTCGCCGTCGAACACCGTCACCTCGTAGCCCAGCGGGGCGAGATCCCGTGCGACGGTGAGCGACGCCGGTCCGGCGCCGATGCAGGCCACCCGCCTGCCATTCCTGGCGGTGGGCTTGGGCATGCGCGCGGTGACGTCGTCCTTCATGTCCGCGGCCACGCGCTTCAGGCGGCAGATCGCTACCGGCTCCGGCTGCCCGGCATTGTTTTCCTCGACGCGGCCGCGCCGGCAGGCCGGCTCGCAGGGCCTGTCGCAGGTGCGCCCCAGCACGCCCGGAAAGACGTTCGACGTCCAGTTGATCATGTAGGCATCGCTGTAGCGACCCTGCGCGATCAACCGGATGTATTCGGGAACGGGTGTGTGGGCGGGGCACGCCCATTGGCAATCGACGACCTTGTGGAAATAGGCCGGATTGGCAATATCGGTTCGCTGCAAAGCTGTCTCCTTGCCTGACACCCCAAGCCCCGGGTCGGGGTGGGCAGTTCTGTGGGGCCATTGTTGCGCCCCCGGGCCAGTCTACGCTTGCGAATAGTCAATACGCTCTTCGGGGATTCCCCAGCCTGTCAGATTGGCGTCAGCGGCCCTGCTCCAGTAGCGCGAAAGCCCGGACGACTTCAGGGGGGGCCTGGACCAGCTCGATCAGCACGCCTTCGCCACCGAGGGGGGACTCTTCGTTGCCCTTGGGGTGCACGAAGCAGATGTCGAAACCCGAGGCGCCGCGGCGAATCCCGCCCGGCGCGAAGCGCAGGCCCTGGCCGCTGAGCCACTCGACGGCCCGGGGCAGGTCGTCGATCCACAGGCCGATGTGGTTGAGCGGAGTCGCATGCACCGCCGGCTTCTTGTCCGGATCCAGCGGCTGCATCAGGTCCACTTCCACCTTGAAAGGCCCGGCCCCCAGCGTGCAGATGTCCTCGTCCACGTTCTCCCGCTCGCTGCGGAACGTGCCCGTGACCTGCAGGCCGAACAGGTCGACCCAGAGTTTCTTGAGCCGGAGCTTGTCGAGTCCGCCGATGGCGACCTGCTGGATGCCGAGGACCTTGAAGGGGCGTGTCATGTGCGTGCCTTGAGTTCGTTGAAAGCAATGGGCCTGCTGCGTTGCACCGAGCCCCGGATGTCCTTTATGGCGAGCCGCAGTACCCGCGCGGGCCAGTCGATCTCCACCATGCCGTAATGCAGCCCGGTGAAAAGTTCGCCCAGCCGGTTGGCTCCGGCCTCGGCCGCCTGTCCCCAGGGGTGGGTGATGCCGCTGGACGTCATCTCGTAGATCGGATAAGGCACTGCGTTCGTCTCCCGGTACAGCGCTCCAATGTGGCGGTCCCCCGACAGGAATACGACGCCTTGCGCGCCCGTCTGCGCGAGCAAGCGGTACAGCCGTTCACGTTCGCGCGGCAAGTTGCCCCAGCGCTCCCAGCCGTGTCCTTCGACGACGACCTGGATGCCCGAGACGATGAGCCGCACCTCGGCAGGCTCGCGAAGCTGGGCCTCGAGCCAGCGCCACTGGGCTTCGCCCAGCATGGTTTTTGTTGGATCGGCATCCGGGAGGTAGCGTTCCTTGCCTGGCGCATCGCGCTGGTCGGTTCGCTTCAACGGCGAGCGAAACCAGCGGACGTCCAGCAACAGGACCTGCACGCGCTGGCCGGGCGGGCCGAAGACCTGCCCGTGATACAGCCCTTCACGCCCTCGCCGAGGATCGTCGGCCGGCACCCTCCAGAAATCGAGGAACTCCGCCTTGCTTTCGGCCTTGAAGGGAAACTCGGCGCCGCCGTCGCTCTGGCCGTAATCGTGGTCGTCCCAGATCGCCAGGTGCGGCACGATGCGGCGAAGCTGCGACATCCCGCCGGGCTCCGCCGCCGCCGCGTAGGCCTGGCGAAGCCGCGCGAGGGAGTAAGGCAGGTCGGGATAGGCGTTGTCGCCACCGAAGATAACCAGGTCGGGGCGCTCCGCCAGCAACGTGTCCCAGATAGGCTGGGGTTTGCGCTGGTCGATGCAGGATGCGAAGCCTATGCGGCGCAGCGGCGCGGCGGCCTGCACCGGCAGGCCAGCGCAGCCAGCCAGCGCGCCCAGGGCGGCGGCGCCGCCAAGAAGGTGGCGCCGCCGCAGCATCAGGCAAATTCCACGATGGGCTGGTCGACCACCAGGCTCTCGCCCTTGCTCGCCAGGACGTTCGCGACCACGCCGTCGCTGGCGGCGAACAGCACGTTCTCCATCTTCATTGCCTCGATGACGGCGACGCGCTCGCCGGCCTGCACCTTCTGGCCCGGCTCCACCGCCACCTCCACCAGCAGCCCCGGCATCGGAGACAGCACGTAACGGCTCATGTCGGGCGGCGCCTTGTAGGGCATCAGCGCGTGCAGCTCGGCGGCACGCGGGGTCAGGACCAGCGTGTCCAGCCGGGTGCCGTTGTGGATGATGCGGATCGCCATGGGGTTCTTGCCCACGCCACGCTCCACCTGGGCGGTGAACGGCTCACCATTCACGGTACCCCGGATGCGGTTGCCCCCAAGATGCCATTTCGGGCTGCAGATCTCATAGCGCCTGCCACCGGTTTCCACAGCGCTGGAGCCCGAGACGGCCTGGAAATCGCTGACCTTCGCGAGTTGGCGCTTGTGGTTGCCGGCCGCATCGAGCAGCACGGCGACGAAATCCTCGCCCACGGTGAACTCGTGCCCCGGCATCTGGCCGCCGATGCCCGCCGCCCGCTGCAGCGCGCGGCGGTTGACGTAGGCCGCCAGCGCCACCAGGAAGTTGCTGTCGTTGTGCGGCACGTCCTCGGGGAAGAACCCCTTGGCATAGTGCTCGGCGATGAAGCCGGTATTGAAGTCCCCGGCCACGAACTTCGGGTGCGCCAGCAAGGCGGCCTGGAAGGGGATGTTGCTGCTGATGCCGCGGATGACGAAACCGTTGAGCGCCTCGCGCATCTTCGCGATGGCCTCGTTGCGGTCCTTGCCGTGCACGATGAGCTTGGCGATCATCGAGTCGTAGTACATCGGGATCTCTCCGCCATCCTGCACGCCGGTATCCACGCGCACCCCGAACAGGTGCTCGGTGTCGGAAGCCCACATCGTTTCCTTCGGCGGCTGGAAGCGCACGAGGCGCCCCGTGCTGGGCAGGAAGTTGCGGAAGGGATCCTCCGCGTTGATGCGGCATTCGATCGCCCAGCCCTCACGCTTCACGTCGGCCTGGGACAGCGGCAGCTTCTCGCCTGCCGCCACCCGGATCATCAGCTCCACCAGGTCCACGCCGGTGATGCTCTCCGTGACGGGGTGTTCCACCTGGAGCCGTGTGTTCATCTCCAGGAAATAAAAGCCCTGGTCCTTGCCCACCACGAACTCCACCGTCCCCGCGCTCTGGTACTTCACGGCCTTGGCCAGGGCCACGGCCTGCTCGCCCATCGCCTTGCGCGTCTTGTCGCTGATGAAGGGCGACGGCGCCTCCTCGATCACCTTCTGGTGCCGGCGCTGGATCGAGCACTCGCGCTCGTTCAGGTAGATCACGTTGCCGTGGCTGTCGCCCAGCACCTGGATCTCGATGTGGCGCGGCTCCTCCACGTACTTCTCGATGAAGACCCGGTCGTCGCCGAAGCTGCTGCGCGCCTCGTTCCGGCACGACGTGAAGCCCTCGAAGGCCTCCTTGTCGTTGAACGCGACGCGCAGGCCCTTGCCGCCGCCGCCGGCCGAGGCCTTGATCATCACCGGGTAGCCGATGTCCTTGGCGATCTCCACCGCCCGCTCGGCCGTCTCGATCGCTTCGTTCCAGCCGGGGATGGTGTTGACCTTGGCCTCGTTGGCGAGCTTCTTGGAGGCGATCTTGTCGCCCATGGCCGCGATCGAATAGTGCTTTGGCCCGATGAAGGTGATGCCCTCCTCCTCCACCCGCCTGGCGAACGCCTGGTTCTCCGACAGGAAGCCGTAGCCCGGATGCACTGCCTGCGCGCCGGTCTGCCTGCAGGCCGCAATGATCCTGTCGGCCTGCAGGTAGGAGTCCCGCGAAGGCGGCGGGCCAATGTTGACGGACTCGTCGGCGAGGGCCACGTGTCGGGCATCGGCATCGGCATCGGAGTACACGGCGACGGTCTTGATGCCCATCTTGCGGGCCGAGAGGATCACCCTGCAGGCGATCTCACCCCGGTTTGCGATCAGGATTTTTGTGAACATGTTGTTGTCTCCTCGGGCCGTCACAGGGGTATGTTGCCGTGCTTGCGCCACGGGTTCTCGAGCTTCTTGTCGCGCAGCATGATCAGCGACCTGCAAATCCGCTTGCGGGTTTCGTGCGGCAGGATCACGTCGTCGATGAAGCCGCGCGCGCCGGCCACGAAGGGGTTCGCGAAGCGCGCCTTGTACTCGGCCTCCCGCGCCGCGAGCTTGGCCGGGTCGCCCTTGTCCTCACGGAAGATGATCTCCACCGCGCCCTTGGCCCCCATCACCGCAATCTCGGCGTTCGGCCAGGCGAAGTTGACGTCGCCGCGCAGGTGCTTGGAGCTCATCACGTCGTAGGCGCCGCCGTAGGCCTTGCGCGTGATCACCGTGACCTTCGGCACGGTGCATTCGGCATACGCGTACAGCAGCTTCGCGCCGTGCTTGATGATGCCGCCGTATTCCTGTGCTGTGCCCGGCATGAAGCCCGGCACGTCCACGAAGGTGATGACGGGGATGTTGAACGCGTCGCAAAAGCGCACGAAGCGCGCCGCCTTGATGGAGCTCTTGATGTCGAGGCAGCCGGCCAGAACCAGCGGCTGGTTGGCGACGATGCCCACCGTCTGCCCTTCCATCCGCCCGAAGCCCACGATGATGTTCTTCGCGTACTCGGGCTGCAGCTCGAAGAAGTCGCCGTCGTCCACCGTCTTGACGATCAGCTCCTTCATGTCGTAGGGCTTGTTCGGGTTGTCGGGCACCAGCGTGTCCAGGGAACGGTCCATGCGGTCGGCGGGGTCCTTGCTGGGCCGCACGGGAGCCTTCTCGCGGTTGTTCAGCGGCAGGTAGTTGTACAGGCGCCGCAGCATCAGCATCGCCTCGACGTCGTTCTCGAAGGCCAGGTCGGCCACGCCGCTGCGCGTGGTGTGCGAGATCGCGCCGCCCAGCTCCTCGGCGGTCACCTCTTCATGTGTCACCGTCTTCACCACCTCGGGGCCGGTGACGAACATGTACGAGCTGTCCTTGACCATGAAGATGAAGTCCGTCATGGCCGGCGAGTACACCGCGCCGCCCGCGCAGGGGCCCATGATCATGCTGATCTGCGGCACCTCTCCGCTGGCCATCACGTTGCGCTGGAACACGTCGGCGTATCCACCGAGCGAGGCCACGCCCTCCTGAATGCGGGCGCCGCCCGAGTCGTTCAGGCCGATCACCGGCGCGCCGACTTGCATCGCGTGGTCGAGGATCTTGCAGATTTTTTCGGCGTGGGCGCCGGAGAGGGCGCCGCCGAACACGGTGAAGTCTTGCGAGAAGACGAA
>JAUYOG010000042.1 GCA_030695945.1 Ramlibacter sp.
CACCCGCCAACCAACCATCACCCCCGCCATCACACCACCCACACCAACCCACGCCCACACCTTCCCTCCATGAATACCCACACCATTCGAAAGACACACGCGGAAGAAGGCCGGTTTGCGCCGCGGGCCGGGTTATTGTTACCAGCGCACAGAAAGATTGGCACCGCGAACGCAACCGGACAGTCGAAAAAGCACACCCACTCCTCTCTCAGTACATGGCCTCCCCGCCTTCAAAAGCACACACACACCCCACACACCCACCCCCTCTACCGGAAGAACCGCGCGGCCGCCTCGGCAGCCCGGCGAACCAGTTCTGGGTCCGCGCGCGCCGCGGACCAGAGCCGATGGAAATCGGCCCGCGTTTTCCTCGCGTTCCGCTGCCCCGCCGTCTTCGGCAGCGGCGCCCGACCCGCGAACAGCCACGCGATGCTGTTGTACACCGCGTGGATCGCGCACTCGTTGGATCCGGCCGGCTGCTGCGCGCATTCGACCGAAACCGCCCGCCACGCGACCCCCGCCCCGTAGAGCCCAGCAACCCACGGCACCACCACCCGCAGCACGTACCCCATCCCACGCGTGCCGATCGAGTCCTTCAGCCCGATGAGCCCCGGCGCCGCCACGGCGTCCCAGCGGACAACGAAGAAGTGGCCGTCGTCGTGCAGCGCAACAACGACCGGCCCCCGGTGCGCCGCGGCACGCCGCGCGACGCCCCCGCCCCCGTCGTCGCCAAGCGCGAGGCCAAACACGGACGGCGACACAAAGTGGGCCGCCGGGGGCGCGCCGCCACACACGCGCCGCCACCAGTACCACACGACCTTGTCAAGGCACCCGCTGTCAATGTTTTCCCCAACGCGAAGAAGCCCGCGCGCCTCTTCGCCACCGTCGTCGTCGCCGGGCCTCCCCACAAGATCCAGCTGCATCATCATCTCGCCGTCGGGTGGTGCGGCGGCGGAGGCCCCCTCTTCCTCTTCGGCGGCTGCTGCTGCTGCTGCTGGTGGTGGTGGCGGCGGCGGTCGCTGCGGCGCCGCCTTCTTCCTACCAACGCCGGCGCCGCCGACATCACCCCCACAACCACCAGGAACCGCGTCGTACGCCCGAAACCCGTCGGCGTCGAACCGCCCGGCAAACCACGACGACACCAGCGGCGACGGGGTCAGAGCGGTGACGCGGCGCAGCATGTTCTCCTCCTCCTCTGCGCCCGTCTGCGGCATGCGTCGCAGGTGGTCCGCGCAGCGAACCCGCGTCATCATGACCAGGAACATCTCGAAGACCAGCGCCGCCGTGCCACCGCGGCCGCCGCGCGGCTCTTCCATCACAAGCACCGCCCGCTCCAGCGTCTTGCCCTGCACCTTGTGCGTTGTCACCGCAAACCCCGGCGTCACCGGGTGCCACCGGTAGCTGATTGTCTTTGTCCCAACCTTCGCCTCGCAGGCGCGAAGGGGGATCGGCACGCACCGCCGCCGCCCCCCGACCCTCCCGCCGTCGCCCCCGTCGTCGTCGCTGCCAAACGGCTGTTGCACAATGGACGAGGGGGCCCCACCGCCACCCACAACACCGCCGCCGGCAACGAGATCCAGAGCCGGAACGTGCACCAGCATGTGGGTCGGCGGGCGCCCAAGCCTCACCACCTCGCCCGGCCTCCCGCGCATCACCGCCACGGCGTCGCCCTCCTCAAGCCCCGCAAGCCCGACGAACGTCGCCTCGGAGCCATTCGACAACCCAAGCTGCGGGTTGAAGTTGTGGAGAATCATGGCGGGGGCGCCCTGCACAAAGCACGACGTCAGCTCCGGGATCTCGTCCGAGAACATCTCCAGGTCCTCCTTCGGCAGCGCCGCGAACCCCGCGCCCGTCAGGTCGTTCGTCCAGATGATCACCGGCACGCCCGTTTCCGCCGCGAACCATCGCATCATGCGGTTGTTGATCGCGATCCGGTGCGCGTTGGACTGCGTGATGAACACCCCGCGGTGATGCAGGAACGTCTCGCGCATGTCTTCCGGCCGAAGCGGACGGACGCCCTGCACCATTGCCCGCGAAATCGCGCCGCGCTTCAGCTCGGCGACCCGCGCCTCCTGCCCCGGCTCTCTCGCGCGCATCTGCTGCTGGAGGTCAAGCTTCCGGAACGTGCGCCACAGCCGCCCGCCGTCGCCACTCATGTTCCTCCGCGATTCGGACGGCCGCATCGACTCGGCCAGGAGGGTGCGGCCCCCCACCGGCGGGATCTGCCTGAAGTCGCCGAGCGCAAGCACCACGTACCCGCCAAAGGCCTCGGGGACGTTGTCCCGCAGCCGCCCAAGCAGATCGGCAACCTCGGTCAGCCGGAACGAGACCCGCGCCAGCATGTCCGGCGTTACCATGCTGATCTCGTCGATGATCGCGACCTCCATCCCCTCGAAGCGCGTCCGGATCGCGTCCTTCTGGCGGTCGCTCAGCGGCGGCATCCGGGGGGTGTTCGCGCACCCGACGTCAATCGCGAAGCCGCGGTGGAGGGTCACGCTGCCGCGGACGAGGTTCTCCGTCGCAACGCCCGTCGGAGTGAAGCAGCGCACCGCATTTGCGTTTCGAAGAAGCCCGCACACCTCGGCCGCGACCGCGCGGATCATGTGGCTCTTGCCTGTGCCGGCCTCGCCCTGGACAAAGATGCGCCGCCAGCCGCCACCACCACCGCGCCCCCCTCCTCCCATCATCAGCGCCTTCAGGACAGCGACGCGCACCGCGTTCTGCTGCTCGTTGAGCCCGGCGTGTGGCGGGATGTCTTCGACATACGGAAGGACCTGGCCGCGAACAAACGGGATCGAGGAGTCCGGCGGCGGCGGCGCATCGTTGCATCCCCCGCCGCTGGTGTCATCGTCGTTGCCGTTGTTGCCGCCAACAACCCGCCGCCGCAGGCCGCCACCAGCACCACCCCCCTCCGGCGCCGCGCCGCCACCGCCATCATCGCCATCATCGCCAGCAGCGGGCGGATGATGATGAGGAACCCCGCCGCCGCCACCGGCAAAGTCTTCAAACGCGGCAACAGCGGCCACGATCGCGTGAGCCCCACGCGCTTCACCGACAATGTTGGCCCGCCTCGCCACAACACCGCCACCACCCACCCCACCCCCCCCACCGGACCCCGCCACAAAGGCCGCGAACTGGTCGTCACGCCTTCGAAGCGCACCGCCGCCAGCACCAACGCCGCCACCACCCGCCGCGGCCAGCTGCTCGACAAGCATTGCGATCAGGTCGCCGGCAGCCGCCGCGTTGTCGCCGGCGGCGCCGCTGCTGCCGCCAACGGCCGTCACCTGCGGCGCGCCACCCTCCCCGGCGGCACCGTCCCCCTCCACGCCGGCCGCGCCGCCCGAGGAGAGGATCGAAACCGGACCGCTCTGCCCGGACCCCTTCTTGCGAACACCGCACGTCGAGCCGCGGTGCCGGAACAGATCGGCGACCTTTGAATGCGCGGCGCTTCGGCGGAACGCAAAGCAGCAGCTCGCGACATAGAGGGCGCGCCCGCGGGCCCCCTCGCCCAGCTCGCCGCGAAGCGCCGGCAGCAGCCAGCTCGCGGCGAACGCCTCGCCGATCATCGCCGTGGACGTGCCGCCGCCGGCGCCCTTCTTCCATATCCGGCCCTTGCGCGACACCACCGCGCCAATGTTCTCGGCCTGCTGCGCAGAAGACCGCCACGGCCGCGCCGCCAGGGTGCACCAGTAGAGCGCCCAGACCGCACCCTCCGTACCACCGGCCCCCGTTGGCGGCGGCTTCCCGCCGAGGACGGGAACGGCGAACTTCTGTCGCAGACGAAGTTGGAAACCGTCGTACAAGATGAACTCCGGGTGAAACCGAAGCCGCAAGAGACTCTCCCTCCCACCTTTGCTGCCGCCGGTGGGGGGGCCCGCCGCCGCCGCCGCGCCATCAGCCAGATTCACGCCCTCCTTGATCGCCTCGACCTCGAACAGCAGACCAAACGACAGTTCCGTCAGCGCGGCAAGTTCGTCCGGACGCCCAATGTAGAGCTGGTGTTGCGTGATGGCATGGATCGCCTTTCCGACACGGTAGATGCGCCCACGGGCGGCATCGGCGCCAACACCCTCGAGCGGGACCTCCTCGAACCACGGGCGCGTTGCGCGGTTCGTTGGGAC
>JAUYOG010000056.1 GCA_030695945.1 Ramlibacter sp.
CGGGGAGAGTTGGTGGCGGGGCGCGGCACGCAAAGTGGTTCCCAAGAAGTGGTGGCATGACAAGCTGCCAGGTCACTTTGCCAAGTACCCCGAGACGCGCGACCACCTTCTGTGCTGCTGCCTGCTCGACCTGCGCGAAAACCGCAACTTCCAGGCGCACGGCGCCGGGCGGGGTCTCAAGGCTCTACGGCGCTCACTTCAGCGTGCCTGCGAGGACATCGGAGTCGACGACGATGTCATTGGCCGCGTGCTGGGCATGGCGCGAAGGCTCGCGGGATTGCCCCAGGTGCCGGGCGCATCCGCCGCCGCCGCAGCAGTCGCGGCGATGAGCGGGCATCCCTTGCAGCAGCGCAGGGCCGCAGCGGGGGGCGCGCCCTCCCAGACGCAGCAGAAGCCACAGTCGCAGCAGCCGAAGCGTCATCAGGCGCAGCATCAGCGGAAGCACCTGGTGGAAGCATGTGAGGGCTAGGGTGCGAGGGAGAGAGGGGGTTGGCGCGGGATTTTGTGTTGGAGCCGAAGGGGCGCGTGGGGAATCTTACGCGAGAGCCCGGGCGGGGCAAGTCGTTGGTTACATTGGCTGCTGGATGCGAGAGGGGGAGGGGTGCGAGGGGGAAGAATCAGGGTTAGGGTTAGGGTTAGAGGGTGGGGGGGGCGTGCATAAGTGACTGTCCTCTTCGTTTCACCTTGTGAAGGAAGCCCTACACATTTCTCACAACACATCCTCATCCACGATCTGTCCCGATGACCGGCGTCAACGGCGATAAAGCGCCCATCCCTGCCACCACCACGGGCAAGAGGCGCTTGGCGTCCATCTCGTCGGCGAACCTCGCCGTCAGTGGACCCTCCAATGTCGCGAACGCTGCCGCCGGGGCCGCCGCCGCCGACGCCAATGCGCCCACCGAGAGCGCACGGGACGTCCCAGCGGCACGCGGGGTGGCCGACGACGCCTCTGTCGGTGCCACTGCTCCGTCCCCAGACGCTGCTGCCCCGGAGCCGACCAGGAAGATGATGGAGCGAATCGAGGCGAGGATCACAGCGGAGCGCGACGCGCGTCTTGCAGAGATCGCGGCGGTACGCGCAGACTGCGAGCAGAAGATCGCGAATGGATGCGCAGACTGCGAGCAGAAGATCGCAGCGGAACGCCGGGGGCGCAGGGCGGCGACCGCGGCCCTGCGCTCTCGGCTCGACGCGATCGACGCCAACCACTTCGTCAACGAGGTCACCCAGTCCATGACCGGCATCACCGGGGAGAGTTGGTGGCGGGGCGCGGCACGCAAAGTGGTTCCCAAGAAGTGGTGGCATGACAAGCTGCCAGGTCACTTTGCCAAGTACCCCGAGACGCGCGACCACCTTCTGTGCTGCTGCCTGCTCGACCTGCGCGAAAA
>JAUYOG010000072.1 GCA_030695945.1 Ramlibacter sp.
GCTATCGGGGTGTGCGTGAAGAGTTGACTCTGTTCTGAGTGGTTCACTATCTTGGACGTTGTCACTTATAGGGCCACTCAAGCTTTCCTCCTCGCAACCTCGCGTCGGTTTTTTCGCTCCCGCCCACCCCCCCCGCTCTCAAACCCCCGCTCTCAAGCGTAACGCACAAGGGTTTTCTTCTCCTTTCTTTCCCTTGTCAGGTGAAATGCAGGAAGGGAGTGATGTACGCCATTGAATGGATAAAAAGGGCGGACGGGGGCAGCTGCGGAGATGGACATTGAGCAGGTGAACACGTTCCCCGTTTGTCTCTCCGGAAGGAAGGATAGCAATAGCATTCTGCGAAGACAGAGCTTGCTATCGGGGTGTGCGTGAAGAGTTGACTCTGTTCTGAGTGGTTCACTATCTTGGACGTTGTCACTTATAGGGCCACTCAAGCTTTCCTCCTCGCAACCTCGCGTCGGTTTTTTCGCTTGCACTATGTCAAGCGAGCTCGCCTTGGCAGCGGCAGCGGCAGCAGCTACGCACGACAGCGGCAGCGAGTCCAGCGACGCACCCCCTTCTGAGGCACGTTCGTCCCGTGGGCGTGGTCGCGGCACTGCGGCGCCACCGTCGGTGAGGGCGCGCGTTGTGGAGCTGCTCGCGTCACGCGCGGAGCGCGACGAGGAGGCTGCGGAGATCGCCCGCGAGCCGTGGCGCGCGCACCTTCGCAGGGCGAAGCGCGAGCAGGAGCTTCTCGAGCGCGAGCCGCGCGAGGCGCGGCGTGCCATGTTCGTGGCCGAAGCCGTCGCGGCGCGGCTTACGCCGGAGGATGCGCTTGTGCAGGGCTACCTTCTCTTCGGTTCCCGCGCCGATCGCCGGTTCTTCTCGGCGGTTTTGCTGCGCCGCGAGGGGCTCGAGCGCCTGCGGGCGCACAACTGGCGGACGCTTGTCCGCCATGACGAGTTTTTCGTGGCCGAATTCGGCCCGCGCATGCAGGACCTCGCGTGGCCCCTTTTTCCCCCCACGAAAAGCTCACGCCGCTCAACCGCGCACTGCTGCGCGAGACGGCTGTGCCGTCGGGTGGCGCTGGCGGCCGCGACGTCGTGCCGTCGGTCTTTCGTCGCGCGGACCCGGCCGGCGCTGGGTACATGGCGCCCGTTGTCGCGCATGAGGGCGGCTACGCGGTGGACCTTGGCGTCGCCGAGGCCAGCGTTGCGGCGCTGTACGGTGAACTGGCGCAGCTCAAGGGTCGCGTTGCGCAGCTCGATGCAGCCGTCGTGCAGCGCGCGCGGGGCAGCAGCGGGCGCGGACGAGGCGTCTACTCCAACAGCGGGGCGAACCAAGGCCGAGGCGGCCAGAACGGCAACGCGCGCGGCAACAACGGCGCCCAAGGTCGCGGAAGCCACTTCAGCAACCAGCGCGGCGGCACCCGACGCAACGACGCACGCGGAGGAGAGGGTGACGAGGAAGGAAATTTTTAGGAAGTCCTGCAGGCGGGAATAAGCAGGACGTTAAAATAAACCAGGCCACACAACAGCCACACCGCAAACACCACATAGCACCAACGGCAACGCAGCCACCACGCACACACAACCCACGCACACACAACGCACCAACAGCCACACAGGCACCACACGCACACACAACACCAACGGCCACACAGCCACTACACAAACACACGACGCGAGCGGCGACACGGCCGCCGCACGAAGGAAGCGATCGATATGAGCAACGGCGCGAGCAGCAACGCGAACAGCGAGGTGAGCAGCAGCAACGCGAGCAGCAGCAGCGCGAGCAGCAGCAACGCGAGCAGCAGCAGCGTGAGCAGCAGCAGCGCGCGCAGCAGCACGAGCAGCGGCAACGCGAGCAGCGCGAGCAGCAGCAACGCGCGCAGCAGCAACGCGAGCAACGAACGCGCATGGAAGGTCAGTCCGCCAAGAAGCACCCAGCGCTGCCGGCAGGCGGCGACTATGCGGACTGCTTGTCTGCCACGGAGCTTGACGACGTGTTGGAGCCGATGCTCGGAGACGCGTACGTGCGAGCGACTGTGTTGTACAACGTTCGGGTGGGCCGCGCGTCGACAACAGAAGTCGAGAAGATGCTACTGCGGCGCACTGCGCGGAACCCGCTGGTGATCGCGCCGCTCCACGTGCGCCACCACTGGGTGTGCGCCGTGCTTTCGGCTTCGCAAGAGGGGGGCTTGACGGCGACGGTGGTGGATTCGGCGCCGGGATCTGCGACGCGCCACGACATTGAAGTATTGTTGCGGCGATTGCACATCCGCAACGCGAAGATCGTGTGCTGCGGGCGCCAGCCGAGGAACAGCAACGAGTGCGGAGTGCACTGTGTCGTGGCGGGCTGGCGTGCATTCCTCGGATTGCCGCTGGGAACCACCAACGACGAGCTGTCGCTGGCACACCTGCGAGCGCACCTGCAGACACTGGCAACCGACTTCGACAGCACGATAGCGACAGCCATTGCGCAGAATCCCGCAACGTACGGAAAGCCTCTGGAGTACCCAGCCCCGCCAGCGTACAACGAGCAACCAACAGGCTTCTTCCAATACGATCCGTACGCGACGTGCCTCCGGCAGCCGCTGGCGCAAGGCAAACAGCAACACCAACCGCATCGATCAACCCAGCACCATCTAGAACAGCAGCAGCATCAACAACAACTTCAGCAGCATCATCAACATCAATTTCAGCCACACGAACGGCAGCCACAACAGCAACAACAGCAACAGCAACCACAGTCAGCACCACACGTCCCGAAGCAGCAGACGGCGAGCAGCCGGCTGGCCGGCGGGGCGCCACCCAACGACGAGAGCAACGCGGCGCAGCGCAACCTGTGCTACTTGTTCGCTGCGTCGCAGCTGCTGCACGCGTTGGACCCGGGCAACTTCGGAAAAGCGGAGTACCTCGACCTGGAGGGGCTGCAGTCGCTGCTCGGGCAGGAGTCGGGGCGGCAGCATGACGCGGTCGAGACGGCGCACCTGCTCGTCGACAACACGACGACGCCGCTGCAGATGCACTACACGGCGGGCACCATCCCACCAGCGGCAGCAGCGCCACCGATCGTCCTAGTCACGTCGCAGCTGGTGGCGCCGCCTGGGCTCCGGATTGTCGGCTCGGTCGCGTTCGCCGGGCGTGTGTCGGAGTTCGGCAGTGGCTTAGTGGACGCAGAGGCGGGCCACTTCGTGTTCATCAAAGGAAGCGACGAAACGCGCCACCGCGTGGTCTTGGTGGGCCTGCGACCCATCGCGCGGAGTGTCGGGCCGTTCGTTACGCATGGGCAGCGCATTTTCCTCACGCAGGACGCCCCCGGCGAGTTTGGCGATCTGGTCGACGACGCCGGGTGGCGGATCATACGGCAGCGCGCGGAAAGGGACGAGGCGCGACGACGGAGTGAGCAACAGAAGAAACCTCAGCAGTCGCAGCACTCTGCCAACCCGCCACGTCCACCGCAGCCGCCCCAACAACCACAGCAGACAAGCACGCAGGCAGCGCAGCCACAACCACCACCGCCCAACCAGCAAGCACTGCAGCCACGGCCACCCCAGCCCGAACTGCAGCCACAGTCGCCGAGAATGCTGCGACTGGCACCGCAGGGGACGCCGCGCGACAAGGGCACGGCCCCCGAACTGATGACGCGCCGGTCCATCTGGACATTGACGGAGTCGCTTCACGTCGGCGACAACGTCGTGGCGCACTGGTCGGCACAGGACGAGGCAGGGATGTGGGCCGGAGTCGTGACGCGAACGCGAACTCGCGGCGAGCACTGCTTGGTCGACTGGGTGGCGGAGCAGTGCGACGTTTGCGGGGAGTGGCGAGAGATGGAGCGAGTGACGCTGCACCTTCCGCACCCGCGAACGGCCTACTACTCAGTGACGTCGCAGGGACCGGTCGAGTCGACATGCCGCTGCCCCGAGGAAGTGGCGTGCGAAATGGACGATCCCCCTGCGCCTCCACCGCCGCAAGCGAACGAATCTCCGCGTCATGAGCCGCGTTTCGTGCTGCCGCGCCGACCACACCAGGAGGATGCCGCGATCGCACCAGAACGCGAGCCGTGTCCAGCCGTTGGCCGGGCACCGGTGCGGACGATGACCGGCAACGTCGGACGCTGCTGGCAACTGTTTGCGGGTCGCCCGCCGCACGTGCACTATCTGGCATGGGCGCGGCTGGCGAAATCGACGCGACAGTTGCACGTACGCTGGCTCGAGCGGATTCGAGGCATGCCCGCCGACCTCGCGCACACTGCACTCGGCACCGCCGTCGTCGACCTCGTGCTTCGAATGGGAAAGGAGCGTGGATGGGCCTGGGCCACCATATCGTCAGCGCTGTCGACGGTGTGTTCGGCTTTGGGGGCTCTGCCGCTGTACACCACAGAGATCGCGCCGATCGACTTGCGCACCGACGCGGCATTCGCTGCAGCCATGCGCCGCGCGCAGCACAACGCAAGAACCAGCGAGCGCACGCAGATCACTGAGTCGATGCCGCACGACACGTACCTTTCCCTGTGCGGGTACCGGCGCGACCCGAAGATCGCACCCATCGCAGTGCCGGCTGCCCGTCTGCTCCTGCAGGTGTGCTGGTCGTGCGCTGGACGCGTTGGCGATGTGCGCCAGCTGCGACCAACAGACGTCGAGCTCGGCGCGCCGTGCGGGGCCGGACGGCATCTCGTGCTCACGTTCCGGGCGGGCAAGGGAGCCGCATTCTGGGGCCCCTACACGATCCACACTGTCGTTACAGAAGACGTTGCACAGGACCTGGCCGCGTGGCTGGCGCAGGCGGATCCTGGCGAGCCGCTCTTCACACTGCGAACGCAGGCGGTGCTGTCGGCAACGGTCGCGGCGGCCGGCAACAACCTCCGCAGCATCCGACGAGGTGCGCTGATGTTCGACGCAGCACGCGGTGTCGACGACCAGGCCCTTCAACTGTTGTCGGGTCACAAACGGACCGACACGCTGATGCGGTATCTCGGATGGGGCCGACACTCGGCGACAGCGGCGAAGGCGGCCGCGAAGCGCGCGCACGCCAACGGCACAGCCGCTGCCCTCACGGGCGGTGGGCCATCTCGGCGCGTCGCGGCGCCGAAGATGGGGCTCTTCTCCGGCCGCAACGGCGCGCAGGGTCGCCGGGTCGTGAAGCCCCCAACCTTCTTCTGGCCGAAGCCGCCGCGCCACGTCGACCTTGGGCTTCCACCGCCGCCGCCGCCCACCGCGTGGCGCCTGCACATCAAGCAGGTCGGGTTGGTTCGCTGGCCGGTGGTGCTCGAATGGGCGCGTGGCACCCCACTGGAGGAAGCAGCCGGACGTGCGCAGCGATGGTGCACCACCACCGATTTCCTCGGGCCACCACGTCCAGGACTCGACGCCGAGCGCATTCCCCTGGCGCGGCTGACGACACCGCAGGTGGAGGAGCTGCTGGCGGCGGGAAAGTTGGCGCCGTTCCGCGGGCGCGTCAACGGTTTCGTCTCGGCGTGGCTCCTGCCGCAGCCCGCCAAGGGGACGTTGCGGCCGATCTTCGAACCAGACGCGAACAAGCGTCTGGTTCGCGACGCTCTGGTGCCGCTGGCCTACCCGGCGCGGCTAGAACGTCGTGCCGCAGCCGTTGGTCAACGTTTCGAGGCGCAGTTCGACCTTGCAGCGTTCTTCGATCAGTTCCTGATCGAAGAGCGCTGCCGGTCGTTCTACGTTCTCCGGACCGCCGCGCCCGTCGCCGGCGGGCGGTTTTTCGCCCTCACGCGGCTGCCCATGGGGGCCGTGCAGGCGCCGGGCGTCGCCCAGCTGGTGACGTGGCTTGCGGTCCTGCCGCTCGGCGGCGGCGACGGCGACGTTAAGATCGATACAATGATCGACAACGTGCGCCTGCTGAGCAGCAAGCCGCGGCCGTTTGTCGTGGCCGTCCGCGCGTTTCTGCAGCGGGTCGCTGCTGCCGGCCTGACGCTCAACGACGCCGCAGCTTGGAGCGACGTCGACGACAACACCATCCTGCAGCGTTGCGCCGTGGCCCGCGCGCCGCCGAGAACCTTCCTCGGCGAGGCGTACCTTGCAGACGGCACGGTGTGCAACACAGTGTCCAACATCGAAAAGCTGCGCGCCGCCGCCGAGCTGATGGAGGCGAAGCTGGCGGGCCGCGGCCTGCTCACCCGCAGGCAGTTTGCGGCGCTGGTCGGCTTGTGCCTCTTCCTCGCGCACACGGCCGAGGTGAGGCTGTCGTCATTCTTTGTCCTGCTGCGGGCGTACGGCGCGATCGTCTCGGCGCCGGGCGGCGGGTGGGACGACGAGGTGGATCTGACCTCAGCCGCCGCCCTGCAGCAGCTGCGGGTGTTGGTGGGGCTGCTCGGCGAGAACCGGCCGCGACCGCTGCCACAGCTGCACCCACCGGCGTGGGCGCACGACGCGTACACGGCGGTGGCCATCGTCGACGCGTCGGCCCACGCATGGGGCGCGTACGTGCTGCTGCTGCGGCCCCGACGCACCGTGCTGCTGCAGCAACGTTGGTCGGTGCGGATGTCCCGGTCTGCGCATGCAGAGCCGCGCGCCGCCCTGGAGACGCTGCGCTGGATCGTGCGTCAGGGCTCCGCCGGGCGCATCGCCATCGTCACAGACCATGTGGCACTGGCAACGGGGCAGCGACGGTGGTGGTCGGCGTTTGGGGGATTTGGTCGATCCTTCTGGATCAACCAGCTGTACGACGAGCTCTACAGCGTCTCCCCGCATGCCGAGATCTTCTTCGTCTCGGGCGAGCTGAACCCCGCTGACGCACCCAGCCGCGACCCGACCGCGCGGCTCGACCTCACCGCACGCGACGTCGACGCGGTCTTCCCAGCGCTGGTCAACTTCAGCCATCCGTACGCGACAAGAGGGTTAGAGGAGTGGCAGGTGTAGAACGATTAGCGTGAGAGGGGGCAAGGACTGCGGAATGGGGAGTGATGTACGCCATTGAATGGATAAAAAGGGCGGACGGGGGCAGCTGCGGAGATGGACATTGAGCAGGTGAACACGTTCCCCGTTTGTCTCTCCGGAAGGAAGGATAGCAAAGTGATACCTGCTACTTCCATCATGATACCGACAGCAAGTATCACTTTCAAAAGTGATACATCATGATGGTATCATGATACTTTTGCATCCTGCTACTTTTGGTGAAAGCAACGAGAAGGTGCATTTCACGACCGACCAAATCGTTTGCTGTACCAGCCGTTGCCTTGATTATTATGCTCCCTCATTACCATTCCTGCGTTATGGTTACTCAGAGTCGTCCCCACTCGACATTTCAACGATGGCCACCGGAACTCCATGCCGCGAGCGCTTGCGTGCCACTCCAGCAAGTCCTTGCGAAGCGTGACTGCGTACGCGGCCATTGCCGGCGGCGCGGTGTCGCGGCGGAGGACGTTCTTGTACGCCGCTTGGAACTTGGAGTGAGCGAACGCGATGCTGCAGAACGGAGTGCGAGGACCTCCTCCCTCACCTTGGTGCCCTTCACGAAGAAGTCGCGCTTCGCTGCCGCGGCTGCCGTTGCTTCGCCCGTTGTTGGTGGCTTGGGCTTTCAGGCAGGCAGATACTCCTTCAGGTTCGAAAGGTGCGTGGCGCTGAGGACCCTTGCAATTCGTCTTGCCCTTCGCGCAGCCGGTGTTGTCGAAGTTGTTCCACACTCGCGAGCTCTTCGTCTTTGGCAAGTTGTTGCTGTTCACTGTGATTCGCTTCTTTTCACCAGAAGGCGGAAGATTGGAGGAAGGTCAAAAGTATCATGATACCATCGGCATAACTGCTACTATCATGATGGAAGTAGCAGGTATCACTTTCAAAAGTGATGATGGGAGTATCATGATACTTCTATCATGATACTCCCAGCAACCCTGCCGGGCGCCCCTTCACGCCGTTACGGCCGGAGAACAGTCCCATTTTTGGCGCGGTGGCGACTGGTGTGCCGCCGCCCGTCGGTACCGCCGCCGCCCGCGCCACTGCCGCCTTCCTTGCCGTTGCTGAGAGGCGGCCCCACCCCAGGTACCGCATCAGCGTGTCCACGCGTTTGTGGCCCGGCAGCAGCTGCAAATCGCCGTCGCCGATGCCGAGCGACGCGTCGTGAAGTAACCGTCCCCGGCGGATGCTGCGTAAGTTGTGGCCAGTCGCACCGATTGCCGCCGAGAGCAACGCCTGCGTTCGCAGC
>JAUYOG010000002.1 GCA_030695945.1 Ramlibacter sp.
GCCGTATTCATCCTTCGAGGCGCGCAAGAGCGCGCACCTCAGGATGACGGAAGAAGCACGAGTTCGCTGCTTCAACCAAAGTCCGCAACGGCTCAGTAATTGGTCGCGGACTTCTCGTTCGGGATGCCGTCGATCGGGCATTCGTCGGTCCCCGCGGTGGACCGCGTCATCGCCTCGACCATCTCGCGCGTGCCTTCCGGATCGGAGATCCACTTCGAGTAGAAATCGTAGGGACAGGCCGCCACGCCGCGCGCGCTTTCGCCGGAATTGATCATGCCGGTATAGCCGCGATGCAGCAGTTTGTAGAGGTGGTTCTGCGACTGGCCGTTGCGGCGGAAATCGCGGATCAGGTGCTTCGACAGCGCCGCATACTGGATGCCGTATTCCTCCTCGCCGGTCTCGCCCAGCGTGCGGCCGTCGAAGCCGATGATCGCGGAGTGACCGAAGTAGGAATAAGCGAGACCCCTGGCGACGCGCACACAGCAGCGGCAGCGATGGCCGTCAACGCGACGCATCGGAAATCGTGAGAAGCCCGACAGTCCCGTAGCCCGGATGGAGCGCAGCGCAATCCGGGGACAGCGCATCAGGCCTTGTGGAGTGGACCCCAAAAGTGAGACACGGGAAACCGGGGACAGTTCTCTAACGGAGGACGAATGCCCAATAAATCACCCCGTAAGTTCAGCCGGGAATTCAAGCTTGAAGCGGTCCGCCGGATTTTGGCGGGCGAGCAGATAAGGGCTCTTTCAGAGGAGCTGACGGTGCTGCGCAAGGATCTCTATGCGTGGCGGAAGCTGTTTCGAGCGGGCGGAGCGGAGGCGCTCCGGCCGCTGGGTCGACCGTGCAAGGGCGATGGCGACGTTGCGTCGAGGGTGAGGAAGCGGGCGCGCGATGTCGCGGCTACCGACACCAGCGCGCCGGAGCGCGTTGCCGAACTTGAGCGCAAGATCGGCCAGCAGCAGCTCGAACTCGATTTTTTTCGGCAAGCCTTGCGGCGGGTCAGGGAAGCACGTCGGCCGAACGCCGGACCTGGCGTGACGGGATCTACGCGGTCATCCAAGCGATGACGGTCCCCCTGCTGCAAGGCGAACTCACGATTGAGCGGATGTGTGTGCTGGCCGGCGTCAGCCGGGCCGGCTACTACCGGCACTGGGCGGCCTCTACCCCGCGTGTGGAAGAAACCGCCGTGCGCGACGCGATCCAGCGGCTGGCGCTTGCTCACAGGCATTACGGCTACCGCCGGATCTCCGCGCAGTTGCGCCGTGAAGGCTTTGCGGTGAACCGCAAACGCGTACTGCGCCTGATGCAGCAGGATAATCTGCTGTGCCTGCGGCGGCGGCCGTTCGTGCCGGTTACGACAGATTCGCGCCACGCCTGGCGCGTGGTGCCGAACTTGGCGCGCGGCTTGGTGCCGAGCGGCCTCGACCAGCTCTGGGTGGCGGACATCACCTACATCCGGCTGCAGGAAGAGTTCGTCTATCTCGCCATCGTTCTCGATGCCTTCAGCCGGCGCGTGGTCGGCTGGGCCTTGGAAACGCACCTGGAGGCGCGCCTGGCGATCGCCGCACTCTCGATGGCGCTGGAGGCGCGACGGCCAACGCCCGGCAGCCTGATCCACCACTCCGACCGCGGCATCCAGTACGCCTGCGGCGATTACACTGAACTGCTTCAGCGGCACGACATTGCCGCCAGCATGAGCCGGGTCGGCAATCCCTACGACAATGCCAAGGCGGAGAGCTTCATGAAGACCCTCAAGCAGGAGGAGGTGAACGGTCAAACCTACCGTGATGCGCAGCATGCAAGAAATGCAATCGGCGCCTTCATCGAAGAGGTGTACAATCGCCAAAGGCTGCACTCGGCGCTGGCCTACCGGCCCCCTGCCGAGTTCGAAGCAAATCTACCGCGGTGCGGGGCTGCTGCGCAGCAGCCCCGCACCGCGGTAGATTTGCTTCGAACTCGGCAGGGGGCCGGTAGGCCAGCGCCGAGTGCAG
>JAUYOG010000003.1 GCA_030695945.1 Ramlibacter sp.
CGCGATCGGGACCTATCAGCCGCACCGCAGGCGCCCGCCCAATCTCGATGGCCTGGCCAAGAACGTGCGGCTGGGCGCCGACGGCAAGTACCACTGGCACTGGGATCCGCTCTTTCGCGCCGGCACGCGCAACCTCGAACAGCGCACCAAGCGCCTCGAAACCTGCACGGCGAATCTGGACCTACCGACCCTGCTGGTGCGCGGCGGCCTGTCGGACCTGCTGAGCGAACAAGGCGCGCAGGCTTTCCTGAAGTTGTGCCCGACAGCGGAGTACGTCAACGTCGCCGGTGCCGGCCATATGGTGGCTGGCGACCGCAATGACATCTTTGCCACGGCCGTCATTGAATTTCTCGCACGGGTCGTCCCCGTTCATGGCGAGCCGCTATTCTCACCACGTCCGCCCCGGCCGCTTCACGACGACCCGGACAAGGACATCGTCGACGTGCCGTGACAGCGCGCGAACCGTGAGCACCGGGCCGCAGTGCACCGTTGCGCGTCCAGGTTCCTTTTTTGCGCAAGGGACAAACGCATCTATTACGATAATCTTTCTTATCTTAATGGAGCCATAAAAGTGATGCCTGACCAAGCGGTATGGCACGCCGCTACTATGCGTACGACATGGCGATAGGGGGGCCTTGTCAGGCCAGTGCCAACTGTCGGCAGCCGACCGCCTTGCGCGTGCGCTTCACCTTGATCTCGATGTCGTAGCCCAGCCGGTTCAGGGAGTCCATCAGTTTTCGCTCCGACAGCTTCGAGAAATCGCCCCGCAGCGCGGCCGACAGCCTGGGTTGGGGAATGCCCACGATCTCGGCCGCAGCCTGCTGGGTCAACCCGCGACGACGCATCGCCTTGGCGATTTCCCCCACCAGGCCAGACTTGATCTGGAGTTCTTGGGCGTCGGGCAGGCCCAAATCAGCAAACACATTGCCCGAGCCTTCCCAGATTTCAACTCCATCAATGACGTGTCGCTTCATCATGTCGCCTTTCTCCTTGCCATCGCTTCGGCCACCTTCAGCCGGGCGCGAATAATCTCCATGTCTTGCTTTGGAGTGGCGATGCCTTGCTTGCTTTTCTTCTGAAAGCAATGCAGCACGTACACGGCGTGGGCAAAGCGCACCGTGTAAACAGCCCGGTAGGTGCCACCTTCATCGTCTTCCACCAGTTCCAGTACGCCAGCGCCGCCAAAGCCTTGCAGCACCTTTGCAGCCTCATGCTTGCCGCCGCATTGAGCGATATCCAACGCAAACCCAAAGAACCTGTGCACGGCCGCAGGCAGGGCCATCAAGTCCTTGTAACTGCCCGCCACGAAATAAAGCGGTTTTCTCGCCTTCTCCTTCATTGGGGGACTATATCACAAAGGAGCTAAGAGCGACCCTGTTGGCCTGAAGAAAATATTGCTGCATCTGCATGACAAAATGCCTGCCGCATCGAAAGCGATTTGGCTGGCATGCGTTTAATTTCCGAGGAAGCGACCTCCAGAATGTCCAACCGACGACTCACATGCTCCCCCGAGAACAGGAGCGGCACTGAGCAGACCGCCTCTTCGCGACAGCACAACGTGCCCATTGGCGCGCCTGTGTGCCGCGCATGACGGCACAGTCGCGGCGCCTTTCGATCCTCACCGTCGAAGAAATCGAGGAGCTCTACGGCCTGCCATGCTTCACCGAGGACGAGCGATGCCGCTACTTCGAGTTGAGCCCGATCGAGAACGAAGCGGTCGGTGCCGTGCGCACCATCTCGGCGGCCGCCCATCTCGCGCTTCGGCTCGGCTACTTCAAGGCGAAGCAGCAGTTCTTCGTCTACGAATTGGAAACCGTACGCGCCGACCTCGACCACATCCTGCGCCGTCACTTTCCTGGACGCGACCTGGATGCCATCGGACTGCTTTCAAAGCCCACGCGACTGGCCCAGCAACGGCTCATCCTTCGGCTATTTGACCACCTCCCGTGCGACCGTACCGCGAAGGAGGAACTGGAACGTAAGGCGCAGCGCTTCGCCATGTTGTCGACGCAGCCCATCTACATCCTACGCGAAGCGCTGCAGCACCTGGCGAACCGTCGCATCGTCGCGCCCGGCTACACCTACTTGCAGGATCTGGTCAGCCGCGCCGTCACAGGAGAGCGCCAGCGGATCACGCAACTGCTCGATCAGGCTCTGCCGGCCAAGGTGAAGCTCGCGCTGGACGAGTTGTTGCAGGCCGACGATGGCACCTACCGGATCAGGACCCTCAAACACGAGCCCAAGGACTTCGGCAACAAGCAACTGCGCCAAGAGGTCGCGCGGCGCAAGCGCTTCCAGCCGCTGCACGAGTTCGCCGAGCGCTTTCTCGCGACCACCGGCCTGTCCAACGAGAGCGTCAAATACTACGCCTCGCTGGTCCAGTTCTACACCGCCTACAAGCTGCGCCGAATGGCGCTGTCGACCGTGCGGCTGTACCTGCTGTGCTTCGCCTATCACCGCCTGCGGCAGATCAACGACAACCTGGTCGAGGCGTTCATCCACCTGGTCGACCAGTACGAGGATGCGGCCAAGCGCGCGGCCGAAGAAGCGGCGCAGAAAGCCCTGACCGATGCCGGCGAACACCTCAAGGCGGCCGGGCAGGTGCTCAACCTGTTCGTCGACCCCGCCATTCCTGCGAAGGCCTCGTTCGCGCAAGTCAAGGCGCAGGCCTTCGCGCTGCTGGAGCCGGCGCAGTTTCCGGTGGTGTCGAACTACATGCGCAACGTCGAGTTCGACAAGATCGGTTTCGAGTGGGACTTCTACACGGCCCAGTTGATGGCCTTCAAGCGCAACCTGCGACACTTGTTCGCCGACCTGGAATTCGCCGGTCGGGTGGAGGATGCACCGCTGCTGGAGGCGCTCGTCTTCCTGCAGGACCTACTGCGCCGTGGCATCCCGCCGAGCCAGATCAACCAGGCCATGTTTCCCGACGCCGTCATTCCCAAAGCCTTGCGGCGCTACCTGTTCACAACGCCGGCCGGCAAGGGCCACCCGAAGAGGCTGCTGGTCGATCGCTACGAATTCCTCGTCTACCGCCTCGTGCGGAACGCGCTGGAAGCCGGCGACGTGTATGTCAAGAACAGCAACGAGTTCCGCCGCTTCGAGGACGACCTGATCAGCGACGCCCGCTGGAAGGACAAGGACGCGGTTCTGCGGGAGATCGGTGCACCGCTGCTTATGGCGCCGATCGAGGAAACCCTGGCGGGTTTTCGCGAGTCGCTGGAGGCGACGTTCGTCTCGGTCAACGAGCGCATCGACAGCGGCGAGAACAAACACATCAAGGTCACCGGCCGCGCCGACAATCGGCGCTGGACGTTGATCTACCCGAGCGAGGACGAGCCGACCAACAGCCCGTTCTACGGTCAACTGCCGGGCATCGGCATCGCCGACCTCCTGTGGTTCGTCTCGGGCAAGACGGGGTTCCTCAAGTCGTGCACCCACGTGCTCGACCGCTATGTCAAACAGGCGCCCGACCCGCGGGCCCTGCTGGCATGCATCGTCGCGATGGGCACCAACATGGGACTGTGGAAGATGGCCGAGGTCTGCGGCATCAGCCACGCATCGCTGGAGACGACCGCACGGAACTTCCTACGGGTGCAGACCCTGCATGCAGCGAACGACGCCATCTGCAACGCGACGGCGGCGCTGCCGGCGTTCCACATCTACGACATCCATGACGAGGTGCATTCCAGCAGCGACGGGCAACGCATGGAGACGCAGATCAACACGATCAATGCCAGGTACTCCAGCAAGTATTTCGGACTGAAGAAGGGCGTCAGCGCCTACACGCTGGTGGCCAACCACGTGCCGATCAACGCCAAGATCATCGGCACGCACGAGCACGAGAGTCATTACGTGTTCGACCTGCTGCACAACAACACCACAGAGATCAGACCGGCACGGCATTCCACGGACACGCACGGCACGAACCAGGTGAACTTCTGGCTCCTGCACGCGTTCGGCTATCAGTTTGCACCGCGCTACCGCGACCTTCACAAGAGGATGGGGATGCTGGTCGGGTTCGAGCATCCCAAGCACCACGGCGACCAGCTCATCAAGCCTGCACGCAAGGTCTTCGATGAACTGATCGTCAAGGAGTGGCCCAACATCCAGCGCATCATGGCCTCGCTGGCACAGAAGGGCGTGACGCAGGCAACGATCGTGCGCAAGCTGGCCAGCTATGCCCGGCAGAACCAGACCAAGAAGGCGCTGTGGGAGATGGACAACATCTGCCGCACGCTGCACATCGTGATTTCATCGACGACGTGCAGTTGAGGCAGCGCGTGCAAAAGGCGCTCAACCGCGGCGAGGCCTATCACCGGTTCCGGCGCGCGATCGCCTATGTCAACGCAGGCAAGTTCCGCGTGAAGACCGAGGGCGAGCAGCAGATCTGGAACGAGTCCTCCCGATTGATCGCCAACGCCGTGATCTTCTACAACACCGCGCTGCTGCGCGCGCGTGTATGCACAAAAGGTGGCCGCCGGCGATTTCGAAGCGGCGGAATTGGTCAAGAGGGTCTCGCCGGTCGCCTGGCAGCACGTCAACCTGTTCGGCAGCTTCGAATTCACGGACACGGAATCCGCCATCGACCTTGATGCGCTCGCCGCACAGTTCGCCGATCCCGACTACTGGCGCAGCGCCATGCGGGACGACGCCGTCAACGAGGAGCCATAACGCGCGCTCACCCAGCGCAACGAGGTTCGTGCAGTAGAAGTCGATCCGGTTGTCTGCGACAGACAGCCGCCGCGATCGGACATTCATGCGCCCGCTATCATACGCGGCCATGCGCCTGCTGCTCTACAAGGACCTCGATACGCGCCGCGTTAAAGCGGCTTTCGCCAAGCTGCGTGCCGCCATTGAGGCCGGCGACTTCCGCAGCGCCGATGTCAAGAAACTCGCGCCTACGCCATACTGGCGCGCCAAGCTCGACTACGCGAACCGTCTCTTGCTCCAGTTCGCTCGTTGCGGCGACGAGACCGTTTGTCTCGCGCTGGAGGTGATCGAGAACCACGCCTACGAGAAGTCGCGCTTTCTTCGCGGTGCCACGGTTAACGAGGCCAAGATCGAGCGCGAGCCGCTGGTGGCCGATCCAGTGTCCGGCCACACGATAGCCGACGCATTGCCACTGCGCTGGATTCACGCAAACCGCGCGGAGTTCGAGCTTCTCGACAAGCCCATCATCTTCGATGATGCCCAGGAGGCGGTGTGCCGGTTACCGGCGCCTGTGGTCGTGGTAGGCTCGGCCGGCTCGGGCAAGACGGCGGTCACGCTGGCTAAGTTGCGGGAGGCCGATGGCCGGGTGTTGTACGTGACGCACTCGGCGTACTTGGCGCAATCGGCGCTCTCCTTGTACGGCGCCCACGGCTACGAGAACCCGGCGCAGGAAGTCGACTTCCTCAGCTACAGCGAGTTCGTTGAGACGCTGCGCGTGCCCGCGGGCCGCGAGGTGACGTTCCCAGCTTTCCGCGGCTGGTTCGACCGGCACCGCCAGACACTGCGCAGCACACTCGGCGAGCTAGACGCCCACGCCTTGTTCGAGGAGTTCCGCGGCGTGCTGAGCGCCAGCGCACAGGGCCCGCTCGATCTGCCGACTTACCTGGCGCTGGGACCGCGCCAGTCCTTGCTCGCCACCGCGGCGCGCGAAGCAGCTCACACGCTCTTCGCGCGCTACCGCCAGTGGCTGCACGAATCGGGCCTGTTCGACTTGAACTTGGTGGCCCATGAATGGCGGGCGCTGGCGAGGCCGGTCTACGACTTCGTCGTGATCGACGAAGTCCAGGACCTGACCAACGTGCAACTCGCTCTGGTGCTGGCCTGTCTGAAGACGCCGGGGCAGTTCCTGCTGTGCGGCGACTCGAATCAGATCGTCCACCCCAACTTCTTCTCCTGGTCCGCCGTGCGCACGCTGTTCTGGCACGGCCTGGCCGGCGGGGAAGCGCAGCGCCAATCGCTGTCGGTGCTGAAAGCGAACTTCCGCAACACGCGCGCGGTGACCGAGCTGGCGAACTCCTTGCTGAAGATCAAGCAGGCCCGCTTCGGATCCATCGACCGCGAGAGCAACTTCCTGGTCGAGAGCGCCTCGTTACAAGACGGCCAGGTGCGGCTGCTGCCAGCGCGCGAGGCCACGCTTCGCGAGATGGACTCGCGCACGCGAGCGTCGGTCCGCCACGCAATCATCGTGCTGCGTGACGAAGACAAGTCCGCCGCACGTGAACACTTCCGCACCCCACTCGTGTTCTCGGTGCACGAGGCCAAGGGACTGGAGTATCCGCACGTCATCCTCTACGCGGTGGTGTCCGGCCAGCGCGCCGCCTATGCCGAGGTCTGCGACGGCGTCACGACCACCGACCTGCAGACCGACGTGCTCGAGTACCGGCGGGCACGCGACAAGAGCGACAAGTCGCTCGAGCTGTACAAGTTCTACGTCAACGCACTGTACGTGGCGATGACCCGCGCCGTCGAGAGCCTGGTGCTGGTGGAGCCAGACACGGGGCACCCGCTGCTCGGCTTGCTCGGCCTCCAAGTCAGCGAGGCACAAGCCACAATCGCGGTGCAATCCTCGTCGCGCGATGAATGGGCGCAGGAGGCGCGCAAGCTCGAACTGCAGGGCAAGGAAGAGCAGGCGCGCGCCATCCGCGAGACCTTCCTGCAAACCAAGCCTGTGCCGTGGTCGCCGTGGTCCGAGACCATGATGCGTGAACTCACGCCGCGCGCGCTCGACCGGACGCATCCCTCGAACAAGCCTCGTCAGGCGCTGCTGGACTATGCCCTGTGGCACGGGCAACAGGCCTGGGTCGAGCAACTGGCAACCCAAGCGCAGTTCGCGCCGGCCCGTAGCCTGGCGCCGGGAGGCGGCTTCGCCTGGCCGGGGCCAAACCTCGTTCGTGAGGACTTCATGCGCGTGCAGGAGCAGGCCTGGCGCAGCGTCGCCTTGCTGCGCCAGCGCCACTTGCAGCCCTATGTCGCGCGCAATTTCAAGGACCTGCTGCGTTTGTGCGATCAGTACGGCATGGACCATCGCAGCCCAACAGGCGGCACGCCACTGATGATGGCCGCGCGCGCCGGCAACGCCGCCTTGGCCGAGGCCTTGCTGGCGCGTGGTGCGGACCCGCTGCTTGAAGACGAATTCGGGCATACGCCCTGGCTGTCGGCCCTGAACCGGGCGACTGAAGATCACGAATTCGCGCGCCATTCGATCGCACCGCTACTCGAGCGCATCGCACCGCCGGTGCTCGATGTACAGACGGATGGCCGCCTGGTGCGACTGGAGCGCCATCAAGGCGAGTACTGGGTATTGAGCCTGATGCTAGCCGGCTTTAAGACGCAGTGCTCGACATGCGTGCGGCGCACGCTGCAGCCCTACAAGTATCGGCAGGGATTTTTTGCCGACGAACTGAACGACACCCTGACATGCCTTCCCGAGCATCTGTGGAAAGCTAAGCGGCGCAAGCGCAGCTATGTGAACCAAGTGCTCGCACGTGCCGAAGTCCTCAGCGCCTACCAACCGGCGCGCCGCCTGTGGGTGCGCACCGTCAACGGCCACTACCTGCCGAACCCGCTGATGCAGTTGCGCGCGCACACTACCGGCGACGCACCGTCATGGCGACCGGTGTACGACGTGCTGAACCAGAACTGGGTGGACGCCGGGACCGGCGATTCGAACGGCTGGGAAGTGGGCCTGATGGGCACATTGCACGCCGCCACCCGGCGGGCCGCAGGAAGTCGTCCGAAGGACCCTCAGGACACTGAAGTGGAATCGCCGTCTTGACTTGGTGCCGCGTCGTTGGCGCCGGCGGCCGCCGCGTCCTTGGTGACGCTCGCTCCTCGGCTCAATGCGCTCGCTTTACCTTTTCGAGGGATTGGGCTGAAATAGCCAAGTTGGCCGCCTATGACGCCAACGGTGTTGCGGCCGTGACCAAGGAGGTGCTCAGGCTGGCCGCGTGAGGGCCAGAGCAAGCCGCGCACCGCAGCTGCAAAGCCGCTTCGGGCTACGCCCTTCGCAACTTTGCAGCCCGGTGCAATCCAGATCAACCAAAAGCGGACAATCTATTTGCTATCAAACCGGACAGATCTATTTGCTGCCGACACGGCAGAGCAGAGCGCCTCGCCAAAAATGGTGCGACGCAATATAATCTGGCCAAATCTCAGCACGAGACGGGTCGGCGTAACCAAGCGCCCCACCGTGACGTGGTCCCGAGGCTCCGCATCCGTCACCCGGATTTGGCCGGCGCCGACATGGACAGCGAAGCGCTGCAGCCTGATTGGGCTCGGTGTCCCCTCAGCCTCTTTCCCGCAGTCTTGCATGACCACGATTGCCTCGACTCCAGTTTGCTGCTGCGGCCAATCTATCGAGTACTCCGATGTTTCGTCATCTCCTCAAATCCAAAATCCACCGCGCGACCGTCACTCATTGCGAGTTGCACTACGAGGGATCGTGCGCCATCGATGAAGACCTGCTGGAAGCTTCCGACATTCGCGAGAACGAACAGGTCCACATCTGGAACATCAACAACGGCGAGCGTTTCGTCACCTACGCCATCCGCGCCGAACGCGGCAGCGGCATCGTCTCGCTGAATGGCTCGGCGGCCCGGCGTGCATCGGTGGGCGATCTGGTCATCATCGCCGCCTTCGGCATGGTGTCCGACTCGCAGCCCGAGCCGCATGTTCCGCGCCTGGTCTTCGTTGACGCCGACAACCGGGCCACCGACCTGAAGCACAAGGTCCCGGTACAGATGGTCGCGCCATGAGTGCTTCGCGCAAGCCGATGACCCTGCACCGGCTGCGCGAAATGCATGCGGCCGGCGAAAAGATCGCGATGCTGACCTGTTACGACGCCAGCTTCGCCCGATTGCTCGACGAGGCAGGCGTCGATGTGATGCTGGTGGGCGATTCGCTTGGCATGGTTGTCCAGGGCCAGAACAGCACGGTGCCGGTGTCGCTCGACGAAATGGCGTATCACACGCAGTGCGTGGCGCGTGGCAACCGGCACGCGTGGATCATCGGTGACCTGCCCTTCGGCAGCTATCACGAGTCCCCCGCACAGGCGCTGCGCAGCGCGGCGCGCCTGATGCAAAGCGGGGCCCATATGGTCAAGCTCGAGGGCGGCGGCTGGACCACGGACACGGTACGCTTCCTGGTCGAGCGCGGCGTCCCCGTGTGCGCGCACCTGGGCTTGACACCGCAATCGGTCCACGCGCTGGGTGGCTACCGCGTGCAGGGACGCGACGAGCAGGGCGCTGAGACGCTGCTGCGGCATGCGCGTGAGCTGGCCGAGGCGGGCGCTTCCATGCTGGTGGTCGAGCTGATCCCGACGGTCCTGGCCGGCGAACTCACGGCCGCCCTGCCGATCCCCGTGATTGGCATCGGCGCCGGAGCGCTTTGCAGCGGCCAGGTGCTGGTCTTGCACGATATGCTGGGCCTCACGCGCGGCAAGCTGCCGCGTTTCGTGCGCAACTTCATGAGCGAAGGCGGCGGCGTCGACGCGGCGCTGCGCCGATATGTGCAGGCCGTCAAGGACGACAGCTTCCCCGAGTCGATCCACACCTACTGAACCCACTTCACTTCATATGCGCATCGTCCACACCATTGCCGAGTTGCGGCAAGCCCTGGCGGGGGCTACTGGCACAGCCTTCGTACCCACCATGGGCAACCTGCACGCCGGCCACCTCTCGCTGATCGAGCGCGCCAGGAAGGCCCGCGGCCCTGTGGTGGCGAGCATCTTCGTCAACCGCCTGCAGTTCGCGCCGCACGAGGATTTCGACACTTACCCGCGTACCCTCGAGCGTGATTGCGACCTGCTGCGGGCCGCGGGTTGCAACCTGGTCTTTGCACCCAATGAGGCCGAGCTCTATCCCGAGCCCCAGGTCTTCAAGGTCGAGCCCCCGGCTGCGCTTGCCGACATCCTCGAAGGGCACTTCCGTCCGGGCTTTTTTACCGGCGTGTGCACCGTCGTGCTGAAGCTCTTCAATTGCGTGCAGCCGCGGGTGGCGGTCTTTGGCAAGAAGGACTACCAGCAGTTGATGGTGATTCGCCGGATGGTGCAGCAACTGGCGCTGCCAATCGACGTTGTCGCGGGAGAAACGATGCGCGGCGAAGACGGGCTGGCGCTGTCCTCGCGCAACGGCTATCTCGACGCATCGCAGCGGCTCGAGGCCGTCGCCTTGTCGCGCGAGTTGAGCGGCGTCCGCATCGAGCTGCGGCGCGGGCGACGCGACTGGTCGGCCATGGAGGAAGCTGCGATGCAGTCCCTGGCCGTACGCGGGTGGCAGCCCGACTACGTGGCGATTCGCCGGCGCACTGACCTCGGGATGCCCACTAATGGCGACGCGCTGGTTGTATTGGCGGCGGCAAGGATCGGCGCGACGAGATTGATCGATAACCTCGAGCTTGATGTTGCGGTGTGATTGCGGGCAGGTAATGCAGCGCATCGTCGTGGTGCTTAGTCGCTTGCCTGCGATTGCCTACGATAACTCCTGGATTTCAGCTACGCCACGGGTCTGCGCGCCGGCGAGCTGGTCGGGCTGTGCCTGAAGCAGCTGACGCTGGAGGAAGGGGCATGGTGGATCGATGTGGTGGGCAAGGGCAACATGCGCGGCCGCGTTGCACTGCCGCCGTTGGGCCTGACCCCCCTCGGCCACTACTTCGATTTGCGCGGGGTGCCGCTGGATCCCCGGCGCTGGACTGTGGACATGCCGCTGGTGGCCACGCTCGACCGCGAGGAACGAATCAGCAGCACCCGTCTCTGGGCGATCATCAATCAAGCGGGCACTTCGCTCGATTGCGGCGGCCACCCTCGACCTGACGCCGCCCCAGGAGGCCTTGGCCGAAAAGCTGGGGGGCGGCAAGTCCCCATTGGATGCGACACACACATGCCCGCCATGCGCTCGCCCGCGGCGCCGAACTTTTGACAGTCCGCGACAATCTCCGGCACGCCTCGATCGCGGCCACCTCGATCTACCTTCAGGCCGAGGACGCGAAGCGGTCCAGCCAGATGGCCCGGGCCTTCGAGGGTTGACGTCCCATGTGGGCGGGGGCGTATCGGGTGCCCAGGCCCGGCGGTGCGGATACTGTCGGGCAGGGCAGACGTCAGGGATAGCGGAGGAGCCACGGACTGGCCGACATTTGCATTTTTTGGACAAGTGTCCGGCGCCCTCGAAATCTGTCAGGATCGTCTCCAGGGTCTTGACGAGTCGTTTCTCATGATGGCATAATCGTCTCATGTCTAACGATGTTCGTTTCATGAGTGAGCTTGTTCGTATCGTCAATGGCGCTCTTCGTCTTGACGTCGACAAGGTTCGCAACTATACGGCCTTCCTCGCCCAGAAGCTCGAGGCGGCCGGAGAATTGGCTGCGGCTGAGCGGCTGCGTAAGGTCCTGGAAGAGAACGACCATCAGCTGCGTCCCACCGACGCCCGGTTTCCACGGGCTCTTCCCGTGGATTCCGAAAGCCGCTTCCCGCTGGTCGAGCACATCAAGGTCAGCAAGCTGCATGAGCCGCCGGTTCAGCTCACCCAGGCCCAATGGGATGTCGTCCACGAATTTGTGAGCGTGGCTAAGAGTCACGGCTCGATCGCTGACAACGGCGAACTGTCCGGAGCGCTGAGTTTTCTCATGTATGGGCCACCCGGGACCGGTAAGAGTCGCCTGGCACGCTACATCGCCCACGAACTGGGCCTCGAACTCTACGTCGCCCGCCTGGACGGCCTGATCTCTTCGTTCCTAGGCAGCACCTCCAAGAACATCCGTGCCCTGTTCGATTTCGCAGCCAAGACACCCTGCGTGCTGTTCCTGGACGAGTTCGACGCCATCGCCAAGGTCCGCGGTGATCACCAGGAGATGGGCGAGCTCAAGCGCGTGGTCAACAGCTTCCTGCAGAACCTGGACACCCTGGGTCGCCAGTCAATCGTGCTGGCCGCAACTAACCACGAGAACCTGCTGGATGCGGCCGTATGGCGCCGCTTCACCTATCGTCTGGCACTCACTCTGCCCACGGGCGACCAGCGGCAACGGATGTGGTCGGATTTTCTGAAGCCGCTGGAGTTCAGCGAGCGCGACTTCGCGCTGCTGGGCGACCTCTCCGAAGGATTCACCGGATCGGACATCCGCGAAGCCTCGGCGCGACTTCGCCGAAAGCAGGTGGCCACGGGCGTTGCGCCTGGCTTGAAGGAAGCCTTCCCGATCGTGGTGAACCTGGCCACCGACGCAGAGGGTAGCCGCTTTGCTAGCATCCTCGCAGGCAAGGAGTCGAGTGCCATGGTGCACGTGCTGCGCGAGCGCGATGAGCGCCTCTACAGCTTGGCGGTCATCGCCGACTTGCTGGGCGTGTCCAAGGCCACCGTGCACCGGCTATCCAAGAAGGAGGGCGACGAGCATGGCGACTGACCTGCCCGGTGGCCGCGATGGTGGTGCCGGCGGCGGTGGCGGCGAACGCCTGCCGATCAAGCTGATCATGCCCAAGCAGGGCGTGGAGCGGAAGGTGATGGGCGGAGGCGGCGGGCGAGAACCCTTCCGCACCGTCGACGGCCAATACCGCCAGCGCCTAGCCACCCAAGTGAGCGCGATCGAGCACGCGGTGCTGCCGCAGATCACCAAGACCAAGGCCGTGCCGATCCGGGTGAAGGTGATCAACAAGGCTGCCGCCAAGAGCCACCGGCCGATTCACCTCTTCTCGGAGAACACCTGCCCGATCGTAGGCACGGGGCGCATGGACGAACTGTTCGCGATGGCGACTGCCGATGGCCTGCAGGAACTGAAGCGTCTGATCAACGACAACCAGAGCGAACAGATCGTCAAGGAGCTGTCGTCCATCGAGGCCATCGAGCCGGTCACGCCGGCGCTGCGCCGCCGCGGGCGCGAGCCGCAGGACATCCTGCGGCGCTGCCCTCGCACCAAGAATGGATTCATGGCGCGCGTGCGCCTCTTCGACTTCGGCCCGGTCGATGAGCAGCCCGCGTTGGTGAAGGATTTCATCCAGACCTGCGAGCGGCAGGGCCTGCGTGTCGACGCGCGCGGCTACGCCGAGCGCAGCTGGACCTTCGGGGTGGAGTGCCGCAACGTGCAGGACATCGAGTCCCTGTCCAAGGTGATCGGCGTGCGGTCTATTTCGCAGATGCCGCTGATCCGCACGATCCGGCCGCACGGCGTCGTGACGCAACCGCTGCCGGCGCTGCCCGTGCGCGGCGAGAACGATACCGACATCCCGGTGGTGGTAGTGGTCGACAGCGGCATCTCGGCGGCGAACACAGCCCTGGCCAGCTGGATCGTCGGGCGCGAGATGCAGGTTGCACCGCCCTACGACAAGAACCGCTCCCACGGCACCTTCGTGGCAGGCCTCATCTGCTTCGCCGGCCAGCTCAATCCCACCATCGCGGGCATAGACGCCGGCCCCTGCGGCGTGTTCGACCTGCAGGTGATGCCCAACGACGACCCGGCGCAAGGCGAGACGCTGGCCCTGATGGAGCAGGAGCTGCTGCGCTCGCTGGAGGAGGCGCTCGCCGAGCATGCGAACACCTACCGCGTCTGGAACCTGTCGCTGGGGACCGACGAAGTGTGTTCGCTGGATGACTTCTCCGAACTGGCCGCCGAACTGGATAACCTGCAGGAGCGGTTCAACGTCTCGTTCGTGATCAGCGCTGGCAACTACCAGACGCTGCCACTGCTGGACTACCCGCGCGCGGGCACGCAGCTCGTGGACGGACGCATCACCTCGCCCGCGGACAGCGTGCTTGGCATCACAGTCGGGGCCGTCTCGCACGTCGACTTCAAGGCTGCGGGCCCCAAGCAGCACCATCCCACAGCCTTCTCGCGGCACGGCGCCGGGCCGAACTACATCATCAAGCCGGACCTTGTCCACTACGGCGGCTCTTGCTCGACCGATGGCGCGACCATGCACGGGATCCGCTCGCTTACCGACACTGGTGTTGTGGAGGATATGGGCACCAGCTTCGCGGCGCCGCTGGTGTCGCGCACGCTGGCCCAGATCTACCACGAGATCACGCCCAGCCCCAGTCCAGTCCTGGCGCGGGCGCTGCTCACGCACCATGCTCGCGATCCGCGCTCGGGCCTGCGCGTGCCTGATGGCGAAGAGAACTTCTTGGGCTTCGGCTTGCCGCAGACGGTTCCCTACTGCCTGGAATGCACGCCGCACAGCGCGACCCTGGTCTTCGACGACGTGTTGCGCCCCAAGAACTTTCTGGAATGGGATCACTTCCCGTATCCGCCGTCGCTGTATCGCGGCGGCCGCTACTTCGGCGAGATCTGGATGACCCTGGCTTTCCGGCCAGCGCGCGGCGCCCGCTGGGGCACGGAATACTGTCAGACCCACGTCGATGCGCACCTGGGCGTCTATCGCGAAACGACTTCTCGCGCGACCGGCGAGATTTCGCAGAAATTCACGGGACTGGTGCCGCCCGAGCATCGCAACCCTGGCCTCCTCTACGAGGCCTACCAGGTCAAGGAACTGCGCAAGTGGGCACCCGTGCGGACCTACCACGGCGACATGGGAGAAAAGGGCGAAAAGGGCCTGCGTTGGCGGTTGAAGCTGCAGTTGTTGACCCGCCATGAGCACGCCGATGAGAACTTCAAGCCGCAGCCCTTCTCGCTGATCATCACCATCGCTGATCCGCAGAAGAAGGCGCCGGTCTACGACGAGATGGCACAAATCGTGCGCTCGCGCTTCCAGGCCGAAAACTTGGCAGTGCGGCAGCGTGCGAGGGTGCGTGGGGGGAGGACGTAGCGCCGAGCGAACACCAGCTGAAAAGCAGTCGGCCGAGATTCCCGCCTCGGCCGCTGCCACCCGAACCGCTTCCGGACCGGGGCGGGTCAAACCAAACAAGGTTCTCACCACACAGGATGAATCTTGCCACGGTTTGGTCAGGAGTCCGGCGAT
>JAUYOG010000005.1 GCA_030695945.1 Ramlibacter sp.
CTCGCTGAACAAAGGCCCGCCGCGTGATGCCGCGCACGCGTCCGCGAGTGCTTGCGCGAGCTCCGTTGGGGCGCGGGCGACGACGGAGAAGGGACCCCAGAAGGCCGCGCCCTTCCCGAAGCGGAAGGTCAGCGTCACCTCTGCGACGGCCTCGTCGATCACGACGATGTGTGCGTCGTTTGCGCGCACCTGCCGCGTGTCCGCCGGCCGCGACGCGAAGCACCACATCAGCTGCAGGAGCAGCCGTGCGTGCGGGTCGTTGAGGCTGTCGCGCGCGGCGCGGAAGTCGGCCAACGGCAGCGCGCTGTTGGGTGGCGCTCGCGAGGCGACCCGGGCCAAGTGCTGTGCCCTTTTTGCGGCCGCGGCGAAGATCGGGTCGCTGCGCACGTCGATGGCAGCCGTCGCATTGCTGTAGATGGGGAGCGATGCGAGCGCCGACGCGACGCTCGACAGGGCCGAAGACACGGTCGACCACTTCCAGCTGCGCGCCGTCCCCATGCGCATGACGATCTCGACGATGGCAGCGCCGAGGGGGGCGTCGCCGAGATCCTGCGGTAGGCCGCGAAGTAGCTGCAGCCATCGGATGTGTGTTGCGCGGGTTGTCGCGGCGAGCTGACGCCAGACGATGGGATGCACGCTGGCTGGCCGTCCATTGTGCAGGAACCACCCCCGTCCGACATTGCCGCGCGGCGCGTTGTTGTGCGGCGGGGAGCCGAGGAACCCGAGGTTCGCGCAACCGTGATCAGCGGCGAAAGGGTCGTCGGCGTTTGCGTCGGCGTGCGCGCGCGAAAGCAGCTCCGCCATGGTCGACGACTGTGTCGGTTGGATCTCGCCTCGTGGATCGGCGGCTTCGTCCTCGTCGTCGTCGGCGCACACGCAGTTGGTGTGCGGCATCTCGCCGTCGAGCTCGGTGACCTCCAGGTAGCGCACGCCATCGTGCGGCAGGTCCAGCTCGATGGGGTCGGGCAGGGCGCGCCACTCGCCGCACAGCTGGCAGCTCTCGCGGCTGTATGCGCAGATGGGGTCGACGCCGCGCGCCCCCCGACTCACCACCTCGCCACACCACGTCCCGGCTTCCTCGCCGAGGATCCACGCAACACGGATGCGTGCGCCGTCCTCTAGGTGGCGCGCGAACCGGCGGACGTATCCGTGCGACAGCGTGTTTGGCGGCCTTGCGCTCGCGCTTGTCGCTGGTGGATCCGGCGGTCTTGCTGTCGCGTTCGTCGCTGGCGGGTTGGTGTGCTGAGTAACGCCTTCAACCGGTGCTGTCGTCGTCGATGTTGGCTGCGGTTCTTCCGCCTGTGGCGCCAGCCGTAACATCCGTTGAGGGCGCTGGACATGTGCGTAGACGCCGAGCGCTGTGCGCGGGTGCAGGAGACGCGTGACGGTGTAGTGGCCGCCCATCGCGGAGCCGTGCTCATCGTAGTTACCGACGAAGATGGCCCCGATGACGAAGTGATGATCGCCGAACGCGGCGGGAAGTGCGTTGCCCGGTGCCGCGCGCACGATCGCGACGTCGTCAACCAGGTCGCCCCACAGGTACGCCGGACCGTTGGGGTGGTGCGGTGCGTAGAGCGTCACCGGCAGACCGATCTTCTGCACGGCCTCGGCGGCGTCGTTGTGACCGTCGTCGAAGCCCAGCGCGACGGCCCGCTCGCGCAACGCCGGCACATTCATCGCCAACATGCGCCCCAAAGCGACTGACGCCAGCCCGCTCGCAGCCAGCATGTAGCAGAGCGCGTTTCGCGCCGCTTCCCCGCCATGTCGATCGGCCTGCTGTAGCACCGTCCGCACGACGTCGTCGTTGACGCCTCCGGCTTCGATGTCCTGTTGGTGTTGCTGTGCGAGCGGTGCGTACGGCTGATGCGACCACACGCGCGACTGCTGTCGTGCCATCGTCGCGTCTGCTTCTCGATCAACCGATTGCTGTTGCGACGTGTTGTTCTGAAGAGGAGACCCACGTTCCGTCCCGTTCGTCGGTTGGGGTGTTGTTGATGGTGTTGGTTGTGTTGTTTTGGCCGCCTCGGCGGCGAAGAGCGCAGACACCGCTTCGTGCGAGTGTAGATGCGGCCTCCAGTGTGCAAGCGACAGCGTTTCGTCGCTTGCCGGCGGCAGGTGCGGCGCCAGATGCGAAGAGCAGACGAGCAGTGCGTTGCGAATGGTGTGCACGCCACACTCGTCTGAGTATGGCGGCTGTCGTGCGGGACAAACGACGGCAGTCAGCGTGATACCCGCGCGCCGGAAGATGCGACGCAGGTCCGTACGTGTGACGGCTGACGGCGCAGAGTCTAGAAGAACGGCCGCAGGTGCGTCGCCGTCCAGTCCCGCAAGCACGGCGAGCACCCAGTGATGACGCACGTGCACCGGCGCAACGCGCCAAGCAAGCCCCGCAGAGCGAAGATGAGAGAGAAGCGCCGCAGCCGACAGGTGTCCGGTGCGGAAGTCGAAGAACAGCCTTGCCCCGACGACGCGATCGCCAAGCAACGGCACGAGCACAACGTCCAGATCCACATCCGAGAGGCAACCTGCGATGTCACCTCCCGTCGGGGCGCCGTCGACTTCGACCGGCGCCGCTGCGTGCGTTGCGTCGGCGTCCGTCGCGGCCCCTATTTTATTCACGTCCCTGGGGTAGGGACTGCTCAAAAACGCCGCACCGCGTCAGGCCCATCGCCCTGCCTGCGCAGCTGCGACGGCTGCTGCGACGGCTGCGGTGCGAACGGCTGTGGCTCGAACGGCTGCGGTGCGAACGGCTGCGCTGAAGGCTGCGGTGCGAACGGCGGCGTTAGCATCGGCTGGTGCATGAACGTTGCGTCCGCGTACGTGGCACCACCCTGTGCTCCACCACGTCGTCCGCGCGATCGCTGCTGCTGGTACTGCTGCTGCGGCTGCTGGTACGACTGCTGCGGCTGCTGGTACGACTGCTGTTGGTAGGTGCGTTGGTGCTGCTGCGGCTGTTGGTGCTGCGTCTGCGGTTGGGCCTGTCGCTGTTGGCGTTGCGCCTGCTTCTCGAGACCTTCAACGCGTGCCTGCAGATGTGTGAACGCAACCTCGATCGGCGACGTGTCGACACCCCACTGTCCCTCAATCTGCGTGACAGGAAGCGCGCCCGCGCCGCGCACCGTTGAAGCGACATCGTCCCACAGAAAGACGCTCGGCAAGGCGCGCGAACCCGCACCGACGACCTGCGCCGCCTCGTTAAGCAGGCGCGTGTTGAGCGTGCTGAAACGAGGGTCTGGGGGAAACAGTGGGAAGGGGAGGTCGTCGAGTCGCGGGCCAAACTCCGCGAGGAAGTCTTCGCCGATCTCGCGCGCGACAAGCCAGTTGTGCACGCGGATGCGGCTGTGGCCGCGACGACGGAGCACACAGGCGGCGTAGCTGCGCTGGGCGTCCGCGTTCGTGAAGAACAGGTACATCAGCTGCAGCACGTCCGAAGAGGTGAGCGCTCGCGCCTTCGCCTGGTCCACCATCTCGTTGATCAGCTCCGCCTGCGTCTTTCGCCCGAATGCTTCCCACTCGCGCTTGCGAATCTCCAGCGTCGCGCGCCATGGCTCGAGCGTGCGGGACTCCTGCGCGGCAAAGTACTCGCGCAGCGCCGCCGAGTCGGTTCCGGCTGTTGCCACTGCCGCTGCTGCCGCTGCGCTTTCCGATCCGGAGGACATGTGCTTCAAAAAACGTGTGTGAGCCAGTTGGCTTCGAACACTCTTTCGTGCGCTTTTACAACCGGACGAAGGACTTTGACGTTCTTGAGCTTTCCTGCTTTCGCAGCCACAGCCGTAGTACAGAAAGCAGAACGCGGACAATAACCCAAGGGAAAGTAAAGCAAGGGAGCAGGGAGACCGAGCGTACGTCCACAGCAAGCTCCAACGTCACCGTGGGCTGTTGCTGTCTTCCTTGAAGAAATAGGCAACAACGTCGCGGTTTGCACTGGAGTGGGAAAGACGCAGACGGTATGAACCACACCTCTTCTACTGCTTCAACTGCAAACCAGTACATCAATGGCCCAGATCGCCCCCACCTGCCGCATGGCGCCCCCCACTCCTGCGCTTGTCGCGCGTCGCTCAGACCATGCCGCTTGGTCTGTTGATGGCGGGGTACGGGTGCGCGAACGAACGCAGCGAAGGGAAAACGATGGTGCTCGCGGTGGCGGTGACGGTTGTGGCGGTGCCGGGGTCGCGGGACGGTCCGTCGGCCGGGTTGAGCTCACCGGCGACGATGAAGACCTCGGCGACGCGGTCGTCGCCGTAGAGCGTGCAGTATGCCTCATTGAGGTCATACGCCGGCGAGAAGCCCCCGTTGAAACTATGCCACCGCCGTTGACCACGGGCGATCGCCTCGTGGTCCGTGACCACCGCCAGTTTCCGCACTTCGAAGTTCTGCAGGAGCCACGTGACACAGCGCACCACAGCTCGCGGCTCCGCAGTCGCGCTGTGACGGATCCCAGCTGCCCACCGTTGCCGCAGGCACAGCACCAGTCCCTCACGCGTTCGCTGCACAAAAGCGCCCCAACCGCTCTCGCTCGCGTCGATCACGATCACGGTATCATACGCGGTGTTGTCGTAGCTCGGCGAGCGCAGCGTCGGCAGCGGCACGGGGCGGTTCTCGACCAGCGTAGCGACGATGTTGGTGAGGTTCTGCGCGAGCGTCGGCGCGACGAACTCCAGCGGCAGGTCCCAACCGTTGATGCCGCCCTCTCGTCCAGCACCGACTCGCTCGGCGATGCGCCTGTACGCGCGGAGAAGCCCGTAGTGCTCGGCGAGGCCGAGCCCGAGAGTGTGAGCGAGGAACAGCGCGAGGCCGACCAGTGCCGCGAACTGCCGCGCCGTTACGATTGCGTCGCCCTCGGTGAACCGTCGATGCGCCGCCCGCAGCTTGTCGACGTGCCGCTGCGCGTTAGCAATGCGCTCGCCCTCCACGTATTGCTCGCCAAGGAAGACAAGCGGGCGCTGCGGGTCGACGGCCTCGCGAGGGTTCAGCGTCAGGCCGGCCTGCCGCGCGCGCGCCAGAAACAGATCGACGGCCGCGGTGAACGTCGCGAGGTCGGGTGCGGCGATGCGTACGTTGTCGATCATCGTATGCACCGCCACGCCGGGCATCTCGAGGAGCGGCGCGACGACGGCCCACGTCAGCGTCTGCGCGACTGATGGGGCAAAGGTGGCGCCCATTGGCAGGCGCGTCAGCACGAAGGTGTTGCAACCGTCGACCGGATCTCGCACGCGGAGGACGAACTGCGAGCGAACGTTCTCCGCCAGCGGAAGCTGGTCGAAATATGCCGCGAGGTCGAACTCGGCGGAGAACGGGCGGCCGACCATCGCTGCACGTCGCTCGCGGCGGCTGGGGTACGCCAGCGGCGGCATCGCCTCGCGCAGCGACGTCTTGTTGTTGTGCGGCTCGAAGATGGGCCGCCGCACCTGCTTCGCCGGCTGCGGCAACAAGAAGCCGAACACGTAGTTGTCGATCGGCCCCTCGTGGGGCGCGATCTTGCCGAACTGCAGCAGCGTGCGCACGTCGGCTGCGGGGATGCGGCTGTAGGGGACGCGGTGATCGGCGATGGGCCCGATGTTCTCGCCGTAGAACTCCGTCGATGTGCACCAGCGTCGTGCCACGTCGATCGGCTGCTCCCAGCGAGTGCCCCGCACCATGTTCCCCACCGCGTTCCAGTCCACAAGACCCACGTGCTTCACGTGCAGCCGCCACGCGCTGCAGTCGACGTCCCCCTCCAACCCAAGTTCTTTGCCGCTCGGGGGCGCGTTCGGGATCAACGGCGGCGGCGGCTTTGTGCGGCGGCCGCGGTTCCCGACGAAACCGGAGTTGGGTCCCACGCGCGTCGCTGCGTTGCCGCCAGTCACGACGCCACATTCCCGCGCGGCGCGTCTCGCGTCGCTGCTGCCGATGCCCCATCCCAGGTATCGCATCAGGGTGTCACGGCGGCGATGTGCGCTGCGAATCTGCAGCGTGCTGTCGCTCACGCCGCTCGCCGCCAACAGCGTCAGCGACCCCCGCCGAATGCTGCGCAGAGGGAACCCGCGCTCTTTTAGCGCTGCCGCCACGAGTCGCTGCTCCCGCTCGCTGAACAAAGGCCCGCCGCGTGATGCCGCGCACGCGTCCGCGAGTGCTTGCGCGAGCTCCGTTGGGGCGCGGGCGACGACGGAGAAGGGACCCCAGAAGGCCGCGCCCTTCCCGAAGCGGAAGGTCAGCGTCACCTC
>JAUYOG010000007.1 GCA_030695945.1 Ramlibacter sp.
GCCCTTGTCCCACCAACGTTCTCGACTGTTTTTCGAGTGCGCCTTGGCGGTGCAGCAGGAAAGCCTGCTGACGCCACTGCTGCTGCAAGGATGCTGTTACACTTGTCCAGTCCGGCGCACGATACTTACGCCATGCGAAGAGCGCCCTTGTACCGCCATCGGCGGCAGGTCCGCGCGCGTGCTCGTCGACGCAAAGTGCGTCGCCGGCGGGGAGACGTACGCCATCTGCGAGCGCATGACGGTGAAGCGGACGGCGTGGTTGATGGCGCCGCGTTTACAGCAGCCCGGCGAAGACGGACAGGCCGGCCGCGTCGGTGGACGTGAAGCCCTTGGTGCGGTGCTCGACCTTCGTGGGGTCGAAGACGGCGCCGCTGTCGGCCGAGAGCGACACGCCCAGCCACGCGCGGTGCTCGAAGTGGATGTAGACGGCCTTGAACAGCTCGTGGACCTTGCACGTGTCGGCGTCGAGGACGAGGATGTGGCGGTCGCCGTTGCTGTCGCAGTCGCCGCTCTCCACCGGCGCGTGCTCGGGGATGATGTGCGGCCCCGCGTCCGACTCGGAGCCGTACAGGAACGACACGCGCACGCCGCTGTACTTCGAGCCGCTGACGACGACGTACGGGATGCCCATCAGGTAGCCGTCGTAGACTGTGCCGAAGTCGGGGTGCAGCCGCGGGTTCTCCATCGTCGCCAGGATCGCCTCGCTGAGGGGGTGCACGCGGTCGTGCGTCACGTCGCGGCTCATCGCGTGGCCCTCCGGGAAGATGCGGCCGTTGTTGAGGCACGTCTGGAACAGCGTGCTCATGTTCAGCGCAGCGGGGGCGGGGGACGCCATCCACGGATGCCAGCAGTCGACGCCGTCGCAGTGCTTCGGGACCGTTGTGTTCCACAGGTTCGGCCCGCGGATGCACGACCCCGGCGCCGCGATCTCGCCGTTGAGGACAGCGCGCACGACGCGGCCGGCCAGCGCCGCGGTCGTCTCCACCGGCGCGCCGGCAACGCCCGCGACGGCTGACGTCGATTCGTCGAGCTGGGCGTCGACTCGACGAAGACGGGGTCCACGCCGAGGCTCGCCGCGCTCGTGTTGTCGTAGCCCAGGGCCCGCCACTGCGCGACCCCCACGCGCGGCCGGTGTCGTACGCGAACGTTGCCGCGTCGGCGACGGCGCCCGCGTAGCGCGTGTACAACGCCGCGGGTACGGA
>JAUYOG010000008.1 GCA_030695945.1 Ramlibacter sp.
CACCTGCGCGTGCACGGTGTACGGGCCCCAGAAGGCGGCCCCCTTCCCGAAGCGAAAGGTCACAGCGGCGTCGGCGGCGACGGCGGACGAAGAGGAGCGCGACACAAGCACGTCGGTGCCGCAGACCTGCCGCATGTCGCCCGCCCGCGCGGCGAAGGCCCAGAGCAGCTGCAGCAGTAACCGGGCCGGTGCGTCGCGCAGCTCAGTCACGACACGGACGAGCACCGCGGCCGGCAGCGTCGCGTTGTTAGGGGCCGGCGGTGCGGCGACTCTGGCGAGGTGTTGCGCGCGCTTCGACGCTGCCGCAAAGGCGACGTCGCTGCGCAGGTCGATCGGCTGCACGATGTTGGTGTACAGCGGCAGGGAGCGCAGCGCCGACGCCGCGGCCGAAAGCGACGTCGACACCGTCGACCAGCGCCAGCTGCGCGAGGAGGCCATGCGCAGCACCAGGTCAATGATGGCGCTGCCGAGCGGCGCGCCACGCAGCTCCGACGGCATCCCCTTGATGATCGTCAGCCAGCGAATGTGTGCGGCTCGCGTCGTGGCCGCCAGCTGCTTCCACACCAGGCTGTGGACGTGTGGGGGGCGTCCGCGATGAATGTACCAGCCGATGCCGACGCCGCCGCGCGGCGCAGTCGGAGGCGCGGGCTCGGCGGCGGGGCGGAAGCCCAGAAGTGCGTCCCGCAAGCGATCCTGCGCGAACGGGTCGAGCGCGGCTGCCGGTGCTGCTGCGTTGCCGTCGTCGTCGTCCAGGTCGTCTTCTGCGTCGTCCAGTGGCGCGCACGCACAGGAGGCCGGCGGCGACCGATCCACCGGGTCGGCCGCGAAGTACCGCACGCCCTCGTGCGGCAGCGACAGTTCAAGTTCCTCGGCTCGCGCGCGCCACTCGCCGCACAGCTGGCACAGCTCGTGCGTGTACCGGCAGATCGGGTCGATGCTCCGTCCGCCGGCGGACACGATTTCGCCGATCCAAGTTCCGGCATCGTCTCCGAGCGACCAAGCCACGCGCACCAAAGTCCCTGTCGCGAACGTCCGCGCCATGCGACGCAGGTGCCCGTAAGACATTGCGTCTGCTGGGTGCGGGGCTGCTGGCTGCCGTTGTTGTGCATGTTCGTGGACATGCGCCAGTGGTGGATCGGGCTGCTCCTCTGGTGGCAGCTGCACGACCCGCTGACGAGGCACAAGCCGGAGAAGCCGTGGGAGGCGTGCTGCGTCGCGGATTGCCGCGGGTGGTTGCTGTTGTTGAGGTGGCTCGGGTTGGCGCTGTCCGACCTGGGCCTGGGCTTGCGTGCGCGCGTACAGCGCCAGCGCGAGACGTGGGTGAAGCGCCCGCGCGAGGGCGTAGTGACCGCGCCGCGCGCCGGACTCGTCAACGTCACCAAGGAACAACGCACCGACGCAGAACCGATACTCACCAAAAGTCGCCGGAAGCGCAACGCCGATAGGCGCTTGCACTGCAGCGACGTCGCCGACGAGCTCGGAGCACAAACGAGCGGGCCCCCGACGACGCCCAGGTCCGAAGAGTGTCACCGGCACACCAAGAGCCTCCAGCGCTTCAGCTGCGTCGTGGTGGCCGGGCGCAAACCCCAACACGTCGGAGCGGACTTCGAGCGAGTGCGCGTCAACGGGCAGCATGCGATGCCAGACGAAGGACGCCAGCAGCGATGCGACGAGCATGTAGCACTTCTCGTGCGCCGCGGCCTCTGCCTCGTGCTCCGACGACTGCTGCATGACATGTGCTAGCAGGCCGTCGTCGGCCGCCGCGCCGCCTGTGAGCTCGTGTTTCCGCGGCGGGTACGGCCAGTTGCGGCGCCACTGCGCCTGCGCGGCCTCCGGTGATGCTGTGTGCTGTCGCGGTGCTGCTTCGCGCGTTGTCTCTTCGACGAACAGGTTCCACACTGCCGTGTGCGAGTGCAGGGCCCGTCGCCAGTGCGCCAGCGAGACCTCGCCGCTGTCTGCTGGCGGGGGCTGTGCGCGCGTCGGCGTCGATGCGTGCGCAATGCGGAGTGCTGTGCGCACGACGAACACGCCGCACTCGTTCGATCCAGCGCGCTGACGTCCGGCAGAGACGATCGACTTCAGCGGGATCCCTGCGCGACGGAACAGCCGCTGCAGGTCCGTGCGGGTGATCGCCGAAGGTGCGGAATCGACCACCGTCGCGGCGAGTGCACGCGACGCGTCGAACTCTAGCAGCGCAAGGCACCAGTGGTGCCGAACGTGCACCGGCGCAACGAGCCAATGTGCATTCGTTGCGCGCAGCGCCGACCCCAACTCCTCCAGCGAGGCCCGGTGCGTGCGAAACCGGTAGAACGCCAGCGCGTCGACGTAGTTCGCGCCCAGCAACGGGCGCAGCACGGCGTCGATCTCGTCCGACGAAAGGCAGTCGCGCACGTCGCCTCCGTGGGGCGCTGCGCGGGCGGCCATCGCTGCAGAGTGCGGCGCGGCGGCGGCTGGCGCAGACACCCCTGTTGTATTTACGTCCCCGGGGGAGGGACTTCTTAAAAATCCGACGCCCGCGGCCCACCGGCACCATCCTGTCGACGCTGCTGCTGCTGTAGCGGCGGCGGCTGCGTCTGGCTGGCGAACGGTTGCCCGAATGCTGGCGCTGCCGGCGTCGCGTCGGCGTGCCATCCTGCGCCCTGCGGCCGACCGCCTCCTCCGCGCCGTCCGCGCCCGCGCTGCTGCTGGTACGGCGGCTGCTGGTACGACTGCTGGTACGGCTGCTGCTGGTACGGCTGTTGCTGCTGGTACGGCTGCTGCGGCTGCTGCGGCTGCTGGTACTGCTGCGGCTGGCGCTGCGTGTTCCGGTTGGAGTTAGTGTTGGCGTTCCGTGGAGCCCTCGATTGCGGCTGTTGCATCGCGTGGAACGCGAGGGCGAGCTGCGTCTGCGCTGTGTGCAGATTGCTGAACGCCGCTTCGACCTCCGAGACGTCGACGCCCCACGTGCCGTCGCTGGCCTGCTGCACCGGAAGAACGCCGCCACCTTCCACGTCACCGTCGTCGCGGAAGATGCGAGGAGCGCGCGTCGGGCCGCCTCCCATCACCGAGCTCGTTGCCACCGCGCGAAGCAGCCGAACGTTGAGGAACGCGCAACGCTCGTCCGGTGGAAAAAGCGGGAACTGCAGCGACTCGATGGCAGCGCCGTTGTCGTGCAGGAAGGTCGTGCCGGAGGCCTCCGCGACGTACCAGTTGTGCGCGATGATGCGTTCGCGGCCAACCTTCTTTAGCAGGATACCTGCGTAGAAGTGTTGGTCGTCCGCTGCGCTGCCGAACAACACGTACGTGGCCGCGAGCACCTCATCCGTCGACAAAAGCCCCTCCTTAGCGTGGTCGATGAACGTGGCGATGTTCTGCTCGCGCGTCGCGCGCAGCAGATGTTCACGCTCGCGGCGGCGAAGCTCGTGCTTGCTGCGCCACGGCTCCAGCTCGCGGTTCTCCTTGGCACGAAGGTAGTCGCGCAGAATGCGGCGCTCGTCCTCGCCGTTGCTGGTGCTGCTTGCGCGGCTGTTTGCGCGGCTTCCGCGGCTTTGGCTGCGTCCGCGGCTGTTCGCTGTCGCTGCTGCTGCCTCTGCTGCTGGCGCTGACATTGAACTGTGGAAGGAATGCGGCTGCGAGTTCGAAAGCGGTGCGCGGTGTGCAGCTGGAGCTGCGAATGCGGGTGCGAATGCGAAGCGCGACTGGGACTGCGGATGCGAGTGCGAGTGCGAATGCGAGAGCGCAACTGCGAATACGAGTGCGAGTGCGAAGCGCGACTGGGACTGCGGATGCGAGTGCGAGTGCGAATGCAAGGGTGCAACTGCGAATGCGAGTGCGAGTGCGAAGCGCGAAAAAAGAGTGCTGGGAGCTGTGTGGCGGGTCTGCCTTGAGAGCTGTCACCTTTTCAGGTGAGGAATCGAGAGCAGGACGAGTCTATCGCGAGAGCTACAGAACAGCACAAGGAGAGAGGTGGTAGGCGGGTCGTA
>JAUYOG010000013.1 GCA_030695945.1 Ramlibacter sp.
CGTTGCAGTGGCGCGTATGGCTGATGCTGGCGTACCGTTGTTGGTGGTGGCGCTGTTGATCGCGGTGTTGGTGCTGTTGTCGCTGGTGTTGCCGTTGGCGTCGTTGTTGGTGGTGGCGGTGCGAATGGCACTGTTGATGGCGGTGACGGGTCGTGCGCGATGTGGTGCGCGAGGGTCGCGTCGAATTGCGCCGCAAGCTGCGCGAGAATCGGCCGCAGGTGCGCCAGTGACACGACGGCCTCCGACCGCTGCAGCGCGACGCCGAAGAACCAGCGCCACGCGTTCAGTACGACAAAGATGCCGCACTCGTTGCTGCCGTGCAGCTGCCGCCCGCAGCTGACGATGTTGGGAGCTCGAACATGCATCCGACGGAGCAGCTTCTCGATGTCGTCGCGCGTCGCGCGACCAGGTGCCGAGTCCACCACCGTCGCCAGTAGCTCGTCGCCGGCGGCGCTGAAGATGCCGAGCACCCAGTGGTGGCGGATGTGGATGGGGGCGACGACGGCCCCGTGCTTCGCGACCCGTCGCCGCAACAGCTCTTCCACCGCCGATGCGGAGGTCTGCCCGACGCGAACGCGGAACAGAACGATGGCGTCGACGTAGCGAACGCCGAGCAGCGGCGCGATGACGCTGTCCAACTCCGAGGAGGAGAGACAGGACGCGAAGTCTCCGCCGACAGGCAGCCCACCACGCTTCGCCCGCTGTGGTGCCGATGGCACCGTTGCCGCGACGCCGGTTGTTGTCGCTGCCATTGTCGCTGTTGCCGCTCCACGCCGTTCCGTGGGGGTTGCGCGTTGCACCGCTGCTGCCGATACCCCTGCGCTCGCTGCCTGCGCGTACGAGAGAGTCGTCGGGTGCGCATTTGCCGGTGTGCCCCTCGATGCTGCAACCGCTGGCTCCGCCACGCCCGCTGCCGTTGCATCGCGTTCGCTGGAAGCCGCGCTGTGATTGCTGGCGCGATCGACGCTTTGAGCGCTTGCGCCCCGTCGCGTGCTTGACTCGCCTCCGCGCGCGTCGATGAATGGCGTGCCGCCGCGCTCGGGACCGTTGCGCGTGCCGTTGTTGCGCGTGTTCCGCTGCTCGGTCCTGCGGTCGTGGTCGGCCTGTGCGTTGCGGTCGTCGGTGCTCGCGCCGCCGCGCCGGTGACGCTCGCTGCGTTCGTCGCGTCGGTGCGCGTCGCTGCGTGCGCTCCGCGGCACTGCGCGGGGATGTTGAAGTTCGTGCATGCCGTCGTCGACGGGGCCATCAGGTTCCCCGCGACCTGGCTCACGCGGAGGCGGTCCGAAAGTATCTGGATCGCGCCGGGGATGATGGTGTTGAGCAGCAGGTCGCGCTTCGCCGTCGTGAGGATGTCGTCCGCCGAGCTGCACGAGATGGTGCCGCCCTCGAAGTCCGGGATCGACTGCCCCACCGCGGTGCACACTTTCCCGCTCGTCGTCACGTCGACGGCGGAGACGACGATGCGGATGGGGCCCACCGCCAGCGACTGAAACGTGCGCTGCTGTTCCTGCGAGCGGTAGTGCTGCGGCATCACCGTGTCCATGCCGTGGTGGTGCAGCATCTGCCGCATCGCCGGGCTGTCGTGCTTGCACACGTGGTGGGCCCTGACGCGCGGCGGCGTGCGGCGTGTCGGAGGCGCCACAGGAACGGCGGGGCCGACATCGTCGACGGCCGACACGCCGCGCAGCAGCCCAGCGAAAACAAGCAGCAGCAGCAGCAGCAGCGGGGCGTGGCGGAAGTGGTGCATTCTTTCCTCTAATAGTTATTTGTGTGAGACGGGGTATGTGCCCTTCACTACGTGGGATGAAACGGGCTGAGTGAGACCAATTGAACAGCCCGGACTACCCCCGTCCATCTCTTCCCTTTCCATTCCACTCTCCCTCCTCCCCCAAACTCTCACCAATCCCGGAGGAGGAACACGTTCCACGCAAACTGCGTCACGCCGTATCCGACTTCGTCGCGGCACAGCACCTCGTCCATCTCCAGCTCCTCCAGCACCTCCGTCGCAACGTCCAGGTCCGTCTGCAGCAGCGTCGCCAACCGCGAC
>JAUYOG010000015.1 GCA_030695945.1 Ramlibacter sp.
CCTGATGGCCTTCGACTCCACGCGCGGCGTCGAGACCATCACGATGAGTTTCATCGTCAACCGGCCTGCCAACGAGCCCGGCTTCGGCCTGGTGCGGCAAGAGGTCAATGGCCGCTCGGTGCGCTACACCGTGCACAGCTATGCCACCGACCGGGCCGAGGCCCAGCGCTACGGCGCCTGAGCAACGCCCATCGGACGCGTCCCATGACCGCACCGCTGTACTCTATTCCCGGCGCCCCGGCGCAGGCCGGCGCCACGCCCGCGGCGCTGGCCGAGCCGGCGCGCACGGTGGCCGACGTCCTGGCGAAAAGCCAGGTCGAGTCGGTGATGGACGAACTGGACCGCGATCTGATCGGCCTGGCGCCGGTGAAGACCCGCATCCGCGACGTCGCCGCGCTGCTGGTGATCGACAAGCTGCGTGCCCAGCACGGCCTGGCCGCGCAGGCGCCCTCGCTGCACATGTGCTTCACCGGCAACCCCGGTACCGGCAAGACCACGGTGGCGCTGCGCATGGCCGAGATCTTGCACCGCCTGGGCTACGTGCGCAAAGGCCATGTGGTCAGTGTCACGCGTGACGACCTGGTGGGCCAGTACATCGGCCACACCGCGCCCAAAACGAAAGAGGTGCTGAAAAAGGCGATGGGCGGCGTGCTCTTTATCGACGAGGCGTACTACCTGTATCGCCCAGAGAACGAGCGCGACTACGGCCAGGAGGCGATCGAGATCCTACTGCAGGTGATGGAGAGCCAACGCGATGACCTGGTGGTGATCCTCGCCGGCTACAAGGACCGGATGGACACCTTCTTCCAGTCCAATCCCGGCATGAGCTCGCGCATCGCGCACCACTTGGTCTTCCCCGACTACGACGTGGTTGAACTGCTGCAGATAGCCGACCGCATGCTGGCGGCTACGCACTACCAGTTCGGCGCCGGTGCCCGTGAGGCCTTCGACGCCTACCTGCAGAGGCGCATCCTGCAACCGCATTTCGCCAACGCACGCAGCGTGCGCAACGCGCTCGACCGTGCCCGTCTTCGCCAGGCCAGCCGGCTTTATGCCGATCGCGAGTCCGCACTGGGGGCCGAGGACCTCAGCACCATTGCCGCCAGCGACATACTGGCCAGCCGGGTGTTTGCCAACATCGAAGGGAACGCACCGTGACGACTGTTCCATTGCATGCCCTGATCTTCGATGTCGACGGAACGCTCGCCGACACCGAGAGCGCTCATCGCTGCGCGTTCAACCATGCCTTTGCCGAGGCGGGGCTCGACTGGCATTGGGACGAGCCGCTCTACACCCGGCTGCTGGAAGTCTCCGGAGGCAAGGAACGCATCACGCGTTACTGGAGCCAGGTTCGCGGCGGCGTCAAGACCATCCATGCTGGTGCATTGGCCGACACGGTGCAGCGTATCCATGACCTCAAGACGGCGGCCTACGAGCGCATGGTGCGGGATGGCGCTGTGCAATTGCGTCCAGGTGTGCTGCGCTTGATCGAGTCGGCGTGTAACGAGGGGCTACGCTTGGCCATTGCAACCACTACGTCGCCGGTCAACATCGCGGCCTTGCTGAGATCGGCGATCGGGCCCGACTGGAAATATACCTTCCAGATTGTTGAAGACGCTTCCACTGCCTTTTGCAAGAAGCCGCATCCTCAGGTGTACCGGCAGACGCTGCAGAGGCTGGGCCTGCGCGCCGCCGAATGCCTGGCTTTCGAGGATTCTGCCAACGGACTCAAGGCAGCAAGGGCCGCCAGTCTGCCAACAATCGTAACCCCCAATGACTTCACGGCGCACCACGACTTCGCAGGTGCACTGCGTGTCTTGCCCAGCCTGCAGGGAACAACGGTCACTGAGCTGCGCGGCTGGCATGCGGCGGGCTCCTGCTGAACGGAAACGACAACTCGAAAGACAACCATGCCCCTATCTCAACGATTCACCCTCACGCGCTACCTGATCGAACAGCGTCGGCGCTTCCCAGACGCCAGCGGCGACTTCAACTCGCTGATCCTGGACGTGGCGCTTGCCTGCAAGGCGATCGCGCGGGCAGTAGCCTTTGGCGAGTTGGGCATCGCGGCGAGCCAGCAGGGTGGTGATCTGGGCGGCAATCTCAACGTGCAGGGCGAAACCCAGAAGCCGCTGGACGTCATCAGCAACCAGGTCTTCACCCGCATGAACGAATGGGGCGGCCATTGCGCCGGCATGGCGTCGGAGGAGATGGATGGCCCGTACCAGATCCCTTCGCAGCACCCGCGCGGCAAGTACCTGCTGGTGTTCGACCCACTGGACGGCTCCAGCAACATCGACGTGAACGTCTCCGTGGGCAGCATTTTCAGCGTGCTGCGCGCGTCGCAGGATGTGGTCGACAGCGGGCGCGACGTGACCGAGGCCGACTTCCTGCAGCCCGGCACGCAGCAGGTGGCCGCCGGTTATGCGCTGTATGGGCCGACCACGATGCTGGTGCTGTCCGTGGGCGACGGGGTGGCCGGCTTCACGCTCGACCCGAACCTGGGTGAGTTCATGCTGACCCACCCACGCTTTCGGGTGCCGGCCGACGCGCAGGAGTTCGCGATCAATGCCTCCAACAGCCGCTTCTGGGAAGCGCCAATCAAGCGCTACGTCGACGAATGCCTGGCCGGCAAGACCGGCCCCCGTGGCAAGGACTTCAACATGCGCTGGATCGCCTCGATGGTGGCCGAGGCGCATCGCATCCTGACGCGTGGTGGTGTCTTCATGTACCCGAGCGACACCAAGGACACGTCCAAACCGGGCCGCCTGCGCCTGCTGTACGAGGCCAACCCGATCGGATTCATTATGGAACAGGCCGGCGGCCGCGCAAGCACTGGGCGACATCCAATTCTCGGTGTGCACCCCACGTCGCTGCACCAGCGCATCGGCCTCGTGTTCGGCTCGAAGAACGAGGTCGAGTGCATCGAGCGGTACTACACCGAGCCGGCCAAGATCGAACTGAACAGCCCGCTGTTCGCCGAGCGCAGCCTGTTCCGCGGCTAAGAGATTCTTCGCTTCTAGGACACACCATGTCAGAACACCACCCCATCATCGCCATCACCGGCTCGTCCGGCGCGGGCACCACATCGGTCACGCGGACGTTCCAGAACATTTTCCGTCGCGAGGGTGTCAATGCCGCGATCATCGAGGGCGACAGCTTCCACCGCTACGACCGTAAGGAGATGAAGCTGCGCCAGGCCGAGGCCGAGCAGGCAGGCAACATGAACTTCAGCCACTTCGGCGCCGAGAACAACCTGTTCCCCGAGCTGGAGGCCCTGTTCCGCGACTATGCAGCTACCGGCACCGGTCGCCGCCGC
>JAUYOG010000018.1 GCA_030695945.1 Ramlibacter sp.
TTCCCGACCCGCCGCCCGTCCTATCTGTTCTTCAGTTCGAGAATCTCGCCCTTCACGTCCACCGTGATCTTCTTGGACAGGTCGCCGGCCGCCACGGCCTTGGTCACCTCGGCGATGTTGCGCACCTGGGCCGTGAGGTTCGAGCCCATCGAGTTCACGGAGTCGGTCAAGTCCTTCCAGGTACCCGCCACGCCCTGCACGTCGGCCCGGCCGCCCAGCTTGCCTTCGGTACCCACTTCACGCGCCACCCGCGTCACTTCCGAAGCGAACGACCGCAGCTGGTCCACCATCGTGTTGATCGTGTTTTTCAGTTCGAGGATCTCACCCTTCACGTCCACCGTGATCTTCTTGGACAGGTCGCCCGTGGCCACGGCTTTCGTCACGCCAGCGATATTCCGCACCTGGGCCGTGAGGTTCGAGGCCATGAAGTTCACCGAATCGGTCAGGTCCTTCCACGTGCCGGCGACGCCCTGCACATCGGCCTGGCCGCCCAGCTTGCCTTCGGTGCCCACTTCACGCGCCACCCGCGTGACTTCGGCGGAGAAGGTGCCCAGCTGCTGCACCATCTTGTTGATGATCATGGCGGTGCGCAGGAATTCGCCTTCCAGCGGCCTTCCATCGGCCTCGAGCGCCATCGACTTGGACAGGTCGCCCTGTGCCACCGCGCCGATCACGCGCGCCACTTCGGAGGTCGGGTGCACCAGGTCGGCGATGAGGGAGTTGATGGATTCGGCGGAATCGCGCCAGAAGCCGCTGGCGTTGGGAACGAACGCCCGCTCCTTGAGCTTGCCCTCCTTGCCGACCACGCGCGAGAGGCGGGCCAGTTCATGGGACATGCGCAGGTTCTCGGCCACCACGTCGTTGAAGGCATCGGCCACCTTGCCGAACACGCCGGTCCAGTCCTGCGGCAGCTGGGCCGCGGCGTTGCCTTTCTTGAGGTCCGTCAGCGCGGCCAGGAAGGTTCGCGTGTGTTCCGACAGCACGTCGACCTCGTCCAGGATCGAATTCACGATGGCAACGTCGGCCTGCCAGAAGCCGGTCAGCTTGTCGTCGGGCAGCCGCCTGTGCTTCGTGGCGGGCCGGGTTCCCGCCTCGACCGACTTGAACTTCTGCGACGTCCGCGCCGTCTGGGCGGTGAGGTCGTTGAACTCCGCGGCGATCTTGCCGTAGATGCCATCCCACTCGGTGGGCAGCGTCACGCCCGTTTCCCCGCGCCTGAACGCGCCCAATGCCTTCAGGACCAGTCTCAGCTCGCTCTCGCGCTGGTCCACCGAAGGCAGTTTCGCCACTACTTCCATGCTAGCCCCCAAGATATAGATGTCACCCTACCGGCCGCCGTGAAAACGGCTTCCCCGCCCTGCGCCTGCAAGGCACCCGTCGACTCTGCAACAAATGGAAGCAGGTTACTGATTTCGCCACGTACCCACAACTTGGCGGAAATACGCAGCCGCCCGCAAACCCAGTGTTGGCGCGGCCTGTAGGAGGGCGCCTACAGCAAAAGTCGGCGAAGCATTACGGCTCGTGCCGGGCACGCAAATCGAGGCGCCCAAAGAAAAAGCCGCCCGGGGGCGGCTTTTTCGTGGAGCCGAAAGGCTCAGTTCAGGGCGATCTTCTTGCCGTCCTTGTACGTGTACAAGGTCATGGCGGGGTTCTTCAGCTCGCCATTGGGCTCGAACTGCACCGTCGTGGTGACGCCCTTGTAGCTGGTCTTGCCGATTTCCGCGGTGTAGACCTTCGGGTCGGCGCTCTTGGCGCGCTTCATCGCGTCGACCAGCACCATGATGGCGTCGTAGACGTACGGGCTGTACACCTGGAACTGGCCAGGGTACTTGGCGTCGTACTTGGCCTTCCAGGCCTTGCCGGCGGGCATCTTGTCCAGCGAAGCGCCGCCTTCGGCGCAGATCACGTTCTCCAGCGTCTTGGCGCCGCCGGATTGCTTGATCAGGTCCATCGTGCAGATGCCGTCGCCGCCGAAGTACTTCTGCTTCGTCAGGCCGAGCTGCTCCATCTGGCGCAGCATCGGGCCGGCTTGCGGGTCCATGCCGCCGAAGAAGATGGCATCCGGGTTCTTGGACTTGATGGCGGTCAGGATGGCCATGAAATCGACGGCCTTGTCGGTCGTGAATTGCTCGTCCACCACCGTCATGCCCTTTTGCTTGGCGGTGTTCTTGAACACTTCGGCGACGCCCTGGCCGTAGGCGGTGCGGTCGTCGATGACGGCCACGGTCTTGAGCTTCAGGCCGTCGGCGGCGTAGAACGCCAGGCCGGCGCCCAGCGCGTTGTCGTTGGCCAGCAGCCGGAACACGCCCTTGTAGCCGGGCTTGGTCAGGTTGGGGTTGGTGGCCGACGGGGTGATCATCGGGATGCCGCAATCGTTGTAGATCTTGGAGGCCGGGATGGTCGTGCCGGAGTTCAGGTGGCCCGCAACGCCGGCAACCTTGGCGTCGCACAACTTCGTGGCGGCGGCCGCACCTTGCTTGGGATCGGCGGCATCGTCTTCGGCCAGGAGTTCGAACTTGATCTTCTTGCCGCCGATGACGATGTTCTGGCCGTTGAGGTCCTCGATGGCCATGCGCGCGCCGTTTTCGTTGTCCTTGCCGTAGGCGGCCTGGGGACCGGAGACGGGAGCGACGTGGCCGATCTTGACGACCTGAACGTCTTGTGCGCTCGCGATGCCGCAGGCGGCGGCAATGGCGGCGACCACCGTCAGTTTGAACTTCATTTGCATAAATTGACCTCCAGAGTAGGAAAAAGGTTGAGATTATCTTTTAGGGCTCAACGGCGGCGAACATATCGCAATTTCCGCGCCCGGGCCATAGGGAAAGGTCTAGGTGGGGACCGATAAGCGGGTTTACTTTGACGACAGTCGAGCTAATGCTATTTCGGGCGGGCACTGTCTCAGCGCCCCTTGGGGCCTTCCAGTTCGTCGGCGAATGCCCGCGCGACGGTCTCCCGGACCACGGCCTCGATTTCCTCGCGCAGCAGGGGGGCGATGGCGCGGGTGTGTTCGAGCACGGTGGCCGCGATCGCTTCACGCAATTTGCGCTCGAGCACCAGGTCCACCCGCTGCAGTACTCGGTGGATCAACTCTTCCTGGGCGGCGGCCGAGTCTGCGGCCACCCTCGCCTCCGGTGCGGATTTCACCACCTCGGTGAGGGTCGGGACGTAGCGCGGCGGGGTCCGGGTTGCCATCAGTGGGCGTCCTTCGGCGCGGCGTCGTGCCGGGTGATCGCATAGCCGCGGTCGGCATAGTGCTTCCAGCGCCGGCGGCCCTGCTGCCGGTCCTCATCGTCGACGCCCACGACCTCGATCAGGCGCTCGAACCGCTCGAAGCCCTCGGGGACGGCGCCGCCCAGGTTCACCAGCACCTGCTGGTGCGGCGCCGATCGCGCCGATTCGGCCAGCACCACGGGGGAAGCTGCCAGCACTGCGGGCGTCGCCGCGGCCCCCAGGCAATGGGGCACGAACTCCTGCGCCGAGAACGTCCAGAGCGCCACATCCAGCTCGCTCAACTGGCGGCTGTCGCCGGTCACGACCACTTTGGCGCCCGCGGCCACCGCCTTGCGCAGCAGGCGGCAGGCGTAGCCCGTCTTCTCGGGGGCGTTGAAGTGGAACGTGACCTCGGTCATGCGTGCCTATTTGCGCTTGGCGGGACGCTTGGCCGCTTTCGCCGGCCGGGCAGCGCCTTGCTGGTCCAGCAGGAACTGCACCAGCATCCCCACCGGGCGCCCGGTCGAGCCCTTGGCGCCGCCGCTCTTCCAGGCCGTGCCGGCGATATCCAGGTGCGCCCACGGATAGGCACCGGCAAAGCGCTGCAGGAACTTGGCGGCGTTCACGGCGCCGCCGGCGCGGCCAGCCACGTTGGCCACATCCGCGAAGTTGCTCTTGAGACCCTCGGCGTACTCGTCGTCCAGCGGCATCCGCCAGCAGGGGTCCATCGCGCGCTCCCCGGCGTCGTGCAATGCCTGGGCCAGGGCGTCGTCGCTTGCGAACAGGCCGCTGCGCACGCCACCCAGGGCGATCACGCAGGCGCCGGTCAGCGTCGCGATGTCCACGACGGCACGCGGCTTGAATCGCTCGGCGTAGGTGAGCGCATCGCACAGGATCAGCCGTCCTTCGGCATCCGTGTTGAGGATCTCGATCGTCTGCCCGGACAGGCTCTTGACGATGTCGCCGGGCTTGACCGAGCGGCCGTCGGGCATGTTCTCGCAGCTCGGGATCAGGCCGATCACGTTGATCGCGGGCTTGATCTCGCCGATCGCGCGGAACGTGCCGAGCACGCTCGCGGCGCCGCCCATGTCGAACTTCATCTCGTCCATGTCGGCCGACGGCTTGATCGAGATGCCGCCGCTGTCGAAGGTAATGCCCTTGCCCACCAGCACGACCGGCGCGTCGCCGGCGCCCGCGCCCGTGTACTTCAGCACGATGAAGCGAAGGGGCTCCTCCGAGCCCTTGGCCACGGCCATGAACGAGCCCATGCCGATCTTGGCGACCTCCCTGGGCCCCAGCACCTCGCACTTCAGGCCGTGGGCCTTGGCGAGTTTTTTTGCCTCCTCGCCCAGGCGCGTCGGCGTGGCGTGGTTGGGAGGCAGGTTGCCGAGTTCGCGCGCGAACTCGATGCCGTTGGCCGCTGCCCTGGCGCCGGCAAAGGCCACCTGCAGCCGCGAAGCGTCCGCCACGGCAATGGTCACGCGCTGCAGTTCGCGGCCTTCCGGCTTCGACTTGGTGGCGACGTACACGTAGCTCGATTCGGCCGTGGCCGACACGGCGGCGCGCACCGCGTCCTCCTTGGCATCGGCAGGTAGGCAGATCACCAGGCGCTTGGCGCCCGAGGTGCGCAACGCGCCCACGGCCGCGGCCACCGCCGCGTGCACCTTTTTGGGCGAGCCGTCGGCGCAACCGGCCAGCACGACACGCGGTGCCGCGATGCCGGCGCTGCGGTAGGCCTGCAGGAGCTTGCCGGCCTTGGGATCGAGGTCGCGCGCCTTGAGCGCCTCGCCCGCCAGCCTGGACAGGGCGTCCTTGCCGGGTTTGAAGTTCTCGCCGACCAGCATGACGAGTGCGTCGCATTTTTCGCCGGCCGCGCCTGCGAGGTCCAGGGTCTTGAGTTCGAAGTCCATAATTCGCTGTTTTTCTTCCGCTTATTGACGATCGCGCGATGTTATTCCATTCCTCCCTGCGCAAGGAACTCGCCCGCAGTTTCGGCGCGACCCTGGTGGTGCTGGTGACGATCGTCATGACCATGACGCTCGTGCGCACGCTCGGGCAGGCCACGCGCGGCTCGGTCAATCCCCAGGAAGTGATGATGGTGATGGGCTACACCGTGCTCGGCTACCTGCCCACCATCCTCACCTTGAGCCTGTTCGTCGCGATCGTCGGCACCCTGTCGCGCATGTACCGCGACAGCGAAATGGTGATCTGGTTCGCGGCGGGCCGCGGGCTGTCCGCCTTTCTCGCGCCGCTGTTCCGTTTCGCCTGGCCGATCCTGCTGGTGATCGCATTGCTCGCGCTGGTGGTGTGGCCCTGGGCCAACCAGCAGACGCAGGAGTTGAAGGACCGCTACGGCAAGCGCGGCGACCTCGAACGCGTCGCGCCCGGGCAGTTCCAGGAATCGGCCAGCGGCAACCGCGTCTTCTTCCTCGAGAAGGACACGCCCGACAACAAGTCGGGCAAGAACATCTTCATCTCCACCAACGAGCGCGGCAAGGAAACCGTCACGTCGGCGCGCAGCGGCCGGATCACCACCATCGGCGACAGCCAGTTCCTGGTGCTGTCCAACGGGCAGCGGCTGGAGCGCTCGGCCGGCAACGCCCAACTGAAGATCAGCGAATTCGAGGAATACACGAGCCGCGTGGGTGGCAGCGAACTGGGCACGCGCGACGACGCACCCGCCAAGACGCGTTCGACCTTCGAGCTGGTCATGGACCCGTCGCGCGCGCACCTTGCCGAACTGGCCTGGCGGCTCGGCCTGGCCCTGGCCGCGCTCAATTTCGTGGTGATCGCCATCACGGTATCCAGCGTCAACCCCCGCGCCGGCCGCAGCGGCAACCTGGTGTTCGCGCTGTTCGCCTTCGTCGTCTACTACAACCTGCTGAACCTCGGGCAGAGCTGGATCCGCGGCGGGCAGGCGGGCTTCGGCGGGTTCCTGCTGGCCCTGCATGGGGGCGTCCTGGCGGCCGGCCTGTTGTGGCTGGCCAAACAGCACAATAACTGGACACTTCGGCAGCTCCTGCGCCGGGGCGCCGCGCGCGCCGAGGGCGCCGCATGAGGACCATCCGCCGCCTGATCTACCGCGAAGTGCTGGCCGCGGTGGTGTTCGTGGCCGTGGGGTTCCTGGCGCTTTTCTTCTTCTTCGACTTCGTCGATGACCTGCCCAACGTCGGCAAGGCCGGTGGCGCCTACCGGCTGACCCAGGCCCTGGCGTATGTGACGCTGCTGATCCCGAGCCACCTGTACGAGCTGCTGCCGATCGCCGTGCTGATCGGCACCATCTTCGTGATGGCCCGGCTCGCGCAGAGTTCCGAGTACACGATCCTGCGCACGAGCGGCCTCGGCCCGTGGCGCGCGCTGCGCACGTTGCTGACGCTGGGCATGATGTTCACCGTGCTCACGTTCGCGGTCGGCGATTACCTGGCGCCGGTGGCGGGCCGTACCGCGCAGCTGCTCAAGGCGCGCCTGGAGGGGCGCATCAGCATCGGGCAGACCGGCGCCTGGCTCAAGGAGCGCCAGCCGTACAACACCTACAACGTGAACGTCGGTGCGTTGACGCCGGACGGCGACATGCAGGCGGTGCGCATCTTCGAATCCGATTCACGGGGGTTCCTGGTGTCGATCACCCAGGCCCCCAAGGGGCGATTCGCGGACGACGGCGCCTGGCTGCTCGACGACGCGGAGCGCACCGAATTCACCTCCTCCGGCAGCGTGGTCGCCAAGGTGGACCGGCTCAAGGTGCCCACCCTGCGCTGGCCGACGGAGATCACGCCCGAGATGGTGTCGGTGGCCCTGCTCAAGCCGGACCGCATGAGCACCATCGACCTTTTCCAGTACATCCGCCACCTCGAGGCCAACGCGCAGACTTCGCAGCGCTACGAGATCGAGTTCTGGCGCAAGGTGTTCTACCCGCTCAGCTGCATGGTGATGGTGGTGCTGGCGCTGCCCTTCGCCTACCTGCACTTCCGCGCGGGCGGAATCACCAGTTACGTGTTCGGCGGCGTGTTGATCGGCATCAGCTTCTTCCTCCTGAACAACGTGTTCGGGTACATCGGCAACCTGCAGAACTGGCGGCCCTGGCTGACGGCGGCAGCGCCGGGACTGATCTACAGCATGTTCTCGCTGGGCGCGTTCGGCTGGCTGGTGCTGCGAAGGTAAGCGGGCAGTGGGCAAGGCCATCATCCTTTTCGGGCACGGCTCGCGCGACCCGCTCTGGCGCCAGCCTATCGAGGCCGTTGCCGCGCGACTTGCGCGGCGCGACCCCGCCATTCCCGTGCGTTGCGCCTACATGGAGCTGGAGCAGCCGGACCTGGCGACCGCGGCCCGTGAGCTCGTGGCGGCCGGCGCGACAGGGGTGACGATCGTGCCGATGTTCCTCGGCACCGGCAAGCACGCCCGCACCGACATGCCCGCACAGGTGGACGCGTTGCGCAAGGCGCACCCCGGCGTCCGGTTCGAGTTGCAACGGGCCGTCGGCGAGGACCCGCGGTTGCTGGACCTCCTTGCCGCCATCGCACTGGAGTAGCGAGCGGGCCTCAGCCGGGCGCGCCGGCGGGAACGCAATACCAGGCCTGCCGGTATTCACGGACGACCTCCCCGGCCCGCTCGGCGACGATCTGGTAGCCGATCACCAGGAACCCGGCATCGAACGTGCGCACCCGGGCATCGAAGATCGGCGCGCCCAGGGGAAGCTCACGGCCACAGTCGTATTTCACCAGCTTGCCGACCAGCCCCGGCGGGTCGTTGCGCGGCTCGTAGTCCACCGAGAGCTTGCCGCGTCCCAGCGGCGTCCATTCGGCCCTTTTCAGCCGCTCGCCGCCCGGCCCCCGACACACTTGTACTTCACACCACATACTGTGCAAGCATACAGTGGTTCGCGCCGGCCGGATCGAATGGTCGGGCATAATGAATTTCTCTCTTAGAAGAAATTCGGTATGAATCTTCACCAATTCAGATTCGTCCAGGAAGCCGTGCGCCGCAACCTCAACCTGACCGAGGCGGCGAAGGCCCTGCACACATCGCAGCCGGGTGTGTCCAAGGCGATCATCGAGCTGGAGGAGGAACTCGGCGTCGAGATCTTCGCGCGGCATGGCAAGCGCCTGAAGCGCGTGACGGAGCCCGGACAGCACGTGCTCAAGAGCATCGAGCTCATCATGCGCGAGGTGGGCAACCTGAAGCGCATCGGCGAGCAATTCAGCGCGCAGGACAGCGGCACGCTCTCGATCGCGACCACCCACACGCAGGCGCGCTACGTGCTGCCCGTCCCGGTGGCGAAGCTGCGCGAGGCCTATCCCAAGGTCAACGTGAGCCTGCACCAAGGCTCCCCCGACCAGGTGGCGCGGATGGTGATCGACGAAGTGGCGGAGATCGGTATCGCGACGGAGTCGCTGTCGGACTACCAGGAACTGGTCACCCTGCCCTGCTACGAGTGGCAGCACGTGCTGGTCCTGCCGCTGAACCACCCGCTCGCGAAGTCGGAACGCATCCACCTGGAGGATCTCGCCGCCGAGCCGATCATCACGTACCACCCGTCCTTCACCGGCCGCACGCGCATCGACACCGCGTTCGCCCACAAGAAACTCACGCCGCGCATCGCGCTGGAGGCGATCGACTCCGACGTGATCAAGACGTACGTGCGCCTGGGCCTGGGCATCGGCATCGTCGCGGAGATGGCGGTGCGCGACGACGGCAGCAACTCGGACCTGGCAGTGCGGCCCCTCGGCCACCTGTTCGGCCCCAACCTGGCCCGGGTCGCCTTCAAGCGCAGTGCGTACCTGCGCAATTTCGTGTACAAATTCGCCGAGTTGCTGTCCGACCGGCTGGACCGCAACCTGATCGCCAAGGCCATGAGCGGCCACCCGAGCGATTACGGCATGTAGGCCGCCACCCCGCATCATGAGCACACCCGCCGCACGCACCCCGGTCCTCGCGACCAAGTTCCCCACCATGGGCACGACCATCTTCACGGTCATGTCCGCCCTCGCCACCGAGAAAGGCGCCGTGAACCTCGGGCAGGGTTTCCCTGATTTCGATTGCGATCCGCGCCTGGTGGACGCCGTCACGGACGCGATGAGGAAGGGATTGAACCAATACCCGCCGATGCCCGGCGTGCCCGCCCTGCGCGCGGCGGTGGCCGCCAAGATCGAGGCGATGTACGGCCACAATTACGACCCGGCCAGCGAGGTCACCATCACCGCGGGCGCCACGCAGGCCATCATCACCGCCATCCTGGCGGTGGTGCGGCCCGGCGACGAGGTGATCGTCCTCGAGCCCTGCTACGACAGCTACGTTCCGAACATCGAGCTGGCCGGCGGCATCGCCGTTCGCGTGCCGTTGACGCCGGGCACCTTTCGCCCGGATTTCGACCGGATCGCGGCGGCCATCAATGGCCGGACGCGGGCGATCCTGGTCAACAGCCCGCACAACCCGAGCGCCACTGTCTGGTCCGGCAGCGACATGCTGAAGCTGCAGGAACTGCTGGAACCCACCGATGTCCTCCTGATCAGCGACGAGGTGTACGAGCACATGGTGTTCGACGGCCAGGAGCACCAGAGCGCGGCGCGCTTCCCGGGCCTCGCCGCGCGCGCGTTCATCGTCTCGAGCTTCGGCAAGACCTACCACGTCACCGGCTGGAAGGTCGGCTACGTCGCCGCGCCACAGGCCCTGACGGCTGAATTCCGCAAGGTGCACCAGTTCAACGTGTTCACCGTGAACACACCGGTGCAGCACGGCCTCGCCGCGTACATGGCCGACGCGCAGCCGTACCTGCAGCTGCCGGCCTTCTACCAGCGCAAGCGCGACCTGTTCCGCGAGGGCCTGGCACGCACGAAGTTCAGGGTGCTGCCCAGCGAGGGCAGCTATTTCCAGTGCGTCGACATCTCCGCGGTCAGCAGCCTGAATGAAGCCGACTTCTGCAAGTGGCTCACGACCGAGATCGGCGTCGCGGCGATCCCGCTGTCGGCGTTCTACGGCAACGGCTTCGACCAGAGGGTCGTGCGCTTCTGCTTCGCGAAAAAGGAAGAGACGCTCCACTCCGCGCTCGACCGGCTGGCAAGGCTGTAGCGCCTAACACTGGATCGAGTTGCGGCAGAACTTGTCCAGCTCGGTCACCACGGCCTGGCCCGAAACGGTGTGCTTCGCCCTGGGGCCGACCTCCAGGCTCAGCTTCATTTCGTACTTCCTGAAGAAGTCGTCGAAGAGTTCGCCGCCCAGGGTGGCGTAGGCCGTCAGCGTGTCGGTCTTGCGGTCATGCGACAGCAGCACGGCGCACAGCGGCTGAGAGGCGGGCCCGGACAGCACCTCCGCGCCGCGCGCAGGGTCGTACTGGCTGTGGTCCGCGCAGCAATGGATCAACTCGTCCTGCACGCCGCGCTGCGCGCGTGTCTTGCGAAAGCTGATGAAACTCACCTCGCGCGTCGGGTAGACCAGCTGGTGCGCGCAGATCGCCGAATACGCGACCACGCTGCGCTGAGGCCCGACGCCGCCCGGCCAGGCGTAGGCGTCGCGGCTCTTCGTGCTCAGCGACTGGGGCAATGCGGGCTTGCCCAGGTCCAGCAGGAAGACCGGCGTCGCCTCGAACGGATAGTGGAAGACGTAGTTCGTCTGCGGCTTCAGGCTCGCGGCCTTGAGCGGGTCGCCTCGCGGCGTGACGAGGAGCGCGTGCGCGTACGGCCGGGGCTTCGCGTCGCCGGCGATGGCCGGCAGCGCCGCGGCGGCCGACATGCAGGCGGCGCCGGCCGTGCACGACTCGATGAAGCTGCGTCGATCCATGGTCGGTGGAAGTAGACCATGCGCCCTCTCGCCGACGCACCGGGCTTTGTACCGAGGACCAAAGTCCCCATGCGCCGATAATGCGCAGCAGTATGAATTCACCCCACGCGTCCGCTGCCCAGCCCTGGATGCGCGAGGTGTCGGGCGGCCTCGTCGCCGGGGCGGTCGCGGTGGCTTATGCCATGTCGTACGCCGCCCTTCTCTTCCCCGGCGAGCTCAAGTCGCTGCTGCCGTACGGCATCGGGCTGTGCCTCGTGAACGCGATGCTGGGCGCGTTCTGGCTGGCGTGGCGCAGCCAGCTTCCGTTCGCGATCGGCGGGCCCGACGGCAACACCACGTCCATCCTCGCGGCGATGGCCGCGACGCTCACGTCGGCGAGCACCGCCGGCCGGCCCGCGCTGGACCATGTGCTGCTGCTGCTCGCGCTCACGACCCTGTTGTGCGCACTGCTCTTCCTGGCGCTGGGCGTCGGCCGGCTCGGTTCGGCGGTGCGCTACATCCCTTTCCCCGTGATCGGCGGGTTCCTCGCCTCGACCGGCTGGCTGATCTCCACCGGGGCGCTGCGTGTGGCCGCCGACCTGCCCGCGGGCTTCGAAGTGCTGGACCGGCTGGACACGCTGGCGCGGGACCCGCGCCTGCTCTCGACACTCGCACTGGGCGTGGTCTACATGCTGCTGTTCCGGCGGTGGCGCCACCCCGCGATGATGCCCGTCGTGCTCGTGCTGAGTTCCGCGGCCGTGCTGGCCCTGCTCGCCCTGGCCGGCATGTCGCCCGGCGAAGCCCGCCAGGCCGGCTGGCTGTTCGACAGCTCCACGCCGCCGCGCTGGATGGGCCCCTGGCAACTGGCACAGGGCGCCGCGGATTTCGACTGGCCCTGGATCGGCGGGCTGTGGCTGGACATGCTCGCCGTGGCCGCCGTCGCCATCGTTACCGTGCTGCTTGGCGCATCGGGCCTGGAAGTCATGTCGCGCCGGGACATTTCGCTGGATGGGGAATTGCGCACGCACGGCTGGCTCAATGTGCTGGCGGCGGCGCTGGGCGGTTACCTGAGCCTGGTGTCGGTCAGCCGCAGCACGGTGCTGCTCGAAAGCGGCGCACGCACCCGGGCTGCCGGCATGGTGGCGGCGGCCGTCTGCGCCGTCGCGGCCGGTGGCGCGGCCCTGCTGCTCGGCTGGGTGCCACGCGTCGTGCTCGGCGGCTTCCTCTTCTACCTGGGCCTGGCCATCCTTTGGGAATGGGTGGTGCAGTCACGGGCCCGCATCGGCCTGGCCGACTGGTCGCTGATCGTCGTCATCCTGGCCACCACCATCATGATCGGTTTCACGGTCGCGGTGCTGGCCGGGATCATCGCCAGCTGCCTGAACTTCGCGCTCAGCTACAGCCGCGTGGGCGTGGTGCAGCACGACCTGGACGGGGCCGGCATCCGCAGCTCGGTGCTGCGGCCTGCGGCCCAGCAGGAATTGCTGGCCGCCCATGCAAGCGACATCCGCGTGCTGGTGCTGCGCGGCGTCATCTTCTTCGGCACTGCCAACGCCCTGCTGGACCGGGTTCGCAACTTCCTTTCCACGGCAGCGCGCCGCGGCTCCCGGGTGCTCGTCCTCGATTTCACCCACGTGGCCGGCGTCGATTCATCGGCCGCGATGACCTTTGCCAAGATCTCGCAACTGGCCTCGGCCCACGAGGCGAAGCTGGTGCTGTGCGGGCTGGGCGCCGCGACGGCGGCGGCACTGGATCGCGGCGGCGCCATGCATGCCACCCTGGACCAGGCGCTGGACGCCGCCGAAGAGGCGGTGCTGGCCGCCCACGGCGAGGATCCGCGTGGCGCCGGCCAGCCGCTGGAACCATGGCTGACGCGCGAACTGGGGGGCGTCGAGCACTGGCGCGCGCTCCAGCCGCTCCTGCGCCGCCGGGCCGTGACGGCGGGCGAAGTCCTGGTGCGGCAGGGGGATGCCTCGGACACCACGCTCCACCTGATCGAATCCGGACGGCTGTCCGTGACCCTGCAAGGCCAGGGCAGCGGCCGGCGCCTCGCGAGCCTCATGGCCGGCAACATCGTGGGCGAGATGGCGCTCTACACCGACATACCCCGGTCGGCCACCGTCACGGCCGAGAGCGATTCGGTCGTCTGGACGCTGGGCCGCGATACGCTGGAACGCCTGCACGTGACGGCGCCGGACACGGCGCTCAAGGTCCACGCATTCATCGTGCGCACCATGGCCGCGCGCATGCAGCAGGCGAACGCCACGATCGCCGCCCTCCAGCGCGGCGCCTGAGCCCACAACGCGACAGGCGCTTGGCTGACCTCGGCAGTCGCCGGATTCCCGCCCGCGGCAACGGGTCGCAGGCGCACCATGGTTCCTCCCCTAAGGAGCAAACCATGTCCGTCTCGCTGATCGTCCTCATTCTTCTGATCCTGCTGCTGGTCGGCGCGCTTCCGACCTGGGGGCACAGCCGCGGCTGGGGGTATGGCCCGTCCGGCGGTCTGGGCCTGGTGGTGCTGATCCTGGTCGTCCTGCTGCTGATGGGCAAGATCTAGCGGCGGGCGGGGTCAGCTATTGAGCTGACTCCACAGCTTTTCCAGCCGCTTCACGCTCACGGGCTGCGGCGTGCGCAGTTCCTGCGCGAAGAAGCTCACGCGCAATTCCTCCAGCAGCCATCGGAACTCCTGCATGCGGTCGTCGACCGCGCCCTTGCGCTCGGCGACGAGTCGCCAATAGCGCTGCTCCTGCGGCTTCAGCTCCGCCAGCCGGGCCGCGTCGCGCGCGGGATCCGTTCGCAGCTTGTCGAGACGTAGGGTGATCGCCTTCAGGTAGCGCGGAAAGTGCTGCAGCTGCGTCCACGGTGTCGTGGCCATGAAGCGTTTGGGCACGAGCCGCTGCAATTGCTGCGTGGCATCGGCAGCCGCGTCGGGGTGATTACGGGTGTCCTTGATCTTGCGCGCGGCCAGCGCGTATTCGGCCAGGATCGTGCCCGCGAGCCGCGCAACCTCGTTCGCAATGAGCGTCAGCCGCCCGCGCCCTTCGTCGATCCGCCGCTTGAACTCGGCTTCGGTCGCCGGCAACGGCGCTTGCATGAACGCCCGGTCCAGTGCCACCTCGATGACCTGCTCGCGCAGCTCTTCCTGCGTCCCCAGCGGCATGTACGCCACAGCCATCTTCTGCAGCTCGGGGATGTTTCTTTCCAGGTACTTGAGGGCGTCCTTGATCTGGAGCGAGAACAGGCGGCGCAGGCCCGCCCTGTGCTTGGCCGCCGCGACCTCCGGCTCGTCGAACACCTCGATGGTCACGGCATCGCCGTGGTCGATCAGCGCCGGGAACCCCACCAGGCTGGTGCCGCCCTGGCGCACTTCCATCAGTTCCGGCAGTTCGCCGAAGGTCCAGGCGGTGAAGCGTTCGCCCGCAGGCTTCGCTCCTCCCCCGGTCGGGGGGAGGTTGGGAGGGGGGCTTCGCGCAGGATGGGTTTCATCGCTCGATGCCCCCACCCCCGCCCTCCCCCGAAGGGGGAGGGAGTCTGCCGCGAGCACCTTCATCCCCGCCAGCGCCTGGAACGCGCCCCTTGCCTGCGCGCCCAGCTCCGCCTTCAGGGCCCCCAGGTTGCGCCCCATGCCCAATTGGCGTCCGTGCTCGTCCACGACGCGGAAATTCATGAACAGGTGCGCCGGCAGCATGTCCAGCTTGAAGTCCGCGCGCTTCACGTCCAGGCTGGTCGCGTCGCGCACCTGCTTGAGCAGCGCGTCGGTCAGTGAACCGGAGGCCCAGGCGGCCGGCCCCGACAGTTGCCCCGCCAGCCGCGCCGCCGACTCCGGCAGCGGCACGAACCGCGACCGCGGCCGCTGCGGCAGGCTCTTGAGCAGCGCCTGCAGCTTGTCCTTGAGCATCCCGGGCACCAGCCACTCGGCGCGTTCCTCGCTCACCTGGTTCAGCACGAACAGCGGCACCGTCACGGTGAGGCCGTCGCGGATATCCCCGGGTTCGTGCAGGTAGGTGGCGGCGCAGTCCACGCCGCCCAGCCTGATCGTCTTCGGGAACGCGTCGGTGGTGATGCCGGCGGCCTCGTGCCGCATCAGCTCGTCGCGCGTGAGCTTCAGCAGCGAGGGATCGGTGCGGCTTGCTTCGCGGAACCAGCGTTCGAAGGTGGCGCCACTGAAGACATCACGAGGGATGAACTTGTCGTAGAAAGCGTAGATCAGCTCTTCGTCCACCAGCACGTCCTGCCGGCGCGACTTGTGTTCCAGCTCCTCGACCTGCCGCACCAGCTTCTGGTTGGCAGCGAGGAACGGCAGTTTCGTTTCCCATTGGCCCGCGACCAGCCCTTCGCGGATGAAGATCTCCCTGGCGCCTTGCAGGTCGACGCGCGCGAACGGCACGCGCCGGCCGCTGTAGATCACCAGGCCGTAGAGCGTGGCGCGCTCCAGCGACATCACTTCCGCCGCCTTCTTCTCCCAATGCGGGTCCAGCAGCTGCTTCTTGAGCAGGTGGCCCGCGACCTGTTCGACCCACAGCGGCTCGATGTTCGCGATGCCGCGGCCGAACAGGCGCGTCGTTTCCACCAGTTCGGCGCAGACGATCCAGCGGCCGGGCTTCTTCTTCAGGTGCGCGCCGGGGTGGCGGTAGAACTTGATGCCGCGCGCACCGAGGTACACATCCTCGTCTTCCGGTTTGACGCCGATGTTGCCCAGGAGGCCGGCGAGCATGGACTTGTGCAGTTCCTCGTAGCTCGCGGGCTGGGTGTTCAGGCGCCACTTGTGCTCCGCCACCACGGTGTGCAGCTGGCTGTGGATGTCCCGCCATTCGCGCACGCGCCGCACGTTGATGAAGTTCTGGCGCAGGAGCTGCTCGTACTGGCGGTTGGACAGCTTGTGTTCGTTCCCCTGGCCACCCCGGGCCTCGTGGATCCACTTCCACAGCCTCAGGTAGCCCGAGAACTCGCTCTTCTCGTCGTCGAACTTGGCGTGTTGCTGGTCGGCCTGGGCCTGCATCTCCATCGGACGGTCACGCACGTCCTGCACGGACAGCGCCGATGCGATGACCAGCACCTCGTCGAGCGCGCCGCGCTCGCGGCCCTCCAGGATCATGCGGCCGACCCGCGGGTCCAGCGGCAGCTTCGCGAGTTCCGCGCCCATCGCCGTCAGCTCGTTCGCGTCGTCCACGGCGCCGAGTTCGTTCAGCAGCTGGTAGCCGTCGGCAATCGCGCGGCGCGAAGGCGCCTCTATGAACGGGAAATCCTCCACCGAGCCCAGGCGCAGCGATTTCATCCGCAGGATGACACCCGCGAGCGACGAGCGCAGGATCTCCGGGTCGGTGAAACGCGGGCGGCCCGCAAAGTCCTTCTCGTCGTACAGGCGGATGCAGATGCCGTTGGCCACGCGCCCGCACCGGCCCGCGCGCTGGTTGGCGGCCGCCTGGCTGATCGGCTCGACCAGCAGCTGCTCCACCTTGCTGCGGAAGCTGTAGCGCTTGACCCGGGCCGTGCCCGCATCGATCACGTAGCGGATGCCGGGCACGGTGAGCGACGTCTCGGCCACGTTGGTGGCCAGCACGATGCGCCGGCCGCCGTGGGTGTCGAAGATGCGGTCCTGCTCGGCCTGCGAGAGCCGGGCGAACAGGGGCAGCACCTCGGTGTTGCGCGTGAGCGGGCTGTGCGCCAGGTGCTTGCGAAGGTGGTCGGCGGCCTCGCGGATCTCGCGTTCGCCGGGCAGGAACACGAGGACGTCACCGCCCCCGCCGCCCTGCCACAACTCGTCCACGCCGTCGGCTATCGCCTCGTTCAGGCTGTAATCGCGCGATTCCTCGAACGGCCGCCAGCGCTGCTCCACCGGGTACATGCGGCCCGAGACGTAGATGACCGGCGCCGGGCCGTTCCTCGAGGCGAAGTGCTGCGCGAAGCGGTCCGCGTCGATCGTGGCGGAGGTCACGATGATCTTCAGGTCCGGCCGGCGCGGGAGGATCTCGCGCAGGTAGCCCAGCAGGAAGTCGATGTTGAGGCTGCGCTCGTGCGCCTCGTCGATGATGATCGTGTCGTAGGCCTTGAGCAGTGGGTCGGTCTGCGTCTCGGCCAGCAGGATTCCGTCGGTCATCAGCTTGACGGACGCGTCGCGCGAAAGGCGGTCCTGGAACCGCACCTTGAAGCCGACCACCTCGCCCAGCGGCGTCTTCAATTCCTCGGCGATGCGCTTGGCCACGCTCGATGCGGCGATGCGCCGGGGCTGGGTATGGCCGATCAGCGGGCCCTTGCCACCCGGGTAGTTCAGTTTCCCGCGGCCCATCGCGAGCGCGATCTTCGGCAGCTGGGTCGTCTTGCCCGAACCGGTCTCGCCGCACACGATCACGACCTGGTGGGCGGCAATCGCGGCCGTGATTTCCTCGCGCTTGGCGGAAACCGGCAGGGACTCGGGAAAGGTGATGCTAAGTGACGTCAAGGGGCAGCGCGGCTCAAAGCCCTCGATTATCGGCGCGCCGGCCTTTCCCGGCGCCCGCCGCCGCGCTCAGGCCGGGTCGGTGGCCGGCAGCTCGGCGATGTGGCCCGATGCCTGGTCGTGCCACGCCACCCGCGTGGCATAGCTCCAGGCGGTCCGTGACATGGCGCGCGCCATGGATACAGCCGCCGAGGGCTGTACCTGCGCCGTGGTCGCCAGCAGCCCCACGCCCACCTGCGCCACCCAGTGCGCCTGGCCTTCCTCCAGGTCCGCCGGCGCGGCGCTCGTGCTCAGTTTCACGGGGCGCGACAGGCGCTCGGCGACCAGGCGGCCGAGCTGCACGAGGCGCTGGGTTTCGGCGGAGGCGCGCACCAGCAGCAGGAAGCCGTCGTCGCCCAGGCGCCCCATCTCCACGTCGGCCGGCACGCACCGGCGCAGCCGGCTCGCGCAGACGAACAGCGCGTGATTGAGGGCGGCCCGCCCGTGGAGATTCTCCAGCGTGTAGAGGTTGCCGATCGATATGACGGCCACGCCTATCGGCCGGCTGACGTCCTCATGGTGGCGGAAGAACGCCAGCCCCACCATCTGTCCGGTCTCCGCGTGCGAGCGCATGCGGGTGATGGGGTCGTAGCTCGGGCCATGGGCCACCACCTCGCGCAGCTCGATGAGGTACGAATAGCGGATCCACAGCGCCGTGGCCATTGCCACCAGGTAGGCCATGGACGCAGTCGCGGTGACCGCGTGCACGATCCAGGGGACGCCCTCGCGGTGGAGCGCGATCCAGCTCAGGCCCGTGACGGCCAACAGCATGCACGACACGCCGGACACCGCCACCCAGGCGAGCCTGTCGCCGCGTCGCGCGCTGCGCACGCAGGTGACGAGCATGGCCGCGCCGACGCCGAAAGCCATCAGGGAACTCAGGGCAAGCGACGTCCCGGCGTCCAGCGCCCAGCCGGCGGCCAGGACCACGGCGGCCAGCGCGATCATGCCGCCGCGCACCCGGCGATCGGTCGCCGGGTGGCGCAACACGCCGAGCATGGCCAGCAGCATCAGGCCGAGCGTCACGGCCGTCAGCACGGCGATGTGGGCCAGCAATCGCGTTTCGGCAGCGCCGTCGATCGGCAGCCAGCCGAGATAAGCGAGGACGAAGAGGGCCGACACGAGCGCCGACAGTGCGGCCGTCAACGCCACGCGCTGGAGGGAACGGGCAAAGGCCGCAAGGGAGCCGGCCAGCATCAGGCCCACGCTGCCGAAGAAGGCTCCCCAGAAAGCGATCGCGAGCACGTCCATAAGTGCCCCGACCATACCTGCGCGTGCGCCTGGGCGCAATCCGGACGCGACGGCTAAGCCGCGACGGGCACTGGCGGCAGTGTGGGCCGGAGCAACCGGCCTTTCCCGTACACTTTGCCCAGTTACGCCCACCTCCCTGCGCCGATGTCCACCGTCTTCAATTTCACGTTCGTGCCCTGGTTCCGGTCGGTGGCGCCCTACATCCACATGCACCGGGGCAAGACCTTCGTGGTCGGCATGGCGGGCGAGGCGATCGCCGCCGGCAAGCTCCAGCACATCGCGCAGGACCTCGCGCTGATCCAGAGCATGGGCGTGAAGATCGTGCTGGTGCACGGCTTCCGGCCGCAGGTCACCGAGCAGCTCAAGGCCAAGGGCCACGCTGCCAGGTACTCGCATGGCATGCGTATCACCGACGAAGTCGCGCTCGACTCCGCCCAGGAAGCCGCCGGCCAGCTGCGTTACGAGATCGAGGCTGCCTTCAGCCAGGGGCTGCCCAACACCCCCATGGCCGGTTCCACCGTGCGGGTGATCTCGGGCAACTTCATCACCGCGCGCCCCGTCGGCGTGCTGGACGGGGTCGATTTCAAGCACTCGGGGCTGGTGCGCAAGGTGGACGTCGGCGGCATCACGCGTACGCTGGATTTCGGCGCGATGGTGCTGGTGTCCCCCTTCGGTTTCTCGCCGACCGGCGAGGCCTTCAACCTGACCATGGAAGAAGTCGCCACCAGCATCGCCATCGCGCTGCAGGCCGACAAGCTGATCTTCCTGTCGGAAGTGCCTGGCATCCGCGTGCGGCCGCTGGAGCCGGAGGGCGACGACAACCCGATCGACACCGAGCTGCCGCTGGCCGCCGCCGAGCAGCTGCTCGCCAGCCTGCCGGGCGCGCAGCAGCCCACAGACACCGCGTTCTACCTGCAGCACTGCGTGAAGGCCTGCAAGGCGGGCGTGGAACGCAGCCACATCATTCCTTTCGCCACCGACGGCTCGCTCCTGCTGGAGGTGTACGTGCACGATGGCATCGGCACGATGGTGATCGACGAGAAGCTGGAGGAACTGCGTGAAGCCACCGCGGACGACGTGGGCGGCATCCTGCAGCTGATCGAGCCGTTCGAGAAGGACGGCACCCTGGTCAAGCGCGACCGCACCGAGATCGAGCGGGACGTCGCCAACTACTCCATCATCGAGCACGACGGCGTGATCTTCGCCTGCGCGGCGCTGTACCCGTATCCCGAAGCGAAGACCGGCGAGATGGCCGCTCTGACCGTCTCGCCGCAAAGCCAGGGCCAGGGCGACGGCGAGAAGATCCTCAAGCGCGTCGAGCAGCGCGCACGGGCCATGGGCCTGGACAGCATCTTCGTGCTCACGACCCGCACCATGCACTGGTTCCTGAAGCGCGGCTTCGTGCAGGCCGACGCCGACTGGCTGCCCGAGGCGCGCAAGCGCAAGTACAACTGGGACCGCAAGAGCCTCGTGTTCGTCAAGAAGCTGACGTGACCGAAGGCCCACACGGTCCAGCCCGATGTTCCGGATCCTCCAGCTAGACCATGTCGTCCTGCGCGTGCAGGACCTGGCCACCATGCTGCGCTTCTACACGGAAGTGCTCGGCTGCACGCTGGAGCGCGCGCAGGATGAGCTGGGCCTTTACCAGCTGCGCGCCGGCGCTTCGCTCATCGACCTCGTCACGGTGGACGGCAAGCTGGGCCGTGCCGCTGGCCCGGCACCGAACCCCGAAGGGCGCAACATGGACCACTTCTGCCTGCGCATCGACCCATTCGAAGGCGAGGCGCTGCGCGCCTGGCTGTCGGGCCGGGGCGCCGATCCGGGCCAGGTCGTGGAACGCTTCGGTGCCGAAGGCGAGGGGCCGTCGCTGTACCTGAGCGACCCGGAGGGCAACGTGGTAGAGCTCAAGGGGTCGCCTCGACCGCGCGTGGGCTGATCCACCGACCTTGACCCGGGTCAAGGCAGCGCGGGCACCAGCGGCCTACGGTCAGGAGGTCGGCCCCTGCGTTCCTACACGGAAAGCGAACGGGTCCGACACCGCCCGGCCCGGCCGGGGCCTAGCGTAGTTCTGCTGGAGGTGCCATGACCGGTTCCACACAAGTTTGCGTCCCGCACGAGGTCCGCATCCCGTCGGGCGACGCCTGGCTGTATGGTGACCTGGCGATGCCGCCGCGCTTCGCCGGCGTCGTTCTCTTTGCCCACGGGAGCGGCAGCGGCCGGCACAGTGCGCGCAACCGCCAGGTCGCGCACGCGTTGCAGGAGGCTGGCATCGCCACGCTGCTGTTCGACCTGCTCACGGCGCAGGAGGAACAGGTCGACCTGCACACCCGCGAGCACCGGTTCGACATTCCCCTGCTCACTCGCCGCATGCAGGACGCCACGGCCTGGGCTGCCTCCCAGCGCGATCTCAGGAACGCGCCCATCGGCTACTTCGGCGCCAGCACCGGCAGCGCTGCCGCGCTGATCGCCGCAGCGCGCCTGGGCGACCGCATCGCGGCCGTGGTGTCGCGCGGCGGGCGGCCCGACCTCGCCGGCGCCGCGGCCCTCGCGGCGGTCACTGCACCCACCCTGCTGATCGTCGGTGGCGCTGACCACGGCGTGATCGAACTCAACGAGGAGGCATTCAAGCGGCTGCAATGCGAAAAGCGCATCGAGATCGTGCCGGGGGCCACCCACCTGTTCGAGGAGCGGGGCACCCTCGAGGCGGTGCAGGACCTTGCCGCATCCTGGTTCAGCGCGCACATGGCACGCGCGGAGCACACGACATGAGCCGAGGGCCGGCTCCCAAGGCGCATGGCGCCGCAGCACGCAGTGGAGACGCTCAATGACCGACGTCCGGCTTCCGTTGCGCGACCGCAGGCAGGCCGGGCGCGTGCTCGCCGAAAAGCTCGAGCACCTGCGCGAGCGTCCCGACCTGCTGGTGCTGGCCCTGCCGCGCGGCGGCGTCGCTGTCGGCTTCGAAGTGGCGCACGCGCTGAATGCGCCGCTGGACATCTTCGTCGTGCGCAAGCTCGGTTTCCCGGGCCACGAGGAATATGCGATGGGCGCGATCGCGAGCGGCGGCGTGAGGGTCATGAACCCGATGCCCGGCATCTCGGTATCGCCCGAGGATGTTGCCGCCGTCGTCGCGCGCGAGCAGGACGAGTTGACCCGCCGCGAGCTCCTGTACCGGGGCGACCGGCCCGCCGTCAGCCTGCGTGGCCGAACGGTGATCGTCGTGGACGATGGCCTGGCCACGGGATCGACCATGCGTGCGGCGGTGCTGGCCATCCGCCAGCAGAAACCGGCGTACGTCGTCGTGGCCGTGCCGGTGGGCGCCGAGGAAACCTGCGCGATGCTGCGCGCCGACGCCGACGAGGTGGTCTGCGCGGCCACCCCGCGTCCCTTCCGCGCCGTCGGGCTCTGGTACCGGGAATTCCCCCAATCCACCGACGACGAGGTTCACGAACTGCTGGACGAAGCTCGCCGCGAACATGTCCATACGCTCCACTGAAAGACTTGAGGAGACCGATGTCCCCGCATGAATCCCAGGCGCTGCGTGCCGAGGACCAATTGATCCACGGGCTCAAACGCCATCTCGTACCCCTGCCCGGCACCCCGGCCGACCACGACACGCTGCTGGAACTGATCGGCGGTTCCCGCTTCGCGCTGCTCGGCGAAGCGTCCCACGGGACCCGGGAGTTCTATCGGGAACGGATCTGGATCACCCAGCGCCTCATCCGGGAAAAAGGGTTCACGGCCGTGGCGGTCGAGGCCGACTGGCCCGACGCGTGGCGCGTCAACCGTTATGTGCGCGGCCTGTCCGACGACAAGGACGCGACCGAGGCGCTCTCCGGCTTCAGGCGCTTCCCGGCATGGATGTGGCGCAACACCGAAGTGCGCGACTTCGTGGAGTGGCTGCGCGACTACAACAAGGGGCGCGGCCGGCGCGACCAGGTGGGTTTTTACGGCATCGACCTGTACAGCCTGTTCACCTCGATGTCCGCCGTGCTGGAGTACCTGGACCGCGTGGACCCGGACTCCGCGCGCAAGGCCCGGGCTCGCTACGCCTGCTTCGATCATGCCCACGAAGACAGCCAGGCGTACGGCTATGGCGCAAGCTACGGCCTCACGCCCAGTTGCGAGGATGAGGTGGTGCAGCAGTTGCGCGAGCTGAACCGCCGCGTCGCCGACATGCCGCCGGTGCCCGGGCTGGAGCGCGACGAGGCCTTCTACGCGCAGCAGAACGCCCGCCTGGTGCACAACGCCGAGGAGTATTACCGCACCATGTTCCGGGGCCGGGTGTCATCCTGGAACCTGCGCGACACGCACATGGTGGACACCCTGGAGGCGCTGGACCGGCACCTGGGCACGAGCGCCACGCCGCCCCGCATCGCCGTTTGGGCCCACAACTCGCACCTGGGCGACGCATCCGCCACCGAAATGGGCGACATCGGCGAATGGAACGTGGGCCAGTTGATGCGCGACCGCCATGCGGGCGAAGCCGCGCTGGTCGGGTTCAGCACCCATCGCGGGTGGGTGACCGCCGCTTCGGAATGGGACGACCCGCCCCACCGCAAGCGCGTGCGCGAAGGCCTGGCCGGAAGCTGGGAAGACCTGTTCCACCAGACGGGCGTGCCGCGCTTCATGCTGCCCTTGCGCGGCAACGAGGCGCTGAGGTCGCTCATTGCGCAGCCGAGGCGCCTGCAGCGAGCCATCGGGGTGATCTACCGGCCGGAGACGGAGCGCCAGAGCCACTACTTCTTCACGCGGCTGGCGGAGCAGTTCGACGCGGTGATCCACATCGACCAGACCCACGCCCTGGAGCCGCTGGACAAGGGGCCCGTCTGGCACACCGGCGAGGCGCCGGAAACCTATCCCTCAGCCCTGTAGCGCGTGGCGCGGCCGCGCCGACCTCCGGGTAAGCCGCGCCAGCAGCACGAGTGCGGCGACGGTGAAGACGGCGAACCAGATGAACGACCAGTTCGCCAGGGACCCGCCAAGGAAGGTCCAGTCGATCTTGGTGCAGTCGCCGCTGCCCTTGAAGATCATGGGGATGGCCCGCTGCAGCGGGAAGGTCTCGATCATCCCGTAGAAATCACGGCCACAGGACGATATCTCGGGCGGGTACCACTGCAGGAAGCTCTGACGCGCGGCCACGAAAGCGCCGAACCCCGCGAACAGGAGCATCAGGAAGCTGCCAGCGACCAGCACGCCGCGGCGGCCGGACAGGGCCGTAAGCCCCGCCACCAGGACCACCATGACCAGCGCGTACCGCTGGACGATGCACATCGGGCAGGGGTTCAGGCCCACGACGTGTTGCAGGTACAGGCCGAAGGCCAGCATGCCCACGCCGATGGCGGCCACCACGCCCAGCACGCGCCGCGGCGCGTTGTCAAACCACTGGATCAAATTCTTCCCCTGACTTGGGGCCCGCCGAGGCGGCACCCTCCAAAAAAACACGGGCGCGGCGCGGTGTCACCACCAGCGTCTCACCCTCCCGGAATCCCATCTCGCGGTATTGTTGCGCGGGAATCTGCGCCTCGATGATGGAATCCTGGTTGTCCCCGGAGAGTTTGTTGTCGTCGGCAGGAATTAGTTCCAGCCGGGCGACGGGGCCCACCACGATGGCGCGGCTCAATTGGACCACGATGCCGCGCGGCCGACCCGCGGCGTCCAGTCCCGCGCCCGGCGAGTAGCGCCGCACGTCCAGGTCGTGCGGGCGGACATAGGCGAAAGCCTTGGCGTTCTGGGCGTCGGCATGTTCCGGCGACGCCAGCTGCATGCCCTCCAGGTGGACCTCACCCTCGTGCGCGCGGCCATGGAACAGGTTGACGTCGCCCAGGAAGCCATAGACGAAGGGACTGGCCGGGTGGTCCCAGACCTCCTGGGGTGAACCCACCTGCTCCACTTTGCCGGCGTTCATCAGCACCACCCGGTCCGCCACCTCCAGGGCTTCTTCCTGGTCATGCGTCACGAAGATGCTGGTGACGTGCAACTCGTCGTGCAGGCGGCGCAGCCAGCGGCGCAGTTCCTTGCGCACCTTCGCGTCCAGCGCGCCGAAGGGCTCGTCGAGCAGCAGCACCTTGGGCTCCACGGCCAGGGCCCGTGCCAAGGCGATGCGCTGGCGCTGTCCGCCGGACAGCTGCGAGGGGAAACGGTCGGCCAGCCAGTCCAGCTGCACCAGCCCCAGCAGGTCGTGCACCTTCTTCCTGATCTGCGCCTCGTCCGGCCGCTGGCCGCGGGGCTTGACCCGCAGGCCGAACGCCACGTTCTCGAACACCGTCATGTGCCGGAAGAGGGCGTAGTGCTGGAACACGAAGCCGACCTGACGCTCGCGCACGTGGACGTCGGTCGTGTCCTCGCCGGAGAAGAGGATGTTGCCGGCGTCGGCCGTCTCCAGCCCCGCGATGATGCGCAGCAGCGTCGTCTTGCCGCAGCCCGACGGGCCGAGCAAGGCGATCAGCTCGCCCGATTCGATGTCCAGCGACACATCGCGCAGCGCGTGGAACTCGCCGAATTTCTTGCTGACATTTCGGATTTCGATGCTCATCCTGCTTCCTTGGCGACCAGCGGCCGCTCAGGCGGCAACTCCGCCGCCGCCTGCATTTCCCGTTCATGCCGCCATTCGACGACGGACTTGATCACCAGCGTCACGAGGGCCAGCAGGGCCAGCAGCGACGCCACTGAAAACGCCGCCACGGACTGGTACTCGTTGTAGAGGATCTCCACGTGCAGCGGCATGGTGTTGGTCTGGCCGCGGATGTGGCCGGACACCACCGACACCGCGCCGAACTCGCCCATCGCCCTGGCGTTGCAGAGGATCACGCCGTAGATCAGGCCCCACTTGATGTTGGGCAGCGTCACGTGCCAGAACGTCTGCCAGCCAGTCGCGCCGAGCACGATGGCGGCCTGCTCCTCGTCATTGCCCTGCGCCTGCATCAAGGGGATCAGCTCGCGCGCGATGAACGGGAAGGTGACGAAGATCGTGGCCAGCACGATGCCCGGAATGGCAAAGATGATCTTGATGTCGTGCGCGGCGAGCCACGGCCCGAACCAGCCTTGCGCGCCGAACATCAGCACGTAGATCAGGCCCGCGACCACGGGCGACACGGAGAACGGCAGGTCGACCAGCGTGGTGAGGAAGGCCTTGCCGCGGAACTCGTACTTGGCAATGCACCAGGCAGCGGCCACGCCGAACACGAGGTTCAGCGGCACCGCGATGGCAGCCGTGACCAGCGTGAGCCTGATCGCAGACCAGGCGTCGGGCTCGCGCAGGCCCTCCAGGTAGGCGCCGAAGCCCTTGCGCAGCGCTTCCGTGAACACGGCGGCCAGCGGCAGCACGAGGAACAGGAAGACGAAAACGAGGGCGATGCCGATCAGCGTGAAGCGCACCCACGGCCCTTCCGTCGTGATCACGCGCCTGGGCGTCAAGCTCGTCATTGGCCCCCCGATCGCCGGCGCTGCCAGCCCTGCAGGGCGTTGATCACCAGCAGCAGCACGAACGACATCACCAGCATCACCACCGCCACGGCCGTGGCGCCGGCGTAGTCGTACTGCTCCAGCTTGCCGATGATGACGAGCGGCGTGATCTCGGAGACCATGGGCATGTTGCCCGCAATGAAAATCACGGAGCCGTACTCGCCGATCGCGCGGGCGAAAGCCATGGCGAAACCAGTGAGCAACGCGGGCGCGATCGACGGGAAGATCACCCTGGTGAAGGTCTGCCGGCGCGTCGCGCCCAGGCACATGGCCGCCTCTTCCAGCTCCTTCTCGGTGTCCTCGAGCACGGGCTGCACCGTCCGCACCACGAACGGCAGGCCGATGAAGATCAGCGCGATGACGACGCCATTCGGGTTGAAGGCCAGCTTGATGCCCAGCGGTTCCAGGTACTGGCCGATCCAGCCGTTGCCGGCCAGCAGCGCAGTGAGCGAAATGCCGGCGACGGCCGTGGGCAATGCGAACGGCAGGTCCACCAGGGCATCCACCACCTTCTTGCCCGGAAATGTGTAGCGCACCAGCACCCACGCGACGAGAAGCCCGAACACCACGTTGACCAGCGCCGCGATCAGCGAGGCGCCGAAAGTCAGCCGGTACGAGGCCAGCACGCGCGGCGAGCTGATCGCCGCCCAGAACTGCTCCCAGCTCAGCGTGAACGTCTTGAACACCAGCGCCGAGAGCGGGATGAGGACGATCAGGCTCAGGTACAGCATCGTGTAGCCGAGCGTGATGTTGAAGCCGGGCAGGACCTTCTTGCTTCCGCCCCGCGAAGGTGCCGCAGCGCCGGGCAGCGGTACCCCGATACTCGCAGCCGTCACGTCATTTCACCGTATAGATCTTGTCGAACTGGCCGCCGTCGTTGAAGTAGACCTTCTGCGCCTCGGAGAGCGACCCGTACAGCTCCTGCACCGTGAACAGCTTGATCGGCTTGAACGTGTTGGCGTATTTCTTCAGCACGGCCTGCGAGCGCGGGCGGATGGAGTGCTTCGCGGCGATCTCCTGTCCTTCCTCCGAGTAAAGGTACTGCAGGTAGGCCCTGGCGAGGTCTGTCGTGCCCTTCTTGGCGACGGTGCGCTCGACCACCGCCACCGGGTTCTCGGCGAGGATGCTGGCCGACGGATAGACGACATCGACCTTGTTGGCGCCGAACTCGCGATTGACCGACTCCACCTCGGACTCGAACGTGATCAGCACGTCGCCGGTATTGCGCTGCAGGAATGCGGTGGTGGCATCGCGGCCGCCGCGCGCCAGCACCGGGACGTTCTTGTACAGCCTGGACAGGAACTCCTGCTGCTGCGCCTCGGTGGCGCCCTTCTTCTTCATGTAACCCAGCGCCGCGAGGTACGCATAGCGGCCGTTGCCGCCGGTCTTGGGATTCACGACGATCACCTGCACGCCGGGCTTGACCAGGTCTTCCCAGTCCTTGATGCCCTTGGGGTTGCCGTTGCGCACCAGGAACAGCATCGTGGACGTGGTGGGGGCCGCGTTGTCGGGGAAGCGCTTGGCCCAGTCCTTGGCGACCACGCCCTTTTCCGCCAGGAACTCGACGTCCGTGGTCGTGTTCATCGTGACCACGTCGGCGTCCAGGCCATCGGCCACGGCGCGCGCCTGCGCGCTGGAGCCGCCGTGCGCCTGGTCGATCTTGATGTCCTTGCCCGTGGTCTTCTTGTAGTGGGCGATGAAGGCCGCGTTGTAGTCCTTGTAGAACTCACGCGCCACGTCGTAGGAGACGTTCAGCAGCGTCTGGGCGCCGGCCATGCCGCTGGCGGCCAGCGCCGCGCCGGCCAGGAGGGTCTTGATCTTCGAATTCATGTCGTTGGCTTCGTGGTTGGGCTTCCGGTTGGAAGGAACCAGCCATTTTGGGATGAACGCGGCGTTCGCCAACGACTGTGTAGTTGTTAGCTAATGTGAAGGCGCGAATAACGCGTTACAACAAAGGACGTAGCTCGCGGGCCGCATCGAGCAGCATCGGAAGGAGGTCCCGCTGCATTTGCCGCGCTTCGAGCCGCTGGGGCGCAGCGACCACGTTCAAGGCGGACACGGTCTGGCCCTGCATGTTGCGCAAGGGCACCGCCAGCGCGTGGACCCCCAACTCATGCTCTTCGCTGGCCACGCAATAGTCGTTGACGCGCACCTGTTCGATCAGCGCGCGGAACTTGCGGGGATCGACCGTCGTGTGCGCCGTCAGCCGGGCGAGCTCCCTGCCCTTCATCCATGCATTGAACTCGCTGCGGCTCCTGGCCGCCAGCAGCACGCGGCCGGTCGAGGTGGCGTGGGCCGGCAGGCGCGCGCCCAGGTGCAGCCCGTAGGCCAGGACGCGGGTCGAGCCGCTGCGCGCGATGATCACGACCTGGTCGCCGTCCAGCACCACGGCCGAGAACGACTCGGCCGTTTGCGCAGCCAGCCGGTTGAGCGTGGGCTGCAGCACCCGGGGCAGGCGCGCCGAAGCGAGGTAGCTTCCCGAGAAGCGCAGTACCTTGGGCGCCAGCCAGAAGTAACTGCCGTCGGTCTCCAGGTAGCCCAGGTGTGCGAGCGTGAGCAGGTGCCGCCGCGCGGCCGCGCGCGTGATGCCGGCCCGCTGCGCGGCCAGCGTGGCATTGAGCCGCTGGCGTTCGGTGTCGAAGCTCTCCAGCACGGCCATGCCCTTGGCCATGCCTTCGATGAAATCCGCCTTGGCGATCGTCATGATGGAAGGGGTTGCGCGATCATCGCGCAGCCGCGGCAATGATCGCACAGCGCCTCCTGCCGCGCCTCGCCGAAAACCCTCGCCCCGCCTAAGCTCCGCTGCAAGGAGACTTTATGCGCACCCAGGTTGCCATCATCGGCGCGGGCCCGTCCGGCCTGCTGCTCGGCCAGCTGCTGTACAAGGCCGGCATCGACAACATCATCATCGAGCGCCAGGGCGCGCAGTACGTGCTGGGCCGCATCCGCGCGGGCGTGCTCGAACAGGTTGCCGTCGACCTGCTGGACGAGTGCGGGGTGGGCGCGAGGATGCACCGCGAGGGCCTGGTGCATGAAGGCATCGAGCTGCTCTTCAAGGGTTCGCGCCATCGCATCGACATGCACGATCTGACGGGCGGCAAGAATGTCACCGTGTACGGCCAGACGGAAGTGACCCACGACCTGATGGACGCGCGCAAGGCCGAGGGACTCACGACCGTTTACGACGTGGGCGACAGTGTCACGCTGCATGATTTCGACAGCGCGAACCCCAGGGTCCGCTACGTGAAGGACGGGCTGGCGCATGAGATCGAATGCGACTTCATCGCCGGTTGCGACGGCTACCACGGCGTCAGCCGCGCGAGCGCGCCCTCCTCCGCCCTCAGGACCTACGAGAAGGTCTATCCGTTCGGCTGGCTGGGCGTCCTGGCCGATGTGCCCCCCGTGTCGCACGAGTTGATCTACGCCAACACGGAGCGCGGCTTCGCGCTGTGCTCCATGCGCAGCCACACCCGCAGCCGCTATTACGTGCAGGTGCCGCTCACCGATCATGTCGAGCAATGGACGGACGACGCATTCTGGAGCGAGCTCAAGCTGCGCCTGGACCCGCAGGCGCGCGAGTCGCTCGTCACCGGCCCCTCGATCGAGAAAAGCATCGCGCCGCTGCGCAGTTTCGTCGCCGAGCCGATGCGCTTCGGCCGGCTGTTCCTCGCCGGGGACGCCGCGCACATCGTGCCGCCCACCGGCGCGAAGGGCCTGAATCTCGCCGCGACCGACGTGAAGTACCTGTCGTCCGCGCTCATCGAGCATTACAAGGACAAGAGCAGCGCCGGGATCGACCACTACTCGGAAAAGTGCCTGCGCCGCGTGTGGAAGGCCGAGCGCTTCTCCTGGTGGTTCACCTCGCTCATGCACAAATTCCCCGATACCGGCGAATTCGGCCAGAAGGTGCAGGAGGCCGAACTGGACTACCTCGTGGGATCGCGCGCGGCCTCCACGGCTTTGGCCGAGAACTACGTCGGCCTGCCGCTTTGAGTCACGCGGCCGGCGCGCCCTCGCCGGCGCAGCGCCGCGCCTGGACCTCGAACCAGTTGTCCGCGTAGGCGCGGCCGCCCCTCAGCCATTGCCACACGCTTGACGCCGGATAAGCCAGGAAGAAGGCGATGCCCCATTGCTCGTATTGCCGCACATGGGCATGCTCGTGCGTGCGCAGGCGCTCGAGTTCCATGACGCTGGTGGCAAAAACGACGTGCCCGAAGGTGATCGCATTGAACGGCAGCGCCTCCAGCCAGCGTGACCCTTGCATGGCGGCGGGCGCCGCGATCTCGATCACGCCGTCGACCTTGCGTGCGATCGCGCCGAAGAGGAATGCCGGCGCGGTGAGGGCGAGCCCCACCAACGTGCAGGGCGCCGCCCATAGGTAGCGCATCAATCGCACGGCTTCCCAGGTCACGTGCCGGGCTCCAGGGGTGTGAACCGGGGCTGCGAGCGCCCGTCGACTTCGACCTGGCCGAAGAACATGGCGTGCGGCCGCGCCCACAATCCCGAATCGTTGTACAGGGGCCGGTAGATGACCAGGGGCTCCAGCGTTTCGCTGTGGCGGGCGACGCCGATCACTTCGTACTCGCCGCCCTTGTAGTGACGGTAGCGTCCGGGGGGCGTGCGTGGCAGGGGCGGCAGGTCGCTCATCAGGGCTTGAACTCCATGCGCGCCGCCATGGCCTTGTGGCCCGCGGGGTCGCGGATCCAGAGTTCCGCGGCGTCGGGGCCGTCGGGCCGGCCGCAGGCCTCGAACGGGTGCAGGTCGAACACCGGCTTCATCGCCCGGAAGGAAAACGCGGCCGGCTCCCGCCCGACGAACTGGCGCCCCGCGAGCCCGGCGAGCAACGTGGCCATCAGCGGCCCATGCACGACGAGGCCCGGATAGCCCTCGACCTGCGTCGCGTAGCGCCGGTCGTAGTGGATGCGGTGGCCGTTGAACGTGAGCGCCGAGTAGCGGAACAAAAGCGTGTCGTCCGGCACGACGTGGCGCGCCAGCACGCTCGCCGGCGCCACCTCGTATTCCGGCTCCGCCGCGCCCGGCACGGGATCGGGCCGGTACACGATGTCGTGGAATTCGCGCAGGGCCAGGCCGCGCGGGCTGCCGACCTCGTGCCGCACCCGCACGAAGCACAACTCGCCGGTGCGCCCGGACTTGAACTTCACGTCGTCGATGGTGGAGACGCGCCGTATCGCGTCGCCCACCCGCAAGCGCGAGAAGAACTCCAGCTGCCCGCCGGCCCACATGCGCCTCGGCAGGGGCACCGGCGGCAGGAAGCCGCCCCGGCGCGGATGTCCGTCGGGCCCGAGCTCGGACTGGCGGGCCGACGGCAGGAAGTAAAGCCAGTGCCACAGGGGCGGCAGGTCGGCCACGTCGTCGTCGGGCGGCAGGTCCAGCGTCGCGCGCAACATGCGAACGGGTGCGGCCGTGACCGTGTCCTGGACGGTTTCGCTGCGGCCCTTCCAGGCTTTCAGTTCCTCGGCGTCGGGTGTCATGAACGGATCTCGGGTGGGGGCGTGTATCTGCTAGTCTTGCACAAAAGCCACTGCACATCATCCCCCATGGATCAAGCTCCCAACGTTCTCAAAGGTGTCCGCATCCTCAGCCTGGCGCTGAACCTGCCCGGCCCGGCCGCGCTGATGCGCTGCCGGCAGATGGGCGCCAGCTGCGCCAAGCTGGAGCCGCCTTCGGGCGATCCCATGGGCCACTACAACAAGGCCGCCTATGCGCAATTGCACGAGGGCGTGAAGGTGATGGCGGCCGACCTCAAGAGCGAGGCGGGCCAGGAGGTTCTCCACCGCGAACTGGCGAAGACCGACGTGCTGCTGACCTCGTTCCGGCCCTCCGCGCTGGACAAACTGGGCCTGGGCTGGAAGAAGCTTCACAGCGCCTACCCGTCCCTGTGCCACGTGGCCATCGTGGGCGCGCCCGGCGATCGCGCCGAGGAGCCGGGGCACGACCTGACCTACCTCGCCGACAACGGCCTGGTGCCCGGCCTGGAGCTGCCGGCAACGCTGTATGCGGACATGAGCGGCTCGCTGATGGCCAGCGAAGCGGTGCTGAAGGCCGCGTTGCTCCAGGGCGAGCGCTATGCCGGCACCGGCGAGACGCATCCGCGCGGCGTGTTCATCGAAGTGGCGCTCTCCGACGCCGCCGCGTATCTCGCCTTGCCGCGCCAGTGGGGGCTGACGCAGCCCACCGGGTCCGTCGGTGGGGCCCACGCGGGCTACCGGGTGTACGCGTGCAAGGACGGCCGCGTGGCCGTGGCGGCGCTGGAGCCGCACTTCGCGGCCGCACTGTGCGCGGCGGCCGGCGCGACGGCATCCGATGTGCGGGCCATGTTCGCGCCTGCCACGCACCAGGCCATCGCGGCCTTCCTGCTCGCGCAGACGTGCGAGCAGCTCGACCGCCTGGCGGCGGAAAACGACATACCGCTGCACACGATGGCCGCGGCGTGAATCGCCGGGCCGCGCCCAGGACTCACAACACCACAGCACGCAGCGCGGAGGTCGCCCGTTGACCGGTTGCCGTTACTGGCGCGGCTCTCCGCGCTCGTTGACGACGATGGTCGGGCCGGGAGGCGCCGACATCTGGACGTGGTGTTCCATGCCGCGGAAGTTGTACGTCACGTCGTAGTAGGCAGGTGCGGCCGCGGGCACCTGCTGGCAGCGCTGCACGTCCTGGTAGCCGGTAGACCCGGTGCTGCCGCCGGTGTTGGCGCCGATCGCGGCACCCGCGACCGCGCCGCCCACCGTGGCCGCGTCACGGCCGGAGCCGCCGCCGACCTGGTGCCCCAGGATGCCGCCGATCAGGCCGCCCACGATGGCGCCGCCGACGTTCGGCTGGCCGGGCTGCTGCACCTGCTGGCGCTCGACCCAGCATTGCTGGTTGGGTGGGCCCACGACGGCGCGGACCTGCGTCACCGGGGCGTCGAACACCCGCTCGGTCGGCCGGCGGCGGTACGCGTAATCGGGCCGTTCGGCCGGTGCCGCGATCTCGTTCTCGTAGCGGCGGCGGTCGTCCAGCGGCCGGGCCGAAGCCACATGCCGGCCCATCCCGACCTGCCGCAGGGAGTCGTAGCTGCCACGGCGCAGCACGACGCAGCGGCCCTGGAAGCGCGGCTCTTCGCACACTTCCCAGCGGCCGCGGTCCACCACGATCGAGCCGACGCGGTCGTTGAAGCCGAAGCGCTCGAAGTTGCCGACCCTTCGATCGGTGGAGAAGGCACGGCCACGGTAGCCTTCGCCCTCGTAGAAGGTGATCTGGGCCATGGCCTGCGACGCCAGCAGGATCGCGGCGGCGGCGATGGCGGATTGGGTCTTGAGTTTCATTGGATTTCCTCCTGTCGAGATGCTTTCAGCCTAAGCCCGGAAGTCCAGGGTCTTTGTAAGACATCGCCTCCTCTCAACGCGGCTGTCCCGCCTGTGGCCTAATGTCGGGTTTGCAAAGTCAGTAACAGGAGTATTTACATGGGCAACAAGATCGTCACCGAAGCCGACCGCAAGCGCACACCCCCCGTCAAGGTCCAGGAGGGCATCAAGGTCGGCCGCGCCGGCGGCGGCCAGAAGGTCAGCCTGGAGCGGGGCACGTCCACGCGCAACAAGAAAAACCCGGGCAAGCGCCCCCACAAGGGCGGTTGAGCGGCGGGCCGGGCGCGACAACAGTGCCCGCCCACACCGTCACGCAGCAGCGTCCTACAGCGCTGCGGCGGGCATCGCGTAGGGTTAAGCCATCATGGCACCCTCCAGCACCCGCACCCTGTGGAAAGGCGCGATCAGCTTCGGCCTGGTCTACATTCCCGTCACCCTGCACTCGGCCACGGCCGAGCATCGCATGAAGTTCAACCTGCTCGACAAGCGCACCATGAACCCGGTGGGCAACCAGCAGGTGAACAAGGCCACCGGCGAGGCCATGCAGAAGGAAGAAATCGTCAAGGGCTTCGAATTCGAGAAGGACCAGTACGTGGTCGTCTCGCCCGAAGAGATCAAGGCCGCCCTTCCCAAGTCCACGCAGACCATCGAGATCGAGGCTTTCGTGGACGGCAGCCAGATCCCCAGTACGTACTACAACAAGCCCTACTACGTCGCCCCGGCGGCCAAGGGCAACAAGCCCTACCTGCTGCTGCTCGAGACGCTGCGCCATACCGGCAAGGTCGGCATCGCCAAGGTCGTGATCTCCACCCGGCAGCACCTGGCCGCGCTGTTCCCGTCCGAAGAGGGCCTGGTGCTCGAGTTGCTGCGCTGGCATGACGAAGTGCGCGACACTGCCGGCCTGCCGTTACCCGACACGGGAGACGCGAAGGTCAGCCCGCGGGAGCTGAAGATGGCCGAGCAGCTCGTGAACGAGCTGGCGGACGATTGGAAGCCCGAAGCGTTCCACGACGAATTCCGCGAAAAGCTGGAGAAGGTGGTGGAGGCCAAGGTGAAGGCCGGCCAGGGCGAGCACATCATGAAGCCGATCGAGGGCGAGGAAGTGCAGGCCAGTGCCGACATCATCGACCTCACCGAGCTGCTGCGGCGCAGCCTGCGCAAGGGCGCGGGCAAGGCGGCCTCTGAGGAGCCCGAAGAGGAAACGGAAGTGGAAGGCACTCCCGCGCGCAAGACTGCGTCGCGCCGCAAGGCAGCGAACGACGAGGCCCCTGCGCGCCGCGCCGTCGCGGCCGCCAAGAGCAAGCCCCGATCGAGCACGAGCGTGAAGGCCAAGCCGCGCCGCAAGGCGGCCTGACGCGGCCGGCGCTGCAACTGGAAAAGACTCTTACGAGACCGCGCCGTTGCGGCCATGCATAGTGACCCCATGTTCGTTGGATGCATAAAGGACACGGGATGAAACCCATCGCCACTGTCGCCGGCGGCTTCGCCGGGGGGGTTCTGGCCATGCTGCTGCTGGAGCGCCTGCTCGGACGGGCGCAGCGTGTCGTGCCGGCACGCCAGCCGGGCCTCGCAGTCGCCGACCGCGGGGCCCAGGACGACGCCCAGTTGCGCCAGCGCGTGCGCTCCCGCCTCGGTCACTGGGTGAGTCACCCGGGTGCCATCGATGTCGACGTCGAGCAAGGTGTCGTGCGTCTTACCGGGCAGGTTCTGGCCAAGGAACTCGACGGACTGCTCTCCCGCGTTCTCGGCGTCGCCGGCGTGTTGAAGGTGCGCAATGCGCTCGAGACGCTGCGCGACCCGAGCGGGTTCGGCGAAGTGCCGCAAGGCCGGTCGCCCACCGTGACGTATTAGCGACGCCGCGCCCGGCACGGCAACACGCGGCGCCGCGTCCGCCGTAAGATTGCGCTGTCCATGTCGCTCGACGCCAAGATCCTTCGGTCGCCGCAGTTCACGTCCGTCACCACTTCCGGGCCGGCTTCACTGGACGATTTTGTCGGGCTGATGACCACATTCGGCGAGCAAACGCGGCGCGAGGGCGACAAGCGGGTGCTGGTGAACCTGTTGGGAGTGGAGGGAGAGCTGAAGTTCACCGATCACTTCCAGCTGGGCTCGCAGGCCGCGCAACTGCTGCGGCACCTCGACAAGCTGGCTTCGGTGGTCCCCGCCGACAAGATCACGCACACCAGCGAGAAAGTGGCGCTGAAACAGGGCTTCCAGCTGCGCGTGTTCACGTCGGTGGACGAGGCCACCCGCTGGCTGTGCGAGTCGCTTCAGCGAAACTGCGCGGTCGCCAGCGACGAGCGGGCCTAGCCGAGAACGATCACGCGGGCCTTGGGCACGGACGCATAGGGGTCGTAGCCGACCATGCCTGCGCGCACCGCCGGCTCCTGCCGCTTGGCGATCTTGCGGCGCTGCTCGAGATATCGTCCACGGGCAGCTCCCGAAAAGTCGCCAGCCTGCGCGGCAACGCCGCGCGGTGCAACGGGTCAGCTCGGGTTTTCGGCGCGCTGGTGGCGCTTCTTGCCGGCGGCCCGGGCTTCCTCGCTGCTGAATTGGTGGGCGCGCCCGCTGGCGTGCGCGGCCCGGCCACCCAGGCTGGCGATTTCACGCTTCTTTTCCGGCGACATCGCGGCGAAACCGCGCAGGCGGCGTTGCGGGGCGGTGGTGGTGTCTAACACGGTCTCTTGCATGGTTTCTCCTGGGTTGGGTAACGAATGGAGATGCCATGCTGAGCCAAGCTCAGCCATTTCCTTGTAGGACAAAGCCGAACCTTGTTGTCGTAAGCAGGCGAACGAACGCGTAACCGGGCACAACCGGTGAAGGCTTCAGGCGCGCTGCAGGATCGCCGCGATCTGCAGGTCCTTCTCCTGCCAAAGCTGGTCCAGCCAGCGCTGGAACTGCGACCGGAACGCCGGGTCGCCCGCGTAGTCGCCCGCGCAGAATTCCACCGGGATCGGCAGCTGGCGCACCCGCACGGTGATCGCCGGCGTGCGGCCGCAAAGGAACTCCCAGAACGTCGGCCGGCCGGCCGGGTAGACGATCGTGACGTCGACCAGCGACCGGAAGCGCTCGCCCATCACGTTGAGCGCCAGTGCCAACGCGCCCGCCTTGGGCTTGAGCAGGTGGCGATACGGCGAAGCCTGGGCGCGGTGCTTGGCCGGCGTGAACCGCGTGCCCTCGGCGAAGTTCATGACGCTGGTCGGCACGAGCGCGAACTTCTCGCACGCCCGCCTCGTCGCTTCCGTGTCCTGCTGGCGCAGCTCCGGGCGTTTGCGCAGTTGCGCCTTGCCGTGCCGCTTCATGAACGGGAAGTCCAGGGCCCACCATGCCAGCCCGATCACCGGCACGTAGATCAGCTGCTGCTTCAGGAAGAACTTGAGCATGGGGATGCGGCGGTTCAGCAGATGCTGCAACACGAAGATATCGACCCACGACTGGTGGTTGCAGTTCACGAGGTACCAGCCTTCGTAGGGCAGCCCTTCGATCCCCTGGACGTCCCAGCGCGTTTTCTGCGTCAGGCGCATCCAGCCGCTGTTGCAGGCGACCCAGAGGGTGGCGATGCCGTTGAGGACAGGGTCGACGCGTTTGCGAACGGGCTGGAAGGGCAGCACGAGCTTCACCAGGGCGAACGCGAACAGCAGCGTGCACCAGAAGAGCGTGTTGACCGCGAGCAGGAGGAAGGCAATGGCGCCGCGCAGGACAGGGGGCAGGAAACCGAGCATGGAGCAATCTATCGAAATGAACGATTGTCACGTACGCCGGGACTGCCGCTCTTGTGGCAGATCAGACCATGCGTTCAGCCCGGCCGTCCATCGATGCGGGCCCGCGTCAGGACAGGCCAGTAGCGCACGGCATAGACACCAAACGCGGCGGACCACAGCGCGGCCGAACAGATAACGGCTTCGATGGCGTGGCCGGGTACCACCAGCGGCACGAACACCCGCACCACGGCAGCGACGAGCACCATGGCGAAACAGGCGACCTCGTAGCGATCGGCCAGCAGCGGCCGGCCCGTATGGCCGCGCGCCGTCCGCGTCATCATGCCGATGATCAGCCCGCCGATGGCACCCACGGTCAACGCGTGGGTGGCCGTCGAAAGCGGCAGCACGCCCAGGGCCGCGGCACCCCGCAGCCCCAGGTGAACGGGGATCCACAGGTAAGCCGCATGCAGCACCCAGACGAGCGGCGCACGCAGTGTCCTCCACGGCTGCCACAATGACCATCGCGCGAGGTGCGCGGCCGCGCAAATGCCCAGCAGCCCGGCAAGCAGGCCACCCGGGAGTTGCAGCGCGTCGGCCGCCAGCAGCACCAGAGTCGAGCCCAGCGCCAGCTTCTCCAGCCATGCCCGCTTCGTCGCATTCGCGCCCGGCACGCCGTTGTTGGTGAACATCGGGATCACCCGGCCGGCCATCACCGACATGATGAAAAGCACCACGTCCAGCCCGATCTGGATGCCGGCCCACCCGGGGAAGCGCACCACGCCCAGGTGTTCCAGGTGCACGCCCATCACCGCCACCGACATCAGCGCGAGCAGTCCCACGAAAAAGTAGTTGCGCCTGTTGCCCGCGGCGATGAACGGAATCGCGAGCGCGATGGCCGCTGCCACCGGAAAAGCCGCGTTGACGATCGCCGCGGCCCAGCCGAAAGGCGTCAGGACGAGGACCCGCCCCGCCACCCACAGCGCCGCGAGTGCCGCCAGGGGCAGGCCCGTCGGTGTCGGCCGGTTCGACCAGTTGCGCCCGGCCGTGAAGAGGAAGCCCACGATCACCGCCACGGTGAAGCCGAAGAGCATCTCGTGGGCGTGCCACAGGGGCGTCGGCAGGTAGGGACGGCCCAGCCAGCCCGCGAACTGCAGCGCCCACAGGCCGATGGACAACGCGGCGAAGGTGCTCGCGAGCAGGTAGAACGGACGGAATCCGAGCGCCCACAAGGCAAAGCCTTGCGTTTCAACGGGGCGCGGAGGCTCCTCCAGATGAATGAACTGTGCCATCAGGTCGTGTCCTTCGCGCCTTCGGCGCCGTCATTGATTCGCCACGCCACGATCGCGCCCACCACGGTGGCGGCGAACAGTGCGATGGCCCCGGCATTGAGGGTCGCGCCCGTCGCGCGTTGCGACAGGTCCGCGGCGCCCCAGAACAGGCGCACCGCGAGCGATGCATGCAGCGCCGCGAGTGGCACGTAGAAGAAGCCGCCGAACTGCAGCTTCACCCGCGCGACCGCGGGCAGGATCACCGGCGCGTGGCCCATCATCATGCTGAAGATGAAGCCCAGCCCCAGCGCATGCAGCGCCACATCGCGCAGCGGCCAGCCCAGTGCCGTCGCGACCCAGGCCGCGCCCGCCACGGCGAGCCAGGCGTAGCCGCCGAGCAGGCACACGGCCATGTAGCGGCTGAGGCCCTGCGCGAAGACAGTGCGCCGCGCGATGTCGAAGACGACGAGCCAAAGCGCGAGCAGCACGAGCGAGGCGCCATAGAGCGCGCCGCCGAGCGGCCCCGGCAGCGCGGAGAGCGTGGCCCCGGCAATCATGAGCGCGAGCACGCCGCCCAGCAGCCAGGGGGCGGCGGGACGCCGGCGCATGAGGCGCGTCATCTCCAGGCGCTCGGCGGCGATCGTGATCACGAGGAAGGCGAACCACCACGGCAATATGGCCGCACTGCCCTGCCCCATCGCGAACAACGCATTGCCCGCCAGCCAGGTGCCCGCGGAGCCGAGCAGCAACAACGTGTGCGCCGCCCATTGCCGGCTGACGACGACGATGTTGACACCGGTGAAGGCCACCGCGGCCACGACCATCAGCCACCCCGCTGCGCCATCGCGTCCGAGCAGGAGGCACACGCCGCCCAACGCGGAAGCGAGCGGTGCGAGGAACGCCACCGGCAACTTGACGGCCACGGCGCGCTCCAGCCCGATCACGGTGCCCAGGAAGGCGCAGATCATCAGCGCCGCATGCGCCAGCGCCGCGCGGCCCAACCACTCGGCCGGGACGGCAGGGCCCACGACCACGCCCACGCGCAGCAACCCGCCTGCGATGCCGGTGAGCAGCGCGAGCGCCACGAGCATGATGAACACAGGGCGCGCGGCGACAGCGCCCACGGACGGCGCGGGTTTCGAACGGGCGATCGCGCGCGCCATCACCAGCCCATGAACCGGCGGGCGCGGTCACTCATGCGGTCCATGGTCCAGGGGGGGTCCCAGACCAGTTCGACATGGACCAGCAGCTCGGGCGGGGCGATCCGGTCCAGCTCCTGCTCGACCTCGTCGACGATCACGTCGGTGACGGGGCACGCGGCGGAAGTCATCGTGATGAGGACATGGACCTTCTCGGCGTCGACAGTGACGCCATAGATCAGGCCGACGTCCACGATGCTCATCGCGACCTCGGGGTCCACCACTTTGGTGAGTGCCGCCAGGATCGGCTGGTACAGCTCTTGCGGCCCTTCGTACGGATAAGGTGGTTTGGGCTCCAGTCCGTTGTCGTCATTGAAGTCTTCGAGTGTCTTCATGCGGTCCTCCGCGTTGGGGGCGGCGCCACGGGATGCATGCCGAACATCACCTTGGCCAGTGCTTGCCGGTTGTGCACCAGGTCGGCCAGCGTGTATTTGTCCAGCACGGTGTAGAAGGCCTTGACGGCCTCGCCCAGCACACCGCTCAGGCGACAGATGCCGGCGATGGAACAATGGCCGCCGTCCTCGCCGAAGCACTCGGCGGGCACGGCCGCGCCCTCGGTATGGCGCACCACCTGGCCCAGGCCGACCAGCTCGGGCGGCATCGCCAGCTCCAGCCCCCCACCCTTGCCCCGCACGTTGGCGAGCCAGCCGTTCTTGCCGAGGAAGTGCACCACCTTGGTCAGGTGGTTCTCGGAGACGTCGAAAGACGTCGCGATCTGCGCGATGGTGGCGCGCTGCCCGGGTTGCGCGGCGAGGTAGATCAGCACGCGCAGGCTGTAGTCGGTGAAGGCGGTGAGTTTCATGGGGTCACGGCACGAGCGGTCCAGCCGGTATTGTCCGCCTCAGGCGAGCACGTGGAAATCGATGACGATCTCGCCGGCCTCGCGCCGGACGTATTCGATGCCCAGCCGTTCGCCGAATGCCTGGCGCAGCTGCGACAGCAGGGGCAAAGGGTCATGGTCGTTGACGAAACGCATGGTCTCGCCGGCTTCCAGGCTTTGCAGGGCGCCGAAGATCGCGGCATGGCGGAAGCGCTTGGCGACGCCGCGCGCGTCGAAAGGGTGCACGTTGTTGATGACGGGAATGGTAGTCATGTGATTCTCCGGTTGTTCAGGTGAAATTGGGCCGGCGCAGGCCGGCCCTCCAGGCTCATCAGGATTGGGCCGTTGCCGCTCCCTCGATGGCCGGCGTGCGGCCGGCGGCCGGGCGCCTCAGCAGGCGCAGCGCGTACACCGCTAGGATGGCGGCGCCGATGGCGAAGACGATGTCGCCCGGCACCCGCATCCACACCAGCGTTTCCATCACCGGCGAGTGGATGATCTCGGGCGAGCGTGCGAACCACAGGCCCTTGCTGATGCTGGCCCAGGCCTGGTAGATGCCGGCCGGCAGCAGCGACATGAAGACCATCATCGCCAGGCCGATGTTCAGGCCCCAGAAGGCGGGCTTGAGCAGGTTGTCGGCGTGCAGGTGGCGCTCGTAGAGGCCGCGCAGGCAGAACAGCATCAGGCCGATACCCAGCATGCCGTACACGCCGAACAGGGCCGCGTGGCCGTGGGCCGCCGTCATGTTCAGGCCCTGCACGTAGTACAGCGCGGCCGGCGGGTTGATCGCGAAGCCCAGCAGGCCCGCGCCCACGGTGTTCCAGAAACCGACGGCGACGAAGCACATCACCGGCCACTTGTAGGCGGCGAGCCACGGCGCGCTCTTGCTGCGGCGATACGTCTGCAGCGCTTCCAGGCCGATCAGCGTGAGCGGCACCACTTCCAGCGCGGAGAACACCGAGCCGACGGCGATCACCGAAGTCGGCGTGCCGGTGAAGTACAGGTGGTGCAGCGTGCCCAGGATGCCGCCGAACAGGAACACGATGGTTTCCGCCACGATGGCGCGGTTGGCGCTCTCGGGGCGCACCAGGCCGATGCGGGTGAAGATCAGCGCGATCACGGCGGTGGCGAACACTTCGAAGAAGCCCTCCACCCAGAGGTGGACCAGCCACCAGCGCCAGTATTCGACCATGGAGTAGTGCGTGCCCTGGCCCCAGGTGAGCGAGGTCGCGTAGAAGCCGCCGATGCAGGTGGCCGACAGGAACACCATGGCGATCAGGCCGCGGGACTCCGACGGCTTCATCAGCGCCGGCCACAAGGCGCGGCCGAGCAGGAGCGCCCAGAACAGCAAGCCGATGAACAGCAGGATCTGCCAGACGCGTCCCATGCTCGTGAACTCGAGGCCCTGGTTGCCCAGCCAGAAGCTGAAGTCGACACCGTTGCGCTGCAGCGTCCCGATCCAGCCGGTCGCGGTGGAGCCAACGACGATGGCGATCAGCGCCCAGAACAGCACGTCCACGCCGAGCTTCTGGAACTTCGGTTCCTTGCCCGAGAGCAGCGGCGCGATGTACAGGCCCGTGGCCAGCCAGGCGGTGGCGATCCAGAAGATGCCGACCTGGGTGTGCACGGTGCGGCTGACCACATACGGCAGCACTTGTGCGAGCGGGATGCCGAAGAACGACTGCCCTTCGACGGCGTAGTGCGCGGTGACCACGCCCATGCCGATCTGCAGCAGGATCAACCCGACCACGGCGAAGAAGTACTTGCGCGTGGCTTTCATGGAAGCCGTCGCGGGGGCGTTGAACAGCGGGTCGGCCTTGGGCGCGCGCGCTTCTTCCTCGTGCTTCGTGCTGCCGTGCAGCCACAGCATGGCGGCGATGCCGGCGAGCAGCAGGATGATGCTGACCATCGACCAGATGGCCGACGACGTCGTGAGCGTGTTGCCCACCAGCGGCTCGTGCGGCCAGTTGCTGGTGTAGGACAGGTCGGTCTCGCCCGGCCGGTCGGTGGCCGCGGCCCACGAAGTCCAGAAGAAGAACGCCGTGAGGGCCTTGCGGTCGGCGGCGGCAGGCAGCGCGTCTTCGCTCATCGCGTACTGGTCGCGCAGCTTGGACAGCGTCTGGTCGGTACCGAACAGGCCGTCGTAGTGGGCCGCGACTTCGCGGATCGCCTGGGCACGCTCGGGCGATACCGTGATGGTGTCCTTGGCCTTGTCGTACGTATTGCCGCGCATTTCCTCGCGCATCACGGCGGCGACCGCGGCGCGATCGGCCGTGGAAGGTTCACCGGTGGTCTTCGAATGCTGCTTGGCGCGGATCGCCTGCAGCGCGACGGCTTCACGGTGCAGCCAATCGGCGGACCAGTCCGGCGCAACGTAGCTGCCGTGGCCCCAGACGCTGCCGAGTTGCTGGCCGCCCGTGGACCGCCATGCCTGCTGGCCGTACTGGATCTGCTCGCCGGTGAAGAGAACTTCGCCCTCGGTCGTCACGACCGCCTTGGGGATGGGCGGCGCCTCGAGGTAGATCTGCCAGCCCAGGTACCCGAGTGCCCCGAACGACAGCACGAAGATGAGGCCCAGCCAGCGCCAGAGCCTTGCGGTGCTTTTCATGATTGCCTTTCCTTGAATGCTTTTTTTCGAGATCTCATTGCCCGCCGCAGGAACCGCAGCACTGGCCATTGCTGTGGGGGTCTCCCAGCTTGCTGATGGCGACGCGCCAGGTGTCGGGACCCTGCTCCAGGTACTCCCACGCGAACTTGCCGGGGTACTGGGCCTGGAAGACGTTGCGCAGCGGCTTGGGATCGTGGTCGTTGACCAGTTCCAGCGCGCCGCCGGCCGCAAGGCCCGCGAAAGTCGAGAAGATGAGCGAATGGCGCTGTTCGCATGCGAGCGCGCGAACGTCGATCCGGGTGGGGGTTGCAGCTTGGGTCACGGGCAGGTCCTTTCAGAGGCGGTTAAAGGTGTATTTAGAATGCACCTATGCTATTTGCCGGCTGAGCCCCGGGACTTGACCTGGATCAACCCCCGTGTAATCCGCGCCGGCTTGATCTGGCGCAAATCGCAGGCATACCAAAAGTGACAACCTCTGCGCCCATGCCATCTGCCTCACATTTCGACCAGCTCCTGAAGGCCGCCGCCGCGCAGCCCGACCCGCAACGCCTGCTTTTCGTCTTCGCGCAGGCCGAGCTGCCGGAGGGCGCGACCGAGGAGCAAAGGAAGAATTTCGTCGCCGGCAAGGGCGGCGCGCTGACGCCCCTGGCCTGCGTCGACAAGGCCCCGGCCGACCTCTCGACCTTCGATGCGCTGGTGGACGAGTCCCGCAACGCGTGCCCGCCCTGGCAGGTGCTGTTCGTCGCCGCGCTGGCGGGGCAGGACGGCAAGCCGCCCTCGACAGCCCTGGTGGACAGCGCACTGCACGCGATGGTCGAGGCCGTGAAGGCGGGCCGATTCGGCAGCTACATGGCGCTCTCGCCAAACGGCGAGCCGCTGGTCATGTCCTGACCCGGTGTGGCCTGCGAAGCCGGGCGCCCTCTCCCGGCGGCAAGACTGAGCGTCGCGGCCAGCAGCAATGCGGCCACGATGTTGTGGGCCAACGCCGCGGGCAAAGCCAACGTACCCCGCACCAGCATCACGCCCAGGACTGCTTCGACGGCCAGCAACACCACCAGTGCCGCGCCCATTCGGCGCCCTTGCCTCCAGGACACGATCCCCAAGGGCAGCAGCACGGCGAAGACCGCCACTGCGCCCATGCGGTGCAGCCATTGCACGAGGGCACCGGACGGATTCGTCGGCGCCGCCGGATCGAAGCCCGGCGCCTGCCACGGATCCAGTGCCTGCCATGACGCGCCCGCCATGTCGCAGCGAGTGAGTTCGGGGCAGCTGAGGCCCGCGTAAGTCGCGTTCACCATGCCACCCAACGCCACCTGCGTCACCAGCAGTGCGATACCGGCCCACGCCCAGCGCGAAAAGTCCGCGCCACCCGCGACGGGCCTGCGAGCGAGCAATTCGGCCAGCCGGCAGCTCAACGCGAACATCGCGAACCCGCCGACGAGGTTGCCCAGCACGACGGCAGGGACTTTCGCGTTGGCGGTCCAGCGCCCGAGGATGGCGAGGAACAGGGCAAGGAACAGCAGCCCGAGCACGATGGTCCCTTCGCGCCGCAGCACCGGCGCCTTCGACCAGGTGTTCATCACCATCACGATGATGAGGAGCAGCGCCGCCACCGCGGCGACGCGATGCGAGATGCGCGCGGCCGTCACCAGGCCGGTCGGTGGTGTCACGACGCCTTGCTGCCTGTCCCGCAGGCTCTGCCCGTAACACTGCGGCCAGGGCTCGCACCCCAGCCCGGATGCCGACAGGCGAAGGAATGCGCTCAGGCTGGTGATGGCCAGGACGAGCACGGCGCAGGCCAATGCCAATTTCCGCAGTGAGGCCATTCGGCCGATGTCTCCAAACATCCTTTGCATGCTAACCCTCGCAAAACGAGCATTGGCGCGGCTTTCGCCTGTGTGCAGCGCATCACTTGAGATATATCAACACCTGCCAAAGAAGCGCCCGTCACGATACCCCACCAATTCAGTCAACAAGAGGAGACATTCATGAGCGATGACGACGAGACCGGCAAGGTGCCCCTGGTGCAGCAACTGCTCGACAACCCGTTCCTGCTGTTGTTCCTGGGGGTCCTCATCCCCATGGTGGTGTACACGCTGTGGGGTGTCATCGACATCCTGACCATTCCCCTGGCCAAGTAAGGAGCACGCCATGAGCGCAATTCTTCCGCCGGCGGAACGGCTGTGGTGGAAACACCCCCTGGACCGCGTCGAAGGCACCTGGATCGCCATCGCCTTCGCCTGGTGCATGGTCATGTTCTTCATGATGATCTACTGGCATGCCTACGGCAAGCAGAACCTCTCCACCGAGACATACAAGACCACGCCGGAGCAGTTCTCCGCCAAGGCGCAGGCCGTGGTGGACAAGTACACCGTGCGCACCGAGACGGCGGACAAGATCCCCGTGGTGGCGCCGCCCGAGGGCAGCGATGTGTACCTCGTCGCGCGCCTGTGGGCCTGGTGGCCGATCCTGGAGCTGGAAAAGGGCAAGACCTACAAGCTGCACCTGACGGCCATGGACTACAACCACGGCTTCTCGCTGCAGCCCGCCAACATCAACATCCAGGTGGTGCCGGGCTATGAGCACGTGATCAAGGTGACGCCCAACCAGTCGGGCACCTTTTCCGTGGTGTGCAACGAATATTGCGGGATCAACCATCACCAGATGGTCGGCCGCATCTACGTGAAATAAGGAGGGCCGCAATGTCCGCAACCCTTCCCCTGCCGACCGTTCCCGTGCGCGGCGGCACGACTTACCGCACCTGCCCGCGTTCCGGGCTGCAGTTCGAGGCCCAGGCCGAGAAACTGATGATCGCCAATGCCGTGATCGCCGTGGTCGCCCTGCTCGTGGGCGGCATCCTGGCCATCGGCGTCGTGCTCACGCGCTGGCCCGCGGTGCACTGGCTCGCCGCCGACACCTTCTACATGGTGCTCACCGCGCATGGCATCGACATGCTGATCTTCTGGATGATCTTCTTCGAGATGGCCGTGCTGTACTTCTGCTCGTCCACGCTGTTGCGATGCCGCATCGCCACCCCCTCGATGGCTTGGCTGGCGCTGGCGCTGATGCTGATCGGGGCGGTCATGAACAACGTCGCCGTGTTCCAGGGCGGCTCCAGCGTGATGATGACGTCCTACGTGCCGATGATGGCCGCGCCCACGTTCTACCTCGGCCTCATCCTCTTCGCCGTCGGCGCGCTGATCGGCTGCTTCGTGTTCTTCGGCACGCTGGTGATCGCCAAGCGCGACAAGACCTACGAGGGATCGGTCCCGCTCGTCACGTTCGGCGCGATCACCGCCGCCATCATCGCGGTGTTCACGATCACGTCCGGTGCGATCATCCTGATCCCCACGTTCCTGATGTCGATCGGACTCGTGAAGTCGGTCGATCCGCTGGTTTACCGCACGATCTGGTGGGCCTTCGGCCACTCCTCCCAGCAGGTCAACGTCGCGGCGCACATCTCGATCTGGTACGCAGTGGCGGCCATCTGCTTCGGCGCCAAGCCGATGTCCGAGCGCGTGAGCCGCGGCGCCTTCCTGCTCTACATCCTGTTCCTGCAACTGGCCAGCGCGCACCACCTGCTGGCCGACCCGGGCATGTCCACCAGCTGGAAAATCGTCAACACGAGCTACTTCATGTATTTCGCCGTGCTGGCATCGATGATCCACGGCCTCACCATTCCGGGGGCGATCGAGGTGGCGCAACGCGCCAAGGGCTTCAACAAGGGGATGTTCGAGTGGCTGCGCAAGGCGCCATGGGGCAACCCGGTGTTCTCGGGCATGTTCATCTCGCTGATCGGCTTCGGCTTCCTGGGCGGCATCTCGGGCGTGATGATGGGGACCGAACAGCTGAACATGCTGATCCACAACACCATCTACGTGCCGGGCCACTTCCACGCCACCGTGGTGGTGGGCACCACGCTGTCGTTCATGGCGCTGACCTACTTCCTGATCCCCGTGTTGTTCCGCCGCGAGATGATCGTGCCGGGCCTGGCCAAGCTGCAGCCCTACCTGTTCGGCCTGTCCATGTACTTCTTCTGCCTCGTGATGATGGGTGCCGGAACGCTGGGCGTGTCGCGCCGCCACTGGGATATGGCGCTGACCGGCGCCGCCCTGGGCTACGAATGGCCGGGCGCCGCCTACCTCATGATGGCGCTGGTGGGGCTGGCGGGCGTCGCCGCCATCGCAGGCGGCGGGCTCTACATCTACATCACGGTGGGTTCGCTGCTGTGGGGCAGGAAGCTGGATACCGGCAAGGTGAGCCCGACGTTCACGCCGATCCCCCGCACGGCGCCGAGCGGGGTGGTGCAGACCTACGGTTCGGCCGGGTTCGCGGCGCCTGGGACCTTCATGCTGGCGATGCTGTTCCTGGTGGCCTTCGTGCTGTACTACTTCATCAACTGGAAGTACCTCGGCCAGCTCTGGGGCCTGAGCTGAAATGAAAGCTCCCCCCCGAAGCGCCTTCGGCGCCTCCCCCTCAAGGGGGCGCCACCAGCGGCCCGGCGAAGCCGGTTCCGCGGTGGCCCACGCTGGAATGACCATGCGGCTGGCGCGCGACGTCCTCTCCCTGTTCAAGCTGCGCATCGGCATGCTGATCATGGTGACGGCGCTGGTGGGCCTGGCGGTGACGCCGGGCGCATCGCTCGGCGCTGTCCAGGTCCTCGTGCTGGCGCTGTCGGTGCTGGTGGCGTCGGCCAGCGCCGGCGCCTTCAACCAGTATGTCGAGCACGACAGCGACCGGCTGATGGCACGCACCCGCAAGCGCGCCTTCGTCACCGGGGCGCTGCCGCACCATCCGGGCTGGCTGCTGCTGATCGGCGTCATGCTGGCCGGCTCCGTCGCGGCGGCCTGGTACTCGCTCAACGCCATGGCGGCGATGTATGTTTTCCTCGGCGCGTTCTTCTACGCCGTCGTGTACACCGTATGGCTCAAGCAGCGCAGTGCGTGGAACATCGTGGTCGGGGGTCTCGCCGGCAGCTTCGCCGTGCTGGCCGGCGCGGCCGCGGCGGACCCGACGCCCGGGCCCCTGCCGCTGCTGGTTGCGCTCGTGCTGTTCCTCTGGACGCCGCCGCACTTCTGGAGCCTGGCGATCGCCAACCGTGCGGACTATGCCGCGGCGGGCGTCCCCATGTTGCCGGTGGTGGTGGGTACCGAGCGAGCCGCCTGGATCGTGTTCTACAGCACCGCCGCGCTGGTGGCGGCATCGCTGCTGCCGCTCGCCTTCGGCGCGGGCCCGGTCTATGCGCTGGGCGCGGCCGGCGGCGGCATCCACTTCCTGCGCAAGTCGTGGCAGCTCGCCCGGTACCCTGAGCGCAAGACCGCGATGGGCTCGTTCTTCGCATCCCTCATCCAGCTGAGTGCGTTGCTGGTCGCGGCCACCGTCGACGGCCTGTTGCGCTGAAGGAGCGGAGAAGTACGCGATGCGATTTCCGCACCTGCGCGCATCGACGTCCAAGGCGGCGGCCCTCCTGTGGGCCGCCGTTGCCTTTTTGCCGCCGCTGCAGGCGCAGGAGGCGCCACACCGCCCCGGGCTGGAGGCGAAGTCGGCGTACGCCGCCAGCCAGCAGGCGATAGGCCGCACGATCGGCGATTACACCTTGACGGATCGCGAGGGGCGGCCGGTGCGGCTCGCCTCCTACCGCGGCAAGCCCTTGCTGGTGAGCTTCATCTACACCGGCTGCTTCGAAGTCTGCCCAACCACCACGCGCGCGCTGAACGACACCGTGCGCGCGCTGCAGGGCCGGTTCGGCACCAACCAGTTCCATGTGGTCAGCGTCGGCTTCAACCAGCCGGCGGACTCGCCCCAGGCGATGAAGGCCTTCGCGGCCCAGCACCGCATCAGCCAGCCGAACTGGGACTTCCTCAGCCCGCCGCCCGCGATCGTCGGGCCGCTGACGCGAGACTTCGGGTTCGTCTACCAGGCGACGCCTGCGGGTTTCGACCACGTGCTGCAGGTGTCGCTGGTGGATGGCGAGGGCCGCATCGTGCGCCAGGTGTACGGCGATCGCCCGGCCGCCGATGCGTTGGGCGAGCCCATGAAGCAACTGCTGGTCGGCGCGCCGCTGCCGCAGGCCACCGCGCTCGAAACCATCATCGACCAGATCCGCCTGCTGTGCACGGTGTACGACCCCAAGACCGGCGCCTACCGGGTGGACTACAGCCTCGCGATCGAGGCGGCCGGGGGGCTGACTTTCATCATCGCGGTCGCGCTGTACATGTTCAACGAGTGGCGCTCGCGCCGGCGCGCGCGCCGCCACGGGCGCCCGGCCTGAACGGATCGCGATGCAGTACACACTCCCCGGCCGGCATGGCGTCCAGCAGGTGTACCAGCAACTGGAGCACGCGTTCGACCGGGCGTTTGGCGGCAGGCTCAACCCGCTCAAGCACCTCGGGGCGGTGGCCTTCCTGCTGTTCTGGCTGCTCGCGCTCAGCGGCGCGGTGCTGTACGTCATGCTCGACATCTCGGCCGGCGGCGCGTATCGCTCGATCGAGGAGTTCTCGCGCGACACCGCGAGCCCGGGAAGCATCCTGCGCGGCCTGCATCGCTACTCGGCGGACGGGTTCATCGCCGTCGCCGTCGCGCACCTCGCCCGCGAATGGCTGCTCGGCCGCTTCAATGGATTTCGCCGCTTCTCGTGGCTCACCGGGGTGCCGCTGCTGCCGCTGGCGTTCGTCTGCGCCATCGGCGGCTTCTGGCTGAACTGGGACCGCCTCGGGCAATACTCGGCCGTCGCCACCGCCGAGTGGCTGGACGCGATGCCCTTCCTTGCGTCACCGCTGGCACGCAACTTCCTGGGCGGAGCGGTGAACGACCGCCTGTTCTCGCTCTTCGTCTTCGTGCACATCGGAGTTCCACTGCTGCTGGTGTTCGGGCTGTGGTTCCACATCCAGCGCATCGCCCGCGCGGAAGTGTTCCCGCCGCGCGCGCTCGGCATCGGCACGGCGGTGACGCTGCTGGCCATGGCGCTGGCGCTGCCGGTGCGCAGCCAGGGGCCGGCGGACCTCGCCACGGTGCCCGGCCCGCTGGCGCTGGACTGGTGGCTGCTGTTCATCCATCCGCTCACGGCGGCGACATCGGCGGGGTTCGTGTGGGCGCTCGTCCTGGGCTCGGTCGCCGGCCTGGTCGCACTGCCGTTCCTGCGGCCGCGCGTGCCGCGGGCCGTGGCCAGGGTGGATTCCGCTCACTGCAACGGCTGCCGCCGCTGCGCGGAAGATTGCCCTTATGCCGCCATCGCGATGGTCCCGCACCCGAATGGCCGGCGCGGCGTCCAGCTGGCGCGGGTCGATGCGGACCTCTGCGCGAGTTGCGGCATCTGCGTGGGCTCCTGCCCTTCATCGACGCCGTTTCGCAGCACCGAGCGCCTGGAGACCGGCATCGACATGCCGCAGTGGCCCATCGATGCGCTGCGCCGCCGCCTCGAGACTCAGCTCGCGGCCGCGCGTGGCGCTCCCTGCTTCGTCGTGTTCGGCTGCGACCACGGTGCGCGCATCGATACCCTGGCGTCACGCGACACATTGACGTTCAGCCTGGCGTGCACGGGGATGCTGCCGCCCTCGTTCGTCGAATACGCTTTGCGCGGCGGCGCGGACGGCGTCGTCGTTGCCGCTTGCCGCGAGGGCGGGTGCGAGTTCCGGCTGGGCGAGCGCTGGACGGCGCAGCGCCTGGGCGGCGAGCGCGAGCCGCACCTGCGCCGCGCGGTACCGGCGGATCGCTGGGCCTTCGCCCCCGCGAACACGGGTGACGAGGCCGCCGTGCGTGCCGCACTCGAGCGCCTGCGCCGCTTCGCCCGCGCCGATTCCCCGCCCAGGCGGCAAGGGGCCATCGCATGACCAAGGTGTCGACCTGGGTGGGGCAGGCCATCCTGTACGCCGTCTTCGCGATCGTGATCGGCGTGTTCTCGGGCTGGCCGGCGTACCGCGCGTTGCCTGCCGACCAGGCGATGCTCAAGGTCAGCTTCATCCATCACGGGCAGCGCGTCGCCGATTGCCGCCCCTTCACCGCCGAGGAACTCGCGAAGCTCGCGCCCAACATGCGCACGCCCATGAAGTGCGGGCGGGAACGCTCGCCCGTGACGATCGAAGTGGACCTCGACGGGGTCAACATCTACCGCCAGGTCGCCGCGCCGTCGGGCCTCTCGCGCGACGGCGCGTCGTCGGTGTACCACCGGCTGCAGCTTCCGGCCGGCGAACACCGGATCGCGGTGCGGCTCAAGGACAGCGCGGCGCCGGGCCCGTTCAACCACACGCGCGACGCGACGGTGAAGCTTCGCCCCGCGCAGATCCTCGTCATCGACTTTGACGCGGAAAAAGGAGGGATTACCCTGTCATGAGCGCCATCCCCACCCTCCCCTTGCCGACCCGCGTCGCGGTGCCGGCGCCGGCCCAGTCAGGCGCCGAGTACCGGCTTTCGGTGCCGCACGATGCGCGCGTCGAGCTGGCCCGCGGCTGGCTGTGGCTCGGCATGGCGGCACTGGTCGGCTCCGGGCTCTTCTCCATCCTGCTGGTGCTTTCGCGCACGCCGGGCCTGAACCGCCTGCTGCCGGTCGCCGACCTGTTCCATGTCGCGCTGGTGGTGCACGTGGACCTGTCGGTGCTGGTGTGGTTCATGGCGCTGGCCGGCATGCTCTGGAGCCTGAATGGCGCGCCGCGCTTCATGGCGTTGGGCCGGCTCGCGCTGGGGCTCGCCGGCGCAGGCACGGCCGCGATGGCGCTGTCCGCCTTCACCGGCGCCGGGGAGCCCATCATGGCCAACTACATCCCCGTGCTCACGGCGCCGCTGTTCATGGCGGGCCTGCTGATGTTCGCCGCAGGCGTCGGCCTGCTGGTGCTGCTGAGCCTCGTCAACGCGCCCCGCCTGGGGCTGGGTTTCGACGGCGCGGGCGCGCTGCGCTTTGGCCTGAACGCGGCGGCAGTGGCGACGGCCGTCGCGCTGTTGGCCTTCGGCTGGTCGTACGCGGTGCTGCCATCTTCTCTCAGCGGCAAGGCCTATTACGAGATCCTGTTCTGGGGCGGCGGCCACGCCCTGCAGTTCACGTGGACGCTGCTGATGCTCGTCGCGTGGCTCTGGCTGGCGGGCGACTGCGGCGCCCGCATTCAACTCAGCCCGCGCGTCACCGTGCTGATGTTCGCCCTCGCGCTGGCCAGCGTCTTCATCACGCCCTATGCGTACCTGGCCTACGACATCGCTTCGGTCGAACACCGCTCGCTCCTGACCTGGGCCATGCGGCTGGGCGGAGGCGTGGCGATCGTGCCGGTCGCCCTGGCGGTGGTTTTCTCACTGGCCGGTGCGCCGCCCGCACATGCCGCGGCCCGGCCGCTGCGCGCGGCGCTGCTGTCCTCGGTGGGGCTGTTCGCGGCCGGCGGGCTGATCGGCATCTTCATCAACGGCAGCAACGTGCGCATTCCCGCGCACTACCACGGCTGCATCGTAGGCGTCACGCTGGCGCTGATGGGCCTGGTCTACAAGCTGCTGCCCGCCCTGGGCTACCGCGCGCCGGAGGGCCGCCTCGCGACCGTGCAGCCCTGGCTGTACGCGGCGGGGCAGCTGATGCACATCCTCGGCCTGGTGTGGTCGGGCGGGTACGGCGTACAGCGCAAGGTGGCGGGCGCCGAGCAGGTGCTGCGCACGCCTTCGGAAGTGGCCGGCATGGGCCTGATGGGCCTGGGCGGCGCGATCGCGATCGTCGGCGGGCTGCTGTTCATCGTGGTGGTGTTGCAAGCCGTCCGCGGGCCCCGGGTTCCAATAATGGTGCGGGCGGCGCCACGATGAAGGGCCTGCAGTCGCTGCTGCAATGGGTGTTCATGCGGGTGGAAGCGGTGTTCAACGCCGCTTTCGGCGACCGGCTCAATCCGCTGTACCACCTGGGCGCGATCAGCTTCTTCCTGTTCTGGGTGGTGGGCGTGAGCGGCCTGTACCTCTACGCCTTCTTCGAGACGGGCGTGGCGCAGGCGTACTCGTCGGTGCAGGCGCTGACGCATGACCAGTGGTTCGCGGGCGGCATCATGCGAAGCGTCCACCGCTACGCGTCCGACGCGATGGTGATGACCATGCTGATCCACATGGTGCGCCACTTCGCGTTCGACCGCTTCCGCGGGTTCCGCTGGTTCTCCTGGATCACCGGCGTCGCGCTGATCTGGCTGGTGTACACCTCCGGCATCAATGGCTACATGTTGCCCTGGGACAAGCTGGCGCAGTTCGTGATCGTCGCCAGTTTCGAGTGGGTGGACTGGCTGCCCACGTTCGGCGGCACGCTGATGCGCAACTTCATCCACCCGGGCAGCGTCGGCGACCGCTTCTTCTCGCTGCTCTCGTTCGTGCACATCGGCCTGCCGTTGCTGGTGTTGCTGCTGATGTGGGTCCACGTGCAACGCGTGCCCAAAGCCCGCACCTCGCCGCCGCGTCCCATCGTATGGAGCCTGCTGGCGACGCTGCTCGCGCTGTCGCTGGCGCAGCCGGTGCTGAGCCAGGGTGGCGCGGCCGACCTCGGCGTGGCGGCCCAGAACCTTCGGCTCGACTGGTTCTACCTGGCGCTCCTGCCCTTGGTCAACGACTGGCCCCTGGGCCGGGTCTGGGCGCTGGCCGCGGGCGGAACGGCGCTGCTCGCGCTCCTGCCGCTGTGGCCGCGGCGCTTCGGGCGCGCAGCCAGGACGGCCGGGCACCACGCCGTGGTCCACGGCGCCGCCGGGTTCCAGGCCCAGATGGTCTTGCGCGAGGGCGAGACGTTGCTGGAAGCCGGGCTTCGCGCGGGCCTGGCCCTGCCCTACGAATGCCGCAACGGCGCCTGTGGGGTCTGCATCTGCAGCGTCGAGCACGGCGCAGTGACCCATCGGCCTTACCAGCCCGGCGCGCTGCCGGATGCGATGAAAGCCCGCGGCAAGGCGCTGATGTGTTGCGCGGTACCGTCCGGTGATGTCGTGATCGACGTGGAGGGACTCGAAGCGGCGAGCACCGCGCAGAAAGTTCACACCGGCCGCGTGGTGGCGCTCGAGCGGCTGGCCGAAGACGTGATGCGCGTGCAGATCGCCTTGCCGGACGAAGGACCGCTGCAGTTCATCGCCGGCCAGTACATCAATATCGTGCTCGAGGACGGCGCGCGGCGCGCCTTCTCCTTTGCCAATCCGCCCCACCAGAACGACGTGATCGAATTGCACGTGCGACGCATCCCTGGCGGCCGATTCACCGGCCATGTGTTCGAGGGCATGCGCCTGGGCGACACGGTGCGCTTCGAAGGCCCGCTCGGCAGCTTCGCGCTGCAGGACAGCGACCGCCCCATCCTCTTCGTCGCCGGCGCAACGGGATTCGCGCCGGTGAAGAGCATCGTCGAAGACGCGTTCCATCGCGGCATCCGCCGGCCGATGCGGCTGTACTGGGGCGTGCGCCGCCGGCAGGATCTGTACCTGCTCGATGTGGCCGAGGGCTGGCAGCGGGACCACCCCCAGTTCACGGTCGTGCCGGTGCTGTCGGAGCCGCAGCCAGAGGACGACTGGCACGGTCGCACCGGCCTCGTGCACGAAGCCATGCTCGCCGATGCCGGCGACCTCGCCGGCCAGGAGGTGTATGTCTGCGGGTCGGTGAAGATGGTCGAGGCCGCCGTGCCGGCCTTCATGGACCACGGCCTGGCCGATGGCGCCTGCTACACCGACGCCTTCCTGCCATCCACGGCGTTACAGGCCCCGTGACTGCAGCAGCGCAAGCGCGTGCGCAAACAGCCTTGGCGGGACCAAGGCGGCGGGGCGCTCTACTCCGCGAATGTCCCCCGCTTGCGGGCATCGCCCGCTCACTCCTCCTTTATTTCGCTGCGTAGAGCGCCCCACCGCCCTGATCCATCCACCGTTGTGGCCGTTCGAGCGTCGCACCCCGGGTCAAGGGCGTCGGGTGGCCGACGCAGCGAAATAAAGGCGGAGGAAGCGGGCGAAGCCCGCGCCGGGGGACATTCGCGGAGTTGGCCGCCCGGCGTCCTTGACCAGCGCACGCCAAGTCTGCCGCGCAAGCTACGTCCGCCGCGCAAGCCGCTAGCCGCGCTTGTCGATCAATCCGAGTGAATCGAGCAGCGCGTCCATGCGCTTCGTCACGTCCGCGTCCATTGCCATCGGGCGGCCCCACTCGCGCTGGGTTTCGCCCGGCCACTTGTTCGTGGCGTCCAGGCCCATCTTGCTGCCCAGGCCGCTGACGGGCGACGCGAAGTCGAGGTAGTCGATCGGCGTGTTCTCGACCATCATGGTGTCGCGCGCCGGGTCCATGCGCGTGGTCAGGGCCCAGATCACCTCGCGCCAGTCGCGCACGTTCACGTCCTCGTCCACCACGATGATGAACTTGGTGTACATGAACTGCCGCAGGTGGCTCCACACACCCATCATCACGCGCCGCGCGTGGCCGGGGTAGGACTTGCGGATGGAAACCACGGCCATGCGGTAGCTGCAGCCTTCCGGCGGCAGGTGGAAGTCGGTGATCTCCGGGAACTGCCGCTGCAGCAGCGGGATGAACAACTCATTCATTGCCATGCCCAGCACGGCCGGCTCGTCCGGCGGCTTGCCGGTGTAGGTGGAGTGGTAGATCGGCTCGCGCCGCATCGTCATGCGGTCGATCGTGAACACGGGGAACCATGCCTGCTCGTTGTAGTAGCCGGTGTGGTCGCCGTACGGCCCTTCCAGCGCATGCTCGAAGCCGCTCGGGTGGTTGGCATCCGGCTGGATGTGGCCCTCCAGCACGATTTCGGCGGTGGCCGGAACATGGAGATGGCTGCCCAGCGAGCGGACGATGTCCGTGCGGCCGCCGCGCAGCAACCCGGCGAACTGGTATTCCGACAACGAATCGGGCACCGGTGTCACAGCGCCCAGCAGCGTGGCCGGGTCCGCGCCCAGCGCTACGGCCACGGGGTACGGCTCGCCGGGGTTCTTGATGCCGTGGTCGCGAAAATCCTGTGCGCCCCCGCGGTGCGCCAGCCAGCGCATGATGACCTTGTTGGGCGCGATCACCTGCTGGCGGTAGATGCCCAGGTTCTGGCGCGCCTTGTTCGGCCCCTTCGTGATGACGAGGCCCCACGTGATGAGCGGTGCCGCATCGCCGGGCCAGCAATGCTGCACGGGCAGTTTCGCGAGATCGACGTCCTTGCCTTCCCAGACGATTTCCTGGCAGGGCGCGGAGCTCACTTCGCGCGGGGCCATGTGCCACAGCGTCCTGAGCAGGCCGCCCAGGCCCATCATGTCCTTGAAGCCCTTGGGCGCCTCGGGTTCCTTCAGCGCCGCGAGCGCCTCACCGAAAGGGCGCAGCTTGCGCAGGTCGTCCACGCCCATGGCGCGCGCGACGCGCTCTGGCGTGCCGAACAGGTTGCCCAGCACCGGCATGGTGTGGCCCGCCGGGTTCTCGAACAGCAGGGCCGGGCCGCCCGAGCGCAGCACACGGTCGCACAGCGCCGTCATCTCGAGGTGGGGCGAAACGGTTTGCGGCACGCGTTTGAGGTCGCCCGCCTGTTCCAGCTGGGCGATGAAGTCGCGAAGGTCCCGGTATGCCATGGCGGATCTACACGCTCATGGCGTGCTGCTGGATCAGGGCGCCGGGGCGCTCTACTCCGCGAATGTCCCCCGCCGCCGGGAGGGCGGCTCCTCCTTTATTTCGCTGCGTAGAGCGCCCCGCCGCCCTGATCCATCCACCGTTACGGGTGTTCGATGCGTCGAGCGAACCAATACCTCGCCCAGGGCCGGGGACGGCGGGTGGCCGACGCAGCGAAATCAAGGAGGAGGTAGCGGGCGCAGCCCGCGACGGGGGACATTCGCGGAGTCGGCCACCCGCCGTCCACGGCCCGCCGCCAACACACTGCGCTTGCGGCCAAACGTTACTCACTTTCCCTCCCGCCTTCCCACCGCAGCGAAAGGCTGTGCTGCACATCCAGCAGGTCCAGCACCCGGGCCAGGCTGCTGTCCACGATGTCGGCGACGGTGCGCGGGCGGGTGTAGAACGCGGGCAGCGGCGGGCAGACGATGGCGCCCATTTCGGTGACGCTGGCCATGTTTCGCAGGTGCGCGAGGTTCAGGGGCGATTCACGCACCATCAGCACGAGGCGCCGGCGTTCCTTGAGCATCACGTCGGCGCTGCGCGTGATCAGGTTGTCGCCGAGACCGTGGGCCACGGCTGCGAGCGTGCGCATCGAGCACGGCGCGATCACCATCCCGCTGCAACGGAAAGAGCCGCTCGCGATGCTTGCGCCGACGTCGTGCACGTCATGCACGCGGTGGGCCAGCGCCTCGATGGCCGCGCGGCCCAGGTCCTGCTCGTGCTCGACATTGCGCCAGCCGGCATCCGACACGACCAGGTGCGTCTCGATGCCCGGCGTCTCGCGCAGGACCTGCAGCAGGCGCGCGCCATAGACGGCGCCGCTGGCCCCGGAAATGGCGACGATGATCCGGCGTGGATCGCTCATTCGTCGTGCCTTGGATGCCGCGGGCCGACGCCCCGCCGCTGCAGGGGCGGGGCGACCGCTGCGATCGCCGCCAGCAGGCGCCGGGGCGCCCACTGCTGCGGATCGAACGGGGGCAATTCAAGCGCGTCGAGCGCGTTCTTCACCACCAGGCCCAGCTCCGTATCGCCTTCCATCGCCAGCCTGCGGCTGAAGAACAGCGTGTCCGGGTCCTCGCGGCGCTGCGCCAACAGCAGAAAGTCGTAGGCGATCGCGCTGATGGTGAGGTCGGCCTGGGCGCCGCCGCCGCACGCGCTGAACCCCTGCCCTTCCCAGCTGAAATCGAAGGTGAGGCGCGCATCGCGCACATGGATGCGCATCTTCTTGTGCAGCAGCAGTTCGCGCACGTCATCGGGCAGGCGCGGCGCCAGGCCGACGTTCAGCACGGTGGTGAGCAGGACGGAGCCCGGATACGCCGGCAGCCGCGCCAGCAAGGCGCCCAATGGCCCCGGCACGGCGCGTGTGGGAGGTGTGTTCATGAGAGTCAGCCTTCGGCCCTCAGGCCACGTGGAGGAGAACGGTGAAGAAATGGCAGGCGCTGCCCCCGAGCACGAACAGGTGCCAGATGCCGTGGCCGTGCCGCAGCTTCCCGTCCATGGCGTAGAACACGATGCCGACGGTGTAGAGCAACCCGCCGGCGGCCAGCCACGCGAAGCCGGCGGGCTTGAGCGCCAGCCACAGCGGCGAGATCGCCACCAGCGCCAGCCAGCCCATGACGAGGTAGATCACGAGCGACAGGACGCGCGCGCCTTTCGCGATCCAGATCTCCTGCACGATGCCGAGGATCGCCAGCGTCCACACGGCGCCCAGCAGCGACCAGCCCCATGCGCCGCGCAGCGACACCAGCGCGAACGGCGTGTAGCTGCCCGCGATCAGCAGGTAGATCATGCAGTGGTCGATCTTGCGCAGCACGTGCTTGGCGCGGCCCCAGATGCTGTGGTACAGCGTGGAGAAGACGTACAGCGCCACCAGCATCGTGCCGTAGATGCTGAAGCTGACGATCTTCCAGGGGTCGCCCAGGCCGGCCGCGACCGTCACCAGCACCGCCGTGCCGGCGATGGCCAGCGCTGCGCCGACGAGGTGGGTGATGCTGTTGAAACGCTCGCCGTAGCGCATGGAGCCTTCAGGCTGTGGCCGGTTCTTCCGCCAAGCACTGCTCCAGCCCCGGCTTGCCGTGCCAATAGCCGTTGCAGCCTGCGCCCGGCATGAGGGGCGCGAGGCGGGCCATCGCCTCGGCGGGCGGCAGCAGGCGGTGCCGCGCCTGGTTGAACAGGGTGATGACTTCCTGCATGTCGCTCGACTGCGGGCTGAGCCGCACGACGTCCACGCCGAGGTCGCGCATGTCGTCCATGGCGTCCAGCAAGTTGTACACACGAGCCGACTGCGTCTGCGTGCCGTTGAGGACGAGGAATTCCTCGCTCTCGCGCGTTTCGAGCAGCAGCCCGTCGGGATGCTCCATGCAGCGGAAGCGGCAGTCGTCCTTGGGCAGGTTGTAATGGCGCGCCGTGAAGCAGCGCGCGGAAAACGCGAGCGGCATCCGGCCATAGGCGAACACCTCGGTTTCGAGCCCCGCGGGACGGCCTTTTTGCAGCACCGCGAGGTCGCTTCGCTTCATCTCCAGCGGCATTGCCCAGCGCTTCGCGCCCAGCGAGGCCATCCATTCCAGCGTGGGCAGGTTGTACAGGTTCATGTGCGGCCCGGCCACGAAAGGCTTCCTGGCGGCCGACAGCCGGTTCACCGCGCCCATGTCGTTCGCCTCCACCATGAAGTCGCCGTTGGCGGCGATCTTGTGCATGGCGCTCACGTCGCTGCCCGATTCGAGCAGGACCTGCGTGGACAGCACCACTTCCTTGCCGGCCTCGCGCAGCTTGCCGGCGATCTCCAGCCAGTCGGGCAGGCGCATCTCGTGGCGGCGCGAGCACACGGCCTCACCGAGGTACACGATGTCGGCGGGCGTGGCCGCGACCATGTCGTAGAAGCGGAAGATGGTGTTGCGCGGCCAGTAGTACAGCAGCGGTCCCAGGGAGATTTTCATGGTGTCACTTCCAGGGGCGGTGGTAGGCGCCCAGGGTGTGCTGCTGGCCTTCGGCGACCTGGTCGAGGCTCGCCATCCAGGCACGCTTGGGTGAATAACGGTGCGGGCTGGCCAGGCAGTTGTCGATGGCCTCGCGCCACACGCGCGTCACCTGCGCCACATAGGCGGGGCTGCGCTGGCGGCCCTCGATCTTCACGGCGGCCACGCCCAGCTTCATCAGCTGCGGCAGCAATTCCAGCGTGTTCAGGCTGGTCGGCTCCTCGACAGCGTAGTAGCTCTTCTCCTGCCCGACGTCGAAGCGGCCCTTGCACAGGGTCGGGTAACCGGCGTTCTCGCCGTCGGCGTAGCGGTCGATCAGCACACCGTTCAGCCGCGACTCCAGCCCTTGCGGCGTCTGCTGCCAGCGCACGGCCTTCGCCGGCGAGCACACGCCCGAGGTGTTGGGCGATTCGCCGGTGACGTACGACGACAGCGAACACCGGCCCTCGACCATCACGCACAGGCTGCCGAAGCCGAAGACCTCGATCTCGACCTTCGCCTTGTCGATCACCTGCTTGACCTGTTCCATCGACAGTACGCGCGGCAGCACCGCGCGCACCACGCCGAACTGCTCGTGGTAGAAGTTGATGGCGTCGTAGTTGGTGGCCGAGCCCTGCACCGACAGGTGCAGGCGCAGTTGCGGATGCACCTTGGCCGCGTACTGCATCAAGCCCGGGTCGGCGAGGATCACGGCGTCGACCCCCAGGTCCACCGCCTTGTCCATCGCACCCTGCCAGAGCTGCGGGTTGGCGGCCTGTGGGTAGGTGTTGAGCGCCATGAACACGCGCGCGCCGCGCTGGTGCGCGTACGCGACGCCGTTGGCGATCGCCTTGTCGTCGAAATTCAGGCCGGCGAAGTTGCGCGCGTTGGTGGCGTCGCGCAGGCCCAGGTAGACGCAGTTGGCGCCGTTGTCCACGGCCGCCTTGAGCGCGGGCAGGCTGCCCGCCGGGCAGACGAGTTCCGGCGCAGCGAGGCCGGCTTCGGGGTTGGAAGTATTCACAGCACCCGACGTTACGGCAGCGGGCGAGGGTTGTTACTGATCCTCGTCAACAACTCGGGCCGGCAAGGCCCCTTGCCGCGTACGGTTATCGGACCTTGTGCGGGTACAGGGTGTCCAGCACCCGGTTGGCGATCGTCTGCAGTTCGCGGGACAGCGCACCTGCCTGCCCCGGGTCCGCGCCCGCGCGCGCCGCCGCCCAGAACGGCGCCAGCCAGGCGCTGTGCGCCTCCACCGCCGCCACCACGTCGGCCTTCCAGAACGGCTGGATCTCGCTGCCCGCTTCTCCCGCGGCACGGCCATGGTGGGCGACGGCGAGATAGCGCAGCAGCGCGGCCTCCACCAGCGCCCGCATCATCTCGTCGCTCAACTGCACGACACTGGACCCGGCGGGCGTGGACCGGTTCTTCCATGCGGCACCGATGAATGCCGCACCGGCGCCGACCAGCGCGCCCAGCGCGGTGGCCGCGCCCAGCGTCAAGCCACCGGCCAGCAGGTCCACCGAAGCGCCCGTGGCAGCGCCGCCGGCGGCGCCGGCCATCGCGGCCTGGGGGGCATCGATCGGCTGGTGCACCACGAAATTCTCTTCCAGGCTTTCCTCCAGCTCATCCGCCATGGCGTAGTCGACGCCATGCAGCGAGCGCAGCGTCGTGAACATCTCCGCGGCCGACCGGCCCAGCCTTTCCACCACGGCCCGCATCGCCCCCTGGCGCGCCAGCGCCTGGGCCTGGCGCTCGCCGGCCACCACGAGGCTCTTCACGGACAGCGCACTGGCGGGCACCTCTTCGGCCTGGCGGGCCGCGAACACCAAGTGTTCCGCGATGGCCGCCATCGAGCGCTCGAAGCGTGCGCGATTGCGCCCTTGCCACGCCGCGGCGATCCGCTCGAACCCCGGCCCCAACGGCCCGGGCACGGCGTGGCGGATCGCGTCCAGCAGAACGCCCTCCTGCACCCAGCACCGGGCGAAATCGTCGAAGGAGATCACGTCGGCCACCAGCGCGAGCGCATGCGCTCGCGCCCGGCAGCGCGCGACCAGTCCAGGCGTGTCCGTCTCGGGGGCCGCCGGCCGGTTCACCAGCACCAGCACCGGCTTGCCCAGCCACTGCAGCAACGCGCTCGCGGTCGCCAGGTCCGATGGGGCGCCGACCACATGCAGAACCACGTGGCAGTCCTCCCGGGCCGCGTCCAGCCGCGTGCCGGGGGCTTCGTTCGCGCTCGCGGGGCCGGCGCGCCGGCCGAACAGGCCGAGAAAGCGCTGGAGCCAACCCGGGCTGGGCTGTGGCGCGTTGGGGGGCGGCTGCGCCGCACCCGGCAAGTCCATGAAGAGCAGGACGTCGCCGGACGCCGAGCTGATGAGCTGCCCGGGCCGCTCGCCGTCCTGGCCCAGGACGGCCAGCAGCGCCGTGCGGTCTTCGTGGCGGTGGGTCACCACGCAGAGCTTGACCTGCGCCGGGTGCAGCAGCGACACGATGCGCTGGAAATACGGCCCGCGCAGGTCGAGCCGGACATGGCGCGCCAGCAGCTTGGCACGCGCCAGCGCCACCGCAGCCAGCAAGGCGCGGGGAATCATGACGACCAGCAGCAGCAGGGCCACGTACATCCAGACCCACCGAGGCTCCACCTGTCCCACGCCGCCGGGCCCCAGCTGCAGGCTTGCGATCTCCTGCACGGAGAATCCATCGAAAGGCAACAACCACACGACGGGCCATAGCAGGACGCTGAGGATGCCGTGCACCTGGCCGGCATGGAGGAACGTGCTCTCCCACCCGACCCGGTATTCGACCACGAGGCCCTGCACCAGCAGCGAGGCGGCCACGCCGGCGGCCCAGCCGAGCGCCGCCAGGTGCAGCAGCGCCTTCCACCGCTGGAACTGCAGGGGAGCCGTCACCGCATTCCACAGCAGGTGGAATTGCGCGGTGACGCCGGCGCGCAGGTGCCCCGACCGGCCGCGCCATCCGCCACCGGCCCAGCGTCGCAGCGCATCGTGCACCGGGTTCTCGTCCCCGCGCCGGGGCACCAGCCAGCCCACCCCCATGAACAGGTACACCGCCACGTTCCACAGGATGATCGCCAGCAGCGGAAGGGACAGCAGGTCCACGCGATGCGGGTCGGCAATCCGCTCGGTGAGCGCGCCCAGCAGCATGGTCGCCAGCGGCAGTGCCACCAGGAGGCCGTTGCGCCAGGGCGGACCGGCCTGCAGCGACGCGATCGCCTGGTGGCGCCCGCCCACGACCGACAGCACGCGCTGCGCCCGCAGGTCGAGGAAATCTTCAGCGGGAACCGGGGACGCGCCGGCGGCGGCCCGGGCGGCCTGGCGTGCCTGCTCATCGATGGCCGCCCGTTCGACCTCACTCACGAGCTTGCCTTGGCTATCGACGGTTTCGATGGCCTGCACGAGCACGACACGCCGTGCCGACGTTTCGTTCAAGCTCATCCAGGAATAGCCGGCGTTTGCATGCCCGCATTATGTTGCCCCGCAGTGTTGTGGCGGCGGGCCGGGGACGGCGGGTAGCCGACTCCGCGAATGTCCCCCGTCGCGGGCTGCGCCCACTCCTCCTCCTTTATTTCGCTGCGTCGGCCACCCGCCATCCCCGGCCCTTGGCGCGGCATTGGATCGCTCGACGCAACGCGCGCCTCCATGGTGGATGGATCAGGGCGGCGGGGCGCTCTACGCAGCGGAATAAAGGAGGAGCCGCCCTCCCGGCGGCGGGGGACATCCGCGGAGTAGAGTGCCCCGCCGCCCTGATCCCGCCCCTACCGTATGACTAGCGTGCCTTGCGCGGGCCCTTGGCCGTGACGCCCGGCCGCGGCGGCAGTCCCGTGTGCTGGGTCAGGATGCGACCCGGGGCGGGCTTGACCCGCATGGCAGTCGACGCGGCCTTGCCGGCCGTCGGCGTCGAGTTCTTGCGCCGCGCGCTCTGGTAGCTGCCGTCGGTGATCGGCTGGTAGGCCGGGATCAGCTGGTGCTTGCCGCTGCCGATGAGGTCCGCGCGGCCCATCGCCTTGAGGGCCTCGCGCAGCACCGGCCAGTTGTTGGCGTCGTGGTAGCGCAGGAAGGCCTTGTGCAGGCGCCGGCGGCGCTCGCCCCGCACGATGTCCACGCCTTCGCTGTCGCGCGTGACCTTGCGCAACGGGTTCTTGCTGGTGTGGTACATCGCCGTGGCCGTGGCCATGGGGCTGGGATAGAAGGTCTGCACCTGGTCGGCGCGGAAGCCGTTTTTCTTCAGCCACAGCGCGAGGTTCATCATGTCCTCGTCGCTCGTGCCCGGGTGTGCGGCGATGAAGTACGGGATGAGGTACTGCTTCTTGCCGGCCTCGGCGCTGAACTTGTCGAAGAGCGCCTTGAACTTGTCGTAGTTGCCGATGCCCGGCTTCATCATCTTGGTGAGCGGGCCCTGCTCGGTGTGCTCGGGGGCGATCTTGAGATAACCGCCCACGTGGTGCTGCACCAGCTCCTTCACGTATTCCGGCGACTGGATCGCGAGGTCATAGCGCAGGCCCGAGCCGATCAGGATCTTCTTGATGCCCTTGAGCGCCCGGCCGCGCCGGTAGATCTTCACCAAGGGGCCATGGTCGGTGGTGAGGTTCTGGCAGATGCCGGGATAGACGCAACTGGGCTTGCGGCAGGCCGCCTCGATCTCGGGCGCGCGGCAGCCCAGCCGGTACATGTTGGCCGTCGGTCCCCCCAGGTCGGAGATCGTGCCCGTGAAACCCTCGACCTTGTCGCGGATGTCCTCGATCTCGCGGATCACCGAGTCTTCGGAGCGGCTTTGGATGATGCGGCCCTCGTGCTCCGTGATCGAGCAGAACGTGCAGCCGCCGAAGCAGCCGCGCATGATGTTGATCGAGAAGCGGATCATTTCCCACGCCGGGATCTTGGTCGCGCCGTCGTGGCGGCCGTTCTCGTCGGCGTAGCCCGGATGCGGCGCCCGGGCGTAAGGCAGGTCGAACACGTGGTCCATCTCCGCCGTGGTGAGCGGGATCGGCGGCGGCGTGAGCCACACGTCGCGCTCGCCATGCGCCTGCACGAGGGCGCGGGCGTTGCCGGGGTTGGTCTCGAGGTGCAGCACGCGGTTGGCGTGGGCATACAGCACGGGGTCGCTCTTGACCTGCTCGTACGACGGCAGGCGGATCACCGTGCGGTCGCGCGGGGGCGGCTTGAGCTTCTGCTTCAGGGCGGGGTTGGCGACGAAGGTCATGGGCTGGATGGCGGGGTTCGCCTCCGGCATGCCGCTGCCTTCCTCCTTGGCACAGGTGCTGCCCTGAGCCGCCGCCTGCTCCTGCGTCGTCTGGTACGGGTTGATGTGGTCTTCCACCCGGCCCGGCGTGTCCACACTGGTCGAATCGACCTGGAACCAGCCCTCCGGCGTGCTGCGCCGGAAGAACGCGGTGCCGCGCACATCGGTGATATCCCGCACCGGCTCTTTCGCTGCCAGACGGTGGGCGATCTCCACGATCGCGCGCTCGGCGTTGCCGTACAGCAGCAGGTCGCACTTGGCATCCACCAGGATCGAATGGCGAACCTTGTCCGACCAATAATCGTAGTGCGCGATCCGGCGCAGGCTGCCTTCGATGCCTCCGAGCACGATAGGCACGTCCTTGAACGCTTCGCGGCAGCGCTGGCTGTAGACGATCGCGGCGCGGTCCGGGCGCTTGCCGCCGACATCGCCGGGCGTGTAGGCGTCGTCGCTGCGGATCTTGCGGTCCGCCGTATAGCGGTTGATCATCGAATCCATGTTGCCGGCGGTGACGCCGAAGAACAGGTTCGGCTTGCCCAGGGCCTTGAACGGGTCGGCGCTTTGCCAGTCGGGCTGGGCGATGATGCCCACGCGAAAGCCCTGTGCTTCCAGCACGCGGCCGATCACGGCCATGCCGAAGCTGGGATGGTCAACGTACGCATCGCCCGTCACGATGATGATGTCGCAGCTGTCCCAGCCCAGCTGGTCCATCTCGGCCCGGCTCATCGGCAGGAATTTCGACGCACCGAAGCGGCTCGCCCAGTATTTGCGGTAGCTGGTGAGCGGTTTTGCGGCGCGCGCGAAAAAGGAAACGTCGACGGGGGCGTTCATCTGGACTTTCGGGGGAACCCGCAATTTTACGAGTTAAGGCCCCGAAGAGCCACCCTCATGGGTATTGGCCTGCCAGGCCCAGCTGGTCCTCTCAGCGCAGTTCCTGCGGCTGGGGCCGGCGTACCCGCGGCAACGGCGGCGGCCCCGCGCGGAAGGCCCAGCGGTCGCGCTCGCTGTACCAGGGGCGGTCCTGGTAATGCTGGCGCCAGTAGTCTTCCAGGATGAACCCGACGACGGCCACGCCGGCGGCCGAGCCGTATTCGGGCAGCGGCACGTGCCGCCCCTGGTGGAAGTAGTCGAGGTTGCCGGCATACACCCAGCCCCGGCTGGACCCGGCAACGACGTCGCACCAGATGTATTCCGGCAGGCAACCTTGCACCGCCACGACGTAGGCGGCCGGCAGGACCGTGACGACGGGATAGTCGCGCGCCGGCCCGGCGCGGACGTTGACTCGCTGGGCGGTGGTCGCGGATGGGGCTTGCGCCTGCCCTGCGGCGGGCGGCACGGACATCGCCAGCGCCAACAACGCCAGCGTCGCGAAGCTCTTCATGGACAGCCCTTTCGATGGCCCAACGGCCCTTCCTTGCGTTGTAGGCCGGGCTGGGGTGCCCGTCTTGACCGTCGTCAACCCACGGCCGTTGCGGCCGCTTCAGGCGCGGGCGTGCTCGATCAGGCGGTCCAGCATGCGCCCGAGCTCCTTGCGCTCGGTGGCGTTGAGGCACCCGAAGATCTGCGCATTGCGCTGCGCGATCAGGTCCATCACGTCGGTCCAGAGCTTGCGGCCTCGCGGCGTCAGGCTCAGCACCACGCCCCGGGCATCCGTGTCGCTGGGCCGCTTGGCCACGAGCCCGCGCTCCACCAGCGCCTGGGCCGCGCGGCTGGCCTGGCCCTTGTCGAGGTTGGACCGGCCCGCGAGGTCGATCACGGAGAGCGGCGCAAAGCGCCCGATCGCGGCCAGGCAACGCGCCTGGCCCACGGGCAGGCCGAACTCGTGCGCGTAGGCATCGGCGCTGGACTTGTCCGTGAGCTTGTTGACCAGGTGCATCCGGTAGCTCAGCGTGCGCTCCAGCGCCGCGGCGCCCGCCGCGCCGTCAGGCGGCACCGCCCGCCTCCACCTCGGCGGCGCACTGCGCATGCACGTGGTCGATCAGCGTCATCACGTCGTCGGCGCGCTCGTAACGGGCCATGAGCGACAGGCACACCATCGACAGGAACAGTTCGGACTTGCCCTCCCCCACGCTGGCGAGCGATTGGCAAAGCGCCGAATAGCTGCGGTCCAGGTCGTCGTCGGTCATGCGGCAAGTCCTTTCTTGTTGAATTCGGCCAGGAGCGTGGAAGCATCCAGCCCGTGCCATCGGCCCATCACGTAACCGTCCGGGCGGACCAGCACCAGGCCCTGGGCCTGCGCGCCGGGCAATCCGTAGCGTTGGCGGGCCTGACCGAGGCTATCAGCCTCGGGCGGAATGTCCAGCACCGCGATGCCGTGGTCTGCCAATTCCTTCACGGCGCCCGGCAATGCGCCATCCGCGAATACAACACACACGAAGTCCTTGCCGAAGCAGCGCGTCAGGTGAAAGTTGCCGTGCGGCCCTTGTAACAGCGCCTCGGGCGCGGGCCGCCCCGGCCCGGCGAGGTCGTTGGCCCATCCGCCCTGCTCCGCGGCATTGAGCGGCGAATCCACATAGGCAATCGGCGCCGACTGGCGCGGGTTGATCAGCGAACGCACCTTGGCGTCCACGACCGCCAACCGCAATGTCGCCTCCCGCATCAACCTGAACGCAAAGTTGGGCGGCGCCATGAATTCGGTGCTCTTGGCGCCGTAGGCGATGTTCTCGCGCGCGGCGTGCAGGCGTTCGACCGTATAGGAGTCCAGCAGGGTGTCGGCGGCCTGGCCGTCGATGACACGGGCCAGCTTCCACGCCAGGTTGCCGGCATCGTCGAGCCCCGAGTTGAGGCCGCGCACGCCGAAGATCGGCACCAGGTGCGCCGCGTCGCCGGCGAAAAACACGCGGCCATGGCGGTAATCGGCCAGCGTCAGGCACTTTGCGTTGTAGATCGAGACCCACAGGGGCTCCCACGGCTCGTCCTCGCCGATCATGGCCAGGTGGCTGCGAACGCGCGGCAGCACGTTCTCGGGCTTCACCGCCTCGGCGGGGTCCTCGTCGTCGCGGATCTGGTAGTCGATGCGCCAGACGTCGCCGGGCTGGCGGTGCATCAGGATGGTGGAGCCGGGGTTGGACGGCGGGTCGAACCAGGCGAGGCGCTCCACGGGGCGCTTCGTCTTCTGCACGATGTCCACGATCACATAGCGCCCCTCGTACTGCGTACCCTCCAGCTGCAGGCCAAGCTGCTCGCGCACCGTGCTGCGCCCGCCGTCGCAGGCGACGAGCCAGTCCGCCTGCACGGTTTGCCGGCCGGTTGGCGTTTCCACCTCGGCCTGGACGGAATCGGCGGATTGGCGCACCGCCGCCACGCGGCAGCCCCAGCGCACCTGCGCGAGTTCCGGCGCGCGTTGCGCGGCCTCGTGCGCGAACCGCTCGATGTAGTACTGCTGGATGTTGACCATAGGCGCGAACCGCTGCGTCGGCTCGCTGGGCATCTGGAAGTGCAGCACCTCGGTGTCGCGCCAGAAGCTGCGGCCGCCCGTCCAGGGCAGGCCGGTTTCGAGCAGGGGCTGGTCGGCGCCGGCCCAGGCCATGATCTCCTGCGAGCGGCGCGAGATGCAGATGGCCCGGCTGCCGGTGCAATAGCCCTCGTCGGCTTCGATGACGAGGCTGGCCACGCCGTGGCGCGCGAGCAGCGCGCAAAGCATGAGCCCGACCGGCCCGCCGCCGGCGATGAGCACGGGCACCCGCGCGGGCAAGGGGGAGGATGGATCGGGATCGGCCATGGCGATATCGTTGCGCACGCAACTATATCGCCCGGAGCGCCAGCGCGCAAACGGCGCGGCGCGCCGCTGCCGTTACTGGCGCTTGCGCAGCTGGCCCCGGATCTCGCCGCCGGGGTTGGCGGCCGTGTGGATGTTCACGTACCACAGGCCCGCCGCGAGGTCGCCGTACTGCCCCGACGTGATCGTGGTCTGGCCGGTAACCGGCTGTGCGCCGACGTTCGTGAAGGGGATCACCACGCCGGCGTTCTGCCCCGGGCCTGCGGGGCCGTGGATGTGGCCGCCGGTGGGCGAGCCCGAGAGGCCTGTGTACGTGACCTTCCAGGTCAGCACGTTCGTGTTGGTGTTGAGCTGGATCTCGGCCGTGCCGTTGGCGGCGGTGTTGACCGGCGGCACCTCCTGGGCGCCCGCCAGGCGGGCCTCGTAGATGTCCATCTTCTGCGACGGGCGCATCTGGCCGCAGCCGGCGAGCGCGAGCGCGGCGACGCCCCCGGCAAGCGCGGCGCGAAGGACGGTGTGGCGGTTCATCATGGCTTTCTCCTTGGTTATTGCCGGGATGGGCCGCCATTGTGAGCACGGGCGCATGCGCCGCCCTGTAGGACGGACCCTACAGATCAGCGCTTGCGCTCAGGGCTTACCCGCGCGGGCTCGGTCGTCTTGCCCGGCACGGGCGCCGCTTCGTCCAACTCATTGCGGTTGCCCGCCGGCGGCTCCTGCTTGACCTCTTCGCCCATGGTCGTGTGCATCGGGTCGGCATCGTGGTTTTCGTTGCCGCCGGATGCCGGCCCGCGGCCGATGCTCGTGCTGCCCATTCGCTGCTCCTTGGTGGGTATGGCTCCACTGTAGGCCACGCGCGGCCGGCGCGGTGTAGGAAATGACAGCGCCTCGACGCGCCGATACACTGGCCGCGCCCCGACAGGAGAGACCACCATGCCCGAATTCAGCACGCTTCGAATCGACAAGGACGCCTCGAGCCCGCGCGTCGCCCGCCTGCTGCTCAACCGCCCCGAGCGGCTGAACGCGATCAACGACGCCACGCCGCGCGAGATCCGCGCCGCCGTGGAATGGGCCAATGCCGATGACGAGGTCCACGTCATCGTCGTCGAGGGCGCCGGCAAGGGTTTCTGCGGCGGCTACGACCTGACGCAGTTCGGCGAGGGCAAGATCGACCACCCCTGCCAGCAGGAGCGCCATCCCTGGGACCCGATGGAAGACTACGCGTACATGAAGCGCAACACCGAGGACTTCATGACGCTGTGGAAAAGCCCGAAGCCCACCATCGCGAAGGTGCATGGCTTCGCGGCCGCGGGGGGCAGCGACATCGCGCTGTGCTGCGACCTGCTGGTGATGGCGGAAGACGCGCGCATCGGCTACATGCCCACGCGCGTTTGGGGGTGCCCCACGACGGCGATGTGGACCTACCGGCTCGGCCCCACGCGTGCCAAGCAGCTCATGTTCACGGGCGACACCATCGATGGCCGCACCGCGCTGGCCTGGGGCCTTGCCAACGACGCGGTCGCGCCCGAGGCGCTGGAAGGCGCGACCATGAGCCTGGCCAACCGCATCGCCGGCGTGCCGCGCAGCCACCTCGCCATGCACAAGATGGTCGTCAACCAGGTGATGCTTGCGATGGGCCTGGAGCAGAGCCAGCAGATGGCCACGGTCTTCGACGGCATCACGCGCCACAACCCCGAGGGGCTGTGGTTCCGCCGCCTGGCGCAGGCAGAGGGCTTCAAGGCCGCCGTTCAGTGGCGCGACAGCGGGCAGCCGATCCCCGAAGGCGACGATGCGCGCGAGCGGATCCGCGAACTCGAGGCGCGCGGGGGCCCGCGATGAACGGTGGCCGCTACGCCGCGCCGGCACTGGTCGAATTCGCCGGCGGGCTGCTCTGCGCGATGGACCTGCCCGTCGACAAGGCGGATGCGGTGGCGCAGGTCCTGGTCGAAGGTGACCTGATGGGCCACACCACCCACGGGCTCGCGCTGCTCGGCCCCTACCTGAAGGAGCTCGACTCCGGCGCGATGACGCGCGAGGGCGAGCCGGCCGTGCTCGCCGACGCACCGGCGGCCGTCACATGGGATGGGCGGCGCCTGCCCGGGCCGTGGCTCGTGCTGCGGGCGATGGCGCTTGCCACCGAGCGCGCGGCGAGCTGCGGCACCGGCACGGTCGTCATCCGGCGCAGCCACCACATCGCGTGCCTGGCCGCCTACCTGAAGCGCGCAACGGACCAGGGCCTGATGATGCTGCTCACTTGCTCGGACCCGAATGCCGCCAGCGTCGCGCCCTTCGGAGGGCTCGACCCCGTGTTCACGCCAAACCCGATCTCGGCCGGCATCCCGACGCCCGGCGTGCCGGTGCTGGTCGACATCTCGACGTCGGCCACCACCAATGGGCTGACCAACCGGCTGCACAACGAAGGCGGCCGGTTGCCGGCCCCATGGGTGATCGACGGACACGGCCAGCCATCGGATGACCCGTCCGTGCTGTTCCGGGAGCCCAAGGGGACCATCCTGCCGCTCGGCGGCCTGGACTCGGGCCACAAGGGCTACGGGCTGTCGTTGCTGGTGGAGGCGCTGACCGGCGGCCTCGCCGGCCACGGGCGTGCCGACGCGCGGGAAGGATGGGGCGCCACCGTGTTCCTGCAGGTCATCGACCCGAGGGCGTTCGCGGGCCTGGACGCATTCACGCGCCAGACGGGCGTGGTGACGCAGCAATGCCATGCGTCGCGGCCGTCAAAGCCCGGATTGAAGGTGCGCACCCCTGGCGAAAAAGGGCTGGCGTTGGCCCAGTCGCAACGCGAAAGCGGCGTTGCGCTCCACACCTCGATCATGCCGATGCTCGAGCCATGGGCCGTGCGGCTGGGCGTCGCGATGCCGCAGCCGCTCGATTAACCGCGGGATCGCGAGGCGAGCAAGCGCGGTGTGCGGGCGGCGGGCCGGGGACGGCGGGTGGCCGACTCCGCGAATGTCCCCCGTCGCGGGCTGCGCCCGCTACCTCCTCCTTGATTTCGCTGCGTCGGCCACCCGCCATCCCCGGCCCTTGGCGCAACGTTCGTTCTTTCGACGCGTCGAACGCCTACCGCGGTGGATGGATCAGGGCGGCGGGGCGCTCTACGCAGCGGAATAAAGGAGGAGCCGCCCTCCCGGCGGCGGGGGACATCCGCGGAGTGGAGTGCCCCGTCGCCCTGATCCCGCCCCCACCGAGCCGTGCCCTGGAACTCAGCCCGCGGCCAGCCGCTTCGCCCGCAGCCTGCGCAACCCGCGCAGTGCCAGCGGCGCGAACCACACCAGCAGCGTGATCACGGCCAGGCCCAGCGCGATCGGCCGCTGGAAGAACGCCATGAGGCTGCCATTGGACTTGATCATCGAGGTGATGAAGTTCTCCTCCAGCATGCCGCCCAGCACCACGCCGAGGATCGCTGGCGCAATGGGGAAGCGGTTGGCCTCGAGCAGGTACGCGATCACGCCCGCCACCAGCATCACGCCGATCTCGAAGGTGGAGTTGTTGATGGCGAAAGTGCCGACGACGCAGAACACCAGGATCACGGGCATGAGCACTTCGCGTGGCACGCGAAGGATGCGCTTGGCGACCTTGATGCACAGGATGCCCAGCGGGATCATGATGATATTGGCGATGATGAACAGCAGGAATACGGCGTAGATGTTCTGCGGATTGGTGGTGAACAGCGTCGGCCCCGGGTTCATGTTCTTCATGTAGAGCACGCCGATCACGATGGCGGTGATCGAATCGCCCGGGATGCCGAACACCAGCGCCGGGATCCACGCGCCGGCCAGCGCGCTGTTGTTGGCGGCGCCGGACTCGACGATGCCCTCGACGTGGCCGGTGCCGAATTTCTCCGGCTCCTTCGAGAACTTCTTGCTCATCGCGTACGACATCCAGGCGGCGATGTCGGCGCCGGCGCCCGGCAACGCGCCTACCGCCGTGCCCAGCGCGCTGCCACGCAGGATCTGCACCGGGTACTTCTTCGCCAGCGCCCATTGGCCCGCCATGACGTTGCCCACCTTTTCCACGACGAGTTCGCCGGGCGGGGTGGTGTCCACGACGAAGCGGATGATCTCCGAGATCGCGAACATGCCGATCATCATCGCGATCATGCCGATGCCGCCCGTCATCTCCGCGTTGCCGAACGTGAAACGCGGGAACCCCGCGGGGTTGCCCAGCCCGACACACGCGACGAGCAGCCCCAGCAGCAGCGTGACGACGCCCTTGAGCGGCTGGTTGGTGGTGATGAACACGGCGCATGTCAGGCCCAGCAGCACGAGCCAGAAGTACTCGAACGAACTGAAATTGAGCGCGAAGTTGGCGAGCGTCGGCGCGGCCACGATGAGCACCGCGGTGCCGAACAGTCCACCCACCGCCGAAAACACCAGCCCCGCGCCCAGTGCGGTTTCGGCCTCGCCCTTGCGCGTCATCGCGAAGGCCTCGTCCGTGTAGGCCGCCGAGGCCGGCGTGCCGGGGATGCGCAGCAGGCAGCCGGGGATGTCACCCGAGAAGATCGCCATCGCGGTGGCCGTCACCATCGCGGCGATCGCGGGGATCGGCGGCATGAAGAAGGTCACCGGCACCAGCAGCGCCGTCGCCATGGTCGCCGTGAGGCCCGGCACGGCGCCGACGAACAAGCCGTACAGCGCCGCGATGACCATCACCATGAGGGTGTACGGCTCGAACACCATCGCAAAGGCCTGGCCCACCGCGGTCAGCATGGCGTCGATTCCCCGTTACCAGGCATAAGGCGTCAGCAAGCCCCAGGGCAGCGGCACGCGCAGCAGCTTGTAGAAAGCGAAATGGATGACGAGCGTCGCGACCACGGCCAGCAGCAAAGCGCGTGCCGGCGGGACGCGCAGCACGGAGAACATCGACATCAGGATGATCGCCGCCGTCGGCAGGAAGCCGAGCCAGCCCGCCACGGCGATGTAGAAGACGACGGAGCCCAGCAGCACCGCCAGCGCCAGCACGTGGCGCGGCGAGCGCACCCAGTCGTCCCACACGACCCACGGTGCCCGCGCGCGCTCACGGATGCCGCGCAGGACGAGCAGCACGCCGCAGACGCACAGGCCCGCCGCGATCAGGCCGGGGAACAGCGCGGGACCGACGGATTGACCCGGGATCTTCGGGAAGCCCTGCACCCCGATGAGGACAGCGCCTCCCAGGGCTGCCAGCACCAGCCCGAAAACCGCGTCGTTGACTTTCATCCGCCGGGCTTATTTCGCCAGGCCCACGGCCTTCATCGTCGCGCCCAGGTCCGTGTCGGCCTTGGCCATGAACTTGCCGAACTCGTCCGGGCCGGCGTAGATGACGCCGAAGCCGCGGCTGGCCATGAAGTCCGTGTATTCCTTGCTGGTGGCCGCCTTGCGCACGGCGGCGGCGAGCTTGTCGCGCACATCGGCGGGAATGCCCTTGGGCGCGACGATGCCGCGCCACGCGGCCATGGTCCAGTCGCTGCCGATCGCCGACTTCAGCGTGGGCACGTTGGGGTACAGCGCCGACGGTTTCGTATCCATGATGGCGAGGCTCTTCACCTTGCCCGCGTCGATCAGCGAGCGTGCTTCGGGCAGCGACACCGGCGCCACCTCGACGCCGCCGGCCACCATGTCCTGCAGGCCCGGCGCGGCGCCGTTGCTGGGCACCCACGGCAACGCGGCCGGGTCGATCTTCTGGTCGCGCAGCAGCCCCGCGATCGCCAGGTGCCAGATGCCGCCCTGGCCCGTCCCCGACGCCTTGAACTTGCCGGGGTTCGCCTTGATGGCGGCGAGCAACTCGTTGACTGTCTTGTAAGGTGCATCGGCGCGCACCTGCACGCCGGCCGGGTCGGCATTGACGAGGCCGATCGGCGTGTACGAGGCGCCCGTCAGGTCCGTGAGGCCCTGCCAGTGCATCATGGCGATCTCCACCGTCGCGAGGCCGATGGTGTAGCCGTCCGGCGGCGCCGACGCGATCGCGGAATGCCCCACCACGCCGTTGCCCCCCGTGCGGTTGACCACGTTGACGGGCTGTCCCAGGTCTTTCTCCATCAGGCTGCCGAGGATGCGTGCCGTGGCGTCGGTGCCCCCGCCCGCGCCCCACGGCACGATGAGCGTGATCGGTCGGGCCGGGTAGTTCTGCGCCGCGGCGGGCAGCGCCACGGCGGACAACGCGACGGCGGCCATCGCGGCAGCCATCAATGAACGACGGGAAGGGATCGACATGGAAGGTCTCCTTGCTGCAGGGGTCAGAGGTCAAGTTGTCGGACAACTCCAGCAAATCTATAGGACTCGAAGGGGCCCGCCATTAGGGTGAACCATAGATGAGGCTCTGCCCGCGCGCCGATGGCGGCTGTCCTACAACCCAAACGCCGCCGTCCGACAAATCCGCCAGGGCCCCCTCGGTAGAGTGAATTCGTGGCCTGCTCCGGCGTGGCCGCGTGCAGTAGTGGCAGTCAACTTCAAAGGAGAGACAGATGGCTCAAGGTAGCAACCAGCAGAACCAGGGCAACCAGGGTTCCGGCCAGCAGAGCGACCGCGGCAGCAGCCAGCAACAGGACCGTGGGCAGGCCGGCCAAGGCCAGCAGGACCGCAGCAAGCAGGAGCGCGGCCAGCAGGACCAGGGCCAGGGCGACCAGGCCAGCCGCGACAAGATGCGCGAGCAGGGTGGCCAGGCCAGCCCGGGCTCGGGCAGCAAGCAATCGGGCATGGACGACATGGATGAAGACATGCCCGGCAACCCGTCGCAAAGCGGGGGCAAGGGGAGCAAGAGCTGAGCGCGCGATCCTCAACCCATGAGGCGGGGCTTTGTCCCCGCTTTTTTCATGCCGCGCCGCGCCGCTGCACAATCGCCCGATGCCCGCCTCCTCACTCCTGAATGCGAGCCCCGCGGACGTGCTGGGGTTCTGGCGCGACGCCGGTCCCTCGCGCTGGTTTCGCAAGGACAGCGCTTTCGACGAGCAGTTCCGAGATCGCTTCCTCACCGCGCACGAAGCCGCGCTGCGCGGCGAACTCGACGCCTGGGCGGGCGATGCGCAAGGGGCGCTGGCGTTGCTGATATTGCTGGACCAGTTCCCGCGCAACGCATTCCGCGCCACCGCGCGCATGTTCGAAAGCGACGCCAAGGCCCTCGAGATCGCACGGCAGGCCGTGCGCGGCGGACTCGATGCACAAGTGGAAGCCGGCCTGCGCAACTTCTTCTACCTGCCGTTCACGCACTCGGAACAGCTGGCCGACCAGGACCTCGGCGTGGACCTCGCACGCGCGCTGGGCGACGAGCCCCTGCGTTACGCCATCATGCACAGGGACATCATCGAAAGGTTCGGGCGCTTCCCGCACCGTAACGCCGTGCTGGGGAGAGCGACTACGCCCGAGGAACAGCGCTTCCTGGACGACGGCGGGTTCGCGGGCTGACGCCGCGAGCCACTTCCCCTACAGCCGCCCCAGGCCCGCGAATGTGCTCAAGGCGGGGCCGCCCTGGGCGGGCGCCGGCGTCAGGCAGACCTGCGCCAGGTCGCTGTCGTGGAATTCCTCCATGACGAGGCAGCCGGCGGAGTCGGCCTGCACCTCGTCCTTCACCAGCGCATAGGTTTCGGGCGAAACCGCAATGCTGCCGGTGGCCGCTGTCGCGGCGACCTGCGCCGCCAGCCCGGTTTCGGGACCGATCAAGGTGTAACGAACCTCGCGGCCGCTGCGGAAGGTGCCGATATCGCAAATGCCCGTGTGGATGCCCATGCGCAGGTGCAGCTCGTTGGCGCTGCGCTGCAGGTCCATTGCCATGCGCACGCAAGGGCCCGGCTGGTCGAAGAAGACCGCGGCCGCGCCGTCGATGTAGCGGTCCACCCTGCCGTTGTGCCTCGTGGCCAGCCATTCGACCTCTGCCGTGAAGCTGTCACGCTCGCGATCGTTCCAGACGCGAAGGTCGCCGGCTTCGGCGAACAGCACGGTGTGCACCTTCTGCTCGAAGCCGATCGCCTCGAGTTCGGCGCCGTGGAAGAGGGCCTGCCAGTCCTCGGGAGCCAGGTGGCGGGCGAGCTTCTCGGACAACAGCTCGATGCGGCGGGCATGCGCCGTGGCGCGCACGTGGGCCTCGACGCGCTGCACGACCATTTCGGGGTCGACCGGCTTGGTGAGGTAGTCGACCGCACCCAGGTCCATGCCGAGGCGCTCGTCCTGCTGGGTGGCGAGCGCCGTGAGGAAGATGACGGGAATATTGGCCGTGGGCGTGTGCTGTCGGATGCGACGCAGCACCTCGTAGCCGTCCATGTCCGGCATCATGATGTCCAGCAGCACCATGTCCGGCGGGTTGGCCGACATCACGATCTTGAGCGCCTCCTGGCCCGACGGCGCCTGCACGACTTCATAGCGGTCCTCGAACAGGCCGTTCATCAGGAACAGGTTGTCCGGCATGTCGTCGACCACCAGGATGCGTGGCACTTTGACTTCGGATGTGGATGCGCTCGGATTCATGGGGGCCCCTGTAAAGTGGCTGGGTGCCTGAATGAAACCATGGGTAACGTGGGGGGCCCTAGGCAAAACGGAACGTCCCGTTAGGGGAAATTCTTAGAGGGGCCGCCGGGACGCGGTGGCCCTAGCCATCGAGTTCCGGGTAGCGCCGGAAAATCCCTTCCTCGCTGAACGGCAACCGCCGGTCGCTCGCTAGATACGCCGCAATGCGTTTGTGCCGCGCCACGCCGTCGTGCAGCGCGACGACCGCCGGTGTCTTTTTCAAGGCCTTCTTCGCCGCCTTGGGCAATGCGTAGTGCAGGCCCTCGACGACCTGGAAGAGCGACAGGTCGGCATAACTCAGCTTCGCGCCGACGAGGTGGGGCGTGCGCGCGGGCTTGTTGCCGGGGTTGCGCTCCAGGATCGCTTCGAACCACGCGAGGAACTTCGGCAGCCGCTGCTTGCGGAATTCCGCCGCGCGCCGCAACGCCTCGGGCTTCTGGTCTTCGTAGTACAGGGTCGCGCCCAACGGGTGGTGCAGGTCGTGCACCTCGACGACGAAGTCCGCGATGGTCAGCTGGATCTGGTGCGTCCACAACCGGTCGGCTTGGCTCTTGCCCACGAGCCCCAGGCGCGGGCCGAGGTACAGCATGATCGCGGCGGTCTGCCCGATGACGCGCTTGCCGTCCACGAGGAACGGGCACGCAAAGGGCGGCCGCGGCACCGCCTTATCCTCCAGGTAGTGCGCCATCGCGCCCATGCCCTGCCCTGCCGCATCGTCCCCGCGCGCGACATCCAAGTAGGCGGCGCCCGCCGCTTCGAGGGCCAGCCGGACGAACTCGCCACGGCCCTGGATGGTGGGCCAGTAATGCAGTTGGTAAGCCATGGGCGCGAGGCTAACGTCGCCCGGCGCCGAGCGCAATCACCGCCCGTTCAGGCGCCGCCGCCGGACAGGCGCTTGACCGCCTTGACGAAACGGCCCAGCGTGGGCGAGCGCTCCCCCTTCGCGATGCGCACGTCGATGAGCTGGAAGCGACCCCGCGTGGACCATGACTTCGCCAGCGCGCGATCGAGTTCGCCGCAGGTGCGCACCAGGTGTCCGTCGCCGCCCATGCCGGCGGCCATCGAAGCAAAGTCCCACAGGCCCAGGTCGTTGAAACCGGCCTCCGGCTCGAACGCGCGCAGCATCTCCCAGCCCGCGTTATTGAAGACGATGACCACCGGGTCCCACCCGTAGCGCTGGGCGTTGCCGAGCTCCCAGCCCGTCATCTGGAACGCGCCGTCACCGACCAGGATGATCGGCCGGCGGCCCGTGGCCGCCTGGAGGCCCAGGCCGGCGGGCACGCCGTAACCCATGCTCGCGTAGTAGCCCGGTGCGATCAGCGCGGTAGGGTCGATGTCCATCGCGGTGAAAAGGCAGTCGCCGACGTCGCAGGCGAGCGGAATGGGCCCGCGCTTGTGCATGAGGCTGTTGACGGCGTGCGCGATGTCTTCGGGCACCACGGGCGCATCCTCGACGACCGCCTGGCGTTCGTCGCGCCGCAGCGGCGGCAGCTGCTGCGTGCCCGATCCGTCGCGCCGCGAAGGGACGCGCTCCAGCAACGCATCGACCAGCCGCGACAAGCCGACATCCGGATAGACATGGTGGCCCATCACCACCTTGCCATCCAGGGCCTGGATCGCGAAGCGCAGGTCGATGCGCTTGGCCGAGACGGCGAAGTTCGTGTCCGAGACGATCACGCCCAGCAGCAGCAGGCCATCCGACTGCTCGACCGCCTCCGCCACCTCGCCGTTGCCGGCCAACCCCAGGTAGGTGCCGAGCAACGGGACGTTCTGCGCCGTGAGCAGGCCGCGCCCCATGAAGCTCGTGACCACGGGGATCGCGAGCCGGCGCGCCAGCTCGGCCACGCGGGCCTCGAGATCGAAGCGGCGCACTTCCACGCCGACCATCAGCACGGGGCGCCTGGCGCCGCGCAGCCGCTGCAGCAACTCGTCGGCGCATGCCGCCAGGGCCTGCGCGTCGGGCGCGGGCTCGGCCGTCATCGGGACTTCCTCGCAGGGACGCTGCGGCATGTCCCTCGGGACTTCGAGATAGACCGGCCGCGAATGGCGCAACGCGGCGTCGAGCACGCGCGCGATCTGCGCCGGTGCCTGGCGCGCGTCGTCCAGCCTGGCCTGGTCCACGGTGAGTTCCTCGAAGACGCGCCACTGCGAGTCCAGCGTCTTCACCTGGTGGTGCAGCTGGTAGCCGCTCGCCGCTTCGTGCGCGGCCGGCGCGCCCGACAGCACGACCAGCGGCACCCGCTCGGCGTACGCGCCCGCGACGGTGTTCACGAGGTTGAAGGCGCCGGCGCCATAGGTGACGGCGGCCACGCCGAGCCCGCCGCGCATCCGCGTCGCTGCGTCGGCCGCGAAGCCCACGGCGGGCTCGTGCGAGAACGTGTAGAGCGGAAGGATCCGGCTGCGCTCGATCTCGCGGAACAGGGGCAGCGCGAAGTCGCCGGGGATGCCGAATACTTCGGTCGCGCCGCGGCGCTTCAGGGCGTGGAGGAGGCTTTGGGACAGGTTCATCCGCCCGAACTTAGCGGCGGCCATCCCTCGCGAACTTGACGAGGATCAGGGACGCGCGCGCCCGGATTTCACTTTGCAGCTTTCGTGCGTTTGGCCGCCGGCTTCTTGCCGAGCCTGCACAAATCCAGCGTGACCCAGGCCGGCGCGTGATCGCTCGCCTTCTCCAGCCCGCGCACCCAGCGGTCCACGCCGGCATCCAGCAGGCAGGGCGCGAGCTCGGCGTTGAGCAGCAGGTGGTCGATGCGCAGGCCCGCGTCACGCTCCCAATGCTTGCGGAAGTAATCCCAGAAAGTGAAGATCGCCTCGTCGGGATGCAGGTGCCGGATGGAGTCGACCCACCCTTGCGCCAGCAGGCGCTGGTAACACTCGCGGCTCTCCGGCTGCAGCAGCGCGTCCTTGAGCCAAGAGCGCGGGTTGTAGATGTCGAAGTCGGTGGGCACGACGTTGTAGTCGCCGGCCATCACCACCGGGTGCCCCGACTTGTACAGGGTCGCGGCGTGCGCGATGAAGCGCTCGAACCAGGCCAGCTTGTAGTCGAACTTCGGCCCCGGCTGCGGGTTTCCGTTGGGCAGGTAGAGGCACGCGACCAGGATGCCGTCGACGGCGGCCTCCAGATAGCGGCTGTGTTCGTCCAGCGGATCGCCCGGCAGTTCGCGGCGCACTTCCACGGGCTGCACGCCGCGCGCGAGGATGGCAACGCCGTTCCAGGAGCGCTGTCCCTTCCACAGCGAGTGGTAACCCGCTTCGAGCAGCGCCTCGTGCGGGAACACGCCATCGAGCGCCTTGAGCTCCTGCAGGCAGGCGACATCGGGCTTTTCACGCTCCAGCCATTGCAACAGGTGGGGCAGCCGCGTCTTGATGCCGTTGACGTTGAAGGTCGCGATCTTCATGCCCCGCCATCATCGCGCAAGCCGTGCGCCGGCGCAGAAGGCGCCGTCCTACAGCGCGGCAACCCCGGGACGAGCATAGTGAGCTCATGGGGGCCGTGCGCCCTGCCGACCGATCCGAGGACCATCATGCCCATCCGATTCAGCACCGAGGCCGCCAATGCCGACCACATGCGCAGGGAAGCCGAAACGGGCGCGCCCGAGGGCATGCCCGACGCCGTCGGCGCCGACGGCACGCCGCGCGACCGCGCCGACCCCAGCCTGCAGCGCGAGCCCAAAGGCGGCGCGGCCCCCACCGACCGGGACAGGGACACGGCTGCCAAGCCCGGAAAGGACATCAACGCACCGGGATTCGTCAAGGACAAGGACGCGGGCGAGCCTTAGGCTCGGTCATTTCCCGCGCTTGAGCCGCACGCGGCTGAATGCTTCGGCCCCGCCGCCTCCGCCGCCGTCCGCGAAATCGTGCGGATCCAACGGGTCGCGATCGGGCCGCTGGGGCGACTCGATCAGCTCGCTGGCGCTGTTTTCGCCGATATCGCTGGTCGCAGGCACGGAGGACGTCGGCCGGTCGCCGGTCTTGGCGCGCGTCGGGCTGGTGCTGCTTCGGGATGTCATGGCAAGGCTCCGGATGATCGGCTCAAGGATAGGCAAAGCCCGCTTGCGCGGGTGTCGGACGGGGCCGCGAGAACCGATGGGCTCCTGCGCGCTCCATTCCACATGATCCGTCTCGTCATCGCCGCCTTGGTGCCGACCATCGCCATGGCGGTCGCGTGGGCGCAGGGGCCCGATCCCCTGAAATCGGTGGAATGCAAAGTCGCCCTCGATGCGCTCGAGGGCGTGGTGGCCGAAAAGACGCAAGGCCCCGTGCGGGCGCAGCGTGTGGGGACCGCACGCCGGCACGCCGCGGACGCTTGCCTGGGCCGCAGCGACGACAACCGGGTGCGCTCGGGTGCGCCCCAACCGGCCCAGGCCGTGCGCCCACCTGTCACCACGGCCACTCCCTCGGCGCCGTCGCTGCCGTCCGCCTCGCCGCCGCCGCCACCACCACTGGCCATCCCGCGCCCTACGGTCATCACCACCTGCGATCCCGCCGGCTGCTGGGACAGCGAAGGCCGGAGGCTCAACAACATGGGGCCGCTGCTGATGGGCCCGCGCGGCCCGTGCACCGTGCAGGGCGGCGTGGCCACCTGCCCATGACGAGGCTCCAGCACAACCGGTAACGGGTGGACACAGCACGGACATGCACCCGACACGTGACGGTCGCCCAATGAACAGCATGCGGGCCGGTGCGCCCGCGCCAAGAAAGGACACTGCATGAACAAGCTCCTATGGCCCCTGGCGGGCGCCGGGCTGCTCGCGCTGACGGGCTGCGTCGGCTACGGCGGCGGAACCTACGGCGCCGGCGGCGTCTATTACGACAACTCGCCGTACTACGGCGGCTCCTACTACGGAACGCCCTACGGCTCTCCGTCCTACGGCTACGGTGCCGTGGTGATCGAGCAACGTCCCACGTACGGCTACGGCGGAACGACCTATTACCGTCACCGGGGCAGGCGAGACCTCGACCGCGACGGCGTGGCGAACCGTTACGACCGCGACCGCGACGGCGACGGCGTTTCCAATCGCCGCGACGCGTACCCGAGTGACCCGCGCCGCCGCTGACCCTGCATCGAGGCCCCATCCGGGGCCTTTTTTCTGCGCTTGACCGGCCCCGTCGCCGCTGGCACACTCCACCCCTTTCCAACCCACCACAGGAGACAGTCATGGATAGATTCGCCCTTGCCCTCCTGTCGGCCGCCTGAGCCCCTTCGCGCTCACCTTCCTGTAATCCAGGTCCGTTGATTCGCCCGCGTCCCACGCGGCCGGCCCCCTTATTCGCTTTTCGTGCCGTGCGCGCCCTGCGTGCACGGCTGTGCCCGCGCACGCGCGGACGAAGACCTGGAACACCCGAAGATCATGATCGACATCCATTTCGAGAAGCTGCGTCCCATCGGCTTGACGCAGTACATCGCCAATCAGCTCTACACATTGAAGGAGGAACCCGCCGCGGACGCGCGGCTGATGCGCATCGTCGATGCGCAGCGGGACTGGTACGGCCTGTGGGGCGGCCAGGACGAATCGCGCGCGCGGGCATTGCCGCGGCTGTTGCACATCGCGCAGGCGGAAGACTCGGCGCTCACGGTGGGCGATTGGGTGCTGGTTGAAACGCACGAGAACGACGAACATTGGATCGTCGCGCGGCTGCCCCCCGTCACCCAGATCGCGCGCCGCGCCAACGACGGCCGGCGCCAGCCGCTGGCCAGCAACGTCGACACCGCCTTGCTGGTGATGGGCCTGGACAGCGACTTCAACCCGCGCCGCATGGAGCGCTACATCGCCATGGTGCAGGCGAGCGGTGTCGCGCCTGTCGTCGTTCTCACCAAGGCCGACATCGGCACGGACGTGGCGGAGCGGGAACTGCAGTTGCGGCACCGCCTGCCGCCCACCGTCCCTGTCGTCGCGCTGAATGCGCTGAGCGAAGATGCGGTCGCGGCTTTGGGGCCCTGGCTCACCGAGGGACAGACACTGGTATTGCTGGGATCCTCGGGCGCCGGCAAGTCCACGCTGACCAACACACTGATGCGCGAGCCGCAGCAACTGACGGGCGGCGTGCGCAAGGGCGACGGCCGCGGGCGGCACACCACCACCTCACGCTCGCTCCACCAGTGTCCCGGCGGGGCCTGCATCATCGACACGCCCGGGCTGAGGACCTGGCGAGCCGACGCCGATCAGGAAGCGCTGGCCGCGACTTTCGATGACATCGAGGCCTTCGCGGCGCGATGCCAGTTCCGCGATTGCCGCCACGAGGGCGAGCCCGGGTGCGCCGTGCGCGCGCACGTCGAGCCGGACCGCCTGCTCAACTATCACAAATTGTTGCGAGATGCCCGGCGCGGGCAGCAGAGCCCGCTGGAGCGCATTGCCCAGCGCCAGAAATGGAAACGTCTGGGCAAGGCGGGGAGCCTGCGCCTGCGGGAGAAGCGCGGTTGACAGCCGTTAAGATGGCCCATGTTCAAGAAATCCATCCTCATCATTGCCCTCGCCCTGGCCGGCGCGACCGGCGTCCAGGCCCAATCCACACCCGCGAAGAAGGAACTCGTGGGCCGCATCCTGAAGCTGCAGCAACCGAGCATCGAAGCCATGGCGCGCTCCCTCGTGGAGCAGCCCGCCCTGGAATTGCTCAGCAACGCGGCCGGTGCGATGCCCAATCGGGTCGCCAAGGACAAGCAGGAAGCGGTCGCCAAGGAAATCCAGGGCGACGTGGAGAAGTACCTCGCGGACACCGTGCCGCTGGTCCAGGCTCGGGCGGTGAAGCTCGGGCCCACGAGCATCGGCACGCTGCTGGAAGAGAAATTCACCGAGGACGAACTCAAGCAAGTGGTCACGCTGCTCGAGTCGCCGGTGTTCGCCAAATTCCAGCGCATGGGCGACGACATGCAGAAGGTGCTGGTCGACAAGGTGGTCGCCGACACGCGCGCCACCGTCGAGCCCAAGGTCCGCTCGCTGGAACAGGCGGTGGCGAAGCGCCTGGGAGTGACTTCGGCACCGCCGGCGGCAGGCGCCGCGCCGCGCGCGCCCGCCAAGCCGGCGAGCAAATAGGCAAGGCGCCGTCAGCGCGCTTGCCGCAGGAAGCGCCGCACGTTGTCGGGGTCGGGACCCACGCTCTCGACCGCGTGGCGCAATTCCTGTTCGCTGCAATGGAGCCAACGGGTCCAGTTGCGGCGCTCCCACTCGTGTTCCAGGCTGACGACTTCGCCGTCACTGCCTTGCCTGCCATGGTCTTCGGACATCATGCCTCCTTGAGAGTCATGACGCAACGGTAGCCCCGGCGCCATCAGGCACGCGCCGGAGAAGAGGTCTCGTGGCCGTGCGAAAACGGGGATGGCGGCTGTAGGACGGGGTCAGTTCGCGCTGGCCAGGCCCACGCGGTTGCCGAATTCGTAGCAGGCCGCCTCGAAGCTGCGGATCTCGAACAGGGCTTCCCGCAGGCTCATCTCGCCCGCGTCCATCAGCTTGCCCGCCAGGTGTTCGGTCAAGGGCTTCAGGCGCGCCAGCACCGCCTTGGTTTCGCCATAGAGCTTCTCGCTCTGCGCTTCCATGATGCCGCGCGTTTCCTCGTCGAGGTTGCGGCTCGCGCCATGGCCGTCGTTGGACAGCGCGCCGAAATTCAGGCGCGTCTTGCGATACATGCCCATTTCGGCCACCGCGTGGTGCAGCAGCTTGGTCACGCGAGTGATGTCGTTATGCGCGCCGTTGGTGGTGCCCTGCTCGCCGAAGAACAGCTCCTCGTTGGCCATCCCGCCCAGCAACACGCGCACGTCGTGCTCGATGTCGCCCTTTGTCTTGAGCAGGTTCGCGCCCTGCTTGTGGAACACGAAGCCCAGCGCGTTGTTGCGCGGGTTGGCCTTGAGCGAGATCTTGATCGTCTTCATCTCGGAGAGGATCTTCTCCCAGTCGCCGCCGGCCTCCTTGCGCTCCCGCTCGAAGTCCACGAGGAAGTGGCCCCACTCGTGGATGGCGATGATGCGCCGGTCCCTCTCCCGCTCCTTCGTGGTGTTCGAATTGACGTTGCCGACCAGGACGCGCTCTGCCGCCTGCATCAGCGTCTCGGCGCCGATCATGTCGCCGTTCTGCACGGCGCTGATGCCGGCCTGGTTGACGATGGTCTCCAGGTCGGCGGGGCTGCGGCCCTCCGTGACTTCCACCAGGTGGCGCAGGTCCATGTCCGGCAGCACCTTGTCGGCGCGCTGGTCGAGGTAATGGCCGATGATGGCCAGGCGCTCTTCCTTGTTGGGCATGCGGAAATCCACCTTCATCTGGAACCGGCGCAGCATCGCCTCGTCCATCTGCATGGATTCGCTGTTGAAGTTGGACGCGACGATCCAGATGATCTCGGCTTCGCTCTTGGTGCGCACGCCGTCGAGGATGGCCAGCAGCGAGTTCTGCGTGTCGTCATCGAACTTGCGGTGCCCGCCGCGCTTCATGAACAGGTCCTGCGCTTCGTCCAGGAAGACGATGCAGCGCCGGCGCCGCTTGGCCATGGAAGCGATCCGGCCCAGCGTGTTGGAGCCGCCGGCCACGTAGCCGGTCTCCAGGTTCGCGGCCGAGTGGAACAGGATGGGCAGGTTCAGCTCCTTGGCCAGGTAACTGGCCAGCTTTGTCTTGCCGGTACCTGCCGGGCCGCTGAACATCACGTTGAACGGCTTGCTGATCCCGTACTCGGCGTATTCCGCGCGGCGCTGGTACTGGTCCTTGATCTGCGCCACTTCGGACTTGATGTCGTCCATGCCGACCAGGTCGTCGATCGAGCCGTGGATTTGCGCCGGCTCCAGGAACTTGAGCGACTTGAACTGGCCCTTGAGCTGGAAAAACAGGAAGCCCAGCAGGCCCAGCGTCAGCGTGGCCGACAGCACGCCGCTCACTCCCGCTTTCCAGCCATCCTTCTCGGACTGCGGCCGCGCGCCGGCGAAGCGGTTGTCCAGCCGCTCGAGCATCTCGACGCTGGACTTGTCCAGGTCCGCCCGCGGCACGAAGGCCAGCTTGCCGCCCCAGGGCGCCGCCACGGCCTTGTCCGCGAAAATCTTGGTTTCCATGTCGCTGGGGTAATAGGCGTACTGCTTGCCCTGCGACTCGATCAGGACGATGCGTTCGGAGACGTTCCACATCAGCGGCTTGTAGATCACGGTGATCTGGTCCACCTTGTTGCCGTCGAGGAAGCTCAGCACCGAGCCGGTGCCGAACACAACCGGCAGCTTCGGGTTGAAGCTCCATGTCACCGCACCGGCGGGTTCGGCGGCGCTCATCGACTTCACTTGCTCGGCCACGGCCGCCTGCCTCTGCATCAGCAGGGCGGAATAGATGGCGCTGGCGGGGATGAGCAACGCCATCGCGATGACCATGACCTTGACAGCGGTGGACTGGATGACGAACCAGTCCTGCAGCCGGGCGGCCGCCTTCTTCAGCGACTGCGTGGGGCCGCTGGGCGGCGCCCCCTCCGCGGCCTGGGCGGTGGGTTGCGAACTCGGCGAGAGATCGGACATGCTGCTCTTTCGTGACGGGAGCGCCCGGCCATGTCCGGTACGGGACGAGCCTTCGAGCGCTGCTCAAACTGGAATTTTCGAAATCGGGAAGCTCGTCCGGCGGGGTGCCGCGGCTTAGGTGTTGTTGCTCTTACCGCTCACATGGAATCTCACGCCGGGCTTGAACCTCTTGTCAGTGCAATCCTACAGAGACATCGCTGCCCAAGCTAGTGGCAGGGCTATCCAGATGCCGGCGATGTCACCCCGCGTGACAAATTCACGAGTTTTTCGCGGCCACGTGAAGGCGATGCGCCGAAGCAGGGGCGTCCTGCGGAATGGCTGGGCTGACGGGGAGTACCCCTGGGACGGACATCGTGCGGCAACGACTGTGTGAACTGCAACCGGATGTGTTCGTAGGACAACTGCCATTTATCGATCTGCCAGCGGAACCCTCGCGGCCAGCGCCGCTCCAACACCGTGGCCGGGTTTTCTTCAAGTTTCTTCCCCCGGCCCTTCAATCCCTCGGGCCGAAATCCGGGGGATTTTTTCTGGACGAGACGATCCGCGGCGGCGGTTACTGAAGGCTGAGCCAGTTAATGGCGTCGCGCTCTGCGCCGAAGAGTGCGATATCGGGGCAGTGCCCGATGCTCGGCGGGGCACGCTCGTCGTCGACCAGCTCGGGCGTGGCCACCAGTACCACCTTGATCTTCGGCGCCAGCGCCCGGCGCAGCCGGTCGCAGATCAGGAATTTGCCTTCCGCCCCTGGCGGCGTGTCCACGCGGCGCAGGTCGATCAAAACGTGATCCTGCCGCAGGCGGGCCGCCGCTGCCTTGACCATATAGGCGAGTTTCAGGGCATCGCCGTTGCGCCAGCGCCCTTCGACTTCGAAGCGCATCAGGACACCGTCGAGACGGGAAGCAACTACAAGATTCATCAGCTCTGCCACAGGTTGGGGTACCGGGCGAGAGTGCCACAGCCAGTTGTACCCGGGCGGATACAAGCGCATCAGTAGTAGCCAACAGTGACTGCCGTGCCTCCGGCGGATCGCGCCCGGCCTCCCCAGCGAAGACCGCGGCGGCTGGCTCAACCGACGGAGGGGAAACCGGCCGGTGCGGGCCAGATCACGTCAGCGCCGGGGCCACCACTGGCGAACATCACCCGAATCATTGGCGACCAGGACGTAGTCCCCGCCCAGCTGGACCCAGTGGTAGCCCCGCGGGGGAGCGGTCAGCCCGTGGCGGCGCCAGTCATCCACCGCGTAATTGTTGCCGCGGTATTGAGGGGACAGCCGGTCCCGGTGGCCGCGCAGCAAATAGCCTTGTTCGCGCAGTATCTGCCGCTGCTGCCGGTTGACCTGGCGCCGGGCCTCTTCCTGCGCCACCGGGTCGCCGTCGCCCTGGGCGAAGGCCGGCCCGCCAAGGCCCAGAAGCGCGGCCATCAGGGCCGAAAAGAATGCGTGGTGTTTCATGTTGAGCTCCATTGGATTGGCCGAGTTGCCCCGGCCATCACGTAACGGGCCGGGCCTGCTTCTCAAGTGTAGGACGTGGCCGCGACTCGCGGGGCCCAGCGCTGGCGACGGTCGCAATGGAGTCGAACGGGTGCGCGGTTTTCCTACAAGAACCCCGACATCGCGGTTCTAGACTGGATTGCACGACCCCCGAGGTGAAACATGCGCACTCCCGCCAACATTGCCGGCCATCCGATCCATCCGATGCTGGTCACCATCCCGATCGGGCTATGGGTGTTTTCGCTGGTATGCGACCTGGTCGCCATGCGGTCCGCGGACCCTGCTACGTGGAATGTCGTGGCGCTGTACGCATTGATCGGCGGCATCGCCGGCGCCTTGGCGGCAGCCGTCCCCGGCCTGGTCGACCTGCTGTCGCTGCGCGACAAGGGGATCAGGAAGACCGCGCTGGTCCACATGGCGATCAACCTGACGGTGGTGGCGCTCTACGTCGTCAACGCATGGCTGCGTGTAGGGCAGGAGGGCAACGCGGGCGGCGCGCCCTTCGTGCTGTCCCTGGTCGCCGTCGCCATGTTGGTCGTCTCCGGTTGGCTGGGCGGCAAGATGGTGTACCTGGCCGGCGTGGGCGTAAGCCCCGAAGCCGCAGGGGCGACGCCGGAGACACCCGAAGTCAAGCGCAAAGAGCGTCACGCCTGATCGACCGCATGGCGCGTCAGCCGGGGGCATCAGAGTTCGAGCAGGGGCTTGAAGCCACCCCAGAACATCCTTCCGAGGGGTGGGGGTCAGTGGTCAGGTGCGCAGGAAGTCGTCGAGCTTGGCGAACGTGGCCGTCCAGCCGCGCTTGTGGTCGTCGGCGGCCTTCTGGTCGAAGAAGCGGTCGTGGCGGAAGCGCAGCTCGCACCCGCCGCCCTCCGGCTCCAGCTCGATCGTCACCAGCGACACGCGGTCCGGGGTGCTCTTCCAGGCCCAGGTGAAACTGAGCCGGCGGTTTTCCACGACGTCCTGGTACACGCCCGAAACGTCGTGCTCCTCCCCATCCTGCGTGCGAAACGCGATGTGGTAGCGCCCGCCCACCCGCACGTCCATCTCGGCGCGCGTCACCGAGCCGGTGTCGCCGGGCCCGAACCAGCGGCTCAGCGCTTGCGGTTCGGTCCACGCCCGCCAGACTTTCTCCGGCGCGACGCCGTAGTGCCGGGTGATGCCGAGACTGGGCTTGTCGTGTGTGGGGCTCTGGGCCATGGGTTCACTTCCTCCTCGTGGTACAGGTAGCGGCCGAGCGCGTCCAGCCGCTCGTTCCAGAACTTCTCGTAATGGGCCAGCCACATCGCGGCCTCCTGCATCGGTTTCGCGGCGAGTTCGCAGCGCACCACGCGCCCCTCCTTGAACCGCGTGACCAGGCCCGCGTCTTCCAGCACGCGCAGGTGCTTCATGAATCCCGGCAACGACATGCCGTGCGGCTGCGCGAGCTCGGTCACCGTCGCGCCGCCCTGCCCCAGCTGCCGCAGCACGTCCCGGCGCGTGGCGTCGGACAGCGCCGAGAACACCTGGTCGAGGATGGCCGGGTCAGCCTGCATGGCTCTCAGGACGAGCCGCCCATCGGCAGCGGCTGGAGCATGCTGACGCGATTGCCTTCGGTGTCGTAGAAAGACACGTAGCGGCCGACCCCGGGAATGTCCATCGGCTCGCCGAGCAGCTTGCCGCCCGCCTTCACCACCTTGTCCATGGAGGACTCGATCTTGTCCACGGCGATGACGACCGACGGGTATTGCGCCGGCCAGTCGGCCCTGCGCTGGTAGAAGCCCCCGCCGATGGCGCCACCCGGCGCGCCCGGCTTGGCGTCCGATTTCGCGGTGACGGCGATGACGTAGTTGCCCATGTCCTCGCCGAGCTTTTGCAGCTCCCAGCCGAAGGCCGATTGGTAGAACCTGGCGATGCGTTCGCGATCGTCGTAGGGAAATTCGAAATGAACGACGGGATCCATGCGGTTTCTCCTTTTCACTGGCCGTTGAATGCGCGCTGCAGCGCGGCGAGGTCGAGCTTCTTCATGTTCATCATGACGGCGAAGGCGCGCTCGACCGCGGCCGTGTCCTTCGACGCCATCATGTCGAGGAACGCCCTGGGGATGACCTGCCACGACAGACCATAGCGATCCTTCACCCAGCCGCATTGCTGCGCCTCGACCGGCCCGCCGGCGGTGAGCGCGTTCCAGTAGTGGTCCACCTCCTTCTGGTCATCGCACATGATCTGGAGCGACACCGCCTCGTTGAACTTGAAGTGGGGACCGCCGTTGAGCGCCGTGAACGGCTGCCCGGCCAGCTCGAAGGACACGGTCAGCACGCTCCCGGGCTGGCGGCCATGCACTTCCTTGCCGGCCTCGGGGTATCGGGCGATGTGGGTGATGCGCGAATCGGGGAACAGCTCGGTGTAGAACCGGGCGGCCTCCTCGCCCTGGCTGTCGAACCAGAGGCACGGGACGATTTTCGACGTGATCTGCATGCGGTCTCCTTGCGTGACAGTTAACCAGTTGGCTTAGTATATCGGCGAGGCCTGTCTTGTCAAACCACTCGAGGTAAAACGGTGTAAGGGAAGGCTGACAGTGGAACCCGAAGGGCTCCGCCAGCGCCGGTTGCGCGTGATCGCTACCGTGGACGGAACAACCTGTTCAGGAGAGATCCATGTTGCGCAAACTCATCATGCTGGCCATCACCTCGGGCGTGGCCAAGAAGGTCTGGGACAACTACCGCCAGAAGCAGGCGCGGACGCCTTTCCCGACCTCCAGCCGCCCTGCCGAGGGCAAGACCCGGCGGCGCACGAAGGCCTCCGCCTAGCGCCCTACTTCGCGCCCAGCCCCATGGCCCGCGAGATCACTTCCTTCATGATCTCGTTGGTGCCGCCATAGATGCGTTGCACGCGCGCGTCGGCGTAAGCGCGGGTGATGGGGTATTCCCACATGTAGCCATAGCCGCCGTGCAGCTGGACGCACTCGTCCATCACCTTGCACTGCAGGTCGGTGGTCCAGTACTTGGCCATGCTGGCGGTGGCCGTGTCGAGCTTGTCCTGGCAGACGAGCTCCAGGCACTTGTCGACGAAGACACGCGCGACCTGCACCTCGGTTTGCAGCTCGGCCAGCTTGTAGCGCGTGTTCTGGTACGAGGCGACGGGCTGGCCGAACACCTTGCGATCCTTCGTGTACTGCACCGTCCAGTCGATCGCCGCCTGCGATGAGGCGACCGCCGTCACCGCGATCTGGATGCGCTCCCAGGGCAGCTGCTCCATCAGGCAGATGAAGCCCTTGTTGCGCAGCGCCTCCCCGCCCAGGAGGTTCTCGGCCGGCACGCGCACGTTGTCGAAGAAGAGCTCCGCCGTGTCCTGCGCCTTCAGGCCGAGCTTCTTCAAGCGCTTGCCGTGCTCGAAGCCCTCCATGCCGCGCTCGACCAGCAGCAGGCTGGTGCCCTTGGCGCCGGCGGCCGGATCCGTCTTGGCCACGACGATGACCAGGTCGGCGTGCCAGCCGTTGGTGATGAAGGTCTTGCTGCCGTTGAGCAGGTAGCTGCCGTCGGGTTGCCGGATGGCCGTGCTCTTCACGCCCTGCAGGTCGCTGCCCGCCGCCGGTTCGCTCATCGCGATCGCGCCGATCATCTCGCCGCTGGCCAGCTTGGGCAGGTATTTCTGCTTCTGCTCCGCGGTGCCGTAATGCAGGATGTAAGGCGCCACGATCTCGCTGTGCAGCCCGTAGCCAATGCCGCTGAAACCACCGCGCGCCAGCTCCTCCATCTGGATCACCGAGTAGAGCTTGTCCGCGCCCGAGCCGCCGTATTCCTCGGGCAGTGTCGCACACAGGTAACCGTTCTGGCCGGCCTTGTTCCACACTGTGCGATCCACGTAGCCCTGCTCTTCCCACGCCTCGTGGTACGGCGCGATCTCCTTGTCGACGAAGCGCCGGAAGCTGTCGCGGAAGGACTCGTGGTCGGCGTTGAAAAGGGTGCGTTCGATCATGGTTGCTCCAGGGTTCAGGCGGCCTTGTCAGCGCCGTTCATCGCCTGCTTGACGATGCGCGCGTAGTTGCCGATGAAGATGCCGTTCAGCGCTGCGTCGGACAGGCCACGCCGCGCCAGGTTGTCCGCGACTTCGTGCAGGTCGACGTAATCCGACAGGATCGGCCCGGGGCCTGCGCCCTCCATGTCGGTGCCGAAGGCCACGTGTCCGGTGCCCAGCAAGTCGCACATGCGCATGGTTTCGTCGGCGTAGGACCTGACGTTGTGGACGGGGTAGGCGGGGTCGTTGCGCACGCGCACCGTCCAGAGGGCCCACGGCGCCGCCGCGCGACGCGATCTTCTTCGCGGCCGCAGGCGAGAGCGAGCGGGCGACGTACCCCGCATCCTGCCAGCTGCCGCCTTGCGGGCTGATCCATGAATGCGACCAGACCATGGGCGCGTCGGAGGCATCGGCGGCCCCATCGATGAACGACGGTGTGCTGTGCGCGAGATCCACCACGATGCCCCATCGCCTGCATTCGGCCACGACTTTCGCGCCGGTGGGCGTCAGCCCGCCGTGACGCGGCTCGGCCGTCTGGTGATCGCCCAGCGGGCTCTGGATGAAATGCACCATCTGCATGTGGCGGATACCGAGCGCGTGAGCGTCGGCCACCCTTTCGGGCTTGCCCTCGAGGAAGTTCGCGGCCTCGGTGGCGAGCAGCACGCGAGGCGCGCCCGCCAGCGCGGCGTCCACATCGGCAGGCGTGAGCGCCTTCGCCACGTTCCAGCCGGCCAGCTTGGCCTCGTAGCCTGCCAGCCTCGTGCGGAACGACTCCCACAACTCGCCCGGTTCCGGTTCGCGATGCTGCCTCCAGCCTCGCGGTGTCATGCTGATCCAGCGATGATCGTCGGTGACGGCCCATGCGAGCAGCGAGGTCCCGGTCTCGCTCATGTGGCGAACGAGGTCCAGCCCGAACAGCCGGGGCAGGAACTGCCCGTAGTGCGAATGCATGTCCGCGAGCCAAGGGCCTTTGTGCTGGGCACGCGCGGCAGGTCCGACCCCGGCCAGCGCGGCGGCCGCGGCCAGGCCGAGCCGGCGGCGCGTGATATGGATGTTGGGCATTCCCACCTATTTTTACAGAGCAATTGCTTGGTGAAATGAATATACTGCACTGCAAGCCCCCACCCCAGCCCTCCCCCAATGGGGAGGGAGTTAATTTTCTGGAGCGAACCATGACCGAAGCCTATGTTTACGACGCCATCCGCACCCCGCGCGGCAAGGGCAAGAAGGACGGCAGCCTGCACGAGGTCAAGCCCGTGAACCTGCTGGCCGGCGTGCTGACAGAACTGCAGCGCCGCAACGATTTCGACACCGGCTGCGTCGATGACGTCGTGATGGGCGTGGTATCCCCGATCGGCGAGCAGGGCTCCGTCATTGCCAAGGTGGCCGCGCTGAAAGCGGGCTGGGATTACCGCTGCGCGGGCGTGCAGATCAATCGCTTTTGCGCCTCCGGCCTCGAGGCCGTCAACATGGCCGCGCAGAAGGTGCGTTCCGGCTGGGAAGACCTGGTGGTCGCCGGGGGCGTGGAGAGCATGAGCCGCGTGCCCATCGGCTCCGATGGCGGCGCCTGGGCGCAGGACCCGGAGACCAACTCCGCCACGTCGTTCGTGCCGCAGGGCATCGGCGCGGACCTCATCGCCACGCTGGAAGGCTTCTCGCGAGAGGACGTCGATGCGTTCGCGATGGAAAGCCAGATGCGGGCGGCCAAGGCACGCGAAGGGGGCTTCTTCGCCGGCTCCATCGTGCCGGTGAAGGATTTCCTGGACCAGACCCTGCTCGGCGAGGACGAATTCATCAAGCCGCGCACCACCATGGAGGGCCTCGCCGGCTTGAAGCCCGCGTTCGACCAGCTCGGTGCGATGGGTTTCGACCAGGTGGCGATCAGCCGCTACCCGCAGGTCGAGCGCATCAACCACGTGCACCACGCCGGCAACTCGTCGGGCATCGTGGACGGCGCCGCGGCGGTGCTGATCGGCAGCGAGGCGGCGGGCAAGACGCACGGCTTCAAGCCCCGTGCACGCATTGTCGCGGCCGCCCTGTCCGGCGCCGACCCGACGATCATGCTCACCGGCCCCATGCCCGCGGCGCGCAAGGCCCTCGCCAAGGCCGGCATGACGATCGACCAGATTGACCTGTTCGAGGTGAACGAGGCCTTCGCCGCCGTGGTGATGCGCTTCATGAAGGAGATGGGCGTGCCGCACGAGAAGGTCAACGTCAACGGCGGTGCGATCGCGATGGGCCACCCCCTGGGCGCGACGGGCGCCATGATACTGAACACCCTGATCGACGAGCTGCACCGCCGCAAGCTTCGCTACGGCATGGTCACGCTGTGCGTGGGCGGCGGCATGGGCATCGCGACGATCGTCGAGCGGATCTAGGTTTGTCATGCCGGACTTGATCCGGCATCCACGCCAGCCTCACCAACCCTCTCACGCCAACATGGATTGCGGGTCGAGCCCGCAATGACAGCCCTTATGAAAACAATCCAATACGAACTCAAGGACGGCATTGCCACCATCACCTTCGATGAGGAGGGCTCGCAGGTCAACACCATGTGCGAGCAGTGGCAACGCGACCTGACGGAGGTGACGGCCCAGGTCGTAAAGGACAAGGAGGCTATCAAGGGCATCCTCCTCGCATCCAACAAGTCCACCTTCTTCGCGGGCGCCGACCTGAAGGGCACGATGCGGCTGAAGCCCTCCGACGCGCCCCAGGTGTTCCGGGAGATCCAGGAAACCAAGCGGTGCTTTCGCACGCTGGAGACGCTCGGCAAACCCGTGGTGAGCTGCCTGAACGGCACCGCGCTCGGCGGCGGCTGGGAGGTGGCGCTGGTCGGCCACTATCTCGTGGCGGTGGACGACCCGAAGATCCAGTTCGGGCTTCCCGAGATCACGTTGGGCCTCATCCCCGGCGCATCGGGCATCACCAAGATGACGCGCCTGCTGGGGCTGATGGGGGCGCAGCCGTACATCCTGGAGAGCAAGCTGTTCCCGCCGCGCGAGGCGCTCGAGCTCGGGCTGGTCCACGAGCTGGTGCCCGACGCGGCGGCATTGCGCCCCGCGGCGCTCGCGTGGATCGAGAAGCACGCCGGCAGCGCGGCGCCCGCGCACCAGCCGTGGGACGACAAGAACTACAAGATGCCCGGCGGCACGCCGAGCAACCCGAAGATCGCGGGCATGCTCAGCGTCGCTCCGGCGGTCCTGAAGCAGAAGACGCGTGGTCTGTACCCCGCGCCCGAGTACGCATTGGCCGCGATGGTGGAAGGTGCGCAGGTCGATTTCGACACCGCCCTGCGCATCGAGTCGCGTTACCTCGCCAAGCTGATCGCCAGCCCCGTGGCGAAGAACATGATCAACACGTTCTTCTTCAACATGAACGCGATCAAGTCCGGGCAGTCGCGCCCGAAGGACATCCCGAGGTACAAGCCGCAGAAGGTCGGCATCCTGGGCGCCGGCATGATGGGCGGCGGCATTGCCTACACGCAGGCCAGCCGCGGCGTCGCGACGGTGCTCAAGGACGTGTCGATGGAGAAGGCCGAGGCCGGCAAGGGCTACAGCGTCAAGATCACGCAGCCCCGGGTGGAGAAGGGCCGGATGAACCCGCACGACCAGGCGGCGCTGCTCGCGCGCATCACGCCCACCGAGTCGGCGCAGGACCTGCGCGGCTGCGACCTGATCATCGAGGCCGTGTTCGAGAACCGCGAACTCAAGGCGCGCGTCACGCAGGAGGCCGAGCCGATGCTCGCCCCCGGCGGCTTCTTCGCCAGCAACACGTCCACGCTGCCGATCACGGGACTGGCGAAAGCCAGCGCGAAACCGGAAAAGTTCGTCGGCATCCACTTCTTCAGCCCGGTGGACAAGATGAAGCTGGTGGAGATCATCCGCAGCAGGCAGACCGACGATGAAACCGTGGCCCGCGCCTTCGACTACGTGCAGGCCATCGGCAAGATCCCGATCGTCGTCAACGATTCACGCGGCTTCTTCACCTCGCGCGTGTTCGGCACCTTCGTGATGGAAGGCGCCGCGATGATCGGCGAGGGTATCCCCGCCGCGGTGGTCGAGCAGGCCGGAATCCAGGCCGGCATGCCCGTCGGCCCGCTCGCGGTGCTGGACGAGACCGCCCTGTCACTGTCCGTGCACGTGCTGGACCAGACGCGCGCGGACTACCGCGCCGAGGGCGGCACCTACATCGCAACGCCCGGCGAGCTGCTGGTCGAGCGCATGGTCAAGGAGTTCGACCGCAACGGCCGCGCCGCGGGCGCCGGCTTCTACGAATACCCGGAGGAAAAAGGCGCGAAGAAATTCCTGTGGCCGGAACTCAAGGTCCTGTTCGAGAAGCCCGGCGTCGCCTGGGACATGCAGGACCTGAAGGACCGCCTGCTGTACCGCCAGGCGGTCGAGACGGCGCGCTGCCTGTCCGAGGGCGTCCTCACCACCGTGCACGACGCCAACATCGGCTCGATCTTCGGCATCGGCTTCCCCGCCTGGACGGGAGGGGCCCTGCAGTTCATCTACGGCATGGGCGTCGATACATTCAGCACGCGTGCGTCGCAACTGGCGGACAAATACGGCCCCGGCTTTGCGCTGACGGCGAAGGTCCAGGGCGCGATCCGCTCGCACCAGCCGGTGTGGTGATGCCATGACAGCCTCGCTCCCGCTCGACCTTCACGCACTCTTCGCCCTGCAGCAGCAGGCGTTCGCCGCGCAGAGCTTTCCGCCCGAAGCCGTGCGGCGAGACCGGCTCGATCGGCTCCAGCGGCTCGTGGAGGAACACGAACTGCAGATCAGTGACGCGATTTCCGCCGACTTCGGCAACCGCTCGCACCACGAAACGGCCATCGGGGAGGTCATCATCGTCCTGGCCGCCCTCGCCCACACGCGCAGTCACCTGCGCCGCTGGATGAAGCGGCGAAGCGTTCGCACCTCGTTCCATTCCCTGCCGGGATCGAGCTCGATCCTGCCGCAGCCCCTGGGCGTAGCCGGCATCGTGAGCCCGTGGAATTACCCGCTGCAACTCGCGCTCGTGCCTGCCATCGCCGCGCTCGCCGCGGGCAACCGGGTGATGCTCAAGCCCAGCGAGCTGACGCCCCGCTTCTCGCAACTGCTGGCCGACCTCGTCGCGCAGCGTTTCAGCGTGGATGAATTCACCGTGGTCACGGGCGATGCCGACGTCGGGCGCGCCTTCGTGCAACTGCCCTTCAACCACCTGTTCTTCACCGGGTCGACTGCCGTGGGCCGCCAGGTGGCGCTCGCCGCCGCAGCCAACCTGACGCCGGTCACTCTGGAACTGGGCGGGAAGTCGCCCGCCATCGTGGACGACAGCGCCGACCTGCTGGACACCGCGCGCAAGCTCGCGGCGGGAAAGCTGTTCAACGCCGGCCAGACCTGCATCGCGCCGGACTACGTCCTGGTGCCGGCGGCGCGGACGCAGGATTTCGCGCAGGCCTACACCCAGGCCGTCGAGGAAATGTACCCGACCCTCGAAGGCAACGCGGACTACACCAGCATCGTGAACGACCGCCATTTCGCGCGGCTCCAGGCGCTGGCGGACGACGCCCGCAGCCGCGGTGCCCAGGTGCAGGTCATCAACCCCGGCGGCGCGGCCCACGACCCCGCCGGCCGCAGGATGCGCCCGTCTCTGCTGCTCGGCGTCGACGACGCCATGGCCGTGATGCAGGAGGAGATCTTCGGCCCCCTGCTGCCGGTGATGGGCTACGGCTCGTTGGACGAAGCGATTGCGTTCGTGAATGCGCGCGCCCGGCCGCTGGCGCTGTACTGGTTCGGGCGTGACCGTGGCAACCGGGAGCGGGTGCTGCGCGAGACGGTGTCCGGCGGTGTCACCGTCAACGACGTGCTGCTGCACATCGCGCAGGAGAACCTGCCGTTCGGCGGCGTCGGCGACAGCGGTTCGGGCGCCTACCATGGCGAATACGGGTTCCGCATCTTCTCCAAGGAGAAGCCGGTGTTCGAGCAATCGCGGCTCGCCGGCACCTGGCTGCTGCGGCCGCCCTACGGCAAGCTCGCCAACTCCGTGATCCGCACCCTCAGGCGCCTGCTCTGAGGCGGCCTTGCGCGTTCGCAACGGCCACGGCTGGGCTGCATGGTATGTTGGCGGCATTTCCAGCTCAGCCGCAACATCCCCATGACATCTCCCCGCCTTAAGGACAAAGTCTGCATCATCACCGGCGCCGCCCAGGGCATCGGCCTGGCCACTGCCCTGAAATTCGCGCGCGAAGGCGCGAAGGTCGCCATCTGGGATCTCGCGCAATCCGGCATCGATGACGCCATGCGCGCGTGCCGCGAAGCCGGCGCCGAGGCGGCCGGCTGGGTGGTGGACGTCACCCAGCGCGAGATGGTGGACGCCGCGACGGCCCATGTGAAGGAGCAGTTCGGGCGGATCGACGTGCTGGTGAACAATGCGGGCATCACGCAGGACGCCCGGCTGCAGAAGATGACGATCGAGCAGTTCGACCGGGTGATCGACGTCAACCTGCGCGGGGTGTTCCATTGCGCGCAGGCCGTGTCGCACACCATGGTGGCGCAGGGCTCGGGCGTGATCCTCAATGCCAGCTCGGTCGTAGGCCTGTACGGCAACTTCGGGCAGACCAACTACGCCGCCACCAAGTTCGGCGTGCTGGGCTTCACCAAGACCTGGAGCCGCGAACTGGGCCCCAAGGGCGTGCGCGTGAATGCAGTAGCACCCGGTTTCATCAAGACGCACATCCTGGACTCCATCCCCGAGAAAGTGCTGGAGGACATGAAACACCGCGTACCCCTGCACCGCCTCGGCACGCCCGAGGAGATTGCCAATGTCTACTGCTTCCTGGCGAGCGACGAGGCCAGCTACGTCAACGGCGCCGTGATCGAGGTGTCGGGTGGCATGACGGTGTGACAAGCCCGATTACTTGACTTAGGCAACCAATTGCCTGACGATGTCAGGCATGAACGCACCCGCTGGCCCCGTCGCGCCCGCGCAGGTCAAGGCCCTGCGCGGCTTCAACCGCTTCTACACCCAGCGCATCGGCGTGCTGGACCCGTACCTGGGCGGCGAGCTGTCGCTGACGGAGGTGCGCGTGCTCTACGAGCTGGCGCACCGCGACCAGCCCACCGCCACCGAACTGGGGCGCGACCTTACGCTGGACACCGGCTACCTGAGCCGCATCCTGCGCCGCTTCGAGGCGCGCGGATGGCTGGCCCGCACACCTTCTCCCGCCGACGCGCGGCAAAGCCTGCTTAAGCTCACCGGGGCGGGCCATGCGGCTTTCGCGCCGCTGCAGCAGAAATCCCGCGATGAGGCCGCGGACCTGCTGGCCACGCTGCCCGCTCCCGCGCGCGAGAAGCTGATCGCGGCCATGGGCACGGTACAGCAATTGCTCGAGCCCCCGTCGAAGGCGGCCACCCGTACGGTGGTGCTGCGCGACCCGCAGCCCGGCGACATGGGCTGGGTCGTCATGCAGCACGGAGAGATCTACGCGCGCGAGTACGGCTTCACCCCCGAGTTCGAGGGCCTCGTCGCGGGCATCGCCGCCAAATACATCGAGCACTTCGACCCGGCCTGGGAGAAGGGCTGGATCGCGGAGATCGACGGCGAGCGCATCGGCTCGGTGTTCGTGGTACGTCGCTCGGCCACCGTCGCGCAGCTGCGCCTGCTGATCCTCACGCCGGCGGCGCGCGGCCATGGCCTGGGGGCGCGGCTGACCGACGAGTGCATCGCGTTCGCGCGCGGCAAGGGCTACCGCAAGCTGGTGCTGTGGACGCAGAGCGACCTGCTGGCCGCGCGGGCGATCTACAAGTCGCGCGGGTTCAGGCACGTGAAGAGCGAGCCGCATGACGCGTATGGCCAGAAGCTGGTGGCCGAAACCTGGGAGCTGCGTCTATCAACCTAGCGCTGCTCGCAGCCGCGGCGACCGGCGTGCAGGTGGGCGCCGCGATCGTGGCGTCGCGCTTCGCAGTGGCCGAGGTGCCGCCGCTGACGCTGGCGATGCTGCGCTACGCCATCGGGTTCGCATGCCTTGCGCCGTTCGCGTGGAAGGCATTGGCGGTCAAGAGCGGCACCGCCAGCGTGAGAGACCTTGTTGCCATGGCTGCACTGGGGATCGGGCAGTTCGGCATCCTGATCGCACTGCTCAATTTCGGGCTGCAGCACCTCGGCGCGGCGCATGCGGCGCTGATCTTCAGCCTGTTCCCCTTGCTCACGCTGCTGCTGGCGGCGGCGCTCGGCCGCGAGCGCATCACGATGGCGCTGGTCGCAGGCGTCCTGCTTTCCATCGCAGGGGTGGCCGTCGCCCTCTCGCCCAAGCTCGGCGCGCCCCAATCGGGCCACTGGTGGGGCGAGCTGGCCGTCGCCGGCGCGGCCTGCACCGGCGCGCTGTGCAGCGTGCTGTACCGCCCTTACCTGCAGCGCTACCCGACGGTGCCGGTCTCGGCGTTCGCGATGCTGGCGTCGGTGCTCTTCCTCGCGCTGCTGGCACTCGGCGAACAGTGGCCGGCGCGCGTCTTCACCTTCAGCGGGCAGGCCTGGGCGGCCATCGGCTTCATCGGCGTCTCCAGCGGCATCGGCTACTTCTGGTGGTTGTACGCGCTCAAGCACGAATCGCCCACCCGCGTCACGGTGTTCCTCGCCCTGAACCCGCTCACGGCGGCGCTCCTGGGCTGGGCGCTGTTGGAGGAATCGCTGCACCCCGCCGTGCTCGGCGCGCTGGTGCTGATCGCGGCCGGGCTGTGGCTCGCGGCGCGCCCCGCGAGTACCCGAGTGCCGGCAGCCTGACAGCCGGCGGACAGATAATCGGGCGCATGACTTCACCGACCGAAGCGTCCCTCGAACCGCAAGACGCAGCAGCATCGGCCCGGCCGCAGCCCAAATCGCTCTCCGACCTCTTCTTCTCGTTCACCTTCCTCGCATTGCAGGGCTTCGGCGGCGTGCTGGCCGTGGTGCAGCGCGAGCTGGTCGAGAAGAAGCGCTGGATGACGCGCGAGGAGTTCGTGGAGGACTGGGCCGTGGCGCAGATCATGCCCGGCCCCAACGTGGTCAACCTGTCGCTGATGATCGGTGGGCGCTATTTCGGCCTGCGCGGGGCGATGACGGCGCTGGCCGGCATGCTCGCGTTCCCGCTGCTGGTGGTGCTGGCGCTGGCGCTGGTGTACGCCCAGTTCGCGGGCAACCCGCAAGTCGCCGGCGCGCTGCGCGGGATGGGTGCGGTGGCGGCAGGGCTGATCACCGCGACCGGGCTCAAGCTGATGGGCGCCGTGCGGAAACATCCGCTCGGCGTGCCGGCCTGCGTCGCATTCGGCGTTGCGACTTTCGTCGGCATCGCGCTGCTGCGCTGGCCGCTGGCCTATGTGCTCCTGGGCCTGGGGGGCCTGTCCTGCGTGCTGACCTACCGCAAGCTGGGCAAGGCCGGCGCATGACGATCGCGATGTCCGGCGCGGACTGGCTGGCGCTGTTCGTCCACTACCTGTCGCTGTCGTTGCTCTCCGTCGGGGGCGCGATCACGACGGCGCCCGACCAGCATCGCTTCCTCGTGGACCGCCAGGCCTGGCTCACCGATCCGCAGTTCAGCGCCTCCATCGCCATCGCGCAGGCGGCGCCTGGCCCCAACGTGCTGTTCATCGCCTTGCTCGGGTGGAACGTCGGCCTCAACGCCGGCGGCCTGCCCACCGCGCTGCTGGGCATGGCGGTCGCCATGGTGGGCATCATGATCCCCAGCACCACCCTCACCTACCTGGCGGCGCAGTGGGGCCATGCGAACCGCGAGCTGCGCGCCGTGCGCGCGTTCAAGCAGGGCATGGCGCCCATCGTCATCGCGCTGCTGGTGGCGACAGGCTGGATCCTCGCCACCGGCAGCCATTACGCGCTGCGCGACTGGCCGATCTGGCTCGTCGCGATCATCTCCGCCGCGATCGTGTGGCGCACCAGGCTCCACTTGCTGTGGCTGCTCGGCGCCGGCGCCTTCCTGGGCTGGATGGGCTGGGTCTGAGCCGGCCGGCGGCGATTCCTAGCGGGAGCCGCGCAGCAGTTCCAGGTAATGCGGGTGCGCCGAGACCGAGTTGTGTCCCGCGCCCGGCAGCACGGTGAGCCGGGCCACTCCGGGTGCGAAGCGCCTGAAGAGGCTGTCCGTACTCGTCCGGGGGATCACCTCGTCGTGCTCGGCCACTATTACCTGGGTCGGTGCGACGACCTGGTGTGCGTACCGGTGCGATTCGTACTTGTCGTCCAGCAGCCAGCGCACCGGAAAGAGCGGGAATTGCGCCGCGGCCAGGCCCTGCAGGCTGTCGTAAGGCGTCACCAGCACCAGCCGCGAAACCGGGCGCTGGGTTGCGAGCCGCACGGCGATGCCCGTGCCGAGGCTGCGGCCGACGACCACGATATCCCGGTGGCTCCTGGCGGCCATGTCGAACAGCGCCAGCGCGTCGCCGTGCAGCGCCGCCTCGGAAGGCGAGCCCGCGCTGCCGCCGTAGCCGCGGTAGTTCATCAGGTAGAGCGCGCGGTCGGCGAACGCCTGCGAGAGCTCGGGCAGGCTGCCCGAGACGTCCTCCGCGTTGCCGCCGAAGTAGATCACCGCGGCGGGGCCGGGGCGCTCACGGATCGAGATGACCAGGTCCACCTCGCCCGAGCGCAGGTTCATGCGGCTCGCCGCGGCGCTGTCGGCGCTGGGCTGCGGGTAGTAGATCAGCGAACGCTGAAAGAAATACAGGGCCGCGCAGGCGGCGATGTAGAGCGCCGCGGCGATGGCGATCAGCGCGAAGAGGATTCGCATATCGGCGGCGTCCAGCCTACCCCCGCAGCAACGCCACCGAGTACGGATGCAGCGTCGCCGTCATGACGCCGGCGGCGATGGCCGGGTCGGCTTCCATGAAAGCCCTGGCGGCGTCCTCGCCGTCCGCCTCGAAGATGACCAGCCCGAACGTCCTGTCGTACGGCTCCGATGAGCGCCCCGCGAGGATGAGCCGCCCCGCATCTTTCGCCGCGGACAGGTGCGCGAAGTGCCGCGAAACGGCGACCTGATCCAGGTCAGTCCATGCGCTGTCGTCGTGCAGGCGGGGCACGAGGCGCAGGACGTAGATGAACTGCGGGCGCGGGTGGTTGCCGGACATTTCGCTCACCGCCTCAGGCGTCCAGGACCAGCTGCGTCTGCGTCACCACGGCGCAGAGCTTCCCCTCGGCCGTGCGGATCGCCGTCTGCCACACCATCGTCGTCCTCCCGCGATGCAAGGCCGTGCATTCGCCGACCACGGTCGTGCCCAGCTTCGCGCCGCCGATGAATTTGGTGCTCGAATCGGTGGTGGTGGTGCGCTTTCCGCGCTGCATGTTCACGATCGTGCCCACCGCACCCAGCGTGTCCGCAAAGGCCATGTACGCACCACCGTGCAGGATGGCGCCGGCGGTGCACAGGTCCGGGCGCACGGTGAGTTCGCCGACGATGCGCTCGGGCGTCGCCTCGACCACGCGCACGCCCATCAGGCCCGGGAACAACGGCTCCATCAGCTCCTGGATCGTCTCGAGGGAAAGCATCGTGTCTCCTTGTCAGTCGCGGATCGTGACCACGTTCATCGCGCGAGTATCGCCCACCGCTCATGGTCGCGCCATCGCCCGCGGATCTTGAGGTAGCGCGGCGAATAGCCTTCCTTGCTGAAGCCGCACGAGCGCACGAGCGCGATCGACGCGACGTTGGCCGGCTGGATGTTGGCCTCGAGGCGATGCAGCTTCAGTTCGGTGAAAGCCGTTCGCACCGCCAGCCCCAGGGCCGCGCGCATCAGGCCCTGCCGCTCGTGGCCGGCGAAGGCGTAGTAGCCCAGGTAGGCGCTCTGGAAGAAGCCGCGCACGATATTGGTGATGGCTATGAACCCGACCAGCTCACCGGTGCGGGCGTGGCGAACGAGGTAGCCCCGGTTCACGGGCCCCCGGGCCCCCGTTGCAAGCGCCTCGAAGGCCGAAGGACCCAGGGGTGGCGATACCCACGGGCGATGGAGCACGCGGCTGCGCGAGGCCGCGGCGAGAAACTCGGCCTGGTCGGCGAGCGTGATCGGCACGATGCGGACGGGGCAGGCCATCGCGATCCGTCGCAGGTTCAGCCGGCCGGCGAGGCGGGCGAAGCACCAATGGCCGTCGCGATGAGCCGCAACAGCGACGAAGGCGTTGGCGGGTCGTCCAACGCGTAATGCCCCAGATCATCATGCGTCTTGACGTCCCAGCTGGTGTGCTCGAAAACGGCGGGCTGCGAAAGGTAGCCAAACCACGCCGGCAAGTCGCCTGGGGCGATCGGCCGAAGGGTAACCATCTCGTGCGGCGACTCGGGCAGGACGGTGAACCGCATGCTCAGCCCGCGGCCCGGGGCGATGCCGAGCCCCCTTGCTCCAGCACCTTGACGAACACCCTGTTCTCATAATGATCGTCCTCGAAGCTGTAGATCGACGCGCCCACGTCCTGGTAGCCGCGCCGGGGGTAATAGAGCACGGCACGCTGGTTCCCGACCCAGGCGGTGAGCCAAATCGCCGCCGCGCCGTGGCGCGCCGCAAGGGTCTCGGCGCGGCGCAGCAACTCCGTGCCTATGCCCGTCGAGGTGAATCGCTCGTGGATGTACAGCCTGTTCAGCTCGGCGGCACGCACGTGCGGCACCAGGAGATGGCGGGCGCCGTGCGTCAGCTGCGCGAACCCGATCAGGTGCCCGGCACGCTCCGCGAGCAGGAAAGCGGCCCACGGATTCTCCATCTGCGCCTGGATCGCCGGCATGGAAAAGTTGCCCAAGACCTCCCGCGCCAGTCCCGGGCGCGTTCCCTCCGGCGCGTAGGTGTCCAGGAACACCTGCGTGCCCAGGACGCCGACGCACAAGGCGTCGGAAACGTCGCCGGGCCGATAGGTGATGTCGTTCATGTATTGCGCAGCATGGTCATTCGGTGGGGGGTGAATTGACAACCGCCTCGATGGCGTGCCCGTCGGGGTCGATGACGAAGGCCGCATGGTAGTCGGGGCCGTAATGCGGGCGCAAGCCCGGTGGGCCATTGTCGCGGCCCCCGTGCTGCAACGCCGCTGCATGGAAGCGCGCGACGCTCTCCCGGTCCGGCGCGGCAAGGGCTACGTGGAACCCCGGGCCGGGCGCCAACGCGTCCGCGCCCCGCTGCTTGATGGCGAGTTTGTCGCCGCCACCCGGCTCGCCATAGCCGATCGCGGTTTCGTCGGTCCAGGCGCGCACATAGCCCAGGGCGCCGAGCGCCGCGTCGTAGAAAGCGGCGGCGCGCTGGAGGTCGGCGACGCCTAGCGAGATGTGATGAAGCATCCGGCGCTGGCCTTCACGGGATTTCGGCATACACGTAAGAGCCCCAGGGGCAGAAACGCTGGACGACCCCCAGCCAGTAGCCCAGGTCCGCCTGGACGAGGCTCGGGCGGCCGTCGCACACTTCGGTAGCCGCTTCGACCAACTCGGCCTGGGTGAAGTGCCAGCCCCACCCCAGGTTGTGGCCGCCGCTGCCCAGCTGGATCGTCCCCGAGACGAACAGCATGCGCTGCGATTCCGGCAGTTGCAACTGCGCCCGCGCCTGGGAGATCAGGCTCGGCGACGTCGTGGACACGCGAAACTCCTCCGACCCGGGCAGTCCGCGCAGACGGAAGGCGAACGTCACTGCGCCCGGCTCGGCGGGCGCGTCGCCGCCTCCGCCACAGGCGACCAGCGAGAGTGCGAGCGCGAGGGATGCGAGCAGCTTGGTGGAAACCATGGCACCAGCATACCCGCGTCATCGCGGCTTGCGCCGCGGCGGGTAATACCACCATGTCGCCAGGACGGCCAGGCCGAACAGCGAATAGACGGTGGTGAAGACCCAGGGCGGCGCATCGTAGAAAAGCAGCCGCTGCAGCCAGTGCTCGACGAAACCACCGGTGTAAGTGCCCTGCCGGGCATGGGCACGCAGCCACACCTCGAGCGAAGTCAGCGGGCAGACCATGCCGAGCCAGGTTTCCGCGACGACAAAGCCGATGGCGCCCAGGTGCGCGACCCGGAACCCCAATCCATTGACCCACTCCCAACGCAGCAGGTTGCCCGCGATCACGGCCACGAGCCCACCCACGACGAACGCGACGATCGCCACATGCAGTGCGAGCACCACGTCGGCAAGGAGCTGGTAAGGGAGCACGCGCCGCCGGCCGGGACATGCCGCTCACAGATGGACGACGAACGCCGGGGCGGCCATGCGGTCGTTGAGCCCATCCACGTAGGTAATGGGCACTCCCGCGAGCTCCTCGTCGGTGACGTCGTCCAGGCAGCCCAGGTTCACGCCATACATCTTGCCGATGGGCGTTTCGGTGCCGACGCCGAACGCCCGGACGCCGCAGTGCCTGCAGAAGTAATGCTGGTTATTCCTCGTGTTGAAAAGATACTGCGTCAGGTCACCCTCGCCTGCCAGCAGCCGGAAGCCTTCCGGCCGGGCGACGGCCGGCCAGAACCGCGTGCGGCGGCAGATCGAACAGTTGCAGCGATAGCTGCTCTGGGTGAGGTCGAGATCGGCCTCGAAGCGGACGGCGCCGCAATGACAGCTGCCGCGGTATGTCTTCAGCATGGATGAGATCTCCGGCTTCAACGTGCTCCAGATCATGTCAGAGGCAGGCCGCGGAACCAAGTGGCGAACTGAAGCCACGCCGGGGTGGTCGGAACCAGCAGCAGAGGATCGGCATGCAGGTGATCGCGGTCGGCGTATGGATAATCGCGCATGACCAGCCTCCCTGCCCCACCCCTGAACTTCTTCGCCGACCTCTCCGTCCAGGTGGACAAGCCCCAGGAAATCGGCCGCGTGGCGCGCGGCAGGCGGCGGCTGATTCCCATCCTCGGGGGCGAGGCAGCCGGCGACGGCTGGCGGGCGCGCGTGCTGCCGGGCGGCGCGGATTTCCAGCTGGTGGTGAGCGATACGCTCGCGGAGCTCGATGCGCGTTACGTGCTGGAAACCGACGCCGGCGACCTGGTCTACGTGCAGAACCGGGCGATCCGCTCGGGGCCGCCCGAGCTGATGGCGCGGCTGGTGCGCGGCGAGCCGGTGGACCCGGCCTTGATCTACTTTCGCTGCAGCCCGAGCTTCGAGACGACCTCCACCACCCTGGGGTGGATCAACGAGCGCATGTTCGTCGGCACCGGCGCGAGGCACCCGGACAAGGTGGTGATGCGGTTCTTCGAGCTGGGGTGACGGGGGGTCCGCGCTACCTCGGGTTCTCGAAGAAGACGTACGTGCTGAAGTCGCTCACCTCGAAGTACACCTTCTTCTCGCCGGGGTCGGCGACGAAGTTCAGGTTCTCGTCGAGCACGCCGTAGCCGAAGCGGTAGGCGCGCGGCGTGTTGTCGTCGGTGCCCATCGCCGTGCTCACCTTGTCCACCTTGACGAAGCGGCGCACGAGCTTCTCGCCGGCATAGATTTCCATCACGCCGTTGGTGCCCGTCCAGTTCTGGATGTCGCGGCCGAGCTTGTTCTGCTGCTCCTGCGTGCAGGAGGCCAGCAGGATGGCGGCTGCGATCGCGCCGGCCGCGACGGGCAATGCCTTGATTCGAAACATGGATTCAATCCTCCAGGAGTAAGGGGAGCAACTGCGCCGCCCTGCCACGCAGCACCGCATCGGCCGCGTCGTCGAGCTCGGTGGGCTCAGGGTTGATGATGACGACTTTCCCCGCGGCCGTGCGCGCCAGGCCCGCCGCCGGGTAGACGACGCCCGAGGTGCCGACCACGAGCATCACGTCGCATTCGTTCGCGGCCGCCTCCGCCGCCGCCAGCGCTCGCGCCGGCAGGGCCTCGCCGAACCACACCACCGCCGGGCGCAGCAGGTTGCCGCAACGGCCGCAGTATGGAGGAGTGTCGGCAACGGCCGCATCCGCATTGCAGCACGCCCCGGGCGTATCCAGCCACTTGTCCTCGAAGATATTGCCGTGCAGCGCCAGCGCGCCCTCGCTGCCCGCGCGCTGGTGCAGGCCATCGACGTTCTGGGTGATGAGCGTCAGTCGCCCGGGGTGACGCCGCGAAAACGCGGCCAGCGCGCGGTGTCCCGCATTGGGCTCGACCTTGGCGATCAGGTCGCGGCGGAAGGCGTACCAGTCCCACACCATCTTGGGGTTGGCGCGAAATGCGTGCTCCGTCGCCAGCTGCTGGGGATCGAACTTCGCCCACAGCCCCGTCTGTGCATCACGGAAGGTGGGCACGCCCGATTCGGCGCTCATGCCCGCGCCGGTGAGGACCGCGATGCGACTGGCGCTACGCACCCAGTGGCGGACTGGATCGGTCACGGCGCCCTCACGACCGCTGGCGCAGCGCCTCGTACAGGCACACGCCGCTCGCCACCGACACGTTCAGGCTTTCCACGGCGCCGCGCATGGGGATGCTCACCAGTTCGTCGCAGGTCTTGCGCGTCAACTGGCGCATGCCCGCGCCTTCGGCACCCAGCACCAGCGCCACGGGCCCCTTCAGGTCGGCCTGGTAGACGGTCTTCGGGGCGTCGTCGCTGGTCCCGATGCACCAGATGCTGCGCTCCTTGAGCTCACCCAGCGTGCGGGCCAGGTTGGTGACCATGAAATACGGGATGGTCTCGGCCGCGCCGCTCGCGACCTTCGCCACCGTGGCATTGATGCCCACGGCGTGGTCCTTCGGCGCGATCACCGCATGCGCGCCCGCGCCATCCGCGACGCGCAGGCAGGCGCCCAGGTTGTGGGGGTCGGTGACGCCGTCCAGCACCAGCAGCAGTGGCGATCCCTCGATGCCGTCGAGCAGGTCATCCAGCGAATGGGAGACCGGGAGGGCCTGCACCCGCGCCGCCACTCCCTGGTGGCCGTGGCTGCCCGCCAGCTTGGCCAGGCGCATGCCGTCGGCGTCGATCACGCGGGCGCCGGCCTCCTGGGCGCGCTCCAGGAATTGCCGCATCCGCGCATCCTTGCGGCTAGGGTCGGCGTAGATCTCGATGACGGATTGGGGCGCGGTCTTGAGGCGCACGCCCACGGCGTGGAACCCGAACAGGACTTTGGGTGAGGACATCACAGGATTATCCCGTGGTCCTGCTTCCTACCCCTGAGCCATCCGGCCAGCCGGCAGCGCGAACTGTTCCTTCAGGCGCTCAAACGGGCACTGCCGCGACGGAAACCATAGCCTCGGGCACCACGCGGCCCGCTTCGATGGTGATGCGGCGCTCGCAACGGGTGGCGATGGCGCGGTCATGCGTCACCAGCACCAGCGTCGTGCCCTGCTCGCGGTTCAGGTCGAACATCAACTCCATCACGGTTTCGCCGGTGGCGAAATCCAGGCTGCCGGTGGGCTCGTCGGCCAGCAGCACGGCCGGCTGGACGACGAAGGCGCGCGCCAGCGCCACGCGCTGCTGCTCGCCACCGGACAGCACGCGAGGGTAGTGGCCCAGCCGCTGCGCCAGGCCCACCCGGGCCATCATCTCGGTGGCGGCCTTGCGCGAGTCCTTGCGGCCGGCCAGTTCCAGGGGGAGCATCACGTTCTCCAGCGCCGTGAGGTTGCCCAGCAGCTGGAAGCTCTGGAAGACGAAGCCGACCTTGCGGGCGCGCAGCGCGGCGCGCTCGTCCTCGCCCATCGCGAACAGGTCCTCGCCGGCCAGCCGCACCGTGCCCTTGGTCGGGGTGTCCAGCCCGGCAATGATCGACAGCAGCGTGCTTTTTCCCGAACCGGAGGCGCCGACGATGGCGACAGTCTCCTTGGGGGCCAGCGTGAAATCGATATCGCGCAAAATGTCGAGCGTGCCCGTCGAGTCGGTGACCGACTTGTGCACGTGCTCGACAGAAATGATGGGATCGGACATGTTTGCTGGATGGTTGAGTCGCCGCCACTTTATCGCGGCCGCGTTAGCTGGGGGTTATGCCCTGCCCTCGGCGGCTGCGCCTGCGTCGCCCGCGCCCAGGACGATCCTGGTCGTCGGCGACTCGCTCTCCGCCGAGTATGGCCTGAAGCGCGGCGCCGGATGGGTCGCCCTGCTGGAAAAGCGCCTGGCTGCCCAGAAAATCCCGGCGCGCGTCGTGAACGCCAGCATCAGCGGCGATACGACGTCGGGCGGCCGGTCGCGCCTGCCCGCAATCCTGGCCCAGCACAAGCCGGACGTCGTCGTGCTTGAATTGGGCGGCAACGACGCCCTGCGCGGCCTGCCGCTCGCGCTGACCGAGGAAAACCTGGCGCACATGGCCGAGACGGCGCAGAAGGCCCGGGCCAGGGTGCTGCTGGTGGGCATCCAGGTGCCGCCCAACTACGGGACAGACTACGCCAACCGCTTCGCGGGCCTGTACCGGTCCGTCGCCCGGTCCCACAAGACCGCGCTCGTCCCGTTCATGCTCAAGGGCGTGGCCGACGGTGCGGACGCGACGCGCCTGTTCCAGCCCGACCGGATCCACCCGACCGAAGCCGCGCAGCCGCTGATCCTGGACAACATCTGGCCGGAGCTGAAAAAGCTGCTGCCCGCGCCGGCGGCGGCAGGGATTGCCGGCTCGTGAGCGTCCAGTCCACACCGGCGGCCGACGCCATCGCCCGGCTGGATGAGTTCAGCGCGATCATCGATGCCCGCAGCGAAGACGAGTACGCGCTCGACCATCTTCCCGGTGCCCTGAACTGGCCGTCCCTGAACAACGAAGAGCGCAAGCTGGTCGGCACCATCTACGCGCAGGTCAGCCCCTTCGAGGCGCAAAAGCGTGGAGCGGCGCTGGTTGCCGCCAACATCGCCCGCCACATCGAGCGTGACGTGATCGACAAGCCCCGCACCTGGCAGCCGCTGGTCTACTGCTGGCGCGGAGGCAAGCGCAGCGGCTCGCTGGCGCTGGTGCTGGGCCAGATCGGGTTCAAGGTCAGCGTGGTCGAGGGGGGCTACAAGGCCTTTCGCACCGCCGTGCTGGCGGCCCTGCCGGAACTGTCGGGCCGCCACGCCTTGCGCGTCGTGTGCGGACCGACCGGCTCCGGCAAGACGCGCCTGCTGCACGCGCTGGCCCAAGCCGGCGCGCAGGTGCTCGACCTGGAGGCGCTCGCCAGCCACCGCAGTTCCGTGCTGGGGATGATCCCCGGGCGGCCGCAACCCACGCAGAAACGCTTCGATACGCTGGTGTGGGATGCGCTGCGCCGGTTCGATCCCGCGCGGCCGGTCTACGTCGAGAGCGAAAGCAAGAAGGTCGGCAACCTGGCGGTGCCGGAACCGCTGATCGAGCGGATGCGCGCGAGCCCGTGCCTGCGGCTGGACCTGCCTGACGACGAACGGGTGGCGCTGTTGCTGGAGGACTACGACTTCTTCGCCCAGGACCACGCGCTGTTTTGCGAGCGGCTCGACGCCTTGGCCGAACTGCGGGGCAAGGCCGTGGTGCAGGCCTGGCAGGCGCAGGTTGCCGCGGGTGAAACGGAGGCAGTGGTGCGCGAGCTGCTCTTGAAGCACTACGACCCCGGCTATGCGGCGTCGATCGCGCGCAACTTCGCAGGCTATGCCCAGGCCACGCCGATCGCGCCGGCCGGACGTTCGATGGAAGCGATGGGGGAGCTGGCTGCGAGGATCCTGCGGGACGAAGCGGTTTAAGGCTGCGAGGGCGTCCCGGGCGGCTGGCCGCCGGGCTCGCCACCCTGGTCGGACGACCCGTCACCCTCCCCCGGCCCACCCTGCTTGCGCTCGGCCTTGGCCTTGAGCTTGTCTTCCTTCTTGCGCTTCTTGGCCAGCTCTTTCTGCCGCTTCTCGTATCCGTAATTGGGTGTGGCCACAGGGGTTCCGTTTCTAGGCTGTCAATGGGGCCAATGTAAGCGATAAAGGGCCGGCCGGGAACGGGCGGCTAGCCCAAAGCGCTGAGCGCGTGTTCCAGGTCAGCCCGCAAGTCTTCCACCGCCTCCAGCCCGACCGAAAAGCGCACCAGCACGCCCTTGTACGGGCAAGGCCCGAGCCGCGCGCTGCGCATCGATGCGATGTCGTACGGAACGACGAGGCTCACCGGCCCGCCCCACGAATAGCCGAGCTTGAAAAGTTTCAAGGCGTCACAGAACGTATCCACCTGGCCGGTGCCGAACCGCTCGTCGAAAACGACCGAGAACAGGCCGGCCGCGGCGCCTCCGGCCCCAGGACCCGAGCCGCCGTTACCCCCGCACAGGGCCTGCCAGTGCTGGTGGCCCGGCGAGCCCTCGAACGCCGGGTGCAACAGCCGCGAGACCTCCGGCCGCCCCTGCAGCCAGGCGGCCAGTTCCCGCGCCGCCATGTCATGGGCGCGGTAGCGCAACTCCAGGCTGGGCAGCGAGCGCAGGATGGCTTCGGCATCATTCACGCCGATGCCCCAGCCTACGCGCATGTGCGTGAGCTTCAACGCGAGATGCAGTTTGTCGTCGCGGGTGACGATCGCGCCCATCAGCACGTCGCCGCCGCCGCTGGGATACTTCGTGAGCGCGTGGACCACGATGTCGGCACCGGCGTCGAACCCGTTGAAGGCGATGCCGGCGCTCCAGGTGCTGTCGAGGGCCGTGGTGACGCCGCGCTCGCGGCAGATGGCCGCGATCTGCGGCAGCGGGACGAACTCCATGCTGACCGAGCCCGGCGCTTCCAGCCACACCAGCTTTGTCTTCGGCCCGATGCGCGCCTGCAGGTCGGCGGGGTTCATGGCATCGTAGATCTGGTGCGTGATGCCCCAGTTCTTCAGCTCGCCGTCGGCCAGCGCCTTGTTCGGGCCGTAGGCGTTGTCGGGGATGAGCACCTCGTCGCCGCTCTTCAGGAGCGCCATCGCGACGTTGGCGATGGCTGCCAGGCCGCTGGGCACCAGGATGCAGTGCTTGCCGCCCTCGAGCGAGGCGATCCGCTCCTCCAGCGTGAACGTGGTGGGCGTGCCGTGCAGGCCATAGGTGTAGCCGACCTTCTGCTTCCAGTCGCGCGCGCGCATTGCGGCGACGTTGGGAAAGATGACGGTGGAGGCCTTGAACACGCCGGGCTGCGGGGCACTGAAGCCCGCAGGCGGGGTGTAAGGATGGTGGATGAGATCGGTGATCGGTTTGCTCATCCACGCATGTTAGCGTCACCGCCGCGAAGCGGCCTTCGTGGTATTCGATGACTCAAAAAGCGCCGGGCCGCCCCCAGCTTTTTGACTGATCGACCGGAGACATTTTTTTTGGGTACTCCCAAAAAAATTTCGACGAATGAATCAAATCTTCCATTTCTCCAGCAGCTTGTCCGGGCCCATGCTGTCGTAGGTCTCGAACGGCTGGTGGATCCACGGGTTGGTGGGGAGGAACTCCACCGAATAATCCGGCGTGAACTTCGACAGGCCCTTGGTCCAGATCACCGCGCTGCGCAGCTCGGTGATGGGCTTGTAGCTGGTGCGCAGCATCTCCAGCACCGCGTGCAGCGTGTGGCCGGAGTCCGCGAGGTCGTCCACCAGCAGCACCTTGCCCGCGATCTCGCCCTGGGGCGTGGTGATGTAGCGGGCGATGTCCAGGTGGCCCTGGATCGTGCCGGCTTCGGCGCGATAGGAGCTGGTGGACATGATCGCCAGCGGCTTGTCGAAGATGCGCGAGAGGATGTCCCCCGGCCGCATGCCGCCGCGCGCCAGGCACAGGATGGTGTCGAACTCCCAGCCCGACTGGTGCACCTTGATCGCCAGCTTCTCGATCAGGCTGTGGTACTCGTCGTAGCTGACGTAAAGGTGCTTGCCGTCTTCTGTCAACATTCGATCTGCTCCTGCTAGGCGAGGTAGGGATGCCGCTTCATGATGGTGTGCTCGCGGTCGGGGCTGGTCGAGATGATATCGACGGGAACGCCGGTGACCTGCTCGATTCGCTGCAGGTACAAACGCGCATTGACAGGCAGCTTGTCGTATTGCGTCACGCCCACGGTGCTTTGCGTCCAGCCTTCCATGGTTTCGTACACCGGCTTGCAGCGCGAGATCTCGTCGGCGCCCATCGGCAGGATGTCGGTGTGCTGGCCATCGAGCTCGTAGCCCGTGCACAGCTGCAGCTCCTTGATGCCGTCCAGCACGTCGAGCTTGGTGATGCACAGGCCCGACAGCCCGTTGACCTGCGCCGAGCGCTTGAGCAGCGCGGCGTCGAACCAGCCGCAACGGCGGCTGCGGCCCGTGGTGACGCCTTTCTCGGCGCCAACCGTGGAGAGGTGGTAGCCGACGGTGCCGGGCGTGGCCCAGTCCAGCTCGGTGGGGAACGGCCCGCCGCCCACACGGGTGCAGTAAGCCTTGGTGATGCCCAGGATGTAGTGCAGCATGCCCGGGCCGATGCCGGCGCCGGCAGCCGCGTTGCCCGCCACGCAGTTGCTCGACGTGACGTACGGGTACGTGCCGTGGTCCACGTCCAGCAGGGTGCCCTGCGCGCCCTCGAACAACAGGTTGTCGCCGTGGATGTGCGCCTCGTTCAGCTCGCGCGAGACGTCGGCCATCATCGGCTTGAGCAGCTCGGCGTGCCTCATCGCCTCGTCGAACACCGCCTGGTAGTCGACGGCGGGGGCGTTCAGGTACTTCGTCAGCATGAAATTGTGCAGGTCCAGCACCACCTTGAGCTTTTCGCCGAAACGCTGGGGATGCTTCAGGTCCTGCACCCGCAGCGCGCGGCGCGCGATCTTGTCCTCGTATGCCGGGCCGATGCCGCGGCCCGTGGTGCCGATCTTCTCGTCGCCGCCCTGCTCGCGCAGCGTCTCGCGGGCGATGTCCAGCGCCGCGTGGTACGGCAGGATCAAGGGGCAGGCCTCGCTGATGCGAAGGCGCCCGCGCACTTCCACGCCGGCCTTCTCCAGGCCCTCGATCTCCTCGAACAGCTTGGCTGCCGACAGCACGACGCCGTTGCCGATGTAGCACTTCACGCCCGGGCGCATGATGCCGCTGGGGATGAGGTGCAGCGCCGTCTTGACGCCGTTGATCACCAGCGTGTGGCCGGCGTTGTGGCCGCCCTGGAAGCGCACCACGCCTTGCGCCATCTCGGTGAGCCAGTCGACCAGCTTGCCCTTGCCCTCGTCACCCCACTGGGTGCCGACCACGACCACGTTGCGGCCCTTTGTCTTCGTCATCTCGTACTTCCGGAAAATGAAAAACTGGTTCAGGTCGCTTTGACGACCCATCGGCCCGCGACCGAAGCGAGTTCGCGGTCGCACTGGAATTCATCCACTTCGCTCTCGTGGCCCGGCAGCACGCAGACCACTGTCTCGCCGGCGCCGCGAAGCGCGGCGATCGCATGGCGCAAATCGGTCGCGCCTTCGCCGCTGTCCAGCCAGGGCGCACGGATCGCGGCCTTGAGAGGTCGCTTGGCGACGACGGCCACCAGTTCCCGCACGTCGAGGCTGAAACCCACGGCCGGCCGATTGCGCCCGAACACGGCGCCCACCTCGTCGTAGCGGCCCCCGCGCACCAGCGTGTCGCTCGCGCCGGGGGTGTACACCGAGAAGCGCACGCCGCTGTAGTACGCATACCCGCGCAGGTCGGCCAGGTCGAAGCTCACCTTGGCGCCCTGCAGGTGGCCGGCCAGCCACTTCAGGTTGGCCAGCGCCTCGCGCAGGACGGCGCTGGTCGGCAGCTTGCGCTCCGCCTCGGCCAGAACCTTCTCGTCGCCGTACAGCGACACGAGGGCCAGCAGGCCTTCGCGGGCGGCGGCGGGGAAATTCTTCGTCAGCGCGGCGAGTTCGCTCGCGTCCTTGGCGGCCAGCGCCGAATGCACGCGTCCCAGCGCGGCGGCGTCCACCGGCACGCCGGCCAGGAGGGAGCGCACGATGCGCACGTCCGCCATGTCCACGGTGAGGTCGCCCACCTGCGTCGCCTTGAGGCAGTCCAGCGCCAGCAGCAGCGCTTCCAGATCCGCCTCGAGCCCGGCGTGGCCGTAGATCTCGGCGCCGAACTGCAGCGGCTCGCGGGTGGCGTGCGGTCTATCGGGGCGCGTGTGCAGCACGGGGCCGCAGTAGCAAAGGCGGGCGACGCCCTGGCGGTTCAGGAGGTGGGCGTCGATGCGGGCGACCTGGGGCGTCGTGTCGGCCCTCAGGCCCATCATTCGGCCCGAAAGCTGGTCGACGAGCTTGAAGGTCTGCAGGTCCAGCGCTTCGCCGGTGCCGGTGAGCAGCGACTCCAGGTGCTCCAGCAGCGGCGGCATGACCAGCTCATAGCCGTAGCCGCGCGCGGTGTCCAGCAGTTCGCGCCGCAGCTCTTCGATATGCCGGGCCTCGGAAGGCAATACATCGGCGATGTGATCCGGCAGGACCCAGGCGGACATGGTTTTCGGGGGCTGTTAAAAACGGTATTTTACAGGCTCGGTAACCATGAAAAACGCCGCGCGTTTTCCATGGTTGGATGGTCTGATCAGTGTCAAGCGGACCGGCAAAACCGGATCCGCATGACAAGTGAGAGCGCGCTGCATGTTATTTGGCGCGCTCCCGGTGCCGCTGCGCGGACAATTTCGCCACGTCGCTCGCGCATCTCTGGCTCGTGACCGCGCGGAATAACATGCAGCGCGGTCCCCTGAAGGGAGGAACCGGCTTGCCGGGCCTCCCTTCACTGACCAGACCTCTGGAAAATCTCGAAGAGATTTTCTAGAGAACGATCCAGAGCAGGAGGAGCCCGATCAGGATACTGCACAGGCCGAAGAAGCGCAGCTGCCCGTCCTGCAGCGACAGCAGCTTCTGGAAAGTGCTGCGCCAGCCGCCCGGTGAGATGAATGGGAAAAGGCCCTCGAACACCAGCACCAGGGCCAGCGCGGACCAGAAGATGCCGCTGTCCAAACGGACGCGCCCCTACTTCTTCGCGGGCGCGCCTGCCGCGCCCGAACTGCCGCGGAAGGCCTTGAAGAATTCGGAGCCGGCGGGATCCAGCACCATCACGTCGCCCTTCTTGTTGAAGCTGGCCTTGTAGGCCTCCAGGCTGCGGTAGAACTGCGCGAACTGGGCATCGCGCCCGAACGCCTCGGCATAGATGTTCGCGGCCTGCGCGTCGCCCTCGCCCTTGACCTTCTGGGCGTCGCGGTAGGCATTGGCGATCGCCACCTCGCGCTGGCGGTCGGCGTCGGCGCGGATCTTCTCGCCCTCGGCCGCGCCGGTGGAGCGCAGCTCGTTGGCGACGCGCTTGCGTTCGGCCTCCATGCGGCGATAGACCGATTCGGTGATGGCGTCCACATAATCGGCGCGCGTGATGCGCACGTCCACGACGTCCACGCCCCAGGGCTTGGCGCCCTTCACGACTTCGAGCACTTCGCGCTTGACGTCGTTCATGAGCTGTTCGCGCTTGACGGAAAGCAGCTCGCGCACCGTGCGCCGGTTGATCTCTTCCTGGAAGGCGTTGCGCACCACGCGGTTGAGCTGGTTGGCGCCGGCGGCTTCGTCCAGGCCCACGTTGCGGATGTACTGCAGCGGGTCGGTGATGCGCCAGCGCACGTACCAGTCGATCACGACGCGCTGCTTCTCGGCCGTGAGCATGGGTTCCTGGTCGGGGCTGTCCAGCGTGAGCAGGCGCTTGTCGATGTACGACACGTTCTGGAACGGCGGCGGCCACTTGAAATTGAGGCCCGGCTCGGTGATCACTTCCTTGATCTGCCCAAGCGCATAGACGACGCCGAACTGGCGCTGGTCCACCACGAAGAGCATGGAGCTGAGGAGCGCGAGGGCCACCAGGGCCGACGTGACGATGAATCCGATTCTGTTCATATTCTGGTGCTCGCTTCAGCGCGTTTCGCGCTCGCGCGTGCGCGAGTTGTCGCGGGTGCGGGAGTCGGCGGGCAGGCCGGCGGCAGCGCCGGGTGCCGCCGGTGCGCCCGGCGCCGCGGCGGCCGGCTCCGTGGCTACGCCGCCCTGGGCGACCTGCTGCATGATCTTGTCCAGCGGCAGGTACAGCAGGGAGCCCTGGCGCGACTCGATCATCACCTTGGTCACGTTGCTGTAGATCTGCTGCATGGTGTCGATGTACATCCGGTCGCGCGTGACCTGCGGTGCACGCTGGTATTCGGCCAGCACCGACTTGAAGCGCTGCGAATCGCCCTGCGCCTGCGCGACGACCCTGGCCTTGTACGCGTCGGCTTCCTGCTGCAAGCGCGCCGCCGCGCCGACCGCGCGCGGGATCACGTCGTTGGCATAGGCCTGCGCCTCGTTCTTGGCGCGCTCGCGCTCCTGGCCGGCCTTGAGCACGTCGTCGAAGGCCGCCTGCACCTGCTCGGGCGGGCGCACGCCGCCTTGCTGCAGGTTGATGCCCACGACCTCGATGCCGACCTTGTAGCGGTCGAGGATGGTCTGCATCAGCGTGCGCACGCGCGGCGCGATCTGGTCGCGCTCCTCGGCCAGGGCCGAGTCCATCCTCATCTTGCCGACGGTCTCGCGCACGGCCGTTTCAGCCGCCTGCACCACCGCGTCGGCGGGGTTCTTGCTCTCGAACAAATATGCGCGCGCATCGGAAAGGCGGTACTGCACGGCGAACTTGATCTCGACGATGTTCTCGTCCTCGGTCAGCATCGCCGACTCGCGCAGCCCCGTGGCCTTGACCACGTTGTCGCGGCCGACGTCCACCGAGCGGATCTGCGTGACGAACACGAGTTCGTGGCGCTGGATCGGGTACGGCAGCCGCCAGTTGAAACCGGCCCCCACGGTGGACTTGTAGCGCCCGAACTGCGTGATGACGGCCTGCTGGCCTTCCTGCACGATGAAGAAACCCGTGCCCAGCCAGATCAGCACCACCACCGCGGCCACCAGGCCGGCGCCGATGCCGGCGCTTTTCATGTCGGGCTGGAAATTGCCGCCGCCGCCAAAGCCGCCGCCGCCGTTGTCAGGGCGCCGGCCCTTGCCGCCGCCGAAGAGGCCCCCGAGCTTGCGGTTGAAATCGCGCCAGAGTTCGTCCAGGTCCGGGGGCCCCTGGTTCGGCCCCTTGTCGCGCCCATTGCCTTCCGGCTTGTTGGGGTCGGGGCGGTTGCTTTCCGACTGCTTCTCGTCGCTGCCGCGGCCCCAGCGCGGATCGTTCAGGTTGAACATTCCCCTGATCCGGCCTTTCAGCCCCGCCCATGGCAGGCTGCGTATTTGGAAGTTCATCGCGCTTAAGTTTCTTTCTTGTTGCATTGTGCCCAACCGGGGCCGCCCTAGGCGGGCGTGTCGTGCAATTCCGGGACATGGCGCTCGGATTGGCTTTCTCCGTTGCGCTGGCTCAATTCTTCCACCAATTGGCGGCGCAGCGCGGGCAGGCCTTCCCCGGTGCGGCTGCTCACGAACAGGCGCGGGACACGGGTGCCTTCCAGCTCGAAGGCGTCGACCGCCTGGCGGGGCCGCTGCTCGGAAGGGACCGCGTCAAGCTTGTTGAACACCAGCACCTGCGGCACGTCCCCGGCGCCGATCTCGCGCAGCACGCGCTGCACTTCGGCGATCTGCTCGGGGTGATCCGGGTTGGCGGCGTCCACCACGTGCAGCAGCAGGTCGGCATCGACGGCCTCCTGCAGCGTGGCCTGGAACGCATCGATCAGGCCGTGCGGCAGGTCTCGGATGAAGCCCACGGTGTCGGAAAGCGAGACCGAACGGCCGGCGAAGTCCCCGCTGCCTTCGGCCGGACCGAGATAGAGCTGGCGGGTGGTGGTGTCCAGGGTGGCGAACAGCTGGTCGGCCGTATAGGCGCGGGCCTTGACCAGCGCGTTGAACAGCGTGGACTTGCCGGCGTTGGTGTAGCCGACCAGAGAGATGTTGAAGGCCCCGCGGCGCTCGCGCTGGCGGCGCTGGGTGTGGCGCTGCTTCTTGACCTTTTCCAGCCGCTCGCGGGTGCGCTTGATGGCGTCGCCGATCATCCGGCGGTCCAGCTCGATCTGCTTTTCGCCCGGGCCGCCACGCACGCCGGCGCCGCCGGTCTGGCGTTCCAGGTGGGACCAGCGCCGGACCAGCCGCGTGCTCACGTACTGCAGGCGCGCCAGCTCGACCTGCAGCTTGCCCTCATGGCTGCGCGCCCGCTGCGCGAAGATCTCCAGGATGAGCAAGGTTCGGTCGTTGACCGGCAGCTCCAGGTGCCGCTCCAGGTTGCGCTGCTGCGCCGGGCTGAGGGCCTGGTCGAAAAGGATTTCGTTGGCGCCGGTCTGCGCGGCGAGCAATTTGATCTCGTCGGCCTTGCCCTTGCCGATGAAGAGCGCGGCATCGGGCGCCTTGCGCTTGCAGGACACGCGGGCGACGGGTGTCAGGCCGGCCGTTTGGGCGAGCAGGCCGAGTTCCTCGAGGTCGCCATCGAAATGCGGCAGGCCCAAGTCCACGCCCACGAGGATCGTGGGAGCGGTTGGGCGGTCGGGCGTTTCGGGCAGGCTCAAGTGCGAGGAATCAGGTAGGCGGAGTCGTCGGAGGCCATCTGCCTGCGTGCGCCTTTCGGGCGCCCAGTGCGCGGCTTCAAGCCGGTCCGGCTTCGGTGCTTTCGGCCGTGGAGAAGTTCACGGCACGGCCGGGCACGATGGTGGAGATGGCGTGCTTGTAGACCATCTGGGTCACGGTGTTGCGCAGCAGCACAACGTACTGGTCAAAAGACTCGATCTGGCCTTGCAGCTTGATGCCGTTGACGAGGTAAATCGACACCGGCACATGCTCGCGACGCAAGGTGTTGAGAAATGGGTCTTGTAGAAGCTGCCCTTTGTTGCTCACGATATTCTCCGTGTTCCGCATTCGGAAGTGTTGTTGGAAACTGCACCTTACCACAGCAAGCTAGCTGTGCAAGTAGGCTAAAACCGATCCGTCCGCCCTGTCGCACAGCTGGGTCCGAAAACCGGGTCTTCAAGGGGCGGCCCGGCGGAAGTAGCCGCGGGCGCCGACACGCCGTCATTCCTTGTCGGCGTAGGGGTTGCGGGACGTTTTCATCTCGATCCGCAGGGGCGTGCCCACCAGCTTGAATTCCTGGCGGAACCGCCCCTCGAGGAAGCGCTTGTAGGCTTCGGTGACATGTTCCAGCGAGTTGCCGTGCACGATGATCACGGGGGGGTTCATCCCCCCCTGGTGCGCGTAGCGCAGCTTGGGGCGGAACATGCCCGCCCGCTTGGGCGACTGGAACTGCACCGCCTCCAGCAGCAGCCGCGTGAGCACCGGGGTGGGCATCTTGATCATGGCCGAGCGGTGCGCCTGGGCGATCGCCGTCCACACCGGGCCCAGACCCTGGCGCTTGATGGCCGAGATGAAATGCAGCGGGGCGAACTTCAGGAAGGCCAGGCGGGTTTCGATCTGCCGCCGCACCTGCTCGCGCTGGTACTCGTCCACGGCGTCCCATTTGTTGACGGCAAGGACCACCGCCCGGCCACTTTCGAGGATGTAGCCGGCAATGTGGGCATCCTGGTCGGTCACGCCCTGGGTGGCGTCCAGCAGCAGCAGCACGACATTGGCCGATTCGATGGCCTGCAGCGTCTTGACCACCGAGAACTTCTCGATCGCCTCGAACACCTTGCCCTTCTTGCGCAGGCCCGCCGTGTCGATGAGCTCGAATTTCTGCCCGCCCCGCTCGAAGGGCACCGTGATCGCGTCCCGGGTGGTTCCCGGCAGGTCGAAGGCGACGAGGCGCTCCTCGCCGAGCCAGGTATTGATGAGCGTGGACTTGCCCACGTTGGGCCGGCCGGCCACCGCCAGCTTGGTGACCGTGGGATCGGCCTCCTCGCCCGTTTCGTCCTCGTCCGGGAGGTTGAGCGGCTCGAACGCCTTTTCGACCAGGCTGCGGATGCCCTGGCCGTGCGCGGCCGAGACCGGGTGCACCTCGCCGAGCCCGAGCTCGTAGAACTCCGTGAGCTGCACGCCCTCGGTCATGCCCTCGGCCTTGTTGGCGCAAAGCACCGTCGGCTTTCCGAGCTTGCGCAGGTACTTGGCAATGTCGTAGTCCTGCGCGGAAAGGCCACCGCGGGCATCGACCACGAAGATCACGACGTCGGCTTCGGCCACGGCCTGGCGGGTCTGCTTGGCCATCTCCATGTAGATGCCGCTCTCGGCCGTGGGCTCGAACCCGCCGGTGTCGATGACGATGAACTCGAGCTTGCCGTGCTTCGCGTTGCCGTAGTGGCGGTCGCGCGTGAGGCCGGCGAAGTCGGCCACGATGGCGTCGCGTGATTGGGTCAGCCGGTTGAACAGCGTCGATTTGCCGACATTGGGGCGGCCCACCAGGGCCAATACGGGTTTCATTCAGGGAGGACTGGCCGTCAATGACTTGAGCGCCGCCGGGCCGCCCCAAGGCGCGAAGGCCCCCTCGGGGGGCAGCGCAGCGGCCTTGGCCGCAAGCGTGGGGGCCACATTCATTGGGGTACGAACCCGTGGATGCCGCCGTTCCGGGTGACGATGACGAGCGTGTTGCCGGCCACGACCGGCGCCGCCGCGATCGCGGAGCCGTCGGTGGTCAGCCGGTTGAGCAGCGAACCGTCCTCGCGCGACAGCATGTGGACGAAGCCCGTGCTGTCGCCCACCACGACCGATCGGCCCAGCGCCAGCGGCGCCGTGAGCCCGCGGTATTGCAGCTTGTCGCTCAGCCAGGCGCGCTCGCCGTTTTCGCGCTTCCACGCCACGACCTTGCCGTCCGCCTCGGTGCCGAACACCAGCTTGTCGTCGCCATGGACGCCCTCCGAACCGTTCGAAGGCTTTGTCCACACGACGGCGCCGCGGCCGGCGTCGACGCACCCGACCGTGGCCTGGAAGGCGCGCGCGCAGATGGATTCGCCAACCCGGCTGACGGAGCCCACCAGGTCCACCAGGCGCTCGACGTCGTTGAGCCCGCGCGGGGAGGCCAGGGGCGCTTCCCACCGGCTGGCGCCGGTGAGCGGGTTCAGCCCGGCCAGGCGGCCCGACAGGCCCACCACCAGCGTATCGCCGACTGCCAGCATGACCCCCGCGTGGCGCAGCACCAGCGGCTCGCCGGCGCGCTGCTGCGTCCAGAGCTTGCGGCCGCTCTGGCCGTCGAATGCGGAAACCGCCCGATCGGCCGTCAGCACGAAGACGCGGCCGCCGGCGACGAAGGGCGCCGTGTAGCCCACGGCCGAGAGCTTCTGGCGCCACGCCTCCTTGCCGGCCGACAGGGCCACGAGTTCGTTGGCGCGGGTGATCACCGCGACCAGCTTGCCGTCGCTGCCGGCCCCGGCCGCGATCGGCCCGCCGGCGCTGGCGCGCCAGATGTCGCGCCCGGTGGCGGGGTCGATCACCGCCACGGCGCCGTCGCTCGAGGCCACGGTCACGGCGCCGCCATTGGTGTTCACCGAAAGGGGAAAGCCGACCTCACCGACCTTGGCGGTCCATGCGGGGCGTACGGCCAGCAGCGCCGGGTTGGGTGGCAGCTCCGCCGGTTTGGGCTTTTCAGCGCCGCCACCCAGGAAGGACGGCAGGGAGAAGTTCGTGGGGAGGATGGAACAGCCGGCCAGGGTGGCTACGGCCAGTGCGCAGGCAGCGCGTGCAGCGAAACGGGTCATCATGGTTTGGCGCCTCCCGAAGCGGCCGGGGCGGCGGGCGCCGCGAGCTGTTGCGGATCGACGCCCAGGGCACTGAGCTTGACCTCGACCAGGCGCCGGTATTCGGTGCGTTCGTCCATCGTCCTGAAGGCCCTGGTGTATTCGGCCTTGGCTTCGGCTTTCTTGCCCTGGGCGGCGTAAACGTCGCCCCGGCGGTCCGCCGCGAGTCCCTCGAATTCCTTGGGAAATTCCCCCGCCAGCTGCTTGAGTGCTTCGTCGTACGACTTGGCCTCCAGCAGGATCGCAGCCAACCGCAGCCGCGCCAGCGCCTGGTAGCCCTCGTCGGAGGACTTGTCGGCAACCCAGGCGAGCGCCGCCTTGGCGCCCTCGGCATTGCCCTTGTCGGCCATCGACTTGGCGGCCAGCAGGCCGGCCTGCTGCGCGTACGTGGTGCGGCCGAACTTGTCCTTCATGTCGGAAAACGCGCGCTCGACCCGCGTGACGTCACCGCCCGCCGCCGCCCGCTCGACCTCGTCGAACATGGCGGCAGCCTGGGCGCCCTGCGTGCGCTGCCAGTAGTTCCAGCCGTTCCAGGCGGCGATGGAGCCGAAGACGGCAATCACGACCCAGGTGATGAGGTTGCCGTACTCGTTCCAGAAGTGCTTGATCTCGGCAAGCTGTTCCTGTTCTTCGAGATCGAGGTGTTTTGCCATTGTGTTGTTGTCCTGCTTGGAGCCTGCGATTGTATGAGGCGCCGCAGCGCCCTGCCCTCAGTCGGCGCCGGGCCGCCCCAAGGCGACTGAAGCCCCCTCGGGGGGCAGCGACGTACACGAAGTGACAAGCGTGGGGGCCATGATCACGCCTTGAGGGAGCCGGCCCAGGCGCCCGGGTCACCCAGCGGGCGCTGCACCTGCGCGCCTGCGCCGTCGCGCAGCGACTTGACCGTCACCGCGCCCTGCGCCAGTTCGTCCGCCCCGAATATCAGCGCGTAACGCGCGCCGCTGGCGTCGGCCCGCTTGAACTGGGACTTCATGCTGCCCATGCCCTCTGCCGAGCCCGCGTGCATCTGCACGCTCACGCCAGCGCCCCGCAGCGCCTGGAGGTTCGCGAGCACGAGCGGCAGGGCTTGCGCGTCCGGGACGATGGCGTAGGCATCGGGCGCCGGGGCGGCGATCTCGCCGGCCTGCTGCCGGATGAGATCCAGCACGCGCTCCAGCCCCATCCCCCAACCCACTGCCGGGGTCGGCTTTCCGCCGAGGACTTCGAACAGGCCGTCGTAGCGTCCGCCCCCGCACAGGGTGCCTTGCGCGCCCAGCTCATCGGTGATGAACTCGAACACCGTGTGGCTGTAGTAATCCAGGCCCCGCACCAGCCGCGGATTGACCTTGCAGGACACGCCGCAAGCCCCGAGCAGCCGCTGCACGGCCTCGAACCGGGCCAGCGACGCGTCGCCGAGGAAGCCGAGCAATTGCGGCGCATCGCCGACCATCTTCTGCATGGCGGGATTCTTGGTGTCCAGGATGCGCAGCGGGTTGCTGTGCAACCGGCGCCGGGCGTCCTCGTCCAGCAGTCCGGCGTGTTGCTCGAAATAGGCCACCAGCGCGGCGCGGTGCGCCTGCCGTTCGGCGGGGATGCCCAGGCTGTTGAGCTCCACGCGGATGTTGCGCAGGCCCAGGCCGGTGAGCAGCTCGTATGCCAGCAGCATCAGCTCCGCGTCCACCTCGGCGCCGGGAAAGCCGAGCACCTCGGCGCCCAGCTGGTAGAACTGGCGGTAACGCCCGCGCTGGGGGCGCTCGTGCCGGAACATCGGGCCCATGTAATACAGGCGCTTGCCGCCGTCGTAGGTGAGGTTGTGCTCGATCGCCGCGCGCACCACGCCCGGCGTGTTCTCGGGCCGCAGGGTGAGCTGCTCGCCGTTGAGCCTGTCCTCGAAGGAGTACATCTCCTTTTCGACGATGTCGGTGGTTTCGCCCGTGCCGCGCACGAAGAGCTGGGTGGGCTCGACGATCGGTGTGCGGATGTTGCGGTAGGCATAGCGCGCCATCAGTGTGCGCACCTTGTCCTCCAGCCATTCCCAGCGCGCCGATTCCGGCGGCAGGATGTCGTTCATGCCTTTGACGGCATTCAGTTTTTCGGCCATGTTCTTCTTGGGGTCAGGCGTGGTCGGCGGCGGTCTCGTGGCCGAAACGCTTTTCGATGTAGTCTTCGACGATTTCGTGGAATTCATTGGCGATGTTGTCGCCCCGCAGCGTCATGGCTTTTTGTCCATCGATGAACACCGGCGCGGCCGGCGCCTCGCCCGTGCCGGGTAGGCTGATGCCGATGTCGGCATGCTTGCTCTCGCCGGGGCCGTTGACGATGCAGCCCATGACGGCCACCTTCATCTTCTCGACGCCGGGGTACTTCGCGCGCCACACAGGCATCTGGGCCCGAAGGTAGTCGTCGATCTGCTTGGCCAGCTCCTGGAACGTGGTGCTCGTCGTGCGGCCGCAACCGGGACAGGCCGTGACGCTCGGCACGAAACTGCGCAGGCCCAGGGCCTGGATGATCTCGGAGGCGATCACCACCTCCTGCGTGCGCGACTCGCCGGGCGCCGGCGTGAGCGAAACGCGGATCGTGTCCCCGATGCCTTCCTGCAGCAGGATGCCGAGCGCGACGCTGGATGCGACGGTGCCTTTGGTGCCCATCCCGGCCTCGGTGAGGCCCAGGTGAAGCGCGTAGTCGCAGCGCCTGGCGAGCTCGCGATAGACGGAAATCAGGTCCTGCACGCCGCTCACCTTGCAGGAAAGGATGATCTGGTCGCCATCCATGCCCATCGCCTGCGCGCGCTGCGCGGACTCGATGGCGGAGGTGACCAGCGCCTCGTACATCACCGACTTGGCGTCCCAGGGTTCGGCGCGCCGGCTGTTCACGTCCATCAGGTGCGCGAGCAACTCCTGGTCCAGGCTGCCCCAGTTGACGCCGATCCTCACGGGCTTGTTCCAGCGCATTGCCGCTTCGATCATCTGGCCGAACTGCTTGTCGCGCTTGTCGCCCTTGCCGACGTTGCCGGGGTTGATGCGGTACTTGGACAGCGCTTCGGCGCAGGCCGGATGGTCCGTCAGCAGGCGGTGGCCGTTGTAGTGGAAGTCGCCGATCAGGGGAACGTCGATGCCCATGCGGTCCAGCTGCTCGCGGATGTACGGCACCTGCGCCGCGGCCTCGGGCGTGTTGACCGTGATGCGCACCAGCTCCGAGCCCGCCACGGCCAGTTCCTTCACCTGGATGGCCGTTCCGATCGGGTCCTGCGTGTCGGTGTTGGTCATCGACTGGATGCGCACCGGCGCGTCACCGCCGATGGTCACCACGCGCGAGCCCCACACGGCGCGCGCCTGTCGCGAGCGGCGGGGTCTCGGCGATGCGGGTTCGATGGGCAGGCAGGGTTGCGTCACTTCAGTTCACTTCACTTCACGTCAAAACGCGCGACGTTGTCCTTGGACACGGGCTTCAGGTCGAATGGCTTGCCGCGAACCTGCACCTCGGTATGGTCGACGCGGCCGATGGTCACCTGCAACGGCAGCGCGCCGGAAGTGACGGCCGTTTCGCCGGCCCCGAGCAGTTTTCGCATGGCGATCACGCCCTTCGCATCGGTGACCTCGACCCACGACGGCCCACTGGCGCGAAACTGGATGATTCCGCTGGCAGCCGCCGCGGGGCCGGCGGCCACGACGGCAGCAGCACTCACCCCCGGCGCCGAAGCCACCTTCACGGCGTCGGCAGCGATGACGGAGCCGGAGGCCGCGGTCGCGGGCGGGGTGATCCCCAACGGCGGGGTGGTGGCCGCCGTCGGCGCCGCCGGCACTGTCGGCGGGGCTGGCTGCACGGTTTCGACGGTCTGGGACACCGTGGCCGCCGGGATGACGGCCGGCGCGCCCGAGCCGCTGTCGGGAGCGCCGGAAGCTGCAACCTTGTCGTCGGACGGGGTCGAAGGCAGCAGGATCAGCACCAGGGCGCCGAGCAGCAGGGCGAACACGGCCAGGAAGACCGGCTTGGTCACATGGTCCAGCCAGCTGGGGGGCGCCCCGTCACTGGGCGCGCGAAATGGCGTGTTGATGCCCTCGCCGTCGCGCACCAGGCGCGGCGAGGCTGTCTGCGGCAGGCGGTCGAGCACCGGCTGCGGGTCGATCTTGAGGGTTCGGCACACGCTCGATGCCAGCGCGCGAATGAACACCGCGTCGGGCAGGGCATCCCAGCGATCCTCTTCGAGGGCTTCCAGCTTGCGCACCGGCACCTTCAGGGACACGGCGAGCGCCGCGACATGCAGCCCCGCGGCCTCCCGCGCGCGGCGCAGCAGCGTACCGGCCGTCACGCCATCGTTGGCCGCGGGCTGCTGCACGAAACCGGCTCCTTCGCCATCCCAGGTGTCACTCATCGAAGGCCCCCCGTTCGTACGCGGCAGCCTCGCGGGACTTCGGGAAGCGCTTCTTGAGCTGCTCGGCCAGCTGCAGCATGGCCACGCGGTCACCAAGGCGGCGCTCGACCTTCACCCCGAGCCAAAGCGTTTCGGCGTTGGCGAGATCGCTGTTGTTCAGGCGGCGGATGTAGAACTGGGCGCGGTTGAAGTCGCCGCGGCGAAACAGCAGGCCCGCCAGGTTGTAGCCGGTCACCGGATTCCCCGCGTCCAGCTCGTACGAGCGCGCCAGGCTGCGCTCGGCTTCGGCCGTCTTGCCCGCGCGCGCCTCGCACAGGCCCATGGCCATCAGCGTCTTGGCCCGGCCCGCGTACATCGGGTTGGCCATGGCCACGTCGTAGGCGCGCCCCGCTTCCTCGTAGCGGCCCTGCTGGCACAACAGCCAGCCGTAGTTGTGCTGCACGTTGCCATCGCGGGGATTGAGGGCCACGGCGCGCTTGAAGCTGTCTTCGGCCTGCCGCACGTCGTTCAGCCGCATGTAGATCAGGCCGCGCAGGTTGTAGGCGTCGGGGAAGGACGGGTCCGAGGCGATGACCTGCTTGAGTTCGTCGAGGGCGACATTGGTCTGGCCCTGCTCGAAGTAGCCCACCGCCAGTTCCATGCGGATACGGGCGCGCTTTCGCGCCTCGGGCTCGTCGGACTCGGTCATGATGTCGCGAGAGGCGCCCACGTCCCCGGGCGGCGCCGACGCGCAGCCCCCCAGTGCCAGCAGCAGCGTGCCGGCCATCCAGGCCCAGGCCAGGAGCCGCCCCGGGCCCCGGACCGCCGAGGCGGTGCTTGTCATGTCTTATGTCTCCTTCGCGCCGGTCGCGGTGGCCGGCACCTGTTTCAACATCACGGTGCGTTGCCGGACGATGCGTTGCTCGACCCGGGTGCGGTCCTTGACGTCGCCGGCCAGCTGGCCGCAGGCGGCGTCGATGTCGTCCCCTCTGGTTTTTCGCACAGTGGTGACGATACCAGCATCGCTCAGGATTTTCGCGAACGCGAGCACCTGTTTGTGGGGTGATCGCGTCAGCCCGGACTGCGGGAACGGGTTGAAGGGGATCAGGTTGATCTTGCAGGAGACGCCATGCCCGCCGTGGTGGCGCAGGAGGTCCACCAGCTGGCGCGCATGCTCCGGCTGGTCGTTGACGCCATCGAGCATGCAGTACTCGAAGGTGATGAAGTCGCGGGGCGCGAACGCCAGATAGCGGTTGCAGGCATCCAACAGTTCCGCGAGGTCGTGCTTCTTGTTCAATGGCACGAGGTTGTCACGCAGTTCGTCGTTGGGCGCGTGCAGCGACACGGCCAGCGCCACGGGACAATCGTGCGCCAGGCGGTCGATCATGCGGACCATGCCGGACGTGGATACCGTGACGCGGCGGCGCGACAGGCCGTAGGCGTGGTCGTCCAGCATCACGCGCAGCGCCGGGACGAGGGCCGTGTAGTTCTGGAGGGGCTCGCCCATGCCCATCATCACCACGTTGGAGATGACGCGCTCCGTCGTCTTGAGGTGCTGGCGCAGGAAATGCTCGGCGAACCACAGCTGGGCGACGATTTCGCCCGTCGTGAGGTTGCGCGAAAACCCCTGGTGGCCGGTGGAGCAGAAGCGGCAGCCGACGGCGCAGCCGGCCTGTGAAGACACGCACAACGTCCCGCGGTCGTCCTCCGGGATGAACACGGCTTCGACGGCATCGCCGTTGCCCACGTCGAACAGCCACTTGATGGTGCCGTCGGCGGATTCCTGCCGGGAGATGACCTGCAGGCCCTCGACGCGTGCCGAGGTCTTGAGCTTTTCGCGCAGCGACTTGGCCAGGTCGCTCATCTGGTCGAAGTCGCGCGCGCCGCGCTGGTGGATCCAGCGGAACAGCTGCGTCGCCCGAAAGCGCTTTTCGCCCAGGCGTTCGCAGAACGCGGCCAGACCCTCCAGGTCGAAGTCGAGAAGGTTGGCCGTCATCGCATGGGAGATCCCGTGGTTAGCGGGAGTAAACGTTCATGCCGGGGAAGAAGAAGCCCACTTCCACCTTGGCGGTTTCGACTGCGTCGGAGCCGTGCACCGCGTTGGCATCGATGCTGTCGGCGAAGTCGGCGCGGATGGTTCCCGGCGCCGCCTTCTTGGGGTCCGTCGCGCCCATCAGGTCGCGGTTTTTCAGGACGGCGCCCTCGCCTTCGAGCACCTGGATCATGACGGGCCCGGAGATCATGAACTCGACGAGGTCCTTGAAGAACGGGCGCTCCTTGTGCACGGCGTAGAACTGCTCGGCCTCGCCGCGCGACAGGTGGGCCATCCTGGCGGCGATGATCTTCAGGCCGGCCGCCTCGAAGCGGGCGTAGATCTGGCCGATGACGTTTTTCGCCACGGCGTCGGGCTTGATGATGGAGAGGGTGCGTTCGATAGCCATTGAATTTTCCTGAGCTTGAAGTTGTAGGGTTTTGCCTGGCGAAAAAGTTCGGCAAAGCCTTGAATTTTAGCTCCGGCGTAACAAGGCCCTGGTGGGTCAGTCGTTAGCCTTCGCTGAAAGCATAGCTTTTATCCGGCCGCCGTGACGCGGCCGTGACGTTCAGCGCCCGCGGCCTCCGCGGCGCTGACCACCGCCACCGCCACCGCCACCGCCACCACCGCCCCCTCGGCGCTGGCCGCCGCCGGGGCCTTGGCGCTGGCGGGTGAAGCTGTCGGCGCCGATGTAGCCGAAGGAGGTCTTCATCGGATCGGGCTGGGCACCGCCCTGGCGATCACCCGGCTCGCCGGCACCCCCACCGCCACCACCGCCGCGTTGCTTGCGCCGCTGCTGGCCCTGGCCGCCGCCGCCGCCTTGCCCGCCCTGCCCGCGCTGCTGCCCCGGCCCACGCTGGGGTTGTCCGTCCCTGTTGCCACCGCCGGCGTTGCGCCCGCCACGGCGGCGGTTGCGCCCGCCCCGGCCCCCGCCCCCGCCCCCGCCCTCGCCATCGGGCGCGTCGCGTCGCTCGCCACGCTCGCCGCCGGCACCCGCAGCCTGCATCAACGACCGGATGTCACGCTCGTCCAGCTCCATCCAGGCGCCGCGCTTCAAGCCCCGCGGCAGCATCATGGCGCCGTAACGGATGCGGATCAGCCGGCTTACGGCATGGCCCAATGCCTCGAACAGGCGGCGGACCTCGCGGTTGCGGCCCTCGGAGATCGTCACGCGGTACCAGGTGTTGGCGCCCTCGCCGCCGCCGTCCTCGATCGAGCCGAACTGGGCCCGGCCGTCTTCCAGGTCGATGCCGTCCAGCAGGCGCTGCTTTTCCTCGTTGCTGAGTGCGCCCAGGACCCGGACCGCGTACTCGCGTTCGAGCCCGAAGCGCGGATGCATGAGCTTGTTGGCCAGTTCGCCGGAACTCGTGAACAGCAGCAGCCCCTCGGTGTTGAGGTCCAGCCGGCCGACGGACTGCCACTTGCCCTGCTGCAGCTTGGGGAGCTTGCGGAACACGGTGGGCCGGTTCTGCGGATCGTCGTGCGTCACGACCTCGCCCACCGGCTTGTGGTACGCGATGACCCGGGCCGGCGGCGGGGCGATCCGGAACCGGATCGGCTTGCCGTTCACCTTGATCTGGTCGCCGAACTGGATGCGCTGGCCGATGTGGGCCGGCTCGTTGTTCACGGAGATGCGGCCCTCCATGATGAGCTGCTCCATCTCCAGGCGCGAGCCCAGGCCGGCCTGGGCCAGCACCTTGTGCAGCTTGGGCGTTTCGGCCTGCGGAGAGAGCACCCGCTTGGGCAGGCCGACCTCCGGGCTGTCGACCTCCTTGTCGAATTCGCCCGAGATGACGTCCTCGAACCGGATCGGCACGGTCGGCTCGGCTGGCGGCTGCGGTGCGCCGCGCTCGCCGGAATCGGCGTCGTGCTCCTCGTCGCTGTCATCCCAGAGCTCCTCCGGCTCGTCATCCTCCGGCGCGGCAGCTTGCGGCTGGGATGGCCTGGGCGCTTCCTTGTCGTCGATGTCGTCGGAGGCGGGCACGGAGGCTTCGCCAGGCAGGGAATTGTTCATGTTCAGGTCTCGACTGCTTCCGGCGCGTTGTCGGCGGCGCCCTCGGGGGTGGGTTGGGCGGGGGCTGCGGCTTCGTCGTTGCCGTCGATGGCGAGGCCGGGCTGCTGCGCTTCATCGGCCGCGGCGCCCAGCGTCTCGAGCAGCTGCGCCTGCCGCGCCGGGCCCTCCAGAACCGGCAACTGGTCCAGGGATTCCAGGCCCAGGTCGTCCAGGAACTGCCGCGTAGTCGCAAAAAGGGCGGGCCGGCCGACGGTCTCGCGGTGGCCGATGACCTCGACCCAGCCCCGGTCTTCCAGCTGTTTGAGGATCAATGCGTTGATCGTCACGCCGCGGATGTCTTCCATGTCGCCGCGGGTCACGGGCTGCCGGTAGGCAATGATGGCGAGCGTCTCGAGGACGGCGCGCGTATAGCGCGGGGGCTTCTCCGGGTGCAGGCGGTCGAGGTACTCGCGCATCTGCGGCCGGCTCTGGAAGCGCCAGCCGCTCGCCACATGGACGAGTTCTACCCCGCGCTGGGCCCAGTCGTTTTGGAGGTCCGCGAGTAACGCCTTGATCGTGTCCGCGGCCAGTTCGTCGTTGAACAGGACGCGCAGCTCGCGCACCGGCAATGGCTGCTGCGAGCAAATCAGGGCGGTTTCGAGGACGCGCTTCGCATCCGTCGTATTCATGGTCTTGCCGTTCCGGGAAAAGGCGCCATCCGGCGCGCAAATCAAAGGCTAAACAGGGGCGATGTCAGTTCGCTGCGCGGTGCGCAACCTCGGTTGCGCGGCGCGCGCCCCGCGGATTCACAGGCTTGGCTAAAAGCCTAGGGGGCGTGGCTCGTGAGCCATTCGAAGTCATTGTAACGCAGGCCCCAGGCCGCCAGGGCCTGGCGCAAATCGCCCGGCAGGGGTGCGTGGAATTCGAGGGGCTCGCCAGTTGCCGGGTGCCGGAAGGCCAGCCGCCAGGCATGAAGCGCCTGGCGCGACAGGCCGGCCGCGCCAGGCCCTCCATAGAGCTCGTCGGCCACCAGCGGGTGGCCGATGTACGCCATGTGCACGCGGATCTGGTGCGTGCGGCCCGTGCCCAGCGTGGCCCGCACCCAGCAGCCCTGCGCCGCGTCCTGCAGCAGCTCGAAGGTCGTGGTGGCCGCCTTGCCGCCCTCCACGACGGCCATGCGAAGGCGATTGCGCGGGTCCCGCCCGATCGGCGCATCGACATGCCGCACCGGGGCGCCGCCCCAGGATCGGTGCGCCAGCGCCACGTACTGGCGGGACACTTCGCGCGCGGCAATGCGTTGCACCAAGGCATCCATCGCGGCGCGCGTGCGCGCGACGACCATCAAGCCACTGGTGTCCTTGTCCAGCCGGTGGACGATGCCGGCGCGCGGCAGCAGCATGGCGCCCGGGTCGCGGGCCAGCAGCCCATTGAGCAGCGTGCCGCTCCAATTGCCCGGCGCGGGATGGACGACCAGGCCGGCCGGCTTGTTCACCACCAGCAGGTGTGCGTCCTCGAACACGACGTCCAGGGTCATCGGCTCGGGCCGGAAAGCCTGGCTCTGCGGCGTCGGGAGCAGCTCCAGCGTTCCCTCGTCGCCGGCCTTCACCTTCTGCGACGAGCGCGTGGCGGGAACACCGTGGAGCGTCACCGCCCCCGACTCGATCAACTGCTGCAGGTAGCTGCGGGAGAACTCGGGCGCCAGGGCGGCGAGCGCACGGTCGAGCCGATCGCCGTGGTGGGCCGCGTCGATCACGAACGGCCGCAGTTCGGCGTCCGGCCCGGCGTCGGCCGCGTCATCCGCGCCGGTCTCCGCATCCGGGGCCAACGTGTTGCTTGTGGAAGTCATGGGGAGTGCGAATGGTATGCTCAATCACGCCCCGCCATCGGGCGGCCGGCGCCCGGGCACGTCTGCGCTGGGCGCGCCCCACCCATCCACCATGCTGATTTATATTACGGGCTGTCTCTAGAAAGTTTCATTGATGTTTCGAGCGAAATTAGTGGTCCCCGCGCTGGCGATCGGCCTGGCCGCATTGCTGGCGGCGTGCTCGTCGACGCCGGACGACAAGACCGAGAAGTGGAGCCCGAACAAGATCTACGCCGAAGCCAAGGACGAAATGGGTTCCGGCGGGTACGACCGGGCGATCCCGCTGCTCGAGAAACTCGAGGGCCGCGCCGCCGGCACCCCGCTCGCGCAGCAGGCCCAGCTCGAGAAGGCGTATGCGCAGTACAAGAACAACGACCAGGCCTCGGCCCTGTCCACGATCGACCGCTTCATGAAGCTGCACCCGGCCAGCCCGGCGATCGACTATGCGCTCTACCTCAAGGGCATCGTCAATTTCAACGACAACCTCGGGGCCTTCGCCTTCCTGTCCAGGCAGGATCTGTCCGAGCGCGACCAGAAGGCCGCGAAGGAATCGTTCGAGGCCTTCAAGGAACTCGTGACGCGTTTCCCCGATTCACGCTACACGCCCGACGCCCGGGCGCGTATGACCTACATCGTCAATTCGCTGGCGCAATACGAAGTGCACGTGGCGCGCTACTATTTCAGCCGCGGCGCCCATGTGGCGGCCATCAACCGCGCGCAGAGCGCGCTGACCGACTACCAGGACGTGCCGGCACTGGAAGAGGCGCTGTACATCCTCGTGCGCTCCTACGACGAGCTGGGCATGACGCAGCTGCGCGACGACGCGAAGCGCGTGATGGAGAAGACCTACCCGAAGAGCGAATACCTCTCGCGCGGCTTCAGGTCCAAGCAGGATCCGTGGTGGAAGCTCTGGTGACCGGCCCCAGCCTTTCCAGCGTTTCCAGAAACTCCTCTTTCGATTTCAGCACCCGCATCGGCGGCAACGCCGCCATCAGGCGCCGGCCGTAGCCCATCGTGGCCATGCGCGTGTCGCACACGACAAGCACGCCCTGGTCGGATTCGCGCCGGATCAGCCGTCCCGCGCCCTGCTTCAACGCCACCGCCGCTTCCGGCACGAAATAGTCGTTGAAGGCGCTGCGCCCCTGTGACTCCAGGCGCTGCGCCCGGGCTTCCACGAGCGGGTCGCCGGGCGGTGGGAACGGCAGTTTGTCGATGACCACGAGCTGCAGCGCATCGCCGGGTACGTCCACGCCTTCCCAGAATGACGCGGACGCGACGAGCACGCAGCCGCGCCCGCCCTCCTGCGCTCCTTCGCGGAAACGCTCGATCAGGCGGCGCTTGGGCCATTGGCCCTGGACGAGCACCTCCACCTCTCCAGATCCATCGAAACGCCGCTGCAGGGCCTCGCCGATCGTGCGCAGCGCGCGCAGCGTGGTCGTCAGCACCATCGTGCGGCCGCCCAGGCGCTGCGCGCCTTCGGCGGCCAGCGCGGCGACCTGCGCGCTGTGGCCCGGGTCGCTGGGCTTGGGCAGGTCGCGCGGAACGTACACCGCTGCCTGCGCCGCGTAGTCGAACGGGCTGCCCACGCGCAGTACCTGCGCCTGCTGCAGGCCGCAGGGCTCGGTGAACCAGGACAGGCTGGCGTCGTCGCCCAGGGTCGCGGAGGTGAAGATCCAGGCCTTCGTCGAGGGCTCCTGCGCGCCTGCGCGCAGCAACTTCTCCTGGACGGCTTTCGCGATATCCAGCGGCGACTCGACCAGGCGCAGTTGCGCGCCCGCGTCCACCCAGCGCACGGCCCCGGGTGCGCACGGTCCGGCGAAGGCCTGCAGCCGCTGCGTCATGGCCTCGGCACGCTCGAACAGGCGCACGAAGTCGGGCGCGATTTCGCTCACGGTGGACAGTGCCGTCATGGCCTGCGACCAGGCGCCATGAACATCCTCGAGGGCCTGCTGCCAGCCGCGAGGGTCCACATCGGCCGGCGTTTCACCCACCCAACGCAGCCGCGCGCCCGGTGCTGTCCTGCCCACGACGAGCCGCAGCTCGCGCGCGCCGCGTTCCACCGCCGACGCGGCGTGCTGCCAGTCGACGAGGCCGCGCGCCTGCTGGAGGCCGGCGGCCAGCATGTCGCGTGCGAAGTCCAGCAACTGGCCGGTGGTGACGAAGGCGCCCAGGAACTGCACCCCGGTTTCATTGAGCTGGTGGGCCTCGTCGAAGATCGCGACGCGCACCGTGGGCAAGAGTTCGGCCATCCCGGATTCGCGCACCGCGAGATCGGCAAAGAACAGGTGGTGGTTGATGACGACGACGTCGGCCGCCAGCGCTTCGCGGCGGGCCAGGTTGACGTGGCAGGCGCGGAACTTCGGGCATTGCTGGCCCAGGCAGTTCTCGCGGGTGGAGGTGACGAGCGGGATCAGCGCCGAACGCTCGTCCAGCCCCGGCAGCTCCGCCAGGTCTCCGGTGCGCGTGACCCGGGACCACTCCTCGATCTTGGCCAGCGTGCGGACCGACCCTCGGTCCGGCAGCGTGGCGTCCTGCCGGGCCTGTTCCATGCGGTGCAGGCACAGGTAGCTGGCGCGTCCCTTGAGCAAGGCCGTGCGCACGGGCAGCCCGAGCGCCTCCACCAGCCGCGGCAGGTCGCGTCCGAACAGCTGGTCCTGCAGGGTCTTCGTCGCCGTCGAGAGCAAGACCCGCTCGCCGCTCAACAGAGCCGGGACGAGGTAGGAGAACGTCTTGCCGACGCCGGTGCCTGCCTCGACCACGAGCGCGCCGCCGTCCTCGATCGTGCGCGCCACGGCCAGCGCCATCTCGGTCTGCTCGGCGCGCGGGCGGAAGTGGTCGGCCGCACGCGAGAGCACTCCCTCGGGCGCGAAAGCGTCGCGAACGGGATCTTCGAGAGACATCAGTCGCCGCGGGAGCGTGGGGGCCGCATGCTCAAGCGGGCTCTTTCGGGTCAATGGCCAGCTCGAGGCGCGCGATCTGGTCGCGCAGCGCCAGGCGCCGCTTCTTCAGGCGGCGCATCATGAGCTCGTCGACCGGCGATTCCTGGCTCGCACGGTCGATCAGGGCATCCAGGTCGGCGTGCTCCATGCGCAACTCGATCAGTCGGCGTTCGGGGGAGTGGAGGTTGGAATCCAAGGGGTCTGCGGGCGGGTGCGCACCGCTACGGTCGGGTTGGCACAATAATACGTGTTTCAGGGGCAATAATCGAGCGCCCGCACTGCCTTATCGGGGCGCATCGAACGGACAAGCATGGCCACAAAGGGTTACCGACTCACCGCATCCACCGGCATCCACAAGGGTGACCGCGAATACCAGCAGGACCAGGTCGCCCTGCTCAGCCATCCACGCATCTCCGGCTGCCTCCTCGGGATCGTTGCCGACGGCATGGGCGGCCGCAGCGGCGGGCGCAAGGCATCCGACCAGGTGATGATGACGGCCAAGCAGCTCTTCGAGCGCTATTCCCCCGATCACGACGACGCCCCTTCGCTGCTCAAGCAGATCGTGCAGGAAGCCCACATCGTCATCAAGTTGACGGCGGTCTCGTCCGAGCAGGAGCCCCACAGCACCCTGGCGGCCTTCCTCATCAATCCGCCCGGCGACTGCCACTGGATTCACGCCGGCGACTCGCGCATCTACCACTTCCATGCCGGCAAGCTGGTCAAGCGCACCATGGATCATTCCTACGTGCAGACACTGGTCGAACGCGGCGAGCTGACGGAGGAAGAAGCCAACGTCCATCCCCAATCGAACATCCTCATGGGATGCCTGGGCGCCGAGGACGACCCGCCCACCGACCTGAACTTCATCCAGCAGCTTCGCCCCGGGGACGTGCTGATGGCCTGCAGCGACGGCGTCTGGCACTACTTCAACCCCAGCGAGCTCGGATCGGTGCTGTCGTCGCTGTCCCCGCGCGAGGCCACGGAGTTTTTGATCGAGAAGGCACGCTCGCGCGGTCACGGCGGCGGCGACAACCTGTCGATGGTGGTCGTCAAGGTGGAGCCGCTGGACAGCTGACGCCGCAGGCGGCCCAGTCAGGGCTGCGTCGGCAGCGGCCTGGCGTCCGGTTTCTTGTGCTCGGCCAGCCGTTTGTCGAGCTTGGCCTTGCGCTCCCTGGCATCGGCCAGCCGCTTTTCCTGCCGCTTCACATTTTCGGCGGCGTCCTTGTCGCGCTGTGCGCGCTCGGCATTGGCCTCTGCCAGTCTCCGGCGGGCCTGCTCCTCGCGCTCGACCGCTCTTTGCGGTCGCGTCATCTCGGCGGAAGCCCGCCCGGCAGCTTTTTCGGCAGTGCGCGCCTCCCGTCCGCGATGCCCTTCGGCCGCCTTGGCGCGGTGGTCCGCACCGCCCTGCTGCCGCTCCTGGGCCCGCTCCTCGACCGAGCGCAGCCGCTCCGCAGCACGGCGCTTGCGTTGCGCGTCGTTCAGCGAGATTTCCTGGCGACGCAGGTCCGCCAGCGCGGCGCGGCGCCGGCCACGGGCGTCGTTCAGGCAGTCGTTGACCGCGAACCTGCCGTAACACGCCTTCTCTTCGCCCTGGTAGGCGGCATCGACCTGCTTGCGCTCCGCGGCGATGCGCGCGCGCTCGACACGATCGGCCCCGTCGTCCTGGGCCCAGGCCGGCGGCAGCATCAGGACGGCGAGCAGCAGGAACAGTCTTTTCATGTGAGGCGAGTGTCGACCATGCGGTGCTCCAGCGCCAGGAAGTCCGCGGACTGCATTTCGTTCAGCCGGGACACCGTGCGGGGGAACTCATGGGCCAGCGGCCCTTCCGTGTACAACGCCTCGGGCGGTACTTGCGCCGACATGATCAGCTTGACCCGGCGATCGTAGAGCACGTCCACCAGCCAGGTGAACCGCCGGGCTTCCGAGGCCATGCGCACCGGCATGTACGGCACGTCGGAGAGCAGCACGGTGTGGAATTGCGTGGCAATTTCCAGGTAGTCGTTCTGCGAGCGCGGCCCGCCGCACAAGGTCTTGAAGTCGAACCAGACAACCCCGCCCGCCTTGCGGCGCGCCCGGATCTCGCGTGCTTCGATGTGCAGGACCGGGTCCTCGTCGTGGGTGGCGGCGAGGCGGGTGAAGGCATCGTTCATCTGCGCGTCCGCTTCGGCGCCCAGCGGCGTGTGGTACAGCTTGACCTGCTCCATGGTCCGGCGCCGGTAGTCGACACCGTTGTCGACGTTGACGACCTCGAGCTTCTCGTTGAGCAGCTTGATCGCGGGCAGGACGCGGTCGCGGTGCAGGCCGTTCGGGTAGAGGTCGTCCGGCTTGAAGTTCGACGTCGTCACGAAGCCGACGCCGTTGTCGAACAGGGCTTGAAGGAGCCGGTGCAGGATCATCGCGTCCGTGATGTCCGCCACGTGGAACTCGTCGAAGCAGATCAGGCGATGGCGGCGCGCCATGCGCGCGCCCAGTTCGTCCAGCGGGTTGACGGTGCCCTGCAGCTCCGTCAGCTCGCGGTGCACTTCCCGCATGAACTCATGGAAGTGCAACCGCGTCTTTCGCACGATGGGCACCGCGTTGTAGAAGCAGTCCATCAGGAAGCTCTTGCCGCGGCCCACGCCGCCGTACAGGTAGACGCCGCGCGGGATATCGGGCCGGTTGATCAGCTTCTTGAAGACGTTGGAGCGCTGCTCCCTGAATTCGCACCACTCGCGCGAGCACCGGTCCAGCGCCAGCACCGCCCGCAGCTGCGCCGGGTCGCTCTGGTAGCCCCGCTCGGCGAGTTCGGCCTGGTACTGCTGGAGGACCGATGTCACTTGGGCCAGGGCGGGCTCAGAAGTTGAGCGTGCGCTTGTCGACGGCGAGCGCTGCTTCCTTCGTCGCTTCCGACAGCGAGGGGTGTGCGTGGCAGATCCGTGCGATATCTTCGGCGGATGCGCGGAACTCCATCGCCACCACGGCTTCGGAGATCAGCTCGCTGGCCATGGGCCCCACGATGTGGACGCCGAGGATTTCATCCGTCTCGGCCTGGGCGAGGAACTTGACCATGCCGGTCGTGTCGCCCAGCGCGCGCGCCCGGCCGTTGGCCATGAAGGGGAAAGTGCCGGCCTTGTACTTGACGCCCGCGGCCTTGAGCTGCTGCTCAGTCTGGCCGACCCAGGCGATTTCGGGGCTGGTGTAGATCACCCAGGGGATGGTGTTGAAGTTGACGTGGCCATGCTGGCCGGCGATGCGCTCGGCCACCGCGACACCCTCTTCCTCCGCCTTGTGCGCGAGCATCGGCCCACGGACGACGTCGCCGACGGCCCACACATTGGGCAGGTTGGTGCGGCACTCGTCGTCCACCAGCACCGCGCCGCGCTCGTCGAGCTTCAGGCCGACCGCATCGGGGTTCAGCCCGTTCGTGTTCGGCACCCGGCCGATGGACACGATCAGCTTGTCCACGTCGAGGGTCTGCGCCTCGCCGTTGGCGTTGGTCCAGGCGACGGACACGCCCTTCTTGCCAGCGGCGACTTCGCCGACCTTGACGCCCAGCTCGATCTTCAGGCCCTGTTTGTCGAAAGCCTTCTTGGCTTCCCTGGCGATCTGCTCGTCCACGGCGCCGAGGAAAGTGGGCAGGGCCTCGAGCACGGTGACTTCGGAACCCAGGCGGCGCCAGACGGAGCCCATCTCCAGCCCGATCACGCCCGAGCCGATCAGGCCCAGCTTTTTGGGCACACCCTGGATGCGCAGCGCGCCATCGTTGGACAGGATGTTCTCTTCGTCGAACGGCGCACCGGGCAACGCGCGGGCATTGGAGCCCGTCGCGACGATGACGTGCTTGCCGGAGATGGTTTCCTCGGCGGCCCCAGCGACCTTGATCTCGTAGCCTACATCGGCGGCCTTCACGAACGAGCCGCGGCCGTGGAAGAACGACACCTTGTTCTTTTTGAACAGGAACTGGATGCCGTCGTTGTTCTGCTTCACGACCTGGTCCTTGCGGGCCAGCATCTTGTCCAGGTGCAGGCCCAGGCCCTTCACCTCGATGCCATGGTCGGCGAAATGCTTGCCGGCGTGTTCGTAGTGCTCGGAGGACTGCAGCAGCGCCTTGGAGGGGATGCAGCCGATGTTGGTGCAGGTGCCGCCCAGCGCGGGTTTTCCGTCCGTGTTCTTCCATTCGTCGATGCAGGCCGTGTTGAAGCCCAGCTGCGCCGCGCGGATGGCGGCGATGTAGCCGCCGGGACCGCCGCCGATGACGATGACGTCGAAGTGTTTCACGAGGTGATAACGGGGCCTCTTGCGAGGCCTCGCCCTTCCAGTTGTTGTTTAAATATCGAACAGCAGGCGGGCCGGGTCTTCCAGCGCTTCCTTCATCGCGACCAGGCCCAGCACGGCCTCGCGGCCGTCGATGATGCGATGGTCGTACGACATCGCCAGGTAATTGATCGGCCTGACCACCACCTGCCCGTTCTCGACGACGGCGCGGTCCTTGGTGGCGTGCACGCCCAGGATGGCCGATTGCGGCGGGTTGATGATGGGCGTGGACAGCATCGAGCCGAACACGCCCCCATTGGAAATCGAGAACGTGCCACCGGTCATCTCCTCGATGCCCAGCTTGCCGTCGCGCGCCTTGACGCCGTAGTCGGCGATCTTCTTCTCGATATCGGCAAAGCTCATCTGGTCGGCATTGCGCAGGATGGGCACGACCAGGCCGCGCGGCGAACCCACCGCGATGCCGATGTCGAAGTAGCCGTGGTAGACGATGTCGTTGCCGTCCACCGACGCGTTGATCACAGGGTATTTCTTCAGGGCGTGCACGGCCGCCTTCACGAAGAAGCTCATGAAGCCGATCTTGACGCCGTGCTCCTTCTCGAACTTTTCCTGGAAGCGCTTGCGCATCTCCATCACCGGC
>JAUYOG010000022.1 GCA_030695945.1 Ramlibacter sp.
CTCGCGGCAAAGCTGCACGTGGGCGGGCCGCGGCGCGATGGCAACGGCGGTCGGTGTGGCTGCTTCGCAGCGGCACCGAATTCCTTGCGCCGGGCGAGCCCGCGACCCGCGCGAAAGAACTCGCCTACGCTCTGCTCCGGCTCAAACAGCTTTCGCGAGCATGAGACGTACGCCCGGCTCGATCCGCGTGCTGCGCCCGCTCTCGTAGCCGGGCTGGGTCGCGGGCTCACCCGCCGCAAGCGCCTGGGCTTGATTCGCGCCGCAGCCCGCCCACGCGCAGCTTTGCAGACACAGAGTTGGCGCGCCACCGGTGGCGGGCCACTACCTCACCACAACGGCGCGCCCGGCCGGGTCGCGGCGCGAATAAAGCCCAGGCGCCCGCGGTGGGCGGTCTTGCGGCCCAGCGTCGCTACGAGCGCGCCGCAAGGCGCATATCGAGCGACGCGTACGTCATCTGACTCGCAAAACCTGTTTGAACCGCAGCGCAGCGGAGGTGAGTTGTTTTGCGCAGGGCCGCGAGGCCGTCCAGCGCGGGGAATCCAAATAATTGGAATCTGACCCCAATTATTTGGACGCCGTAGCCATCGCGCCGCGACCCGGCCGGGCGCGCCGTTGCCGTGTGCCTCATGGCGGCAGGCAGCCCCGGACCCGGACGCCTAATCGTCCTGCCCCGCGTCCAGTCCCGGAAACAGCACCTCGGTGAAGCCGAACCTGCTGAAGTCGCGCACGCGCATCGGGTAGAGCTTGCCCACCAGGTGGTCGCATTCGTGCTGGACGACGCGGGCGTGGAAGCCGTCCACGGTGCGGTCGATCGAATCGCCGTACTGGTCGAAGCCGGTGTAGCGGATGCGCGACCAGCGCGGCACGATGCCGCGCAGGCCGGGAACGGACAGGCATCCCTCCCAGCCCTCCTCTTCCTCGTCGCCGACCGGCGTGATGACGGGGTTGAGCAGGACCGTGCGGGGCACCAGCGGCGCGTCGGGGTAGCGGGGGTTGGGCGCGTCGGTACCGAAGATCACCAGTTGGAGGTCGACGGCGATCTGCGGCGCGGCGAGCCCTGCCCCATTGACGGCGCGCATGGTGTCGAACATGTCCGATACCAGCAGGTGGATCTCGTCGGTGTCGAACTGCGCGACGGGCCGGGCGACACGCAGCAGGCGCGCATCGCCCATCTTCAGGATCTCGCGGACGGTCATGGAAATTCCTGCGTGCTCAGTCGTTGGGCTCCCAAGCATACAGAAACCATGACCGCCTCGCCCGTCACTGCTTCATGGGCGCCAGCTGCCAGTAGAACTGGATCGGCGAGGTGATACCGCTGACCTTGGTGCTGAATGCGACCGGTTCGAAGAACTGGCCCAGGATGGCGACGGCGCCATCGTCCAGCACGCGCTTTTGCACCTTCTCCGCAAGCGCCTTGCGGTCGCCCTGCGTCGTGGCCCGCGCGAACGCCAGCCGCTGGCTCTCGAGCTCCTCGTCCTTCAGCCAGCCGAACCAGCCGGTGTCCGGATTGCCGGAATAGGCGATCGCGCTCGGATCCATCAGGTCACCGGCAAGCCACCATGTGTGGAACATGCTCCAGCCGCCGGCACTGACCGGCCCCTTGTTGATGCGGCGCTGCGTGAGCGTGGCCCAATCCATGGGCTGCACCTGGACGTTGAAACCGGCCTGCGCGAGCCGCTCGGCCGACACCCGCGTGAACGCCGAGATCACGGGGCTGTCGATGGGATCGAGCATCACCACCGGCGTGCCGTCGTAGCCGGCATCGCGCAGCGCAATCCTGGCCGCTTCGAGGCTGCCGGATTTCATGATCTCGCTGCCCGCGGAGTTCGACAGCGCGGTCCCGCACGGGAACACGGAGTAGCAGGTGCGCCAGTACTTGGCGTCGCCGAGGGCCGCGGTCATGTAGGCTTCCTGCTGCATGGCCATGATCGCCGCGCGCCGCACGGCGACCTTGTCGAACGGAGGCTGCAGCATGTTGAACCGCGCCATGCCGATGTTGCCCAGCGGATCGGTCGTCGCGACGACGACCTTCTTGTTGCCTTCGAACAGCTGCACCTCCTTGTACGAGGGCGACTCCACATAGTCCACCTGGCCGTCGATCAGCGCGAGGGACGCAGCCCGCTGGCTCGGGTAGTAGATCCACTCGATGCGGTCGGCCTTGCCGAACTTGTTGCCCGCCGCCATCGACAGGGGCTCGGCGCGCGGCACGTAATCCTTGTTCAGGAGGTACACGACCTTGGTCCACGGCACCGACTGCCACTTGCTGTACTTGTACGGCCCCGAGCCGACGAAGCTCTTGATCGGCTGGTACGGGTCCGTCTGCGCCACCGCCTTGGGCATCATGAAGGCCACGTTGCCGGACATCTTGGCCAGCGTCTGCAGCACCATCGCGTTGGGCGTGCGCAGTTTCAGGGTGAACGTCTTTGCGTCGGTGGCGGCCAGGCTCTCGGCCTGCGCGAACAGCTGCTGCCCCGCGCCGTCGCGCTTGCCCCAGCGCTCGAGCGACGCGACGCAGTCCTCGGCGGTGACGGCGGTGCCATCGTGCCACTTCAGGCCCTCGCGCAGCGTGAATGTCCAGGTCCTCTGGTCCGGCGACACCGTGTAGGTGTCCACCATCTGCGGCCGCGGCTCGAAGTTCTCGTCCAGCGCGAACAGCGTGTCGTAGATCAGGTAGCCATGGTTGCGCGTGATGTACGCGGTGGTCCACACCGGGTCGTACACCTTCAGCTCCGCATGCGGCGCCACGCGCAACACGTTGGCGCAGCCCGCGAGCCACATCGGCAGTGCCAATGCCATCGTCAACAGGCACGTTCGTTTGAGTTTCAACATATTCAACCTCCAACAGTCGACCACAAGAAAAATCCCCATTTACGGAACATCAACCGGGCCCACCCCCTCCCGCGCCCGCGCGGGCCGCGGGCTCGTACGACAGCAGCCTGAAGGTCACGCTGCCGCGCTTGAACTCCGCGTGGACGGTCACCGGGCCGCGGTAGGCCGCGAACTGGCAATTGATCTTCGAAGGCAGCCAGGGCGAACGCGACTCCGCCCGGCACGTGACCTCCAGCGGCTTGCCATCGGGCCCCGGTTCACAGGCGCAAGTGCAGGAGACGCGCCGGAACGGGCCCGGCAAATAGGGCGCGATCGCCAGCACCAGCGGGCGCAGCAGGCCCCCCGGCGGCATCGTGGGTGCGAGGTCGATCCACGCCAATGCGGGCCTGGCCGCGTAAGGAACGCACGGCGCGCCGAGCGCCAGCAGCTTCAGGAGCGGGGACCTCGCCCGGTCGAGCTCGACCACCCTCCACGCATCGGGATCCAGCCGCGCCACCAGCTTGCCCCCGTCGCCCGCATCCAGGACATGCTGTCCAAGGTTGTCCAGCGTGACTTCGACTCGCTGTGTGTGCCCATGTGGCCTGAAAGCCGCCGGAACCCGTCCCTTGCACTCCGACACCCAGACGGCCGAGCCCGGCGCCATGCCCACCAGCGCAAGGTACGCGGCCGGATTCGCGGTTGCTGCCATCACCACGTCGCCTTCGGCGGGAATGCCCGAGGCCATCCATGCCCTCATCGGGCCGTGCGGCTGGGCGGCGCAGTGGTAGTTCGCCAGCCGGAACCGGCTGGTGGGCGCACCTGGCTCGGGGGCTTGCTGGAAATGCATGTGGAGGTGGGGCACCGTGGAGCGCCCGGAGTTGCCCACGCGCCCCAGGTAGGAGCCGGCTTCGACCCGTGCGCCCGGCCCCACGGCCACGCTGCCCTGCTGCAGGTGCGCGAGCAGTGCCCAGCCGCCGGCGTCCAGCCGGATCACGACGTAGTTGCCCCATTTCTCGGCGTAGTTGCACGCGCCGAGCGTGTTGTCCGGGATCGTGTTGCGGATCCGGTCGACGATGCCGGCCGCGGGCGCCGTGACGGCGGCGCCCCAAATGGGACCGCTGTTCGCCTCGGCCGACTGCGGCCGCTGGAAATCCAGGGCGTGCCGGAACCCGTCCCTGTGGCTGAGCTTGCCGCAGAACCCCTGCGAGACCTGGAGTTCGCCGGCGACAGGCACCGCGAAGAGGGGTGCGTAAGCGCCATAGCGGGCCGTCGATTGCGCCAGCCGCCACCACAGTTCCTCCGGCGGGACGTCCAGCGCGGCATTGCGCCAGACCGGGGCGCGCTCGCCGCCCAGCGTGAGGGCGCCCATGCCGACCCAGATCGCGACCCCCGACGAGATCGGCAGGTAGCTGGTCGCGGACCAGTCCAGCGCATATTGCAGCGCGAGGCCGATGAAAGCCGTGACGCCACCGGCCACGGCAGCGACCGGCAGGCTGAGCCGGCCGGGCACGAAGATCACCGCGCCGATGGCCATGCCCGCGATGAAGTAGTTGTAGGAGAGCGGCAGCCAGTCGTACGCCAGCTGCAGGTCCTGCAGGACGATCGCGACGAGGGCGCCGAAGATCCAGCCCACGACGCCGCACACGAGCATCGTGCGGGACCAGAGCAGGATGCCCAGCACCACGAACAAGCCGGCACCGGGGTCGGCCGAATACATGAGCGAGGCCATCGAGCGCAGGAAGGTCGTTCCCCAGCCGACCGCGTCGAACGGCGGCTGCCAGGCAGGCATGGCGTTCGAGGCCGCAACGGTGCACTGCGGACAGACGGTGAAGAGCATGGCCGCCACGAGGCAGTAGCCCCAGAGCAGCGAGGGCATCACGCTGTCCGAGAGGATGCGCATGAATGCGGCGGCCGCCAGTGCGGAGAGGACGGCGGCCGCGCCGGCGAGCAGCAATTGCTGGCTCCACGCCACGCCGTCCGACCCGATCATCCAGCCCGTCACCACCGCCGCCAGCAGGGCATTCGCCTTCACCCCGCCGCCCAGGCCCGGCCCATCGCTGACGCGAAGCAGGCGCTTGATGCCGGCGCCGATGCCCAACCCGAGGACGGCGAAGGCCGCATACCGCGCGTCGCGCAGGAAGGCGAGCCACAGCACGAGGCCGATCCAGGGCCGCGGGATGAAAAAGATACTTCCCAGCGCCAAGCCCAGCGAGGAAAACGCGTCGTCGATCTTCCTGCGCGCCGCGCCGGTGGCGCGGCCTACCGGCGTTGCTGTGGCAACGGACGCTGGCATGGGTCCTCCGCGCGGGTTGTCATCGGGACTTCGCCAGGTGCGCGGGCATGCGCTCGGGGCGCTCGATGTCGTCCAGGGCCTCCCGCGCGCGAATGAGCTCGGGTTCGCCGTCGATGCCGATCATCACGACCGCCGGGCGGTAGGCGATGAACTGCATGGACTGCGCGATGTTGTAGGCGCCTACCGGATGGATCGACAGGACATCGCCGACCTTCAGCGGAGGCAGGTCGATGGTGTACCGCACCACGTCGATCGCCATGCAAAGCGGCCCGTACAGGCGCGAGGGCGACGGCGGCGCATTGACCTGCCGCGCGGGCAGGATGTCCATCTGGTACCACGCGGCCGTGTACAGCAGGTTGATTCCCGCGTCCAGCACATAGCTCGTCCTGCCCTCCTCACCCAGCAACAGCTGCTCCTTGTGGCTGCGCGAGGAAAGATCGGAATTGACGGCAAGCGGCTCGCGGATGCCCTTGATGGCGACCACCGACGTGAGCAGGTAGCCGGCCTCGTCGACGAGGTGGCGGCCGCTCTCGAACCGCAACTCGGGCCTGCATTTGGCGGGCAGGCGGTTGAGCACATCGGTGATGGCGTCCGCATAGGCTTCGATGGGCGGCACCACCGCTTCCGCAGGTCCGGGCATGCCATGCAGCAGGCTGAAGGAAGGAAATCCCCCGCCGAGATTCAGGCACGGCACGAGGTGCCCGTGCTCACGATGGATCCGTTCGCGCAGCGCGACCAGCTTGGAAGCCGCGACCCGGTAGGCACCCGGCTCGAGGATGTACGTGCCGATATGCGAGTGGAAGGTGTGCAGCCTCAGTTTCCGGTTGCCCAGGATCCTGGTCGCCGCCCGCCATGCCTCGCCGTTCTCCACCGCGAACCCGAACTTGGACCAGACCGGCTGGATCCCCGCGTCCAGCCACACGCGGATGCCCACGTCCAGCGGCTGCTCCAGGCCGGCGGTCAGTTCCTCGATGAGGCTCAGCTCGTCCCAGTTGTCGATCTGGATCAGGGCCCGCTCGCTGATCGCGCGCTCCAGGGCCGCCCGCGGCTTGTACGGCCCGTTGAAGATGATGTCCCTGCCCTCGACGCCGTGCCGGCGGGCCTTCTCGTACTCGAAGTCGGAGACGACTTCGGCCATCCAGCCTTCGCTGTGGAAGACCTCGCAGATGGCGCCCAGGTAGTTCGTCTTGTAAGACCAGGCGAAGCGCGTGTTCTCGTAGCGGCTGGTGAAGGCTTCGCGCATGCGGCGCGTCTTTTCGCGCAACCCATGCTCGGAGAACACGAACAGCGGCGAGCCGAACTTCCGCACGAGCGACGCCACCGGGATGCCGTCGATCTCGAAGAGGGTCGGCGCGTGCGTGCCGCGCGCAAGGAAGTTCCGGTCCGCCGCCGCGTCGAGCGAGTGGCGTCCTAGTTCATTGCTGATGGCTGGCGGGAAGTAATCGAAGTTCACTGCTTCTTCTCTGCGGTTGTGGAACAGGTTTGAACACGCGCTCTCCCGTGCTGGCCATTTCGGCGAAGTCGGCAAAGTCACCGGCCAGGTCCATGCTGTGCCGCACGAACATCTGTCCGGCCTCGCATTCGCGCAGGGGCGCCGCCTCCCGGCGGGCGAGGCGCTCGAACAGCTGGCCGGGAAGGTTGCAGCCGATCTGAGACGGGAAATCGATCCAGGCCGGGAAGCGCGGGTTCATCTCCATCAGCGAGTGGGGCCTGCCCTGCGCCTTGATGAACTCGAGCTCGAACGGGCCATTCCATTTCAGCGCGCGGATGATCCGTTCGCACAATTCGTCGAGCGCCGCGTCCCGCACGACGATGCCCGCGAATCCCTTGCCGTTGGCGGTGCGCAGCAGCTTGCGGATCGAGCAGCTGCCGGCGATACGGCCCTTGCCGTCACCGACACCCGCGATGTCGTACTCCTCGCCGGACAGCGTTTCCTGCACGATCACCGGCCAGCCCCAGGCCTTCACGATTTCCTCGTAGGCCGGCGCGAGGCCTTCGCGCGAGTGGACCAGGTGCGCGTGGTACAGGCGCCCTTTCACGAACACCGGGTAGCCGATCCGGGCGGCGCAACGCTCCACGGCGACCGGGTCCGCGGCGGTCAACGTCAGGGGCGTCGGCACATCGTTGTGGCGGCAGAACTCGTACAGGTGGGACTTGTGCCGCGCCTCGAACGAGCGCCTGGACGGCAGGATGCAACCGATGTTCCATTTGCGCAGCTGCGCCGAGATCCGCGTGAAGTTCTCGATCTCCGAATCGAGGCACGGAATGACGTAGCCAATGTTCTCTTTCGCGCGGATCTCGCCCAGGCGTTCCTGCAACGCAACCACCCCCGCGCCCGGGAACGGGATCAGGTAGGCCGCGTCGGGGTGGTCCTCGCCGCGCCCGTACAGGCTGCTTTCCAGCGGGTCGTAGGACAGCCCGATGATGCGAAGCGCCTGGAAGCGCCGCCGCAGGCTGGCCACCACCGCGGCGCCGGGCTGGGGGTTCTCGCCCCGGTGCATGCCGGTTACGGCCACGGTGCGCAGGTCCTTCGTCATGTGGCGCTTTCGGCTTCCCGCGTATCCAGCAGGCCGGGGCCCACGAACTGGTTGAGCAGCAGCTCCACGTCGCGCACCGCGCTCGCATGGTCCAGCCCATAGCGCTCCTGAATCAGTTGCGCGAACTGGCGCACTTCCATGCCGGCGTCGTAGGAGCGCAGGAGGTAATCGGCGGCGGGTGTCAGGCGATAGAACATGCCGGACGCCGTATCGAGCACGAACCCGCCGCGGTAAAAGCGCAGGACGGCCAACCGGCGGGACGCAGGCGCTGCAGCGTCGGACTTGTTTCTTTTGGGTTCGGCCATGCGAGTTGCTCTTTATTTCAACTTAGCCATGGCCTCCAAAACTTCAGTGACCCAAATCAAGAAGCAGTGCGTGGGTGCTGGAATAGGGCATTGGTGTTACTCCGGGCGCTGACCCGCACGACCTGTCGCCCGCATCGAAAAAGCCGCAAAATACGGCCACGACTGCCCGCCGCACGGGCGGCGCTGCTTCAACGAGGACAAGGACTTCGAACGTGTTATCCCGCGCTTGCCGCAACAGGTGGAAGATCGTGCATGCCACGAAGGTGCTGGCACGGCACCTGCCCGCGCTGTTCATCACGCTGGCCGCGTCGCTGGCGCATGCGGGCGAGCGTGTGAAGTTCGAGGCCAGCCGCGGCTACACCTCCGCCAACGTGACCTTGCGCGCCGACATCACGAAGCCGGAAGGCGACGGCCCGTTTCCGGCCGTCGTGCTGATGCATGGCTGCGGCGGCTGGCAGCCCGCCGTGCGGTACACGATGAATTCGTATGCGCAGTTCCTTGCCGGCAAGGGCTTCGTCGTCCTGGACCTCGACAGCTTCGGCCCCCGCAATCTCGGCGGCGGCAAGGTGTGCGAGGACGTGGATCGCCAGGTCGAAGCGCTGGACTACCGCACGCATGACGCGCAGGACGCCCTGAGGTTCCTGCAGGCGCAGCCCTTCGTCGACCCCGCCAGCATCTTCCTCATGGGCCAGAGCAATGGGGGCAGCGTCGCAATCAACGTCGCCAAGGGCGACGGACCCCATCGCAACGCGGGCGGCGGCGGTGGGTACCGGGGCGTCGTGGCCTACTACCCTTGGTGCGGCTCTTTCGACCGCAGGACCGTGCGCCTGGCAGCGCCCCTCCTGATCCTCGCCGGCGGCGAGGACGACTGGACGCCGGCACGAGAATGCGAAGGCGTGAAGTCCACGGGAGCCAGGATGCAGTTCGTCGTGTACCCGCGGGCCGCCCATTCGTTCGACCTCGAAATGATGCCGACGCATTACCTGGGCAAACGGGTGGGCAAGGACCAGGGTGCGGCGGATGACAGCCGCGCCCGGATGCTGGCCTTCTTTGTCGAACACAGCCGGGGCCGCGCGGCGGTGGCGAGCCCGTTGGCCAAGAACTAGCGGCGGCCGTTCTTGCCGCCCCCCTCACCTCCCCCTTCCCCGCCACCGCTCTCGACACCCGTGCGCTGGCTGTTCAAGGCCCTGGCGGTCACGAGCCTCGCGCTCGGCATCATCGGCGCCTTCATTCCGGTCATGCCCACCGTGCCGTTCGTGCTGCTCGCGGCGTGGGCCGCCGCGAAAAGCTCGCCGCGCCTGTCGCATTGGCTGGAGACGCATCCCCGCATGGGCCCCTACATTCGCGATTGGCGACAGGGCGGCGTCGTCAACCGCCGCGCCAAATGGACCGCCACGGTGATGATGTCCGGGGGGGCCCTGTTCATGAGCGTGTTCGTGCGGCCCTGGTGGGTGCCTGTCACGGCCATCACCATCATGGTCGGTGTCGGGCTCTGGCTGTGGCAGCGGCCGGAAGTGCCGCCGGTGTCCTAGGGCCCGTCAACTCCGTCCGCCGGCCAGCAGCGTGCGCAGCCCGTCTTCGTCCAGGACGGCGACACCGAGTTCCTGCGCCTTTTCCAGCTTGCTGCCCGCCTCCGCGCCGGCAATCACGTAGTCGGTCTTCTTGCTGACCGAGCCCGCCACCTTGGCGCCGGCCGCCTCCAGCAGGTCCTTCGCTTCGTCGCGGCTGAGCGTGGGCAGCGTTCCCGTAAGGACGATGGTCTTGCCGGCCAGGGGCTTGGGGGCGCGCACTGCTGCCTCGCCCTCCTCCCATGTCACGCCGCAGGCGCGCAGCTGCTCCACGACCTCGCGATTGTGTTTCTGCTGGAAGAAGGTATGGATACTCTCGGCCACCACCGGGCCGACGTCCGCGACCTCCAGCAGTTGTTCCACGTTCGCGTCCATGATCGCATCGAGCTTGCCGAAGTGCCGCGCCAGATCCTTGGCCGTCGCCTCGCCCACGTGGCGGATGCCCAGCCCATACAGGAAGCGCGGCAGCGTGGTGTGCTTGGATTTTTCCAGCGCGGCAAGCACGTTCTGCGCGGACTTCTCGGCCATGCGCTCCAGGCCGGCCAGCGCGTTGAGGCCGAGGCGGTACAGGTCGGGCAAGGTCCTGATGACGCCGCCCTCGACCATCTGGTCCACCAGTTTCTCGCCCAGGCCCTCGATGTCCATCGCTCGGCGCTGCGCGAAATGCAGGATCGCCTGCTTGCGCTGCGCGCCGCAGAACAGGCCCCCGGTGCACCGGTAGTCAGCCTCGCCCTCTTCCCGCACGGCTTCCGAGCCGCAGACCGGGCAATGGCGCGGCATGGTGAACTGCCTGGCGTGGTGCGCGCGCTTGTCCGGAACCACCGCCACCACTTCGGGGATCACGTCCCCCGCCCGCCGCACGATGACCGTGTCGCCGACCCGCACGTCCTTGCGCCGGGCCTCGTCCTCGTTGTGCAGCGTGGCGTTCGTCACCGTCACGCCGCCGACGAATACGGGCGCCAGGCGTGCCACCGGCGTGAGCTTGCCGGTGCGCCCGACGTACACGTCGATCGACTCCACGGTGGTCATCTGCTCCTGCGCCGGGTACTTGTGCGCGACGGCCCAGCGCGGCTCGCGCGACACGAAGCCGAGCCGCTTCTGCAGCTCCAGGCTGTTGACCTTGTAGACCACCCCGTCGATGTCGAAGGGCAGGCTGTCGCGTTCCTTGCCGACTGCCTGGTGGAACGCCACCAACTCCCCGGGTCCGGTGGCGAGTTGCGTGCGCGGGGAAACGGGAAAACCCCAGGAGCGCAGCGTGAGCAAGGTCTCGAAATGGCTCGTGAAGGCGGGCCCGCCCTGCTCCGGCGGCGTGATTTCGCCCCAGCCGTAGGCGAAGAAGCTCAGGGGGCGCCGCCGCGCGATGGACGGGTCGAGCTGGCGCACGGCGCCGGCAGCCGCGTTGCGCGGGTTGACGAAAGTCTTCTCGCCCTTCGCGCCCTTGGCGATCCTCTCGCGCTGCGACTCGTTGAGCCGCTCGAAATCGTCGCGGCGCATGTACACCTCGCCGCGCACTTCGAGCACGGGCGGCGCGTCCTTGGGCAGGCGCAGGGGGACCTGGCCGATGGTGCGGATGTTCTGCGTGACTTCCTCGCCGATCTCGCCGTCGCCGCGCGTCGCGGCCTGCACCAGCACGCCGCCCTCGTAGCGCAGGTTGAGCGCCAGGCCGTCGAACTTGAGCTCGGCGACGTATTCGACCGGCGGCGCGGACTCCGGCAGGCCCAGCTCGCGCCGCACGCGGGCGTCGAAGTTGCGGGCGCCCGAGGCCTCGATGTCGGTCTCGGTGCGGATCGACAGCATGGGCACCTTGTGCCGCACCTTGACGAAGCCGTCCAGCACTTTGCCGCCCACCCGCTGGGTCGGCGAATCGGGCGTCGCCAGCTCGGGATGCTGCGCCTCGAGCTCCTGCAGCTCACGAAACAGCCGGTCGTATTCGGCGTCCGGGATTTCCGGCTCGTCGAGCACGTAGTAACGGTGCGCATGGTGGTGCAGCAGCTCGCGCAGCGCGTCGACGCGTTCCTGGATCTTCGGCGTGGTGGGCACGGGTGCCCGCCCTACGAGAACAGGCGGCGAGCCAGGGGGGAGCCGGCCGCAAGGTCACGCGAGTCCAGCGTGTCGTAAAGCTGCTCCAGGTCGGAGCCGATCACGTCCAGCCCCTCGACACGGATCACCTGGCCATTGTCGTCGCTGATGATGCCTTCCATGGACGCAGCCAGGGCGATGGCCGTATCGCGCATGCGCACGAAAGGCTGTTCGGTGCGATCCACCTGCGGCACGTCGAGGCTGAGCGTGATCGCGCGCAGGGCCGACTGGCTGGGGTCCTCGGCCATCGCGGCCTGGCTGTCGAACGAGAGGCCGAGCACCGCTGGCGATCCGGCCGTGTTCGCGGGCAATACCAGCCGCCCCGGGATGGCGCCGGGCACGAATCCCAGGCGCGCGGCGTTCTGCTGGACATAGCCCGGGCTCCAGGCCGCGTTCTTCGCCCGCAGCGTGAAACTCAGCTGGGCGTCATGGGCGCTGGCGAACTGGTCCAGCTCGCGCGCGCGGGCCACCTCCTCCAGCATTTCCGGAAACTCGGGCTCGCCACCGATGGCATCGGCGAAAGTCCGCGCCTTCATCACGAACTCGGAGTACTCGATCTCGTTGAGCGCGCCGGTGCGGTTGGCCAGTTGCACGCCGGCCTGGAAAGCGCCGTAGCGTTGCCCGGCCTGCGGCGTCTCCCATTGCTGCGTCGCTTCGTTCAAGCCCTCGATGGCGAAAGGCTTGCTGCCCGCGCGGCGCGTTGGGGGCAATGCGGCCAGTGCATGCTCGCCGGAGACAGGCGCCTCCAGGGAGATGGGCGCGAGCACGTCGATCAAGGCATCGAGCCCGGGCTTCTTTTCCTGCAGGCTGGCCGGGGGTGGCGCCATCGGGTCGAAGACGGGATCGAGGCGCTCGGCCACCTCGGGCTGAGCCGCGACCACCGCCTCCGGCTGGCGCGGCGTGTTGCGCCGCGTCGTCCAGGCGTTCCACGCCACCAGCGCCGCCAGCAGCAGCCCGCCAAGGATGGCGAGGCCGACGGTAAAACTGCTCATGCGGCCTCGGCCATCGACACCGCCGACTCCATGTCCACCGCCACGATGCGCGAGACGCCCTGCTCCTGCATGGTCACGCCGATCAACTGCTCGGCCATTTCCATGGCGATCTTGTTGTGGCTGATGAAGAGGAACTGCGTTTCGCGGCTCATGCTGGTCACCAGTTTGGCATAGCGTTCGGTGTTGGCGTCGTCCAGAGGCGCGTCCACCTCGTCCAGCAGGCAGAACGGCGCGGGGTTGAGCTGGAAGATCGCGAACACCAGCGCGATGGCGGTGAGGGCCTTCTCGCCACCCGAGAGCAGGTGGATGGTCTGGTTCTTCTTGCCGGGCGGCTGCGCCATCACCTGCACGCCCGAATCCAGGATTTCGTCGCCCGTCATCACCAGCCGCGCGTTGCCGCCGCCGAAGAGCTCCGGAAACATCTTGCCGAAGTGCTCGTTGACGGTGTTGAAAGTGCCGGCAAGCAGCTCGCGCGTCTCGGCGTCGATCTTGCGGATCGCATCCTCCAGCGTCACCATCGCCTCGTTCAGGTCGGCCGATTGCGCGTCGAGGAACTGCTTGCGCTCCCGGGCGGTGGTCAGCTCCTCCAGCGCGGCGAGGTTGACCGCGCCCAGCGCCGCGATCTCACGGTGCAGGCGGTCGATGTCGCCCTGCATCCCGGCCAGGCGCACCTTGCCATCTTCGATGGACTTGGCCACGGCTTCGAGGTCGGCCTGCGCATCGACCAGCAACTGGCTGTACTGCTCGAAGCCCAGGCGGGCGGCCTGCTCCTTCAGCTGGAACTCGGTGATCCGCTGGCGCAGCGGGTCGAGCTCGCGCTCGAGCTGCAGGCGGCGCTCGTCGCTCGCGCGCAGCTTGGCGGTGAGGTCGTCGTATTCGCTGCGCTTGGCGCCCAGCGCCTGCTCGCGTTCGAGCTTCAGGGCCAGCGCGCTCTGCAGCCCGGCCTGGGCCGCGGCGTCGGTCAGGCGCGAGAGCTCCTCCTTCGCCCGGGCCTCCTCGGCGGCGATGCTTTCGGCTTGCTGCGCCGCGGTCTCGATGGCGCGCTGCAATTCGGCCTTGCGCGCCTCCACCGATCGCTGTGAGAAGTGGGCTTCCTGTGCCTGCCGCTCCAGGCTGCGCTGCTGCTCGCGCGATTCGGAGAGCTTGCGCTCGGCCTCGATCACGCGCTCGTCCAGCTGGGCATGGCGCTCCTGGCTGTCGGCGAGCTGCATGTCCAGCTCCTCGAAGCGCACTTCGGCCGTCACGCGGCGTTCCTGCAGTTCTTCGAGCAAGGCATCGACTTCGGCCAGGTCGCCGGCAATCTGCTCGCTGCGCGCCCGCGTCTGCTCGGCCAGCTGCGCCAGGCGCATTGTTTCGACCTGCAGTTCATGTGCGCGGTCCTGCGTTTCCGCCGCTTCGCGCCGTGCCGACACCAGCCGCTGCGAGGCGTCGGTGTAGGCGGCTTCGGCACGGACCAGGGCCGAGCGCGCTTCTTCCGCGATCAGCGCCTGCGCGCGCAGCTGCTTTTCCAGGTTCTCGATTTCCTGCTGGCGCGCCAGCAGGCCCGCCTGCTCCGAATCCTGCGCATAGAAGCTCACGCTGTGCGCCGTGACGGCATGGCCGCTCTTCACGTAGATCACTTCGCCGGGCCGCAGCTTCTCGCGCAGCGCCAGCGCATCTTCGAAATTGGGCGCGGTGTAGCAGCCGTGCAGCCAGTCCGCCAGCAATGCCTTCTGGCCCGCGTCGTTCAGGCGCAGCAGGTCGGCGAGGCGCGGCATGGCGGACGCAGGTTCCGGCAAGGCCGCCTGCGGCGGGCTGTAGAACGCCAGCTTGGCCGGCGGCGCGTCGTTGCCGAAGGCCCGCACCATGTCCAGGCGCGACACCTCCAGCGAGTTCATGCGCTCGCGCAGCGCCGCTTCCAGCGCGCTTTCCCAGCCCTGCTCGATGTGGATGCGGCTCCACAGGCCCTGCAGCCCGTCCAGGCCGTGCCTGGCGAGCCAGGGGCGCAACTTGCCGTCGGTCTTCACCTTTTCCTGCAGGGCCTTGAGCGCTTCCATGCGCGCCGAGAGGTCGGCCTGCTTGTGGCTTTCGGTATTGACGGCCTGCTGCCTCGCGCGGCGGTCGTCGTCCAGCTGCGGCACCTGCTCCTGCAGCTCGTGCAGGCGGGCATCCGCGGTCTCGGCCGCCTCCTGCGCGGCGGCCGACTGCGTTTGCAGGTTCGCGAGGCGTGCTTCGTCCGGCGCCGCCAGCGCGTTGCGGTCGGCCGCCAGCTTTTCGCGCCGCTGGTTGAGCTGGCGCGACTGCTCCTCGATGTTGCGCTGGTCGGCGGCCAGCACCTGGATCTGCTGCTGAACCTGGGCCACGCTGCCGCGCTGTTCGGTGGATTTGGCCTGCGCCTGGCGCAGCGCTTCTTCCAGCTCCGGCAACTGCTGCGCCTGCTCTTCCACCTGCGCGGCCAGCAGCATGGCTTTTTCTTCCGCTTCCACGCCCTGCGCGGCCAGCGATTCGATTTCGGCCGCGGCGTCGTCCTTGCGGGCGGCCCATTGCGTGGTCTGTTCCTTCAATTGTCCAAGACGCTGCTCGACCCGCTGGCGGCCCTCGACCACGAAGCGAATCTCGGCCTCCAGCCGCCCGACCTCGGCGCTGGCCTCGTAGAGCAGGCCCTGCGACTGGTTGACCTGGTCGCCGGCGGCGTAATGCGCCTGGCGGATGGTCTCCAGCTCGCTCTCGATGTGGCGCAGGTCGGCCACCCGCGATTCGAGGTCATTGACCGACTTCTCGGCGTCGGCCTTCACCCTGGCCTGGTCGGCCTCGCTCTCGGCGCGCTTCAGGAACCACTGCTGGTGCTGCTTGAGCGTCACCTCCGACTGCAGCGTGTTGTACTGCTGCGCGACCTCGGCCTGCTTTTCCAGCTTGTCGAGGTTGGCGTTGAGCTCGCGCAGGATGTCCTCGACGCGGGTCAGGTTCTCGCGGGTGTCGGAGAGGCGGTTCTCGGTCTCGCGGCGGCGCTCCTTGTACTTGGACACGCCCGCCGCTTCCTCCAGGAACAGGCGCAGCTCTTCCGGCTTGGACTCGATGATCCGGCTGATCGTGCCCTGGCCGATGATGGCGTAGGCGCGCGGGCCCAGGCCGGTGCCCAGGAACACGTCCTGCACGTCCCGCCGGCGCACCGGCTGGTTGTTGATGTAGTAGCTGGAGGTGCCGTCCCGCGTCAGGACGCGCTTGACGGCGATTTCGGTGAACTGGCTCCACTGGCCGCCGGCCCGGTGGTCCGAGTTGTCGAACACCAGCTCGACCGACGAGCGCGAGGCGGGCTTGCGGGTGTTCGTGCCGTTGAAGATCACGTCCTGCATCGATTCGCCGCGCAGCTCGCTGGCGCGCGACTCGCCCAGCACCCAGCGCACCGCGTCCATGATGTTGGACTTGCCGCAGCCGTTGGGCCCCACGACGCCCACCAATTGGCCCGGCAGCATGAAGTTGGTGGGTTCCGCGAACGACTTGAACCCGGATAACTTGATCGAATTGAGACGCACGGTCCTGCCCGAAGATGCTGACTGTAGGAAAGCGCCGGCCCAGGGGCCGGCGAGTGGCTGGGATGATACCGTGCTGCAGCCGGCCGCCCCCCCGCGGGGCGTGGCGCCTCCAGGTAGCGGACGCCCCTGTGCAACCAACGGTAAGGGTGAAGCCCCGCCGGCTCCGCTTTCTGGCAAAAGTGGGGCCGTGGTTCCAGGCAAAGTCCGCATCGGCGTCTCCGGCTGGCGCTATACCCCCTGGCGCGGCAACTTCTACCCGAAGAAGCTCGCGCAAGCCCGCGAACTCGAGTACGCGGCCAGGATCTTCCCCTCCATCGAGCTGAACGGGTCGTTCTACTCCCTGCAGCGGCCCTCCAGCTATGCGCGGTGGGCGCTGCAGACGCCTCCCGGCTTCGTGTTCGCGATCAAGGGCAGCCGGTACATCACCCACATGCTGCGGCTTCGCCACGTGGAAACGGCCCTGGCCAACTTCCTGGCGTCAGGCCCTTTCGAGCTGGGCGACAAGCTGGGACCCTTCCTGTGGCAGTTTCCGCCCAACATGGGGTACGACCGGGGCCTGTTCGAGGCTTTCTTCCGGTTGCTGCCGCGCACGACCACAGCGGCTGCAGCGATCGCCCTGGGCCGCGACCACCGCCTGGAAGGCCGTGAATCGCTGGAGCCCCATGCCAACCGGCGCTTGCGCCACGCCGTGGAAGTACGGCACGAGAGCTTCGTGGACCCGGACTTCATCGCCCTGCTGCGCAAGCACCGGATCGCCTGGGTGGTGGCGGACACCCCCGGCCCTGGCCGCTGTTCGAGGACGTCACCGCCGATTTCATCTACATGCGGCTGCACGGATCGACCGAGCTTTACAACAGCCGCTATACCGGCGCGGAACTCGATCGCTGGGCCGATTGCATCCGCGCCTGGACCCACGGCGGCCAGCCGGCCGACGCCCGGCTGATCACGAAGGCGCAACCGCCCCCGCGCGGTTCGCGCGACGTCTACTGCTATTTCGACAATACCGACAAGCTGCACGCGCCGGACAACGCCCTGGAGCTGATCGCGAGGCTTGGACAGGGCGGCCGGTGCCGGATCAGTGCATCTCCTGATGCAGGCAAAGGTAGTTGCCTTCGGTGTCCCTGAACCAGGCCGCTTTTTCCGAGCCGAGGACGCAGACGTGGTTGACGGTCTTCAGGCCCGGCAGGTCGTAGTCCTCGAAGACGACACCCGCCTGTTCGAGCCCGCGGATGTCGTCCTCGATGTCGCCGACCTCGAAGCTCAGGGCGGTGTGGTCCGCCTTGGTGCCGCCTTCCTTGTGGTGCAGTGCGATCTGCGCGCCGGCGCCGACGTGGTACACCACGTCGCCATCGGGCCTGGGTCCCTCCGGCTTGAATCCCAGCTTGCCCTCGTAGAACGCGCGGGCACGGTTCATGTCGACCACCGGCAGGATGGTCGTGACGCTGGCGCTGGACAGCATGGCACTCTCCTTGAGGTATTGGGGAGAGCAAGAATACGCCGCAATCGGGCGCCTTGCCTGACTCGGCAGTAGCCGGCGGGGACCGATAATCGCGCCATGAATCCCCTGTTGTCCCGCCTGCAGCCCTACCCCTTCGAGCGGCTGCGGCAGCTTTTCGTCGGTGTCACGCCCAACCCGGCCTATTCGCCCATCAGCCTGGGCATCGGCGAGCCCAAGCACCCCACGCCCGAATTCATCAAGCAGACCCTGGCCGGCTCGCTGTCCGGCCTGGCGACCTACCCCGCCACGGCCGGCGAGCCCCGGCTGCGCGACGCCTTCCGCCGCTGGCTGATGACGCGCTACGGGCTCGCCGTGGACGCCAACACCCAGATGCTGCCGGTGAACGGCACGCGGGAGGCCCTGTTCGCCTTCGCGCAGACGGTGATCGACCCCACGGACAAACCCGTGGTGGTCTGCCCCAACCCTTTCTACCAAATCTACGAGGGCGCGGCCATCCTCGCGGGCGCCGAGCCCTATTACGTTCCCTGCGACCCGGCCCGCAATTTCGCGGTGGACTGGGACAGCGTGCCGCTGGAAACCTGGGCCCGCACCCAGCTGCTGTATGTCTGCTCGCCCGGCAACCCCACGGGCGCCGTGATGCCCCTGGACGAATGGAAGAAGCTGTTCGCCCTCTCCGACAGGCACGGATTCGTGATCGCCTCCGACGAGTGCTACAGCGAGATCTACTTCACCGATGAACCGCCCCTGGGCGGCCTGCAGGCTGCGGCCAAGCTGGGTCGGCCGGACTTCAGGAACCTCGTTTCCTTCACCAGCCTGTCCAAGCGCAGCAACGTGCCCGGCATGCGCAGCGGCTTCGTCGCGGGCGACTCGGCCCTCATGAAGAAATTCCTGCTGTATCGCACCTACCACGGCAGCGCCATGAGCCCCGTGATCCAGCACGCCAGCATCGCGGCCTGGGGCGACGAGCAGCATGTGGTGGAAAACCGCGCCATGTACCACGAAAAGTTCGCGCAGGTCACGCCCATGCTGGCCGGGGTGCTGGATGTGAACCTGCCCGACGCGGGCTTCTACCTTTGGGCCGGTGTGCGTGGAAGCGACACAGAGTTCGCCCGCGAGCTGCTGGCTCAATACAATGTCACCGTGCTCCCCGGCAGCTACCTCGCCCGCGAGACGGGCGGGGCCAATCCCGGGGCGGGCCGCATCCGCATGGCCCTGGTGGCGCCCACCGCGGAATGCGTGGAAGCAGCGCAACGCATCGTCCAGTTCGTCCAGTCCCTGAAAACCCTATCAACGCAATGACCCAACAGCTCCAGCAGATCATCGACAACGCGTGGGAGAACCGCGCCAACATCTCCACCAAGTCCGCCCCGAAGGACGTGGTCGAAGCCGTGGAACACGTGATCGTGGAACTGAACAACGGCCACCTGCGGGTCGCCACCCGCGAGTCGGTCGGCCAATGGACGGTGCACCAGTGGATCAAGAAGGCGGTGCTGCTGTCGTTCCGCCTGCGCGACAACGAGATCATCCGCGCCGGCGACCTGGGTTTCTACGACAAGGTGCAGACCAAGTTCGCGCACCTCTCGCCCGAGGAGATGGCGGCTACCGGCGTGCGCGTCGTGCCACCCGCCGTGGCGCGCCGCGGCAGCTTCATCGCCAAGGGCGCGATCCTGATGCCCAGCTACGTGAACATCGGCGCCTACGTCGACGAGGGCACCATGGTGGACACCTGGGCGACCGTGGGCAGCTGCGCCCAGATCGGCAAGAACGTGCACCTGTCCGGCGGGGTGGGCATCGGCGGCGTGCTGGAGCCGGTCCAGGCCGGCCCGACGATCATCGAGGACAACTGCTTCATCGGCGCCCGGTCGGAAGTGGTCGAGGGCGTGATCGTCGAGGAGAACTCGGTGATCTCGATGGGCGTCTACATCGGCCAGAGCACGAAGATCTACGACCGCGCGACCGGCACCGTGACCTATGGCCGCATTCCGGCCGGCTCCGTCGTCGTCTCCGGGAACCTGCCGAGCGCGGACGGCAAGTACAGCCTGTACTGTGCGGTGATCGTCAAGCGCGTCGACGCGCAGACGCGCGCCAAGACGAACCTGAACGACCTGCTGCGGGATTAGATGAAACACCCCCGAAGCGCCTTCGGCGCCTCCCCCTTCAAGGGGGCGCCGCCTGCGGCCCGGCAGAGCCGGTTCCGCGGTGGCCCTGGCCCGGACAGCGCGGTCTCCAAACGTGGTTGGTTAATGGAGGAGTAGTCGATGAGCACGATGGAACGGATCCTTCGCTTGATGAGCGAAAAGAAGGCATCGGACGTGTACCTGTCCGCGCACTCCCCGGCGCTGATCAAGATCAACGGGCAATGCCTGCCGATCAACAACCAGCTGCTGCCGCCGGACGCGCCCAAGGCGCTGCTGGCCGAAGTGCTGCCGGCCAAGCGCATCGACGAACTGGAGGCAACCGGCGAGCTGAACATGGCGCACGCCATCGAGGGCATCGGCAACTTCCGGATTTCCGCCATGCGCCAGCGCGGCACCTACGCGGCCGTGATCCGCTACATCACCACCGAGATCCCGCCGCTGGCCTCGTTGTCGGTGCCGATGATCCTGGGCGACCTCATCATGGAAAAGCGCGGCCTGCTGCTGATGGTCGGCGCGACGGGCGCCGGCAAGAGCACCACGCTGGCCTCGATGATGGATTTCCGCAACGAGAAGGTGTCGGGCCACATCCTGACCATCGAGGACCCGGTCGAATTCCTCTTCAAGAACAAGAAGTCGGTGGTGAACCAGCGCGAGGTGGGCAGCGACACGCAGTCCATGCAGACGGCCCTCAAGAACGCCCTGCGGCAGGCGCCGGACGTCATCCTGGTCGGCGAAATCCGCGACCGCGAAACGATGTCGGCGGCCATTGCCTATGCGCAGTCGGGCCACCTGTGCCTGGCCACGATGCACGCCAACAACAGCTACCAGGCGCTGAACCGGATCCTGTCCTTCTACCCCGTCGAGGTCCGGCCCACCATGCTGGGCGACCTCGCGGCGGCAATGAAGGCCATCGTGTCGCAGCGCCTGTTGCGCACCGTCCACGGCGGCCGCGCCCCTGCAGTGGAGGTGATGCTCAACACCAAGCTGGTGTCCGAGCTGATCGAGAAGGGCGACTTCTCCGGTGTCAAGGAAGCGATGGAAAAATCGATGGCCGAGGGCTCGCAAACCTTCGAGCAGGACATCGCGCGCCTGATCGTCGAAGGGGTCGTGGACAAGAAGGAGGGCCTCGCCTACGCCGACTCGCCCACCAACCTGCAGTGGCGGCTGCAGAACGACTTCGCGGGCAAGGACAAGGCCGAAGTGGAAGACGGCGCCTCCGAGGAGGACATGGCCGACGAACCGTCGTTCACCGAGATCACCCTGGACGTCAAACACTGAAATGGCCCCGCGCCCATTGATATGTCCAGAGCACTTCACCTGACCGAACAGCTGATTTCGCGGCGCTCCATCACGCCCGAGGACGGCCACTGCCAGCAGATCGTCTCCGAGCGGCTGGCGCCGCTGGGCTTTGCCTGCGAAACCATCCTGAGCGGCCCGGATACGTTCCGCGTGACCAACCTCTGGGCCAAGCGCACGGGCACCCTCGATCCGCAGGATAACGGCCGCACCGTCGTCTTTGCCGGCCACACGGACGTGGTGCCGACCGGGCCGCTGGACCAATGGGCCAGCGACCCCTTCACCCCCACGCACCGGGACGGCAAGCTCTATGGCCGTGGCGCCTCCGACATGAAGACGTCGATCGCGGCGTTCGTCGTGGCCGCCGAGGAATTCCTCACGGCCCACCCGCAACCCAGGTTGTCGATCGCGCTGCTGCTCACCAGCGACGAGGAAGGCCCCAGCGTGGACGGCACGGTGGTGGTGTGCGAGCGGCTCAAGGCTCGCGGCGAGCGGCTGGACTATTGCATCGTGGGAGAGCCGACATCGGTCGAGCGCATCGGCGACATGATCAAGAACGGCCGGCGCGGCACCATGAGCGGCAAGCTCACCGTCAAGGGTGTGCAGGGCCACATCGCCTACCCGCAGCTTGCGAAGAACCCCATCCACCTCGCGATGCCGGCGCTGGCCGAACTCGTGGCGATCAAGTGGGACCGCGGCAACGATTTCTTCCAGCCCACCAGCTGGCAGGTGAGCAACATCCACGCCGGCACCGGCGCGGGCAACGTCATACCGGGCACCGTGACGGTCGATTTCAATTTCCGCTACTCCACCGAATCGACGCCCGAGGGCCTCCAACAACGCTTGCACGAGGTGCTGGACCGGCACGGGCTGGACTACCAGCTCGACTGGGTCGTGGGCGGCCTGCCCTTCCTCACGACGCCCGGCGACCTGGTGAACGCCATCCAGGGTGCGATCCGCGCCGAGACCGGCATCGAGACCGAGCTGTCCACCACCGGCGGCACCAGCGACGGCCGCTTCATCTCGCGGATCTGCCCTCAGGTGATCGAGTTCGGCCCGATCAACGCCAGCATCCACAAGATCGACGAGCACGTGCGCGTGGCCGACATCGAGCCCCTGAAGAACATCTACCGCCGCACGCTGGAAAACCTCGAAGCCGCCCTATGAGACTGATCGAGCTCGTCGAGGCGAGCGCCGCGCGCCTCGACGAGGCGGGCGTCGCCTTCGGCCATGGCACCGCCAACGCATTCGATGAAGCCGCGTGGCTCGTGTTGTGGCAACTGGGCCTGCCGCTGGACGACCTGGACGGCGTCGCCGACATGGCCGTGTCGCCGCAGCAGCAGGACAGCGTCGATGAGCTCGTCGCCGAGCGCATCCAGACGCGCAAGCCCGCCGCGTACCTCACGCGCGAAGCCTGGCTGCAAGGCGTACCGTTCTACGTGGACGAGCGCGCGATCGTGCCGCGCAGCCTCATTGCCGAACTGCTGGCCGATGGCAGCATCGACGCCTGGCTGGGCGAACACACCGCGCGCGTGCTGGACCTGTGCACCGGCAACGGCAGCCTGGCCGTGCTGACCGCGATGACCTATCCCGAAGTCATGGTGGACGCCGCAGACATCTCGGAGCCCGCGCTGGCAGTTGCACGGATCAACGTGGACAAGCACGGCCTGGCCGACCGCATCCGGGTTTTGCATTCCGACGGACTGCAGTCCGTGCAGGGCCCCTACGACCTGATCCTGTGCAACCCCCCTTACGTGAATGCGCAGAGCATGGCGCAGCTGCCCGCCGAATACCTGGCCGAGCCAGGGCTGGCACTGGCCGGCGGCGCCGACGGCATGGATTTCGTGCGCACGCTGTTGCGCGACGCACCCGCCCACATGAGCGAGCGGGCCGTGCTGGTGCTGGAGATCGGCAACGAGCGCGGGCACTTCGAGGCCGCGTTCCCGCGCCTGGAAGTGGTGTGGCTGGAAACCAGCGCCGGTGAAGACCAGGTGCTGCTGGTGACCCGCGACGCGCTGCAAGGGCTGTCTTTGCGGGCCTGACCCGCAATCCCATGGCGGCGTAGGTTCCTTTCGAGGCATGGATCCCGGGTCGAGCCCGGGATGACAGCCAACACGCGACAATAGAGCCCTTATGACCCGAGAAATCACTACCCGCATCCTGCATGCCGACCGCCTGGGCACGGTCGAGCATGGTGCCATCCTCAAGCCGCTGCACATCGCCACCGCTTACGGTTACGAAACGGCCGAAGAACTCACCGCCGTCTTCCAGGGCGACAAGGGCGGCCACATCTATGGCCGGCAGGGCAACCCGACCACGCAGGCCCTCGAAGCCAAGGTCAGCCTGATGGAAGACGCGGTGGGCACCGTGTGCTTCGCCACCGGCATGGCCGCCATCTGCTCGTCGATGATGGCGCTGCTCAAGAAGGGCGACCACGTCGTGGCCAGCCGCTTCCTGTTCGGCAACACGGCCAGCTGGCTGAACACCCTCACCCAGCTGGGCTGCGAAGTGAGCCTGGTGGACGCCACCGAGGCAGCCAACGTGCAGGAAGCCCTGCGGCCGGAAACGCGCATGGTCTTCGTCGAGACCATCGCCAACCCGCGCACCCAGGTCGCCGACCTCGAAGCCATCGGCAAGCTGTGCGCGATGCACGGCGTTCTCTACGTCGTGGACAGCACCATGACCACGCCCGCCCTCTTCCGGCCCAAGGCCGTCGGTGCGTCGCTGGTCGTGCATTCGCTCTCCAAGTCCATCTGCGGGCACGGCAACGCCCTGGGCGGGTCGATCTCGGACACCGGCCTGTACGACTGGGACAAGTACCCCAACATCCTGCCCTCGTACCGCAAGGGGCCGGATGCCGGTTGGGGCCTGCTGCAGATCCGCAAGAAGGGCCTGCGCGACATGGGCGCGACGCTCAGCGCCGAGCATGGCCACCGCATCGCCGCCGGGGCCGAGACCCTGGCGTTGCGCATGGAGAGGGCCTGCGCCAACGCGCATGTGCTGGCGAAATGGCTGGATGACCAGCCCCTCGTCGCGAAAGTCCACTACCCCGGCCTCCAGAGCCACGTGCAGCACGCCCGGGCGAAGAAGCTGTTCAAGGACGCGGGCGCGCTGCTGAGCTTCGAGACCGTCGAGGGCGTCGACCCGTTCGACGTGCTCAACGCGCTGCAGCTGGTGATCAAGTCCAGCCACCTCGGCGACAACCGCACGCTGGCCCTGCCGGTGGCGCGCACGATCTTCTGGGAGATGGGCGCCGAGCAGCGCGAAAGCATGGAGATCGCCGATTCGCTGATCCGCGTCTCGGTCGGCATCGAGGCGCAAGCCGACCTGCTGGCCGACTTCCGGCAGGCCTTCGACAAGCTGGGACGCAAGTGATCTTCCTGCGCAACGTCATCCTTCGCCGCAGCGCGAAGGTGCTGCTGGACAACGTCTCCGTCACGCTGAACCCGGGCGAAAAGGTCGGTCTGGTCGGGCGCAACGGCGCCGGCAAGTCCACGCTCTTCGGCCTCATCAACGGCACGCTGCACGAGGACAGCGGCGATTTCTCCATGCCCGCGCAATGGCGCCTGGGCCAGGTCGCGCAGAACATGCCCGAGACCGGCGAGTCGGCCACCGACTTCGTGCTGGGCGGCGACACGCGCCTGATCGAGCTGCGCGAAGCCCTCGCGCGCGCCGAGGCCGCGCACGACCAGGACATGGACAACCACGACCTGGGGATGGAGATCGCGCACCTGCACTCCGACCTGGCCGATGCCGGCGAGCACGATGCCGTGCCGCGCGCCCAATCGCTGATCCTCGGCCTGGGCTTCAAGACCAGCGAGCTGGAACAGCCGGTCAACAGCTTCTCCGGCGGCTGGCGCATGCGCCTGCAACTGGCCCGTGCGCTGATGTGCCCGTCGGACCTGCTGCTGCTGGACGAACCCACCAACCACCTGGACCTCGACGCGCTGGTGTGGCTGGAAGCGTGGCTCAAGCGCTATGCCGGCACGCTGATCGTGATCAGCCATGACCGCGAGTTCCTCGACGCGGTGACCGACGTCACCCTCCACATCGAGCGCCAGCAGCTCACGCGCTACGGCGGCAACTACAGCGCCTTCGAGACGTTGCGCGCGCAGCAGCTCGAACTGCAGCAATCGGCCTTCTCCAAGCAGAAGGAAAAGATCGCGCACCTGCAGAAGTTCATCGACCGCTTCAAGGCCAAGGCCTCCAAGGCGAAGCAGGCGCAAAGCCGCGTCAAGGCGCTGGAGCGCATGGAGAAGATCGCGCCGGTGCTGGCGGATGCCGAGTTCACCTTCGAGTTCAAGGAGCCGAACAACCTGCCCAACCCGATGCTCGCCATCACGGACGGGCAATTCGGCTACACGGTGGACGGCACGCGGAAGCTGGTCGTGGGCGGCGTCAGCCGTACTGTCATGGCCGGCCAGCGCATCGGCATCCTGGGCGCCAACGGCCAGGGCAAGTCCACGCTGGTCAAGACGATCGCCCGCGACATCCCGGCGCTGGGCGGCACCATCACCGAGGGCAAGGGCCTGAAGATCGGCTACTTCGCGCAGCAGGAGCTGGACGTGCTGCGCCCGATGGACACGCCCCTGGAACACATGTTCCGCCTGGCGCGCGAGGCCGGGCCGAACTCCGGCGAGTCCGGCCGCGAGCAGGACTTGCGCAACTTCCTGGGCACGTTCAATTTCACGGGCGACATGGTCAAGCAGACCGTGGGCACCATGAGCGGCGGCGAGAAGGCGCGGCTGGTGCTGGCGATGATGGTGTGGCAGCGCCCCAACCTGCTGCTGCTGGACGAGCCGACCAACCACCTGGACCTCGCGACGCGCGAGGCCTTGTCGATGGCGCTGAACGAATTCGAAGGCACGGTCATGCTGGTCAGCCACGACCGCGCGTTGCTGCGCGCGGTGTGCGACGAGTTCTGGCTGGTCGGGCGGGGCCGGGTGTCGCCGTTCGACGGCGACCTGGACGACTACCAGAAGTACCTGCTGGATGAGGCGAAGCGCCTGCGTGAGGAAGCGCGCGCCGAGACCATCGCGGCCGCGCCCCCACCGCCGCCTCCGCCACCCGCGCCCCAGCCCAACCGCGCGCAGCTGGCGACGCGCGTCAAGCCGCTGCGGCGGGAGCTTGAACAAGCGGAAAAGCGCATGGCCGAGCTCAATGTCGACAAGGCAGCGCTCGAAGCGAAGCTGTCGGCGCAGCTGCCGCCGCCGGAAATCGCGCAGGCGGGACGGCGGCTGAAGGCCGTCAATGACGAGCTGCAGGCACTGGAAGAACGCTGGCTGGCGCTTTCCGGCGACATCGAGGCGATGGAAACAGCACGTTAGCGCCTCTTGAGCCACACTGGGGGTGTCCGCACACAGGAAACATGCCCACCGCCCTGCAACTCGCCGAAGGCAATCCCATCCTCGAAGATGCGGTGCGCCGCAGCCGCCAGCTGCTCAACCGCCGGGCCCTTGTCGGCGCCGCAGCAAGCGCTGTGCCCATCCCCGGGCTCGATTGGGCGGTGGACGCCGCGCTCCTGACGCGGCTGGTCCCCTCGATCAACGCCCAGTTCGGGCTGACCCCGCAGCAGCTGGACGCCCTGCCGGCCCACAAACGCGAGCAGGTGCAGAAGGCCCTGGCAATGGTCGGCTCCGTGCTGGTCGGCAAGTTCATCACACGGGACCTCGTGCTGCGCATGGCCCAGAAGGTCGGCGTGCGCTTCACGAGCAAGCAGGCCGCGAAGTACGTGCCCTTCGCAGGCCAGGCTGTCGCCGCCATCATGGGCTACACCGCGTTGCGCTACCTGGGCGAGGAACATATCAAGGACTGCGTGCGCGTGGCCAAGGAGGCACAGCTGCTGCTGCCCGCACCGGAGCCGGCGCGGGCAACAGCGCGCAAGCGCCCGCCCAAGGCTGCCTCAGTCGAACTGAACGGGGGCGAGAAAGGTCCCCGGCGCGTTCGCTGACTGGATCAGCCGGACGGCCTTGGCCACCGTCGATATGTATGAAAACTCATATTGACAAGCACAGCGGCAGAGCCATATTTAGTCGATGGATAGGGATGACATCACTGATGCGTTCGCGCGTTGGAAGGTGGCCCAGGATGCTTTCCTGGCAACAGAGCAGCGGCTGTTCGACACCGTCGGCACGGGCGCGCGTCAACGCCCGGCGAAGAGCTTGAGCGTGACGGACCCCCTGTTCATCGAAGTCCAGGCGAAGCGCGCTCATGCCGAAGAACTGCTTCTGGGCGCGATGAAGCTCTTGCATGAGCGCCGTCACCCGAGCGCAACTCCAGCGACCCAGGGGGCACGCGACTTCCAATGAATAAGGGCTTGCTGCCATTTTCATGGCAGCAAGCCCCTGATGACCTGGTAGGACGTACAAGATTCGAACTTGTGACCAACGGATTAAAAGGCGAAAACCGGCGCCTTTTGGTCCGTGTAACCCAAGGCCTACAGACGCACGCACACCGTAGCCGGGTGCCATGCGTAGCCCGAGAACGCTGTCAGAAGCTACGTTTCAGCTACGTTGGAGCTACCTCATGCACCTGGACACCTCTGCGCGCTTTCGGGCCCGCCTTGCCCGTCTGCCGTCTTGGCTCGGGCCCACAACCACCTTGGCGGCCCACTTCGCCCGTCACGGCCCGGGATGGATACCTCGCCCAGTTCGATGGTTGCCGCTGCGACTCGTCTGCTTGGTTTACATCCCCTACGCCCGAGACTGGCTATAGGGGGTATGGGGGCTGTGGCCCCCATGGTGACCAGACTAGCGCTTGCCCGCACGTTGCTCGCGTGCGCGGCTTTGGAGCGCCCGTCTGGTGGACGCGCGCCCTGATCAACCTCTCTCCGCGATTAAAGGATCACACATGACACAGCAAACCGTGAGCCGCAAGAAGGCAACATTGCACGTTTCTATCGAACCGGCGCTGTCCGACCGGCTCCGCGCGATCTGTGAGCGCATGGGACTGCCGCTCTCCCATTTCGCCTCCCTCGCACTAAGTCGAGAGGCTGCACGCTTTGAATCTGAGTTCGCCGTTGCACACCCCAGCACAGTGGCAACGCGAAGCGCTCGCCCTTGATATGGGGTCGGCCGGGTTGCTACCGTGCCGACACCCGCGACCGGGTCCGGAGGGCACGGCGCGGGGGGCGAAGCGGTCGGCGGCCCGGCAGGGGCCACATGTCAAGGGTTCGCAGGGCTAGAGCTGGTTTAGCCACGCTTGAAACTTTTCAGGGTGAACACCTGGCTTTAGGAAGCGGTTCGCAGTGAGGTATGAAAGCGCCATTCCATTCTTCACAAATCGAGGAGGCGTAGTCGAATATTGGTTGAACGGAGATAAGGCGCTGTATCGGCTCCCGTATGGGGAGTATTGATTGAAGATCGACTTGGGGCTGTATCGGTTGCCGTAGTTACCAAATTGGTTCCGCAGCGAATCTTTGTCAAAACGGTTCTTTGTCACCTTGCCTAGAAATGTTCCGTCGTTGGCTACTAACTCACTATCTAGGAGCGAATTCAGGGCAGAGAGATCTTGATGCGACAACGGAGCCCGACCGTCTGAAAAAACATCTTGATATCCTGCCGGAAGACTCGGCATACGCAGCCGGTTGAAAGGCCGCAGCGGAGGGAAAGGAGGCAGCGGCGGTAGGGGGGCGAGTATCGGCAGTTGCGCAAGATGTGGTGCTGTGATCACGCGATCATCTTCTGTCAGGTGACCCAAGTAGCTGCCGTCCGGGTTATAGACGACCTTGCCGTGTCGGATGACACCTAGCCAATTGGCGTCCGGCGAAAACAAATTGTCCGACGACGCGAAGGCGACGTACTGGCCCTGCGTATTGAAGATGTACCGGACCGACATATCAGCTCTTGCGCATCGCGTAGTAGAGGCCGGCCCCTTGCAAGATTACGCCTATGGCCAGAAGTACCCCGCCCGGTACTGTTGCTTTGTCGTTATCACTCGTGAGAAGGTTCGCACCCAAACCGATACACAGCGATGACAGGAAATAGAGACCGGCGGCCATGGATGTGTCGCTAGTCTTCTTCTCGTATCCGGTAACGTAGGTGCCGGCGGTGTTCAGGTCATTCTTGAGAGCAGCGTTCTCATCAGCGAGCTGCTTGTAGTAGTGCATGACCATCGTGAGCGCCGGCTTGTTGTTCAACAAGTCGTCGACGGATAGTCCGGCAAGACTGGACATTGGTATGCCCAGCATGTTCTGGGGCCCGCCGGCGATCTGGGCTGGCTGCCCGGCAACGCCGCCTGTGCCTTGCTGCGGTGGCTGACTCATCGACTTCCCCTCTGGTTCTGCTTGACATGGTAGCAGCGGATCAATGACACTCAGCATTGTCGTAACTGACAAGGTTGCGGCGGCATACTCAAGGGCGAACAAGCACCAGCGGCACGCGTCGTTGGCAAGCTAATCCCAGCCCACCACCGGAATTGCCCGATGATCCGGCGGCCAGAGGACTACTCCATAGCATCGGCACCGCCGCGTTTTCCATTCCTGCTATGGAGTCCGTATGTGTGGTGCACCTGGCGCAGCGTCAATCGCTGCCGTCCATTCCCCATCTGAGAACCTCGGCGCCACCACTCTAGGCGCTGGGCTTGTCCCCAGTATCAACAACGTGAACAGGCGGGTGATATCACCTCGCAGGCGCCTTCTTGGATTGTTCAAATGCCGTCCTACCCTCTCCGTGTCCCAGAGGCCCTTAACGAACTCGCGCGTGACCGCGCGGTCTCGATGGGACTCAGTTTCAACGCGTTCATTTGCCATGCTCTGGCGAGCTACCTGCAGCTGCTGGAGGTCGACGCCGGAGCAGCGATCGCCAATCAGCCAGAACTGGACAGGGCGCATCCTGACTGTGTTGAGCAGCCGGCGCCGCGATGGGCAACTGACGACCCGAAACCGGCTCTCGCGACAAGGCCTACCAAACGGCAACGGCGGGCGCTCGCTGAATGGCACGAGCGGGAGCGATTGCGCAGGGGTGAGTTCGCGATTCCCAACATTGAGTGAGGCCCCAGTAGCAACAACGTGTTGGCCGCGCCGGCGGGTGAACGACCATGGTTAGCACCCTCGGGCTCGAGCAGGCTGCACGCCTGCTGTACGTCCATCCCAAGACCCTTGCCGCGCGTGCACGACTCGGCGTAATTCCCGGCTGTAAGGTCGGGAAGGCGTGGGTGTTCGTTGAATCGTTGTTGATCGAGTATCTGGTGGCACAATCGCTTTCGCGTGTGTCTGTAGCCGATGCTCAGGAGAAATCCGAATGCCTCTCTACAGAAGGAAAGACTCGCCCTATTGGTGGGTCAAACTGCCGCCCATCCGCGGCGAATCCAAGCCTCTATCGCGATCTACTGGGACTCCCAACCGAAAGCAAGCGCAGGAGTTCCACGACCGGCTCAAGGCCGAACGCTGGAATCAGGACAAGCTCGGAGCCAAGCCGCGCTACACATGGCAGGACGCGGTCGTGAAGTACCTGCTCGAAACCTCTCACAAGCGGACCCACAAGCAGGACAAGGCGTATCTCGCATGGCTTGACCCCGAACTAGGGGGGAAATGCCTCGATGAGATCGACCGCACGTTGATCGACAAGATCAAGTTCCAGCGAGCCGAGATTGCGTCCAAGGCCACGGCAAACCGCTACCTCGCCGTAATCCGAACCATCCTCCGCAAAGCGTGGCGAGAGTGGGAGTGGATCGAGCGCGTTCCCACAGTCACTCTGTTCCGGGAATCGGCGGGCCGCATCCGCTACCTCACCCCCGACCAGTTCGCCCGGCTTCATGTCGAGCTCCCGCCGCACCTGGCTGATATGGCCCTTTTCGCCGTGATGACCGGCCTGCGCCAAGCGAACGTCAAAGGTCTGCGCTGGGTCGACGTGGACCTGCGGGCAAATCACGTTCGCGTGGCCGGTGAGAATTTCAAGAATGGGCGCTCGCAGGGCTTCCCCCTGAACGAAATGGCGGCCGCTCTGTTGCAAAAACGCATCGGTCAACATCCCGACTTTGTTTTCAGCTACCGAGGCGACCCGATCACGAACGTCTCGACAAAGGCGTGGTGGGCGGCTCTGGACCGGGCTGGAATCGAGAATTTTCGGTGGCACGACCTCCGGCACACGTTTGCAACATGGCACAGGCAGGCCGGAACGCCCACGCATGAGCTGCAAATGCTTGGTGGCTGGCTGACACGTGCCATGGTCGACCGATACGCCCACATCGCCCCGGAAGGCTTGCAGCAAGCCTCCGCCCGGCTCAATAATGTGCTTGAGGGCTACGATTTGGCTACGCCAGATGAAAAAAGGGGATGACCATGACAGCCATCCCCTCTGGAAATTTGGTAGGACGTACAAGATTCGAACTTGTGACCAACGGATTAAAAGTCCGCTGCTCTACCAACTGAGCTAACGTCCCAGCAAAGCCAGCGATTATATCGTCGTTACGAGCGGTTTCGACACTGCCAGCCGATCGAGGACCCAGCCCGCCGCGCATTGCCCGAAAGTCGCGGTGACGCTGACCACCGAACCATAGCCGTGGCAGTTCAGCGAGCCGTCGCCCTCGATCGCGCAGGACGCATCCGGCGGCGCCACGGCCTCGCGGCTGAACACGCAGGGCAGGCCGATCTTCCTGCCTTCCTTCGGCGCGCCGTGGAACTTGCGCAGGCGATAGCGCAGCTGCGCCAGCAATGGATCGTGCGTGGTGCAGGCCAGGTCGTCCACGTCCACCTTGTGCGCCAGGCGCTTGCCGCCGGCCGCGCCGGCGCTGACGAACATCGTGCCCGTGCGAAGCGCCCAAACCGCCATCGCCACCTTGGCCTGCATCTGGTCGCAGGCGTCGATCACGGCGTGGACGTGCCCGGGCAGCAGCTGCGGCCAGTTGCCGGGCTCCACGAACTCCTCGATCCCGTGCACCTGGCATGTCGGATTGATCTGGGCGATGCGATCGGCCATGGCCTGCACCTTCGCCTGGCCCAGCGTGCCGGCCAAGGCGTGGATCTGGCGGTTGATGTTGGATTCGGCGATGTGGTCGAGGTCGATCAGGGTGAGCTCGCCGACACCGCTGCGGGCCAGCGCCTCGGCGGCCCAGGAGCCGACGCCGCCGATGCCGACCACCGCCACGTGGGCGGCGCGGATCGAAGCCGCCCCGGGGACGCCGTAGAGGCGCTCCAGCCCGCCGAAGCGGCGCTGGAGGTCGGCTGTCTCGTCGAGGTGGGTCACCGCCCGATTCTAGGCGGGGCCCGTCCCCCTAGCGGATCTTGCTGAGCCGTTCGCGCGCGGCGACGGCCGCTTCGGACTGCGGGTAGGCCTTGATCAGCTCGTCCAGCGTCCGGCGGGCGCCCGCCATGTCCTTCAGCTCGATCTGGCAGTTGGCGATCGACAGCACGGCCTCCGCGGCGCGCGGGTGGTCGGGGGCCTGCGCCAGGAGCGCGCGGAAGTTCGCAATGGCGCCGCGATAGTCGCGGTTGGCGTACTGCGAATTGCCCAGCCAGAACAGCGCCGTCGGACGGAAGCCGCTCTGCGGGTAACGCTTGATGAAGTCCGCGAAGGAGGACTGCGCCTGCGGGAACTCGCCCTTGCGGAAGATGGCCAGGGCGGCCTCGAAGTCGCGTGCCTCGTTAGGGTCGGCGATGAACTCCTTGCCATCCATCGACACCCTGGAGGGCTCGACCTTGCGCAGGCGCTCGTCCACGCCCGTGGCGATGTCCTTCTGGCGCCGCTGCACCTCGGCCAGCTCGCGCAGCAACTGCTCGTTCTGCCCGTGCATGCGCGCGATATCGCCGCGCAGCGTCTCGATCTGCGTCTGCAGCTCCAGCAGGCTGCGGCGCATCTGGCTGATCTCCTGGCGCTGCGCCTCGGCGTCACGCTCGCTTGCGAGCCGCTGGGCCTCCACGCGCTGGCGCAGTTCCAGGATGGCCCGGCGGGCCTCGTCGTCCTCGAACAGGGCGGCCGAGGCCGCGCCGCTGCCCAGCAGGCACAGCGCCGCCAGCGCTGTCGCCAGGGCGGCCCGGAAGGCGGGGAAGCGTGGGCGGATGGGGCTGCTCATCAGCGGTACACGAGCTCGGCGCGGCGGTTCTTGGCCCAGGCGGACTCGTCGCTGCCTGGGGCGGCGGGCTTTTCCTTGCCGAAGCTCACGGCTTCGACCTGGCTGTCCGGCACGCCCAGCAGGCCGAGCGCGCGGCGCACGGCCTCGGAGCGGCGCTGGCCGAGGGCCAGGTTGTACTCGCGGCCGCCGCGCTCGTCGGTGTGGCCTTCGATGTTGACCCGGCGGCCGTTGTTGGCCTTCATGAAGCGTGCGTGGGCCTCGATCAGCGACTGGAATTCCGGCTTGATGACGTAGCTGTCGTAATCGAAATAGACGATGCGCGCCACGTTGGCCGGGCCTTGCGTGGTGCCGATGGCGGAATCGGTCACCACCGGCGCGACACTGCTTTGCGTGCCGCCCCCTGCCCCCCCGCCCGGGACGGTGGTGGCGCTCTTGTCCACCACCGGCACGTCACTGAGCGGGACGCTGGAGCAGCCGGCCATTGCCAAGGCCACAGCCAAGGCCAGGAAAATTCGCTTGATCATCCAAATACCTCCTGAAGAAAAATTCATTTCTGGAACGGACCCCAGTCCGGTTCGCGGATATCGCCGCCCTTGCCCGCAAGGCGGGCCTTGATCTTGCCGTCCAAAGTGGTGGTCATCAGGGCTTCCTGCCCATTTTGCCGTGTCGCGTACACGATCAGGCGGCCATTGGGCGCAAAACTGGGGCTCTCATCGGCCGTGGTGTCGGTGATGGAGTGCACCGTTCCGCTGCCGAGTTCCATCACCTGCAGCTTGAAGGCGCCACTGATGCGGGAAATGTAGGCCAGCCACCGGCCGTCCGGGCTGAGGGTCGGCGAGATGTTGTAACTCCCCGTAAACGTGACGCGCTCCGGGTTCCCGCCGCCGGGCGGCATGCGGTAGATCTGCGGCGCGCCGCCGCGGTCGCTCACGAAATAGATGCTGCGTCCGTCCGGGGAATACAGCGGCTCGGTATCGATGCTGGCCGATTGCGTGAGCCGCCGGGGCTCGCCGCCGTTGGAGTCGATGGTGTAGAGCTGCGAGCCGCCGTCACGGCTGAGCGTCACGGCCAGCGTCCGTCCGTCCGGCGACCAGGCCGGCGCGCTGTTGGAGCCGCGGAAGTTGGCGATCAGGCGGCGCTTGCCGCTGGCGACTTCGTGGACGTAGACCACGGGCTTGCGGGACTCGAACGAGACGTAGGCGATGCGCCCGCCGTCGGCCGACCAGGCCGGCGAGATGATGGGCTCGCCGCTGGCCAGCGCGCTTTGCGCGTTCTCCCCGTCGGCGTCGGCCACCCACAGGTTGTAGCGGGTCCCGGCCTTGGTGACGTACGCGATGCGGGTGGAAAAGACGCCCTTCTCGCCCGTGAGTTTCTCGTAGATGTAGTCGGCGATGCGGTGGGCCGCCAGCCGCAGGTCGCCCACGGTGACGGCGTAGCTCTGGCCGCCCAGGTCCTGGCCGCGCACCACGTCCCAGAGGCGGAAGCGCACGTCGTAGCGGCCGTCGGCCAGGCGGGTGACGCTGCCGGCCGCGAGCGAGTCGGCGCCCTTCTGCCGCCACGGCGTCAGGTCGGGCCGGCTGCCTTCGTCCAGCGCCGCGCCCGCGGCGTTGATCGCGCGGAACTGCCCGCTGCGCTCGAGGTCGGCCTGGACGATCGCGGCGATCTTCTGGGGAGCTTCCGCCTCGCCGCGGAACGCGGCCACCGCGATCGGCAGCTGCGTCAGCCCGACGCCGGTGACTTCGACGCGGAACTGCGCGAAGGCCGGCAGCGCGGCGGCGCCCAACAGACCCACGATCTGGCGTCGTCGCCACTGTGCAGGAATATTCATGTTCGTTCGTCTTTCTTTCTACTGTCGTCGATTCAGTTCGGTCACCACCGTGCCGCGGCCGGAGCCGGCCTGCGCGAGCCCCACCTCGGCGCGGATGATTCTGCCTTGCATGCGCTGGCGCACGCGTTCGCGGTTTCCCGCCTCCAGTCCGCGTCTGTTCTCGGCGTGCCATAGGTGGAACACCTCGGTGGCCAGGAAGCCATTCTTGCGCATGCAGCCCTGGCGGTGGAGCCGCAGGACCAGGTCGGCGTCCTCGTGGCCCCAGCCGGTGAAGGTTTCGTCGAATCCGTTCACGGCCTCGAAATCCGCCTGCCACACGCCGAAATTGCAGCTCCGGATGCCTTTCCACCGGAATCCGCGTTCTACACGGCCCAGGGCACCCGGCCAGTAAAGAAGATGCGTCAATTTGTTAACGTCGCCCGTGACCCGCAGGCGCAGCCAGTCGCTCGCACGCAATGCGCCGAGGTCCACTTCGCGCCGTTCGACACGGCGGGTCAAGAGTTCGCCCAGGAGCACGCGGCTGCCGTTCACGAAATGCCCGCGCTGCGCCAGATCGCGGTGTCCCTGCGCGAACCGCGGGCGGGGCACGCAATCGCCGTCGAGAAAAACCAGGTAGTCGGCGTGCGCATGAAGCGCTCCCAGGTTGCGGGCGCGGGCCGCGGTGAAACCGACATCGGGGTGCCACACGTGGCGCACCGGGCACGGAAACCCGGGCAGACCCCGGCGCAAGGCCTCCACCTCCCCCGGCCGTGAACCGTCGTCCGCGACCACCACCACGTCGCCGGCGCCGCACTGCGGGGCCAGGCCCCTCAGGACAGCCAGCAGCGCTTCGGCGCGGTTGTAGGTGAGGACGACGAAGGCCGTCCTCATGGCTCTTGCGAACCATCGGCGGCCTCGCGCTGCAACAGCCAGAGCTTGACGTAGCGGTAGTAGGTGCCTTCGGCGTTGGACACGGCCAGCATGAAGCCCCAGCGCCCGTCCAGGAACCCCAGGCGCAGCACGTAGGTGCGCAGGAAGGCCCAGAGCCCATGGCCGATGGCGCGCCCGAGCGAACCCTTGCGGTGGTTCGCGGTCATGTCGCGTGCGCTGGCCGAGGAATAGCGATTGAGCTTTTCGAGCACCGAATCCATGTTGCGGTAGCTGTAGTGGACGATGGATTCGCGCAGCGTGCCCACCGGCCCCTGCACGGCCAGGTTGGCGTGAAGGTAATGCTCGGTGAAGCGGGCCTTGCCCCGGCGGGCCAGCCGGCGCGTGTAGTCGGGCCGCCAGCCCCCATGCTTCATGAAGCGGCCGCAGAACATGGAGATGCGCGGCACGCGAAAGCCGTTCACCGTGGCGTTCACCATGGCCGCGCGGATCTCCCGCGCCAGCGCCTCGCTGATCCGCTCGTCGGCGTCCAGCGAAAAGAACCAGTCGCCCCGGGCCATGTCGATGCCGCGGTTGTTCTGGGGCCCGTAGCCCGGCCAGTCGGTGCTGACCACGGTGGCGCCCTCGGCGCGGGCAAGGGCGACGGTGTCGTCGGTGCTGCCCGAATCGAGCACGATCACCTCGTCGGCGAAACGGGCCGAGCGCACGCAGTCCACGATGTTGAGGGCCTCGTTCTTGGCGACGATCACGATGCTCAGGCTCGTCATGCCGCGAAGCGCTCCTGCCCGCGACGGCATAATCCGGTCATTCGATCCATCGACTGATTATTGCACCCCCTCCCATGGACACTGGCCGCTCGGTGCTCGCCACCCACCCGGCGCGAGCGGTCGCAACCGCACCGTGATCCGCATCGACTCCACCGCCGTTCGCTGGCTCGTGCCGTACTTCGGCCGGGCCCGCGGCGCCTGGGCGCTCGCGATCGTGGCCACGATCATCGCCTCGGCCACCGAGCCGCTGGTGCCGGCCCTGCTCAAGCCCCTTCTTGACCGGGGCTTCCAGGGCGGCGGCATCCCGCTGTGGATGGTGCCGGCCACCCTGCTGCTGATCTTCGCCGTGCGGGGCACGGCAGGCTTCCTCGCGGACCTGGCGCTGGCCAGGATCACGCAGGACGGCCTGAAGCTGCTGCGCCAGGACATGTTCGCGCGCCTGCTCGACGCACGCCTTTCCCTCTTTCGCGAGCAGAACGCCACCGCGCTGTCGAATACCGTCGTCTTCGAGGTGCAGAACGGCGCGACCATGCTCGTGAACTCGGTCATCGCCCTGCTCAAGGACAGCGTCTCGCTGGTCGCGTTGCTGGCCTACCTGGTCTACCTCAACTGGCAGCTGACGCTGATCGTGTTCCTGATCGTCCCGGGCGTGGCCCTGCTCATTCGCACCGTCTCGCGGCGGCTCTACCGGATCGCACGCAGCACCCAGACGGCGACCAATGACCTCGCCTACGTGGTGGAGGAGAACGTGCTGGCGGCGCGCGTCGTGCGGCTGCACGGCAGCCAGGCGGTGCAGGCGGATCGCTTCGCCGGCCTGAGCGGATCGCTGCGCCGGCTGGCGATGAAGACGGCCGTCGCCCAGGCCTCGATCACGCCGCTCACCCACATGCTCGCCGCGCTCGCCCTGTCGATCGTGATCAGCATCGCGCTCTGGCAGAGCCGCGAGGGCATCACCGTGGGCACGTTCGCGTCGTTCATCACGGCGATGCTGATGCTGATCGCGCCCATCAAGCGGCTCTCGGAAGTGGCCAGCCCGATCTCGCGCGGCCTGGCCGCGGTGCAGCGCGCGATCGACCTGATCGAGAAGACCCCGCCCGAAAGCGGCGGCGACTACGCGCCAGGGCGCGCGCGCGGGCGCATCGAGCTGCAGGACGTCGGCGTGCGCTACCGAGAGGACGGCCCGCCCGCGCTCGACGGCGTCACGCTCGCGATCGAGCCCGGGCAGGTGGTGGCGCTGGTCGGGCCCTCCGGCTCCGGCAAGACGACGTTGGCCAACCTGCTGCCCCGGTTCGTGCTGCCGACATCCGGCTGCGTGCTGCTGGACGGCCATGACGTGGCGCAGTGGCGGCTCGACGCGCTGCGCCGCCAGTTCGCCCTCGTGAGCCAGGATGTCGTCATGTTCAACGACACGCTGGCGGCCAACATCGCGATGGGTGGCGAAGCCGACCCGCGCCGGCTGGCCGAATGCGTGAAGGCGGCCAACCTGCAGGATCTCGTGGCGGCGCTTCCCGAGGGCCTGCAGACGGTAACCGGCCACAATGCGATGGCGCTGTCGGGCGGCCAGCGCCAGCGCCTGGCAATCGCCCGGGCCCTGTACAAGGATGCGCCCGTGTTGATCCTGGACGAGGCCACGTCCGCGCTGGACACGGTGTCCGAGCGTTTGGTGCAGGAGGCACTGCAGCACCTCATGGTGGGCCGCACCACGCTCATCATCGCCCACCGCCTGTCCACGGTCGAACACGCCGACCGCGTGGTGGTGCTCGACGAGGGCCGCCTCGTGGAACAGGGAAGTCACGCCGAATTGCTGGCGCGCGGCGGGCTTTATGCGCGCCTGCACGCCCTGCAGTTTGCTTCGGCATGACGATGGCCCGCCAGACACCCCCGGAAACCGCCAGCCCTCCTTCTGCGGCGTGGCTGGGCACCGTGGCCGTGGCGCTCGCCGCGCTGGGGTTCTTCGCGCCCTTTTCCTCGGCCGGCGTGGCGATCGCCATGGGCGCGCTCGTTCTGCTCGCGCTGTTGCGTGTGCCGGCTCTGTGGGCGCCGGCGCCCTGGAGGAACCCCGTGATGGCTGCGGGGCTGCTGCTGCTGGCGTTCATCGCCGTGCATTCGCTGGCGTTTTCCGGCTGGACCGAAGTCACGCTCCATGCCGTGAACCGCTACCACGAACTGCTGTTCGCCCCCCTGCTGCTGGTGCTCATGGCGGATGCCCGCCACCGGCTGCTGTTCATGCGCGCGCTGATGGCCGGCGCCGCGCTGCTGGCCCTCGTGCACTGGGTTTCCCTGGTGGAGCCCGGCCTGCGCGAGTCCCTCGCGACGCGGCGCATCTCCGCGGGTTTCGCGGTCGCCGTCTGCGCCTTCCTGGTGTTGATGCGCGCGCGTGCCTCGCTGAATCCGTGGCGCATGCGCGCCCTCGCGGCTTTCCTGGCCGCGACGGTGCTGTTCGCGATCGACGGCCGCACCGGACACGTCGTGCTGCTGGCGCTGGCGTCCTGCGCCGCGTGGCTGCACAGCCCGCCACGCTACCGGTGGGCGGCCGCGCTGGCCGGGCCCGTGGTGGTTGTCGTGCTCGCCATGAGTTCGTCCGCCGTGAAGGGCCGGCTCCAGGAGACTCTCAACGGCGGAGCGCGCAACGGCCAGACGGAAGCGCTGAGCTCCACCGGCATCCGCATCGAGCTGCTACAGCTGGCCGCGGACCTGGCCATCGAGCACCCCGTGACGGGTGTGGGCTATGCCCACTATGCGCAGGCGCATGAGCGCGCGGCGCAGGCGCGTTACGCGAACGATCCGTCCGGGCGCCTCATCCTGCAAGAGTCCTGGATCCGCGCGAGCAATCCGCACAACGAGTACCTGATGCAGCTGGTCGGCGGCGGCGCGGTGGCCCTCGCCCTTTTCCTGGCCTGGCTGGGCCTGGCCTTCCGGGCTGCCCTGCGCTCGACCGCGCCCGCCGATGCCCGCGGCATGCTGGCCGGTGTCGCCCTCGCCTTCGCCGTCGGCAGCCTGTTCAACTCGATGCTGATGGACTTCGGCGAGGGGCACCTGTACATGGCGCTGCTCGCCTGGCTGCTCGCCGAGAACGGCGCGGTGCGATCGAGCCCGCAGGGGGACGTGAAGCGCGTGGTGGTGATCGCGACGCGCCAGATCGGCGATGTCCTGCTGACCACGCCGCTCATTCGCCGGGCGCGGGACCGCTGGCCGCAGGCCCGCATCGAGGTGCTGGGTTTTGCGGGAACGCTGGGCATGCTGCGCGGAAACGCCGACGTCGCCGCGCTGGTGGAAACGCCTGCGCGGCCCGGCTGGCAAGGCATGCGCGCACTGGTCGGGCGCCTGTGGCGCCGCTACGACCTCGCGCTGATCGCCGACCCGGGCGACCGCGCCCACCTGCTCGGGTGGATTGCCGCACGGCGGCGCCACGGCATCGTCCCTGCGCGCAGCGGCAGCAATTGGTGGAAGCGCGCCCTGCTGGACCACGTCGTGGTTGCCGCCGGGGACCTGGGCGCCGTGCACACGGCGGTCGAGAAGCAGGCGCTGCTTCCCGCAGCCGAGGGCGCCGCCGCGCAACCCGCGGCTGATGTGATCGCACCGCCGGCCGCGCCGCTGCCGCCCGCGGCGCAGGCGTTGCTCCAGCCCGGGGCCATCGTCGTCCACGCGCCGTCGATGTGGCCGTACAAGCAATGGCCGCTGGCGCACTTCGGGGCGCTGGTGCGGGCCCTGCTGGACGAGGGCCGGCAGGTCGTGCTCACCGGCAGTTCCGGCGAACGCGACCAGTCGTGCATCGAACCGCTTCGGGCGCTCGCGCCGCCGCCGGCGCTGCTGGACCTGTCCGGCCAGCTGGATTTCAACCAGCTGGTCACGCTGTTCCAGGGCGCCTCGCTCTACATCGGGCCCGACACGTCGGTCACGCACCTCGCGGCCGCCACGGGCGTGCCGGTGATCGCCATCTTCGGGCCCACGAACCCCCTGCGCTGGGCGCCCTGGCCGCGCCGCGCGGGCGGGCCGGTGGTGTTCGCGCGATCGGAGGGGGTGCAACAGGTGGGCAATGTCACCGTGCTGCAGGGCTCCCAGGCGTGCGTGCCGTGTGGGCGCGCAGGCTGCGAAGACCACCGGCAAAGCCGCAGCGACTGCCTGGTGGACATCACGCCGGCGCGCGTCCTGGACCAGGCGCGGGCAGTCCTTGCCTCACGGCCTTTGAAGAGCATCGAAATCGTCTGATCTTCGGCCGGACCAGGACGGGGCCTGGCCGCCTCCGCGAATGTCCCCCGTTGCGGGCTGCGCCCGCTACCTCCGCCTTGATTTCGCTGCGACGGCCAAGCCCCATCCTGGTCCTGCGTGGTTGGCATCCCCACGGGGGAGGCGCGCTCGCACCAAGGCCGAGGGGGCGTTCTGTGGGGCGAAATCAAGGAGGAGCGGAGCGGGCGCTCGCCCGCGAGCGGGGGACATTCGCCCCACAGAGCGCCACCTCGGCCGCCCGCGCGCCCAAGTAACCGCCGGTGGGCTACAGCAGCACGATGTCGTATTGCTCCTGGCCCATCGCGCTCTCGCTTTGCAGCGAAATCGGCTTGCCGATGAAGTCCGACAGGCCGGCCAGGTGCTGGCTTTCCTCGTCCAGGAACAGCTCGATCACCTTGGGCGACGCGACGACGCGGTACTCGCGCGGGTTGAACTGCCGCGCCTCCCGCAGGATCTCGCGCAGGATGTCGTAGGCCACGCTGCGCGCCGTCTTCACGGTGCCCTTGCCCTGGCAGGCCTCGCAAGGCTCGCAGAGCATGTGGGCCAGCGATTCGCGCGTTCGCTTGCGCGTCATTTCCACCAGGCCCAGCTGCGAGAAGCCGCCGGCCATGGTCTTGACGCGGTCGCGGGCGAGCTGCTTGCGGAACTCGGCCAGCACGGCTTCCCGGTGGTCTTCGCGCCCCATGTCGATGAAGTCCACGATGATGATGCCGCCCAGGTTGCGCAAGCGCAGCTGCCGCGCGATCGCCTGCGCGGCCTCCAGGTTGGTCTTGAAAATCGTGTCGTCGAAATTGCGGGCGCCTACGAAGCCGCCCGTGTTGACGTCCACCGTCGTCAGCGCCTCGGTCTGGTCCACGATCAGGTAGCCGCCCGACTTCAGCTCCACCCGCCGCCCGAGGGCTTTCGCGATCTCGTCGTCGATGGAGAACAGGTCGAAGATCGGCCGCTCGCCCTTGTACAGCTGCAGGCGCTCCGCGGCGGCGGGCATGAACTCGCGGCCGAACGCCTGCAGGTGGCTGAACTGCTCGTGCGAATCGATGCGGATCGTCTGCGTCTCCTCGCTCACGAGATCGCGCAGCACGCGCTGCAGCAGGCTCAGGTCCTGGTGCAGCAGCGACATCGGCGCCAGCCGGCTCGCGGCTTCGCGGATGCGCGCCCAGGTCTTGCGCAGGTAGGCAATGTCCTCGGCCAGCTCGGCGTCGGAGGCGTCTTCGCCGTTGGTGCGCAGGATGAAGCCGCCGCCCGGCTCGCCCACCAGGGCCTGCAGGCGCGAGCGCAAGGCTTCCCGCTGGTCCGCGGGGATCTTCTGCGAGACGCCGACATGGTCGTCCTGCGGCAGGAACACCAGCAGGCGCCCCGCGATGCTGATCTGCGTGGACAGCCGCGCGCCCTTGCTGCCGATCGGGTCCTTGATCACCTGCACCATGAGGGCCTGGCCCTCGAACACCTGCTTTTCGATGGGCACCTGGGGCAGGCTGTTGCGCACGAACCCGGGCGGCTCGCCTTCGGGCTGCCTGTGCCAGACGTCGGCCACGTGCAGGAACGCCGCGCGTTCGAGCCCGATATCGATGAAAGCCGATTGCATGCCGGGCAGCACCCGCGCCACCTTGCCCAGGTAGACGTTGCCCACCAGGCCGCGCTCGAGGGTGCGCTCCACGTGCAGTTCCTGCACCGCGCCGTTCTCCACGATGGCCACCCGCGTTTCCTGGGGGGACCAGTTGACCAGGATGTCCTGCTGCATGGACTGAGAATAACCCACCCAAGGCTGAGTAGCGCTTTGATAAACTGAAATCGGTCCCGTCGAGCAGTACCCATGAATCCTTCACCGCCGTCTCCCCTCTTCCTCCAGGGCGGGCACGAGATGGGGCAGCGGATCCGGGACTTCGAGTGGGCCTCGCATCCCCTGGGGCCCCCGCACCAATGGCCGCCGGCGCTGCAGATGGCATTGAGCCTGTGCCTGAACTCGAGCTTCCCGACGGCCATCTACTGGGGCCCCGAGCTTCACCTCTTCTACAACGATGCGTGGTCGGTCATCCCCGCGGAGCGGCATCCGTGGGCGCTCGGCCGGCCCGCCCGCGACGTGTGGTCGGACATCTGGAGCGTGGTGGGACCCCAGCTCGCGCACGTCATCGCCACGGGCGAAGGCATCGCCCAGTTCGAGCAGATGCTGCCGATGGAGCGCGGCGGCGTGGTTCGCGAAACCTGGTGGAACTACAGCTTCACGGCGCTGCGCAATGCGGACAACAGCATCGGCGGGGTCTTCAACCAGGGCAACGAGATCACCCACCTGGTGCTGGCGCGCCGGCAGCGCCAGGAGGAGCTCGCGCGCCTGCGCGGCTGGTTCCGGCAGGCGCCCGCGCCCATCGCCCTGCTGCGCGGCCCGACGCACGTGTTCGAGATCGCCAACGACGCCTACATGGCCCTCGTGGGCGGGCGCGACTTGCTGGGCAAGTCGGTGAAGGAAGCGCTGCCCGAGGCCGACGAGCAGGGTTTCGTCGCCCTGCTCGACAAGGTGTACCGCACCGGCCGGCCCTATCTCGCCGCCTCCAGTTCGATCAGGCTGCAGCGCGCGCCGGACCAGCCCCGCGAAGAGCGCGTGCTCGACTTCATCTACCAGCCGGTGGTGGATCCGGTGGGCCGAGTCGACGGCATCTTCGTGCTGGTGACGGACGTCACCGACCGTGCACGCGCCGAAACGGCGCTGCGGTTGTCGAATTGGCAGCTGGCCGAGGAACGGGCGCGCCTGTCGGCGACGGTCGAAGCCGAGCAGCGGGCCCAGGCGGCGCTGCGCCGGTTCAACGAGACCCTGGAGGCGCACGTCAACTTGCGCACCGCGCAACTGGAGCGCACTGTCGCCGAGCAGGTTTCGATTGCCGACCGGCTGCGGGCGACGTTCGAAACCAGCCTGCTCTACCAGGGGTTCCTCGACACCAATGGTACGCTGCTGGACGCGAACACGACCTCCCTGAAAAGCATCCAGGCGAAGCTCAGCGACGTGGTGGGCCGGCCCTTCTGGGAAACACCGTGGTTCACCTCGACACCCGGGCTGCCGGAGTTCACGCGCCAGGCCGTGGCGATGGCCCTGGGCGGCCAACCGGTGAGGCGGCAACTGGAAGCGAACCTGCCGATCGGGACCCGGCGTTTCGATTACTCCCTGCGGCCGGTGTACAACGAACGGGGCGAAGTGATCGGCGTCGTCCCCGAGGCGGTGGATATCACCGACCGCTGACGCTTCAGCCCGTTGCGCGCACGCCGAGCTCGCGCAGCAGCAGCGCCGTCTCGTACATGGGCAGGCCCATGATCCCGGAGTAACTGCCGCTGATGTGCGAAATGTGGGCCGCGGCCCTGCCCTGGATCGCGTATGCGCCGGCCTTGCCCATCGGCTCCCCGCTGGCCACGTAGTCCCGGATGTGCGCCTGCGTCCACGCGGCGAAAGTCACGCGCGAGTCGCTCAGGGCCTCCCGGCGCTTGCGCCCTGACTGGAGGGCAATCGCGGTGAGCACGCGGTGCGTGCGGCCGGACAGCTCGCGCAGCATGCGCGCGGCATCCTTGGCATCGGCCGGCTTGCCGTAGATCGTGCGGCCCAGCGCCACGGTGGTGTCGGAACAGAGGATCGGCGCAGGCGGCAGGCCCCGCTTTTCCAGGCGTGCCAGCGCGGCGTCGAGCTTCAGCCCCGTGACGCGTTTGACGTAGGGCGCGGGTGCTTCGCCGGGCAATACCTCTTCGAGCGATTCGGTGTCCTCGCCGGGGTCCGGCAGCAGCAGCTCGTGCTTGACGCCCAGCTGCTCGAGCAGTTGCCTGCGACGCGGGCTTTGCGAGGCGAGATAAATGAACATAGGCACTGTCATGCCGGACTTGATCCGGCGTCCATCGCGGCGAGCAGATATGGATTGCGGGTCAAGCCCGCAATGACAGCCCTGTTACTCACGGTGATACGGATGATTCGCGTTGATGGACCATGCACGGTACAGCTGCTCCACCAGCAGCACGCGCACCATGGCGTGCGGCAGCGTGAGGTCCGACAGGCGGATGCGCTCGTGCGCCGCCTGCTTGAAGCCGGGATCGAGGCCATCGGGGCCGCCGATGACCAGCGCCACGTCGCCGCCCTGCAGCTGCCAGCCCTTGAGCCGGGCCGCGAGCGCCATGGTGGTGAGCGCCGTGCCGCGCTCGTCCAGCGCCACCACGTGGGTTCCCCTGGGAATGGCGGCCTCGATGCGCTGGCGCTCGGCCGCGTACAGCGTTTCCAGAGTCTTGGAGGCGCGCGGCTCGGTCTTGACGGCCTTCAGCTCCACCCTCAGCTCGGGTGGAAAGCGCTTGGCGTAGTCGTCCCAGGCGGCCTGGGCCCAGTCGGGCACCCGCAGGCCGACCGCCACGACCAGCAGCTTCATTTCTTGCGGGTCGGGCTCTTGCGGGGCGCGCTCTTGCCTGCCGCGCTCTTGCCGGCCGTGCTCTTGGCGGCGGGGCTCTTGGCGGCGGGACGGCGCGTGGGGACGACGTATTTCTTGGCGGGCGCTTTTTTCACAGGCGCCTTGGCCGCCGTTTTTGCCGGGGTGGTGCCACGGCCGGTGCTGCCGGCCGCCCCCGTTTTCTTCGCAGTTGCCTTTGCTGCAGGTTTCGCGGCCGCCTTGTGGGCAGGCTTTCTCGCCGCGGATTTCGTTTCGGGCTCGGCCGTCGCCGGCTTCGGTGCGCCAAATTTCAGCCGCACCGGCTTCTCGCCCCAGATCTCTTCGAGATGATAGTACGTCCGGATCGCCGGTTGCATGATGTGCGCGACGGCGGCGCCGCAATCCACGATGATCCATTCGCCGTTGTCCTCGCCTTCGATGCGTGGCTTGGGAAAGCCTGCTTCACGCACTGCATCCCGCACGCTGGAGGCCAGCGCCTTGGTCTGCCGGTTGGAGGTGCCCGACGCGACGATCACGCGCTCGAACAGGGGCGATAGGTGCTCGGTGTTGAAAACCTGGATGTCGTGCCCTTTGACGTCCTCCAGTCCATCGACGATGGCTCGCTGGAGTCGTTGGGTGTCTTTTCTTGCGGCGGCTTCTTGTGTCATCAGGCAGGTCGGTAAAGGGAATGTCGGTCAATATAGCGTGCAACGCCCGGCGGGACCAGATGGTCTATCCCTTCATGGGCGGCGACGCGCTCGCGAACCTCGGTGGCGCTCTCGGGCATTTCGGGCAGGCGCAGCAGCTTCAGCTCGGCTTCAGCAGGCAGGGCGCGGGGCGCATCGGCGTCGGTGGAGGCCCGCGCGGCCATGCAGATCGTGGCGAGCGCGGGGATGGCCTGCCACTCGCGCCAGCGGGTCAGCGAGACGGCCTGGTCTTCCCCCATGATGAGGAAAAGCTCGGCCTGAGGCTGCTCCGCCTTCAGTTCGCGCAAGGTGTCGATGGTGTAGGTGGGGCCGGGGCGGCGCAACTCGCGCTCGTCGATCACCGTATGGGGCAGCTCGCCGAAAGCGATCCGCGCCATCGCCAGCCGATGCTCCGCCGGGCTCAGCGCCTGGGCTTTATGCCACGCGTCGCCGGTGGGGAAGATCCGCAGCTCGTCGAGGTTGAGTTGTTCGACCGCGGCACGGGCCAGCGCGACGTGAGCGACGTGCGGCGGGTCGAACGCCCCCCCGAACATCCCCACGCGCTTCACGGCGCTTGTCAAACCCAATCCCTCCGGACCAGGAACTTCTTGTACAGGTCGTCCTCGGGCGAGCCCGGGCGCGTCTGGCGCTGGTAGGCCCAGCTCGCCAGCGGCGGCATGGACATCAGGATCGACTCGGTGCGGCCGCCCGACTGCAGGCCGAAATGCGTGCCACGGTCCCAGACCAGGTTGAATTCGACGTAGCGGCCGCGCCGGTACAGCTGGAAGTTGCGCTCCCGCTCGCCATAGGGAATGGCCTTGCGGATGTTCAGGATCGGCAGGTACGCGTCCAGGAAAGCGTCGCCGACCGAGCTCATGAGCGCGAAGCTGTTCATGAAGCCGTTCTCGGCGAAATCGTCGAAGAAGATGCCGCCGACGCCGCGCGGCTCCTCGCGATGCTTCAGATAGAAGTATTCGTCGCACCAGGTCTTGAAGCGCGGGTACTTGTCCGCACCGAACGGCTCCAATGCGTTCTTGCAGACGGTGTGGAAGTGCACGGCGTCTTCCTCGAAGCCGTAATAAGGGGTCAGGTACATGCCGCCGCCGAACCAGAACACCGGCTCGCCCTTTTCGGGCGTGGCCGTGACCATGCGCACGTTCATGTGCACCGTCGGCGCATAAGGGTTGCGCGGGTGGAAGACCAGCGACACGCCCAGCGCCTCGAAGCCCGAGCCGGCCAGGTCCGGCCGGTGCTGGGTGGCCGAGGGCGGCAGGCGCGGGCCCACCACGTGCGAGAAGCCGCAACCGGCGCGCTCGAACACCTTGCCGTCTTCCAGGATCATCGTGGTGCCGTCGCCTTGGAGTGTTTCCCCCTTGCCCTTCTTCCACTTGTCCTTGGTGAAGGCGCCGCCGTCCACCCCGGCGCAGGCCGTGGTGATGCGCTCCTGCAGGTCCGTGAGGTAATCGCGTACGCTGTCGACGTTGGTCATGCTGCTCCTTCAGCCGCGGATCGCGCGATGGCCGATGTCGTGCCGGTACTGGGCGCCATCGAAGTGGATCGCGCCGGCCATCTCGTGCGCGCGCTGCTGCGCCGCCTTGACGGAATCGGCCAGCGCCGTCACGCACAGCACGCGCCCGCCGGAGGTCAGGAGCGCGCCATCCCTGTGCACCGTGCCGGCGTGGAACACCATCGCGTCCTCCGCCGGTCTGGGCAGGCCGGTGATCGCGTCGCCCTTGCGCGGGCTGAGCGGGTAGCCGGCCGCGGCCATCACGATGCCCAGCGCCGTGCGGCGGTCCCACTGCAGTTCCACCTGGTCCAGCGTGCCGGCAGTGGCCGCCAGCATCACGTCGAACAGGTCGGACTTCAGCCGCATCATGATCGGCTGTGTTTCAGGGTCGCCCATGCGGCAATTGAACTCCAGTGTCTTGGGGTGCCCCTGCGCATCGATCATGAGCCCGGCGTAGAGGAAACCGGTGTAGGGGATGCCGTCCTTCTCCATACCCTTGATCGTGGGCAGGATGATCTCGCGCATCGCTCGTGCATGGACGTCCGGCGTCACCACCGGCGCGGGCGAATAGGCACCCATGCCGCCGGTGTTGGGGCCCTGGTCGCCGTCCTGCAGGCGCTTGTGGTCCTGGCTGGTCGCGAGGGCCGTGACGTTCTTCCCGTCGCACAGCACGATGAAGCTGGCCTCCTCGCCCTGCAGGAACTCCTCGATCACCACCCGAGCGACCGCCCGTCCGTCTTCTCCTGTGACATGCGAGACGCCGAGCTTGTTGTCGAGCAGCATGAAGTCGATCGCCTCGTGCGCCTCGACCTCGGTCATCGCCACGACCACGCCCTTGCCCGCCGCCAGTCCGTCCGCCTTCACGACGATGGGCGCACCCATCTTGTGCACGTAGTCGTGCGCGGCGCCCGGATCCGTGAAGGTGTGGTACTCGGCAGTGGGAATGCCATGGCGCTTCATGAACGCCTTGGAGAAGGCCTTGGAGCTTTCGAGCTGGGCCGCCGCCTTGGTGGGCCCGAACACCCTCAGGCCATGTGCGCGGAAGTCGTCGACGACGCCGGCCGCCAACGGCCCCTCGGGGCCGACCACGGTGAGCGCGATCTTCTGGTCGAGGGCCCACTTCCTCAGCTGCGGGATGTCCGTGATGTCCACGTTCTCCAGCCGCGGATCGAGCGCCGTTCCGCCATTGCCGGGCGCGACGTACACCGCCTGCACCTTGGGCGACTGGGCGAGCTTCCAGGCCAGCGCATGTTCCCGGCCTCCGCCGCCGATGACTAGGACTTTCATTCTTCGGATATCTCGGCGTTGTGGAAGACGTCCTGGACGTCGTCCAGGTCTTCCAGCACGTCCAGGAGCTTCTGCATCTTCGCGGCGTCTTCCCCGGTGAGTTCGATGGTGTTCTCCGCCCGCATCGTCACTTCCGCCACCTCCGGCTTGAGGCCGGCGGCTTCCAGCGCGTTCTTGACGGCTTCGAAGTCGCCCGGCGAGGTGATGACCTCGATGGCGCCTTCCTCGTCGGCAATCACGTCCTGCGCGCCGGCTTCCAGCGCCACCTCCATCACCATGTCCTCGCTGGTGCCGGGCGCCAGGATGAGCTGACCCACGTTCTTGAACTGGAAGGCCACCGAGCCCGCGGTGCCCATGCTGCCGCCGTACTTGCTGAAGGCGTGGCGAACCTCGGCCACGGTTCGCACCTTGTTGTCCGTCATCGTGTCGACGAGGATCGCCGCGCCACCGAAGCCGTAGCCCTCGTAGCGGATTTCCTCGTACTGCACGCCCTCGAGGTTGCCCGTGGCCTTGTCGATGTTGCGCTTGACGGTGTCGGCCGGCATGTTCGCCGCCTTGGCCTTTTCCACGGCCAGCCGCAGGCGCGGGTTCTGGCCCAGGTCGCCGCCACCCAGGCGGGCCGCGACCATGATTTCACGGATGACGCGGGTCCAGATCTTGCCGCGCTTCTCGTCCTGGCGGCCCTTTCGGTGCTGGATATTTGCCCATTTGCTGTGTCCGGCCACTGGAAGTCCTTCTTTCTTTGGAGTCGGCGCTATATTGGCGTCTCAATCAGTTGAGGACAGAGCAAAATGGCCTTGCCATTCTTGATCTGTCCCGCAAAGTCTCACCATTTTACTTTTCAAGCCATGGCCGAACCATTTCTCATCGCGAAGAATGCGCAAACCGGGTGCAGTTTGCTACCGGGCATGGCCAACCGCCATGGCCTGGTCACCGGCGCAACGGGCACCGGCAAGACCGTCACACTGCAGGCGCTGGCGGAGAATTTCTCCAAAATCGGCGTGCCCGTGTTCATGGCCGACGTCAAGGGTGACCTCACCGGCATCAGCCAGGCGGGCAGGATCGAGGGCAAGCTGGCCGAGGTGATCAAGGAGCGCGGACTGGCCGCGCCGGAGCCCTTCGCCTGCCCCACCACGCTGTGGGACGTGTTCGGCGAGCAGGGGCACCCGGTGCGCGCCACGGTTTCCGACATGGGCCCGCTGCTGCTGGGCCGCATGCTGGGCGTCAACGAAACCCAGGCGGGCGTGCTGCAGTTGGTGTTCAAGATCGCCGACGACAACGGCATGCTGCTGCTGGACCTGAAGGACCTGCGGGCGATGCTGCAGTACGTGGGCGACAACGCCAAGGAGTTCACCACCTCGTACGGGAACATCAGCGCGGCCAGCGTCGGAGCGATCCAGCGCGGCCTGATGCAGATCGAGGCGCAGGGCGGCGACAAATTCTTCGGCGAGCCGATGCTCAACATCCAGGATTTCCTGCAGACCGACGAGAGGGGCCACGGCATCGCCAACATCCTGGCCGCGGACAAGCTGCTCAACTCGCCGCGCCTGTACGCGACGTTCCTCTTGTGGATGCTGTCTGAGCTGTTCGAGCAACTGCCCGAGATCGGCGACCCGGACAAGCCCAAGCTGGTCTTCTTCTTCGACGAGGCCCACCTGCTGTTCGACGAGGCGCCGAAGGTCCTGGTCGAGCGCATCGAGCTGGTGGTGCGGCTGGTGCGCTCGAAGGGAGTCGGCGTGTATTTCGTCACGCAGAACCCGTTGGACATTCCCGACAGCGTATTGGCGCAGCTGGGTAACCGCGTGCAACATGCCCTGCGCGCCTACACCCCGCGCGACCAGAAAGCAGTCAAGGCGACCGCGCAGACCATGCGGCAAAAGCCGGGCCTGGACATCGAAACGGCGATCACGGAGTTGGCAACCGGCGAGGCGCTGCTGAGCCTGCTGGACGCGAAGGGCCGCCCGAGCATCACCGAGCGGGCCTACGTGATCCCGCCCGGTAGCCAGCTCGGCCCCATCACCCCGGCCCAGCGGCAGGCACTGATCGCCAATTCGCTGGTGGCGGGCGTTTATGAAAAGACGGTGGACCGCGAGTCGGCCCATGAGAAGCTGAAGGCTCGCGCCGAGACCATGCAGCCGCCCGGCTCCGGCGGCGCAACGGCCACGGCCCCGGGATTGCCCGGAACACCACCAGCCGCCACGGGCGGCGGGCTGCTGGACGGCCTGCGCGATGCGGTGTTCGGCTCGACCGGCCCGCGCGGCGGCAAGCGTGAAGGCCTGGCCGAGAGCATGGCGAAGTCCGCCGTGCGCAGCGTCGGCAGCGCGATCGGCCGCGAGATCATCCGCGGCGTGCTCGGCGGGATCACGGGGACGAAACGGCGCTAGCACCCGCGACGGAGCCGGCACGGTGTGTTGGCGCGGTGTGTTGGCGACGGGCCGGGGACGGGCCGGGGACGGCGGGTGGCCGACTCCGCGAATGTCCCCCGTCGCGGGCTGCGCCCGCTACCTCCTCCTTGATTTCGCTGCGTCGGCCACCCGCCATCCCCGGCCCTTGGCGCGGCGTTGGTTCTTTCGACGCGTCGAACGCATACCGCGCAGGATGGATCAGGGCGGCGGGGCGCTCTGCGCAGCGGAATAAAGGAGGAGCCGCCCTCCCGGCGGCGGGGGACATCCGCGGAGTAGAGTGCCCCGCTGCCCTGATCCGCCCCAACGCCCCACAGTGACGGTACCTGCTGTAAAGTGCCTTTTTGGAGGGCTTTCGCATGCCAGTTGAAGCACCCCGCCACATCCGGCTGACTTCCCATGCCAGCGGTTATGGCGCCTTGCCCATCGCGTGGGGTGCGCCCACCGCCGCCGAGCGCGGGCCCATCGTCGGCACGACCACCCAGCGCAGCCACCGCAACGTGATCGGCACGCACAGCGGCTCCTATAGCGTCTATCGCGCGCTTGCCGTGGCCGCGGGCGCGCTGTCGCGCATGCACAAGGCCGACCTCACCAACACCTCGCCCACCGACGTGATCGGGGCCTATCCGCAGTGGACAGACTCCACCAAGATCGTGTCCCTCGACCCCTGGGGCGCCTTGGTGGCCGATGAGTTCGCCGCCGAGCTGGCGGCAGGCTACGACATCCGCCCCACCATCGCCGTGACCAAGGCGCACGTGATCCTGCCGGAAGTCATCGAGGGCCTGCAGGCCGGGCGCCTGCGGGCCGATGGCACCGTGCTCACCGCCGGCGGCGCCGCGATGGTGACGAAGGCTGCGATCGAGCCCGTGTGGTGGCTGCCGGGCGTGGCCCGGCGCTTCGGCTGCTCGGAGAACGACCTGCGCCGCGTCCTGTTCGAAGAAACCGGCGGCATGTACCCGGAGCTGGTGACTCGCAGCGACCTCGAGGTCTTCCTGCCGCCGATCGGGGGCCAGACCGTGTACATCTTCGGCAACCCGCGCGACCTGGCCAACCCCGATGTCGAACTGACGGCGCGCGTGCACGACGAGTGCAATGGCTCGGACGTGTTCGGCTCGGATATCTGCACCTGCCGGCCCTACCTGACGCACGCGATCGAGGAGTGCATCCAGGGCGCCCAGCGCGGCGGCGTGGGCCTCGTCTCTTACTCTCGCAAGGAAGGCCGCGCGCTCGGCGAGGTGACCAAGTTCCTCGTCTACAACGCGCGCAAGCGCCAGGTGGGCGGCGACACGGCCGACCAGTATTTCGCGCGCACCGAATGCGTCGCCGGCGTGCAGGACATGCGGTTCCAGGAACTGATGCCGGACGTGCTGCACTGGCTGGGCATCCGCAAAATCCACCGGCTGGTGTCGATGAGCAACATGAAATTCGACGCCATCACGAAGTCCGGCATCGAGATCGGCGAGCGCGTGAACATCCCCGACGAGCTGATTCCTGCCGACGCACGGGTGGAGATGGACGCCAAGGTGGCGGCGGGCTACTTCACGCAGGGGCCGGTGCCCGACGCACAGGAGCTCAGGATAGCCAAGGGCCGGGGGTTGGACAGATGAAGGATACCGATTTCATCACGCCGCATGCCCAGTCCGAGGCGGCTGCGGACATCCTGCGCACGACGGCCGCGATCCGGGAACGGTCCATCCAGCTGGCGTCGCGAGCGCGCCAGGGCGAATCGACGTGGTTCGTGATCGACGAGGGCTTCCTCGACACGGCTGCCGCCGCTGTCGCCGATGCCACGCGCAGGCGCTATCCCAGGCTGCACATCCCCGTGCACAGCCGCTGGCGGCATTTCGAGGCGGGCGGCATCGACCGCAAGGCCGAGCTCGACCGCCTGCTGGAGGGCATGCCGCCGATCCTGCGCGGCCATTCGATGATCGACCTGACGGTGGTGAGCGTGCTGCTCGATGGAGGCGCCGGGCCGGACTGGAAGTACGTGGAGCCGGCCACGGGCCAAACCTTCACGCGCTCGGAAGGCCTCGCGGTCGCGAGCTTCCACGCCTTCACCGCGGGCCTGTTCTCGAGCGACAGGAACCATCCGTTCCAGGCGGACTCGGAGGGCCTGCGCGCGCTGGTCACCGACCACCTGGCGTCGGCGTTCCAGGTCAGCGAAACCAACCCGCTCGTCGGAATCGAGGACCGGGCGATCCTGCTGCGCCGCCTCGGCGAAACGATGGCAGAGCAGCCGGAGGTGTTCGGCGACACCGGCCGGCCCGCAGGCTTGTTCGACACCATCATCAGCCCGCTGGGGCCGGACGTTCCCCACACGGCCACCGTCGGCGCCCACACCATCCTGTCGGAGCTGTTGCGCACGCTCTCGGGCATCTGGCCCGCTGGCAACTTCATCGGCGACATGCCGCTGGGCGACTGCTGGCGCCATGCGGCCGTGCGCGGCGAGGGCCTCACAGATGGCTGGATCCCCTTTCACAAGCTCTCCCAATGGCTCACCTATTCGCTGATCGAGCCGTTCGCGTGGTCCGGGGTGCAGGTGAACGGGTTGGACCAGCTGACGGCACTGCCCGAGTACCGCAACGGCGGCCTGCTGATCGACAGCGGGCTGCTGCGCCTGCGCGACGAGGCGTCGGTGCGCGAAATCTGGCGGCCGGGCGACGAAATCATCGTGGAGTGGCGGGCGCTGACCGTGGCGCTGATGGACGACGTGGCGCGTGCGGTGCGCCACCAGCTACGATTGGGCGAATCCCAACTGCCCCTGGCCTGCGTCCTGGAAGGCGGCAGCTGGGCCGCCGGCCGCGAGTTGGCGCAGCGCCACCGCGGCGGGCTGCCGCCCCTGCAGGTGGCCAGCGACGCAACGGTATTCTGAGAAACGCAAAGGCAAGAACAACAATGGGCAATGTCCACCTGATCGAACACCCCCTGGTGCAGCACAAGCTGACCCTGATGCGCAAGAAGGAAGCCAGCACCAACAGCTTCCGGCGCCTGCTGAACGAACTGGCGATGCTGATGGCCTACGAGGTCACGCGCGACATGCAGGTGCAGGACATCGAGATCGAGACCCCGCTGGAGAAGATGACCGCCAAGGTCATCGACGGCAAGAAGCTGGTCTTCGTCTCGATCCTGCGCGCCGGCGGCGGCATCCTGGACGGCATGCTGAGCGTCGTTCCGGGCGCGCGCGTCGGGCACATCGGCCTGTACCGCGACCCCAAGACGCTGACGGCCGTCGAGTACTACTTCAAGATGCCGCAACACATGCACGACCGCGACGTGATCGTGGTCGACCCGATGCTGGCCACGGGCAATTCCGCGATCGCCGCCGTGGATCGCCTGAAGGAACTCGGGCCCAAGTCGATCAAGTTCGTCTGCCTGCTCACCTGCCCCGAGGGCATCAAGGCGCTGCAGACCGCGCACCCCGACGTGCCGATCTACACCGCCGCCATCGACCGCCAGCTCAACGACCACGGCTACATCCTGCCGGGCCTGGGCGACGCCGGCGACCGCATCTTCGGCACCAAGTGAGGGCCCGTGTCTTACCCCCTCCCCCGCCGGGGGAGGGCTGGGGTGGGGGCATCGTGCGCCCCTTCTTTCTCCTGCTGGCCCTTTGCGTTTCGTTCGTCGCAGCAGCCGCCCCTTTCACCCCTGCCAATGACAACGACGTCGTCGAGCGCCTGCCCGCCGGCGCGAGCGACCCCTCGGTGCGGCGCGTCGATTCCCTGCGCAAGCAGCTGGCCGCGCGACCCAACGACAACGCGCTGCGCCTGGAGATCGCGCGCCGCTACTTCGACCTGGCGATGGCGCAGGGCGATCCGCGATACGTCGGCTACGCCTCCGCCGCGATCGCGCCGCTGGCCGCCTCGTCGGCGAACGACGCGCAATATTGGCTGGTCAAGGGCATGGTCCAGCAGTACAGCCACGACTTCAAGGGCGCCCTGGAGAGCCTGGCCAAGGCGAGGGATCTCGACCCGCAAGCCGTCGAGGCGACGGCATGGCGCTCGGCCATCCACATGGTGCAGGCGAACTACGACGAAGCCCTGTCCGAGTGCACGCGGCTCGTCCCCAACGCGCATCCGCTGCACGCGCAGGGCTGCACGGCGTACGTGCAGGCCAGCACCGGCCAGCTGGCGCCGGCCTACGAAGCCCTGGGCAAGGCCCTCGCGACGGCCGGAACGGTGGCACCCGAGCTGGCCGTCTGGACGCGCACGCGCCTGGCCGAAATGGCGATCCGCCTGCAACGTTGGCCGGAAGCCGAAAGCCACTTCAAGGAAGCATTGGCGCCCGGCGTGACCGACCAGTTCCTGCTGGGCGCCTTCGCGGACTTCCTGCTGCAGCAAAAGCGCCCGGCGGAGGTGTTGACGCTGCTCGCCGGCTGGGAGCGCTCCGACATCCTGCTGCTGCGGCTGGCGCTGGCGGGACGCGCGGCCAAGAATCCGCGCGCCGCGGACTGGGCATCGCAGCTGCGCGATCGCTTCGCCGCCGCGGCGCTGCGCGGTGACCGCCTGCACGAGCAGGAAGCCGCACGCTTCGAGCTGGACATCGAGGGCAACCCCACGAAAGCCGTGGACCTGGCCACGCGCAACTACCAGGACCAGAAGGAGCCCCGCGACGCCGAAATCCTGATGCGCGCTGCGTTGGCCGCGAAACAGCCCCGCGCCGCGTCGCCGGCCATCGCCTGGCTGCGAACGAACAAGTACGAGGACCCGCAACTGGCGGCCCTGGCCGACAGGCTCACCACGCCGGGAGCGGCGCGATGAGGCGTTGCCTGCTCCTCCTGCTCGCGCTGGCTCTGCACGCGTCCGCGTGGGCGCACAAACCCAGCGACAGTTACCTCACGCTGCGCGCCGCGGCGGGCAGCGACGACATTGCGGTGCGCTGGGACATCGCCCTGCGCGACCTCGACTATGTGCTCGAACTCGACCGCGACGGCAATGGCGCGCTCACGTGGGGCGAGGTGCGCCATCGCTCGGACGACATCACGCGCTACGCGACCACGCACCTGGCCCTCACTGCCGGGGGCAAGGCCTGCCGCTGGGAAAGCACCGGGCCCTTGATGCTGGACAAGCACAGCGACGGCACCTACGCCGTGCTGGCGCTGGCCGCGAAGTGCGGCAGCCTGGACCAGGGCCTGAAGGCCAGCTACTCGCTGCTGTTCGACGTGGACCCGTCCCACCGCGGCCTGGTGCAATGGGTGGCGCCGGGCGCCGACACATCGCAGGCGCTGGTCTTCGGCACCGAATCGGCAGAGCAGTCGCTCGCGCTGAAGGCCCCCGGCGGCTGGCAGACGTTGAAGCAATACCTGCTCGACGGTGTGTGGCACATCTGGATCGGCTTCGACCACATCCTGTTCCTGCTGGCCCTGCTGCTGCCGTCGGTGCTGGTGCATCGGGGCCGGCGCTGGGACGGCGTCGGCCGCTTCGGGCCGGCCGTGACCGAGGTGGTGAAGGTGGTGACGGCGTTCACCCTCGCGCACTCGATCACGCTCAGCCTCGCGGCGCTGCAGGTGATCAGCCTGCCCTCGCGCCTGGTCGAGTCGGCCATTGCGGCCTCCGTGGTGCTGGCGGCGCTGAACAACCTGCGCGGGACGATCGAACGCAGGCGCTGGGTACTGGCCTTCGTGTTCGGCCTGATCCACGGCTTCGGCTTCGCGTCGGTGCTGACGGACCTGGGCCTGCCCCAGGGCGCGCTGGTGCTGGCACTGGTCGGGTTCAACGTCGGCGTGGAAATCGGGCAACTGGCGATCGTGGCCGTCTTCCTGCCGGTGGCATTCGCTTTGCGCTGGACAAGTTTCTATCGCATCGGGGTGCTGAAGGTCGGGTCTGTGCTTGTGGCGATGCTGGCGGCGTACTGGTTCGTGCAGCGGGCATTCGACTTCCAGGGGCCGTTCTAGGGCGCGGCCGGGCCCGGCATGGCATGGCATGGCATGGCAAATAATGGGGCCATGCTCGACCTGCTCATCAAAAACGCAACCCTCCCCGACGGCCGGACGGGGATGTCGGTGGCCGTGCAAGCCGGCCGCATCGTCGAGGTCACCCCGGGCCTCTCGGCGCCGGCCGCCGAAACCGTCGACGCCGCCGGCCAGCTCCTCACCCCGCCCTTCTGCGACCCGCACTTCCATATGGACGCGACGCTCAGCTACGGATTGCCGCGCGTCAACGAAAGCGGCACCCTGCTGGAGGGCATCGCCGTGTGGGGTGAGCTCAAGCCGACGCTGACCGCCGACGCGATGATCGAGCGCGCCCTCACCTACTGCGACTGGGCGGTGGCCAAGGGCCTGCTGGCGATCCGCAGCCACGTGGACACCAGCGACCCCAGCCTCCTGCCGGTGCAGGCCATGCTGGAAGTAAAGCGGCGCGTCACGCCCTATATCGACTTGCAGCTGGTCGCGTTTCCGCAGGACGGCGTTCTGCGCGCCCCTGGTGGCGTGGACAACCTCCAGCGCGCGCTCGACCTCGGCGTGGACATCGTGGGCGGCATCCCGCACTTCGAGCGCACGATGGGCGAAGGCGCGGCCAGCGTGAAGCTGCTGTGCGAGATCGCCGCCGATCGCGGCAAGCTGGTGGACATGCACTGCGACGAGACCGACGATCCCATGTCGCGCCACATCGAGACACTGGCCTTCGAGGCGCAGCGCCTGGGCCTGCAGGGCCGCGTGAACGGCTCGCACTGCACCTCCATGCACAGCATGGACAACTATTACGTGAGCAAGCTGCTCCCGCTGATCGCCGAGAGCGGCGTCAGCGTCGTCGCCAACCCCCTCATCAACATCACGCTGCAGGGCCGGCACGACACCTACCCCAGGCGCCGCGGCATGACCCGCGTGCCGGAGCTGATGGCGGCCGGCGTGACCGTCGCGTTCGGCCACGACTGCGTGATGGACCCGTGGTACGGCATGGGCTCGGGCGACATGCTGGAGGTGGCGCACATGGGACTGCACGTGGCGCAGATGACGAGCCAGCAGGGCATCCGCGCGTGCTTCGACGCCGTGACGGCCAGCGCGGCAAAGGTCATGCACCTGCAGGGCTACGGCTTCAAGCCCGGCTGCGACGCCAGCTTCGTGTTGCTGCAGGCCCGGGACCCGGTCGAGGCGATCCGCCTGCGGGCGAACCGACTGAAAGTGTGGAAGAAAGGGAAGCTGCTTGCGCAAGCCCCGGCAATGGCAACGCAGTTGAGCCTTGGCGGGCGCCCGCCCAGGGTTGACTTCGGCGCGCCGGCCTGAGGCGCGCCGCCTCACCTGCGGCGGCCCAAAGCCGGGACAATGCAGGCATGCCGCTCGACCTCACCCGCATCCGCGCCCTGTGCTTCGACGTGGATGGCACGATCGCCGACACCGACGACCACCTCGTAGCGCAACTGGCGGTGCTCCTCGACCGGGCGCCGCTCGTCAGCGGCCGGCGTGCCGAACGCCTGGCGCGGCAGATCGTGATGGGCGCCGAGACCCCGGTCCACGGCGCCTATGCCTTGCTCGACCGATTGGGCCTGGACGTGCCGGTCTCGCGGCTGCGCGCGCGCCTCAAGGCGGCCAAGGCCCGCGGCGTCGATCCGGGCCGGACGCGCAACATCGGGGCCATCGACGAAGTGCCGCACGACATGATGGCGGGCGTGCAGGAGATGCTGAAGGCGCTTTCGAAGCACTACCCGATGTGCACCATCACCACCGGCGGCGCGCCGCGCGTGGAGCGCTTCCTGGAACACTACGAGGTGCGTGATGTCTTCACTGCGGTGGTAGGCGCGCAGACGACGCAGCGCATGAAGCCGCACCCCGAGCCGCTGTTCTACGCGGCTGACGCGATGCGTGTCGCGCCCGAAGAGTGCCTGATGATCGGCGACACCACCATCGACATCCGCACCGGCCGGTCCGCGGGCGCGCAGACCGTGGGTGTGCTGTGCGGGTTCGGCACAGAGAGCGAGTTGCGCCGCACCGGCGCGGGGCTGATCCTGCGTACGACGTCCGACCTGCTGGCGGTGCTGATGCCCCAGGAAGATACCCTGCGAAAGACCGCCAGCCCCGAGGAATGAGCAGGCTGCACGCTCGCCACGACGGACGTGCCCTCTTACGGGCGAGCCGGCGGCGATCCCGCCGCGCCCATGACCGACGTCGCGCTCGTGATGGGCGGCAGGGGCTGGCCCACCAGTTGCGGCCAGCGCACGGGATAAACCTCGGCATCCGTGCCCGCCGCGACGATGGCCCGCTCTGCCCGTGGCGCTGTGGTCCACGGCGCCGGCGCCGCGTTCGATCGCGGAATGATGTGCGCCACCGGCCTGTCGTAGCGGGAGAACCAGTCGGCCGGCCAGCGGCGCGCCTGCGCTTCGGCTTGCGCCGACGCGTTCGTCCCTGCGCCGTCGGCGTTGGTGCCGGGGCCCACGTCGACCGTCACGACGCTGGCCGGAGGGCTGACGCTTGCCGCCGCGGGTGCTTCGCCCACCGCGGCACTCGTCGCCGGCCCGGCGCCGATGCCGTCACTCGTGCCGGCGGCCGCCACGCCCCCACCAGCCGATGCGGCCGCGCCGCCTGACCCCGAGCCAGCGGCACTGCCGCCAGCACTTCCTCCACCGCTTCCACCGGATCCTCCAGAGCCAGCCGATCCACCGGCGCCACCGCCGCCTGCACCCCCGCCGCCTGCACCGCCACCGCCTGCACCCCCACCGCCTGCACCCCCACCGCCTGCACCGCCGCCGCCTGCACCGCCGCCGCCTGCACCGCCGCCGCCTGCGCCACCGCCGCCTGCACCCCCACCGCCTGCACCTCCGCCGCCTGCACCCCCACCGCCTGCACCTCCGCCGCCTGCACCCCCACCGCCTGCACCACCGCCGCCCCCGGCGCCGGCACCTGCTCCGCCGCCCCCGGCGGCCGCGTAGCTGTCAAGGCTCAAGGTCATGCCCCAGGCGCCTGCCAGGCCACCGACGAGCACGGCGAGCGCGAATTTCCGCGAAACGGCAGTCATGATTCCCCCACTTCGACGTTGCTGAATAGGCAACCATGGTGTGCGGCTGTGTATGGCAGTGGCGTAAGCCGGTTCCCGCAGCAGGCACGGCGCGATTTGACGCGCCACGTCGGAAAAAGTTGACTCAGCCCTGCGCGGTCGATGCCGCCCGCTTCGCCGCACCGGCGCAAACAGCACGATGCTGGTCCGTATGGGCCGGCTCCTGAGCTAAGCGACCCGGCCCAATACCTGGCGTTACCGCTGCACGAGCACCAGCCTTGCGTCATCCCTCAGGTTGCCGCGGGTCGACACCATCGAGACTTCGTAACGCGTGCCGGGGATCGGGAACTGCGAAGAGAAAGTGAAGGCGAAGTTGCCGTTGGCATCGGCCTGCACCGTCCGGGAAAACAGTTCCTGCGAGACATTCACCATGGGCGTCACGGCGTTGACCGTGACGGCAACATTGGCGTTGGGCACGGTGTGCCCCTGCACCAGCGTCGGGCCGGAGCCGACCTGGCCGTTGTTGCTGTGGTTCAGGATGCGGATCGGCACGTTGACCGGCGCCGCCGCAGCGACGTCGAAACTCCAGCTCTTGCGCACCGCATTGCCGGCGTAGTCACGGGCGGTCACGTCCACGGTCTGGCGTCCGGGCGGCAGCGCCACGCGGATGCTGAGCGACTGGCGAGTGATCTGGGCCTCTTGCGTCACGTTGCGGCCGGAGACCGTGATGCGCACGCTGGCCGGGTCCACCCCGCTGCCGCGACGATCCTCGAACGTGGCGGTGATCAGCACGGGCGGGCCTGCCGGCACCACGGCGCCTTCGGCAGGCATCAGCTGGACCAGGTCGGGCGCGCGGTTGTCGCCGCCGGCTGGCGGGCGGTTGTCGGCGCCGGGGCGGCCCACCGGCATGGCAATGCTGGACGTGACCTCCCGGTCGCCGGCACGCAAGGTGGCAACGATGGGCCGGTTGGGGTTGAAGTCGTCCGCACGGCGGACGGTGTAGGCGCCTTCATAGACGCCGGGCCGCGTCTCGCGCAACCGCAGGTCGCGCTCGACGCCCGGCAGGTCGACCGATGCGTTGGCTCCGGGCATGCCTTCCAGGGCGAACTTCAATTCGGCGCCAGGCTCGATCCGATCGACGGGCAGCATGCCGAAGCGCTCGATGCGCAGCGGGTCCTGCGCGCGCACCGGCGGCGGCGGAGCGGCAGCGACGGGCGGCGTGCCCATCGTCTCTCCGAGTTCGAAGTTGGCCGCGACGGTGCGGTTGCCGCGCTTGAGGATCGCGCGAACGTCGGAGTCGGGAGCCACGCGATCCGCGCGCTTGAGCGTGTAACGTCCGGCATAGACGCCCGGCGCGACTTCGCGCAGCGCGATGGTTTCACGAACGCCACGAATGCGCACGCTTGCCTGCACGCGCGGCGTGCCTTCGAGCCGGATGCGCAGGCGCGAACCGGGTTCGAGTCCGGCATCGACCTCGACGGCCAGCGAGCGGATTTCCGGCGTGGCGGGTTGTGCGATGGCGCTGGACGGCAGTGCACTCAACGTGACCATGGCTGGAACCAGCAGCATGGCGGCGGCGACGTAGTTGCGAAGATGAGTTTTCATTTTGGTCTTTGGCGTAGTGAACGACGGGTGTTCAACGTTTCGTTCTACCAACGGAAGACATACAGCGCGTGACGCAGGTAGCCAGAAGTAAGGCCTCCCCTGGCTGACGCAAAGTGGGCGCATTGTCCGACGCGCAGGCTTCGCGTTCGGCGCCGGGATGGTGTAGAAGTGCGACGATGTGGAAACGCCTTCCCCTGCTCTGGGCCGTGCTGCGCGGCGACGCGCGGCAGCTCTGGTTCGCCCTGCGCCACCCCGCCGCGCCCGGCTGGCTCAAGCTGGGCACTGCGCTGATCGCGCTTTACCTGGTCTCGCCCATCGACCTCGTTCCGGAGTTCATCCCTGTGTTCGGCGTGCTGGACGACATGGTGCTGGTGCCCATGGCGATCCGCTGGCTGCTCGGCCGCTTGCCGCCGGAGATTGCGCGGGCGTCGGCGGGGCGGCGCGGCAATTGAGCCAATCCTTGCGAGATCGCTGTCCGGCCTCGCGGACCTGATCCGCCAAGGGCCCGGTCAGGCCCCGACCGCGCTGCGGCCCGCGCGCGTGCGTGCGATGATCGTCTTCATGATCTGCGCGGTGCCGTCACCGATCTGGAAGCCGAGCACGTCGCGCAGACGCTGCTCCATCGGCCCGCGGTCGTAGCCGCCGTGGCCGAAGCTGAGGAGGCACTGGTGGATGGTGTCGTAGGCGAGCTTGGGCGCCCACCACTTGCACATCGCGGCCTCGGCGCCGTGGGGCAGGCCCTGGTCCTTCAGCCACAGCGCCTGGTAGCACAGCAGCCGCGCGGCCTGAACCTGGGTCTCGAAATCGGCCAGCGGATGCGATACACCCTGGAATGACGCCAGCGGCTTGCCGAAGGCCTCGCGCTGCGCGACGTAGGTCCACGACTCTTCCAGCGCCACGCTCGCCACGGCCAGCACCTGCAGGCCGATGAGCGCGCGCGAAAAGTCGAAGCCCTGCATCACCTGCACGAAGCCGCGGTTCTCGTCGCCCAGGCGGTGCGAGACCGGCACGCGCACGTTGTCGAAGAAAAGCGAGCCGCGGCCGATGGCGCGCTGGCCATGGCAGTCGAAGCGGCTGCGCGTGAGGCCGGGCGCGTCCCCCGGCACCAGCAAGGCCGTGACGCCGTGCGCACCCGATTCGGGCGTGCCGGTGCGGCCGAAGACGATGATCGCGTCGGCCTGGTCGGCGGCGGAAATCGACGTCTTCTCGCCGTTGATCACATATTCGTCGCCCTTGCGCTCCACGCGCAGCCGCAGGTTGGCGGCGTCCGATCCGCCCTGCGGTTCCGTGAGGGCGATGGCGACCAGCGCCTCGCCGCGCGTGAGCTTCTGCAGCCAGGGGAGCGTGACCTCCGGCTGGCCGTATTGCGAGAGGATCTGGCCGTTCAGCGACGCGAGCAGGTTGATGTACGACAGGCTCAGGTCGGCGCGCGCGATCTCCTCGTGGATGACGCCGGCGGCGAGCGTGCCCATGCCCTGCCCGCCCACGGCTTCGGGCAGTTCGGGCGCGATGAAGCCCATCTCGCCCATCTCGCGCATCAGCGCCCTGTCCAGCACGCGCGTGCTGTCGCGCTCCAGGAAGCCCGGCGCGACGCGCTGCGTGGCGTAACGCCGGGCGTGTTCGGCCAGCGCCTGCAGCGTCTCGTCGATGTACGGGCTGCGCATGGCGCTACTTCGCGAACTGGCGGAAGTCGGGCTTGCGCTTTTCCCCCAGCGCCTTCACGCCCTCGCGCGATTCATCGGTGTCGTAGTAAAGCTTGAGCGCGTACATCCCCATGCCCGCGATGCCGGCCTGGTGGGCCGTGTCCATGTTGAAGCTGCGCTTGGCGATAGCGAGCGCCGTCGGGCTCTTCTCGCAGATCTCCTCGGCCCATTGCTGCACCACGGTGTCCAGCTGGTCGGGCGGCACGCACACATTGGCCAGGCCCATCGCGACGGCCTCCTGGCCGGAATAGCGGCGGCACAGGTACCACATTTCGCGCGCCTTCTTCTCGCCCACCACGCGCGCCAGCAACGCCGTGCCGTAGCCCGGGTCCACCGAGCCCATCTTGGGGCCGACCTGGCCGAAGATGGCTTTTTCGGAGCAGATGGTCAGGTCGCAGATGGTGCACAGCACGTTGCCGCCGCCGATCGCGTAGCCCTGCACGCGCGCGATGACCGGCTTGGGCACGTCGCGGATGGCGGTGTGCAGTTCCTCCATCGGCAGGCCGATGGTGCCGCGCCCGTCGTAGTTGCCGTCGTGCGCCGACTGGTCGCCGCCGGTGCAGAACGCGCGGTCGCCCGCGCCGGCCAGCACGATGCAGCCGACTTCCCGGTCGTAGCCTGCCTTGTGCAAGGCCTTGATCAACTCGTCGCAGGTGGTGCCGCGGAACGCGTTCATCTTGTCGGGGCGGTTGATGGTGATCCACGCCACGCGGTTGCGTACTTCGTACAGGATGTCCTCGAATTGCATGATGTTTCCTTTGGTGCCTGGTGAGATTCAGCCCGCCATCGTGAGGCCGCCCGAGACGCTGAGCACCTGGCCCGTGACGAAGGCGGCGTCGTCGCTCGCGAAAAAGAGAATGGCGCCCGGCAGGTCGTCGGCCTTGCCGATGCGGCCGAGCGGGATCGAGCGCACGAAGGCCTCGACCAGCTTCTCCGGGTTGCCCGCGCCCTTCTTGTAATCCTCGAAGAGCGCCGTATCCGTGGGGCCGGGGCACACGACGTTGGCGGTGATGTTGTGGCGCGAATGCTCGCGCGCGATGGTCTTGGAAAACCCGATCAACCCCGCCTTGCAGGCGGCGTAAACGGCTTCACCCGACGAGCCGACGCGCCCCGCGTCCGACGCGATGTTGACGATGCGGCCCTGGCGGCGCTCGATCATGCCCGGCAACACGGCGTGGTGCATGTGAAGCGCGCCGGTGAGGTTGATCGCGATGATCTTCTCCCACTGCTCGGGCCGGGTCTTCATGAAAGGCGAGAAGACATCCCAGCCGGCGTTGTTCACGAGGATGTCGATGGGGCCCCACTGGCCGGTGACCTGCGCCACGGCAGCGTCCACGCTGGCGCGGCTGGTGATGTCGCATTCGACGGCGAGCGCGGCGCCGCCCTCCCCGGTGATGCGCTGCGCCACCGCCTGCGCCGCTTCGAGGTTGCGGTCCAGCACGGCGACGCGCGCGCCCTCCTGAGCGAAGCGCGCGCAGGTTGCGCCCCCGATGCCACCGCCGCCACCGGTGATGACGGCCACCTTGTCCTGCAATCTGCCCATGGTCGCAACTCCTTGATGTCTGCCGCCATTTATGACAATATGCGGCATATCTTAGGCGCGAACGCCGGGGTGCGCAAGTGAACTAAAGCACAGGGGAAAGGCAAGTCGTCCATATGGAAAGCATCGACGAGACACGCTCGGCCATCGCCAACCGGCTTTTTTTCCGGCTGTATCAATGTGCCAACATGCTGCATAAAACGGGCACGCGGGCCATCGAGGAAGAAGGCCTCACCACCCAGCAGTGGGCGGTGCTTGGCGCCCTCTCCCGGCCCCAGGCGGGCGGCGCCATGAAGCTGGGCGAGCTTGCCCGCTACCTCATGGTGAGTCGGCAGAACCTGGCCGGCGTGATCGGCCGGCTGGAGCGCGACGGCCGCGTCGAGAGCGCGCCGGATCCGCAGGACGGCCGCTCACGGCTCATCCGCCTGACCCCGGGCGGGCGGCAGGTCTGGCAGCGCAAGGCGGTGCCCAAGATCCAGGACTACTACGAGCAGGCGCTCGAAGGCTTCTCGGTCAACGACATGGTGCACACCGTGCACTACCTGCTCAAGATCCTGGAGAACATGCAGAAGATCGACACGCCGGACGGCGATGGCGAGGCGGAGTAAATGGCTGTCACTGCGGCCCCGAGCCGCAATCCATCGAGGCTTCGTGACGTGCCTCGATGGATCCCGGGTCCGGCCCGGGATGGCAACCGTTGTTACTTCCCGGTCTTCGCGAACTCGGCGGACTGCTCCTTCACCACCTTGTCCACCTCGTCGGTGTAGGCGGCCACCCAGTCGGATTGCGGCACCCACTTCGTGCCGTCCCACATGTCGATGCGGGTCTTGCCGCCGCCGCCGTGGTCCTTGGCGGTGACAGTCACGGGCGCGATGAAACCGTTGGCGTCGAAGCCGCGCAGGCTTTCCAGGCCGGCCTTGATCTTGGTGGGCGTCAGGGGCCACTTGTCCTTGCGGATCGCCTGCTTCACGCCTTCGAACATGACGGAATACATCGCCAGGCCGGTGTTGTAGTAGATGTCGTCCATGTGCTTCACGTCGCCGGCGCCCTTGCCCGCGCCGTAGACTTCCTTGGCGATCTGCTGCATCAGCGGGTGTTCCTTGCCGCCAACCACGTTGGTGCCGCGCTTCAAGCCCTTGGCTTCGGCCGGCCCGATGTTGTTGATGTCCACCTCGTTGAGCCAGTTCACGACGATCAGCTTGTCCATGGAGATGCCGTTGCGCTTCATCTCCTTGGCCGCCACGACGTGCATCGCCGAGAGGTTCCAGCTGATCATGTGGTCCGGATCGAACCGGCGGATCTGCGTCCACACAGCGGCCTGGTCACGCCCGGGCATCGGATTGGGGAACAGGCCCAGCTCGAAGCCTTCCTTGGCCGCCAGAGTCTTGAGCACCGGGATCGGCTCCTGGCCGAAGGCGTAGTCCGGGTAGATGAAGCCGATCTTCACGCCCTTCAGGTTGCCCTTGTGCAGCGTCTTGATGTAGGCGATGTCGTTGGCGACCTGGCCCCAGTAGGTCGGGCCGATCGGGAAGATCCACTTGAACACGTCGCCGTCCACCGCGTCGCCGCGGCCCACGAACGACTGCAGCAGGATGTTGCCGTCGGCCATGATGCGCGGCAGCACCGCGCGCGAGACCGGCGTGGACAGCATGTCGAACATCATCACGCCTTCGCGCTTGAGCTTCTCGTAGCACTCGATGCCGCGCTGCGGCTCGTTGCCGTGGTCCTGCACCACGATCTCGATCGGGTGCCCTTCGATACCGCCCTTGGCGTTCAGCAACGTCGCGTAGTCCTTGGCCGCCTGCACGATCTGCGGGGTGACGAAGGTGTAGGCCTTGCTCAGGTCGTAACACAGGCCGAACTTGATGTTGTTGGATGCCTGGGCCTGCGCGGCCCCGCCGCCCAGCAGCAGGGCCAGGCCGGCCAGCATCGATAGCGCTCTTCTCTTCATGGCATGACTCCTCGCGTACGGTTGATACACGCTGCAGCCGCCAAGTACGCGCGCGGCCGCAACAAAGAAACCTTCGCCTGACCAGTGTGCTGGCCGCGCGCAATAACATGGAGCGCGGCCCCCTTGTGAAGAGGATCCGGCTTCGCCGGTCCTCTTCGCACTGATCAAACAACTTTGAAAACCGCGGAACGCGGTTTTCAAAGTTACTCTCAACTCAGCCAGCGCTTGCGCCGGCTGTAATGCTTGATGTCGTGGAAATTCTTGCCTTCGGCGCCGCCCAGGTAGAACTCCTGGATGTCGGGGTTGCGCTTCATGGCTTCGGCGCTGTCGTGCATCACGATGCGCCCGTTCTCCATCAGGTAGCCGTGCGACACCACCTCCAGCGCGGCCATTGCGTTCTGCTCCACCAGCAGCACCGACAGGCCCTCCTCGCGGTTGATGCGCTGCACGATGTCGAAGATCTCCGCCACCAGGAAGGGCGCCAGCCCCAGGCTCGGCTCGTCGAGCATCAGCAGCTTGGGCTGCGTCATCAGCGCCCGGCCGATCGCCAGCATCTGCTGCTCCCCGCCGGAGAGGAAGCCCGATTCCGCCGAGCGCCGCTCCGCCAGCCGCGGGAAATAAGCGTAGACCCGGTCGCGCCGGCGCACGAGCTCGGCGGTGCTGCAGCCCGTGACGGCCGAGGCGGCCACCAGGTTCTCGTCGGGCGTGAGGTGCTCGAAGACGCGCCGGCCCTCCAGCACCTGCACGATGCCGTGCCTGACGCGTTGCTGCGGCATCAGGCCGTCGATGTCGCCGCCTTCGAAGCGCACCTCTCCGCGCGTGATCAGCCCGCGCTCGGGTTTGAGCAGGCCGCTGATCGCCTTGAGCGTCGTGCTCTTGCCCGCCCCGTTGGCGCCGAGCAGCGCCACCATGCCGCCCTTGGGAACGGCGATCGACACGCCCTTGATCGCGAGGGCGACCTTGTCGTAGATCACCTCCACGTTGTTGAGCGTGAGGATGTCGGCGGCGGTGGCTGGCACTGTCGTCATCGCGTCACTTCCTCGCGTAGCCGAACGGCCAGACCATCAGGTAGTTGCGCAGGTTGCCGTAGAGCTTGCCCAAGCCCATGGGCTCGATCAGCAGTACGACGATGATGGCAGCGCCGTACACCATGTGGGGAATGTGCGCGAGGGCTTCCACCCCGATATCCATGCCCAGCGCCTTCGCGCCCCAGGCGATGAGCGCGTTCATCTGCCCGGGCAGCAGCAGGATGAATGCGGTGCCGAGGAAGCTGCCGATGATGCTGCCGAGGCCGCCCACGATCACCATCGCCAGCAGCTCGATCGACACGTTTACCGCGAACTGCTCGGGCGTCACCGCATGGTAGAAGCCGAACACCAGCATGGCGCCGCTCACCCCGCCGATGAAGGCCGACGCGGCGAATGCCACGAGCTTGTAATAGAAGCTCTGCACGCCGATCACGGCCGCCGCGTAATCCTTCTCGCGCACGGCCACCAGCGCCCGCCCCAGGGCGCTGCGCCGCAGGTTCAGCATGAACAGCGCGACCAGGATCGTCCACGCCAGCACCACGTAATAGGTGCCGGCCTCGGACGTGATGGCCTGGCCGAGCAGCTTCATCGGCGGCGCCTGCAGCGTGGCGGACACGCCGCCGCTAATCGCAGGCACGTGCGAGATCACCCAGTCCATCACGAATTGCAGCGCGAGCGTGGACAGGGCGAGGTACAGGCCCTTGACCCGCAAGGCCGCGAAGGCGAAGACGACGCCCACCACCGTGGCGGTGAGGCCGCCGAGGACGATGGCGATCTCCCACGGCACGCCGTGACGCGTCGCGTGCACCGACGCATAGGCGCCGATGGCCATGATCGCCGCGTAGCCGAAGTGGAACTGCCCCGCCCAGCCGAGGATCAGGTTGAGGCCGAGCACCGCGCTGGTCCAGATGAGCCAGGGGCGGATGTAGCTCGTGAGCGCCAGCGAGCTGAAGATCCAGGGTGCGGCCAGGGCGATGGCGAACACCACGAACATCGCGTTGCGCTCGAACGGGATAGGGAACAGCGACCGGTCGGCCTGGTAGTTGGTGTGGAAGATGCCTGCGCGCCGGTAGAACATCGCTAGATCCTTTCGATGTCGTGCCGGCCGAACAGGCCGTGCGGGCGGATCATGATGGTCAGGATCAGCACCGCGGCCACCACCAGTTCGCGCGTGCCCCCGCCCAGGAGCGGATCGAGGTAGCCCGAGGCGACGTTCTCCAGGATGCCGAGCAGCAGGCCCGCCAGCATCGCGCCGCCGATGCTGTCCAGCCCGCCGAGCACGCCGACCGTGATGCCCTTGAGCAGCAGCATCGACAGCGACTGGTCCACCGTCTGCACCGAGCCCCACAGGACGCCGGCGGCGGTGGCTGCCACCGCGGACAGGGCCCAGGAGAGCGCCACGCCACGCTCGACCGAAATGCCCACCGACCAGGACGCGGTGTAGTCATCGGCAATCGCGCGCAGCACCACACCCATGCGGGTGCGGAAGAAGAACATGAACACGCCGAACAGCACCATCGTCACCACGGCGCCGATGGCGTAGGCGCGGTTCACCAGCAGCGGCCCCAGGAACAGCGGCGAATCGCTGATGCCCAGCGGCATGTTGCGGCCGCTGCCGCCCCAGATCGTGAGCGCCGTGGCGCGAATGAAGATGTCGATGCCCAGCGTCATCATCAGGATCATCACGATAGGCCGGCCCGCGAGCCGTCGCAGGGCGATGCGCTCGATGGCCATGCCGATAACGAACATCGACACGATCGCCAGCGGGATCGCCGCCCAGATCGAGATGCCCAGCTTGCCTGCGAAGGCCAGCACCAGGTACGGCCCCAGCATGGTGAGCGCGCCCTGGGCGAGGTTGGGCACCGACGATGACTTGTAGATCAGCACGATGCCCATCGCGACCAGCGCGTACATGAGGCCCGCGAGCCCGCCGTTCACCGCCAGTTCGAGGAAGTACATGATGTCCATGGTTCAGACTCCCGTCACGGCCAGTTCGCGCTCGGTGGTGCCCACCTCGCCGGTTTCGTACACCACCTGCGCCTTCACGGCGACGCTGGCTTTGCCGCTATAAACGGCCTCGATGATGGGCGCGTAGCGCTCCTCCACCACGTTGCGCCGGAGCTTCCGGGTGCGCGTGATCTCGCCGTCGTCCGCGTCGAACTCCTTGTGCAGGCTCACGAAGTGCTTCAGGCGCAACGGCTCGGGCAGCTTGCCGTTCACGCGCTCCACCGCCTTGGCCAGCAGCTGGGTCACCTCGGGCTTTTGCGACAGGTCGGCATACGACATGTAGGAGATGCCGCGGGTCTCGGCCCAGTGGCCCACTGTCTCCTTGTCGATGCAGATCATGGCCGCCAGCGTGTCGCGGCCGTTGCCGAGCACCGCGACATCCTTGATGAAGGGGCTGAACTTCAGCAGGTTCTCGATGTAGTTGGGGATGTAGCGCTCGCCCCTGGCGGTGTACACCACTTCCGACAGGCGCCCCAGCACGACGAGGTGCCCATCCGGTTCCACATAGCCGGCGTCCCCCGTATGCAGCCAGCCGTCCTCGAGCGTTTCGCGGGTGGCGGCCTCGTTCTGGAAATAACCGCTGAACACGCTGCCGGAGCGGATCATGATCTCGCCGGTATCGCTGATCTTCACTTCCACCCCCGGCAGCGGCCGGCCCACGGTGTGGAGCTGGACCTCGTCGGGCGACTGCATCGCGTTGTAGGCGCTGCTCTCGGTCTGGCCGTAGAGCTGGCGCAGCTTCAGGCCGAGCGCGCGGTAGAAGATGAAGGTGTCCTCGCCGATGGCCTCGCCCCCCGTGAAAGCGTGGCGCAGGCGGGTGAGGCCCAGCTGGTCCTTGATCGGGGCCATCACCAGGAACTCGCCGAACGGGCGCATCAGCTTCTGCGCCAGGGTCGGTTGCTTGCCTTCGAGCTTGCGCCGCTCGGCATCGCGCGCCGAATCCATGAACGTGTCGTACAGGAATTTCTTCAGGCGCGTCGAGTCTTCCATCCGCACGTGCACGGTGGTGAGCATGTTGTCCCAGCTGCGCGGCGCCGCGAGGTAGAACGTGGGGGCGATCTCGCGCAGGTCGTGCAGCACCGTCTCCTGCCGCTCGGGCACGTTGACCGTGAACCTCAGCGCGATGCCGGCGCCGATGGTGAAGGCGAAATCGCCGATCCACGCCATCGGCAGGTAAGCCAGGATGGATTCGCCGAAATCGAAGGCACCGCTGCGGTGGGCGTTGCGCACGCCCGAGAGAATGTTGCGGTGGCTGAGCACCACGCCCTTGGGCTTGCCGGTGGTGCCGGAGGAATGGATGAATACGGCCGGGTCGCCCGGCTGGGCGAAATCCAGCAGCGCCTCGCGCAGGCCCGGTTCGCGCTGCAGCCGCTCGCGGCCGCTGGCTTCCAGGTCCGTCCAGGAAACGAGCCCGGGCGCCGTGTAGCGCGACACGCCGCGCGAGTTGTCGTACACGACGTTGCCGATGTAGGCGCCGCGCTCGCGCAGGTCGAGCGCCTTGTCAACCTGCTCCTGGTCCTCGGCGATGACGAAGGCGACTTCCACTTCGCTGGCCACGTGCAGCACCTCATCGGGGGTTGCGTCCGGGTATACCGGCATGGCGTACGCGCCGAGGACACCGGCGCACAGCATGCCCATGTAAAGGCGGGGCCGGTTGTCCCCGAGCACGAGCACGCCCTTGCCGCGCGCCAGGCCCATCTGCTGCAGCCCGGCGGCCACCGACAGCACCGTGTCGGCCATCTGCGCCCACGTGATCTCCTGCCAGATGCCGCGATCCTTCTCGCGCATCGCGACCGCATGAGGCACGGCCTGCGCATTGGCCGCCACCAGGCGTACCAGCGTGGTTTCCGGATCGAAGTTCCAGCGCGACGGGTCAGGTTGCCGCATGCGCGCCCCCGATGTACGCCTTGATCACCCGCGGGTCGGCGATGACTTCGCGCGGGATGCCGGTCTGGATCACTTCGCCGTAGCTGAGCACCAGCATGCGGTCGCAGATGCCGGTGATGATGTCCATGTGGTGTTCGATGATCAGCACGGTGACGCCGCGCTCGTCCCGCGCGTCCAGGACGAAGCGGGCCATGTACGCCTTTTCCTCCTGGTTCATGCCGGCCATCGGCTCGTCCAGGATCAGGAAGCTCGGCTCGGCCACCAGCGCCCGCGCCAGCTCCACCCGCTTCTTAATGCCCAGCGGCAGCGAGTCCACATGCTCTTCGCGCACGCTTTCGAGCTGCATGAGGTCGATGATCTCCTCCACCACTTCGCGCTGGCGCATCTCCTCGGGCGCCGAGAACCACGGGTAGAGCGCGGTGCGCCAGACGCTGGGGCGCATGTGCACGTGCCGCCCGAGCAGGATGTTGTCCAGCACGCTCATGCCATTGAAGAGGGCCAGGTTCTGGAAGGTGCGGGCCACGCCCTTGCGCGCCACCTTGTGCGGCGGCAGGCCGGTGATGTCCTCGCCGTTGAGCACGATGCTGCCCTTTTGCGGCGGGAAGAAGCCCGTGATGGCGTTGGTCATCGTGGTCTTGCCGCTGCCGTTGGGGCCGACCAGGCCGAAGATCTCGCCCTTGTCGATGCGCAGGTGCACGCCCGTCACGGCGACCAGGCCGCCGAAACGGCGCTCCACGTCGCGGCACTCCAGCACCGCCTGCTGCGGGGATCGCGAGGAGGCGGCGGACGAGGGCTGGCCGGCAGGGATCGGTGCGGTTTCCACTATCTGAGCAGTTCCCTTCCGATGAGCATGCGGCGGATCTCCGAGGTGCCGCCGCCGATCTCGTACAGCTTGGCGTCGCGCAGCAGCCGGCCCGCATCGTAATCGTTGGTGTAGCCGTTGCCGCCGAGGCATTGGATCGCGTCCAGCGCCGAGTGCGTGGCGGCCTCTGCCGCGAACAGGGCAACGCTGGCAGATTCCTTGCGCAAGGACTCGCCCTTGTCGGCGCGCGCCGCCATCGTGTCGAGGTAGGCGCGCGCCGCGCCATGCCGCGTGAACATGTCGGCGATCTTGGCCTGCACCAGCTGGAACTCGCCGATCGCCTGGCCGAACTGCTTGCGCTGTGCCACGTAGGGCAGCACGATGTCCAGCGCCGCCTGCAGGAAGCCGACGCAGGCCGAAGCGACGATCAGGCGCTCGTAATCGAGGCCGCGCATGAGCACGCGCACGCCATGGTTGAGTTCGCCCAGGACGTTCGCCGCCGGCACGTAACAGTTCTCGAACACCAACTCGCACGTGCCCGAGCCGCGCATGCCCAGCTTGTCCATCTTCTGCCGGGTGTCGAAGCCGGGGCTCTTGCGCTCGACGATGAATGCAGTGATGCCGGCCTTGCCCGCGTCGGGCTCGGTCTTGGCATAGACGACAAAGGTATCCGCGTACCAGCCGTTGGTGGTCCAGAGCTTGTTGCCATTCAAGCGGTAGCCGTCGCCGTCGCGGGTGGCGCGCAGCTTCATCGACACCACGTCCGAGCCAGCGCCCTCCTCGCTCATAGCGAGCGCACCGACGGCCGCGCCGGAGATCAGCGCGGGCAGGAACCTGCGCTTCTGCTCATCGGTGCCATGCAGCTGGATCTGGTTGACGCACAGGTTGGAATGGGCGATGTACGAGACGCCCACGGAGCCGGAAACCCGGTGGATTTCCTCGGAGATCACCGCATGGGCCTGGTAGCCCAGGCCGGCGCCGCCGTACTGCTCAGGCACCGTCGGGCCGAGGATGCCGAGCTCACCCATCTTGGGCCAGAGTTCGCGCGCGAACCAGTCCTCACGGTCGATGCGGCGGGCCAGCGGTGCGATCTCCGCCACGGCAAAGCGGCGTACGGCGTCACGCAATTCGTCCAGCTCGGTGGCGTCGGGATATGACAACATGCGAACAAATACTAGGGCAGTAGCGAGTCCGGGCGCAAGCGGTTCCGTCTCGGGGATTACGCTAGTTGCGTTGCCGGCGATAGGCAACACCCTGCCTAAATTCAGGCGTCGCGCCAGGCCGGCTCGCGCTTCTCCCCGAAGGCGCGCACGCCCTCCCGCCCGTCCTCGGACAGCAGCAAATGTGCAAACGCGTTGCGCTCTTCCCCAAGGGCGTCGGCCAGCTCCTGGAATCTTGCGCGCCGCAGCAAGGCCGTGCAGGCGCGCACGGCGCCCGGCGCCCGGGCGGCCACGGTTTCGGCCAGCCCCAGCGCCTCGTCCAGCAGCCGGTCGGGCGCGACCACGCGGCTCACGAGGCCCGCCTGCAGCGCCCGCTCGGCACCGATGGGCTCGCCGGTGAGGATCATCTCCGCGGCCAGCGCCGCGGGGATCATGCGCGGCAAGCGGGTGCAGCCGCCGGCCGCCGCCAGCAGGCCCAGGCGGATTTCCGGCAGGCCGAAGCGTGCGTTGGAAGAGGCGATGCGCAGGTCGCATGCCAGCGCGAGCTCCAGGCCGCCGCCCAGCGCCAGCCCGTTCACCGCCGCCAGCATCGGCTTGGCGGTGCTGTTGCGATGCGTCATGCCGCAGATCTGCGGGTCGTGCCGGCCTGCCTCGACGTCGGCTCGCAGGCGAGGCAGCAGCGTGGGAATGTCCGCCCCGACGCAGAACGCCTTGTCGCCCGCGCCCGTGACCACGATGCAGCGGACCTGCGCGTCGCGCTCCAGCTCGGCCAGCCATCGCGCCATGGCGTCGTTGGTGTCCGGGTCGATGGCGTTGAGCCGCTGCGGGCGGTCGATGGTGAGCAGGGCCACGCCGGCCCGAGGATATGCGCAGGTGACGGTTTCGGTTTCCATGCAACCATGCTAGCATCTAAAAACGGACATGTGACCGGTTATTACCCCCGTCCAGGAGACAGCATGAGCGCACCACAACCCACCGCGCCCTTCAGTGAAGTGGAATCCCGCCCGTGGGCCGACATCGAGGCCATGCAACTGCGGCGCCTGCGCACGCAGCTCGACTACCTGGCCGCAAACTCCGTGTTCTACCAGCGCAAGTTCGCGGCCGCCGGCGTCGAACCGGCCGCCATCCGAACCGCGGGCGACCTGCAGCGCATCCCCTTCACCACCAAGCGGGAACTGCGCGACAGCCTGCAGGCCGCGCCGCTGCTGGGGCTGCACCAGGCCGCGCCGCAGGCCGATATCGTGCAGGTCCAGGCGTCGTCCGGCACCACCGGCAGCCCGGCCTATGTGGGGCTCACCCGCGCCGATCGCGAGAGCTGGGCCGAGATGACGGCGCGGGGCCTGTATGCGAGCGGCATCCGGCCGGGCGATACGGTGCTGCACGGTTTCTCCATGAGCAAGGGTTTCGTCGGCGGCGTGCCGATCTACCAGGGCATCGAGCGCATCGGCGCGGTGGACATCCCGATCGGCGCCGATGGCGGCGTGGACCGGCTGTTGATCGCGGCGCGCGACGCCCGGCCGCGCTGCATCGTCGGCACGCCCAACTTCCTGCTGTACCTGGCCCAGGTCGCGCCCGACTTGATCGGCATGACGGCCAGTGACATCGGCGTGCAGCGCCTGGTGGTCGGCGGCGAGCCGGGCGGGGGCATCCCCGCGATCCGCGAAGGCCTGCAATCGCACTGGGGCGCGATGTGCTGCGAGGTGATGGGCGGCACCGACCTGGCCTGCGTGTACTGGGCCGAAGCCGAGGACCAGCGCGGCATGTACTTCGTCGCGCCCGATTTCATCCTGGCCGAGCTGGTCGACCCTCATACCTCGCAGCCGGTGGCCTGGCGCGAGGGCGCGACGGGCGAGCTGGTTTACAGCGCGCTGGGCCGGCAGGCCTCGCCGGTGCTGCGCTTTCGTTCCGGCGACCACGTGACGGTCACCGCGATGGGCGGGCCCGGCGGGCGCACCACGCCAGCCATCCGCTGCTTCGGCCGCACCGACGACATGCTGATCGTGCGCGGCATCAACCTCTTCCCTTCGGCCGTGCAGGACGTCGTCTCGGCGATGAAGCCACAGGTGGCGGGCATCGTGCGCGTGCTCGCGGACTTCGAGGGCCACACGACGCAGGGCAACCTCAAGCTGCTGGTAGAGCGGGCGCCCGGCGCGCGGCCGCAGGACGACGCCGCCACGGCCGCGCTGGTCGAGGCGCGCGTTCGCAACGCCCTTGCCGTGAAGGCCGAGGTGCGCATGGTGCGCCACGGCTTCTTCGATGCCCCGGGCGCGCAGAAAGTCGCGCTCACCTTGCGCCGCGCGCCGGACTTCGACAAATGACCGCAAACGCCAATCCCGAATTCCAGGCCAATGAGGCCGCTTACCAGGCGCTGCTGGCGTCCCTCATGGAGGCGCGCCGGCAGGCGTGGCAGGGAGGCCCGCCGGCCACGCACGAGAGGCACCGCCAGCGCGGCCGCCTGCTGGTGCGCGAGCGCATCGAGGTGCTGCTCGACCTCGGCTCGCCTTTCCTCGAGATCGCGGAACTGGCGGGCGAAGGCATGTACGAGGGCGTGGCCCCCGGCGCGGGCATCGTCACGGGCGTCGGGCTGATCCAGGGCCGCGCGTGCATGGTGATCGCCAACGATGCCACGGTGAAAGGTGGCACGTATTTCGGTATGACGTGCAGGAAGCATGTGCGGGCGCAGCGTTTCGCATGGCAGCACCGGCTGCCGTGCGTCACGCTGGTGGACAGCGGCGGCGCCTTCCTGCCGGACCAGGCCAACATCTTCCCGGACGAGGGCCTGTTCGGCAGCATCTTCCACAACCAGGTCGGCATGTCGGCCGACGGCATCGCCCAGATCGCCGTGGTGCTGGGCGCATGCACCGCGGGCGGGGCCTACATCCCGGCGCTGTGCGACGAAGTCGTGATCGTGCGCGGCAAGGGCTTCCTGTTCCTCGGCGGGCCGCAGCTGGTGCAGGCGGCCACCGGCGAGATTGTCGACGCCGAGCAGCTCGGCGGCGCCGACATGCACGGCCGCGTTAGCGGTGTCACCGACCACATCGCGGAGGACGACGGGCAGGCCATCGCGATCGCGCGCCGGCTCGTCGGCGAGCTGCCGCCGATGCCAGCGCCGCTGCGCGACCGGGCGGCGCCCCGTGAACCGGCGCGGCCCATCACCGACATCTACGGCCTGGTGCAGCGCGATTCGCGCAAGCCCACGCCGACGCGCGAGGTGCTGCAATGCCTGCTGGACGGCGGCGCGCTCTCGGAGTTCAAGGCCGAGTACGGCGACACCTTGATCACCGGTTTCGCGCGCATCGGCGGCTGGCAGGTGGGCGTGCTGGCCAACAACGGCGTGCTGTTCGTGGACAGCGCGCTGAAGGCCACGCACTTCATCGACCTGTGCTGCAAGCGCAACGTGCCGCTCTTGTTCCTGGCGGACGTGTCCGGCTTCATGGTCGGCAAGGAGGCCGAGCAGGCCGGCATTGCCAAGGCGGGCGCGAAGTTCATCACCGCGATGAGTTCGGCGGCGGTGCCCAAGTTCACGATCATCACGGGCGGCGCGTACGGCGCGGGGTACCTGGCGATGTGCGGACGGGCCTTCAAGCCGAACGCCATGTTCATGTGGCCCAACAGCCGCGCGGCCATCATGGGCCCGGACCAGGCGGCGACGACGCTCGCACTGGTCAAGCGCCAGAACTTGAAGCCCGGCGAGTCATGGAGCGCCGGGGACGAGGAGTCTTTCAAGGCGCCCATCCGCAAGCAGTACGAGGACTTTGCCGCCGCGCGCAACTACGCCCGCAACCTGTGGGTGGACGGCATCATCGACCCCGCCGAAACGCGCGAGACGATGACGCTGCTGCTCGACCTCGCGGCGCGCGTCCCCGCGCCCCCCACGCGCTTCGGCGTATTCCGGATGTAAGGCGCGTATGTACAGCAAGATCCTCATCGCCAACCGCGGCGCTCGCGCCTTAGGCGCGGGGGTGCGCTCATATGCGAAGCATGTGACGCGCACACCAAATCGCCGGGCACGCGCAGCGTGCGGCGATTTCACCTCGGGCACCGACAATGTTTAAGAAGATACTTATTGCCAACCGAGGTGAAATCGCCTGCCGCATCGCCCGCACGCTGCGCCGCATGGGCATCGCCGCCGCCACCGTCCATTCCAGCGCCGATGCGCAGGCGCTGCACGTGCGCGAGATCGGCGAGTCGGCGCTCATCGGCGGCGGCCCGGCCCGCGAAAGCTACCTGGACATCGACAAGGTCGTCGCGGCCGCGCAGCGCGTGGGTGCACAGGCCATCCACCCGGGTTTCGGTTTTCTCTCCGAGAACGCTGCCTTCGCGCAGCGCTGCGCCGATGCCGGCATCGCCTTCATCGGGCCGGCGCCGGAATCGCTCATCTTGTTCGGCGACAAGGCCGCCGCCAAGCGGCTCGCCCGCTCGCTGGACATCCCCACCGCGGCCGGGCTGGAGGAGCCGAGCGACGACGTGGGGGCATTGCTCGCGGCCGTGGCCACCCTGCCCCTGCCCTACATCCTCAAGGCGGTGGCCGGCGGCGGCGGCAAGGCGATGCGCGTGATCCGCGAACCGGGCCAGGCCCGCGCCGCGATCGAGGCGGCGATCCGCGAGGGGCGTTCGTCCTTCGGCGACGGGCGCCTGATCGCCGAGCGCTACCTGCCCTCGGTGCGGCACATCGAAGTACAGATCCTCGGCGACGGGGCCGGCAACGTGGTGCACCTGTTCGACCGCGAGTGCAGCCTGCAGCGTCGCTTCCAGAAAGTGGTGGAAGAAGCGCCGGTGACGAGCATCGCCCAACCTCTGCGCGAACGGCTGTGGGCGCATGCGGTGGCGCTGGGCCGCGCCGCCCGCTACCTCGGCCTGGGTACCGTCGAATTCGCGGTGGCCGGCGACGAAGCCGTGTTCCTGGAAGTCAATCCGCGCCTGCAGGTGGAGCATCCCGTCACCGAAGCCGTCACCGGCCTGGACCTCGTGCAGCTGCAGGTCGAAACCGTTGCGCGGCGGCGCCTCCCCTTCACGCAGCTGCACTTGCCCGCGCCGCATAGCGTGGCCGTGCAGGCGCGGCTCTACGCCGAGGACGCGCAGCGCGGGTTCCTGCCCTCCACGGGCCGCATCATGCAATTCGACGTGCCGGCCACGGTGCGCGTAGACGCCGGCGTGGCCGCGGGCTGCGAGATCACGTCGCACTACGACCCGATGATCGCCAAGTTGATCGCCCACGGGGCCAGCCGCGCCGAAGCCCTGGCGCAGCTGCGCGACGCGCTGGCGCAGGCCACGGTGCTCGGCGTCACCAGCAATCGCAGTTTCCTGATGGCGTTGCTGGGCGACGCCGCCGTGCAGGCCAACGAGGTGGGCACGGAATACATCGACGGCTGGCTCGCGCGGCAGCCGCCCGCCCAGGAACCGCCGAAGCACGTGGCCGTGCTCGCCGCCTTCTGGCTCATGCAACAACGCGCGGAAGCGGCCGGCAGCACGCACGCGAGTTGGGGCGATGCCCCGCTGACGGGATGGCGGCTGCAACGCGGTCCGCCGCAGCGGCTGCCGGCGCATACCTGCCGGGCCGTCGGCGCGGGCGGGTCCTGGCGGATCGGGTTCGGCCGGGAGCGCGGGGTGATGGCGATCCGCGTGGAGGACGAGGTCTTCGACGTCGCACTGCCGGCGCGGGGCGGGGACCCGCAAGCCTTCACGATCGGCGGTTGCGTGGTCCAGCTGCGTGCAAGGTGCGAGGGCCCCCAGGTCCACGCCCAGGTGGCAGGACACGAGTTGTCGCTGGAACTGGCGCCGCTGCACAAGGCGGCCGGCGGTTCGGTTGCGGCGCTGCAGGGCCTCGTGCGTGCGCCGATGATGGGGATCGTGATCGGCGTGGACGCGGCATGCGGGCAGCAGGTGGCCGCGGGCGATCGCCTGGGGACGCTGGAATCCATGAAAATGGAGATGGCGATCACTGCGCCCGTGGCCGGCGTCGTGGCCTGGGTGGGCTGCGAGGCCCGCGGCAAGGTCGAGCGCCACCAGGACCTGTTCCGCATCGAACCCACCGCCTGAAAGGCAACGCCATGGCCGCCCTGCCCGCCCGCGTCGAGATCCACGAGGAAGGCCCGCGCGAGGGCTTCCAGATCGAGCCGCCGGGTTTCTCGATCGCCGACCGTGCCGCGCTGGTCGAAGCGCTCGCGGACAGCGGGCTGACGCGGATCCAGGTCGCCTCCTTCGTCAATCCCGCCCGCGTGCCGCAGATGGCCGACGCGGCCGAGCTCTTCGCGGCGATCCGCAGGAAGCCCGGCGTGCGCTACACGGCGCTGTGGCTGAACGAGCAGGGCTTCGACCGCGCCCGAGCCACCGCCGCGGTAGACCTGGCCGGCACGCTCTATTTCTACGCGTCGGACGCGTTCAGTCGCCAGAACAACGGGCGTGGCGCCGCCGAGCAGGCGCAGGGGCAGCGCGGCTGGGTCGCCCGCTACCGCGCCGAGGGCTTGGCCATCGAATCGGCCTATGTCATGACCGCGTTCGGCTGCAACCTGGAGGGCGCCATCAGCGAGGAGCGCGTGGCCGAGTCGCTGCGGTTCATCGCGCAGCTGCAGCAAGATGAAGGCTTTCGCCTGCCCGCCGTGTACCTCGCGGACACCGTCGGCTGGGCCGAGCCGCGCATGATCCGGCGCCGCATCGACCTCGTGCGCGACTTGCTGCCCGGCGTGCGCGTCGGCCTGCACCTGCACGACACGCGCGGCCTGGGCATGGCCAACGCGCTGGCGGCGCTGGAACACGGCGTGGACCTGTTCGATGCGTCCGTGGCCGGGCTCGGCGGCTGCCCGTTCTGCGGCCACGCCCATGGTGGCGCGGCCGGGAACATCTGCACCGAGGACCTCGCATTCCTGTGCGAGCAGATGGGCATCGCCACCGGCATCGACCTGCCCCGGCTGCTCGACGCAGCCCGCCTTGCCGAGCGCATCATCGGGCGTCGCCTGGACGGCAAGCTGATGCACAGCGGGCTGCCGCAAGCGCAGCTGCCGGAGGCGGCCCGATGAAGCCGGCGAACGCGCAGTCGATGGACCTGGGCGCGCTGTTTCGCGAGCGCGTGCGGATGCAGCCCGCCGCGCCGGCGCTGGCCGGCGTCGGGGACGCCGTGCTGACCTATGCGCAACTCGCCGATCGCGTCGCGCGTCTCGCGGGGGGCTTGCGCGCGCTCGGCCTGCGTCGCGGCGACCGCGTGGCCATGTGGTCCGAGAACCGCATGGAGTACATCGAACTCGAACTGGCTGCCGCGCACCTCGGCCTCATCGTCGCGTGCCTGAACTGGCGCCTGAGCGACGATGAGCAGCGCCATTGCATCCGGCTGGTAGAGCCGGAGCTGGTGGTCGTGTCGCCGCGCTACGCGGAATCGCTTCGACGCGTCGGCGCCGCCACGGCGCAGGTGCTGGAACTGGGGGCCACGTTCGACGCCTGGCGCGACGCCTGTGCGCCCCTCCCGCCCGACGAATCCGTGGATCCGGAGGACGGGCTCGTGATCCTCTACACCAGCGGCACCACGGGCCTTCCCAAGGGCGCCCTGGTCAGCCAGCGCGCGATGGCGGCCCGCGCGCTGGTCTTCGCGGCCGACTACGGCATTCGCGGGGACGACAGCTTCATCGCGTGGTCGCCGCTCTTCCACATGGCCGCGACGGACCACTCGCTGGCCACCTTGTTGCTGGGCGGCAAGGTGCTGGTGTGCGACGGGCTCGACCTGCCGCTGGTCTGCGACTGGCTGGCGCGGGAGCCGGTCGGATGGCTGCTGGCGATGCCCGGCATGATCGAAGCCTTCATCGACGCGTTGCGAGCAGCCGGCACGCGGCCGCGCTCGGTGCGCCTGGTTGGCGCGATGGCCGACCTGGTGCCCCACCAGCAGATCACCGAGCTCTGCGAGCTGGTGGGGGCGCCCTACTTCAACTCCTTCGGCTCGACCGAGACGGGCCTGCCGCCGGTTTCAGGCGGCACGCTCGACCCCGCCCGGGGACCGCTGTCGCTCGCCAAGCGGCAGTCATCGTGGTGCCTCATCCGCCTTGTCGACGAGGCCGGCAACGAGGTGCCCGAGGGAACGCCCGGCGAGATGACGGTGCGCGGCCCGACGCTCTTTTCGGGCTACTGGGGCAACGAACGGGCCAATGCCGAGTCGTTCCAGGGCGGCTGGTTCCACATGGGCGACGTGTTCGTGCGCCACCCCGACGGCTCGCTCGACTTCGTGGACCGGCTGAAGTACTTGATCAAGTCCGGCGGCGAGAACATCTACCCGGCCGAGATCGAGCGTGTCCTGCTGGCCCACCCCGGCGTGCGCGACGCCGCCGTCGTGCGCCGCCGCGATGCGCGCTGGGGCGAGGTGCCGGTGGCGTTCGTTGCCGCGGACGAATCCGCCTTCGATGCCGCGGCGCTGGCGGCGTTCTGCCGCGAGCGGCTGGCGGCCTACAAGGTACCCCGAGAATTCCGCCGCATCGAGGTGGCCGACCTGCCGCGCAGCAGCACCGGCAAGATCCAGCGGCACGAGCTGGAAAAACGGGTCTAGCCCGCCACGCCGAGCATGCGCCTGGCCAGGCGCTGGTAGATGCGGATGAGGCGCTCCTGGCGCAGGCGCCCGTCATCGCGGTACCAGGTGCTGATGCCGGTGAGCAGGGACAGCAGGGCGAGCGTGGTGATGCGCACGTCGTCCAGCTTCCACAGGCCGGATTTCTGCCCGTCCGAAAGGATCGCCCTCACGTGCGCCTCGTAGTCCTTGCGCAGGCCGATGATGCGGCGGTACTGCTCGGGCGTGAGGCTTCGCAGTTCCATGTTGCCGATGAAGGTCTCCTCCTTGCGGGCCGTGTGCCACTCGATGTGGAAGCGCACGAAGCCCAGCAGCCGCTCCATCGGGTCGCGCAGCCCTGTCATCCGCTGGGCGAAGTCCTGCAGCAGCTCCAGCATGATGTCCTCGAGCAGGCTGGCAAGGAACTCCTGCTTCTGGGGCACGTGGTTGTACAGCGAGCCCAGGCGCAGGTTGGCGTCCGCGGCGAGGTCGCGCAGGTTCATCGCCTCGAAGCCGTGGCGATAGATGCGCGCGATTGCCGCCTTGCGGATCGTCCGCATCGTGTCCGCGCCGCTCACCCCCGCCGGTCTGCCCATCGCACCCCCGATTGAATGGATCTCATCATAAGGGGCCGCCGTCCTGCGAGAATCGAGCGCCAAATCCAAGGAGACAGGCTATGCGATTTAGCTGGAATGCAAGGAGCAAGGCGCGGGCCGCCGCGGTGATGCTGGCGGCCATGGCGCTCGCCGGCTGTGCGTCGATCGGCGGCAGGCCGGCCATGGGCACTCCACCCACTTACCTCGAATCGTTCACCGATGCCGTCCCCAATGCCGCCGCCCTCGGCCATCGCATCTTCACCCCCGGCCTCGACGATGGCTACGTGCCGCAGGGCCTCACCGCCGCGGGCGGGTATCTTTTCGTCAGCAGCTACAAGCCCACGCCCGACCTGAAGGCGAACACCGGACCCTGCCGGGTGTTCCGCATCGAGATGGCCACGGGCAAGTCCGCGGGCGGCTTCGACATTCCACCCGGCACCTGCACGCACTCCGGTGGCCTCGCGTACGCGGGCAACGGCAAGCTGTTCCTCGCCGACACGCGCCAGGTTTTCATGATCGACCTCGAGAAGGCGTTGGCCACCGGCACTTCCGCGGGTGCGTCGAAAGCCGTGAAGATCACCGGCGAGCTGCGGGGCTCGTACGCCACGCACGACGGCAAGGACGCGTGGATCGGCACGTGGACCAAGGAGCAGCCCAAGGCGCGCATGTTCCGGCTCGACCCCCGGCTGTTCGACGATTACGACGGCCAGACCGTGAAGGAGGATCGCGCGGTCGAATCGATCCCCGTTCCGCTCGAAGCGCAGGGCGCCGCCTTCGACAAGGCCGGCAACCTGTGGGTCTCGGCGAGCAACAGCAAGTGGGGCAGGCTCTACCGGCTGGACCGGCAGGGCAACGTGAAGGCGGAGTACGAAATGGTGGCCGGCCTGGAGGACATCGCCGTCGATGATGCGGGGCGGCTCTGGAGCCTGTCCGAATCGGGCACGCGCAAGTACCTGCACTGGGAAACGAAGTTCCCGTACATCTTCCGGATCGATACGGGCAAGCTCAAGTAGGGACGCCGCTGGGCCTGCTTGACAGACTGGCCGGGGATCGTTTCCCGGCGATGCCGGCCAGGACGGCCGCTAGCCCATGCGCACGGCCTCGGCGCCGAACCCTGCTTCCGCCCACGCCGCGGCGCTGGCCCGCGTGAGCTTGAAGGAAGGCGCCACGCGCGCTTCCGACAGCACTTCACCGGCGGCGTCAGAGGCGCGCAGCACTGCGGACGGGTTCTCCTCGTCGGGTTCGATGTCCAGCGAAACGGTGACACGGCCCGTGCCGTGAGTGATGACGACCTGCTGGTGCAGGGCGGCATGCAACTGCTGCTCATGGCGCCGGACGAACTCGGCGGCCGTTTTCACCAGGGTGTTGAAGGCCGGCGAGTCGAGCGGCTTGGGGTTCTTTTTGTCGCGGCCCATCGTCCATGGGCCAACCAATGCCGGCTCCACCTGCCCGTCGGGCGTCATCGCCACGGCCCACCCGTCGTCGTCCTCGTTCTTGATGACCCGCGCCGTCCAGCCGTTGTCCCGCCACAGGCGTGCCTCGGTGATCTTCCCACCGCCGTGTTCCAATTCAGTCATCGCCCCATTGTCGCGGAACCGAAGGAGTGATTTTTTCCATGCGTAGCCTGCTTTGCGCCATGGATCGGCGGCATGGCCCGCCTCACCTGCCCGCCATCCATCGCGTATGGGGAGCGCGGCGCGGGCGGTGTGATACCGCCGAAAGCCACCCTGCTATTCGAAATCGAGCTGCTCTTCGTCCGGCGTTAAAAGCCGCACGGCACCGCGGGCGCCTCTGGATGAGTAACTTTTGCGGCTGAGCTTGCCGTAAGCTTCGGGTAATCCCGCAATCCGCCCGCGGCGCGAAGTCCAGCCCAGCCTTGACTTAGCCCATCTTTCAGTACGGTCGAGTACGAATGCGCCGGCCATCGCCCGGTTAACAAAATCTGGAACCCGGTTACGTTGTCGGCTGCCGCCCGGTCGGGATGTGGGACGTCTCCTACTACAGTCGCGGCTCTTGCTGAGGTTTGCGGCTGACTTGGCCGCTGGACAGCCACAGCTCATCTTTCAACAGGTCACTGCCCGGCTTGCTGCCGCCACGGGACCTTTTTTGAAGTTTTGTTGAACCATGAGAAGACGTGTATTCATCCAGTCCGGCTCCGCAGCCATGGCCGCCCTTGCACTCGCCGGTTGTGGCGGCGGAGGCGGTGGAGTCGCCGCGGAAACGGCGGGCCCCGTCGGCTCGGACGGCGCTGCCGTCGCCGGCACCCCCCAGACATCGCCTGTGGGCAACGCGGAGGGGGCCTATCCGTTCGCATCCCGCCAGGTTGCCTATGCCGCCGGCATCAAGCCCACCAGCACGACGGCCGCGCAGATGGACTCGACGATCAGGGCAGCCTACGACGCCTGGAAATCGCGCTCCATCGTCGATGTGCCCACCGTTCCCGGCGGCAAGGCCGTCAAGTTCGGCTCGTCGGCCGATTACCTGACGGTCTCGGAAGGCGCGGGCTACGGCATGCTGCTCGCCGTGGTGATGGCAGGGCATGACCCGGGCGCACGGACGCTCTTCGACGGCCTGTTGACGACCGTGCGTGCGCGCCCCGCCAAGGGCATGATGCAGTACTTCGGCGACGAGGCGAAGTACCTGATGGATTGGCGCCTGAAGAAGGACGGAACGTCGAGCGACTGGAACGACAAGGGCGCGAACGCGATGGACGGCGACCTGGACATCGCCATGGCGCTCTTGATGGCTCACCGCCAATGGGGTTCCAGCGCGGGGTGGAACTACCGCCAGGAAGCCATCAACACGATCAATGCACTCAAGCTCGTCGACATGAAGCCGGACGGCGCCACCAAGGGCCTGCCCAGCGCCGACAACAACCGCACGTCGGATTACATGATCGGCCACTTCCGCGCCTTCGCCAGGGCGACGGGCGACAGCTTCTGGACCAAGGCGGTGGACCGGGCCTACGAGCTCATCAACCACATCCAGACGGTGTATGCCCCGGGCACGGGCCTGATGCCCGACTTCATCATCAACACCCACACCGCGAACCCCGAGCCCTCGAAGGGCTACATCGGCGACGGCACGCCCACCGAGGGGTTCTTCTACGCCAATGCCTTGCGCAACCCCTGGCGCTTCGGCAGCGACTACGTTCTGTCCGGCGACAGCCGCTGGAAGGACGTGACCCACAAGCTGGTGAATTTCATCAAGGCCGACTGCGGTGGCGACCCGACCCGTATCGCGCTGGGCTACCGCCTCGACGGCTCGCCAACGGAGCGCAGCTACCCGCCCAAGGCCACCATCGCCTGCATGATCGGCGGGGCGCTGGTGGACGGCAGCCACCAGGCATTCCTCAACAGCCTGTGGGACTGGACGGCGAGCCACATCTCCCAGGACTACTACGACTCCGAGCTGCAGCTGCTGCCGATGATCGTGGCGTCCGGCAACTGGTGGACGCCCTGAACGATCGGCCTCAGGCCCGCTTGCCTTCCAGCAGCTTCACCAGCGCCCACAGCACCCGGTTGGCCGGCGTGGCGATGCCCAGCGCCTCGCCGCGCCGCACGACGAGGCCGTTGAGGTGATCGATCTCGGTGCGCCTGCCGCGCGCCAGGTCCTGAGCAGTCGATGACATCTGGCCGGGCATGGACTCCACGAGTTTCGCAACCGTGGCGTGCACATCGCCCGGCACCTCGACGCCTTCGGCCTTCGCCACGGCGAGGCATTCGTCCACCACGTCGCGCATGACGTCCGGGATGCCCTCGCCCTGCACATTCAGGCCGTAGGGCTGCCGGGCGATGGCGGAAACGGCGTTGTAGGCGCAGTTGATGATGAGCTTGAGCCACAGCGCGCCGCGCACGTTGCCCGATATCTCGGTGGGCACGCCGGCGGCGATGAGCGCCTTCGCGGCCGCCTCGCTGCCGCGCGAAGGCTCGATCACCAGCTCGCCGCGTCCGTGGTGCTTCACGTGCCCGGGGCCGGCCATTTCGGTGGCGACATAGACGACGGCAGCCGCGACCTGGTGCGGCGGCAACACGGTGCGCAACCGGTCGGCGTTGTCCACGCCGTTCTGCAGGCACAGCACCAGCGCGCCGGGCGGCAAGTGCGCCTTGACCTGCGCGCCGGCCTCTTCGGTATCGTTGGATTTCACGCAGAACAGGACGAGGTCGGCGCCTTGCACGGAGGCCGCGTCGCCACTGGCGCCGAGCTTCACGTGTTCATCGAAGGTCTTCGTTTCCATGCGCAGCCCGGCGCGGCGAATGGCCTCGACGTGCTGCGGCCGCGCGATCAGCGTCACATCGTGCCCGGCGCGCGCGAGCATGCCGCCGAAGTAGCAGCCGACGGCGCCCGCGCCCATGACGGCGACTTTGGGGGGTTGGGTCATGGCCGCATTCTAGGAACACCGGATAATCCTTGCGCAATGGCCTATGTGGATTTATCCCAGGACGCAGCTGCGATGCGGCGTATTTTCGTCTCGCTCGGGCTGGCACAACCCGATGAGGAGGTGGCCGCGGTCGCGCTGCCCGGCGGCGTCTCGTCGGGGATCTACCGCATCGACCTGCGGTCGGGCAGCTACTGCCTGAAGCAGGCCTTGCCGAAGCTGAAGGTCGCGAAAGAGTGGAACGTGCCCGTCGAGCGCGTGTTCGCGGAGATCGACTGGCTCGAGACGGTGGGCCGCATCGCCCCGGGGAACGTGCCGCGCGTGCTGGGGCAGGACGACGCCTCCAAGAGTTTCGTTATGGAGTTCCTGGGGCCGGAATTTCGCAACTGGAAGTCGCAGTTGCTGGCCGGCGGCGTTGACGCTGCCGTGGCTCGCGACGCCGGCGACGTCCTCGGGCGCATCCACGCAGCGACGGCCGACGATGCCTCGCTGGCGGCGCGCTTTGCCAACGACGACAACTTCTACGCGATCCGGCTCGAACCATACCTGGTGGAGACTGCGCGCGTGCACCCGTCCCTGGCCGATGGTCTGCTGGCCACCGTGGCGCGCACCGCCGGCACGCGTCGGGTGCTCGTGCATGGAGACGTCAGCCCGAAGAACATCATGATCGGGCCGAACGGGCCCGTGTTGCTGGATGCGGAATGCGCCTGGTTCGGCGATCCTGCGTTCGACCTGGCGTTCTGCCTCAACCACTTCCTGCTCAAGGCGGCGCACATGCCGTCGCACATCGACGGGCTGATGGCTTGCTTCGCCGCCCTGAAAGCCGCCTACTTCGCGCGGGTGGCGTGGGAGCCGATCGATGAGCTCGAGGGTCGCGTCGCAAGGCTGTTGCCGGGGCTGACGCTGGCGCGGGTGGATGGCAAGTCGCCCGTCGAGTACCTGGGCGAGGCACAGCGCGAGCTCGTGCGCACCCTCGCCGCCAGGCTGTTGTGGGACGCCCCCGTCTCGCTGGACGTCATCGCCGCCTTCTGGGCGTGGGAGTTGGGTTCATGAAAATCAAGCAGGTCCTCTCCCGCCGCATCTGGGATTCGCGCGGCCGCCCCACCGTGGAGGTGGAGGTGGTCAACGAGGACGGCACCTCCGGGCTCGGCATCGCGCCTGCGGGCGCCTCGATGGGCACGCGAGAGGCCGTCGAATTGCGCGACGGCGGCGCGCGCTTCAAGGGGCTCGACGTGCAGAACGCGCTGCGCGGCATCGCCACCGAGATCGCGCCCGCCCTCGCCGGCCGCGACGTGGCGCACCAGGCGGACATCGACGCGGCGCTGATGGCGCTGGACGGCACCCCGACAAAGTCGCGGCTGGGCGGCAATGCCTTGATCGCCACGTCGCTGGCCGTGCTGCATGCGGCGGCGGCTCATGCGCGCCTGCCGCTGTGGCAATACCTCGCCCAGGGCCGTCCCGTGCGGCTGCCGCTGCCGCAGATCCAGATCTTCGGCGGCGGCGCGCATGCCGGCCGGCGCGTGGACGTGCAGGACTTCATGGTCATCGCAACGGGCGCGACGTCCTTCTCGCACGCGCTGGAAATGACGGCGGAGGTCTACCGGGCGGCGGGCGAGCTGATGGCTTCGCGCGGCCAGCTCGCGGGCGTTGCGGACGAAGGCGGCTGGTGGCCCAGCTTCGCCCGCAACGAGGAGGCGCTGGACGCGCTGGTCGCTTCCATCGAGAAGGCCGGCTTCGTTCCGGGCCAGGACATGGCGATCGCGCTGGACATCGCGGCGTCCGAGTTCGGGCACGGCGGCAGGTACCGGCTGGCCCTGGAGGGCGAAGAGCTGGATACCGACGCGCTGTGCGAGCGCCTGGTGCGCTGGACCGAGAAGTACCCCATCGTCTCGATCGAGGACCCGCTGGCCGAGGACGACGAGGCCGGGCTGGTCGCCTTCACGCGCGCCGTGGGCGGGCGCGTGCAGGTGGTCGGCGACGATTACCTCGTCACCAACGCAGACAGTGTGCGCGCCGCCGCCACGGTGGGCGCGTGCAATTGCGCGTTGATCAAGCCGAACCAGGCCGGAACCGTGACGGAAACGCTTGCGGCGCTGGAGGCGGCGAAAGCCGCGGGCTACGCGACCATCGTGTCGGCGCGCTCGGGCGAGACGGAGGACGTGGCGATCGTGCACCTCGCCACGGGCTGGAACGCGGGCCAGCTGAAGGTGGGGTCGTTCGCGCGCTCCGAGCGCATGGCGAAGTGGAACGAGGGCATCAGGATCGAATCGCGCGCCGGCGCGCCCTCGGGCTTCGCCGGCAGGGCCGCCCTTGCGTAAGGCGATCCCGCTGGTCCTGCTGCTCACGCTGGTGTGGGGAACCACCTGGCCGCTGTTTCCCATGGCGGTGCGAGAGGTGTCCGTCTGGACGTTCCGGTCGGTGAGCCTGGTCGGCGCGGGCGTGCTGCTGCTGGCCCTCGCGCGCATGCGAGGCGAATCGCTGCGCATCCCGCGCGCCCATTGGGGCACCGTACTCGGCGCGTCCTGGGTGTACCTCGTGGTCTGGAATGTGGCGAGCACCTACGCCGCCATTCTCATCCCGTCCGGGCAGGCCGCGATCCTGGGATTCACGATGCCGCTCTGGGCGGCACTCGTGGCGTGGGTCCTGCTCGGACAGGCGCCTGGCGTGCGGGTGCTGCTGGCGCTGCTCGCCGGCGGCATCGGGGTCGGGCTCCTGATCTTCGATGGCGTGGGCGTGTACGCGAAGGCGCCGCTCGGATTCGCGCTGGGGCTGCTGTCGGGGTTTGGATGGGCGCTCGGCACGGTGCTCCTGAAACGCCGGCCCGTCCCGGTCTCCTCGCTCGTGCTGACCGGGTGGCAGGTGCTCGTGGCCGCGGTGCCCGTCGTCCTCACTGCGTTCCTGCTGGGCGACGGCCCCTGGTTCATGCCATCGGCCACGACGATCGCCGTGATCGCCTACATCACGCTGGTTCCCATGGCGATCGGCAACGTGACATGGTTCTCGATCGTGGGGCTGCTGCCGGCCAACATCGCCGGGCTTTCCTCGGTGATGGTGCCGGTGGTGGCGATGGTCTCCGGCGCGGTCGTGCTGGGCGAGCCGCTCGGCCCCATCCAGTGGGCCGCCATGCTCTGCTGCGCAACGGGGCTGGCGCTGGCACTGCTCAAACCCCCGGCACCCGCGGCGAAATAGTAGGATCGCTCTCCCATGAAGAACTACTGGCTGATGAAATCCGAACCGAGCGAGGTTTCGGTGGACGACGCGATCGCGGCGCCCCGGTCGACCGTCGCCTGGACCGGTGTGCGCAACTATCAGGCGCGCAATTTCATGCGCGACCAGATGCGCATGGACGATGGCGTGCTGTTCTACCACTCCAGCTGCGCCGAGCCCGGGATCGTCGGGATCGGGCGCGTGGCCTCCACACCGTACCCGGACCCGACGCAGTTCGACCGGAAATCCAAGTACTACGACGCGGCCTCGAAGAAGGACGAGCCGCGCTGGCAGCTGGTGGACGTGCAGGTGCTGAAGAAGACCCGCACGCTGGGCCTGCCGGAGCTTCGGTCAGCCCCCGGGCTGGAGGAGATGATCGTCCTGCGCAAGGGCAACCGGCTCTCCATCACGCCGGTGGAAGCGAAGCACTGGCGACTGATCGTCAGGATGCTGGAGGCCTGAAAGGAAAAAGCCGCCCAAGGGCGGCTTTTTCGCTGGCTCGGGCGCTTACTCGCTGCTGGAGATTTCCTCCGGCTCCGGCTTGGCCTTGCCCTCCTTCTTCGGCAGCGGCTGGATGTCCAGCAGCACCTCGGAAGTCTCGGCGCCCTTCTCGTCCGTCTTGACGTCGACGTCCACCGTCAGGCGGCCACCATCGGTGAGGCGGCCAAACAGCAGCTCGTCGGCCAGGGCGCGGCGGATGGTGTCCTGGATCAGGCGCTGCATCGGGCGCGCGCCCATCAGCGGGTCGAACCCCTTCTTGGCCAGGTGCTTGCGCAGCTTGTCGGTGAAGGTGACTTCCACCTTCTTTTCGGCCAGCTGCTGCTCGAGCACCAGCAGGAACTTGTCCACCACGCGCAGGATGACCTGCTCGTCCAGCGCCTTGAAGCTGACGATGGCGTCCAGGCGGTTGCGGAACTCCGGCGTGAACAGCCGCTTGATGTCGGCCATCTCGTCGCCGGGCTCCTTCACCTGCGTGAAGCCCATCACCGACTTGTTGAGCGACTCGGCGCCCGCGTTGGTCGTCATGACGATGATGATGTTGCGAAAGTCGGCCTTGCGCCCGTTGTTGTCCGTCAGGGTGCCGTGGTCCATTACCTGCAGCAGCACGTTGAAGATGTCCGGGTGCGCCTTTTCGATCTCGTCGAGCAGCAGCACCGCGTGCGGCTTCTTGGTCACGGCTTCCGTCAACAGGCCGCCCTGGTCGAAACCGACGTAACCGGGGGGCGCGCCGATCAGGCGCGACACCGCGTGGCGCTCCATGTACTCGGACATGTCGAAGCGCATCAGCTCGATGCCCATGATGTAGGCGAGCTGCTTGGCCGCTTCGGTCTTGCCGACGCCGGTGGGGCCGGAGAACAGGAACGAGCCGATCGGCTTGTCGCCCTTGCCCAGGCCCGAGCGCGCCATCTTGACGGACGCGGCCAGCACTTCCAGCGCCTTGTCCTGGCCGAACACGACGCTCTTCAGGTCACGCTCCAGCGTCTGCAGCTTGCCGCGGTCGTCGTTGGAGACGTTGGCGGGCGGGATGCGCGCGATCTTGGCCACGATCTCCTCGACCTCGGTCTTGGAAATCGTCTTCTTGCGCTTGTTCGCGGGCAGGATGCGCTGGGCCGCGCCGGCCTCGTCGATCACATCGATCGCCTTGTCCGGAAGGTGCCTGTCGTTGATGTACTTGGCGGAAAGCTCCGCGGCCGCCGTCAACGCATTGGCCGCGTACTTGACGCTGTGGTGCTCCTCGAAGCGCGATTTCAGACCCTTGAGGATCTCGATCGTCTCGGCGACGCTCGGCTCGACCACGTCCACCTTCTGGAAGCGACGGGAGAGCGCGGCGTCCTTCTCGAAGATGCCCCGGTATTCCGTGAAAGTCGTCGCGCCGATGCACTTGAGCGCGCCCGAGCTCAAGGCGGGCTTGAGCAGGTTGGACGCGTCGAGCGTTCCACCCGAAGCGGCGCCCGCGCCGATCAGCGTGTGGATCTCGTCGATGAAGAGGATCGCGTTGGGCTTGTCCTTGAGCGACTTGAGCACGCCCTTCAGGCGCTGCTCGAAATCGCCGCGGTACTTGGTTCCAGCCAGCAGCGCGCCCATGTCCAGCGAATACACGTTGGACTCGGCCAGGATGTCGGGCACTTCCTTCTGGACGATGCGCCAGGCCAGGCCCTCGGCGATGGCGGTCTTGCCCACGCCCGCCTCGCCGACCAGCAGCGGGTTGTTCTTGCGGCGCCGGCACAGGATCTGGATGACGCGCTCGACCTCGTACTCGCGGCCGATCAGCGGATCGATCTTGCCGTCCTTCGCCGCCTGGTTCAGGTTCTGGGTGAACTGCTCCAGCGGGGACGCCTTCTCGTTCTTCTCGCCGCCCTCCTCGCCTTCGTTCGACGCCGACTCGCCGCTCTTGGAGGGCTCGGGCGGGTCGCTCTTCTTGATGCCGTGGGCAATGAAGTTCACCACATCCAGGCGCGTCACGCCCTGCTGGTGGAGGTAATAGACGGCGTGCGAGTCCTTCTCGCCGAAAATCGCCACCAGCACGTTGGCGCCGGTAACTTCCTTCTTGCCGTTGCCGGTGGACTGCACGTGCATGATGGCGCGCTGGATCACGCGCTGGAAACCCAGCGTGGGCTGGGTGTCGACATCATCGGTGCCGGCCACCTGGGGGGTGTTGTCCTTGATGAAGTTGGACAACGATTTGCGCAGGTCGTCGATGTTCGCCGAGCATGCACGCAGCACTTCAGCCGCGCTGGGATTGTCCAGCAGGGCCAGCAGCAAATGCTCCACGGTGATGAACTCGTGGCGCTGCTGCCGCGCCTCCACAAATGCCATGTGGAGGCTGACTTCCAATTCCTGGGCAATCATGAGGTTTCCTTTTGCCTTTGCTTCACTGACACTCTAAATGCTTCAGATGGGTATGACCCGGCTTTACTCAACCGGTTCACTCACGCATTGCAGGGGATGCCCGGCTTGACGGGCGGCTTCCTGCACCTGTTCGACCTTGGTCGCCGCCACGTCCCTCGAATAGACGCCGCAGATCCCTTTGCCGTCGAGGTGGATCTTCAGCATGATCTGGGTGGCCGTTTCCCGGTCCTTGTTGAAAAACTCCTGGATCACCACCACCACGAATTCCATGGGGGTGTAGTCATCATTGAGCATGACGACCTGGTACATCTGGGGTGGTTTGGTCTTCTGGGTCCTGCGCTCGAGCACAACCGACCCGCCGTCATCGTCCTTCGGGCGCGTTTTCGGCGCGACCGGGGCGGGGACGGGTGTTTTACTGGCCATGAAAATCATTCTATCGAGCGCGCTTTGCGCATGCTGCGTCAAGGTGAATTGGTGATGCAATCGTCACATTCAAGCGACACGGCAGCGGCGCGTGGCGCTCCTCATTCTTGCGCACGGCGCGGACCTTCGACGGGCTTGGGAGGGCTCGCAGACCGCCGAAAACTTTAGTTCGTGAAAATATTGACAGGCGTACCCGGAATCCGGGACACTTCGGGTTCGTCAAGAGGGAAAACGGAAGGTCGAAGAAATGGCGACAGGTACAGTCAAGTGGTTCAACGACGCAAAGGGCTTCGGATTCATCGAGCCCGACGGCGGCGGTGCGGATGTGTTCGCGCATTTCTCCGCCATTGCCATGGAGGGCTTCAAGACCCTCAAGCAAGGTTCGCGCGTGACCTTCGAAATCACGGAGGGCCCCAAGGGCCAGCTCGCCCAGAACATCCAGTCCGAGGCGCCGATCGGCCGGATCGAAACCCAGCCCGGCCAGCCCGCCGAGCGGCCGCAACGCCACTCCAAGGTGCGCGCCCCGCAGTTCCATGCGTCGGGGCATGGTGACCTGATGTCGAAGTAGCCGGACCCGGGCCGACAAAAGCCGCCTCACGGGCGGCTTTTTTTCTGGGTCCCCGCCTGCGCGGGGATGACGTGCCTTTGCCCCGCGGCGCGGAGCACTGCGCGTCACATGTTCTCGATCATCACCTGCCCGAAACCGGAGCAGCTGACCTGGGTGGCGCCGTCCATCAGCCGCGCGAAGTCGTACGTGACCTTCTTGGAGAGGATGGACTTTTCCATCGAGCTGATGATCAGGTCGGCCGCTTCGGTCCAGCCCATGTGACGCAGCATCATCTCGGCCGAGAGGATTTCCGAGCCCGGGTTGACGTAGTCCTTGCCCGCGTACTTGGGCGCCGTGCCATGCGTGGCTTCGAACATCGCGACGGTGTCGCTCAGGTTCGCGCCGGGGGCGATGCCGATGCCGCCGACCTGGGCCGCGAGCGCGTCCGAGACGTAGTCGCCGTTCAGGTTCAGCGTGGCGATCACGCTGTACTCGGCCGGGCGCAGCAGGATCTGCTGCAGGAAGGCGTCGGCGATGGAGTCCTTGACGATGATGTCCTTGCCCGTCTTCGGATTCGGGAACTTGCACCACGGGCCGCCATCGATCAGCTGCGCGCCGAATTCCTTTTGCGCCAGGCCGTATGCCCAGTCGCGGAAGCCGCCCTCGGTGAACTTCATGATGTTGCCCTTGTGCACGATGGTGACGCTGGGCTTGTCGTTGTCGATGGCGTACTGGATGGCCTTGCGCACCAGGCGCTCGGTGCCCTCACGCGACACGGGCTTGATGCCGATGCCCGAGGTGTTCGGGAAGCGGATCTTCTTGACGCCGAAGTCTTCCTGCAGGATCTTGATCAGCTTCTTGGCCTTTTCGCTCTCAGCCTCGAACTCGATGCCGGCGTAGATGTCCTCCGAGTTCTCGCGGAAGATCACCATGTTGGTCTTGTGCGGCTCCTTGACCGGCGAAGGCACACCGTCGAAGTACTGGATCGGGCGCAGGCAGACGTACAGGTCCAGCTCCTGGCGCAGGGCGACGTTCAGGGAGCGGATGCCGCCGCCGACGGGCGTTGTGAGCGGGCCCTTGATGGACACGACGTAGTCGCGCACGGCGTGCAGGGTTTCCTCGGGCAGCCAGACATCGGGGCCGTAGACCTTGGTCGACTTCTCCCCGGCATACACCTCCATCCAGTGGATCTTCTTCTTGCCGCCGTAGGCCTTGGCCACGGCCGCGTCGACCACCTTGAGCATGACCGGGGTGATGTCCATCCCGGTGCCGTCACCCTCGATGAAGGGGATGATCGGCTGGTCCGGCACGTTGAGGGACATGTCGGCGTTGACGGTGATCTTCTGGCCCTGGGCAGGGACCTTGATGTGCTGGTACATGGGGAAAACGTCTCCGGAAGGGGAACTGGGCTTGTGGCTGTTTTTTTGCAGTGCGCAAAACCAACGAATTCTAGCTGCGAAACCGACCCCCACCTTACGAAACGCGGCCGGCGCCCATGATGCTTGTCAACCTTCCGGCGTGCTGGCGCGTTGCCGTTGAGGTTTCCCGCGATTTCGCAGTACGTGGGGCGCCGTTTTTCGAAAAATCAACTTAAGGACTCAACCCATGAACAAGCTCGTCGCTGGCCTCGTCGCCGGTCTCTTCGCCGCCGCCACCTTCGCCGCCTCGCACGCCGGCGCCCCGATGGCAGCCGCTTCCGGTGCCAAGCCCGCCGCGTCCGGCGCCAAGGCCGCAGCCCCGGCTGCCAAGCCGGCTTCGGCCGCTTCCGCCAAGAAGTAATCTTCCTGGCAGCAGCGAAATGCCCGCCCCTGGCGGGCATTTTTGTTTGCGGCGGCCGTGTCAACCGCAAGCCTGCACGCCCCGTTACGGATGGGCCTTCCGATTACTGGGAGGATTTTCGAAAAAATCGGCTCCGCCACCTTTAGGACTCAGACATGAACAAACTCCTCGCCACCCTGATCGCTACGCTGTTCGTCGCTTCGACGGCCTTCGCACAAGCCACGCCGGCCACCCCGGCAACGCCTGCCACCCCGGCCAAGCCCGCCGCCGCCGCTTCCGCCCCGAAGGCTGAAGCCAAGGCCGAAGCCAAGACCGAAAAGAAGGCCGCCAAGAAGACCGCCAAGAAGGCGAAGAAGGCCGCCTCCGCCGCCAAGTAAGGAAGGAAGTCGCGGTCCCCGCGACGCTTTCCTGCCCCGAATGCCCGCCTCGCGCGGGCATTTTGCTTTCGCATGACAAGCGCTGCGCGCAGTTGTTGGCGCATGCGCGCCGGGGCCAGCGATGGCACGCCACAATAGCGCCATGACGAGAATCCCCCATGCACTGGCCGCGCTGGTGCTGTCCGCCGCCTGCGCCGCGGCCGCGGCCGAGGAGCCGCAGATGAACCTGCCGCGCGTCGCGCTTTCGGCGGGCTTGCACCGCATCGACGCCCAGGTGGCGCTCACGCCCGAGCAGCGAACCATCGGCCTGATGTTCCGCAAGGACATGCCGCAGCACGAAGGCATGCTGTTCGTCTTCGAGCAGCCGTCGGTCCAATGCTTCTGGATGAAGAACACCTTCCTGCCGCTCACGGCCGCGTTCGTGGCGGACGACGGCACCGTGGTGAACCTGGTGGACATGAAGCCTCACTCCACAGATTCGCACTGCTCGGCGAAGCCCGTGCGCTACGTGCTGGAGATGAACCAGGGGTGGTTCGCGAAGAAGGGCCTGAAGGCCGGCGCGAAGCTGGCCGGGAAACCATTCGAGTCCCGATAGGCCACAAGGACAAGGGCCGCGCAGCGGCCCTTGTTTTCTCCTTTGCCGAAGGCGTTACCCGAAATTCTTCTCGGCGAACGACCAGTTCACCAGCTTGTCCAGGAACGTCTCCACGTACTTCGGGCGCAGGTTGCGGTAGTCGATGTAGTACGCGTGCTCCCACACGTCCACGGTCAGCAGCGCCTTGTCCGCGGTGGTAAGCGGGGTGCCGGCGGCGCCGGTGTTGACGATGTCCACGCTGCCGTCCGGCTTCTTGACCAGCCAGGTCCAGCCCGAACCGAAGTTGCCCACGGCCGACTTCACGAACGCCTCGCGGAACGCCGTGAAGCTTCCCCACTTGCTGTTGATGGCCGCAGCCAGCGCGCCCGACGGCTCGCCGCCACCGGCGGGCTTCATGCAGTTCCAGAAGAACGTGTGGTTCCACACCTGGGCCGAATTGTTGTAGATGCCGCCGGAGGATTTCTTGATGATCTCCTCGAGCGTCATGTTCTCGAATTCGGTGCCCTTCTGCAGGTTGTTGAGGTTCACCACATAGGCGTTGTGGTGCTTGCCGTGGTGATACTCCAGCGTCTCCTTCGAGTAGTGCGGCGCGAGCGAATCGATCGGGAACGGGAGCGGAGGCAGGGTATGTTCCATGGTTTTTCCTCTTGGTTTGTTCGGTGTCTGCACAAGCCGCTGATTCTAAGAACTAAATCACGGCGGCGGCGTGACGGTGAGAGCAACCTCGCCGTCGGCAAGGGTTGCACGCAGCGCCTGGCCGGCCCGCGTCTGGTGCACGCTGGTGATCGCCTTGCCCACCTCATCGGTCAGCAGCGCATAGCCACGCTGGAGTACGAGGCGCGGATCGAGCAACTCCAGCCGCAGGCGCGACCGCTCCAGCACCTGGACGGCCCGTTCGGATCGGGCCTGGACCGCTCGCTTGAGCTGGCCCTCGAGCAACGGGATGCGCGCGGACGCCCGCTCGAGTCTGCCGAGCACGGCGTAGCGCAGCCGATGCGCGGCGCGGCCCAGCCGCATGTGCTGGTCGCCCATGCGTGCGAGCGGCCGCCCCAGGCGCGAAGCCGCCACGTCGAGCCGCTGCGCGCCGACGTCCAGCCTGCGGCGCAACGCATCCTGGAGGCGTTCCTCGCACCGTTCGATACCGTCCAGCCAATCGCCCCGTGCCCGCGCGGCGAGTTCGGCGGCGGCAGTAGGCGTCGGTGCGCGCACGTCCGCGCAGAAATCGGCAATGGTGAAGTCGGTTTCGTGGCCGACACCGCAGACCAGCGGCACCGGGCTGCGCACGATGGTGCGCGCCAGTTGCTCGTCGTTGAAGGCCCAGAGATCCTCGATCGACCCGCCGCCGCGCACCAGGACGATCACGTCCAGCGTGCCGGCTTCGGCCAGCCGATACAACGCCGCCAATGCACGCACGAGTTCGGCCGGGGCCTGGCCGCCCTGCACCGCCGCCGGCGCGAAGACCACCGGAACATGCGGCGCACGCCGCGCCAGCGCGGTGACGACGTCGTGCAGCGCCGCGGCGCCGGGCGAGGTCACCAAGCCGATGCCGCGCGGCAGGGCCGGCACCGCGCGCTTGCGCGCCGTGTCGAACAGGCCCTCGGCCTCCAGCCTGGCCTTCAGGCGCAGGAACTGCTCGAACAGAGCGCCCTGCCCCGCCCGCGTCATGCTCTCGACGATCAATTGCAGGTCGCCCCGGGGCTCATAGACGCCCAGCCGGCCCGTCACTTCGACCATTTCCCCGTCACGCGGCTGGAAGTCCATCAGGCTGGCCGCACGCCGGAACATGGCGCAGCGCAACTGACCTTGCGGGTCCTTCAGCGAGAAGTAGCAATGCCCGCTGGAAGCGCGCGAGAAGCCGGAAACCTCCCCCCGGACCGCGACGGGATTGAACCTGGCCTCCAGCGCATCAGCAACGGCGCGGCACAGCGCACCGACTTGCCAGATTCGCGGCGCGGATACTGGATGGGCTGCGTCGGCCATCAGTCGCTTCGCGGCTGCCGGGCCGGTTGGGGGCTGGACTTAGTCCACAGACGGTGCCGATTGACAACTTGCGGTAGGGTTTCCCGTCCAGACGCTGATTCTCCCGAGCAAGTGCTTGAATTCATTTGATTTTTTCCTGCTCAATTTGTCATCGATTTGTCATATCGAAGGCTTGGCGCGGCTTCGCGGGGGATGAGGGCCCATTTCTGCACAAAGTTATCCACAACTTCTGTGAGTCGCGTCCTACGGCGCATCGATGTTTTCCTACAGGCAGCCGAGTACACGATAATCGGCCGCTACTTTGCACTCGCAGTCGCGCGGAGACCCTCCCTTTGTTTTCGATCATACAAGCCGCAGGCTGGCCGATCTGGCCCTTGATAGCCTGCTCCATCCTCGCGCTCGCCCTCGTCATCGAGCGTTTCATCAGCCTCAAGACCGCCAAGGTGGCGCCGCCCCGCTTGCTGGACGAAGCGCTCGCCGTGTCGCGCACGTCCGTGCCCACGCCCGACGTCGTGACCCAGCTCGAGCAGAATTCGGCGCTGGGTGAGGTGCTGGCCAGCGGCTTCCGGGCCCTCAACTCCGACCCGCGCTGCACCGAGGTGGACTTGCGCGCGACCATGGAGAACAGCGGCCGCGCCGTGGCGCACCGTCTGGAACGCTACCTGAGCGCGCTGGCGACCATCGCCTCGGCCGCTCCCCTGCTGGGCCTGCTGGGCACGGTGATCGGCATGATCGAGATCTTCGGGTCGCAGGCGCCCACCGGCGGCGGCGCGCCCGGCGGCAACCCGGCGCAACTGGCGCACGGGATTTCCGTCGCCCTGTACAACACCGCGTTCGGGCTGATCATCGCCATCCCGTCCCTGATCTTCTGGCGCTACTTCCGGGGCCGCGTGGACGAATACCTGCTGACGCTGGAGCTCTCGGCCGAACGCTTCGTGCGCCACCTCAACACCTTGCGCGGCAAGTGACGGGGATGCGCCGATGAATTTCCGTCCGCGCCAGAAGGATGAGCCGGAGATCAACCTGATCCCGTTCATCGACGTGCTGCTGGTGATCCTGATCTTCCTGATGCTCACCACCACGTACAGCAAGTTCACGGAGCTGCAGCTCAAGCTGCCGGTGGCCGATGCCGATGCGCAACGCGACTACCCCAAGGAAGTGATCGTCGCCGTCGGCAGTGACGGCCGGTACTCGATCAAGGGCACGCCCGTACCCGGGCGCAGCGTCGATGCGATCGCCCAGGCGCTCAGCGCGGCGGCGACGGCAGGCAAGGACAGCGTCGTGATCATCAGCGCCGACGCCACGGCGCCGCACCAGTCGGTGATCAACGTGATGGAAGCGGCCCGCCGTACCGGCCTGGTGCACATCACCTTCGCCACCCAATCCTCGGCGCAGGCCGGGTCCCGCTAGCCATGGGCCGCGCCCTGCAGCGCGCGTGGCTGAGGCGCGGCGTGCTGGCCTGCCTGCTCTGGCCGCTGTCGATCCTGCTCGGCATGCTGGCCGCCGGGCGGCGCCTCGCCTACCGGCAGGGATGGTCCAAGACGCACCGCATCGGCGTCCCGGTGATCGTCGTGGGCAACGTCGTCGCGGGCGGCGCCGGCAAGACGCCGGTGGTGATGGCGCTGGTCGCACACCTGCGTGCGAGGGGCCTCGCGCCCGGCGTCATTTCACGCGGCTACGGGCGCAGCACCTCGGATTGCCGCGAAGTGACGTCCGGCAGCCGCGCGGCCGAGGTCGGCGACGAGCCCCTGCTGGTCGCGCGAAGCTGCGGCGTGCCGGTCTTCGTGGCGCCGCGCCGCATCGATGCCGCCAACGCATTGCTGGCCGCGCACCCGGGCACGCGCGTCATCGTCTGCGACGACGGCCTTCAGCACCTCGGCCTGCATCGCGACATCGAGATCTGCGTGTTCGACGAGCGTGGCGTGGGCAATGGCTGGCTGCTGCCGGCCGGGCCGCTGCGGGAATACTGGCCACGGCCCGTCGACCTGGTGCTGCGCACCGGTGCGCCCGAAGGGATCGACGGGTTCGACGCCACGCGGCGCCTCGCGCCCCATGCGATGCGGGCCGATGGCAAACGCGTGCCGCTCGAGGCGCTGAAGGGCCGCCAGCTCACCGCCATTGCAGGGGTCGCGCGGCCCGAGGCCTTTTTCGAGATGCTGCGGGCCGAGGGCCTGCACCTGGCGAAGACGATCGCGCTGCCGGACCATCACGACTTCCGCGGCGACCCGATCGCCTCGGGCAGCGCCGAGCTGGTCTGCACCGAGAAAGACGCCGTGAAGCTCTGGCGATTGCGCCCGGGCGCCTGGGCCGTGCCGCTGGAGCTGGAAGTCGATCCTGAGTTCTGGTCGGCGCTGGATCGCCTGCTCGATGCGAAGCTATCATCCGCGGATGGACCCCAAACTTCTTGAGCTGCTCGTCTGCCCCGTGACCAAGGGACACCTGGACTATGACCGGGAGCGGCAGGAGCTGTTGTCGCGCTCGGCGCGCCTGGCGTATCCGATCCGGGACGGCATGCCCGTACTCCTGGAAGAAGAAGCACGCACGCTGAGCGACGAGGAGCTCGAGCGGCTGCCGGCACGCACGCCGCTGGTCTAGCACGAAGGCACCGGTGGGCTTCACCGTCCTGATCCCCGCGCGGCTGGCCTCCACGCGCCTGCCCGACAAGCCCCTGGCCGACATCGGAGGCCGGCCGATGGTCGTGCGGGTGGCCGAGCAGGCGCGCCGCTCGGCCGCGATCCGCGTGATCGTGGCGGCCGACAGCGCCCGCATCATCGACGCGTGCGAGGCCCATGGCGTCGAGGCGGTGCTGACGCGCGCAGACCATCCGTCGGGCAGCGACCGCCTCGCCGAAGCCTGCGAACTGCTGGGCCTTGGCGACCAGGACATCGTGGTCAACGTCCAGGGCGACGAGCCGCTGATCGACCCGGCGCTGATCGATGCGGTCGCGGCGCTGCTCGAGGCGGGGCCCGGCGCGAGCATGAGCACGGCGGCCCACCCCATCGACGACATCGCCGAGTACACCAACCCGAACGTGGTGAAGGCCGTCCTCGATGCACAGGGCTTCGCCCTCTACTTCAGCCGTGCGCCGATTCCGTGGTGGCGCGATGGCCTCGCGGCCGGCAACCGGGCGCTGCCCGAGCCGCGGCCGCTGCGCCACGTCGGCATCTACGGCTACCGGGCGGGTTTCCTGCGGCTGTTCCCGCGGCTTCGGCCGGCGCCGATGGAGCAGATCGAGGCGCTGGAACAGCTGCGCGCGATGTGGCACGGCCACCGTATCGCGGTGCACGTGACCATGGCAGCGCCAGGCATCGGCGTCGACACGCCCGAGGACCTGGAACGCGTGCGCGCCCTCTGGAAATCAGACTTTACGTAAGCAAGCGCCAAGGGCACGCGTGCTATCCTTTGCTGCAATGAAGCGCGAAGGCCGGCAGCCTCATGCCCCGCCCGCAGCGCCTGCGATATCTAACATCCGAGGACATCCATGAGACTCATCCTGTTGGGCGCGCCCGGCGCAGGCAAAGGCACGCAGGCCACCTTCATCTGCCAGAAATACGGCATCCCGCAGATCTCCACCGGCGACATGCTGCGCGCGGCCGTCAAGGCCGGCACGCCGTTGGGCCTGGCGGCCAAGAAAGTCATGGATTCGGGCGCGCTGGTGAGCGACGAGATCATCATCGGCCTGGTCAAGGAACGCATCACCCAGCCCGATTGCGCCAGGGGCTTCCTGTTCGACGGCTTTCCCCGCACCATCCCGCAAGCCGACGCAATGAAGGCCGCGGGCGTCAAGCTGGACTACGTGCTGGAGATCGACGTGCCCCCCGAGGCCATCGTCGAGCGCATGAGCGGGCGCCGCTCGCACCCTGCCTCGGGGCGCACGTATCACGTCAAGTTCAACCCGCCCAAGGTTGCGGGCAAGGACGACGTCACCGGCGAGCCGTTGATCCAGCGCGACGACGACAAGGAAGAAACCGTCAAGAAACGCCTGGAGGTGTACGCCGCCCAGACACGCCCGCTGGTCGAGTACTACTCGAGCTGGGCCAAGGCGGACCCCGCCGGCGCACCGAAGTACCGGGCCATCAACGGCACGGGCACGGTGGAAGAGATCACCGCGCGGGCGCTGCAGGCGCTCGCCAGCTGACCGCGCCTCAAGCCAGAAGTTCGAGCATCAGGGCGATCCGTGCCTTGACGGGCGCGAGCCCGCCTGAATCGGGCAGCCCGGCGCCCGCCGGCGACAACACCCTGCCCTGCGCGCAGCGCGTGGATCGAACCACTTTCACGCCGCGCGCCTGCGCGGCCAGCAGCGCCGCCTCCAGGTCATGGTGCAGGGTGCCGTTGCCGGTGGCGGCCGCAACGATGCCATCGATGCCCTGCGCCACGAGGGCTTCCACCACCTCAGCACCCGCGCCCGCGTAATTCATGACGATCTCGACGCGGGGCCACCGCTTCGCCGCCGTCCATTTCTGCAACGCCGCCTGCGCGCCGACGGCAGCCGTCGGCCAGGGCCGCACCAGCCGCAGCCGGCCCTCTTCCACGTAGCCGATCGGGCCCGCATCACCGGACGTGAAGGCGTCCAGCCGGTAGGTGTGCTGCTTGGCGACGTCCCAGGCGCCGTGGATCGTGCCGGCGCAAACCGCCACGACGCCATGCGCCCCCTCGGCCGCGGCTATCGCGAGCGCATCCGCGATGTTCTGGGGACCGTCGGGCGCCAGCGCTGTCGCGGGCCGCATGGCGCAAGTCAGCACCACGGGTTTGGCCGGGGCCAGCACCGCATGCAGGAAGTACGCTGTCTCCTCCAGCGTGTCGGTGCCGTGCGTTATCACCAGGCCCGCCACGTCCTCTTGCGCGAGGTAATGTGCGCAGCGCAAGGCGAGCTGGCGCCAGAGCTCGAAGCTCATGTCCTTGCTGTCGACCTGGGCCACCTGTTCCGTCACCAGCGGAGCGCCGTGCAGCGCGGGAATCGCGGCCAGCAACTCCTCCACGCCCAGTTGCGCCGCTGTGTAGCCGATGTTGTCCGCGGCGCTGGCCGCCTTGCCGGCCAGGGTGCCCCCAGTTGCCAGAACTGCAATTTTTTTGCCGGTCACTTGCACTCTTTCAAAAACTGTTTAAAAATACAGATACTGGATATTAAGACAGTGGGTCATTTTGATGGAGAAGCCAGCATGCTCGATTCGCCCAAGCTCACAGCCCGCCAGCAACAGATTCTGGACCTGATCCAAAGCGCCATTGCGCGCACCGGCGCGCCGCCCACGCGCGCCGAGATCGCCACGGAGCTGGGCTTCAAGTCCGCCAACGCGGCCGAAGAGCACCTCCAGGCGCTGGCACGCAAGGGTGTGATCGAACTGGTCAGCGGCACTTCGCGCGGCATCCGGCTGCAAAGCGAAGCGCTGCGCTCGATCAATGAATCGCGCAACAAGCAGTTCTCCCTGCCGCTGCAGACCCTGGCCCAGCTCGCGCTGCCCCTCATCGGCCGGGTCGCCGCCGGCTCGCCGATCCTCGCGCAGGAACACGTGGACCAGACCTATTACGTCGAGAGCAGCCTGTTCCAGCGCCGGCCCGATTACCTGCTCAAGGTGCGCGGCATGTCCATGCGCGATGCCGGCATCATGGACGGCGACCTGCTCGCCGTGCAGGCCACGAAGGACGCGAAGAACGGCCAGATCATCGTCGCGCGGCTGGGCGACGACGTCACCGTCAAGCGCTTCCGCCGCAATAAGCACCTGATCGAACTGCACGCGGAAAACCCCGACTACCCCACCATCATCGTGGAGCCGGGTGAGCCCTTCGAGATCGAAGGCCTCGCCGTCGGCCTGATCCGCAACACCATGCTGATGTAGCAGCGCATCCGGGCGTTGCCGCAGGTGGCGGGCGTATGGCACCGATTGCCATCACCCTGCGGCGCTCCTTTCGTTCCAATCCTGCCTGTGTTCAACCTCTGAAGTCCAAGGAGAGTCGCATGGGAATCGCTTTTTTCACTTTCAACGGCCTGTGCAGGCCGCTGCGCAATCTCATGGGCTGGCTCGGCCACCGGACAGGCACCGCCGAGGCCATCCCCGCAGCGCGCCAGCCGATGAAGCACGCGTCCGTTGCCCGGGCTCGCGCCGTACGCCCTGCCGCCCCGGCAAGGCTGTGCGAGAAGGCCCGGCGGCCCTTGCGCGTCGTGCGCCTGGTCGAAGGCAGCGGCCCTCCGGCCAGCGCGGGCCGCATGTTCATGTCCGGCCGCATGGCCGACGTCTGCGCCGAACTCGACCGCCTGGCCGCGCTGGAGGCAGCGGCCGGCTAGACCTGCGTCAGCCCTTGGCGCCGGCCAGGTAGTCGGATTTGCCCAGCTCCACGCCGTTGTGGCGCAGGATGGCGTAGGCCATGGTGACGTGGAAGTGGAAGTTGGCCAGCACCCAGTGCTTCAGGTAGGCCTCGCCCTTCATGGTGCGCGTCTTGTCCCGGCCGACCGGGAAAGTGATTTCCTTGTCCTCGGTGCCGTCGATGCGGTCTTCGGGCACGCTGGCGAGGTAATCCAGCGTCTTCTGAATCCGCGCTTTCAGCTCGGGGAAAGTCGATTCGGTGTCATCGAACTTGGGGGCCTCCACGCCGGAGATGCGGGCGATCCCGTTCTTGGCGCCGTCGCACGCGATCAGCACCTGCCGCGTGAACGGGAGCATGTCCGGCGCCAGCCGGTACGACAGCAGCACGGCCGGGTCGAACTTGCGGGCCTCCGCGTGGGCCGCCCCCTTGTCGAGGATATGGCTCAGGTTGGCAAGCATGGTCTTGAAGACCGGCAGGCTCGCGGAAGACATCGAAATCGTCATGGATGGGCACTCCTGGGTAACAGAACGAAAGCACGGATGCTAACGGCCCGGCGCAATGTCTGCTGGCGGCGCCGTTGGCGCGCCGAGGCACAATCCATGCATGAACATTGTCATCCTCGACGATTACCAGGACGCGGTGCGCAAGCTTCGTTGTGCGTCCAAGCTCGAAGCCTATCCCGCCAAGGTCTACACCAACACCGTCAAGGGCATCGGACAGCTCTCGGTGCGCCTGCGGGACGCGGATGTCATCGTGCTGATACGTGAACGCACCCACATCACGCGGCAACTGCTGGAAAAACTCCCCCGCCTGAGGCTCATCGCCCAGACCGGCCGCGTCGGCGCCCATATCGACGTGCAGGCTTGCACCGAGCGGGGAATCGCCGTCGCCGAAGGCGTCGGCTCGCCCATCGCGCCTGCCGAACTGACCTGGGCCCTCGTCATGGCCGCCATGCGCCGGCTGCCGCAGTACATCGCGACGCTGAAGCACGGCGGCTGGCAGCAATCGGGAATGAAGTCCGCGTCGATGCCGCCTAACTTCGGATTGGGCGTGGTGCTGCGAGGCCGCACCCTGGGCATCTGGGGTTACGGCAAGGTCGGCCAGCTGGTGGCCGGCTACGGCAATGCCTTCGGCATGCAGGTGATGGTCTGGGGCAGCCAGGAGGCGCGCGAAAAGGCGGCAAACGACGGCTACCAGGTGGCGGGCTCGCGCGAGGAACTGTTCGCCGTGAGCGACGTGCTGAGCCTGCACCTGCGCCTCGCGGACGAGACCGCCGGCGTGGTCACGCTGGAAGACCTCGGCCGGATGAAGCCCACCTCGCTGCTGGTGAATACCTCACGCGCCGAACTCATCGAGCACGACGCGCTGATCGCCGCGCTCAACCGGGGCCGGCCCGGCATGGCCGCGGTCGACGTCTTCGAGAGCGAGCCCATCCTGCAGGGCCACGCGCTGCTGCGGCTGGAAAACTGCATCTGCACGCCGCACATCGGCTACGTGGAACTGGACAGCTACGAGCTGTACTTCGGCGCGGCTTTCGACAACGTCGTGAACTTCATCAAGGGCACGCCGACCAACATCGTGAATCCCGGAGCCCTGCAGGTTCGCCGGTAGCGGCTGACCCCGTCGCGTGCGCGACGGCGGGAACGACCCGCTGCTGCGCCGGGTTTGGCAAACGCGCGGGGGCATGGACATGCTGCACTGGGCCGGTTTTGCGGGATTGCTGCTCGCCCTTGCCGTCAGCGCGCTCGCGACGCGCTGCCAAGGCACCCACCGCTCCTGAGGCGTGCACGTCGCGCCGGTGCCTGGGGGCGGCCGCGCCCTACGGGATAATCGGCCGCATGACTTCTCTCTACGACACCGTGGGCGTGGTGGGCGCCGGCGCAATGGGCCGCGGCATCGCCCAGATTGCGGCGCAGGGCGGCAGCACCGTGAGGCTGTACGACACCCAGCCAGAAGCCGTTGCGAAGGCCCGCAACGAGATCTGTTCCCAGTGGGACCGCCTGCTCGAAAAGGGCCGGATGGATGCGCCTTCGGTCCAGGCCTGCAAGGCGCGCCTGCAGCCTGCGGCGACGCTGGAGGCACTGGCGGATTGCGCGCTGGTGGTCGAGGCCATCGTCGAGCGGCTGGACGTGAAGGCTTCGCTCTTTGCGCAGCTGGAAGCGGTGGTGGGACCGGATGCCGTGCTCGCCACCAACACCTCGTCGCTTTCCGTGACCGCGATCGCCGCCGGCCTGAAGCGGCCGCAGCGCTTTGCCGGCTACCACTTCTTCAACCCGGTGCCGCTGATGAAGGTGGTGGAGGTGGTCGCCGGGCTGAAGACCGACCCGGCGGTGTGCGAGGCGCTCGCCGCCTATGCGCGCCAGATGGGCCACACGCCGGTGCAGGCGCAGGACACGCCGGGCTTCATCGTCAACCACGCCGGCCGCGGTTACGGCACCGAGGCGCTGCGCATCGTGGGTGAGGGTGTCGCCGATTTCGCGACGGTGGACCGCATCCTGAAGGACCAGGTGGGCTTCAGGCTCGGGCCCTTCGAGCTGATGGACCTCACGGCGCTCGACGTCTCCCATCCGGTGATGGAATCGATCTACCGCCAGTACTACGACGAGCCGCGCTACCGGCCCAGCGTCATCACGGCGCAGCGGCTGGCAGGCGGCGTCGTGGGCAAGAAGGTCGGCGAAGGCTTCTACCGGTACGTGGACGGAAAGGCCCAGGTCGCGGCGGAACCGCCGGTGCCGCAGGTGGCCGACATGCCACCGGTGTGGGTATCCACGCGGGCGGCCCGCCGCAGCGAGCTGTACCAGCTGCTGAAGGACCTGGGCGCCAAAATCGAGACCGGGCAATCGCCTTCGCCCACGGCGCTCTCGCTGGTGGCGCCGCTCGGCTTCGACGGGACCACGGTCGCGGTGGTGGAGCGGCTCGATCCGGCACGCACACTGGGCATCGACATGCTGGTGGAGGACGCCGCGACGAAGCGGCGCGTGCTCGCGACCAACCCCGCCACTCGCGCCGACATGCGCGATGCGGCCCACGCTCTCTTCGCCCGCGACGGCAAGGCCGTGAGCGTCATCCGGGATTCGGGCGGTTTCGTGACGCAGCGCGTCGTCGCGACGATCGTCAACATCGCCTCCGACATCTGCCAGCAACGCATCTGCAGCCCGAAGGACCTGGAAACCGCCGTGACGCTGGGGCTGGGCTATCCGCTCGGCCCGCTCGCCATGGGCAACCGCTGGGGGCCCACCAACGTGCTGGAAGTCCTCTTCAACATGCAGACGGTCTATGGCGATCCGCGCTACCGCCCCAGCCCCTGGCTGCGCCGGCGCGGCGCGATCGGCCTGTCCCTGCTGCACGAGGAAGACTAGGACATGGCCGCTGAACTGAAGAGCACGAGCCGGGGCCGGACCATGGTCCTCACGCTGAGCAACCCCGAGCATCGCAACGCGCTCGGGCCCGAGATGTACGCCGCCGGCATCGAGGCCCTCAGCGTCGCCGAGAGCAGCCCGGACGTTCGCAGCGTCGTCATCACGGGCGAAGGCAGCCTCTTTTCGGCCGGAGGCAACCTGCAGCGCCTGCAGGCCAACCGGCAGCAGCCGCCGGACGTTCAGGCGCAGAGCATCGAAGGCCTGCACGGCTGGATCGAGGCGGTGCGCACGTTTCCCAAACCGGTGATCGCGGCCGTGGAAGGCGCGGCGGCCGGGGCGGGGTTCTCGCTGGCGCTGGCCTGCGACCTGATCGTCGCCGCGGAAGACGCCGTCTTCGTGATGGCCTACAGCAACATCGCGCTGTCGCCCGACGGCGGCGCGACCTGGAGCCTGTCGCGAGCCCTGCCCCGGCAGCTTGCGGCCGAGTTGCTGATGATGGGCGAGCGCCTGGGCGCCCGCCGCCTGCATGAGCTGGGGGTGGTCAATCGCGTTGCCGCGCCCGGCGGCGCGCTCGACGAGGCGCTGGCGCTGGCCGAGCGGCTCAACGACCGCGCGCCCAATGCCCTGGCCAGTATCAAGGAACTGCTGAACGACGCCGACGGCGCGACCTTGGGCCGGCAACTGGCGAACGAGCGGGATCACTTCGTGCGCAACCTGCACCATGCCAACGCGGGCATCGGCATCGCCGCCTTCCTGGCCAAGCAGCCGCCGCGTTACGAATAGCCTTCCGCCCGCGCACCTTTCGGGGGACAACCCAGTTGTTGCCGCCGGTCCCGCACGCGACAATGAGCGCGCGCCCCAGTCACTCAAAAGACAGATCATGGACGACCCCATTCTTACCATTGAAGAACGCGAGGCGATCAATTCCGGTCGCTGGTTTTCCTCACTCTCACCATCACTGCGGCACGACATCCTTCGATGCGCCTACGTCAAACGTTACAAGGACGGCGAGCTGATCTGCGCCCGCGGCGACCCGCCCGAACAGTGGATCGCTTGTGCCAAGGGCGCGGTGCGGGTGAGTTCGACGGCGATTTCCGGCAAGCAGGTGACACTGACGTACGTGGAGCCGGGCATCTGGTTCGGCGACGTCGCGATCTTCGATGGGGACCGGCGCACGCACGATGCCTATGCCCACGGCGACACCACGATCCTGTGCGTGGCGCGCGGCGACCTGCGCAAGATCCTCAGCCAGCACGTCGAGCTGTACGAAGCCCTGTTGCGCCTGCACGCGCGGCGCATTCGCCAGCTGTACGGCCTGGTGGAAGACCTCAACACCCTGCCCTTGCGCGCACGGCTGGCCAAGCAGCTGACGCACCTGATCCGCAGCTATGGCGTTCCCTCGTTGTCGGACGGGCGCGAGGTGCGCATCGGCCTGCAGCTGGCGCAGGAAGAGCTGGCGCAGCTGCTGGGTGCATCGCGCCAGCGCGTGAACCAGGAGCTCAAGGCCATGGAACGCGAGGACGTGATCCGCATCGAGCCGGGCGGCCTGGTCGTTCGCAACCGCGAGGCGCTGGCCCGTATCGTCGAAGCCGACAACTGATGGCGCAAGGGCCTCATCCCGGCGCAGGCCGGGATCCGCAAACCAACACATGAGCGAATTCGACCATTTCATCGGCACCCGCGCCGTCTCCGACAAGCACGCGTTCGACACGGCCGCCCTGACGGGATGGCTGGAGAAGAACCTGGAGGGCTTCGCCGGCCCGCTGGCGGTGGAGATGTTCAAGGGCGGGCAGTCCAACCCGACGTACAAGCTCCTCACGCCCGCCCGCAGCTACGTGATGCGCGCCAAGCCCGGCCCGGTGGCGAAACTGCTGCCTTCGGCGCACGCGATCGAGCGGGAATTCGCCGTGATGAGCGGCCTGCACGGCACGGACGTTCCGGTGCCCCGCATGTACTGCCTGTGCGAGGACGAATCGGTGATCGGCCGCGCCTTCTACGTGATGGAGTTCATGCAGGGCCGCGTGCTGTGGGACCAGTCCTTGCCAGGGATGACGCCCGCGCAACGCGCCGAGATCTACGACGAGATGAACCGCGTGATCTCCGCGCTGCACAGCGTGAAGTTCGCGGACCGGGGCCTGGCCGGCTATGGCAAGCCCGGCAACTACTTCGACCGCCAGATCGGCCGGTGGACCAAGCAGTACAAGGCATCCACGGACGGGGCCGGGCCGATGTCGCAGCCCATCCCCGAGATGGAACGGCTCGTGGAATGGCTGCCCGCCCACATCCCGGCCGCTGCGCGCGACGAAAGCAAGGTGTCCATCGTCCACGGCGACTATCGCCTGGACAACCTGATGTTCCATGCCACGGAGCCGCACATCATCGCCGTACTCGACTGGGAGCTCTCGACGCTCGGCCATCCGCTGGCCGACTTCAGCTACCACTGCATGGCCTGGCACATCCCGCATGGCCCGGGCTCGCGCGGCATCGGCGGGCTGGACCACGCCGCCCTGGGCATTCCGGGCGAAGACGACTACATGCGCCGCTATTGCGAGCGCACGGGCCTGGCCACGGTCCCCGAACTCAAGGCCGACTGGAACTTCTACCTGGCCTACAACCTGTTTCGCATCGCGGCCATCCTGCAAGGCATCGCCAAGCGCGTCGAGGCCGGCACGGCGTCGAGCGCCCAGGCGGCGGCCTCCGGCGCCGGCGCCCGGCCGATGGCTGAACTGGCCTGGAAGTTCGCGCAGCAGGCCTGACCCCCACACGCATCACCCGAAGGAAGCACCATGGATTTCGAATACTCCCCCAAGACCAAGGAACTGCAGGCCAAGCTGCTGAAGTTCATGGACGACTACATCTATCCCGCCGAGCGGGAGTACGAGCAGGAGCTCGCGGCCAACACCAAGGCGGGCAAGCGCTGGAGCGCGCTGAAGACGATCGAGAACCTCAAGCCCAAGGCGCGCGCCGCCGGCCTGTGGAACCTGTTCCTGCCGGTGGACAGCGCATCGGCGTCGGGTTACGAGGGTGCGGGCCTCACCAACCAGGAATACGCGCCGCTGGCCGAGATCATGGGGCGCGTGCCGTGGTCCAGCGAGGTGTTCAACTGCTCCGCGCCCGACACGGGCAACATGGAAACGATCGCGCGTTACGGCTCCGCGGACATCAAGGCGCGCTGGCTCAAGCCCCTGCTGGAAGGCCAGATCCGCTCGGCCTTCGCGATGACCGAGCCCGAGGTCGCCTCGTCCGACGCCACCAACATCTGCACGCGGATCGAGCGCAAGGGCGATGAATACGTGATCAATGGCCACAAGTGGTGGATCTCCGGCGCGGCCGACCCGCGCTGCGCCGTCTTCATCACCATGGGCAAGACCGATCCCGACGCGCCCCGCCACTCGCAGCAGAGCATGGTGATCGTGCCGGCCGATGCCAAGGGAATCCGCATCGCCCGCCCGCTGACCGTGTTCGGCTACGACGACGCCCCGCACGGCCACGTCGAGATGTACTTCGAGGATGTGCACGTGCCCGTGGACAACATCCTGCTGGGCGAGGGCCGCGGCTTCGAGATCGCCCAGGGGCGCCTCGGCCCGGGACGCATCCACCACTGCATGCGCCTGATCGGCCTGGCCGAGCGCGCGCTCGAACTGATGTGCAGGCGCGCGTCCTCACGCGTGGCGTTCGGCAAGACGATCGCGCAGCAGAGCATCACCCAGGAGCGCATCGCCGACGCCCGCTGCAAGATCGACATGGCGCGCCTCTTGACGCTCAAGGCCGCCTGGCTGATGGACGTGGCCGGCAACAAGGTCGCCAAGAACGAGATCGCGATGATCAAGGTCGTCGCGCCCAGCATGGCGCTGGAGGTGATCGACTGGGCGATCCAGGCCCACGGCGGTGGCGGCGTGAGCGGCGATTTCCCGCTCGCATCGGCGTGGGCCGGCGCGCGCACCCTGCGCTTCGCGGATGGCCCGGACGAAGTGCACCGCGCCGCGATCGCCAAATGGGAGCTGGGCAAGTACGGAAATTACGGCAAGGACGCCAGGGCGCCGGCCACCCGGGGCGCCTGATCATGGCCCCCACGCTTGTCACTTCGTGTACTGCGCGGCCCCCCAAGGGGGCTTCAGTCGCCTTGGGGCGGCCCGGCGCCGACTGAGCGCTGCTTGCGGCCGAAGGCGCCCAGCGCCGACTCGCACGCGCTGGTGAAGATCAGCGCGGCGTGCTGGAGCGTGAGCAAGTCCGCTGGCGTGTACTCCATGCGCAGGTAGGCCTTGCCATTCAGGAGCAGCACCATGAAGGGCACTTCGGCGGTCGGTGCCGGCGCCGGCCATTTCATCATCAGGTCCGCCAGCGGGGAATCGATCCAGGCCAGCGCATGTTCGCGCTTGTCGGTCAGCACGCCGTACCGGTCCCAGAAGGCGGCCGGCAGGGTCCCCCAGCCGACCTCGTCGAACATGGCCAGCCAGCGCATTTCCTCGGGCAGCGTGCTGTCCACTGAGGTCTGCAGCTCGTCGGTGTAGATCTGGTAAGCCCGCTTCTCGAGCGCCTCTTTCAGAGGCCGGTTCATCGCAAGCACCGCGATGTCTTCGGGGATGCCCAGTTCCGCGCGGGCCCGCACTTCCTGGCCCAGGATGTAGTTGCGCGTGGGCCGGCCCCGTTGCAGCCGCCAGGGCTTGCCCCCCACCTTGCCTTCCAGCGCAATGCCCTGTCCGGCCTCGTCGATCGAAAATGCGAAGCCCTGCGTGCCGGCCCACTCCGACACCGGCCCATGCGCCAGCTGCGAAGCCGGTCCCTCCTGCGACTCCTTGGCCGCCATTGAAAAGGCCTTCTTGATGCGGTCGAACATGGTCCGGGCATTTCACCTAAAGTCGCATTATTAGTTGAAACCGTGCGCAAAGGTCATCCATGATCGACGTTTACTCCTGGGCGACGCCCAATGGCCACAAGGTCCACATCATGCTGGAGGAGTGCGGCCTTCCCTACCGCGCCATCCCCGTGAACATCGGCGCGGGCGACCAGTTCAAGCCCGAGTTCCTGAAGATCAGCCCCAACAACCGGATCCCTGCCATCACCGACCCCCAGGGCCCGGACGGCAAGCCGATATCACTGTTCGAGTCAGGCGCGATCCTGGTGTACCTGGCCGCGAAGACCGGCAAGTTCATGCCCGCGACCGACCGGGCGAAGTACGAGGTGCTGGAGTGGCTGATGTTCCAGATGGGCGGGGTCGGCCCGATGCTGGGGCAGAACCACCACTTCCGACTCTATGCGCCGGAGAAAGTCCCTTACGCCATCGAGCGCTACACCAACGAGGCCAGGCGCCTGTACGGCGTCATCGACCGGCGCCTCGCGCAAACCGCGTACCTGGGGGGCGAGGACTACTCGATTGCGGATATCGCTACCTATCCCTGGCTTCGCAACTGGGAAAGGCAGGGCATCGTCCTGGCCGAATACCCGCACCTGAAAGCGTGGTTCGAGAAGATTGCGGATCGGCCGGCGGTGCAGCGCGGCGTGAAGGTGCTTGCGGACCTGCGCAAGCCCATCACGGACAGGAAGTCTTGGGAGATCCTGTTCGGCAAGGCCCAGTACGCCAAGCACTGACGCGCGCGGTGCGCAGCCTTCATTCCTCGCCTCATGGTTTGTCGACCCGACATGACCATCGCGCCGGGCCAACCCCCGCGAGTCAACCTTGACAGCTGACTCGCGGCGCTGAACGTCATTGGGTGGACACCTGGATCGAGGTGCGGGCGGAGTTGCCCGACTTATCGATGGCCGTGGCCTCGAGGGTCATGGCCCGCCGATTGCCGTTGAGCCTCACGGAGCACTGGTAAGGCGCGGCGCTGACGGCGCAAACGAGGTTACCGTCCTTGGTCAGCCGGACCTCACGGATTCCGACGTTGTCCGCCGCACTCATGCTGACGCCGATCGTCGAGTTGCGGGAAAAGGACGCCCCATTCGCGGGACTGGTGATCGAGACGGCTGGCACCGTCGTGTCTAGCGCCGGAGCGGGCGCAGGAGCAGGAGCCGGGGCGGGCGCGGGAGCCGGTGCGGGAGCCGGTGCGGGCGCAGGCGCCGGTGCCGCGACCTGCCGCAGCGAATCGATCTCGGCATCCGTCATGAGGCCCCGCCGGGTGATTTCGAAACGCTCGGCTGCCGAAAGCGCGCCGCCGGCATAGGCGGTGGCCAGGTACAGGTGCGCCTTGGGCCGGCTCAGGTCGTACATCATCCCAAAGCGGCCCTCGGCCCCCGCCTTGCTGGGATCGTCCAGCAATTCGTAGTGGATGATCGACTCGATGTTGGCAATGGTCTGGGTGCGCAGGTCGTTCAGGTGTTTGTCGATCGACTTGAGGCAGGCCTCGGTGTTCGTGGCCCATTCCTGGTTCTCGTACCCGGCACCGTAGATCTCGCCGCAATTCCACTCGTTGATGGTGATTGGCTTGCCGCGGTTGGCCAGCTGGGCGAGCGGACCGCCGGCGCCGTACCAGGTGTCGTTGAGCAGGCTCGCGTTGTAGCTCCATGGGTAGATGTGATAGCCGGTCAAATCCCAGGTCACACCGCTTTGTGCGGCGAAGTCCAGGAAGCCGAAGTCGCGGTTGACGGCCCCCAGAATGCCGCGCAGGGGCAGCCCGCTGCTGGCGCGAATGTCCCGCAGCGCCCGTGACATGCCGCGCAGCGCGGCCATGGCGGTGGCAACGCAGGGCTTGTTGGCGTACGCGCTGGCCTGCTGTCCAGTGCCAGGCGGCACTTCACGCTGGATTTCCGGGCGCAAGGTGATCTCGTTGAGGTACTCGAAGTCGGTCACCAGATCCTTGAGCTGGTGGATCATGTTCGACATTTCGCTGTAGGCATTTGACTCGATCTGCGCCAGGTTGGTATTGCAGGAGTTGTCCCACTGGAAATTGATCTGCGCCGAAACCTGCGCACGGCCGCCGTTGGCGCGGATCCTGGTGATCATGTCGCGCGTTTGCGAGATGTTCCAGGTGTCCAGGCGGGCAAGCTTGATGTTGCGGTACTTCATGAGGTCGGCAACGGTCTGGTTGCCTGTCGTGTTGCCGGTGCCGGTATGCAGGTTCAGGCCGAAGTCATTGGCAAACGCGCCTGCCGACATGGCGGCTGAAATGGCGCAGGCAAGGCTGAGTCGTCGAATCAATTTCATCAAGTATTTCCGGGGGGGTGGGTTGCAGAAGCGGCCGGGTCGAGCTCAGCCTTGCGCGCATGGTAGACATACTGAAGAGCAGCAGCCCGGCCGTTTCAGCCGGAAACGTAACCGGATGGTTTGCACGTCTAACAAATGCTGAGCCAGGGCACCTCGACAGTGCCGCGCTAGAGCTGGTTCTGGGCGCCGATGCAACTGGGCTGTAACGAGATCAGCTCAACAGAAGTTACGGCTCGTTGCGAGCGTGAGGGGGCGCCCGCCGACGCGCAATGGCTGCCTTCAAGTGGCTGGGCGCGGGGGGACGACTCGCCGAGGGACAAAAGGGTCGTAAAAAACAGTCCGCACCCTGCTTTTTCGCGCGATCGAAATCACCGCATGAGAGTCTTTTTGTTCTTGTTTAAGCCGACCGCACTTCAATAGGCCCGCACACTGTCGGGCACATCGCCGCTGTCGAGCACCTCAAAGAGAAATACAGGTGTCCTGAGAACAAAATGACATTTCGCCCATGGCTTTTAGGAGGCGATGAATGTTAGAGTTTCATGCAATCAACAAGGCGGCAAGAATAAACTTTGCGCGAGGCCGTATGCATGCAACCCTGTCCTCCTCAAGGTTCGTAGCTGTCATCGCCGGCAGGCGCGTGGCTTTTGTCTCCGCGCTGTGCGGCGTGGTGCTCCTGGCGCTGCTCGGGAGCTATGTCGTGCCACCACGCTATGTCGCAAAGGCCGAGGTGATGGTCGATGGCCGTGGCTCGCAGAACGGGCCGGCGTTCTCGAGCCCCCTGTCGACCGAGGCCGACCTGCTGCAAAGCGAGCGCGTCTCCATCGCCGCACTGCGCATCCTGGGGCTTCAGAACGACCCCGCGCTGCGCGCCGAATGGAAAGAGACGGTCGGCGGCCGCGGCGCCTTCGAGTCGTGGGCCGCCGGGACCCTCCTGAAAAAGCTCGATGTCAAGCCCGCCCGCAACTCCAACATCCTCACGATTTCCTATAGCTCGCCGGACCCCGAGCTGGCTGCCAGGACCGTGAATGGGTTCGTGACGGCCTACGTGGAAACCATACGCGAACTTCGCGAGGAAGGCGCGACGCAGTCGTCCGCCTCCTTCGAGAAGAGGACCAGGAACCTGAAGGCATCGCTCGACCTGGCCCAGGCAAGACTGGACGACTTCCAGAAGGAGAACGGCATTTCGTCCACCGACGAGCGCTACGACATAGAGAACCTCCGGCTGTCCGAGCTCAATGCGCAGCTTGTCACCCTTCAATCCGCCGCGGCCAATGCGGCCGGACGCCAAAAGGCAGCCGCCAACGGCTCCGGGATGCAGGAAGTCCTCAGCGACCCGCTGGTTTCATTGCTGGGTGCCGAGTTGGCGCGCCAGGAGGCCCGGTTGGGAGAGCTCAGGTCACGAGCCGGGAGCGAGCACCCTGCCGTGGCCGACCAGCGCGCTGCAGTCGATGAACTGCGTGCACGCCTGAACGCCGCCACCCGACGCGCCTCGTCGGCGATAGGCGCGGAAAGCCGGATCGCGTCTGAACGAGCCGGTTCGGTCCAGGCCGCGCTCAGCGCGCAAAGGGCCAAGGTCATGGAGGCGAAATCCAAGCGCGACCAGGCGCAGGTCCTGCAGCGGGACCTGGAACTTGCCCGGCGCGCATACGACGCCGCCGTGACGCGCTCCAACGACTCCGTCCTGGACAGCGGCGCGTCGCGTGGCAACGTGTCGGTCGTGAAGGCGGCGACGGTTCCGGCCGAGCCGGCTTCTCCCAGGGTCGCAGTCAACCTCGCCGCGTCCGTCGTGATTGGCTTGTTGTTCGCCGTAGTTGTCGCGTTCTGGGTCGAGTCGCGTGATCGCCGCCTGCGGCTGTGCCAGGACATCCCGGAACTGCTTGACCAGCCGCTGCTTTGCGTGCTCTCCAGTGAAACAAGAACTGCCACGCCCTAGGGAGGGAACCAACATGGCCCAAATGAACCGCCGCGCAGACGATCCTGGGTTCGATCCGTCCATGGCCGACTCGCGCCAACTCGTTCGCCGCAGGCCGGAGCTGGCCAAGGCGGAAGGCGAGCAGGTCGTGGCCTTGTGGAACGAGCACAAGCTGCGTTCGGCGGGCGTGGGAGCGGAACTGCGGACCCAGCAGTACTACTATCCATTCGATGTCCAGGGCATGGACGGTCAATCCATCGCCAACGAGCTGGTGGCCGCCAGGGAACCGTTCTCCGACCGGGCGGAGGAGTTCCGGTCGTTGCGGCGCGCACTCCTGGCCAGGGTGTTTTCCGACGCGGTCAAACGGGCGGTCGCCGTGGTCAGCGCCGAAGACGGTGTCGGGAAGACCTACATGGTTGCCAACCTCGCCATCAGCTTCAGCCAGTTCACGGGCCGCACACTCCTCATAGATGCAAACCTGCGGCAGCCCCGTCTTCACCGCCTCTTCGGGACGACGGTCGCAGCGGGCCTTGGCAACTTGCTGGCGGGTGAGGTCAAGAGCGAGGGGGTCTTGCCGGTGGAAGTGCTGAAAGGACTCCACTTCCTTGCGGCCGGGGACACCGACGATGATCCCGTGCAACTGCTCCATGGACCGCGCTTCAGCATGTTTCTCGAGCAGATGGCCGACAGTTTCGACTACGTATTCCTCGACACACCGTCCAACCGGTGTGGTCCGGACGCCCGCCTCATTGCCGCTCGCGCGGGGGCCGCCTTGCTGGTGGGCCGCGAAGGGCAAAGCCGCGTCGCGCGGCTCCAGCAACTCGTGTCGCAGTTGCACCGGGGCCCGGCGCTGGTGGCAGGTGTCGTCCTGAACCTGCAATAAACCTGTTGCTCCGGGGCGCCGCGCGGCTGGCGCATCGTCACGGTGCGCTGCCGGCCGGCGGCTGTACGCCCGGCGACGGCCAGCTGCCTTTCCAGCCCAGCTGCTTCTTAACCTCCGATCGAAGACAGACGTCGAACAGCCTGAAAATCCAGATCAGCCGGAAGCCCGGACCCGATTGGGCCCGAACGTCGGGCCACGCCCTGGAAAACATGGCGCGACGCAGCCGTCTCGGCGCGCGCCCGATTTCCCCGGCAATCTGCAGGATCATTCGCTGGCGAACCGCTCTCCAGTAATCCGCCATCTCCGGGATACGGGCGGCGGCCTCACTTGCATTCACCAGCAGGTCGTCGATGTGCTTGTCGGCGACCGAACTGGTGATGCTCCCCGGCCGGAAGCGGTACGAATAGAGCTCCTCCTGGAGCGTTTCGATGTGTGAAGCCCTGACGTACAGGGTCGGCACGACCGCGGCGTCTTCGTAATATCGGCGATCAGGGAAGCTGATCCCGTCCAGGAGGCGGGTCCTGTAGATGCGGGCCCACGTGTGCCACTCGGCCACGACCGCCGCGTCCCGGGCCAGTTGTGCACAGGAGAACCGGCCCCGGCCCGAAAAAAGGCTATGGGTCCGCAAGGCCCGCACCCGTCGTCCGGCCATGTCCACCATGCTGGCGTTGAAGGCGATGATGTCCGCACGGCCCTGGTCGATCATGGGCATCACGACGTCGAGGAAATCAGGAGCCCAGAGGTCATCGCTGTCGAGGAAAGCGACATAGGGCGTCCGGACCAGGCGAAGGCCGGTGTTTCTCGCGCCACTGATGCCCTGGTTCGGTTGCGTCACCAGCTCGCAGCTCACGTCCTGCCGGGCCGCGATTTCCGATCGGACGACTTCGGCAGTGTCGTCGGTGGATCCGTCATCGATGATCAGGACGTGCAGCCTGTCCACCCGGCGCTGGGCGAAGATCGATTGAAGGCAGGCAGCGACGAACTCCGCCACGTTGTAGCAGGCGACGATCACGGTCAGCTCGGGCGAGGCCAATCTCGTTCTCCCTTCGTGGGGCCGCAATGGCGCTATTGGCGACCGAAGCCCAGGAGAAAATCGCGCAGCTTCGCGTTGAACACGCTGAACTGGCGCCTGCGAAGCATGACGACGGCGCGCGAGAACTTGCCGCGCCAGTAGTCCCGGAACAGCGGCGAGAAAAATCGGCCGCCATGCCCGCGCGTCATCGTCCGCCCCTCGCTCCACAGCGCATACTTGCGAACGGCCGAGAGCTGGCTGTCGTGGAGGCGGAACGCGCCCCACCAGTCGTCGACGAACTGGATTGGGTATTCCCGGCTGATCCTGAGGAAGAGGTCCCAGTCGGCGACCATCGGGTACCGCTTGTCGAGGGGCCCGATTCGCTCAAGGGCCTCGCGCCGCATGAAGGCTGTCTGCAACGGCACGTAGCATCGTTCGTCCAGCAGTTCCCGAAAGCCCGCTTGCCGGCCTTGCTCGCGATCGACCTCGATGCTGTTCTCGTCCACGCGGAGGTTGCTGCAGTAGACGAGCGCGGCATCGGGGTTGCGCTGCAGCGCCGCCACGGCCCTGGAGATCGCGCCGGGAAGGTAGTAGTCGTCGGCACACAGCCAGGCCACGATGTCGCCGCGAGCGATCGAAATCCCCTGGTTGACTTTTTCAACCGGCCCGGCCGGCGCGGGCCAGATCACGCGAACCGACGGATAGCGCGAAAGGATCTCCGCCGTTTCATCCGTGGACCCGGAATCGAGGACGATATGCTCGACCCTCGGATAGTCCTGCATCCGGACGCTGCGCAAAGTCTCCTCGATGTATCGGCCGGTGTTGTACGACGGCGTCACGATGGATACCAGGGGGGTTTCGGGTAAGGCCTTCATGCGGGTCTCCTTCCAGGTTGCCGCGCGAGCTCGTTGTCGGCTGCCGCTTGCCTCGCTTCCGAAAGAAGACGGAGGTAGTTCGCTTGCATCCTGTCCGCCAGGAAATCGCGCGATTTCTCCAGCACCAGGGGCCGCATGTCCTCGACCAGTCGCCGGTCGCGCAGGAATCGGTCGATGGCTAGCGGCAACCCGTCGGCCTCGAGTGGCTCGTAGACGAATCCCGTCCTGCCTTCATCGACCATTTCGGGCAGTCCGCCCCTTCTCGAAACGATCACGGGCACACCGTGCAGATAGGCCTCCAACACCGTTGTGGCAAGCGGCTCTTCCCACAGCGACGGCACCACCAGGACATCGATGGCGCGATAGACCTCCTGCGGATCGATGAAGCCCAGGAAGCGCACGTTCTCCGGCGCCTCGGCGCGCAGCTGCGCTTCGTCATCGGCGGCTCCCCTGCCCGCCACGCGCAATTCGCACTGCCCGTCCCGCCAGCGGCCCATTTGCCGGATCAACTGCGCAATGCCTTTCTGCGGCGTGAGCTGCCCCACGTACCCTAGTTGCAGCGGCTGTCCGGGTGGAGCCTGCCGCACAAGGGCGGACGGCAAACCGGGAAGGCCGTTATGAATCACGTGCGTCTGGCGAGCAGACCGGAAATAGCCGGCCGCCAGGTGACGATCGAGCGTGAACCTGCTCACGCCGACGACATGGTCGACCTCCTGCGACAAGCGCTTGGCCGGTGACTTGTAAAACGCGCACGTGGTGCACTGGCCGCGGCAGTTGCGACCCGCCTTGTACATGGATGTCCGTGGGCACATCAGGGAATAGTCGTGCAGGGTGTGGACGAGCGGCAGGCCGCGCGACTTCACCGCGCTCCAGACAGCACAAGAAAATCCGGTCAGGTTGTGCGTGTTGACCACGTCGGGTTTTTCGGCGTCCAGTGCCCGCGCCACCGCCCGCGCCATGGGCAGGTTGCAGCTATCGACTCCATGCCAAAGCGCTTTGGAGACCGCGCGCCGCTGCGTCGGGGCATAGGGCCAGTAGATGTTCCTCAATGCCATGTAGCGGACCTTGACGCCGCCGACATCGGCAATATGGTCAGCGGGACCATCGTGCATCGTGACCACCACGGGGGTGTGGCCATGCTGGAGCATGCTCTCGGCGATGATGAGCACGACCTTCTCCGCCCCACCGACCTGATTCGGATGGTAGAGCGAGCTGATGAACAGCGGTTTCATCGCCACTCCCCCGAGGCGGAAAGCATCGGCGCCAGCATCGAGGCCAGCAGCCCGGCAGTCTTGTCCCACGAAAATTGCGCAAGCCAGGCCCGCCGCGCAGATTCATCCACGTGGTGGTCACCCTCCATCCACCGCGCCAGCGCTTCGGCGTCGTCGGGCTCGATCACATCCACCAACGGCCCGCCAATTTCGACGCATGACGTCCCGCTGGCGACCACGACGGGCGAGCCGCACGCGAGCGACTCCAGCACCGGGATGCCGAAGCCCTCCGAGAAGGATGGGTAGAGCAATCCCCGCGACTGGCGGTACAGGGCGGGAAGGAGTTCCGACGGCACATAACTGATCTTGCGAAAATTGCCGGCCAATCCACACGCTTCGATCCTGGCCCACTCGCCTTCGTCGCGCCATCCCTTCGGGCCTGCCACGACGACGCACGGCTCTCCCCCGCGCTCCTTCAGCCGTCTTGCCGCCTCGATGACGAGCGACAGATTCTTGCGCGGCGAAACGCGCCCGACGAAGAGGTGGTAGCTTTTTGGCTGGATGCCATACGCGGCGAACAGTTGCTCGGCTTCCTTGTCCCCGGCGTGCGTCGAATACCGGCCGGTGTCGAATCCGTTCGGGGAAACGACGATCCGCTTGCCGTCCGCGTGCAGAACCTTCATCAGTTTGCGCGCCGTGTGGTCGCTGACCGTCGCAATGCGGCTGGCCGTGCGCAATACCCTGGGCAACTGGATGCCGAAATAGAGCCGCTTCAGCGATCCGTACTCGGCCGGGAATTCCAGCGGGCAGATATCGTGCACGGTAGCGATGCGGCAACCCGGCAGCAAGGCCTTGACCGGCAGCTTGTGGTCCAGGCTGTAGTAGCACTTCCATCCGCGCGACTGAAGCGGAAGCCGCCAGTAGACTTCGGCAAGCCTGCTGCTGGTGGATGCCGAGCCCGGAAGCAGGGTAACGACATCACCACCGGCCTCGCGGACCTCATCGGCCAGGCTCGGCGCGTCTTCGCGTATCGCAACGGTCACCCCGAGTCGGTAGGGCCTCAGGAGGGCCGGCATGCGCCGGGCCACTTCGTAGGCGTAGACGCCCAGGCCGGAGCTTTGTGGACCCCATTGGTCCGCCACGAGGAAGAGGTCCTTTCTCATACGGGTCGCAGCTTCCGATAGAGTTCATCCAGCTCCTGGACGACGCGTTCGGTGCGGAACGATTCCAGGAAGCGGCGGCGGGCATTGATGCTCATGGAATGCCGGGTTGGAGCGTCCAGGCAGCCCAGGACTGCCACGAGCTGCCACGGCGCATCGACGTCGATCAGCCTTCCCGTGACACCGTCCTCAACGGCTTCGGGGATCCCGCCCACCCGCGTGGCAATCACCGGCAGCCCGGCGCGCATCGCTTCGACGGTCACCAGGCCGAAGGCTTCCCATCTGGACGGGACCACCAGGACGTCCGCCGCGGCGTAGAGACTGGCCGTCTGGGGCCGCGTACGCCATCCCAGCGCCCGCGCATTGGCAGGCGGTTGAACAGCGGCCTCGTCGCCCACCACGGGCGCCCCGACGACAACGCCGAACGCCCCCTCACCCAGCTTGCGCAACGCCTCGTAGAAAACGTCGACGCCTTTCTGGTGGTCGAGCCTGCCCACGAACAGGAGCCGCAGGCAGCCCTCCGGCCATTGCCGCGCGGCGTCCTTCACGCTGGCCGAGTCCGCAACCACGTCCGACACGCCGTTGAGCACCACGACGAGCACTCCTGGCCTGATTCCCACCGCCCGGGCTTGACCGGCGTCGAACCGTGACACGCAAACGATCGCATCACAGAAGCGGGCAAGCACGCGCTCTACCAGCGCGATGGCGCGCGTCCCCACGCCCGTGCCCTCGCGGTTGAACGCCCATCCGTGAGGGCAGTACACGACCCGCGGCCCGCGGGGCATGAGCGCCAGCAGCGGCCTCATGACCAGGCCCGCAAAGGTGGAGTGGAGGTGCACCACCGCCGGGCGCCACTTCCAGATCTGCAACATCGCCATGCCCGCCATCCGCAGCGAACTCATCATGCGTCCGCCGTCGCCGTTGCGAAAGGTCACCAGCCATTGCGGCTTCAACCCCGGGAACAGGTGCGCATGCGCGTCGGGGATAACGACGCGGACCGAGTCGGCACCGTACAGCCGAGCCCATTGGGGAACGATCTCCTCGAGGTAGCTCCCGACGCCGCCCTGGGCTGTCTGGGCAACGTGCAGCACCTTCAAGGGAACGCGGGCGCCATCCGGATTCACGGAAGTTCCTCCACCTTCAACGCACCACCCGCCGGAACGTCGATGACATGCACACTGCCGGGCATGAGTCGCACCGTCGCGGATCGACCCTGCGACTCCACCTGCATCTGGGGTGCGGGCATTCCGCACAACGCGGGCGACGCAAAAGCCTTGGCAACGCCTGTCGTGCTCTCCAGCCTGACCGACACGTTGCGCTGGGCTTTCCCACGGGCCCAAAGCAGCCACCGATCGGTACCACCATTGCGAAACCCCGCTGCGCCCGAAGCACTGCCCGGCAAGAAGGTGAATGGCCTTTCCGCCAGCTTGGCGCCGAATTCGCGCAGGGCGCAGCCGGCCGGCTTCTCCGTTCCGTCCCGCCGCAGGAGGCCGAATCGATGCTCCCTGTTCTGTGCGTCGTCACCGCCGTCCTGCAGTTCATAGAACCAGACGCCGGCCACCCACGGCCGCACGCTCGCCTCCAGCAGAAAACGCAGCGAGTGGGCAGCGGCCGCCGGCTCGGTGACACCGCAGTGTCCCTCGTGTGTCGGCCACCCAACCTCGGTGACGAACAGCGGCATCTGGGGGTACCCCGCCGCCCCGACGATCCCGTGCAGTGCGTCAAGGCGCTCGGCGAGCTCGTCCGAGCCCACCAGATCGGCCCGTGCACAGTGGTTATACAAATGAACCGCGACGCCATCGGTGTGGGCGAGCAGGCCGTGGCCGATCGCCTGCCGCATCCAGCGCCAGTCGGGCACATCGTCTCCCGGTGATCCGGTAAGCACCCGGATCTGGGGATGCGCCGCCTTCAGCCGCCGGTAGGTGCTCCGCGCGAGGTCCACATACGATTTCGGGTTTCCGTGGCCCATTTCGCGCTCCGCCGGTGGCACGAGGTTCCACTCGTTCCACACCTCGACCCAACGCAGGTAAGGCTTGCCCTGGGAAGTCACGAATTCCGCATAGCGGGCAAACGCGTCCCGCGCCCTGTCGGACCTGGGCTGGCCTCCCGAGTCATAGCCGGGGTGTCCGTAGTCCAGGATGAGCAAGCCCGAAAAGGACCTCGGCATGGACTTCCACACCTCATGGGAGCGAAGCGCGCCTGCCCGCAGCTGCAATCTTCCCGAGCCATCTTCGACATGGCCCCAGAACATCTCGTCGCGCGACGAGATGAACCGGGAGCGCAGCATCCAGGCACGGAACGCATTGATATCCGTACCCGGCGCGTCGAACCCGAAGTGCGTCTGGATGCCTATCGCCAGCGGTTCGGCCGAGCACGGCAAGGTTGCCAGGACCACGAAAGCAGCCGCCAGCAGGTTCCACAAGGATTTCACCTCTGCACCTCCGGCCGCAGCCACGCCTGTGCTGCGGCGCCGCAGCACAGGCCGATACATATGGCAAAAAAGCTTTCCTCGACCATGTTGATCGACATGCCGTAGCCATAGGCGACAAACAGCAAGGCGACATAGGCCCGGTGGACGGGTGCGGGCTGGCTGGCGGCAATCCCGCGCACTGACAAGGCCGGCGCCACGTAGTAGCACAGCCCCGGCAGCCCGAAACTGACCATCATGTAGATCGCGAAGTTGTCGGCGGCATTCGCGCGGTGCGAAGCGTCGCCGAACATCTGCGGTGTGCCGATGCTGCCAAGACCCGCTCCCAGCAGCGCGTGCGGCCCTTCCGGCAGAAGGCCAAAGGCGAGAGGCCACATGTCCGAGAAGCGATCCCAGACCGAGAGCAGCACGTCCGGGAAGCTGGAGGCCCGCATCGCGGAGCCAAGGTCCAGTAGAACGATCGCGAGCGGCAACGCCAGCGTCGCCGCACACAGCGTCATGACGAGCCCGTTGCCCTTCATCCACGGCCTGTCATCCTGGACCAGCAGCCAGAGCGCCGCCAGGGGGAACACCAGCATCATGCCTTTGCTGGTGGTGAGGACGATGGCCGAGATGGCGACCGCTGCGATCGCGACCCGCGCCATCGGATGGCGGAACTTGATCAGCGCCAGCAGTCCCGTGATGCCCAGGATCATGGCCGCGTTGAACGACGTCCGAGCGAAGCCCGGCAAGCGCGGGACCAGGTCGCCCATCCACCACAGGCGCGTTGTAGAAACCGTCCCGAAGGCGGTCTCGTACTCCAGGCCCTCCCATGGCAGCCTCCCGAAAAGGAAGTTCGCGAAAACGCCCACGGCGGTGGCGGCGAACATGACGCAAGCCAGCGTCAGGGCAGCGTCGAACCTTTGCCGCAGCAAGGGCCACATCGCCATTCCATAGGGAATGAACATGAAGATCTTGAGGCCGAAGGCAATCGCAAAGAACGCGACGCCAACCAGCGCCGAGTACGCGGCGTGAAAGGCCAGTAACGCTGCGGGGACCGCAATGGCGAGATCCATCCTGCCCTCACCCAGCAGCGGACGCAGGAAGAGCACCAGCAGCGTCGCCACGGGAATGGCGTCGCGCAGGTAGATGGCATTGGGCAGGCCGGAAGCCGCGAGCGCGTAGCGAAGCACGCCCTCGAACACGAGCGAGGCCAGGTAGATGCCGAGCAAGGCGCAAAGGAATGAATCGCCGGCGCGAGCGGCGGCCGCGGGAGCGCGGGACCGATCGCGGATCGCGCGCGACTCGAACGCCAGTCCATCGGCCCGCGCGTTCATCGCTTCGCCTTCCGTTCGGCCTGGACTCGCGTCATGATCGTGTAGGCCAGACCCGCGATCAGGAACCCCTGGGCACCATAGGCTGCGATCACCGCGCCGCGCCATCCGAGGCCGGGGACGAGCAGGAGGTTCAGCAGGAGGGCCAGTGCCGCGGTGAGCGCATGCAGGAGGCTGACGCGAGGCTGCGCGTCCGCTCCGGACAGGGCAGCGGACCCCAACAATTGGAGCACCACGAAAAACGGCAGAAGACACAGCCACCTCAGGATGTCGGTGGTCAGCCCGTAGGACTCCCCCAGCAGCAAAGGCACCGCAGGGGCACCCACATAAATGGCCGCGCCCAGAAACAGGCAGTACGCACTGGCGATGAACAGCAGTTGCCGCAGGGCACTCACCGTACCGATCAGTCCTCTCTTGTGCCCCTTGCGAAAGATGCGGGCCTGCAGCGAAAACAGGATGGCCGTGATCGGCAGGCAAGTGAGGCTGACGAGCCGGAACGCAGCCGTGTAAGTACCTGCCGTGGAGGCGGACGCCAACCGTGCCAGGACGATCTTGTCCACGTCCGTATGCACACTTCGCGCGGAATACAGGATGGAGAAGAACACCCCCTTGCGAATGTCCGCGATGGCGGCGGCGAGTTGCGTGCGCGGCCGACCCAGCCGGCGCACGCTGATGCACAGAACCAGGACTGCCGAGAGCGCGCCTCCGGCCAGGTGCAATTGCGCCCATGCGAGCGCCGTCTGCTGCGTCCACCCCAGGTAGAGCATGACGGCGCAGCCCGTGCGAACGAACATCTGGAAGTTATAGAAGAACGCGGCCACCAGCTGCCTTTCCAGCCCGAGGAAGACGTGCGCCGCCAGGTCGACGTATTTGCTGAGCAGGATCTCGGAAAGTGCGAAAAGGAGAACGAGGCGCAGGACCCCTGGCTCGTTCAGGAACGCCCAGCCGACCAGCAGCGACAGCGCGACGCCGGCTGCGGCCGTGATGGTGGTGACGGCCAGCCCGTTGCCCAGGGACTGCTCGGCGCGCGCCTGGCCTCTTGTCAGGTGCATGATGGCTACGTTGCCGAGACCCAGGCTGCAGAAGGGAAGAAACGCCGAGGTGATGGCCACGACGCTCGCGACGATCCCGAACTCGTGCGACCCCAACGCGCGGGCCAGCAGGAAGAACTGCAGGCCCTGCAGCACCGCCATGGACACGTAGCTGCCAATGGTGTAAGCCGAGTTCAGCGCGACTGCATTCGACCTGAGACCTCTGACGTAAGTCCAAAACGGCCTGTAAGGTCCGGCCAGCAGCATGCTAATACGCCCCCTCATTGCCAAGGACGAGCATCTTCACCGTCTTGAACACGATGAGCAGGTCGAGCCAGAGGCTCCAGGACCTCAGGTAGGCAAGGTCGTATTCGGTGCGCCTGCGCATCGAATCGAGGTCGTTGCCGCCACGGCACCCATTCACCTGTGCCCAGCCCGTGATGCCGGGCTTGACCTTGTGGCGCACCATGTAGCCCGAAATGAGTTTGCGGTACTGCTCGTTCACGGCCAACGCATGCGGGCGGGGGCCGACCAGGCTCATGGAGCCGGCCAGCACATTCAACAGCTGGGGCAGCTCGTCCAGTGAGCTGCGGCGCAGGAACCGTCCCAACGGCGTCACTCTCGAGTCTTCGCGCGTGACCTGCGTGTAAGTGGCCTGGCCGTCTTCCAGGGTACTCATGGTCCGGAATTTCAGGATCACGATCTCCCTTCCATCGAGGCCGTACCGCCGCTGCTTGAAGATCGCCGGGCCGGGAGAGGTCGCGCGGATCAGCAAGCCGATGGTGATCATCAGCGGCAGCAGCACGGGCAACGAGGCCAGAACCAGCGTCAGGTCGAACGCGCGCTTGATCGTTCCGGAAACACCATCGAAGGGTGTGTCGCAGACCGACACCACCGGCAGGCCGGCCACGGTCGTCACCCTTCCCTGAATCATGTCGGCAATGAAAATGTCCGGCAGGAAATAGATCGAGGCCGTCGTGTCGCGAAGCGACTCGAGCAAGCTGACGATCCTCGGCTGGCTGGCCATGGGCATGCAGATGTAGATGGACCTGATCTCGTGGGCCTTCACGTAGTCGCTCACATCATGCAGACGCCCGATCATCGCGGCCGCAGCGAAAGCACCCAGCCGGCCGGGCTCCCGGTCGTCGAAGAATCCGACGAATTGCTGGCCACCCGCCTCTCCGTCATTGATCAGTTGGGCAAGCCGCCGGGCCACGCCGCTTGCCCCCACGACGACGACCTTGGACTTGGGATAGAGGGGAAACACCAGCGGCGCGATGCGGGGCGTGACCGAATGCACGATGAGCTGCGCAATGGGCGCCACGATCAACCAGGTGGCGATCACGTTGCCGTCGGCCTGCAGGCCCGTCTTCAGCAACGCCACCTTGGCGGCCCACAGCAGCACCACACCGGCGCCCACGGTCAGCCAGCTCAGCAGGATATCGCGCACCACCGACAGGGAGAACCGCCTGAAGGGAATCTCCCCGGGGAACATCATCGCGAAACTGAAGCAGAGAATGAACAAGTCATCCTGGGTGACCGGTTCCTTCCATGTTCGCATCGCCGCCAGGTAGACGGCCACGGACACCACCGGATCGAGCGCCGCTCGCAACGGCCACCAGGGCGCGCGCGTACTGGAGCTCGTGGGGGGCAGGGAATCGCGGTAAATTCGCATCGCCTTGCGCATTCAAGCTCCAGTGTCAGTTTCGGTTCGATTTCCCGAAATACGCTCTATACATCGCCAAGACATTTAAATTCGTCTTTGCACAATTGGAAATACTATTCTTTCCTTGCTCGACATTCGCGGAATAAATTGTTTCTCGGTGTCGCATCCATTCCGAAGAAACTATTCCTCGTGATTTCTGCTGTCTGCTGGAGGCAAGAACGCAACGGCCGCGCAGGAACACACAATAAAGGGAGTCATGTCCTATGACTCTCCTATCGATCTCCCACGACCCTCCCATGACTCTTGCGGCGATTTCGCGGCAGAATCGTTCGCACCGTCTGCAAGCGCTGTCGGATCGAAGGGAGAATGAATGGCCACGGAATCAGCCCAGCGCGCGTCCTGCCGCTTATGCGGCGCCGCCTTGCGCCACACCTTCGCCGACCTGGGCATGTCGCCGCCGTGCGAGTCCTTTCTGGCGGCGGGCCAGCTGAACAGGATGGAGGCGTTCTATCCTTTGCACGTGCTCGTATGCGAGCACTGTTTCCTGGTCCAGTTGGAGGAATACGTCAGCCCCGAGACGATCTTCAGCGAATACGCATATTTCTCGTCGTACTCCGACAGCTGGCTCGCGCATGCCAAGGCGTATACCGAGTCGATGGTCCAGCGTTTCGGGCTGGGGCCGCAAAGCCTGGCAGTGGAACTGGCCAGCAACGACGGCTACCTCTTGCAGTACTTCATGGAACAAGGCGTGGGAGTTCTTGGCGTGGAACCCGCGGCCAACGTCGCGGCGGTCGCCGCCCGGAAAGGCATTCCCACACTGGTGAAGTTTTTCGGACGCGACATGGCTGCCGAGATGGTGCGCGACGGTGTCCGGGCCGACCTGATCGTGGGGAACAATGTCCTGGCCCAGGTACCCGACTTGTGCGGCTTCGTCGCAGGCATGAAGACGCTGCTCAAACCCAGGGGGGTGATCACACTCGAGTTTCCTCATCTGATGCGGCTGATGGAAGGCAACCAGTTCGACACCATCTACCATGAGCACTTCTCATACTTCTCCTTCCTCACCACCGAGAAAATCATGGCGCAGTTCGGCCTGGCCGTCTTCGATGTGGAAGAGCTTCCCACGCACGGCGGTTCGCTGCGGGTTTATGCCCGGCATGCGCAGGACGATTCGCACCCGGTGAGCCAACGCGCCCGCGCGCTGGCCCACCGCGAGGAGACAGCCGGGCTGGGCCGGCTGCGGGCCTATTCCTCGTTTGACCAGCAGGTGAAGGAGACGAAGCGCAAGATCCTGGCGTTCCTGATAGACGCCAAGCGCGCCGGCAAATCCATCGCGGGGTATGGGGCGCCGGGCAAGGGCAATACCCTGCTCAACTACTGCGGCATCCGCACCGACTTCCTGGACTACACCGTGGACCGCAACCCGTACAAGCATGGGAAGTTCCTGCCAGGCACCCACATCCCGGTCTTCCCGCCCGACAAGATTCGCGAGACGCAGCCGGACTACGTCCTCATCCTCCCATGGAACCTGAAAGACGAAATCCGTGGACAACTGTCGTACATCCGTGAATGGGGTGGGCAATTCGTGGTACCCATTCCCGAAGTGGAGGTCTTCCAGTGATCTTCACGGCGTTGCCGCTCCAAGGCGCGTTTACCGTGGAGCTGGACAAGTGCGAAGACGAACGGGGCTTTTTCGCGCGCTCCTGGTGCGAGGAGGAATTCCGCGCGCAGGGGCTCGATCCCGTGATCGCGCAGTGCAACGTCGCGTTCAACCGTCGCAGGGGAACGCTGCGCGGAATGCACTACTCGGCGGCGCCGTTCGAAGAAGCAAAGCTGGTACGCTGCACGGCCGGCGCCCTGTATGACGTCATCATCGACCTCAGGCCGGGCTCGCCCACGTACAAACAACATGTGGGTGAGCTCCTGACCGCGGAGAACCACCGGGCGCTCTACGTGCCGAAAGGCTTTGCGCACGGGTTCCAGACCCTGCATGACAACACGGAAGTTTTCTACCAGATGTCGCGGTCCTATTCGCCCGATCACGCCCGGGGGGTTCGCTTCGACGACCCCGCGTTCGGCATCGAATGGAAGACGGTTGTGACAGTCATCCTCGACCGCGACCGGAACTACCCGGACTTCGTGGACTGATCCCACCGTTCGCCCATATGCCATCCGCATCAATGGCCGTCACCCGCTTGCGCCCCAGGCTCGACCCGGCGACTGCAGGCCCGGCCATTCATGCGCTGATAAGCGAGCTGTACCCGATCTGCCGAAGCATCACCGGCGACGGCATACGCCAGACGCTGGCCCGGCTGCAAAAGGAGATCCCGCTCGAGGTCAGCGAAGTTCCCAGTGGCACCAAGGTCTTCGACTGGACAGTTCCGCGGGAATGGAATATCCGCGATGCCTACGTGAAGAATTCCCGCGGCGAGCGCGTCATCGATTTCCGGCGCCACAACCTGCATGTGGTGGGCTACAGCGTCCCCATCCACGCCACGATGTCCCTGGCGCAACTGCGGCCGCACCTGCACACCCTGCCCGGCCAGCCCGACCTCATTCCCTACCGCACCTCCTACTACGAGGAAGCATGGGGATTCTGCCTGCCCCATCGCCAACTGGAGCGGATGCAGGAGGACGAGTACGAGGTGTGCATCGACTCCTCGCTGCAGGACGGCCGCCTGTCTTACGGTGAGTGCCTGCTCGAGGGTGCATCGACGCAAGAGGTGCTGGTCTCTTGCCACACGTGCCATCCCTCGTTGTGCAACGACAACCTCTCCGGCGTTTGTGTGGCGGCTTTCCTGGCCAAGCTGATGGCCGGGGTGCCGCTGCGCTATTCGTACCGCTTCCTGTTCATCCCTGGCACCATCGGCTCGATTACGTGGCTGGCCCGCAATGAAGACAGGGCACGCAAGGTGGCGCACGGCCTGGTCCTGACCTGCATTGGAGATCGCGGAAATTTCACCTACAAGAAAAGCCGCCGCGGGGATGCGCAGATCGATCGAGCCGTAGGGCACGTCCTCGAGCACACCGCCGGCGATCACACCATCGAAGCGTTTTCGCCCTACGGATACGACGAGCGCCAGTACTGTTCCCCGGGATTCGACCTGGCCGTGGGTTGCCTGATGCGAAGCCCCCACGGAAAATTTCCCCAATATCACACCTCGGCGGACAACCTCGGATTCGTCGACCCGCTCTCGTTGGCTCAATCCGCCGCAGCGATTCTCGCGGTCTTCGACGTGCTCGAGCACGAGCGAACGTACATCAACCTGAACCCGAAGTGCGAGCCGCAGTTGGGCAAGCGGGGCCTCTACAGCGCCATGGGGGGTACCGACATCAGGCAGGCCGAACTGGCGATGCTGTGGGTCCTGAACCTGTCCGACGGCAGCTCCAGCCTGCTCGACATCGCGCTGCGCTCCGGGCTGCCATTCGAAACGATCAGCGCGGCGGCGACGCTGCTGTCGCAGCACGATCTGCTGGCTCCCGCCCCGACATGATGGTGCTGGACGGCCAGCTCCCGGCGCCTGGCCGCGCCCATGGCGATCCCGTCGACTTCGCCCGGGCGAAGACCCTGGTCATCGGCGCAAGCGGTTTTCTCGGCCGCCCCCTGGTGCGCCGGCTGGCGGAGCTGAACGCGGATGTGTCGGCGATGTCCCGTGATCCTCCGGGCGAACCGGACGATGCGCATTGGGTCGCCGGGGACGCCAGCGATCCGGCGCAGGTCGCGCGGGTGTTCGAGGGGACGCATCCCGACATCGTCTACATCCTGACGAGCGACAGCCGCGGCGGCCCTGATCTCGACCTGGTCCAGCCCAGCGTGCAGAACGACGTCGTGGCAACCACGAACATACTGGTGGAGGCTACCCGGCACCGGTGCCGGCATGTGGTGATGACGGGCTCCCTCGACGAACCGGAAGGCATGACCCGGATCGCCACCCCATCGACGCCTTACGCGGCAGCGAAATGGGTCATCGGGGGATACGCGCGAATGTTCAGGCGCCTGTATGGCACGCCCATCTCGATCCTGCGTCCGATGATGACCTACGGTCCAGGACAGAAAGGCTACAAGCTCATACCGAGCATCATCGATGCGCTGCTCCAAGGCCGGACCGTCGAGCTGGGAAGCGGCCGGCGCCTCGTCGACTGGGTTTACATCGACGATGTGGTGGACGCGTTCGTGCGAACAGCCGCCGGCAAGCCGATGCGGGCCACGGTGGACCTCGGGAGCGGGGAGCTCGTGAGCATCCGCGAATGCGCCCTGCTCATCGCCGGCCTCCTGGACCGCCCGCACCTGCTGGAGTTCGATCCGGCACGTGACCGCCCGTACGAAGAAGCCAAGGCCGCCGACACCCTCCCCGCCGCGCGACGGCTGGGCTGGCGGGCGACGACGCCATTGCGCATTGGCCTGCAAAAGACTATCTTGGCTCACGAATCGCAGCGTTCCGAGACGAAGGGAGGGCCTTCATGAATTGCACCGTGCACATCGATTCCCGGTTGACGGACGCGGAGCGCCGCGCCCGTCTCTATGCGGGCGATATTTTCATCTTTTCGCCGAATCCCCACAGCCTGCAATTGGTCGCACTTGCACGCGAGATGATCGAGCAGGCTTTCAACGGGCTGGATCCCCTGACGCTGAGCGAGACGCTGCCGGTGGAATCGGTGGTGGAGGTACTCAGGACCCTCAAGCCCAGGTTCATCCATCACCCTACGTGCAAGCAGCTCATACCCGCGTTGCTCGAACATTGCGGTGCCGACCTCGACAAGGTGTACTTCGATGTGCCGCGCCTGCGCACGGCATACCCGTCCCATTTCCTGTCGTCGGGTATCGCCTATGCGTTCCATCCGCACCGCGACACCTGGTATGCCGCGCCGGCGATGCAATTGAACTGGTGGCTGCCCATCTATCCACTCGACCGGGAGAACTGCATGGGCTTCTATCCGGGGCACTTCGACATGCCGGTCAGGAACAACAGCGAGACCTACAACTACTATCGATGGAACGAGCAAAGCCGCGCGTCCGCCGCCCAGCATGTCAGGGCGGACACCCGAGAGCAGCCCAAGCCACAGGAAGAGGTCAAGGGCCCGAGCCTGCGCTACCTGCCGCCGCCCGGCGGCTGCATCCTTTTTTCCGGCGCGCAGCTTCACGAAACCGTCAGGAACACGAGCGGTGTGGCCCGTTACAGCATCGATTTCCGCACCGTCGACATCGATGACGTCAAGGCGCATCGCGGCGCGCGCAATGTCGATGCACGCAGCACGGGTTCGACCCTGCGCGACTACCTCAAGGCGTCTTCCCCCGGCGAGCACCTGCCCGATGGCCTCGTCGGCGAGTACGACGACGGCTCCGAGGGGCAGGCTTCGATCCTCTACTTCGGCGACAGGCTCGTGCGCGAAAACCAGGAGCCAGGCGTTCAGTAGCGCCAGAACAAGCGTTCATCGACCTGCCCGGACGAGAGCAGGTATTTGATCTGCTTCAGGCGGGTGAAAGGCCGCGCGTCGAACACGGACGCATCCAGGCCGATGCGTTCGAACACGTCATGCAGCTGCCGCGCTCCCTGTCGCGCATCCCACCTGCACTGGAAACCCGGCAATTGCTGCCGGATCTTCGCGAAGCTCACGCGATAGCTGCGGTTGTCGCCGCCGGGGGGGCCGAACGAGAGTTCGCACCCCGGATAAGCTTGTGCCACGATCTGCGCGATCTCCCGAACCTGGTAATTGTCGGCGTCGTGGCCGACGTTGAATATCTCCGCGTGGACAGCATCCAGCGGCGCCTCGATCGTGCAGGCGATGGCTTCGCAAATGTCCAGCAAGTGGACCAGCGGCCGCCACGGCGTGCCGTCGCTCGTCATCGCGATTTTCCCGGTGGTCGCCGCAATGCCGCAGAGGTTGTTCAGGACAATGTCAAAGCGCATCCGGGGCGACGCGCCGTAAGCCGTCGCGTTGCGCAGGAAGGTGGGCGAGAAGTCCCGTGAAGCCATGGCCATGACGTCGCGCTCCACGAGCGTCTTGCACTTCGCATACGCCGTCTGCGGATTGGTGGGCGAGGCTTCGGTCATCGCCTCCCTGCCGTCCGAAAGACCGTAGACGCTGCAGGAAGACGTGTAGACGAATCGCTTCACTCCGGCTTCCCGGGCCAGTTCGGCCAGCCGCACCGATGCGCGATGGTTGATCAGGTAAGTCAGGTCCGGGTCGTTCTCCCCCAGGGGATCGTTGGACAGTTCTGCCATGTGGACGACCGCATCCATTCCGCGCAAGTCGTCGGGTGCGATCTCGCGTATGTCCCGGTTGATCGTGCGCGGGAACCCGGGCACGAGCGCCCGATCACTGAACATCCAGCCGTCCCTGTAGTAGCCGGTATCGAGGCCGACCACGTCATGGCCACGAGCCTGGAGCATGGGCGCGAGAAGACAGCCGATATAGCCTTCCACTCCGGTGACGAGCAATTTCATTTTCAGCCGCTCCCTGTATCAAGTGAATGACCGCCCCAAGCCGCGGCGCCGGTGCCCAGCGTGAGCTTTCGGCAATGAAAGGCTTCGGCATACCTGTCGCGGGCGGCGCACTCCACGCCGCGCAACCGCAACATCGCCCAGAACGTGTCTTCGCTCATCCAGGCCTTGTTGCTTTCGGTCTGGAACGCGTCGAGGATGTATCGGATCTTTCGCTCGCACGTATCCTTCGTCAGCGGCACGAACAGGTTGGGATGGCCCAGGTCGCCGTCGTATTTGGGAATCTCGTATTCAAGAACGAGGTTGCGGCGCCACGTGTTCCATGTCAGGTCGCTGATGGCCCGGTGGTCCTGATGCCGGTCTTCGCGACAGTGGGTGAAGATCAGGTCGGGGTCCGGACAGAGGGCTTGCTTCAATTCCTCGAAGCACTCCTTGATGCGTTCCCCCTGGCAAGGGAAGAACCCATCGCGGAACTTCATGGGGGATACGTTCTTCTGCCGCGCACGCTCGAGGAAAAGGGAGGCGCTGGTTCGCGCTTCGGCTTCGCGCGCGCCCGCGGAGCTGAACACCACCCAGACGACTTTCACGTTGGCGCGGGCGGACAGCAGTTGCAGCAGCGTTCCGCCACAGCCGATTTCGATATCGTCCGCGTGCGCGCCCAGGCAGAGCACCTCCAGGGGCGCTGCCGCATCCTGGGGCAGCTTCAGCGGCACCATAGGGTCTCCTGCCCGGACACGGGCTGGCTATGCGTTGCCATTCGACTTCCAGACTTCCCAGGGCGCCATCCCCGTCGCGTACAGGCTTTCCAGTTGCTGGCGGTCCTTGAACGTGTCCATGCTGGCCCAGAACCCGTCGTACGGGTAGCCGATCAGCTGCTTGTCGCGGGCCAGTCTCTGGAACGGCTCTTCCACCAGCTCCTCCTTGTCGCCGATGTACTCGAAGATGTCCCGCCTGAATATGAAATAGCCGCCATTGATGCGCAGGTCGATGCTGCTGATGGCCTGGATGTCGGCGACGAGGCTGGTGTCTGGCTGCAGCGAAACGATGTGGTAGCTCAGGTTGGGCCGCACGCACAGGAAGCTGCCCACCTTGCCCAGCCGGTGAAAGTGATCCAGCTGTTCGGGAAGGGGCAGGTTGGTGAGTCCATCGCTGTAGTTGGCCAGGAACTCCTCTTCCCCGTCCAGGTGCTTCTGGACCGCCTTCAGCCGCTCGCCGATGTTCGAGCTGATCCCCGTGTACGCAAAGGTAATGCGCCAATCATCGATGTCGCTGCTCAGCAGCTGCAGGTTCTTGCCGCCCGCGGAGAGCACGAAATCGTTGGAGACACACTCGTTGTAGTTGAGGAAGTAGTCCTTGATGGCGTCGGCGCGATGCCCCAGGCATAGGATGAAATCCTTGTGCCCCCAATGCGCGTAGTACTTCATCACGTGCCACAGCAAGGGCCGGTAACCGATGTGCACCATGGGCTTGGGCAGGTTTTCCGAATCCCGGATGCGCATGCCCAAGCCTCCGCAGAACAATACAACTTTCACGACGGCTGCCTCCACTGATCCCGGTGAGGGATCGTCTTGATCGACTGTGACTCAAGGGCCACAGCGACTGCAGGGAGTTTTGTCCCGTACGCCCAGGAGAAATGTCAGGTTTTTCGACTACGGCGAGTCAGCCGCGCCTGCTGCCGTGCTGAGCGATCCGGACAATGGGAGCAGGCGAGGGATGGCCTGCCCGGAGGGAATCGAACCCCCGACAACCGGCTTAGAAGGCCGGTGCTCTATCCAACTGAGCTACGGGCAGGAAGACGCAATTATCGCCGGGCACGCCGCGGCGCAGGTCCACCTGTCCCGATGACGTCGGCGACCGGCCTCAGGAGCCGATCACCTGGCAGTCGCTGGCGCCGCTCAGAAGGTGGCGCACCTGCTGCGCGAGCGAGCCGAAGATCCTGCCGGCCAGCCCCTGGTCTTCGCGGCCCATGACGATGCGGTCGCAGCCCAACTCGCGCGCGACGCGGGCGATGGTTTCGGCGCTGCGCCCGATCTTGACGGCGGCGGTGTAGGAGACGCCCGAGGCATCCAGCAAGGCACGGGCCGGCGCCAGGTCTTCAGCGCCGGCCTCGAGCTGGGTCTGCTGCAACTCGCCTTCGCCGAAGAACATCGCCACGTGGCTGGAGACGAGCGGCTGCACGCTCAGCAGGTGGATGTGCACCGGTTCCTTGGCGCACATGCTGAGCGCCTCGGCGACTGCCGCCCTCGCGCGGCCGGCGTCGGCGTCGATGGGAATCAGGATGTTTTTCATGCTGGACTCCTGGCGGTCAGCTCGGGGCGCGGTCGAGCGCCGGCGCTTCGACTGTCGCTTGCGACCGAATCACCAGCCACTTGCCCGTGGCGACGACCAGCAGCGCGCCCATCGCCGGGGCCAGCATGTGCAACGTGTGGCGCTCGGCGGCCCACCCGGCGATGGCCGGATCCGAGAGCGCCATTTCGCCGGCGACCCAGCCCAGCAGGCCCGCGCCGATGGTGATGATGACCGGGAAGCGCCCCATGAGCTTCAGGATCAAGGTGCTGCCGTAGATGATCAGCGGGATGCTGATGACCAGGCCGATGATCAGCAGCGGCAGGCTGCCCTTGGCCGCCGCGGCCACGCCGATCACGTTGTCCAGGCTCATGACGAGGTCCGCCACGATGATGGTCTTGATGGCGGCCACCAGGTTCGAGTGGCCCTGGAGCTCGTCCTCGTCGTCGTCGCCTTTCAGGAGGCCCACGCCGATCCAGAGCAGCAGCGCGGCGCCGACCAGTTTGAGGTACGGCAGCCCGAGCAGCATGACCGCGAAGAAAGTCAGCACGATGCGCAGGACGATCGCGCCGACGCTGCCGAACATGATGGCCTTCTTCTGCTGCGCGGGCGGGAGCGCACGGCACGCCAGCGCGATGACCACCGCGTTGTCGCCACTCAGGACGATGTTGATCATGATGATCTGGACCAGGGCGATCCAGAACTCCGGGGTGGCAAGCAGTGACATCTTTGTTCCTCGAAACAGGCCGAACCGCGGATCGGGTTCGATGGTTTCGAGGGTAGGCAGGGGCGCTTACGCCCTTCTGCCGGCTGACTGTCGCGAAGATGTCGTCCAGCTGTCGCCCAGCTTACGGTGGCCCTCAGCCTTCGGCGGCGCGGGGCGGGAATATCACGCTGAAGGTGTTGCCGACGCCATCCAGGTCCTCCTCCAGCGTGATGCGCGCGCCGTGCAGGGACGCAATCTCGCTGACGATGGCCAGCCCCAGTCCGCTGCCTTCGGTGTGCCCCCCGAGCAGGCGGTGGAACCGCTCGAAGATCCGGGTGCGCTCCTCCGGGGGGATGCTGGGGCCGTCGTCGCTGATCGACAGCTGCCCCTGCCCGTCGGCGGCCTGCGCGACGGCGACGGTCACGCGGCCTCCCTGGCGGCTGTACCGCACGGCGTTGTCGATGAGGTTGTTGATCAGCTCGCGCAACCGATCCGGCTCGGCGCTGATGATCACCGCGCCGCCGCCCTCGAAGCCCAGGTCGACGCCATGCTTGATGGCCTGGGGCGCCCACTCCATGCTGATCTCCAGCGCGAACGCGTTGAGGTCCAGCGCCTTCAACTGCAGGGCGTCCATGGCCCCGGGCTCGTTGCGGGCCAGCGTCAGCAGCTGCCGCACCAGCCGCGACAGGCGGTCGGCGGAGACGTACAGCTGCGCGAGCGAGTGGCGCGCCCGCTCCGGCTCGGGTTCGCGCAACGCCAGCTCGATCTGGGTCTTGAGGCCGGCCACCGGCGTCTTCAACTGGTGCGCCGCGTCCGCGATGAAACGGTTCTGGAAGTCGAGCGTCTTGCCGAGGCGGAGCATCAGCTCGTTGACTTCGTCGACCAGCGGCCGCACCTCGCCCGGCACGTCCCGCACGTCGATCGGGCTCAAGTCCAGGTGCGACCGGTGCGAGACAGCCCGCTCGAGTCGAGCCAGGGGACCCAGGCCGCGCGACACCCCCATGTAGACGGCGAGCGTGGCCATCACGATCAGGATCAGCTGCGGGACGACGACGCTGGCGAGGATGTCCCGCGCAAGGCGGTTGCGCTTGTTCAGCGTTTCGGCGACCTGCACGATGACGGTGCCGGATGCGGCGCCTTCGCCAAACGGCATCCGGGCTGCGACCACCCGCACCGGCTCGCCGTGCAGCGTGCCGCCATAGAACGCCGGCTTGTCGCTGTCCGGCCGCAGTTTCAGGGGCGCCGGCACCTGCGGATCGCCGCCGATGACCGCGCCCCCGGCGGTCGTGACCTTGTAGAACACCCGGTCGTCCTGGTCCACCAGCAGGATCTTCTCGGCGGCGGGCGACAGGTCGAGGCGGGGCCCGCTTCCGTTGGGCTTGACGTGGAGCGCGACCTCCCGAGCGATCTCGTGCAACGACCGGTCGTGCGCCAGGTTCGAGAAGCTGACCGAGGTCCAGTAGGTGAAGGCCGTGTCCAGGACCAGCAGGATGAGCAGGGGCCCGAGGAGCCAGGCCAGCAGCTTGTGCCGCAGGCTGGGCTCAACCGGGTGCATCGATGCGTTCCATCAGGTAGCCCATGCCGCGCACCGTGCGGATCTCGCAACCCAGCGGCTCGAGCTTCTTGCGGATCCGGTACACATAGACCTCGATGGCGTTGGCGCCGACCTCGTCGCCCCACCCGTACAGGTGGTTGACCATGAGCTCCTTGCTCACCACCCTGCCCTCGCGCATCATCAGCAGTTCGAGCACGGCGAGTTCGCGCGCGGACAATTCCACGGGCGTGTTGTCGTGGAACACCCGCCGGCCTACCGTATCGAGGGAGAGCCGGCCATGGTGCAGGTAGGGAGCGGGATTGGCGCTGCCGCGACGCAGCAAGGCGCGCACCCGCGCTTCGAGTTCCGGCAGGTCGAACGGCTTGGTGAGGTAGTCGTCGGCCCCCAGGTCGAGGCCCCGCACGCGGTCGGCCAGCGTGTCCAGCGCCGTGAGCAGCAGCACCGGCACGTGCGACTTGCGGCCACGCAGGCGCCGCAACACGTCCAGGCCGCTCAGGCCCGGCAGGCCGATGTCGAGGATCGCGAGGTCATAGGTGGACACGGCCAGCGCGTTGTCCGCGGCTTCGCCGGTCTCGACGACGTCGACAGCGTAAGCGGACTGGACCAGCGCGCGGCTCAGCGCTTCGGCCAGGATCTTGTCGTCTTCGACCAGCAGGATTCGCATGGCGCCGATCGTAAGCCAATCCCCGGCCGCGGCCGGGGAAACAAAAAAGCCGTTGCGCGGCAACGGCTTGATTGGTCGGAGCGATAGGATTCGAACCTACGACCCTCTGGTCCCAAACCAGATGCGCTACCAGACTGCGCTACGCTCCGAAGCCGCCATTCTATCCGGCCCGGCCGTTTTTCAGAGCTTCACGTACTCGTAGTCGACCGGGTTGGCGTTGATGCCCCGGTCGGGCGGCGCGATCCAGGCGGCCATCTTGCCGGGCTCGGCGACGCGCTGCATCAGGCTGTTCACGTAAGCCAGGTCGGCTTCGGTCGGCAGCCATTGCTCCTTCTTCGCGTCGAACTCCGCCTGGCTGATCGGGTGGCCCTCGGGATTGATCGGGATGCCCGCCCAGGCGCCCACCTGCCGGCGGAAGCGGCTGGAAGGCAGCTTCAGTTCGAAATCCACCGCGGCGCGCTTGATCCCCATGTTCCAGCGCGTCACGCCAACGTTGCAGTCCTTCACGTACTCCAGGCGGGTGATCTCGTTGATGCCGTTGCGCACGGTGATGGTCTCGCTCTTCATCCCGCCTTTTCCGTCCGGCACCTGGATGACCATCTCGGTGTCCGATTCGACGTGGTCCGCGAACTTGGGTTCGTCCGGGCGTCCCTTGATGCCGTTGCTGAAGTAGTTGGCGGCGTTGGAGGACGCCTCCGAGCCGAACAGGTCCAGCGAACTGGTGAACCAGAAGTTCATGAACTTCTGCACCGTGGGCAGGTCGATCACGCCGGCCTTGCGCAGGGTGGCGACGTCGTCCGTGTCGAGCTCCTTCATCACTTCGAGCGTGCGCTTGATGACGCGGCCCACGCCGGTCTCGCCGACGAACATGTGGTGCGCCTCTTCCGTCAGCATGAAGCGCGTGGTGCGCGCCAGCGGGTCGAACGCCGATTCGGCGAACGACTTGAGCTGGAACTTGCCGTCACGGTCCGTGAAGTACGTGAACATGAAGAACGACAGCCAGTTGTCCATCGGCTCGTTGAAGGTGCCCAGGATGCGCGGCTTGTTGGGGTCGCCGCTGTGGCGCTCGAGGAGCTCCTCCGCCTCCTCGCGGCCGTCGCGGCCGAAGTGCGCGTGCAGCAGGTAGACCATGGCCCACAGGTGCCGGCCCTCCTCCACGTTCACCTGGAACAGGTTGCGCAGGTCGTACAGCGACGGCGCCGTGTGGCCCAGCAGGCGCTGCTGCTCCACCGAGGCCGGTTCGGTGTCGCCCTGCGTGACGATGAGGCGGCGGAAGGTGGAGCGGTACTCGCCGGGCACGTCCTGCCAGACGTCCTGCCCCATGAAATCGCCGAAGCCGATCTTGCGGTTCTCCTCCTTGTCGGCCAGGAAGATGCCCCAGCGGTAGTCTGGCATGGGCGTGTAGCCGTAGCTGGCCCAACCCTGCGCGTCCACGCCGACGGCAGTGCGCAGGTAGACCTCCTTGGCCTTGAAGTCGCTCGGGCCCATCTCGTCCCACCAGTTCAGGAATGCGGGCTGCCAGTGTTCGAGGGCGCGCTGCAGCTGGCGGTTCTCGCCGAGCTGGACGTTGTTGGGGATGAGGGCCTGCAGGTCGATGTTGCTCATGAATGTTCCACGTTTGTCATTGCGGGCTCGACCCGTCCACGGATCGCGATGGATCCCGGATCAAGTCCGGGATGACAGCCTTCAAATCCGCTTCCAGTCGAACCTGGCTTTCTTGCCCGTTCCGAAAAGCTTGAGGGCGCCCTCTTCGCCGACGGCGTTGGGGCGGATGAAGATCCAGTTCTGCCATGCGGACAGGCGGCCGAAAACGCGCGTCTCCATGGTTTCCTTGCCCGGGAACCGAAGCGACGCTTCCATGCCGGTCAGCGCGTCGGGCGAGAGCGACGCGCGCTCCTCCAGCATGATGCGGATCTCGTCGTCCCAGTCGATGTCGTCCGGCGTGAGCGTCACCAGGCCCAGGGCGAGGGCCTGGTCGGCTCCCAGCACGCTGTCCTGCAGGCCCTGGAGCTGCGCGATCGTTTGCGCGTCTTCGCAGAAGCGCGTCGCCAGCCGTGTGAGGCCGTTCACTTCCGGGTAGCGCCCGAAATTGGCGGTGTTGAGTTGCAGCGTGGGCGCGGCGTCGGGCGAATCGGGCAGGTCCAGCATGTAGATGCGGTCGCAGGCCAGCGCGAGTTCGTAGAAGGTGCCGGCAAAGCACGAGCCCTGGTCCACCAGTGCGATGAGCGAACGGCTGGTCACGTCGATGCGCGCGAGCGTGCGGCGCAGCGCGCCGATGGTTTCGCGCACCAGCCAATGCGTCTTGTGCTGCTCCAGCACGCGGTCGGCCTGCATCACGAGGTTCGCGTCTCCACGGGTCTTGATCACCCAGGTGCCGGCTTCCAGCTCGTTGGTGCGCAGGTTGAGGATCGCGTCGTCGAGTTCGCGCGCCAGCCGCAGCGGCCACCAGTCCGCGCCCGCGGCCTGGATGGCATCGGGGGCGGACTCGATCGCGGCCTTCGGCGCGTTCACGGTGATCGTCGCGATGCGGGTCGTGCGATCGACCTGGGCATCGACGATGCCGTAGTGGTAGCCGTCTTCATCGATCAGCGGCGCGAGCGGCGGAAGGGAGATGCCCGGCCCGCCCGCGCGGTCCGACTCCGCCCGCAGCGCCGCGACCTCACTCTCCACCAGCTGCGCGAACTGCTGCGGCTTGGCGTGGGAGTCGACCAGCTTCCAGTCCTTGGCACGGTCGGCCCGCACCCCTTCGCTGGTCGTGCAGAAGATGTCTGCCAGGTCGCGCCGCACCTTGCGCTTGTCGGTCACCCGGGTCAGGCCGCCGGTGCCGGGCAACACGCCGAGCAGCGGGACTTCGGGCAGGCTCACCGTGGAGGCGCGGTCATCGACCATCGCGATGCGGTCGCAAGCCAGCGCCAGCTCATAGCCGCCACCGGCGCAGGCACCCGTCACGGCCGCGAGGGACTTGAGGCCCTCGTGGCGCGAGGAATCCTCCAGGCCGTTGCGCGTCTCGTTGGTGAACTTGCAGAAGTTCACTTTCCAGGCATGCGTGGACAAGCCCAGCATGTAGATGTTGGCGCCGGAGCACCAGATCTTTTCCTTGGCGCTCTCGAACACGACGACCTTCACTGCGGGATGCTCGAAGCGGATGCGGTTGAGCGCGTCGTGCAGTTCGATGTCCACGCCGAGGTCGTAGCTGTTCAGCTTGAGCTTGTAGCCGGGCTTGATGCCGCCGTCCTCGTCGATGTCCAGCTTGAGGCGGGCCACGTCCCCGTCGACGGCGAGCGTCCAGTGACGGTACTTCGAAGGGTGGGTGGCGAAGCTCACCAGCTCGCGCTCGCCCTGCCTGAACAGCAGGGGCTCGGTCATCGCATTCATGATTGGGCTCCTACGGAACGGCTCGTTCCAGGTCTTTCAGGGATTGCTTCACGCTCCGCGCGGCGGTGTCGACGACCGCATCGGCGCGCGCGTACAGGGCCTCGCGGCTGGCGAGGATTCGCCGCAGGTCTTCCATGGCCTCGCTGCTGGCGCCGCGCGTGGTGTCGAAGGGGCGCATGTCGCCCTGCGCCACGACCCGGCTCATGTGTTCCTCGGGGTTGGCCTTCAGCCACACGCAATAGAAGCGGCTTTGCAGCAGGTCGAAGGTTTCGCGCTCGCTCACGATGCTGCCGCCGGTGGTCATGACCACGCCGTTCGCGTGGTCCTCGGCGATGCGGAACAACGCGCGCCGCTCGTACCGGCGGTAGCCCGCCTGCCCGTGCAGGAGCAGGATCTCGTTCATGCTGGTGCCGGCCTCGCGCTCGATTTCCCGGTCCAGTTCGATGAAAGGGACGCCGCGCTGTGCGGCCAGTTGCGCGCCGAGGGTGGACTTGCCCGCGCCGCGCAGGCCGATCAGGGCGATCCGCCGCTCGCGGCCCTGCTCGTCGCCGAGGCCGAAGCTGCCCGCCAGCAGCGTGTAGGCCTGGTCCAGCTGGGCATCGTCCAGGCGCGCCAGCAAGCCGTTCACGCGGGCTAGCGCGGGCCTCGGCGCGTCCTGGAGCAGCTCGAGGATGGTGATGTTCAGTGCGCGCGCGGCTGCTTCCAGCGAATTGATCGAGACGTTGCCCTTGCCGCCTTCCACGTCCGCGAGGAAGCGCTCGGACAGCCCCGAGTCGGCGGCGAGTTGCTTGCGCGTCATTCCCCTGCGCGCCCGCCAGGCCCGAACCCGCGCGCCGAGCTCGGCGAGCGTGGCCTTGGCGTCGTGATCGGTCATGAGTTGCATGTTGGCGGACTTTTTTTGAAGAAAACTTGCGCTAGATCAAGATTGCAGTATACTTCCTGTCGTTGACCTGTCAAGCAGTTTATTGCATATGCCCCCCGCCGGGATTACGATGAGCGAACCGATATGAAGCTGAAGATCCTCGTGGGCACCATGACCAGTACCGCCGACTATGTCGCGCAAGCCATCCAGATGGACTGTGCCGACGCGGTGGACGAGATCGAGGTGCAGTTGATGGATGGCCTGGACATCAGCGTTTTCGATGAAGATGCGCTATATCTCATCTGCTCGTCCACCTATGGCTCCGGCGACGTGCCCGACAACGCGCGCCAGCTCTACGAGTCACTGGATGCCCATCCCAAGTACCTCGGCCACGTGCGCTACGGCGTGATCGCCCTGGGCGACCGCACCTACCTCAATACCTTCGCGTTCGGCGGCAAGAAGTTCGACGAGCGGCTCCAGGGGCTGGGCGCGCAGCGCATCGGCGATGTGTGGTGCCACGACGCGAGCGCGGGCACGATGCCCGAGGAACTGGGCACGGCCTGGTGCCGCGACTGGCTTGCGCAAGCGTTGGCATTGGTTCAAGCTGATGCCTAAGGGTCCATCCATGCATCTCAGCCGAGCCGACCACAGCGCCTTCCCGCCCCGGGTCGAGATCCCGCGCGATTACAACGCGGCGCACGACCTGCTGGCACGCAACGCCAACCGTTCCGCCAAGGCCGCCTTCATCGACGCATCGTCCGGCGCGCATCTCACGTATGGCGAGCTGACCGACCAGGCGCACCGCTTCGCGAACGCCCTGCGCGCCCACGGGTTCGCGCCCGAGTCGCGCGTCATGATCGCGATGCTGGACACGCTCGAGTGGCCGGTCGTCTTCCTCGGCTGCATCCTGGCCGGCGTCGTCCCGATCGCCGCCAACACGCTGCTGACCACCAAGGATTTCGAGTTCATGCTGCGCGATTCGCGGGCGCAGGCGCTGTTCGTTTCCAAGCCCCTGCTGCCCGCGTTCGAGCCGCTGATCGGCAAGATCGGGACGCTGCGCACCGTGTTCGTCGCCGGCGACGACGGCCCGAATTCCGTGGCCGCGCTCGTCCAGGGCGGCGCCACGGCGCTGCACGTGGCCAACACCTGCGCCGACGACGCCTGCTTCTGGCTGTACTCCAGCGGTTCGACCGGCACGCCCAAGGGTACGGTGCACCTGCACAGCCACCTCATCCAGACGGCGGAGCTTTATGGCCGGGGCGTGCTGGGCATCCGCGAGGACGACGTCGTGTACTCGGCCGCCAAGCTGTTCTTCGCGTACGGCCTGGGCAACTCCCTCACCTTCCCCCTCAGTGTCGGCGCCACCGCCGTCCTGCTGCCCTCGCGGCCGACCCCGGCCGATGTCTTCGGCACGCTCAGGAAGTACCAGCCTTCGATCTTTTACGGCGTGCCCACGCTCTACGCGGCCTTGCTGGCGGATGGCGCCCGGCCGCAACGCGCCGAGATGAACCTGCGTGTGTGCACCAGCGCGGGCGAGGCGCTGCCCGCGGACATCGGCAAGCGCTGGACCGAAGCCTATGGCTGCGAAATCCTCGACGGCATCGGCTCCACCGAGATGCTGCACATCTTCCTGTCCAACCGTCCCGGCGAGGTGCGCTACGGCACCACCGGCAAGGCGGTGCCGGGCTACGAGCTGAAGATCGTGGCGGACGACGGACATGAGTGCGGCGTCGGCGAGATCGGCGAGCTGCAGATCTCCGGGCCCAGCGCGGCACTGATGTACTGGAACAGCCGGGCCAAGACGAAGGCGACGTTCGCCGGCGAGTGGACACGCAGCGGCGACAAGTACACGCGCGACGCGGACGGCTATTACACCTATGGCGGGCGCAGCGACGACATGCTGAAGGTGGGCGGCATCTACGTGTCCCCGTTCGAAGTCGAGGCCTGCCTCATGACGCACGGCTCGGTGCTCGAAGCGGCCGTGATCGGCGTCGCGGACACCGACGAGCTCGTCAAGCCAAAGGCTTACGTGGTGCTCAAGACCGGCCAGGCGGCGACGGCGGAAGAACTGCAGATGCACGTCAAGAGCCTGCTGGCGCCGTACAAGTATCCGCGCTGGATCCAGTTCGTGCCGGAACTGCCGAAGACGGCCACCGGCAAGATCCAGCGTTTCAAGCTCAGGTCTCCGGCGGGCTCCGCTTGAGGGCGAGAGCCCGAATCCGGGTAAGCCATGGTATGCAGCCGCCGCCGGCGCGGTAAAAATGCTTTAGGCCTAAATTAAAACTGAAGGAGACCTCCCCATGACAACTCGCCGACTCGTCCTCACCCGCAGCGCCGCCATCGTGGGCGCCGCGTCCACGGGCTTGCTGCTCCCCCAGATCGTCCGTGCGCAAGGCAACAAGGTCCGCGTGGGCCTCATGCTGCCCTACACCGGCACCTACGCGCAGCTGGGCGTCGCCATCGAAAACGGCGTGCGCATGGCCATCCAGGAAAAAGGCGGCAAGCTCGGTGGCCGCGAGATCGAATGGTTCAAGGTGGACGACGAGTCCGAGCCCTCCAAGGGCGTCGAGAACGCGAGCCGCCTCGTCCAGCGCGACAAGGTCGATGTTCTGATCGGCACGGTGCACTCGGGCGTGCAGATGGGGATCCAGAAGGTCGTTCGCGACAGCGGCACCCTGTGCATCATCCCGAACGCCGGCGCGCATGCCGCGACGCGCGCCCTGTGCGCCCCCAACGTGTTCCGCACCTCCTTCACCAACTCGCAGCCCACGCTGGCGCTGGGCAAGGCCATGGTGGACCGCGGGCACAAGAAGGCCGTCTGGATCACCCACAAGTACGCGGCCGGCGACGAGGCCTTCGAAGGCTTTCGCGACAGCTACACCAAGGCGGGCGGCACCGTGGTGAAAGAGCTCGGCTTGCCCTTCCCCCAGGTGGAGTTCCAGGCCCTGCTGACCGAGATCGCGGCACTCAAGCCGGACGCGGTCGCCTGCTTCTTCGCCGGCGGGGCGGCGGCCAAGTTCATCCGCGACTACGCGGCCGCGGGCCTGAAGGGCAAGATCGCGCTGTACGGTTCGGGCTTCCTCACCGAAGGCGTCCTCGACGCGGCCGGGCCGGCCGCCGATGGCATCATCACGACCATGCACTACAGCGACTCGCTGGACACGCCGCGCAACAAGCAGTTCCGCCTGGCCTACGCCACGACGTTCCGCAGCCAGCCCGACGTGTATGCCGTGCAGGGCTACGACTCGGGCCAGCTGCTGGTGCAGGGTGCCGCCGCCGTCAAGGGCGACCTGAACAACAAGCAGGCCCTGTACAAGGCCATGGAATCCGCGGTCATCGACAGCCCGCGCGGCAAGTGGACGATGAGCAAATCGCACAACCCGGTGCAGGACATGTACCTGCGCGTCGTGGAAAACAAGGAAAACAAGGTGCTCGGCATCGCCGTCAAGGCATTGGCCGATTCCGGCGCCGGCTGCAAGATGGGCTGAGCCTTTCGAGCTGCAACAATGGGAGGTTCGCGCCTCCCATTTTTTTGGTTCAGCGTTTCATGACTCCCGCCAACAACATGCTTTCGCGCTACCTCGCCTGATGGATCTCGCCAATTTCCTGATCCAGCTCCTCAACAGCGTGCAGTACGGGCTGCTGCTGTTCATGCTCGCGGCCGGACTGACCCTGATCTTCGGGATCATGGGCGTCGTCAACCTCGCGCACGGCAGCTTCTACATGCTCGGTGCGTACCTGGCGTGGTCGCTCTCCAGCCTGACCGGCAGCTTCGCGCTGGCGATCCTCGGCGGAGCGGTGCTGTCGGTCGTCTTCGGCCTGGCGCTGGAGCGCCTGCTGTTTCGCCACTTCTACCAGCGCGACCACCTCGACCAGGTGCTGCTGACTTTCGGCCTGATCTACATCTTCGAGGAGACGCGCTCCATCCTCTGGGGCGACGATGTGCACGGCGTGAAGATCCCGGAGCTGCTGTCCGCCTCCATCCCTCTCACGGACAACATGTCGTACCCGGTGTACCGGCTGTTCATGTCGGGCGTGTGCGTAGCGCTCGCGATCGCGCTGTACCTGCTGATCTCGAAGACGCGCCTGGGCATGAAGATCCGTGCCGGGGCGTTCAACCGCGACATGACCGAGGCACTGGGCGTCAACATCAAGTTGATCCACACCATCGTCTTCGCCATCGGCGTCGCGCTGGCCACGGTCGCCGGCATGATCGCCTCGCCGATTTCCAGCGTCTACCCCAACATGGGCTCGCAGGTGCTGATCATGTGCTTCGTGGTCGTCGTCATCGGCGGCATCGGCTCGGTGCGCGGCGCGCTGATCTCCGCCCTGCTGGTGGGCCTGGTGGACACGTTCGGCAAGGTGCTGCTGCCGCAGGTGGCCGGGATGCTCGTGTACATGTTGATGGCAGCCGTCCTGCTCTGGAAGCCCGAGGGGCTCTTCAAGCAATGAGCACGAAAGCCCATCTCGAAGTGCTGCCGCGCAGCCTGCAGGTCGTGCTGGCGCTCGGCCTCATCGCGCTGCTGGCCTTCCCCTTCGTCGGCACCGACTTCTACGCGCAGATGGTCTCGCGCATGATGATCCTCGCGATCTTCGCCATGAGCCTGGACCTGCTGCAGGGCGTCACCGGCCTCGTGTCGCTCGGGCACGCCGCGTTCTTCGGGCTGGCGGGCTACGTGCTGGCTTTCGTCACGCCCGCCGGTGAGCCGGTGAGCCTGTGGTGGACGCTGCCCCTGGCCGTCGCGGCTTCCGGCCTGGCGGCGCTGGTGATCGGCTTTTTCGTCGTGCGCACGCACGGCATCTACTTCATCATGGTCACCATGGCCTTCGCGCAGATGGTGTTCTACCTGTTCTTCGACAACAAGGCGCTGGGCGGCTCCGACGGCATCTACGTCAACTTCAAGCCCGACGCGGGGTTTTTCGATCTGGAGAACAAACGCGTCTTCTACTATTTCACCCTGGCCATGCTGGTACTCGTCTATGCGTTCCTGCGCCGGCTGCTGTGGAGCCCCTTCGGACGCGTGCTGGCAGGCATCCGCGTGAACGAGCACCGCATGCGCGCGATGGGGTACGGAACCTTCGGCTACAAGCTGGCCGCGTTTTCGCTGGCCGGCGCGCTGGCGGGCCTCGCGGGATTCCTGTGGGGTGCGCAGACGGGTTACGTGAACCCGGAGCTGATGGGGTTCCACATGAGCGCGCACGCGATCATGATGGTGATCCTGGGCGGCATGGGCAACTTCGCCGGCGCGATCGTCGGCGCCTTCGCCTTCGAGTACCTGCTGCACTGGTTCAAGGACCTGCCGACGATCGGCTCCGTGCACCTCGGCAAGCACTGGCAACTCTGGATGGGCCTGTTCATCGTGCTGGTGGTGCTGTTCGCGCCGCGCGGGCTGCTGGGCGCGATCGAGCAAATGGGGCGCCGCGAGGATGCCGCAGATGACTGACGCCCTCCTCTCGGCCAGGAACATCGTCAAGAAGTTCGGCGGCCTGGCCGCCGTGAACGACGTGTCGGTGGACCTGTGGCAGGGCCGCATCCACGCGGTGATCGGCCCCAACGGCGCCGGCAAGTCCACGTTGACCAACCTGCTGTCGGGAGACATCGCGCCCACCACCGGGACCGTGACCCTCGCCGGGCAGGACGTGACGGGCTGGAACCCGGAAAAAATCTCGCGCGCGGGCCTGGGCCGCAGCTACCAGAAGACGAACATCTTCCTGCCCTTCACCGTGTGGGAGAACGTGCGGCTGGCCGCGCAGTCGCGCACGCCGCATCCCGCGGCCTGGCTGCGCCGCGCCACCAGCATCAAGGAGAGCAACGCGCGCGCGGAACAAGCCATCGAGCTGGCCGGCCTGCAGAATCGCCGAAGCGCGATTGCCGGCACCGTCAGCCATGGCGAGCAGCGCCAGCTCGAGGTCGCGATGTCGCTGGCCACCGACCCCAAGGTGCTGCTGCTCGACGAGCCGCTCGCCGGCATGGGCACGGCCGAAGCCGAGCGCATGGTGCAGCTGCTGCTGCGCATCAAGCCCGGCCACGCGATGATGCTGGTGGAACACGACATGGATGCCGTGTTCGCCCTGGCCGACCGCCTTACGGTGATGGTCAACGGCCAGGTGATCGCCAGCGGCACGCCGGCCGAAGTCCGGGCCGACGCCACTGTGCAGTCCGCCTACCTGGGCGAGGAACACTGATGAAGGAAGCGCTCATCGAAGCCAGGGGGCTGCAGACCTACTACGGGTCCAGCCACATCCTGCGCGGCGTCGATTTTGCCGTGGGCGCCGGCGAGACCATCGGCCTCATGGGCCGCAATGGCATGGGCAAGAGCACCCTGCTCAAGAGCCTGATGGGGCTGGTGAATCCGCGCGGCGGCCAGGTGACGATCAAGGGCCGCGACATGACGGGGCGCCCGCCCTACGAGGTCGCGCAGCTGGGCATCGCCTACGTGCCCGAGGGCCGCGGCATCTTCGGCAACCTGAGCGTGGTCGAGAACCTGCGGATGGCGGCGCGGCCCGGCACGCGGGGGCAGCGCGACTGGACCTACGAGCGGGTGCTGGACACTTTCCCACGCCTGAAGGAGCGGCTGGGCCACGGCGGCCAGCAGCTCTCCGGCGGCGAGCAGCAGATGCTGACGATCGGGCGTGCGCTGATGACGAACCCGGACGTGCTGATCCTCGACGAGGCGACCGAGGGCCTGGCGCCCTTGATCGCGCGCGAGATCTGGCGCATCTGCGGCGTGATCCGCGGGACCGGCATCTCGAGCGTCATCGTGGACAAGAACTGGAAGCACGTCACGCAGATCACCGACCGCAACGTGATCCTGGTGAAGGGCGAAGTGGTCTTCGCCGGCACGTCCGCCGAACTGAGGGCGCAGCCGCAACTGCTGGAGCAATACCTCGGCGTGTGACCGCGGGCGCCCCAGTCACTCCGGGCAGCTCAGGCCCTCGCCCGTCACGTGCTCGCCGAGGAAGTCGAGGAACCGACGCACGGCCGGCAGCAGCCCGCGGCGGGAGGGAAACACCGCGTGGACCACGCTCGGCCGCGGCGCCCACCCGGGCAGGACCTGCACGAGTTCGCCGAGCCGAAGTTCCCGGCGGCACATGTAATCCGGCAGGATGCACATGCCCAGGCCCTTCAGCACGGCGTACTTGAGCGTCAGCAAGTCGTTCGCGGTGTAGACGGGCCGGTGCTGGAATTCATGATCCCGCCCGTCCGGGCCGGCCAGCCGCCACGTGGCCTTGCCCTCGGCAGCCGACATCGCGAGCGTGGGCAGGCGGGCCAGGTCTTCCGGTGCACCGGGATGACCGTGCCCCTGCAGGAGCACCGGGCTTGCCACGAGCAGGCCCTGGGTGAGGCCCAGGTTCTTGACGACGAGGCTGCCGCTGCTCTCCAGCGTCGGGCGCACGCGTAAAGCGACATCGACGCCGTCCTGCACGAGGTCGACCACGCGGTTGCTGACCTCCATGTCGATGCGGACCTGCGGGTGCTTTTCCAGGAAAAGGGGGACCAGCGGACCGATGGTGGTCTGCGCCAGCGTCACGGGGCAGGCCACCCGTATCGTGCCCCTCGGCTCGGCTTGAACCTGGGCCACGGCTTCCGCAGCTGCGTCGGCCTCCTCCCGGACGGCCACGCTGTGCCGAAGGAAGATTTCACCCGCCTCGGTCAGTGAGAGCCTGCGGGTGGTGCGCTGCAATAGCCGCACGCCCAGGCGCGCCTCCAGCTCGGCCACGCGGCGCGACAGCTTCGACTTCGGAACGCCCAGCGCCCGGCCTGCGGCAGCGAACCCGCCGCGGTCGACCACTTCCGCGAAATACACCATGTCGTTGAGATCTTGCATGCACTGTCCTATTTAAAGAACAATCTATCGCAATTTTGCCGACTTATCAATGATTGGATCATTCTCCACAATCTATCCCAAGGTCAAACCGGCCCCCCAACAGGAGAAAGATCCATGAGACTGCTTCACATCGATTCCAGCCCGCTCGGCGGCAACTCGGTTTCCCGCCAACTGACGGAGCGCCTGGTCGCCCAATGGAGCGCCACCCATCCCGGCACCGTGGTCGAGTACCTCGACCTGGCGGTGGATGCCCCCAGCCACCTTTCGATCGATTCGCTCGGCTTTCGCACCGGCCCCAAGGCAGAAGGCCTGACCGACGTGCAGCGCCGCGAGAACGAGATTTCCGAGAAGCTGGTCAGCCAGTTCCTGGCTGCCGACGTGGTGGTCGTGGGCGCGCCGATGTACAACTTCTCCGTCCCCACGCAGCTGAAGGCCTGGGTCGACCGGGTTGCGCAAGCCGGCCGCACCTTCACCTACACCGACAAGGGCCCCAAGGGCCTGGCAGGCGGCAAGACGGTGATCGTGGCGTCGTCGCGCGGCGGCGTGTACTCCACCAACCCCGCGCTCGCGGGCCTGGACCACCAGGAAAGCTACCTGAAGACGGTTTTCGGCTTCTTCGGCGTCACCGACGTGCAGATCGTTCGCGCCGAGGGCGTGGCGATGGGCGACGCCGCCAAGGCGGAGGCCCTGAGCGCGGCCGACGTGACGATCAAGGCCCTCACGGCCCCGGCCGCCAAACAGCCCGAGGCCGCGCTGGCAGCCTGATCCCCGTTAGCGGCGCGTGTAGAGCTGGTCGAAGCTCGCGCCGTCGGCGAAGTGGTCCTTGTCGGCCTTCGCCCAGCCACCGAACGCCTGCTCGATGGTGAACAGTTTCAGCTTCGGGAACTGCTTGGCGTATCTGGCCTGGGCCTTCTGCGAAACCGCGGGCCGGTAGAAATTCCGGCCCGCGATGTCCTGGCCCTCTTCGGTGTAGAGGTACTTCAGGTATTCCTCGGCCGCGACGCGGGTGCCCTTGCGGTCCACATTGCGGTCCACGACGGCGACCGGCGGCTCGGCCAGGATCGACAGCGAGGGATACACCACGTCCACCTTCGCGCCGAACTCCTTTTCCAGCAAGTAAGCCTCGTTCTCCCAGGAGATGAACACGTCGCCCTGGCCGCGCTGCGCGAAGCCGATCGAAGACCCGCGCGCCCCCGTGTCCAGCACCGGCACATTCGCGTAGAGCTTGCCGATGAACTCCCTGGCCTGGGCGTCTCCGCCGTACTTTCGCTTGGCGAATTCCCACGCCGCGAGGTAGTTCCAGCGCGCCCCGCCGGAGGTCTTGGGGTTGGGCGTGATCACGCCGACGCCCGGCCGGGCGAGATCGTCCCAGTCCTTGATGCCCTTGGGGTTGCCCTGGCGCACGACCAGGACGATGGTCGAGCTGTAGGGCGATGAGTTGTGCGGCAGGCGCTTTTGCCAATCCTTGGGAATCCAGTTGCCGTTGTTGTGCAAGGCATCGATGTCGCCCGCCAGGGCCAGCGTCACGACGTCCGCATCCAGCCCGTCGATCACCGATCGGGCCTGCTTGCCCGAGCCGCCGTGCGACTGCTTGATGCCCACGTCCTGGCCGGTTTTCGCCTTCCAGTGCCTGGCGAAAGCCTGGTTGAACTCCGCATAGAGTTCGCGCGTCGGGTCGTACGATACATTGAGCAGCGTCAACTGTTGCTGGCCGAACGACGGCAATGCCCCCAGGGACAAGCCCCCGAATACGGCGGCGGCCAGGGGAATCTTGATAAAGTCGCGGCGAAGAGTCATCAGGTTTCTTTCGTGGGTTGCAGAATCGAGAGGCGATTCTGGAAGCGCGAAGCAGAAACCGGAACGACCGAGTTTTCACTTGTTTATTCGAACAAGCTTATTGCGATTTCATCCGAAGAGGCGCCACATGGCTCGTACCGTCCAATGCATCAAGCTCGGCAAAGAGGCCGAAGGGCTCGACTTTCCGCCCTATCCCGGAGAACTCGGCAAGCGCATCTACGAGAGCGTGAGCAAGCAGGCCTGGGCCGATTGGCTCAAGCACCAGACGATGCTGGTCAACGAGAACCGACTGAACCTCGCCGACCAGCGCGCGCGCCAGTACCTCGCACGGCAAATGGAGAATCATTTCTTCGGCAGTGGCGCCGACGTGGCGCAGGGCTACGTCCCACCCCCCGCCGAGTAATGGCCGAAGCGGTTGAGTGGCTGCCTGACGGCACGCCGCGCAGCCCTCGTTTCGACGACATCTATCGCTCCAGCACGGGCGGGCTCGAACAGGCCCGGCACGTGTTCCTGCGCGGCTGCGGCCTGCCGCAGGCCTGGGCCGGCCGGCCGCAATGGCGCATTCTTGAAACCGGTTTCGGCCTGGGGCTGAACTTCCTCGCGGCCTGGCGCGCCTGGAAGGACGACCCGCAGCGGTCGCGCATCCTGCATTTCGCCACCGTGGAAGCGTGGCCCGTGGCAGCCGCGGACCTGGTCCGAAGCGCCACGCCTTACCCGGAGCTCGCGCCTCTCGCGGAGGAACTGGCGGCGCAGTGGTTCGGCCTGCTGCCCGGCGTGCATCGCCTCTCGTTCGAACAGGGTTGCGTGCTGTTGACTCTGTTCGTCGGCGACGTGCGCGGCGGCCTGCGCCAGGAGGCGTTCCAGGCCGATTCGATCTTCCTGGACGGGTTCGATCCACCGCGCAACCCGGCGATGTGGGAACTCGCCACGCTCAAGGCGGTCGCGCGCCACAGCCGCCGCGGCACCGCGATCGCCACGTGGACCGTGGCCGGAGACATCCGGCGCGATCTCGCCCAATGCGGCTTCGCCGTCGAAAAAGCAGAGGGCCTGCCGCCCAAGCGCCAGTGCCTGAAAGGGAGCTACGCGCCGGCGTGGGAGCCCAAGGGGCTGCGGCCCGCGAACACTGTCGAAGCGGGACATTGCGTCGTCATCGGCGGCGGCCTGGCCGGGGCGGCGGCAGCCGCCAGCCTGGCGCGCCGCGGCTGGCAAGTCACCGTGCTGGATGCGGACGCGAAACCGGCCGCAGGTGCTTCGGGCTTGCCGGTGGGCCTGGTCGCGCCGCACTTCTCGCCCGACGACAACCTGCTCTCCCGGCTCTCCCGCTGCGGCGTGCGTGCCACCTTCCAGCAGGCCCGCGCACTGCTGCCCGAAGGCGAGGAATGGCACGCCACGGGCGTGCTCGAGCACCGGGTCGGCGAGACAATAGCGCCGTTCGAATCGCTGGAAGCCACGAGGCCCTGGACTCGGCAGGCAGCCCTGCACGAACTCGAGTCGGCCCTCCTCGATCCGTCCATGGTGACGCTGTGGCACGAACAGGGCGGGTGGATCAAACCGACAGCCCTCGTCAGGGCGTGGCTGGCACAAACCGGCGTGACCTGGCGCGGCAACGTCAAAGTCCAGAGGCTGGAGCGCACGGGCGATGGCTGGGCGGTGATCGATTCCCACAGCCACGAAACAGCGCGCGCGGGCTTGGTCGTCGTGGCCGCCGCGCATGCCAGCGCCGCCTTGCTCGGCCCGGCACTTCCGCTCCAGCCTGTGCGAGGCCAGGTCTCGTGGGCCGCGGAAACGGGTGAGGCGCTACCGCCCTTTCCCGTCAACGGCGATGGCCACTTCATCCCGCATGTGCCAACGAGCCAGGGGGCCGCATGGTTCTGCGGCTCGACCTTCGATCGCGACCAGGTCGATCGCGCGCCGCGCGACGACGATCACCGGGCCAACCAGGCGCGTCTTCGGCGGCTGTTGCCCGACGTCGAGCGGCAGCTCGCCCCGGCGTTCGCCAGCGGCTTGCTGCAGGTGTGGACGGGCGTGCGCTGCGCCTCGGCGGATCGCCGCCCCCTGCTCGGCGAGGTCGAACCGGGGTTGTGGGTCAGCACGGCGATGGGCTCACGCGGACTGACGTTCGCGGCCCTGTGCGCCGAGTTGCTCGCCGCGCGGGTCCATGGGGAGCCGCTGCCACTCGAACGGCGACTGGCCAAGGCCCTGGACCTGGCGCGTTTGAAGCGGTAGGACCCCTCTCAGACCCGTTGCAGCAGGTCCTGCAGCCTGCCGGGATGCGGAGGCTTGTCGAAGCAGCCTTCGGCGCCGCCGAGCCAGGCGCGGACGCGCTCCGCCATCGAAGCACGGGACTTGGAGACGATCACATGGGGGATGCCGGGTTTCGCACCGGTAAGCTCCCTCAGCAGCGCCCAGCCGTCCATGTCGGGCAGCGCCAGGTCCACCAACGCCACGTCGTATTGGTGCGCCCGGGTCAATTCCAGGGCCCGGGCCCCGGTTTCCGCCTCGTCGGCCTGTGTCAGGTCCGCGAGCGCAAGCTTGGCGCGAAGGTACAGGCGCTCGTCGCGGTCGGCACTCGCGATCAGGGCACGCTTGCCGCCCCGCTCGTCGGGCGGGACCGTGTCGGGGCCCCCGCTGTCGAAATCGAGGTCGAAATCCAGCGGCTGGGGCGGCGCGAAGAGTTCGTCCATCGCCTTGAGCACCTGCGGCCAGGCGATCGGCCGGTCGAACGTGCGCCAGGCTCTCGCCGGCGACACTGCGCCGACCCAGATCAACTTGATCCCTTCGTTGCCCGGCGATTCGAGCTCGAGCGGCGCCTCGTAGCTCTGCCCGTCGACCAGCGCAAGCCGGGGGGCTTCGGGCGCATCGGCCATCCACAGGCTGTAGGCGGTGTCGCGCTGCTCGGAGAGCCGAAAAACGGTGTTGAGCGCATGGCGCTCCACGTCCGTGAACCCCACCACCCTGACGAAGACCCGCTGAGCCATTTTTTTTCAAGCCCCCCTGCTGTACGCGGCGATTATGAGGTCACGGCCGGGCAGTTGAAACCCTTTATCCGCAACCAGAGGGCAAAACGCCGCCAGGCCGCGCCAACAGTGGCGCATAAGCTTATCCGGATAAGGCACGAACTAAAAAGTAGTTTGTTCCCATAAGGCGCCCTCTTAGAGTCGCGCCCATGCACGACCTCGCCTTTGTCTTCGCCGGATTCCTCGTCGGCCTCGTCGTGGGCCTGACGGGCGTGGGCGGCGGATCGCTGATGACGCCCCTGCTGATCTTCGGCTTCGGCATCAAGCCGTACATGGCCATCGGCACCGACCTGCTGTTCGCGGCCGCCACCAAGTTCGGCGGCGCCGTCGGGCTGGCCCGCTCCCGCGCCATCGACTGGCCCGTGGTGGCGCTGCTGTCGGCGGGCAGCATCCCGGCCGCGCTGGTCACCATTTTTATCCTCCACCGGATCGGTCCTGCAAACCCGGCCGTGCAGGCGGTGATGACCACCACGCTCGGCGGCGCGCTGTTGCTGACCGCGGGCGCCACCCTGTACAAGGCCATCAACGGCAAGAACACGCCGCGTCACCTGCATCCCACCGAGCTGGCGGCGGCCGTCAGGCCGCGCCACTGGGCCCAGCCGGTGCTGTTCGGCGCCGCCATTGGCGCACTGGTGTCCCTGACGTCGGTCGGCGCCGGGGCGATCGGTGTCACGGTCCTCATGCTGCTGTATCCCGCGTTGCCGCTGCCCCGCATCATCGCCGCCGACATCGCCTATGCCGTGCCCCTGACGCTCGTCGCGGGCCTGGGCCACGCTTCCATCGGGTCGGTGGACTGGTCCCTGCTCGGCACGCTCCTCGCCGGCTCGCTGCCCGGCATCTGGCTGGGTTCTCGCCTCGTGCGGATCGCACCGGACCGCCTGATCCGCTCCTTGCTGTCGCTGCTGCTGGCCTATGCCGGCGCGCGCCTTATCTCCCTGTAGAGAGAGACAACGACATGTACCAGTACACCGATTTCGACAAGCAGTTCGTCCGCAACCGGGCTGCCCAGTACCGCGACCAGCTCGAGCGCAACCTGGCGGGAACGCTGTCCGATGACGAGTTCCGGCCGCTGCGCCTGCAGAACGGCTGGTACATCCAGCGCTACGCCCCGATGCTGCGCATCGCAGTGCCGTACGGCGAGATCTCCAGCGCGCAACTGCGCGTGCTGGCGAAGATCGCGCGCGAGTACGACCAGCCGGACACCGAGCTGCTGCGCGAGGCGCAGGAGAAGCAATGGGCCCTGGGCGAAGTGCCCGTGCGCGGCGGCACGCCCGTCGTCACGAACCTGAAGTTCGGCTACGGCCACTTCACGACGCGCACCAACGTGCAGTTCAACTGGATACCGCTCGTGAAAAGCGCCGAGGTGATGGAACTGCTCGCCGGCGTCAACATGCACGGCATCCAGACCAGCGGCAACTGCATCCGCAACATCACCAGCGACGAGCTGGCCGGCATCGCCCCGGACGAGATCGCCGATCCGCGCCCGTTCTGCGAAATCATGCGGCAGTGGAGCACGCTGCACCCCGAGTTCGCCTTCCTGCCGCGCAAGTTCAAGATCGCGGTGAACGGCGCCCGCGAAGACCGCGCCGCGATCGGCTGGTACGACATCGGCCTGCAGCTGCTGCGCAATGACGCCGGCGAGCTGGGCTTCCGGGTGCAGGTCGGCGGCGGCATGGGCCGCACGCCGATCATCGGCACCGTGGTGCGCGAGTTCCTGCCCTGGGACCAGCTGCTGAACTACATCGAAGCCGTCATCCGCGTCTACAACCGCTACGGCCGCCGCGACAACGCCTGGAAGGCCCGCATCAAGATCCTCGTGAAGGCCGAGGGGCAGCGCTACATCGACCAGGTCGAAGCCGAGTTCAAGAGCATCGCCCTGATCGACGGGGCGCCGCACACGATCACGCAGGCCGAGTTCGACCGTGTCGCCGCGTCGTTCGTGCCGCCGCTGCTCAAGCGCGAGCGCTCGGGCGCGGACGCCCGGCTGCACGAGATCGTGCGCGCCGACGCCGAAGCCGACCCGGCCTACGACCGCTGGCTGGTACGCAACGTGGCCGGCCACAGGAACCCCGAGCTGCGCGCGGTGACGCTGTCGTTCAAGCGCCTGGGACAGGCTCCCGGCGATGCGAACGCCGAGCAGCTGGAGACGGCTGCGGCTCTCGCCGACCGCTTCTCCGCCGGCGAAGCCCGCGTGACGCACGAACAGAACCTGGTGCTGCCCTGGGTGCACCAGGACGACCTGCCTGAGCTGTGGGCCGCCGCCCGCAAGGCGGGCCTGGCCAAGCCGAACATCGGCCTGCTTACCGACATGATCGCCTGCCCGGGCGGCGACTTCTGCTCGCTCGCCAACGCGCGTTCCCTGCCGATCGCCGAGGCGATCACACAGCGCTACCAGGACCTCGACGAGCTGTACGACATCGGCGAGATCGACCTGAACATCTCCGGCTGCATCAACTCCTGCGGCCACCACCACGCCGGGCACATCGGCATCCTCGGTGTCGACAAGGACGGCAAGGAGTGGTACCAGGTCACGCTGGGCGGCTCCAACGGCTCCAACCTGTCGGGCACCGCCACGCCGGGCAAGGTGGTCGGCCCCTCGTTCTCCGCGGCCGAAGTGCCGGAGGTGATCGAGGCCGTGCTGGACACCTACCGGCAGCAGCGCGAGGCCGTGGACGGCAAGGCCGAGACCTTCATCGCCACGCTCAAGCGCGTGGGCATCGAACCTTTCAAGGCGGCCGCCAACGCCGCCCGTTTCGCGGAAAAGGAAGTCGCGTAATGGACCAGAGCATCAGGATCATCGGGGCCGACGTCCATGCGGCCGAAGCGAGGGGCGTGAACGTGCTGCAGCTCTCGAACGACGCGGACCCGCTGGAGATTTCCGTGGAGGGCGTGGACCGCATCGAGCTGAACTTCCCCAAGTTCACCGATGGCCGCGCGTACAGCCAGGCCATGTTGCTGCGACGCCGCCTCGCCTTTCGCGGCGACATCCGCGCCACCGGCGACGTGCTGGTCGACCAGCTGGTGCAGATGCAGCGCACGGGCTTTTCGAGCGCCGTGCTGCGCGCCGACAAGAACGTGGCCGAGGCCCAGCGCCAGTTCGAGCGCTTCCCCGAGTACTACCAGGGCGACGCCGTCAATGCGCATCCCCTGTTCAAGAGGGCGGCCTGACATGAGCGCCGTCGACCTGCACGCCCGCGCCTCGAAGGAATTCGAGGCCAGGCTGGCTGAAACGAAGGCCCTGCTGCAACGCGCGGCCGCGGAGTTCTCGCCCATCACGCAAGCCTCCAGCCTGGGGGCGGAGGACGTGGTGATCACCCACCTGGTCAACAGCCTGGAACTGGACATCCCCGTCTTCGTGCTGGACACCGGGATGCTGCACCAGGAAACGCTGGACCTGCTGGAGCGCACCAAGGCCACATCGCGTGCGCCCGTCGCGGTGTACCAACCGGTTCGCGAATCGGTCGTGCATTTCGTCAAGCGCGAAGGCAAGGAGCCCATGTACAAGAGCGTTCAGCTCCGCAAGGCCTGCTGCCACATCCGCAAGGTGGAGCCGCTCGAGCGGGCGCTGGCCGGCAAGCGCGCGTGGATCACCGGCCTGCGCCGCGAGCAATCGAGCGCGCGCGCCGAGGTGCTGCTGCTGGATGCCGCCGACGAGCGCAAGACCGGCCGCGTCAAGTTCAACCCGCTGGCCGACTGGACCTGGGGCGACGTCTGGCACTACATCAAGCTGCACAACGTCGACTACAACCCGCTGCACGACCGGTTCTATCCCAGCATCGGCTGCCAGCCCTGCACCCGCGCGATCAGCCTGGGCGAGGACTTCCGCGCCGGCCGCTGGTGGTGGGAGGACGAGGCCGCCAAGGAGTGCGGCCTGCACGTCAGGAACAAGGAAGAGGTTTCTTCATGAACGCACGCGTCGAACCCCAGCTGCTCACACAGCTGAGCAACCGCCACCTGGATTCGCTGGAGGAGGAAGCCGTCTTCATCCTGCGCGAAGTGGCGGCGGCCTTCGAGCGGCCGACACTGCTGTTCTCCGGCGGCAAGGACTCGCTGGTGCTGCTCCGGTGCGCCGAGAAGGCGTTCGGAGGAAAGGATGGCACCTCCGGTGCCGGCCGCATCCCCTACCCGCTGCTGATGATCGACACCGGCCACAACTTCCCCGAAGTGACGGACTTCCGCGATTTCCGCGCGAAGGAGCTGGGCGCCGAGCTGATCGTTCGCAACGTCGAGGATTCGATGAAGCGAGGCACCGTGCGCCTGGCCCATCCCGGCGAGTCCCGCAACGTCCACCAGTCGGTGACGCTGCTGGAAGCGATCGAGGAGTTCCGCTTCGACGCGCTGATCGGGGGCGCCCGCCGCGACGAGGAGAAGGCCCGCGCCAAGGAGCGCATCTTCTCGCACCGCGACAGCTTCGGCCAATGGCAGCCCAAGGCCCAGCGCCCAGAGCTGTGGACGCTGTTCAACACCCGCCTGCACCCGGGCGAGCACTTCCGCGTGTTCCCGATCTCCAACTGGACCGAGCTGGACGTGTGGCAGTACATCGAGCGCGAGAGCATCGCCCTGCCCCCGATCTATTACGCGCACCAGCGCCAGGTCATCGAGCGCAAGGGCCTGCTGGTGCCGGTGACCGGGCTGACCCCGCCGCGCGAAGGCGAAGCGGTCGAGACGCGCACCGTGCGCTTTCGCACCGTCGGCGACATCACCTGCACCTGCCCGGTGGAAAGCCCGGCCGCCAATGCCGCCGAAGTGGTGATCGAAACGCTGTCGGTCGAAGTGAGCGAGCGCGGGGCCACCCGCATGGACGACAAGACATCCGACGCTTCCATGGAGAAGCGCAAGAAGGACGGGTACTTCTAAATGGGCGCGACCGTAACCGCAACATTGCACGACCATGCCTCCGCCCTGAAATTCATCACCTGCGGCAGCGTGGACGACGGCAAGAGCACGCTCATCGGACGTCTGCTGGTGGACAGCAAGGCCGTGCTGCAGGACCAGCTCGCGGGCGTGCAACGCCTGGGCGAAACCGACCTGGCGCTGCTGACGGACGGCCTTTCCGCCGAGCGCGAACAAGGCATCACGATCGATGTGGCATACCGCTACTTCGCGACGCCGAGCCGCAAGTTCATCATCGGCGACGCGCCCGGCCACGAGCAATACACACGCAACATGGTCACCGCCGCTTCCAGCGCCGACGCGGCGGTGGTGCTGGTCGACGCCACCAAACTGCAATGGCAGGACGCCGGCCTGGAACTGCTGCCGCAAACGCGCCGCCACTCGCTGTTGGCCAACCTGTTGCGCGTGCCCTCCATCGTGTTCGCGGTGAACAAGCTGGACGCCGTCGAGGACCCGGCCGCGGCCTTCCGGAACATCAGCGGTGCGCTCCAGGCGTTCACGGCCGCGGCCGGCATCGAATACCGTGCGATCGTGCCCATCTCCGCGCTCAAGGGCCACAACGTGGTGGAAGCCCGGCCCGGCTGGTGCGGCTACCAGGGCCCGTCGCTGCTGCAGCTGCTCGAAACGCTGGACGTGACGGCCGCCGAAACCACGGAAGCCTTCACCTTCCCGGTGCAATGGGTCGAGAAGTTCTCGTCTTCCGCCGACACCAGCCAGGGCCGCCGCGTGTTCTGGGGCCGGGTGGCCACCGGGGACATCGAGCCGGGCCAGCAGGTGAAGGTGCTGCCCAGCGGGCAGACGGCGACGGTGGCCCAGGTGCTTGACCATGTGCGCCAGCCCCGGAAGGTGCCTGCGGGGCACAGCGCGGGCATCGTGCTGGATCGCGAAGTGGACGTTTCGCGTGGGGACTGGCTGCTGGCCCCAGGGGCGGCGGAGCCCTCGAGGGAGATTTCGGCCACGGTGGCCTGGCTGGACGACGAGCCGCTCGTGGCCGGCCGCGTGTACTGGGCCCTGCACGGCCACCGCTGGGTCAAGGCCCGGGTGAAGCGCATCGTGCACAAGCTGGACGTCAACACGCTGGCCGAAGCGCCGGCCGACCACCTCGAGCCGAACTCCATCGGCCACGTCGACCTGGCGCTGCAGGAACCGCTGGCGACCCTGCCTTACGCACGCTCGCGCATCCTCGGCTCGCTGGTGCTGGTGGACACCGCCAGCCACAAGACCTCAGGGGCTGTGCTGGTTAGGTAACAAGCCCTATCCGCCGAAGCCCTAAAATCAGGGTTTCTCCCCTCTTCCACAAGCATTCCAAAAATGACTCACGTCGTCACCGAATCCTGTATCCGCTGCAAATACACCGACTGTGTGGACGTGTGCCCCGTGGATTGCTTCCGCGAAGGGCCGAACATGCTGGTGATCGACCCCGACGAGTGCATCGACTGCGCCGTGTGCATCCCCGAGTGCCCGGTCAATGCCATCTACGCGGAGGAGGACGTGCCGGCGGACCAGATGCAGTTCATCAAGATCAACGCCGAACTGTCTACGGCCCCGGGCTGGAAAAGCATCACCAAGCGCAAGCCGGCGCTCGAGGATGCCGAGGAATGGAAAGACAGGACCGGCAAGATCGACCAGCTGGTCCGCTGAAGGTTTATGGAACCGCAACTGAATCAAGAAGTGCTGAAGACCGCCGCTGCCCACGACGGCCCCATCGAGACCGACGCCGTGATCGTCGGGGCCGGGCCCGTGGGCCTGTTCCAGGTGTTCGAACTCGGCCTGCTGGAGATCAAGGCCCATGTGATCGACTCGCTCGCCTACCCGGGCGGCCAGTGCGTGGAGCTGTACCCGGACAAGCCGATCTACGACATCCCGGCCGTGCCCGTGTGCACGGGCCAGGAATTGACGGACAACCTCCTCAAGCAGATCGAGCCCTTCGGCGCAACGTTCCACTTCGGCCAGGAAGTCACCGTCGTGCAGCGCCAGGATGACGGCCGCTTCTACGTCGAAACCTCGCGCGGCACCAAGTTCCTGACCCGCACGATCTTCATCGCGGCGGGCGTCGGCGCTTTCCAGCCCCGCACGTTGAAGGTCGACGGCCTCGAGAAGTTCGAGGGCACGCAGGTGCATTACCGCGTGAAGAACCCCGCCGATTTCGCGGGCAAGAACCTCGTCATCGTCGGCGGCGGCGACTCCGCGCTCGACTGGACGCTCAACTTCGTGCAGGACGGCCCGAACAAGGCCGGGAGCGTCATCCTGATCCACCGTCGCGACGGCTTCAAGGCTGCGCCCGCCTCCGTCTCGAGGATGCGCGAACTGTGCGACGCGATGGAGATGCAATTCATCGTCGGCCAGGTCACCGGCTACGAAGAAAAGGACGGCAGGCTCACCGGCGTGAAGGTCACGGCGTCCGACGGCGTGACGCGCGTCGTGCCGCTGGACGTGCTGCTGGTGTTCTTCGGCCTGTCGCCCAAGCTCGGGCCTATCGCCGAATGGGGCCTGGACATCGAACGCAAGCAGGTGAAGGTGGACACGGAAGGCTTCGCGACCAGCACAGCCGGTATCTTCGCGGTGGGCGACATCAACACCTACCCCGGCAAGAAGAAGCTGATCCTCTCGGGGTTCCACGAAGCCGCGCTGGCCGCCTTTGCCGCCGCGCCCCTTATCTTCCCGGACAAGAAAATCCATCTTCAGTACACCACCACCAGCCCCAAGCTGCACAAGGTGCTGGGCGTGGAATCGCCTGTCTTTGATTGAGAGCAACCGCCCATGAGCAGCAAGGCCCGCCTCCCGCGGGCCTTTTGCTTTATGGGGCGCCAGCGGGGGCTACAATCCGCATCGTGCTCGCAAGGGCACATCCGCTAGGGGTGTTGTCGCTTCCATGTATGGGGGTGACGACTGAGAAAGTCCCTTTGAACCTGATTGAGGTAATCCTCTCGCAGGGAAGCAAGCTCTCCGGCGGCGCCCACCCCTCTCTGGCGGGCGCACCACGCCACAGCAAGCCGACCTGCCATTGCGTTGAAAGCTAACGTCATGGCAAACCATTCGCCACTCGCGCGGCCGCACTGGCCGCATTCCCGCATCGCGCACGCGATCGCCTTCCTCGGCCCGCTCGGGCTTTTCGCCGCCCCGGCGCAAGCCCAGGAGGCGGTGCTGAAACCCGTCACGGTCACGGGCCGCTCGATGGTGCCCGCGGCCGACGTGACCGGCTTCGGCGACCTGCCGTTGCGGGACATCCCCGTCTCGGCCACCACCGTCACGCGGCAGCAGATCGACGCCAGCGGCGCCCGCCGCCTGGCGGACCTTACGCAGTTCGATTCGTCCGTGACCGATGCGTACAACGCGCCGGGCTACTGGGACTTCCTCTCGATCCGCGGCTTCACGCTGGACAACCGGTTCAATTACCGCCGCGAAGGGCTGCCGATCAGCGCGGAAACCACCATCCCGCTGGACAACAAGGAGCGGGTGGAGATCCTCAAGGGCACCAGCGGCATCCAGGCCGGCACCAGCGCACCCGGCGGGCTGGTCAACTACGTCGTCAAGCGGCCCACGGACTTCGACCTGCGTGAGGTGAAGCTGGAGGCGACCAGCCGCGCCAGCCTGCTCGGCGCTATTGACCTGGGCGGGCGCTTCGGCGCCGACGGCCGCTTCGGCTATCGCCTGAACGCCGCCCACGAAAGGCTGCGCCCCCTGGTGCGGAACGCCGACGGCGAGCGCAGCCTGATGGCGCTGGCGACGGACTGGCGGCTCGGCCGCGACTCGCTGCTGGAGGCGGAGTTCGAGTGGAGCCGCAAATCGCAGGCCAGCCAGACGGGCTTCAGCCTGCTGGGCGCGGTGCTCCCCGAGCCGGTCGATCCCCGCCGCAACCTCAACAACCAGCCCTGGGCCAAACCGTCGGTTTTCGATGCGTTTACCGGCACGCTGCGTTTCAGCCAGGCGCTGAATGCCGACTGGCGCTGGACGGCGCAGCTGGGCACCCAGCGCCTCGAGAACGACGACTTCACGGCCTTCCCCTTCGGCTGCAGCTCCGAAGGCAACTTCGACCGCTTCTGCTCCGACGGCACCTTTGACTACTACGACTTCCGCAGCGAGAACGAGAAGCGCCGCCAGAACGCCGCGACTCTCAACCTCAAGGGCAAGGTGACGACCGGCGCCGTGGTGCACGACCTCTCCATCGGCCTGCTCGCGGGCAAGGTCCGCAACCGGTTCGAGAAGCAGGCCTTCAACTGGGTCGGCGTCGGCCACATCGACGGCAGCGTGGTGGTCCCCGCAGACCCGACGCTGGCGTACGAGAGCACCAACCGCGACGAGCGCACCGTCGAGCTGTCGCTGCAGGACGCGATCCGGTGGAACGACCGCTTCACCACCTGGCTCGGCGTGCGCCATACCCGCCTGCATCGCGACAGCGTGCTCACCGACGGCTCCGCCGCGACGGCCTATGACCAGCGCCTGACGACACCTTGGGTCGCCGCCAGCTACAAGCTCTCGCCCACCGTCATGGCCTATGCCAGCCACGGGCAGGGCATGGAGTCCGAAGTCGCTCCCGCCAATCCGCTCTATGGCAACGCGGGCCGCCCACTGCCCGCCTTGAAGAGCCGGCAGACCGAGATCGGCATCAAGGGCCAGACCGCCACGCTGCGCTGGAACGCCGCACTGTTCGACATCGCGCGGCCCATGTCGGCCAATGCCGGCGCCTGCGACCTGCCCGGGACCTGCACCCGGCAGGCCGACGGCGAGGCGCGGCATCGGGGCCTGGAGCTCTCAGCGAACGCGCAGACCGGCCCCTGGACGCTGGATGGCGGCTTGACGTTGCTCGATGCGAAGCGCCAGGGCGCGAGCATCGACCCGACGCTCAACGGCAAACAGCCGATCAACGTGCCCAGCCGCATCGTGCGCGCCGGCGTCGCCTACCGCGTGGCCGCCCTGCCCGGCCTGACCGTGGAAGGCAAGGCCTCGCACGAAGGGGGGCGCTCGGTGCTGCCCGACGAATCGATCATGCTGCCCGCGTGGACGCGCTTCGACGCGGCGCTGCGCTACGAGACCAAGGTGGCGGGCACCGCGACCACGTGGACGCTGGGCATCCACAACATCTCAGACAAGCGCTACTGGAAGGAATCCCCCTACCAGTTCGGCCATGTTTACCTGTACCCGGGGGCGCCGCGCACATTCCGTCTCTCGGTTACGGCCGCGCTCTGAGGACCCGCAAAAATGACGTTATAATTTGAGGCTGTTCCTCGATAGCTCAGTCGGTAGAGCGCCGGACTGTTAATCCGTAGGTCCCTGGTTCGAGCCCAGGTCGAGGAGCCAACCATGTACGGAAGTGGGCACCCCAGCGGTGCCCATTTCTTTTTCTGCAGCAGGCGCGAGCAATGCGGCCTTTTTGCCTCGCATGACCACCGCTTCCCGTCGCGAAGCGCTACCTGCGTCAGTTCTGGCAGGCTGGCAGGCTGGCAGGCTGACAATTCTTGAAACGCTGGCGGGCATGACATCCCGAAAACCGCCCCGGACTCGCGGGGCCGCAACCCGCGTACCAGGTACGCGTCGAGCTGCAGCACATAGAGCCTCGCATCTGGCGCACGATCCTGGCGCCGCAAACCCTGACGCTGGCCAAGCTCGATCGCGTCGTGCCGGCGGCCATGGGCTGGACCAACAGCCATCTGCACGACCGGCGCATCGAGGGCAAGCGCCTTGGCCCGTCCAACCCCGAATGTGACGGACCGGGCGAAATGCTGGACGAGAGAACATTCACTGTGGGCGCGGTGCTGGGCGAGCATATCGAGGCGTTCGCCTACGAATACAACTTCGGCGATGGCTGGGATCACCACATCGTCCTCAAGAGCGCCTGAAACCCGAGCCCGAGTACAACACCTCGCCGACGTGTATCGCAGGCGCCAAAGCCCGCCTGCCAGAAGACGTTGGACGCTAACCGTCGCATGCTCTCTCTGCTCGCTGCCGGGATTCTGGAGTCGCGCCACTGCTCAGCCCGTTTAACATGAGCGGGTGAGCGTTTCGAACACTCGTTGGACGACGAAGGGGGATGTCGAAACCGCAGGACCCGCCCGAAACCGGCAGGTCCGGCTATCGGAACGGCGGGCGCAGGTACTTCAGCAAATCGGCCGAGGAATTCGAGATATGGACGCGTGCTGCATCCTCGCACCGCTGGGGATCTCTCAACTTCAGGGCGCGCAAGATTTCAAGATGCTCCTGAAATCTACGCATCGAAAGCTCGCCTTTCTCGCCGGAACGCATCCAGAAACTCCACCCATGCCGCTTGACTCTGTCAAATGCAGTATTGAGATGCGCCCATTGCGACTGCACGTAGGCATTGCCACAAGCTGCGGTGATGGCGCTATGCAGTTGACTACTCAACAACGCCTGTTTCTCTGGGTCGGGGAACTCTGCATCTTGAAGTAGTGCGTTGAACTGTTTCTCGAAGTCGTCGATGGCGGCGTCAGACATCAATGTGGCCGCCAAGCGGGCAGCCAACCCATCAATGACTTCGCGCACATGATTGAGCTGGACTATCTCTTCTACAGTCAAGGGGCGGATTTGTGCGCCGCGCATGTCGATGAGCGTGACGAGAAAATCCCTCTCTAGAACACTCAGTGCCTCGCGAATGGGAGTGCGACTAATCCCAAGGTCCCGCGCCAACTCTGAAATTCCAATGAGTTGGCCCGGGCGGTATTCCTGGCTCAGGATGGCCTGCTTGAGGCGTTCATAAGCGCCCAGACGAACTGCGCCGACGGGCTTTCGCTTCAGGGATGTGGGCTTGTCCCGTCTTTTTGCTTCTGTTTGTGTCGCCATCGTGGATTTCATTCTACATAGTCCTTTGGCAAGAGAACATCCAAGGTCGTTGACGATGGCGCCAAAGTATGCGGCACTCGCTGGGGACGTGTTTCACGGCTTTGCACGACGGGACAGTCGTGCGGCGATGATGCCCACGATCCCGCCCCGGAATGCCAGGACGCAGACTATGAAGATGAACCCGGTGACCATCGTGACCGACTGGCCAACCTGCTTGAACCACTCGATGCTGGTGACGCTGGCAAGGAAGTTGCCGATGTTGCTCAGCCGGTTGTCCAGCCACATGATGATGACCGCCCCGACGATAGGCCCTGTCATTGTGCCCACACCTCCCACCAGCGTCATCAACAATACCGCGCCTGACATTGACCAGTGGACATCGGCGAGCGTGACGAATCCCTGAATCACGGTCTTGGTCGATCCGGCCAGCCCCGATAGGGCCGCAGACAGAACGAAGGCAAGCAGCTTGTAGCGGTCGACGTCGTAGCCCAACGATATCGCACGGGGTTCGTTTTCCTTGATCGCCTTGAGCACCTGACCAAACGGTGAATGCACGGTCCGCCAGATCAACGCGAGCCCGCCACCGGTAATGGCCAACACGACATAGTAGAGAGTCACGTCGTTGTGTAGATTGAGAACACCGAACAAGTCGCCCCTTGGGACACCTTGCAGACCGTCTTCACCGCCAGTGAATGATGCCCTTAATGCCACAAAATACAGCATCTCCGCCAAAGCCAGAGTGATCATCGTGAAATAAAGTCCTTGGCGCCTGATGGCGAGAAAGCCCATGACAAAGCCGATGAGCGCAGCGACCGCAGGGCCGATCAGCAACCCCACAAACGTGGGCCATCCGAGATGCGCCAAAACAAACCCCGTGACATATCCGGCCCAACCGATGAAGGCGGCGTGCCCAAAAGAAAGCAGACCGGTGTAGCCAAACAGCAGATTGAACGCGCAGGCAAATAACGCCATGCACATAAGCGTCATCAGGAAGACGGGGTACAGGACATAGGGTGCCACCAGTGCGGCAACAATCACCAGAGCGTATATCAGGCCCTGTCGTATGGAGATTGCGTGCATTACTTCTCCTTGCCGAAGAGGCCGGCCGGTCGTAACAAGAGAATAATTGCCATCGTCACGAAGACTACCGTGGCAGAAGCCTCGGGATAGAAGTAGCGAGTCAACCCCTCGATGACGCCGATGCCCAGGCCGGTCAGGATGGAGCCCATGATGGACCCCATCCCTCCAATGACCACAACCGCAAACACAACGATCACAAGGTTGGATCCCATCAACGGCGTCACCTGGAATACGGGCGCGGCGAGAACACCGGCCAGGGCTGCCAGCGCCACTCCGAACCCGAAGGTCAATGTGGCCATCAGTGGCACGTTAATTCCGAACGATTCAACGAGCTTTGGATTTTCAGTTCCTGCGCGAAGGTAGGTGCCGAGCCTGGTTCTCTCGATGACGAACCAAGTGGTGAAACAGATGACGGCGGACGCAAGGACAATCCATGCACGATAGATCGGCAGGACCATGAACCCCAGGTCGGCGGAACCTCTCAAGGCGCCGGGCACGGGGTAGGACTGGCCGGACACGCCAAAGAACGATCGAAATGTGCCTTCGAGCAGAAGGGTGATCCCATAAGTCAACAGCATGCCGTACAAGTGGTCTAGCTTGTACAGGTAGCGAAGCATCGTGCGTTCGATCAGGATGCCGAAGAGACCGACCAGCAGAGGGCCGCAAACCAGCATCGTCCAGTAGTCGAGCCCGAAGTAGGTCAGCCCTATCCACGCAGCATAGGCGCCCATCATATAGAGCGCTCCATGCGCGAAGTTGATAACGTTGAGCAGGCCGAATATCAAGGCAAGCCCCATGGAGAGCATGGCGTAAAAGGATCCGTTGACCAGACCCAACAATAGCTGGCCCAGCAGCGCCTGCGTTGACATTCAGATGATTTCCATAAAGTTGGTGGTATGCAAAAAGCGAGTCGAGCGCCTATTTCACTGGCTGCGCCGAATTACGCGATCACTTCCAGTATTGGCACTTCGTTTCTGCCTTGGTGGTAAACGCCAAGTCGCCTGATAGCGGTTGAACCACCTTCAGATAGTCCCAAGGTGTCGTCGATTCGGCCGGCTTCTTGACCTGCATGAGGTAGACGTCTTGGAGTAGCAAACCGTCTGGTCGGATCACCCCGTTACGCACGTACATGTCGTTTAGCTTGGATGAACGCATCTTGGACATCACCTTGTGGGGGTCATCAGTGCCGGTCGCCTTGACCGCAAGCAGGTACTGATAGACGGCGGAATAGGTCGCCGCTTGCGAGGAATTCGGCATGCGTTTTGCCTTCTCGAAGAACCGCTTGGAGAATTGCCGCGATTCGGCGGATTGATCCCAGTACCAGATGTCGGTAAGGAACATGTCCTGTGTTGTCTGCAGTCCCAGGGCGTGCACATCGTTCAGCAAGAGCAACAGACCTGTCATCTTCATGTTCTTGGTGATACCGAATTCGCTTGCCGCCTTGATGGCGCTGACGGTATCCCTACCGGCATTGGCAAATGCCACAATTTGGGCCTTCGATGCCTGAGCCTGCAGGAGAAACGAAGAGAAGTCAGTGGCAAACAGTGGGTGCTTCACGGAACCAACCACGGTCCCGCTCCCTGCCTTGATGACGCGCGTCGCATCTGCTTCCATGGCCGCCCCGAAAGCATAGTCGGCAGTCAAGAAGAACCAGTTCTTGACACCTTGTTTGACCAGAGCGGCTGCGGTTCCCCTGGCAAGCGCCACAGTGTCAATGCCCCAACGGATCGTATAGAGTGAGCACTCTTCGTTTGTCAGACGCGTCGTAAGCGCGCCGATCACGAGAAAGGGTTTCTTCTTGTCGTTGGCGATCTTCGAGACCGCCAGGCCCGCAGATGAATTGCTGCCCCCGACAATCACGTCTACGCCCCCCTGATCCAGCCACTCACGCGCGCCACTCGCTGCAACGTCGGCCTTGTTCTGATGATCGAAGGTGATCAGCTCGATCTTCTTCCCGTTTATCGCCCCACCCATGTCTGCAATCGCCATGCGCATGGCATCGGCTGCGGCAGGGCCGATCAAGTCAGAGAATTGCCCGGACATATCGTCCAGCAGCCCGATCCGAATGACGTCGCCCGACATCTGCGCCCTCGAGGGTGCTGCGGACAAAATGGATGTGACCGTCGCGACGATAACCGTGAGCGCTTTCAGCTTCATTTTTCGTACCTCGTTCAGAGTGGACAGAAATTGCACAAAAGCTCGTCGGCAAACGTATTGGCCGTCAGACCCCAAGGAGTTTGTTCAACGAAGGTGTCCTCGCCTCTAGCTCGTCCGCACTGCAGGAAAGCTTGATCTGGCCGTGCTCGACCACATAGAACCGATCGGAAAGCGGCGCGGCAAAGCGAAAGTTTTGCTCCACCATGACAATGGTGTAGCCTGTAGCCTTGAGCTTGCGGATCATTCGGGCAAGAGCTTGAACGATGATCGGAGCAAGGCCTTCCGATATCTCATCGAGAAGCAATAGCCGGGCGCCGGTGCGAAGAATCCGGGCAACTGCCAGCATCTGCTGCTCTCCACCAGATAGACGCGTGCCTTGACTGCCTCGGCGTTCATACAGATTGGGGAACATTTCGTAGATGTCGGCTACGCTCATTGCGCTGGCCCTCGCGCCGACCAACGGGGGCAGCAACAGGTTCTCTTCCGCGGACAGCGAGGAGAAAATGCCCCTCTCTTCGGGGCAGTAACCCAAGCCCAGGTGTGCGATCCGGTGCGTGGGCAACTCAATTGATTCCTTGCCATTGATCCGGATCGACCCCGTCCTGCGGCCGGTAAGACCCAGGATAGCGCGCAAGGTGGTCGTGCGTCCTGCCCCATTGCGTCCTAGCAGGGTCACGACCTCGCCCTGGTTGACATGCAAGGTAAGGCCGTGGAGTACATGCGACTCGCCATACCAGGCATGCACATCCCGAATGTCCAGCACCCTTGAAGGCGCAGCGGCAGCTTGCGAAGCATCCATCAATGCTCGACCTCGAGATGGGCTTGAACATTCCCGAGATACGCGTCCATGACGAGTGGGTTCTTCGAGACTTCATCGTATGTCCCCTCAGCCAGGATCGCGCCGCGCTGCATCACAGTGATCGTGTCTGAAATATCGGCCACTACCTTCATGTTGTGCTCCACCATCAAGATCGTGCGCCCGGCAGCGACCTTCTTGATCAGAGTCGTCACTCGCTCCACGTCTTCATGCCCGACGCCTTGTGTCGGTTCATCCAGCAACATCAGCTCCGGATCGGCCGCCAATGTGGTTGCGATCTCCAAGGCTCGCTTGTGGCTGTAGATAAGATCGACTGCCAATGTGTTCGCGAAAGACTCCAGCCCAACATCGCCCAGAAGCGCCATAGCGCGGCCGTCTAGCCTGATCAGGCTTGAATCGCTCTGCCAGAAATGGAACGAGGTGCCCTCGGCTCGCTGCAGGCTGATGCGCACATTTTCAAGGGCAGTGAGCTTCGGAAAGACAGCCGATATCTGGAAGGACCTGATGATTCCCCGACGGGCGATCTCCACGGGACGCAAGTCGCTAATGTCCTGACCGTTGTAAAGGATACTTCCCGCGCTAGGCGACAGGAACTTCGTAAGTAGGTTGAAGCAAGTTGTCTTGCCTGCACCATTGGGCCCGATCAAGGCGTGAATCCGTCCTCGTCGCACACGCAGGTTGACGCGGTCGACCGCCGTGAAACCCTTGAAATCCTTGCTCAGGTCCCGTGTTTCCAGGATGTAGTCACTCATGGTGACGCGGGATCGGCCTCGGCCCGCTGCATCCTCGTGACGATTTCCCTGGCCTTGGCCATTCCAGCGTCGGATTTCAGATACATCTCTTCGAAGTCATCGTCAGGCACTTCGCACATCTGCTGCTGCCGAACGACCGCCCAGATGTCTTGTGCGACGATCGGTGGCACCTTCTCCCTCATCACCTGAATACCGAGCTTGTTGGGGTCGGTTCCGCTCTTTTGACCCTTGGGCATGACAAACGCCCACCGGTAAGTGTTCGACTGACGGTTGATCGGCGTAAACATGTGCATGCTTCGAAAGAGACGGTGCACCGATGCGTCACCGCGCCTGCCCGCGGGCCAGACAGAGCGCTCAGCTAGTATCGTTCCCGGACCGACCATGGCCTGGGAGTTGTACCCATCGATCTGCTCGTACCCCAGCATCTCGATGAAGTCGGGGCTTTGCCTGAGGTTCTCGGCCTCACGAATCGTCTTCACATAGTCCATGCCATTAATCTGTCCGACTTCCATCCGCATGGGGACGCTGCTGTAGCCGATGTTTCCGATATTGCCGTCATGCAAAGGATAGAGGTGGCTCACATCGAGCAGGTTTTCGATCATGAACATTGCATTGGCGGGCACCACTTGCTTTTCGGTCGTGCGATCCCAACCCGGGTCAGCAAGCTCCGGCGTAGGAGGCGGCGCGGTGTCACCGACTTTGCTCGGGTCGCCGGGCCAGATCCACACCAGGCCATCCTGCTCAACGACAGGGAACGCAGTCAATCTTGCGCGCGAAGGAATGGGCGTGTCGGGTTGGGAAGGGATTCGCACGCACTTGCCTTGCGAGTTGAAACACAGGCCGTGGTAGGCGCATTCCAACACGCCCGATTCGATGAACCGGCCGGCCGAAATCGGCATCCGCTTGTGGCAGCAGCGATCATCAAATGCTACCACCCGACCTTCGTGCGTGCGCCAAAGAACAATTGGGCGCTCAGTAATGATCTGCTGCTGCAACTTCTCGGTTTGGAACTCCTCGGAGAAGCCTGCGACGTACCAAGCATTGCGGATCATGATGTCACTGGACGTGATAAACGATTTCATGAAAGTCTCCTCATATGAACCTATTTCAGCCTGACGGATTGCACAAGCCGCTCGATATCGCGCGAGCCATCCGAAGAGGCGCGCGTGGCTTCTCTCAAGATGTTGATGGATGCCTTTTCAATGTCCTGAAGTTGATGCTGTAACTCGGCGATGAACGGGTCGAAATCCTCACGTTCCAATGCGCCTGTCGCCAAGCCACATGCGAGCGCGCTGTCACAGTCGATTTCCGTGCCGCGCAGCACCAGGTCGAAGGCGGCGTGACTGCCGATGAGCTCTGCCAATCGGCGATTGCCGAGTGAAACACCAGCGAGGCGGAAGCCAGGAAACGCGAAAGTGGATGCTCGAGTGATCAACCGATAGTCACAGACTGCGGCCAAGTCCGCCCCAGCACCGAGCGCTTTTCCATGAATGCACGCTACGGTGACGAAAGGTGCGCGCCACAGAAGCTGAAGAAGCGATTCAAGCTTCAGCAAACGGAGAGTGGCCTTTGGGCCGAGCCCGGAATCGTCTGAGCCGCGGTCAAAGCCTGAACAAAAGTGCTTTCCTTCACCTCCAATGACAAGAAGTTTGGTGTCGTCGGCGTAGGCGGTAGCGACCGCCGTGATCAACCCGTCAGAAAGCGCCTCATCCATCGCGTTGCCCCGCCCGGGCCGATTGAGCTGGAGCTGTCGTGTGTAGGCACCGCGCTGCCGGACGATCAGGTCCTGCGCGCCTTCGATAGTGCTAGGCTGCACTGCCGGCTCCCAGCCATTCGCGGTCGATCTCGGCATCGTGCTCTCCAACCAATGCAGGACGCCGGAAGACAGTGAATGCGTAGTCGGACATGGCAATCGGGTTGCCCACCGTCGGAATCACCTGGCCGTTTGGCAAGTCCATCGAGTGAATCAGTCCGGTCTCACGTATGTGGGATGTGTTCAACGCCTCGGCGTAGTCGAGCACGGGCGCGCTGGGCACCTGCGCCTGGTCGAACGTATCTAGCCACCACTTAGCTGTCTGATGCCTGAATAGCTCTTGCAGCAATATTGCAAGTTCTTTCTGATTGGCGGAGCGATCGGATTGAGCGGCAAATCGCAGATCCGCGGCCAGCTCGGGTTGGCCCACCACCTGACAGACACGGGACCAAAGTCGGTCGTTGCCTGCTGCGACGATGAACCACTTACCGTCAGCACCGTGAAACGCCTGATACGGAGCATTCTGGGGGTGCGACGACCCCATGCGGCGCGGTGTCGAACCTGTTCCCCAGAACTCGCCCGTCTGCAGCCCAGAAATTGCAAGCATGCAAGACAGCATGGAAACATCCACGCGGCTGGGCTTGCCAGTCTGCTCAGCCTTTCGGAGTGCGACCATGCAGGATAGAGCTGCGAAAGTGCCGCTTGTGAAGTCAGCCACCGGAACGCCGCATTTGGCAGGTGGTCCATCGGCGTCTCCGGTGACGCTCATGATGCCGCTCGCGCCCTGGATCGCGATGTCGAAGGCTCCTTTATGCGCGTAAGGCCCAGTGTGGCCGTAGCCGGACACGGTGCAGTAAACCAGGCGCGGATTGAACTGGACCAAGGCCTCATAGCCAAGCCCTAGCCGATCCATCACGCCGGGTCGAAAGTTCTCAATTACGATATGTGCATGGGCCGCCATGCGCTTTGCACGCTCGAGGCCGTCCGGGTCTTTCAAATCAATGACGACGCTGCGCTTGTTCCGATTGATCGCCGCGAAATTGAAGCTATATCCGTCGGAGTTTTCAGACGTTGCCATTGGGGGCCATGCACGAAGCCCTTCGCCACCAACAGGTTCAACCTTCACCACATCCGCACCCCAGTCGGCCAGGAGCAGCCCGGCAAATGGGCCGGCGGCGTATTGGCCGAACTCGAGTACTCGGACTCCCTCGAGAGGCCTGCTTCCATCTCCAGACGACTCAGGCTCGGAAATTCGGGTCTCATTGATCAACTGCATCTCCACGATGTCAAGGCCATCGCCCTGTCCGGCGGGCATAGTTCACTTGCCTTGCTGAATGTACATTCAATCTGAATTCAACGCAACGCGTTCCTGCATAAGGGTTTTCGAGGGATGGCTTCATATTGTTTTTTATTATTGAATGCAATCTGAATGTAGATGCCTCAACGCACGTTGGAATGACCAAAGGACTACGAAATGACACTCAAAGCAACTTTGCTGATAGCGACTGCCGCGCTCACGATTGGATTCGCGGCACCAACGCCCGCATTCGCTCAAATCTCAGGGGACACCATCAAGATCGGACTGCTCGGCGACATGTCCGGCCCGGCATCGGACTACGGTGGTTCGGGTGCCGCCGAGGCAATGAAAATGGCGATCGAAGACATCGGTGGCAGCATTAACGGCAAAAAGATCGAGCTACTCACCTTCGACCATCAGAACAAGGCGGACGTTGCGGCAAACAAGGCGCGGGAGTGGCTGGACCAGCAAGGAGTAGACACAATCCTGGTAATCGGGAGTTCCGCCGCTGCGCTCTCGGCAGCAAAGATCGCATGGGAGAAAAAGAAGGTCTATATCAGCAATTCGGCCAGCATCAGGCTGACCAACGAAGAGTGCACTCCCTACAGCATCCGGTGGACAACCGACACGGTGGCTCTCGCGAACGGCACCGGCGGCGCGGTTATCCGCCAAGGTGGGAAGAGCTGGTTCTTTCTCACCATGGACCTGGCGTTCGGCACTTCGATGGAGGCCGATACGACGCGCGTGATCAAGTCCGCCGGCGGGACCGTGGCTGGCTCCGTTAGGCACCCGCTGTCCGCTTCTGACTTTTCGTCGTTCCTGCTCCAGGCACAAGCCTCCAGGGCCGAGATCCTCGGCCTTGCGACAGCGGGGTCCGACTTTGTCAATGTCATCAAAGCAGCGAACGAATTCGGCGTCACGAAGAACATGAAGATGGCTGCTCTTCTGATGTACATCAACGAGGTCCATGCGCTTGGGTTACCTCTGACCCAGAACATGTATCTGACGGACAGTTGGTACTGGGACCAGAGCCCGGAGTCGCGTCAATGGTCGAAACGCTTCTTCGACAAAATGAAGAAGATGCCTTCCAGCCTGCAGGCGTCCAACTATTCAGCCATCTATCAATACCTCTCCGCCGTGAAGGCGATTGGGACCGATGACGCAGACAAGGTAATGGCGAAGATGCGGGCAACCAAGTTCAATGACATGTACGCCAAGAACGGCACGCTGCGGCCGGATGGAAGCATGGTGCAGGATGTCTACCTGATGCAGGTGAAGAGTCCCGCAGAATCCAAGGCACCCTGGGACTACCTGAAAGTTTTGCAGGTCATTCCGGGCGATCAAGCCTACACCCCGAAGAGCGAAACGAAGTGCCAGTTCTGGAAATGACCGCTCAAACATGAGGCGCTACGTCGGCAAGGTTGTATTCGTCGCAGGCGGCACGAGCGGCATCAACCTCGGCATTGCCGAGGCGTTTGCTGGCGAAGGCGCGAAAGTGGCGGTGCTTAGCCGCAGGCAGGACAATGTCGAAACTTCAGTCGCACGCCTGCGCACAATCGGGGTTGACGCCTGCGGCTTTGCGGTCGATGTCCGCAACTACGACGGTTTGAGCGCGTCGCTGGAGTCGACCGTCGCTCGCTGGGGGCCAGTGGATATCGTCGTTTCCGGCGCCGCCGGCAACTTCATGTCTGCGGCAGCAGACATGTCGGCGAATGCGTTCAAGAGCGTGGTTGACATTGACCTGTTGGGCACATTCAATGTCTTGCGGGCAGCGTGGCCGCACCTGCGAAAGCCGGGTGCAGTCGCCTTGAATATTACTGCTGCTCAGAGTTGGCTGCCAACGCCGCTCCAGATCCACGCGTGCGCAGCCAAGGCCGGCATCGATCAGGTGACTCGCACTTTGGCGCTTGAATGGAGCGGTGCCGGCGTACGAGTCAACGCCATTGCGCCCGGTCCGATTGCCAACACTGAGGGCATGCGGCGACTGGCACCCACTGAAGCAGCACTTCAGGCGTGGACGGATTGCGTTCCGCTCAGGCGCTTGGGCACCAGGGAAGACATCAACCGCGCCGCGCTGTGGCTGTGTTCTGACGACGCGAGTTACATCACAGGCGTCGTGCTCTCCGTCGATGGGGGAATGTCCTTGGGTGGCTCGAGCGCCATTGCACGGGCAATGTCTCTCTAGTTGGCGGGCGTCCTTCGGAAGCCGTAGGCCGAGCGAAAGGGCCGCTCGTGGCCGAGAGCAGCCATCAAGCGTAAGAAGGACGAAGACTGCGACTGGACGTGGCCTCAGCGGAGCAAGCGCTGGACAGCCATCATGAGGACGAACGCCGCGAGAAGAATGACGATGAAATAGTCTCGCTGGTCCAGAGCCATGCCCCGAGTCTATCGAATCGGATCTTCAACCAATCATGTCCGCTTTCGACCCAAAATAGCTGTCAGCTCTCGGAACACTCTCGTCTAGTCCGTTCTTGAACAGAGAAACCCCGTGCGTGAGGTCTCTAGGACAGGGCCCGTCGCGAGCAAGCCAATTCGTAATGCGATGATCTCAAAGCACGACAAGCAGCTCCTAGCGCTCGGAATGGACCGTTGCAGTGCTGCGCGAGCGCCGTCAGGATGCCACCACTGCGGCCACATCGATCACGTACATCTCTCGAGCGTCCTCGTGAACCGAGTCGATGCAGACCTGCAAGCCGTCAGGCCGCCAGCGCGGATGCAGGTCGCAGCGGTTTTCCTTGGACAGCTTCGGGTCCGCGTAAAAGCTGCCGAGGTCGTGCCGCCGTCCGGTCTCCATGTCGTAGAGGAACAAGATGCGTTCGTGTGTCGTGCTATCCGGGTAAGTGTCGCTCAGCAGCCAGCGGGGATTCGCCGGCGAGAACGACATGTGGCCGTTCTCGGACAGGACGCCCGCGCCCACCACACTCACCTCGCCGCCATCACGGTCCTGGTACAGGTGGTAGTGGATGCTGCCGGCGTGCGGCCCCCAGACAATGATCTCGCCGTCCTGACGCCACAGCGGGTGTGAGATCTGCCACTCGGACTTCTCGTAGTCGAAGGTGCCGACGGCGTTCGGGTTGAAATCGGTGCCCAGCTGCGGCAGCGGATGGTCGGAGCACTCCAGCAGGCGCAGGTCCGTGCCGTCGGGCGCCATTGTGATCAGGCGGTGGAGGAAACAGGTTTCGTCCTTGACGCGTTCGGTCCAGCGGTGCAGGAACAGCACCCGCGTCGAGGAAGGGTTCACCTCGATGTGGCTGACCCAGTGGATGGCCTTGCGCATCGATTCCCTGGGATGGAACGCCGCCAGCTGCGCATAGCTCACCGCCAGCTTCGCAGCGCCGGTGGCCAGGTCCATGCGCCATAGGCCGTCGTCGGCCGGACAGAGGGTCTGGGGTGGCGGCACGCGGTCGCAGGCATAGCCAATGGTTTCGTGCGTGACGTAGAGGCGTCGGTAGTCAACGCTCAGCGCCCACTCGCCGTTAGGCGCGGCCACGTACACCGGCATGGGCAGCGCGCGGCTCTCGCCCGTGCGCACGTCGCAGATCTGCGCGCCGAAGTACGGATAGCGCGCCGCTGCGTCCTCGGTGCGCACGTTGTAGATGATCCGGCTGCCGCAGGTGCCGCCCAGCCACTGCAGCTGCGAGCCCATCTGCCAGTTCCAGGTGCGCGTCTCGCCCAAGGCGTAGAACTGGCCGTCGTCCTTGGCCATGTCGAAGTAGCCGACCTTGGCAGCCAGTTCGGGCGACAGGCGCGCGTCGCGCCACGGCACTTCCTGAGCCAGCAGCAGACGGCCGGCCGGGTCCCAGTTCGACTTGTTGTAATAGCCGAAGAAGTGGTGCGCGCCGTTGCGGCCCACGCGCTGGCAGGGAAAGGGGACCTGCGTGGTCATGCGAGATCGACGATGAGGTTGCCGGCGGCGTCGCGCCAGGCCGTGGCGTTGGCCGGAATGACAAGGGTGGACGAGGCGTCTTCGACGATCGCCGGCCCCTGCAGTTTTTCGCCTTGGCGCAGCGACTCGCGCGGCAGCGAGGGCACGTTGCGCCAAGCCTCGGCTCCCGCCTGCCACATGTGGCGGTTGCCCGCACCCGGCGCCCAGGTTTCGCGGCCGCTGGCGGAAAGGTTCAGCGGGCGTTCCACGCCCTCCTCGATTGCGGCCACGCGCAGGTTCATCAGCTCGATGTCTTGCACAGGTGGGACCTGGCCGAACACCCGCCCATAGGCGGCGGCGAAAGCTTCCCGGATCAGCGCTGGCGTGCCGGCGTCGAACGGGCCGTCGGGCAGACGCGTGACCAGCTCGAAGCCTTGGCCGGCGAAGCGGATATCGGCGCTGCGTTCGCAGCGGTAGCTGACGCCATCGACCAGCGTCACTCGCATCACTTCGGCGGCATCGGCCTCCAGCTTGGCGAAGGTCGCTTCCAGTGACTCTGGCGTGACCGAAGCCAGTGAACGGGCCAGCGTGGTGGAGCGGTCGACCCGCGCCGGCGCAATCAACAGTCCCAGTGCTGAGGCCACGCCCGCGCCCGGAGGACAGACCACGCGCCGGATGCCCAGCCGCCGCGCCACGTCGCAGCCGTGCAGCGGGCCGCCGCCGCCGGTGACCAGCAGCGCGAAGCGCGAGGCGTCGAAGCCGCGTTCGGCAACGTGCACGCGCGCCGCCGCCGCCATGTTCTCGTTCACAATGGACAACACGCCGTCAGCCGTGTTCTCGGTGCCGGTAGCTAACGCTGCGGCGACGGACCCGAGCGCATCGCGCGCCGCCTGCGTCGACAGCTTCATCGTGCCACCGGCGAAAGTCTCGGCATCCAAGCGACCTAGCAGGAGGTTGGCGTCCGTCACCGTCGGCAGAGTGCCGCCCCGCTGGTAGCACGCCGGCCCGGGACGTGAGCTTGCGCTCTTCGGGCCGACCTTGAGCAGGTTCATGCCGTCCAGGTTGGCGATGCTGCCGCCGCCGGCGCCGATCTCGATCAGCTCCACCGTGGCGATGTTGATCGGAATGCCACTGCCGGCGGCGAAGCGCTTCTCGCGCGCCGCCTCGAAGCTGTGCGCCAGCAGCGGCTGGTTGTCCTCGACGATCGCCAGCTTGGCCGTTGTGCCGCCCATGTCAAAGGCCAGCACGTCGCCGATGGACGAACGCTTGCTGAAGTAGGCGGCGGCGATCGCGCCGGCCGCGGGCCCGGACTCGAGCAGCTGCACCGGGAAGCGGCGCGCCTCGCCCACGTGCGTTAGGCCGCCGTTGGACAGCATCATCAGCAGCGCGCAACCGATGCCCAGGTCCTTGAGTTGGGCTTCCAGCCGCTCCAGGTAACGGTCGGCGATCGGCAGCACATAGGCATTTGCCGCAGTGGTCGACGTGCGTTCGTACTCGCGGATCTGGGGCGAGACTTCGCAGGAGATCGACACGTACAGCTGCGGGAATCTTTGCTTGAGCAAGTCGCGCGCGCGCCGCTCGTGGGCCGGGTTGGCGTACGAGTGCAGGAAGGTGATGGCGACCGACTCGATGCCCTGGTTCACCAGCGCCTGGCCAGCAGCCAGCACGCTGACCTCGTCCAGCGGCGTGTCGACGCTGCCGTCGGCCAGCATGCGCTCGCGCGCCTCCAGCCGGGACTCGCGTGGCACCAGCGTCGGCGGCATTTCGATGAACAGATCGTACAGGTCGTACTTGAACTCGCGCCGCATCTCCAGCGTGTCGCGGAACCCTTCGGTGGCAATCAGGCCGGTGCGGACACCGCGGCGCTCGATCAGCGCGTTGGTGAACAGCGTCGTGGCATGGACCACGCGCGTGACCTGGTTGCCCTGCACCTGCTCGCGTTCGAGCAGCGTGCGGATGCCACTGATGGCGCCGGTGGTGGGCTCCTCCGGCGTGGTCAGCTCCTTGTGGCTGAACACGCGCGCGTCGTGGTGGCTATAGAGGACGACGTCGGTGAAGGTGCCGCCGATGTCGATTCCCAGCGAATAGCTTTCCTTACCGGATTGGAGGGGAGATGTCATTTCGTGTACCCGCGCACGAGGTCCTGTTCGGTGAGTTCGGCCGGCCGCGACTTGGCGTCGCCGTACCCTCCCCCGCCGGGGGTGCGCAGCAGCACCCTGGCGCCACGCTTGATGATCTGCTGCGCCTTCGGATTGACCTTCACGCCGTCGATCAGGATCTCGCCGCGCGCGCCGGAGCCGCCGCCGTTCAGGCCGGGCGTGGCCGACTCTTCGCGGGTACGCTCGGCCATGAAGGAGATCGTGGCCGGATTGGTCGACAGGCTTTCCAGCAGCATTTCCTGACCGCTGCCGCCGCGGTGCAGGCCGTTGGCCGCACCCACGTCGCGGAAGCGCCGGTGGTGCACCTTCAGCGGCGCCACCTGCTCGATGATCTCGACCGGCGTGGAGGAGATGTTGCTCGGCCAAGACAGGACGTTGATCCCATCGCTACGCGCGCTGGCGCCATAGCCGCCATTCAGGAAGAACAGGTTGGCGAAGCCGCGCCCGTCCGGATGGGTGCCGGCCATGTTCACGCACCACAGCGGCGAGCCTACGCCGGCGATCACCTTGTCCGGCACGACTCGCGCCAGGGCGTTCACCACCATCGCCGGCAGGAAGTGGCCGATCAGCGCCCGCGCACCGCCGGCCGCCGGCGGCAGCGAGTTCAGGATGGAGCCCAGCGGCGCCGAAACAGTCAGCGGCGCCAGCGCGCCGTCGTTGTTCGGCACGTCAGGACACAGCACGGCCTTGACGCCGTAGGAGGTGTAGGCCGTGGTGTAGGCCAGGCAGACGTTGATGGACTTCTGTACCTGGGCGTCGGAGCCAGCGAAATCGATCGCGATCTCATCACCCTTGACCGTCAGCGCCATCATCAAGCGGATCGGCGCGTCGATACCGTCGCTGATGGCCTCTGCGTGATACGTACCGTCGGGCACGGCGCTGATCGCCTTGCGCATGGCCGTCTCGCTGCGGCTGCGCAATTCGTGCGACAGCTCTTCCAGCGTGCCCAGTCCATACTCACGCATCAGGGCTAGCGTCTGGCGTTCGATCAGTGCCAAACCGGTGAACTGGGCATACAGGTCGCCCATCACTTGGTCGGGCACGCGCACGTTCTGGCGCAACAAACGCGCCAGAGTTTCGTCCATCTTGCCGGCGCGCAGCACCTTCATGGGCGGGATCTGCAGGCCTTCCTCGAACACCGATGTGGCGTCGGCCGAGCGCACGCGCCCGCCGATGTCCGGGGCGTGCGCGACTGAGCCGGCCCAGGCGACGAGCTTGCCCTCGCGGAAGATCGGCTTGCCCACCGTGATGTCGGGCAGGTGGCCGGTGCCCAGCCAGATGTCGTTGGTGATGAGGACGTCGCCTTCATCCAGCGTCTCTTCGGGATAGGCTTCCAGGAAAGCGCGGATGGTGCGTGGCGCGGTCCCGATGAAGGAGGGGATGCTGTTGGATGCCTGCGCGATGGAGTTACCGCGAGCGTCGGTGACCACGCAGGCGAAATCGTTGGACTCGCGCACGATCGAGGAGAAGGAGGTACGGACCAGCGATGCCGCCGCTTCGTCCACCATGGAGATCAGCCGCCGCCAGAGCAACTCGAGAGTGATGCCGTTCAAGATGGTGTTCACTCCGCCTTGATCTTCGCAGTCTCGATGACCTTCTTCCACTTCACCGTCTCGGCCGCCACGAAGCGGCTGCCTTCCTCGGGCGAGCCACCCATAACGGTCAGAGCAAGGCTCTTCCAGGTGTCCTGCATGTCGGGCGCGCGCAGGATCTCGTTGATGTCGGCGTTGAACTGGGCTACCGTGGCACGCGGCACGCCGGCGCCGGTAGCGATGGAGAACCACCCGGTGCCGTCGAAGCCGGGCACGGCCAGTTCGGAAACGGTGGCGATCTCGGGTAGCACCGGGCTTCGCGTCTTGCTGGTGACGGCCAGGCCGCGGATTTTGCCAGACTTGACGATGGGACCGGCGGTGGTGATCAGCTCGAACATCATGTCGATCTGGCCGCCAAGCAGGTCGTTCATGGCGGCGGCACTGCCCTTGTAGGGGATGTGGGTGAGCTTGACATCGGCTGCTTGCTGGAACAGCTCGCCGACCATGTGGGTGGAGGAACCGGTGCCGGCCGAGCCGTAGTTCAGCCCCCCCGGGTTCTTCTTCGCGTGGGTGATTAGTTCGGCCAGCGTGTTGAACGGCCGGCTCGGGTGCACCGCCACCACGCAGGGCACGCCACCGAGGATGACGACGGGCTGCAGGTCCTTGTCCGGGTTGTGGGGCAGCTTGGTGTAGACGGAGTAAGCGGAGTGGATGCCGATGGTGCCCAGCAGCAGAGTGCTGCCGTCCTGCTTGGCCGTGGCCACCATGCCGGCGCCGATGTTGCCGCCCATGCCCGGCTTGTTCTCCACCACGAAGGTCTGGTTGTATTTCTTGCCCAGGCGCTGCGCGAACGCCCGCGCCAACACGTCGGCCGTACCGCCCGCCGTGAAGGGAGCGATGATTTTCAGGGTGCCAGCGGGAATGGCGTCGTTCGCGGCCGCCAGCGGCGCGCGAAGGGCGGCGCCAGTGAACAGGAGAGAAGCGCAGGCGGAGCGGCGGGTGATCGGCATGGCGGTCCTTTGGGTTAGTGGAGTGGCGCCAGTCTACGAAGCGTGCTGTATTTGATCCAATGCTTTTTTTTCGCTGACCTATTCACTGTGGGTATAGTCACGCCATGGCCAGGCCGCTCACCTTCCAGCAGATCGAAGCCTTCCGCGCAGTGGTGCTGGCGGGCACCACCGTGGCTGCGGCAAGGGTGCTGCACACCACACAGCCCACCGTCAGCCGGTTGATCGGGCAAGCGCAGAGCGCCAGCGGGCTGAAGCTGTTCGTCAACGACCGCGGCCGCCTGCTGCTGACGCGCGAGGGCCGCCATCTGTTCGAGACGGTGCAGCTGAACTTCCAAGGCTTCGAACGCATCGAGCAGGCCGTGGCCGCCCTGCGCGCATCCGGCGCGGGCGTGTTCCGCATCGCCTGTACGCCCTCGCTGGGCCAGAGCATGCTGCCGCTGACGATGGAGCGGTTCGCGCGCGCTTTTCCCCACGTGCACTTCAACGTTCAGACCCTGGGCAGCCGGCAGGTCGAGGAAGGCCTGCGCCAAGGCCTCTATGACATTGCATTGACCAACAAGGCCTACGACGGCGCCGAGTTCCACGTGCAGGCTGTGCACCAGGCCGAAGCCGTCTGTGTCGCGGCCCCGGACCATCCGTTCGCGAAGCTGAAGGTCGTGAAGGTGACGGATTTGCGCGGCCAAGTGCTGATCAGCCTGCAGCGCGACGACGCGCTCGAGTTGGCGCTGCACAAGGCCTTCGCGGACGAGGACATGGTCTCGCCGACCGCCATCGAGACGATCTACTCGTCGACCATCTGCACCTTCGCCGCCCGTGGCCTGGGCGTGGGTGTCATCAACCCTTACATGGCCAGCGTGTTCGCCGACCGACTGTGCATCCGCAAATTCGCGCCCAAGCTGCCGGTAACAACCTATGCTGCGTTCGCCCGCTTCGCCCCCGCTTCTGAGCTCGCACAGCACTTCTTCGAAGCACTGCAAGGCGTATGCAAAGGCTCGGACTGGCATGACACGCCCTCATGAGCGCACCCAGCTTGCCGGGCTTTTGCATGGAAGCGCGCAAAGACGGCATGACGGAGGACCTCCAGCGGTGGCCGCAAACGACCCAAAGCAGGCATACGCAGTCAGCATTCCCCGTTTGCTAAGCGTCGACAGCTTCGAAATCGTTCTTCACTGCTGATGCAGGCAATCCGAAGACTCGATCGAATGCCCAGGTGAACACGATGGCGTAGACGAAGAAAAACACGAGGAGCCCCAAGTTGGTCACGAACGCTGCCGCCAGGGAGATGTTCAAACAGAGCGACATCACTGGAACGAGGATGACCACCAGACCTCCCTCGAATCCGGCCCCGTGCGTTACTCGCCTCGCGAACGAGCGCCCGCGCACGGCTTGTCGCGATTCCCAGCGCTCGAAGAACCAGTTGAAGGCGTAGTTCCACGTCAACGCGATGGTGGCCAGCGCGACCGCCAGCCCGAACGTGGATGCTTGCGGCTTGTCGAAGGCAAGACTCAGCACAGGCCCGACGACGGCGATGGCGATCACCTCGTACAGGACGGCTTGAAGAACGCGGCGGGTGATCGGTGACATCGTGGGGCGAGAGGGGGGCTGCGCAGCGCAGCGGCGTTGGTTCCAGCGCCATCAAGATTACGGGTATCGCCGTGCATGCGCAGCAGGGCCGATGATAGGCCCCGGCGCGCATGGGTGGTTGCGCAACAACACTCGTGCGCCATCGCGGACGGAGCCGTGCACAGGCCCCCTGTGACTCTCAAGTGTCTGCTCCTGGCCGAAAAGGTCGTCACGCATGCGTACCAGCTCCGCATCTCCGACCCACGGGTCGGACGGCTGGATCGCCCTGGTTCTCAGCGTCACCCTAAAGGATGAGCCCGAAGACTCGACGCCGGCGTCAGAGCGATGTCGTGAGGGAGGCTTGACACTTCGGGAACCGGGGCCACCTCCTCTTCGCCACCCGTCGCAATGGTGCAGGTCGAAGAGCCTAGCCAAGCCGCACAGGCACTCGAAGCCCGCTATCTGACGATAACGGGCATTTTTTTCGCAACCGCATTGGCGTGGTTTCGCCGGGGCTTTAACTCCTGCACGCAAGAGCTCACTATTCGCCCATGAACGAGGTCAACGAGCATCTTCGACGAATGGCGTACCGCCGACCGTTGCGCGCGGGTGATGGAAGAGGCGCATCTCGGGACGGCCTTGTTGGCACTCGAGGGACGGGGCGACATCTCCCCCGCCATCAAGGAGCGGGATCAGGCAAGGCGCTTGCGGCAGACCGCCGACGATCTGTTCAAACTGGCAATGGCGGAGTTGGACCGCAGGGCGAACGCGAACCGCAGATAGCGCCGCGCCCCTGCGATTCGTCCTTTTTCAGGTCGACGCTCGTCAAGGTTTCGCGGCAGGCGCGGTCACCGCCGCCACCTTCGCCGGGCCGGCGCGCCACTTGGCAGCCGCCACTTCGCCCTGTCGCGCGTAGTCGATCGCCTCGCCCAGCACCTTGGCCGCTTCCTGCGGCGCGTGGAAGCCCATGGAGTTCTCGGCCGCCACGAAGTCCAGCCGCCATTGCGCTTTGCGCTGCAACTCGAGCGCTGCGTTCAGCTGTTCGGGTGTCGCGCCTTCCTTCTTGGCCACCAGCACGGCATCCATCAGCGCCGTGATCGCGGTGCCACCGCGCTGCAGGAGGTCGAAGTTGCGTTGCTGGATCAGGTCCACGCGCGCCTTGATTTCATCCTCAGCTTGCTTGTGGCAGGGCTGGCAGGCACGGTTGACGTTCAGCAGCGGGCTGCGCACCCAGTGGTCCGAGACCTTGGTCGCGCCGTCACGCCCGTAAGGCATGTGGCAGTCGGCGCAGGCGACGCCGCTGCGGGCGTGCACGCCCTGGCTCCACATCTCGAACTCGGGGTGCTGCGCCTTCAGGATGGGCGCGCCGGTTTCGGCGTGCTTGTAATCGAAGAAGCGCTCGCCGCTGGCGAATTTCGTGCCGTCCCAGAATGTTTCGATCTGCGTGGAATTGAGGCCCTTGGCCCACGGCGCCGTCAACGGCATCTGCGACGAGCAGTAGTACTCGATGTGGCATTGCGCGCACACGAACGTGCGCATCTCGCTGCGGCTGGCATCGGTGTTGGGGTCGTAGGGCTTGGCCTTGCCGCCCGCGCGCCAGCGCTCGATGGAGGGGGCGAACGGTGTCGCTGCTTCGCCGCCGGCCAGTGCCTGGATGCCGTTGATGAAGGCCGGCCGCGTCACGATCAGCTGCATCGTCTTCGGGTCATGGCAGTCCGCGCAGGTCACGGTGTGTCCGTGGCCCATGTCGTGCAGCTTCTGGTTCATCTCCTTGTACGAGAGCTTGTAGCTCATCTCGAAGCCCTTCATCGCGTCGCCACCGCCCATCTGGCGATACAGCGGCATGATGGATGCGTGGCAGTGCAGGCACGAGCCGGTCTGCGGCTTCGTCTGGCGCTGGGTGTTCTCCTGGTCCTGGAGCATGTAGGCGTGGCCGCGCCGGTCCCGGTAGTCGATGGAGAAGGCATAACCGAGGAACATGCGCTTGAGCCACGGGTCCTTGTCGATCTTCTCCTGGGGCAGCGCCTCACTGCCGCCGTGCCCGCCGAAGCGCGTGCGGGTGGTCTGCGCGGTGAGGAGGTAAGAGCCGTACTGCTTGGGCCAGTTCGCGCCCCACAACGCCGGGTCGGTGGTGTCGCGGGTGACTTCGACGAGCTTCGTCGTGGTGACTTTGGCTTCCTGGTTGCGCTCGAAGATGTTCACCAGCAACGCGGCGCCTCCGGCGGTCACGATGGCCGCCGCGGCGATGCTCGCCAGCAGCACGGTCTTGGACACGCCGCGCTGGCGGTGCGCAAGCTGGCGGGATCTGGATTTCATGGCAACCTCCGTGTTCAGGTAAGGGGACCGCCCAGGCCGGCGCGTTCGCCGTGGCCCGCGGATGAGTGGCAATGCACGCAAAGCATTTCGTTGCCGCGGCCGGGTGCCGTCACGGCCTCGTGCACCAGCGCGCGATGGCAGGCCAGGCAGCTGTCCTGCACGATCTCGCTGTTGAACGGCTTGATCGCGATGGGCTCGGCGAAGTTCTGGAGCGTGTACGCCTTGGCGTGGTTGAAGCCGTTCAGGGCTTTCGCCGCGTACTTGCCGACGAAGCTTTTCGGCAGGTGGCAGTCGTTGCAGATGGCGACGTGGTGATGGCTCGATTTTTGCCACGAGTCGTACTGCGACTGCATGATGTGGCAGTTGGCGCAGACCTTGGGGTCTTCGCTCATGTACGAGAAGGCCTTGGCATAGACGAGCGTGTAGCCGCCCAGGCCGAAAACCGCCCCGACCAGCACCGCCAGCACCACGAGCAGCGTTGCGGTGCCCAAGCCTCGCTGCTGACCTGCCCTTGCCGTAGCCACATGGTTCTCCATGGCGGGGCCGCCGAATCGGCGACTGGCGACGCGCGCCCACACAAGTCATGCTTAGTTCGCGCGTCTCCGGGCGTCCATGATCAGGATCAAAAGTGGCCCCGGGTTCTTCATCGACCATGTTCGCCATGACCCTGAAGTACTTTCGCTTGCTCCTGCTCACCCTCGCGTTCGCGACCGGCCCGTTGGCGCGCGCCGAAGCCCCGCTGTGGTTCGCCGGGGGCCGGCCGACGGCGCAGGCCGGGCAGGCGCTCGAGGTCCTGTCGGCCGCGCCGACCCAGGGGCTGGATCCACGTGACTACGACACCGAGCTCATCAGCCAGCGGATGACGCAGGCTCAGCAGGGACAGCTGGACGAAGCGGCCCAGGCCATCCTGGACGGCGCGCTCACCGCAGCGCTGCAGCGCTACCTGTCGGACCTGCAGGACGGCCGGGTCGATCCCCGCAGCATCCATGCCGACTTCGACGTGCGGCGCGCCGCCTCCCGGGACTCGGATGCGCTCCTGCGCTCCGCCGTAGCCGGGCAGCGCGTGGCTGCAGCGCTTCGAGAGGCCGAACCCCGGCTGCCGATGTACGCGGCTCTTCGCACCGCGCTGGCGCGCTACCGTGCCCTGGCGGGCCACTCGGCATGGGAGGCGCGGCTGCCCGCCCTGCCCGGCCGCAAACTGGCGCCAGGCCAGGCGTGGGCCGGCCTGGCGCTGCTGGCACGGCGCCTGGACGCCCTGGGCGACCTGCCGGCGGGTACAGCGGTACCGGATCGATTGGAGGGCGCCTTGGTAACGGCGCTGCGGGCGTTCCAGGAGCGCCATGGCCTCACGCCCGACGGTGTGTTGGGCCAGGCTACGCTGCTGCAGCTTGGCGTGACCCCGGGGGAACGGGTCCGCCAGATCGAGCTTGCACTGGAGCGTTTGCGCTGGACGCCCTTCCTGCAGGCCCCGCGCATGATCGTGGTCAACGTGCCGGAGTTCGTGCTGCGTGCCTACGAGGTGCGCGAGGGCAAGGTCGATGTGCTGGTGACGATGAAGGTCATCGTCGGCAAGGCGATGGACACCCGCACGCCCCTGTTCGACGAGGACATGCGCTTCGTCGAGTTCAGTCCCTACTGGAACGTGCCGCCCTCGATCGCGCGCCACGAAACCGTGCCCCGCCTGCGGCGCGACCCCGCGTATTTCAGCCAGCAAGGGTTCGAGTTCGTCACGCCCGCAGGTCAGGTCGTCAGCACGCTGTCGGCGGCCCACCTGGATGCGGTGCTGCACGGGGGATGGCGGATCCGGCAGCGTCCCGGGGCGCACAACGCGCTGGGCGGAATCAAGTTCGTCTTTCCCAACCGGGACAACATCTACCTGCACCACACCCCGGCGCCGGCCCTCTTCGCGCGCGACCGGCGCGATTTCAGCCACGGCTGCATCCGCGTCGAGGAGCCGATGGCCCTCGCCCGCTTCGTATTGCAGGGCGAGGCCGGATGGACCGAGGACCGCATCCGGGCGGCCATGGACAAGGGGGAGTCCAACGTGCTGCGGCTATCGCAGCCGCTGCCCGTGCTGATCGCGTACAGCACCGTGATCGTCAAGGGCGGCCGCGTCTTCTTTTACCCGGACCTCTATGGGCACGACCGGCTGCTGGACCAGGCCCTGCGACAGCGCTGAAGAAGGTTCGGGTGTGCCGGGAACTTCACCGGGCGCTCCCTCACTAACCCGGTTGCCCCGGTCCGCGATTTGGGCAAAATACCCCTTCCACCAACGCCCATGTCCCACCCCACCCAACCTGCCCGCCGCCTGTTCCTGCGCCGCTCCGCCCAATGGGCGGTGATGGGCGCCGCGGGCCCGCTGGCCGCGGGCACGGCGTTCGCGTCGTCCGCGGGTGAGCGCAGCCTGGCCTTCGACCACACCCACACCCGCGAAAAACTGAGCCTCGTGTATGCGGCCGGCGGCGACTATGTGATGCAGGCGCTGGCCAAGCTCAACCATTTCCTGCGCGACCATTATTCCGGCGACGTCGGGGTGATCGATCCGCAGCTGTTCGACCTGCTCCACCGCGTGAAGACCGAGCTGGGCGCAAAAGACGCCTTCCAGGTGATCTCCGGCTACCGGTGCCCGGCCACCAACAGCAACCTGCGCAACTCCCGCGGCGGCGGCGTGGCCACCCGCAGCCTGCACATGGACGGCAAGGCGATCGACATCCGCATCCCGGGCGTCCCGCTGGCGGAACTGCGCGATGCGGCCGTGTCGCTGCGCGCCGGCGGCGTCGGCTTCTACCCGCGCGAGCAGTTCGTCCACCTGGACACGGGCCGCGTCCGCAGCTGGTAGCGCGTCAGCCCGAGACGCGTCGATCAGGGCTGCGCGCCCTGCATCTTCCGCCGCAATTTCGCCAGGCCCGCCTTGTCGCCGCTGGATGCCAGCAACGCGATCTGGTCCCGGGCCTTGCCCGCTTCACCCGCGCGCCAATAGGCCACCGCGAGGTAACGGTGGACTTCGTCGAAACCGGTCGCCATTTCCCGGGCGTGTTCCAGGGCGTCGATGGCCCGGCGCACTTCGCCATCCTCCAGGTGCCGCACGCCCAGGCTGATCCAGTGATACGGGTCCCGCTCGCGGCCGGCGGCCAGCGCGCGTGCGATGCGCTGGGCCTCGGCCGTGCGTCCCTGCTCGGAGAGCAACTGGTGCAGCGTGTGCATCGGCACGTCGGCCGGATCGCCCATGGCGACCGCATGGCGCAGCAACTGCTCGGCCTCCGGGGCCAGGCCGGCATCCCGGTACAGCACCGCGAGGTTGCCGTAGCTGGCGGAATAGGCCGGGTCGGCGAGGATGGCTGCCTTGAAATGCGCGTAGGCCAGCTCGCGGCGGCCATTCGCAAGATGCTCCGTCGCGACATTGTTGTAGTAGCGTGCCAGCACCGCGTCCTCGGAAAGCACGCGCCCCGGCCTGCGGGATGCGAAATCCGGATCGAAGTCGACGACGACGTCGCGCGCCTCCGAGTCGCGCAGCTCGCGGTGCGCGCGTCGGAAAATGACGTTGACGTGCTGGTTGACGACGTCGAGCTGGCCGCGCCGGTCGAAGGAGACCGGAACGCGCACTTCCTGCATCTGCGCGTCGAGCCCCATGGCGCGTGCCGCGGAATAGGCCAGCACGGTCAGCGACAGGCAATCGCCCCGCTGCAGGCGCCATGTCTCCAGGGCCGGCGTGGAATGCCCGGCGCGGTAGCGGAACCGCTGCCGGTCTGCCCCGAAGATCAGGGCGAGCAGGTGCTTCAGGCGGTGCTGCGGCGTCATCGCCAGCACCTCGGGGGCCCGGAGCGGCGCGAGCAGGTCGGCGTCGAGGCGGAACAGTTCCGCCTTGCCGATCGTCACCTGGGCGGCATCGAAGCTGAAGGCCTTGTCCTGCCAGGGCAGCTGCGACGCCGCCGGCGCGACGGGGGCGCTGGCGCAACCGGCAAGGCCCAGCAGGGAAACCGCGATAGCCAACAGTGCACGAAACACGGGAACCTCCAGCAGATCGGGCTCTCCCTCCACAATAGCAGCGTGCCCAGCGATCACAAAGTATTTTGCGCAATGCCATGAACCTTCCCTGGCTGGACCCCGGCGACGCCTTCCCCGACGCCGCGCAGGCCTGGGACGCCTCCCAACCCGCCCCGGGCCTGCTGGCCGCCGGTGGCGCGCTGGACGTCGACAGCCTGCACCGTGCCTATTCGTCCGCAATCTTCCCGTGGTTCAGCGAAGGGCAGCCGATCCTGTGGTGGAGCACCGACCCGCGCATGGTGCTGTTCACGCGCGAGTTCAGGCTCCACCGCTCGCTGCGCAAGACCCTGGCGCGCTTCGTCGCCAACCCCCAGTGCGAGTTGCGTATCGATTCCGCCTTCGACGAGGTGATCCAGGCCTGCTCGCAGGCGCCCCGTGAAGGCCAGAGCGGCACCTGGATCGTGCCGCAAATGGTCAGGGCCTACCAGGCGTTCCACCGCGCCGGCTTCGCGCATAGCGTCGAGACATGGATCGACGGTCGGCTGGCCGGGGGGCTGTATTGCGTGTGCATCGGGCGGGCCGTGTTCGGCGAATCGATGTTCACGCGCGTGCCCGACGCTTCCAAGATTGCCCTGGCCGGGCTCGTGGCTTTCTGCCGCCACCACGGCATCGAAGCGATCGACTGCCAGCAGAACACGCAGCACCTGGCATCGCTTGGCGCACGCGAAATCGCACGGGCCGATTTTGTGGCGCAAGTCGCACAAAACGCGAGAAAACCATCGCCAGCCTGGCGGTTCGACCCCGTATACTGGAACGGACTTGCGCCGCCGAAGCCACCAGCGTGACACACCTCAAGGACCTTCCGCTTCAGACACTGCAGTTCTACGCGACGGCACCCTACCCGTGCAGCTACCTGCCGGGCAAGCAGGCCCGCTCGCAAGTGGCCACGCCCAGCCACTTGATCCACAACGACGCATACTCGGACCTCGTCACCAACGGCTTTCGCCGCAGCGGCATGTTCACCTACCGCCCGTACTGCGACGGCTGCCGCGCCTGCGTGCCGTTGCGCGTGCTGAGCGAGCAGTTCAAGCCCGACCGCAGCCAGCGCCGCGCCTGGGCCCGCCACCAGAACCTGCAAGCCCGCGTGCTCAAGCTGTGCTTCGTGCCCGAGCACTACCACCTGTACTTGCGCTACCAGACGGGCCGGCACGCGGGCGGCGGCATGGACCACGACAGCATCGACCAGTACACGCAGTTCCTGCTGCAGAGCCGGGTGAATTCACGGCTGGTGGAATTCCGCGACACGCTGCCGAACGGCGCGCCGGGGACGTTGCGCATGGTCGCGATTCTCGATGTGCTCAACGACGGCATCTCCGCCGTTTACACCTTCTACGAGCCCGACGGGGCCGCGAGCTACGGCACCTACAGCGTGTTGTGGCAGATCGACCAGGCGCGCAGGCTGCGCCTGCCGCATGTGTACCTGGGCTACTGGATCGGCCAGAGCCCGAAGATGAACTACAAGGCGCGCTTCACACCGCATGAGGTCCTGGTGGACGGGCAGTGGGTGCCCGGCGCGCCGCACGTCGCCGATCACGGCTGAAAGGACTCGGGCGCGCACCCGGCTATTTGCGAAGTGCTGCCGCAACCCAAATTTCACATGATAAAATTGCGGGAATCCCTACCGCTGAAGAGTCATGAGAAAAACCGACACCGGCGCCCCCGCCACCCCCACGATCCAGGTGATCCAACGCATGTTCGCGTTGATCGACGCTCTGGCTTCCCGGGAGGAAGCCGTCTCGCTCAAGGAAATCAGCGAGAAAACCGGACTGCATCCTTCCACCACGCACCGCATCCTCAACGACCTGGCCACCGGCCGCTTCGTGGACCGGCCGGAGGCCGGCAGTTACCGGCTCGGCATGCGGCTGCTCGAGTTGGGCAACCTGGTCAAGGGGCGCCTGAACGTGCGCGACGCCGCCTTGACGCCGATGCGCGAGCTGCACAAGCTGATCCAGCAACCTGTCAACCTCAGCATGCGCCAGGGTGACGAGATCGTGTACATCGAGCGCGCATACAGCGAGCGGTCCGGCATGCAGGTGGTGCGAGCGATCGGCGGCCGCGCCCCGCTGCACCTGACTTCCACCGGCAAGCTGTTCCTGGCCGCCGACGACCCGCAACGCGTGCGCGCCTATGCCACCCGCACCGGGTTGGCCGGCCACACCAAGAACAGCATCACGCAGTTGCCCATCCTCGAGCGCGAACTCGCGAAGGCGCGGCAGTATGGAATCGCGCGCGACAACGAGGAGCTGGAGCTCGGCGTGAGGTGCATGGCCGCAGGCATCTACGACGACCAGAACAGGCTCGTCGCAGGCCTGTCGATCTCCGCGCCCGCGGACCGGCTGGATGAAGGCTGGCTGACAAAGCTGCAAGCCACGGCCAGCGAGATCTCCTCGGCGCTGGGGTACAAGACCCCCACGTTGAAAGCAGCGTAATCACCAAAAGGACAAGGCCCCGACGGGGCCTTGTTTCGTGTTGGAGCGTAGCGGATACCTGGCGGCTACCTTACCCGTTCACCTGCCGAATCACCGTATTGCCGCCGCTTGGCAACGTCACCGGGTTCGACTCCACCCAGCGGCGCACGCGCTCGGCATCGCCGATGCGGCTCAGCTTGCCGGCGGAATCCAGGAACACCATGATCAACTTGCGGCCGGCGACCTTCGCTTGCATCACCAGACACTGGCCCGCTTCGGAGATGTAGCCCGTCTTCTGCAGGCCGATGTCCCAGCCCGGGTTCTTCACCAGGCGGTTGGTGTTGTTGAACTGCAGCGTGCGGTTGCCCACCTCGACCTGATGGCCTGGCGAAGTGGAGAACTCGCGCAGCACGGGGTCGTTGTACGCCGTGTTCACCAGCGTCGCCAGGTCCTGCGCGCTCGACTGGTTGTTGCTCGACAGGCCCGTCGGCTCGACGTACTTGGTGTCCTTCATGCCCAGCATCTTGGCCTTGGCATTCATCACCGACACGAAAGCGCCCAGTCCGCCGGGATAGGTGCGCCCGAGGGCGTGCGCTGCACGATTCTCGCTGGACATCAGGGCCAGGTGCAGCAATTCGCCGCGGGTCAGCATGGCGCCCACCCTCAGGCGGGAGCGGCTTCCCTTTTCGGTGTCGACGTCGTCCTGCGTGATGGCGATCATCTCTTCCATCGGCAGCTTGGCCTCGCTCACGACCAGGCCGGTCATGAGCTTGGTGAGCGATGCGATCGGCAGCACGGCCGAGTCGTTCTTGGAAAACAGCACTTCGCGCGTGTCCTGGTCGATCACCAGGGCGACGCTGGATTTGAGGTCGAGCTGGTCCTGCACCGAGTGCAGGCCCGCCAGCTGGCCGTAGGAGGGCCGGGCCGGCACGAGCCGGACCACGGAAGCACGGCTCTTGGCGGAAAAGGTCTTGGCGACACGCTTGCCGGCATACGTCTTCTTGGCGACGATCTTCTTGGCGACAGTGCCCTTGCGCGGCGCCGCGTCTGCCACCGCCGGCGACAGGCCGATGACGAGGACAGCCAATGCCACCGAATGGAAAATGCGATTCAGGATGGTCTTGCCCATGGCCAACGAGGACTTTCGGTGCATTGATGGAACTCCAGAAACGCTACAACGACGCTCGAAGTTTACCCAAGAAGAAAAAGTTACGCAAGATCAATGACTTATGTAACTTTCCTGAGTCAACACAGTAATTATAGGAAAGCTCCTAGCCCTGTGCGGCCACACGATCAGCTTTACTTTGTAACTTGTTGAGAGCGCTGAGGTAGGCCTTTGCAGACGCAACGACGATATCGGGGTCGGCCCCGACGCCGTTGACCACCCGGCCGGAGTTCTGCAGGCGCACCGTCACCTCGCCCTGACTCTCCGTGGAACCGCTGATCGCGTTCACCGAATAGAGCACCATCTCCGCCCCGCTCTTCACATGGCTTTCGATGGCCTTGAGCGAGGCGTCCACCGGCCCGTTGCCATCGGACTCGCCGCGAACCTCCTTGCCGTCCACCTTGAATACGACGACCGCATGCGGCCGCTCGCCCGTCTCGCTGTGTTGCGCGAGCGACACGAAATGGAACTGCTCCTGCTCATGCGTGACGCTTTCGTCGCTCACGAGCGCCAGGATGTCCTCGTCGAAGATGTCGCTCTTGCGGTCGGCAAGTTCCTTGAAACGGGCGAACGCCGTGTTGACGTCGGCTTCGCTGTCGAGCGACACGCCGAGTTCCTGCAGGCGCTGCTTGAAGGCATTGCGGCCGGACAGCTTGCCCAGCACGATCTTGTTGGCGCTCCAGCCGACGTCCTCGGCGCGCATGATCTCGTAGGTGTCGCGCGCCTTCAGCACGCCGTCCTGGTGGATGCCGCTGGCATGCGCGAACGCGTTGGCCCCCACCACCGCCTTGTTGGGCTGAACGACGAAGCCGGTGGTCTGGCTGACCATGCGGCTCGCCGCGACGATGTGCTTCGTGTCGATGTTCAGCTCGAGCCCGTAGTAGTCCTTGCGGGTCTTCACCGCCATCACGATCTCTTCCAGCGAGCAGTTGCCGGCGCGCTCGCCCAGCCCGTTGATCGTGCACTCGACCTGCCTCGCACCGCCGAGCTTGACACCGGCCAGCGAATTGGCCACGGCCATCCCCAGGTCGTTGTGGCAGTGCACCGACCAGATGGCCTTGTCCGAATTGGGGATGCGCTCGCGCAGGGTCTTGATGAACTGGCCATAGAGTTCGGGCACGGCGTAGCCGACGGTGTCGGGCACGTTGATGGTGGTCGCGCCCTCCGCGATCACCGTCTCCAGCACCTTGCACAGGAAATCCATCTCGCTGCGGTAGCCGTCCTCGGGGGAGAACTCGACGTCGCCGCACAGGTTGCGCGCGAACCGCACGGACTGCTTCGCCTGCTCCAGCACCTGGTCGGGCGTCATGCGCAGCTTCTTTTCCATGTGCAACGGCGACGTCGCGATGAAGGTGTGGATGCGCGCGCGCTGCGCGCCCTTGAGCGCCTCGGCCGCGCGCGAGATGTCGCGGTCGTTGGCGCGCGAGAGCGAGCAGATCGTCGAATCCCTGATGGAGTTGGCGATCAGGTTCACGGCCTCGAAGTCGCCGTTGGAGCTGGCGGCGAAGCCGGCCTCGATGACGTCCACCTTGAGGCGCTCGAGCTGCCGCGCGATGCGCAGCTTCTCGTCCTTTGTCATGGAGGCGCCCGGCGACTGCTCGCCGTCGCGCAGGGTGGTGTCGAAGATGATCAGTTGGTCTGCCACGAGATTTCCTTCTTTCCCAGTCAGTTGGGGACAGAGCTAAACGTCTGTCCCGCAAGATCGCCGAGACGGGCGCGCTGCAGGCCCGAGACGATGGCCTTGAGCGAAGCCGAAACGATGTTCGAATCCATGCCGACGCCGAACAGCGTGCGTTCGCCGACGCGCAGTTCGAGATAGGCCACCGCCTGGGCATTGGCGCCCGAGCCGATGGCGTGCTCATGGTAGTCGAGGACGCGGATCGTTTCACCGCAGGCGGCGCCCAGCGCCTCGACGAAGGCGTCGATCGGGCCGTTGCCCGCTCCCTCGACATGGAAGCGATGGCCCCGGATTTCCACCTCGGCGGCCAGCTTGACGAGCGTGCCGGCCATGCCGTGCGCGGGCTCCAGCACCTGGTGCCGGGGCGCCGCGATGCTGCGGATGCCGTATTCGCGCTCGAACAGTTCGAAGAGGTCCTGCGCCGTGTGTTCCTTGCCGGAAGCGTCCATGACCGCCTGGACGACCTGGCTGAACTCTATCTGCAGGCGGCGCGGCAGCTCCAGCCCGTATTCGCTCTCCAGCAGGTAGGAGATGCCGCCCTTGCCGGATTGGCTGTTCACGCGGATCACGGCCTCGTAGGTGCGGCCCAGGTCCTTGGGATCCAGGGGCAGGTAAGGCATGTCCCAGATGTCCGATTCCTTGCGGGCGGCGAATGCCTTCTTGATCGCATCCTGGTGCGAGCCGGAGAACGAGGTGTACACGAGGTCGCCCGCATAGGGATGGCGCGGATGCACCGGCAGCTGGTTGCAATGCTCCACCGTGCGCCGGATCTCGTCGATGTCGGAGAAGTCGAGCCCCGGGTTCACCCCCTGCGAGTACAGGTTGAGCGCGACGTTCACGAGGTCGAGGTTGCCGGTCCGCTCGCCGTTGCCGAAGAGGCAGCCCTCCAGCCGGTCCGCGCCCGCCATCACGGCGAATTCACCCGCGGCCGTCCCGGTGCCGCGGTCGTTGTGCGGATGCACCGAGAGCACGATGGAATCGCGGCGGGCCAGGTTGCGGTGCATCCATTCGATCATGTCGGCGAAGATGTTCGGCGTGGAATGCTCCACCGTGGAAGGCAGGTTGACGATGCACTTGCGCTGGGGCGTGGGCTGCCAGACCCCGGTCACGGCATCCACGACGCGCTTGGAGAACGCGAGTTCGGTGCCGGAGAACATTTCCGGCGAGTACTCGAAGGTCCACCGGGTGCCCGGCTGCTGCGCGGCCAGTTCCGAGAACAGGCGTGCCTGACTGGTCGCCAGTTCCACGATGCCCTCCTCGTCCAGTCCCAGCACGACCTTGCGCATGACCGGCGCCGTGGCGTTGTACAGGTGCACGATCACCCGTTTGGCGCCCGCCAGCGACTCGAACGTGCGCCGGATCAGCGGCTCGCGCGCCTGCGTGAGCACCTGGATCGTGACGTCGTCGGGCACCAGGTCCTCGTCGATGAGCTTGCGGATGAAGTCGAACTCGACCTGCGAGGCCGACGGGAACCCCACCTCGATCTCCTTGAAGCCGATGTCCACCAGCGTTTCGAACATCCGAAGCTTGCGCGGGATGTCCATCGGCTCGATCAGCGCCTGGTTGCCGTCGCGCAGGTCCACGCTGCACCACACGGGCGGGCGGCTCAGCACCGCGTCGGGCCAGGTTCGGTCGGCGAGGCGCACCGGCGGAAACGCGCGGTACTTGCTGGCGGGATTTTTCAACATGATCGTGTCTCTCGTGAGTTTCAGGTGAACCGGCAGCCCCAAAGAAAAACGGCCCGCTGCTGGTGCAAACGGGCCGTCGAGTCAGGTTTACGCGTGCGCTACCGTCTCCGCCCGTGGGGAGATAGCAGTAGGGCCAGCGAAATTCGGTTCATGGCATCAATGTAGCACAACTCGTCACTTGTGCAGGCCGCGCTCTTCGGGTTCCTCGGTCGAGGTGCTGATCACGCTCGTAGGCTGGCCCTTCGCGCGGCGCCAGCCATAGAGGACGTAGCCCGACAGGCCGTAGATCACGAACAGCGCGAACAACACGATGGGCGGGTGGACGTTGATCACGGCGATGCCCAGCGCGATGGCGACGATCACGACGAAGGGCACGCTCTTTTTCATCTGCACGTCCTTGAAGCTGTAGAACGGCACATTGGTGACCATCGTGAGGCCGGCATAGAGGGCAAAGCCGAACATCACCCATTCGACGTCCTGGCCCTTGATGCCCAGGTCGTTCATCACCCAGATGAAACCGGCGACCAGGGCGGCCGCGGCCGGCGAGGGCAGCCCCTGGAAGTAGCGCTTGTCCACCACTGCCGTGTTGACATTGAAGCGCGCCAGGCGCAGCGCCGCACAGGCGCAGTACACGAAGGCGGCGAACCAGCCCCAGCGGCCCAGGCCCCTCAGCGCCCACTCGTAGGCGACGAGCGCCGGCGCGGCGCCGAAGGACACCATGTCGGACAGGGAATCCATCTGCTCGCCGAACGCGCTCTGGGTGTTGGTCATGCGGGCCACCCGGCCGTCCAGGCTGTCGAGGACCATCGCGCAGAAGATGCCGACAGCCGCCAGGTCATACCGCTGGTTCATCGCCATCACGATGGCGTAGAAGCCGCCGAACAGCGCCGCCAGGGTGAACAGGTTGGGCAGGACATAGATGCCCTTGCGGCGCTTGCGCACCACAAGGCCCTCGGCCGGCGTGTGGTCGTGGTTTTCGTTGCCGTCGTGCATGCGGCGAGTGTAAAGGGAATGAAAAAGCCGCCCGAAGGCGGCTTTGGGGTGTCATGCCGGACTTGATCCGGCATCCACGGTGGATCGCGGATCAGGTCCGCAATGACAAACTCCTAGTTCCTCGTCTGGTCCACCAGCTTGTTCTTCTTGATCCAGGGCATCATCGCGCGCAGCGTCTCGCCCACGGTCTCGATCTGGTGCTCGGCCATCAGGCGGCGCTTGGACAGCAGCGTCGGCGCACCGGCGCGGTTTTCCAGAATGAAGCTCTTGGCGTATTCGCCGCTCTGGATGTCCTTCAGGACCTGCTTCATCACCTTCTTGGTCTCCTCGGTCACGATGCGCGGGCCCGTGACGTATTCGCCGTACTCCGCGTTGTTCGATATCGAGTAGTTCATGTTGGCGATGCCGCCTTCGTAGATCATGTCCACGATCAGCTTGAGCTCGTGCAGGCACTCGAAGTACGCCATCTCGGGCGCATAGCCGGCTTCCACCAGCGTCTCGAAGCCGGCCTTGATCAGTTCCACCGTGCCGCCGCACAGCACGGCCTGCTCGCCGAACAGGTCGGTCTCCGTCTCCTCGCGGAAGTTGGTCTCGATGATGCCGGCCTTGCCGCCGCCGTTGGCCATGGCATACGACAGGGCGAGGTCGCGCGCCTTGCCGCTCTTGTCCTGGTGGATGGCGACCAAATGGGGCACGCCGCCGCCTTGCGTGTAGGTGCCGCGCACGGTATGGCCGGGCGCCTTGGGCGCGACCATCCACACGTCCAGGTCGGCGCGCGGTGTGACGAAGCCGTAGTGCACGTTGAAGCCGTGGGCGAAGACCAGCGACGCGCCCTGCTTGATGTTCGGCTCGATGTCGTTCTTGTAGACCTGGGCGATCTGCTCGTCGGGCAGGAGGATCATGACCACGTCGGCGGACTTCACGGCGTCGGCCACTTCGGCGACCTTCAGGCCGGCCTTCTCGACCTTGGGCCAGGAAGCCCCGCCCTTGCGCAGGCCGACCACGACCTTCACGCCGCTGTCGTTGAGGTTCTGGGCGTGCGCATGGCCTTGTGAGCCGTAGCCGATGATGGCAACCGTCTTGCCCTTGATCAGGCTCAGGTCACAGTCCTTGTCGTAATAAACCTTCATGTCGTTCTCCAAAAAAATCGCTCAGTTGTGGGTGGACTTCACGGGGGCCACCGCGGAACCGGCTTTGCCGGGCCGCTGGTGGCGCCCCCTTGAGGGGGAGAGGGCGAAGCCCGAGGGGGCATCGCCGAATGCGCTTCGGGGGTGGGTCATACTCTCAGGATGCGTTCGCCCCGGCCGATGCCGCTGGAACCCGTGCGGACGGTTTCCAGGATGGCGCTGCGGTCGATGGCTTCCAGGAAGGCGTCGTTCTTGCCCTGGTCGCCGGTGAGCTCGATGGTGTAGCTTTTCTCGGTGACGTCGATGATGCGGCCACGGAAGATGTCGGCCATGCGCTTCATTTCCTCACGCTCCTTGCCGACGGCGCGCACCTTGACCATCATGAGCTCGCGCTCGGTGTAGGCGCCTTCGGTCAGGTCGACAACCTTGACGACCTCGATCAGGCGGTTCAGGTGCTTGGTGATCTGCTCGATCACCTCGTCCGACCCCGCCGTCTGGATGGTCATCCGGGACAGCGACGGGTCCTCCGTCGGTGCCACCGTGAGCGACTCGATGTTGTAGCCACGGGCCGAGAACAGGCCCACGACGCGGGAGAGAGCGCCGGGCTCGTTCTCCAGCAATACCGCGATGATGTGTTTCATGTTGAGTGATTCCTCTTTTCGGTGCCCTCCCCGTCCGGCGGTAACCGGGCAGCTTGGCAGCCAATAGATTCGTCTTCGAATTTGTCATGCCGGACTCGATCCGGCATCCACGTCGGCGCGCCAACATGGATTGCGGGTCGAGCCCGCAATGACAGCCTTGTGCGTTACAGGTCCTCGCTTCCGAGCAGCATCTCCGTGATGCCCTTGCCCGCCTGCACCATCGGGAAGACGTTCTCGGTCGGGTCGGTGCGGAAGTCCATGAACACGGTGCGGTCCTTGAGCTTGCGCGCCTCCCGCAATGCGGGTTCGACGTCCTTCGGGTGCTCGATCAGCATGCCGACGTGCCCATAGGCCTCGGCGAGCTTGACGAAATTGGGCAGCGCGTCCATGTAGCTGTGGCTGTAGCGGCCCTCGTAATCCAGTTCCTGCCACTGGCGCACCATGCCCAGGTAGCGGTTGTTCAGCGAGACGATCTTGATCGGCGTGTTGTACTGCAGGCAGGTGGAGAGCTCCTGGATGCACATCTGCACCGAGCCTTCGCCGGTGATGCAGTACACCTCGCTCTGGGGCTTGGCGAGCTTGATGCCCATGGCATAGGGAATGCCCACGCCCATGGTGCCCAGGCCGCCGGAGTTGATCCAGCGGCGCGGCTCGTTGAAGCGGTAGTACTGGGCGGCCCACATCTGGTGCTGCCCCACGTCGGACGTGATGTACGCGTCGGCGTCCTTGGTCATGTTCCACAGCGTCTCGACCACGTACTGCGGCTTGATGACTTCGGCGTTCTTGCGGTCGTACTTCAGGCAGTCCTTCTTGCGCCAGCCCTCGATCGTGTCCCACCAGGCGCCCAGTGCCTGGGGGTCGGGCCTGGCGCTGGACTCGCGGATCATCGCGAGCAGTTCGCCCAGCACGTCCTTGACGTCGCCGACGATCGGGATGTCGACCTTCACGCGCTTGGAGATGCTGGACGGGTCGATGTCGATGTGGATGATCTTGCGCTCGTTCTGCGCGAAGTGCTTGGGGTTGCCGATCACGCGGTCGTCGAAGCGCGCGCCGACGGCCAGCAGCACGTCGCAGTTCTGCATCGCGTTGTTGGCCTCGATGGTGCCGTGCATGCCCAGCATGCCGAGGAACTTGCGGTCGTTCGCGGGGTAGGCCCCCAGGCCCATCAGCGTGTTGGTGACGGGGTAGCCCAGCGTGTCCACGAGCTGGCGCAGTTCGGCCGTCGCGTTGCCCAGGATCACGCCGCCGCCGGTGTAGATGTACGGGCGCTTGGCGGCCAGCAACAGCTGCAGCGCCTTGCGGATCTGGCCGCCGTGGCCCTTGCGCACCGGGTTGTAGGAGCGCATCTCCACCTTGTCCGGGTAGCCGTGGTAGGCCGTCTTGTTGAAGGAGATGTCCTTCGGGATGTCCACCACCACCGGTCCCGGCCGGCCGCTGCGGGCGATGTGGAAGGCCTTTTTCATCACGTCGGCCAGGGTGCGCACGTCCTTGACCAGGAAGTTGTGCTTGACGATCGGGCGCGTGATGCCGACGGTGTCGCACTCCTGGAAGGCATCGAGGCCGATGGCATGGCTCGGCACCTGCCCGGTGATGATCACCATGGGGATGCTGTCCATGTAGGCGGTGGCGATGCCGGTGACGGCATTGGTGACGCCGGGGCCGGACGTGACGAGGGCGACGCCGACGTCGCCAGTGGCACGGGCATAGCCGTCGGCGGCGTGCACGGCCGCCTGTTCGTGGCGCACCAGCACGTGCTGGATGGTGTCCTGCTTGTAGAAAGCGTCGTAGATGTGCAACACCGCGCCGCCGGGATAACCCCAGACGTACTTCACGCCTTCGGCCTGGAGTGTCTTGACGAGGATTTCCGCGCCGCGGAGTTCGAGAGATTGGCCGGCAGTGGCTGCGGCCGCGGAGCTCAGCTCCGCCTTCGAGATTTCCATGATCAACCTTTGCGATTTTCTCTGACGAAAAACCTTGGGTGCCCCTCGCGTGCCCTTGTGAGGCCGGTACGGGACTTAGAACCACAGACCATGGACGCGCCTATCGCAGCGCCGGATCAGGGCTCGTTTGCCTTTTGACTTGCAAGCCGCATTATCGCACTGCAGCAAAGTGCGGCAAGGGGAATTCGCACTCCGCGATGCCATAATTTCCGGCTGCCGGCGCCCGACGCGGCCTAAAAACGTCAAAGACGACATATCGCAGGCCGTCCAGGTCCAGACTCCTTGGCAACAGAACGAGAACTTTCCGACTTCCTCAAGAGCGTGGAAAAACGGGCCTTCAAGCGCTCCGTGTACCACGTCCGCGACCAGGAAGCCGCGTTGGACATCGTGCAGGACAGCATGATGAAGCTGGCCGAGCACTACGGCGACAAGCCGCCCAACGAGTTGCCCATGCTGTTCCAGCGCATCCTGTCCAACTGCACGCTGGACTGGTTCCGCCGCCAGAAGACCCGCAACGCCCTGTTTTCGAACATGAGCGACTTCGAATCCGCCTCGGAAGACGGGGATTTCGACCTGCTTGAAACTTATGCGTTCGCGGAAGGATCACAGCAGGCTGAAAGCGCCGAGGATTCCACGCGGCGGGCCCAGACCTTGCGTCAGATCGAAGCGGAGATCAAGGAGCTGCCGGCCCGTCAACGTGAAGCCTTCCTGATGCGTTACTGGGAGGACATGGACGTGGCCGAAACAGCCGCGGCCATGGGCTGCTCCGAAGGCAGTGTCAAGACACATTGCTCGCGCGCGGTCCAGGCCCTCAGCAAGGCACTGAAGGCAAAGGGAATACAACTATGACGAATACGCCACTCACCCACTCCCAGCAGCTGCAGGAGCGTTTCGGCCGCCAGGTCGCCGCCCGCCTGGCCGCGGGCGCGGCCGAGCTGCCCTATGAAGTCACGGAAAGGCTGCGCGCTGCCCGCGTGCAGGCCGTCGCGCGCCGAAAGCCCGTCAGCATGCAGTTCGCCCCGGTCCTCGCGACGGCCGGCGGTCTGAGGTTCGGCGACGAGCGTCTCGGCTTCTGGAGCCGCATCGGCTCGGCGCTGCCCCTGGTCGCGCTGGTGGCCGGCCTCGTCGTGATCCACACCATCGAGAACGACCGCCGCGCCAGCGAAGTTGCCGAAGTCGACGCTGCGCTCCTGACCGACGACCTTCCGCCCGCCGCCTACGCCGACCCCGGCTTCGTCCAGTTCCTCAAGACCAACCGGGACTAGGCGCAGCGATGCACCCATCCCTCGCGTCGTCCCGGCGGGTACCGGTCCTCGCCAGCCTTGGCGCCGTGGTGGTAGCAGGCGCGCTGTGGCTCAGCTTGACCGGCGTGCCGTGCTGGGCCCAGGCGAGCGCACCGGTGGCCGCAGCCAGCAGTCCGGCACCGGCGGCGAGCGCGGCGGCCCGGCGTACGGGCGTCGCCAAGGCAGCCTCGGCGGCCAAGGCCAACGGCAAGCAGCCGACCAAGCCCCTGTGGACCGAGCTGACGGAAGCCCAGCGGCAGGCGCTGGCGCCGCTGGCGCCCAAGTGGGACACGGTAAGCGAGGCGCAAAAGCGCAAGTGGCTCGCGCTGTCGCAGAACTACCCCCGGATGTCCGGCGCCGAGCAGGAGCTGCTCCACAGCCGCATGACCGAATGGGCCGCGCTCAGCCCGCAGCAGCGCACCCAGGCACGGCTGAACTTCGGTGAAGCCAAGCAGATTTCGCCGGACGACAAGAAAGCCAAGTGGGAGGCCTACCAGGCCCTGCCACCCGAGGAAAAGCGCAAGCTCGCCGCGGGCGCCGCCAAGCCGCCGGCCACTGCCGCCGCGGTCAAACCCGTGCCCGCGGACAAACTCGCGACGGTCCCGCCGCCCAAGCGCGTGGTCAAGGCGCCCCGGATCGCAGCGGGGCCGCACCAGGTGGACCCCAACACCTTGCTGCCGCAACCGGCGGCCGCCGGCCCGAACTGAGGGCGCGCGGCCCATGAAGGCGCACACCCAGGGCCCCGGCTCGTCCGGCGCTGCCGAAGCCCCCGCCCCCGAGCTCACTGCCCCCGGCCTCCTGCGCCGCATGGCCTGCTGGACCTACGAGGGCATGCTGCTGTTCGCCGTGGTCTTCGTGGCCGGCTGGCTGTTCAGCACGCTCGGGCAGATGCGCGACGCGATGGATGCGCGCCGGCCCCTCCTGCAGGCGTTCCTCTTCATCGTGTTCGGCGTCTACTTCACCTGGTTCTGGGCCAGGGGCCAGACGCTGGCCATGAAGACCTGGGGCATCCGGGTGGTGGATCGCGCCGGCCGCCCGCTCACCCAGCGGCGCGCGCTGCTGCGCTACTTCTGGTGCTGGCTCTGGTTCCTGCCTCCGCTCGCGGTGCTCGCCCCCCTGAAGCTGCGCGGCCCCGAGATCGCGGTGCTGTGGCTGGGCTGGGTTGCCGTCTGGGCGCTGCTCAGCCGCTTCCACCCGCAACGCCAGTTCTGGCACGACGCGCTTGCCGGCACGCGGCTGGTCTCGGCGCCGACGCGGGCCCGTTGACCGCGCGCCGTCATTTGTCGTGCGCGACAATGCAGTCATGTCGTCGCCGCCCGAAGCCCTGTCCCCAGCCGACCGGCACAAATTGCGCACCGGCCTGGACCGTATGTGGCACGCGGCCGGGTTCTCGATGGCCGGGTTGCGGGCCGGTTGGGCGGAAACCGCGTTCCGCCAGGAGGTTCTCGCGGCTTGCGTCCTTGTGCCCTTGTCGTTCTGGCTCGGTCGAACGTGGGTCGAAACGACGCTGCTCGCGGGCTCGGTGCTGATCGTGATGATCGTGGAGCTGCTCAACACCGGCATCGAAACGGCGATCGACCGCATCGGCCCCGAGTGGCACGACCTTTCCAAGCGCGCGAAGGACATGGGCAGCGCCGCCGTGCTCCTGAGCCTGGTGCTGTGCGGCGGCATCTGGGTTGCGGCGCTGTACCAGAGGTTCGCCGCATGAAGCAAGGCTTCTCGCTGTGCGTGTATTGCGGCTCGCGCACCGGGGCCGGTGCGCAATTCGCCGAAGCCGCCGCCGCGGTGGGCACGTGGATCGGCGCGCATGGCGCCCAGCTGGTTTACGGCGGCGGCAACAACGGGCTGATGGGCGTGATGGCCAATGCCGCGCTCGCCGCGGGTGGGCGCGTGGTGGGGGTCATCCCGCATGCGCTGGTCGAGAAGGAATGGGCCAAGCTCGACTGCACGGAGCTGCACGTGGTGGACAACATGCACGAGCGCAAGCGCATGATGGCCGAACGCGCGGACGCGTTCCTGGCGCTGCCCGGGGGCATCGGCACGTTCGAGGAATTCTTCGAAGTCTGGACGTGGCGACAGCTGGGCTACCACGACAAGCCGGTGGGCCTGCTGAACCTCGACGGCTACTACGATTCGCTGCTGGCGTTCCTGCAGTCGAGCGTGGACCACGGCTTCATGAACGATTGGCAGATGGACCTGGTGCGCGTCGGCGGCGACGTGCAGGCCCTGTTGCAGGACCTGGCCGAGGCGGCGCGCCTGGCACCGCGCCAAACGGACCTGTCCGAAATCTGACTCCGGCCGGCGGCCGCCCGCGAGCGCGGCGACCCCCCTATACTGGACAGCACGAAAGGGCCCGACAGAAGCAGCGGAGCGGGCGAATCCCATTCGATCATGACCGAGGCCGAGAAGATCCGACGCCTGAACCGGCTGTATGCCGTGTCCAGCGGGATCAACGAGGCCATCGTGCGGATGCCCGACGAGCGCCAGCTCTTTCAGGAAGCCTGCCGGATCGCCGTCGAACGCGGTGGCTTCATGATGGCCTGGGTCGGCCTCAGCAACCCGGCGGAAGGAACGCTGGCGCCGGTGGCGCGCTGGGGCAAGGACGAAGGCTACGTCGATTCGGTCCGCATCACGACCGACAAGCGGCACCGCGAAGGGCTGGGCCCGGGCGGCACGGCCTTTCGCAGCGGCGCGCCCGCAGTGTGCAACGACATCGAGGCGGACGGGCAGCACTTCGCCTACCGGGCGGAGGCGCTCGCACGCGGCTACCGCAGCTGCGCGGCGTTCCCGTTGAAGCTGGAAAGCCGGCCGGTCGCGGTGTTCATGGTGTATGCGGCCACGCCCCTGTATTTCGACGACGAGGAGCTCGCCCTGCTCACGTCGCTGGCCGACAACTTTTCCTTCGCGATGGAGGCACGCGAGCGGGATACGCAGCGGCGCCGCGTGGAAATCGCGCTGCGCAGCTCCGTGGACCGGCTGAACCGCCAGCAGGCGCTGCTGTCGATGGCAAGCCGCCTGGGTCGCCTCGGCGCATGGGAAGTCGAACAGCCCTGGCTCGACGTCACATGGTCCGAGGAGCTGTGCCTCATCCACGACATGCCGCCCGGTTATTCACCGTCGTTCGACGACGCCATCGCGTTCTACGTGCCGGACGACCGCGCGACCGTCAGGGACGCCTTCGCGGCGTGCATGCGCGCCGGCCGGCCGTTCGACCTGGAACTGCAGATCGTCACGGCCGCCGGGCGGCGACTGAGCGTGCGCTCGATCGGCGAGGCCGTGCGCGACACGTCCGGCGCCATCACGCGGGTGCAGGGCGCGTTCCAGGACATCACGGACCGCAAGCTGGCCGAAGAAGAGATCCGGCATCTGGCCGAGCAGCTGACGACGACGCTGGAGAGCATCACCGACGCACTGGTCACGGTCGACTCCAGCTGGTGCTTCACCTACGTCAATCGCGAGGCGGAGCGCGTGCTGCGCCGCACCCGTGCCGAGCTGCTGGGCACGAACATGTGGGACCAGTTTCCCGAGGGACGCGGCTCGCCGTTCGAAGCCGCGTACGCGCAGGCGCTGCTGGAAGGGCGCACGGTCGAGGTCCAGGAGTTCTATCCGCCGCTGGGCACGTGGCTGGAAATCCGGGCCTATCCGTCGCCGCGCGGCGGGCTGACGATCTACTTCCGAGACGTCGGCGAACGCCAGGCGGCGCAGGAGGAGATCCTGCGGCTGAACGCCGAACTGGAGCAGCGCGTGAAGCAGCGCACCGCGCAGCTCGAAATGGCCAACCAGGAGCTGCAGGCCTTCTCGTATTCGGTCGCGCACGACCTTCGCGCCCCGCTGGCCGCGATCGCCGGTTTCGGCCACGCGCTGGACAAGGAGCTCGGGCTGGCCGCAGGCAACCGGGCCCGGCACTACCTGGACCGGATGCGCGAGGGGGCGGTGCGAACCTCCGAGATGATCGACGCGCTGCTATCCCTGGCCCAGCTCTCGCGGGCGGAGCTGCGCTGGGAAGCCGTGGACCTCTCCGCGATGGCCGAGCTCTCGGCACGGGGGTGCCGCGAGGAGGCCCCGGCGCGCCAGGCGGACATCGAGATCCAGCCCGGGCTCACCGCGCACGGCGATCCGCGACTGCTGCAGCTGGTGCTGGACAACCTGATCGGCAATGCCTGGAAATTCACGGCGCGAGCGGAACGCGCGCGCATCGAGGTGCGGGCGGACGCGGCGCCGGAGGGCGAGACGATCTACTCGGTACGCGACAACGGCGTGGGCTTCGAGACCGCCTATGCGCAAAACCTGTTCGGCGCGTTCCAGCGGCTGCATCCCCAATCGGAATTCGCGGGTTCGGGCATCGGCCTGGCCAACGTGCGGCGGATCATCTCCCGGCACTCCGGCCGGGTGTGGGCGCATTCGCACCCGGGCGAAGGGGCCGTGTTCCACTTCACGCTGGGCAGCGGGCCTGCTTGAGGCCCCTCGCGCCGCGGCTCAGACCGCGGATTCGTCGATCTCGCCGGTGCGGATGCGCACGACGCGCTCCACCGTCGTGATGAAGATCTTGCCGTCGCCGATCTTGCCGGTGCGGGCCGCCTTGACGATGGCATCGACGCAACGCTCGACGTCGTCGTCCTTCACGACAACTTCCACCTTCACCTTCGGCAGGAAATCCACCACGTATTCGGCGCCGCGGTACAGCTCCGTGTGCCCCTTCTGGCGGCCGAAGCCCTTGACCTCGGTGACCGTGAGGCCGGTCACGCCGCAATCGGCGAGGCCTTCGCGGACTTCCTCGAGCTTGAAGGGTTTGACGATGGCGGTGATCTGTTTCATGGCTGCGGGTTCCAGGTTTTTCTAGGCGGGTCAGGCGCGGAATTTACCGGTAATAGGATAGCGCCAATCCTTGCCGAAGCTGCGATGGGTCACGCGAATACCCACCGGCGCCTGCCGGCGCTTGTATTCGTTGGCCCGGATCAGCCGGGCGACACGCTCCACCACCGCCCGCTCGAACCCCGCGGCGATGATCTCCTCCACGCCCTGGTCGTTCTCCATGTAGCGCTCCAGGATCGCGTCCAGGATCTCGTAGGGCGGCAGGCTGTCCTGGTCCACCTGGCCGGGGCGCAGTTCGGCGCTGGGCGGGCGGGTGATGATGCGCTCGGGAATGGGGCTGATGCCCGTGCCGTAGGGGTCGTGGATGTTGCGCCAGCGGGCGAGCCTGAACACGGTCGTCTTCAGGAGGTCCTTGATCACCGCGAAGCCGCCGGCCATGTCGCCGTACAGAGTGCAATAGCCCGTGGCCATCTCGCTCTTGTTGCCGGTGGTCAGCACGATGCTGCCGAACTTGTTGGACAGGGCCATGAGGAAAACGCCGCGGATGCGCGCCTGGATGTTCTCCTCGGTCGTGTCCTCCGGCAGGCCCTTGAACTCGTGGGCCAGCGACGCCTTGAAGGCCTCGAACTCGGGCACGATGGAAATCTCGTCGTAGCGCACGCCCAGGCGGTGCGCCATGTCGCGGGCATCGATCCAGGAGATGTCGGCCGTGTAAGGCGACGGCATCATCAGCGTGCGGACCTTGTCGCGCCCCAGCGCATCCACCGCGACGGCCAGCACCAGCGCGGAGTCGATGCCGCCCGACAGGCCCAGCAGCACGCCGGGGAAGCCGTTCTTGCCGATGTAGTCGCGCACCCCCAGCACCAGCGCATCCCACAGCTCTGCTTCGGGGCTGCGCTCGTGCACCACATGCGCGGCCAGGCTCACGCGGCCCTGCTCGGGCTCCGCCTGGATCATGAACAGGTCTTCCTGGAACCCCGGCGCCCGGCCTGCGAGCGTGCCCTCGGCGTCCACGGCAAAGGATGCACCGTCGAACACAACCTCGTCCTGGCCGCCGACGAGGTGGGCATAAAGCACCGGCACATCGAGCGCGCGTGCCCGCTCGGCCATGCGCTCAAGCCGCTCGTTGCTCTTGCCCACATGGAAGGGAGAGGCATTGATGACGGCGAGCAGTTCGGCACCCGCTTCCTTCGCCAGCAGGCCAGGCTCTTCGAACCACGCGTCCTCGCAGATGAGCAGGCCCACGTTGACGCCTTCGACCTGGAACACGCAGATGCCCTGCCCCGGCGTGAAGTACCGGCGTTCGTCGAACACCTGGTAGTTGGGCAGTTCGCGCTTGGCGTAGGTCTCCAGCACACGGCCCTCGGCGAGCACGCTGGCCGCGTTGAAGCGGCGCTGCACGGCCACGGACTTGCTGCGGATGTCGCCGCCCATGGGGTGGCCCACTACCACGTGCAGCCCCTTTAACCCGGCCAGTTCGCGGGCCACCGTTTTCACGGCATCATCGCAAGCGGCGATGAACGCGGGGCGCAGGAACAGGTCTTCGGCCAGGTAGCCGCAGATGGAAAGCTCAGGCGTGAGCACGAGCCGCGCGCCCTGCGCGTAGGCGGCCCGGGCGGCAGCGATGATCTTCTGGGCGTTGCCGGCCGTGTCGCCCACCACGAAGTTGAGCTGGGCAATACAGATTTTGAGAGCCATGGCGTCAGTGAAAAACAACTCGAACGATTATGTCACCCGGGTGCTCGGGTCTGTGCTCGAGGTCCCCGCGGCGCAATGGAACGCGCTGTTGGCGCTGCAACGCTCGCCCGGCCCCTTCATGAGCCACGAGTACCTTGCCGCGATGGAATGCAGCGCCAGCGCATCGCCCGCGACCGGCTGGACGCCGCGTTTCATCACGCTGTGGCGGGGCGGCGAACTGCAGGCTGGCTGCGCGCTGTACCTCAAGGACCACTCGTACGGCGAATATGTCTTCGACTGGGCGTGGGCCAGCGCCTATCAGCAGCACGGGCTGGACTACTACCCCAAGGCATTGATCGCCGCGCCATTCACGCCCGTGCCCGGTGCCCGGCTGCTGGCGCGCGACGAGCCTTCGCGGGATGCGCTGCTCAAGGCCGCGCTGGCGTTGTGCCGTGAACAGAAGCTGTCGTCCCTTCACCTGCTGTTCGCCGCCGACGACGACGTGGCGGCCTGCGAAAGGGCCGGATTGATGCTGAGGCACACCGTGCAGTTCCACTGGACGAATCTTTCGTGGCCCGACTTCGACGCTTTCCTCGCCAGCCTCTCGCACGACAAGCGCAAGAAGATCCGGCAGGAAAAGCGCAAGGTCGCGGATGCGGGCGTGGGCTTCCGTTGGTCGCGGGGGCGAGGCATCAGCCCGGCCGACTGGCGTTTCTTCTACCGCTGCTACGAGCGCACGTATCACGAGCACGGCAACGCGCCCTACCTCACCCGCGACTTTTTCGACCGGATGGCCCGGGACATGCCGGACAACTGGCTGTTGTTCGTGGCCGAGCGCGCGGGCAAGCCGATTGCCACCAGCCTGATCGGCCTGGGCAGTGAAGGCGGCGGCGAAAAGGTCGCCTACGGCCGCTATTGGGGGGCACTCGAGCGGGTGGACTGCCTGCACTTCGAGGCCTGCTATTACCAGCCGCTGCAGTGGTGCATCGCCCACGGCTGGCACCGCTTCGAGGGCGGCGCGCAGGGCGAACACAAGATGGCGAGGGCGCTGATGCCGGTGAAGACGACCAGCGCGCACTGGCTCGCGCACCCGGCATTCGCCGACGCGGTCGAGCGCTTCCTCGAGCGCGAGGGCGCGGGCATCGCGAATTACCTCGAGCAGCTCGACGAGCGCAACCCCTTCCGCCGCGTTTGAGGAAGCGCTCTAGAAGCGCCCCCTTTCGCGCTAACCCTAGGTGTCCCCTGCACACGCGCGGGTTAACGTCGCTGGCGCAACGTCGATTTCGGCATCGTCGGGGACAAGAAGGCGGCCCCGCGGCTGAAAAAGACACAGCAGTAAACCGAGTGCATATGGCAACTTCGAAACGACCCCTCAGCCGCCAACTTCCTCCCCCCAGCCTCGCCCTGCTGGCGCTCGAATTCCGCGCGCCGCTGGAGTTCGGCGCCGTGTTGCCGGCCTGGCCCGCGCTGACGCGAGCACCGGCGAGCGACGGCCACACGGTGCTGGTGTTCCCGGGCCTCTCCGCGAGCGACGCGTCCACCCTGCCGCTGCGCGGCTACCTGGGCATGCTCGGCTACCGCACCCTGGGCTGGAGCCAGGGCTTCAACTTCGGGCCGCGGGCGGGGGTGCTGAAAACGGCAAAGCGCGACCTGGAACGTGCCTGCGAGAGCAGCGGACGCAAGGTGAGCCTGGTCGGCTGGAGCCTGGGCGGCGTCTATGCGCGCGAACTCGCCAAGGAGATGCCCGAACTGGTGCGCGGCGTCATCACGCTGGGCTCGCCATTCGCGGGTTCACCGAAATCGACCAATGCCTGGCGCATCTACGAACTCACGAGCGGCCGCGACATCGAGCGCGAGCACGGCCAGTTCGACCTGCCCACCGCGCCGCCGGTGCCCACCACCAGCGTCTACTCGCGCACGGACGGCATCGTGGCCTGGCGGGGAAGCATCCAGCATCCCGACCACGCCGAAACGGAAAACATCGAAGTGGTGGCCAGCCATATCGGCCTGGGCCTGAACCCGAGCGCATGGTGGGCGGTGGCCGACCGGCTGGCACAACCCGAGGGGAGATGGCGGCCGTTCGCGCGCACCGGCTTGTTCGGGCTCAAGAGCTTCATCTACCCGGACCCGGGCCGGGTTTAGCGCTAGCCATTCTGCTTCTTGTAGTTCTCGATCCCGTCCATGACTTCCTTGCGGGCGGCCTCGGGGCCCTCCCAGCCCAGGATCTTGACCCACTTGCCGGGCTCGAGGTCCTTGTAGTGCTCGAAGAAGTGCGCGATCGTCTTCAGCCGCAGCGGATTCAGGTCTTCGGGGGTCTGCCATTGCGAATAGATCGCCAGGATCTTGTCGATGGGAACGGCCAGCACCTTGCCGTCCTGGCCGGCCTCGTCTTCCATCTTCAGGATGCCCAGCGGCCGGCATTTCACCACCACGCCGGGAATCAGGGGCACCGGCGTGATCACCAGCACGTCCACCGGGTCGCCATCGCCGCTGAGCGTCTTGGGCACGTAGCCGTAGTTCGTGGGGTAGTGCATGGACGTGCTCATGAAGCGGTCCACGAAGATCGCGCCGGTCTCCTTGTCCACCTCGTACTTCACGGGATCGGCGTTCATCGGGATCTCGATGATCACGTTGAAGGCGTCGGGAACATGCTTGCCGGGGGTGACTTGGTCTAGGGACATGGCTTTTTGCGGTCGGTCAGGAAGGAGTGAAACAAAACCTAGGATTAACCCTGATTTTACTTTCGCGAGCCTTGCTTTCCCCGGGCCTTCGCAAATCGGTCACAAGTTTGCGCTTATATTCCGGCGGTTGGCCAATCGTCTCCGCCCCGCATGCGAGGGGGCTTGCGAGGAAGCAACGCAGCGGAGGCACCGCTAGCGTGGCGCCTCTAAGCACGTTACTCAAGCGAAACAACGTAGGAGAAAACCAAATGACAGGCAATTCGGCGCTGATACTTGCGCTCGTCTGCGGCTTTGCGGCCGTGGCATACGGCTTCTGGGCGCGAGGCTGGATTCTTTCCCAGGACGCGGGCAACGCCCGCATGCAGGAGATCGCGGCGGCTATCCAGGCCGGTGCGGCTGCCTACCTGGCCCGCCAATACAAGACCATCGCCATCGTCGGCGTCGTGCTGGCGATCCTGATCGCCGTGTTCCTCGACGGCCAGACGGCCGTCGGGTTCGTCATCGGTGCGGTGCTGTCCGGCGCCTGCGGCTTCATCGGCATGAACGTCTCGGTCCGCGCCAACGTGCGCACGGCCCAGGCGGCCACCCGCGGCATCGGCCCGGCGCTGGACGTCGCCTTCCGCGGCGGCGCGATCACCGGCATGCTGGTGGTGGGCCTGGGCCTGCTGGGCGTGACGGCGTTCTACTGGTTCCTGGTCGGCAACGGCGTGATGACGCCGGACAAGAACCTGGCCCAGTTGCTGAACCCGCTGATCGGCTTCGCCTTCGGCTCCTCGCTGATCTCGATCTTCGCCCGGCTGGGCGGCGGCTTCTTCACCAAGGGCGCCGACGTCGGCGCCGACCTGGTGGGCAAGGTGGAAGCGGGCATCCCGGAAGACGACCCCCGCAACCCCGCTGTGATCGCCGACAACGTGGGCGACAACGTCGGCGACTGCGCCGGCATGGCGGCCGACCTGTTCGAAACCTACGCCGTGACGCTGATCGCGACCATGGTGCTGGGCGCCCTGCTGATCAAGAACGCGGCCACGAGCGCCGTGCTGTACCCGCTCGCGCTGGGCGGCGTGTCGATCATCGCGTCGATCATCGGCTGCTTCTTCGTCAAGGCGAAGACGGGCATGGTCAACGTGATGCCGGCCCTGTACAAGGGCCTGGCCGTCGCCGGCGTGCTGTCGCTGATCGCCTTCTACTTCGTCACCGTGTGGCTGATGCCCGATAACGCGATCACCGCCACCGGCACGCAGATGCGCCTGTTCGGCGCGTGCGCCGTCGGCCTCGTCCTGACCGGCGCGCTGGTGTGGATCACCGAGTTCTACACCGGCACCCAGTATTCGCCGGTGCGCCACATCGCGGCGGCATCGACCACCGGCCACGGCACGAACATCATCGCCGGCCTCGGCGTGTCCATGCGCTCCACCGCCTGGCCCGTGATCTGCGTGTGTATCGCCATCCTGGTCTCGTACAAGCTCGCAGGCCTGTTCGGCATCGCCGTCGCCGCAACGTCCATGCTGAGCATGGCCGGCATCGTGGTGGCGCTGGACGCCTATGGCCCGATCACCGACAACGCCGGCGGCATCGCCGAGATGTCCGACCTGCCCCCCTCCGTGCGCGCCATCACCGATCCGCTGGACGCCGTGGGCAACACCACCAAGGCCGTGACCAAGGGCTACGCCATCGGCTCCGCCGGCCTGGCCGCGCTGGTGCTGTTCGCCGACTACACCCACAAGCTGGAAAGCTACGGCCAGTCGATCAGCTTCGACCTGTCCGACCCGATGGTGATCGTGGGCCTGTTCATCGGCGGCCTGATCCCCTACCTGTTCGGCGCTATGGCGATGGAGGCCGTGGGCCGCGCCGCCGGCTCCGTGGTGGTGGAAGTTCGCCGCCAGTTCCGGGAGATCAAGGGCATCATGGAAGGCACCGCCAAGCCGGAATACGGCGTTGCCGTGGACATGCTGACCAAGGCGGCCATCAAGGAAATGATGATCCCGTCGCTGCTGCCGGTGGTCGTGCCGATCCTGGTGGGCCTGCTGCTCGGCCCGAAGGCCCTGGGCGGCCTGCTGATGGGCACCATCGTCACCGGCCTGTTCGTCGCCATCTCCATGTGCACGGGCGGCGGCGCGTGGGACAACGCCAAGAAGTTCATCGAGGACGGCAACCACGGCGGCAAGGGCTCGGAGGCGCACAAGGCCGCCGTGACCGGCGACACCGTGGGCGACCCGTACAAGGACACCGCCGGCCCGGCTGTCAACCCGCTGATCAAGATCATCAACATCGTGGCGCTGCTCATCGTGCCGCTGGTGGTGAAATTCCACGGCGGCGAGGTGCCGGCGACCAAGGCGGAAGCCCCGGCTGCGATCACCGCCCCTGCCGCTTCGGGCCCGGTGACGCCCTCGAAGTAAGCGGCTCGCGCCCCCAAAGAAAAAGCCCGCAGCCGCGGGCTTTTTTCATGCTGACAGAAGGCGCGGTGCGAAGGTGCTACATTGCAGCGACACCATCCCAGGGGCGTTGCATGAACATCTTCGTAGCCGGCGGTTCGGGCGCGATCGGGCGCGTCCTCGTTCCCCTGCTGGTGGATGCGGGGCATTCGGTCACGGTGCTCACCCGCTCGGCCGCCAAGGCCGAGGCGCTGCGCGCCATGGGCTCCCAGGCCATGGTGGGCGATGTATTCGACAGTCCCGCGCTCGACGCACTGGTGGCGGCAGCCCGGCCCGACATCGTGGTGCACCAACTCACTGCCTTCGCCACTCCGGGCGCGGACCCGCTCGCCGAAACCATCCGCATCCGCACCGAAGGCACACGCAACCTCGTGCAGGCCGCTCAACGTGCGGGCGCCAGCCGCCTCGTCACGCAAAGTATTTCGTTCATCTGCTCGCCTGCCGGCAGCGCCGTGACGGATGAAGATTCGCCGCTGTACCTGCAAGGCCCGGGCGCGGTGGGCCAACTCGCGCAAGCAGTCGCAGAGCTGGAGCGGCGCACGCTCGAAAGCGGCCTGGAAGCCGTCGTGCTGCGCTACGGCTGGTTCTACGGCGCGGGCACCAGCTACGATCCGGCCGGCGCCATTCCGGCGGCCATCCGCAAGGGCCGCATGCCGTTGGTGGGCGCCGGCGACTCCACCTATTCGTTCATCAGCCTGCGAGACGCAGCCGCGGCCACGCTGCAAGCCCTGACCCAGGGCGCGCCCGGCATCTACAACATCGTCGACGACGAGCCGGCCCCGCTGCGCGAGTGGCTGCCCTTCACGGCGCGCTTGCTCGAGGCGCCGCAGCCGGGGCCGATGGATCCCGAAACCGTGAAGCAGAAACTGGGGGACATGGCGTTCTACGTGCTCAACCACCAGAGCGGCGCATCCAACGCCAGGGCACGTCGTGGGTTGGGTTGGCAGCCGCAGACGCCGTCCTGGCGCACGGGCTTTGCGCAGCTGTACGGCGGCGCCTAGCCAGGACTTCGCAGCCTAGGGCTGCGCAGCCGCCGCGGCGCGCACCAGGCGGCTGGACGGCTCGACCAGTTCCTGCAGGTAGGGCACGCGGTCCAGCTCGATGTACTGCAGGACCAGCTCGGTGATGCCGCCCACGACCGCCATGGCCATGCGGGGCGACAAGGGCTTGTCGTTGCCTTCGCTGCCGTTGATGGCCGCCAGCATGAAGTCGGCGATCTCCTGGTTGACCCGCCGGCGCGCGGCGAGGCCCTCGGCGCCCAGGCCCAGGATCTCGATAAAGAGCGTGCGCAGCAGCACCGGGTTGGCCGCCATGCCGGCCAGGTACGCGGCCAGCGCCTGCTCCACCTGGGTCTGCCATTCATGGCTGGGGTCGATCGCCTCCCGCAGCACCTTCAGCGCGCCATGGCTGGCTGCCTCGTACAGCGCGATCAAGCACTCGGCCTTGGTCGAAAAATGCTCGTAGAAGGTCCGGCGCGAAACGCCGGCTTCGCGCACGATGTCGGCGATCGTGGTGTCTGCGTAGCCCTTGGCCGCGACGGCATGCGCCATGCCTTCGAGCAGGCGACGGCGGTGGTCGTGAACTTCGATGACGGCATCGCTTTCATCCATCGGGCGATTTTCGGCTGCTTCGGTCGGGTACTCGGCAGTACCCAGGAACTTCCCCATTATTTGTAGTGGTACCATAACGTACCCAGACTATCCGGCCAGGAAGAACCAATGACAGACCTCGTCGTGCGCCGCCTCCTGGTCGACATGGAAGCGCCCATCGCCCGCCACTGGTGCGGCGGCGACGCGTTCCGCACTGCGCTGTTCAACGCGCTGTCAATGAGTTTTCCGGTCGGGGAACAGTTCTTCATCGATGCCGTGCGCAACGGGTTCAAGGCGCTCCCGGCGGAACGCCAGGATCCGTTTCGCGCGGAAGTCCAGGGCTTCGTGGGGCAGGAGGCAACACATCGCCGGCTGCACGGGCTCTTCAACTCGCACCTCGAGCGGCTCGGCCTGGTCAATGAATGGGCCGGCCGTGCCACGCAGCGGCTGAAGCTGCTCGATGGACTCGATCCCCGGCATGCGCTGGGCCTCACCGCGGCCAACGAGCACTTCACCGCGATCATGGCCGATTGGATGCTGCGCAACCCGGACCTGGTCGGCAGCGACGACATCCGCCTGAGCACGCTGTGGCTGTGGCACAGCGCCGAGGAGTCCGAGCACAAGAGCACGGCGTTCGACCTGTACCAGGCGCTCGGCGGCAATCACGAGTGGCGCATCACCTGGTTCCGCCGCGTGACGATGATCTTCCTGGGCGACACCTTGCGCCAGACCGTCGACAACCTGCGGCGCGACCGCACGCTTTGGAAGTGGGCGACCTGGAAGAGCGCGGCGACGTACCTCTTCGGCAAGCGCGGGCTCATCCGGCAGACCTACAAGCCCTGGCGCGCCTACCTGCGCGAGGACTTCCATCCCCGCCAGCAGGAGAGCGGCCTGTCGCAGCGTTGGCTTGCCGAACACAGCGACCGGTACGTCCCCGTCGGCGCGGCGGCCTGACGCCGTCCACGCGAACTTTTTGAGCATCGGCGCCGCCGTGGGCGCCGCCTTGCTTTGAAGCAAAATGTTGGCATGCAACACCACTACATCGCCAATGCGGCGCGGGCCTCCGCCTCCGGCCGCACGATCCCCGTCATCGACCCTTCCGACGGGCAGCCTTTCGATGAATTGCAGCGCGGTGACGCCGAAGACATCGCCGTGGCCGTGCGCGCCGCGCGGCAGTGCTACGAAGGCGTCTGGAGCAAGCTGAGCGCCGCCGAACGCGGCCGCCTGCTGATGCGCCTGTCGGCGAAAGTCGCCGAGCATGCGCAGGAGCTGGCCGACCTCGAGCAGCGCGATTGCGGCAAGCCGACCAAGCAGGCGCGCGCGGATGCGGCGGCCCTGGTGCGCTACTTCGAGTTCTATGCCGGGGCGTGCGACAAGCTGCATGGCGACACCCTGCCCTACCTCGACGGCTACAGTGTGTTCACGTGGCGCGAGCCGCACGGCGTCACCGGCCACATCATCCCCTGGAACTACCCGATGCAGATCTTCGGGCGCAGCGTCGGCGGCGCGCTCGCGGCCGGCAACGCGTGCGTGGTCAAGCCCTCCGAGGACGCCTGCCTGTCGCTCATTCGCGTGGCGCAACTCGCGGCGGAAGTGGGTTTCCCGGCGGGCGCGATCAACATCGTCACGGGCTATGGCCATGAAGTGGGCGACGCGCTGGCGCGCCACGAGGGCATCGACCACATCAGCTTCACCGGCAGCCCCAAGGTCGGCACGCTGATCCAGCAGGTGGCGGCCGAGCGCCACTGCCCGGTCACGCTCGAGCTCGGCGGCAAGAGTCCGCAGGTCATCTTCGAGGATGCCGACCTCGACGCCGCCCTGCCCATGGTCATCAACGCCATCGTGCAGAACGCCGGCCAGACCTGCTCGGCCGGCTCGCGGCTGCTGGTGCAGCAATCGATCTACGAACCCCTGCTGGAGCGCCTGGGCAAGGCCTTCGAAAACCTGCGCGTCGGGCCGGCCGCGATGGACCTGGACGTGGGACCGCTGATCCGGGCGAGCCAGCAGCAGCGGGTGTGGGATTTCCTCTCGGACGCGCAGCACGCGAACATCCCCATGGTGGCCCAGGGCCAGGTGGTCGACGAGGCGCCCGAGACGGGCTACTACCAGGCGCCGACACTCCTGCGCGACGTGCCGGTGGACCATCGCGTGGCCCAGGAGGAGGTGTTCGGGCCGGTGCTGGCGGCGATGAGTTTCAAGGACGAGGACCAGGCCGTGCAACTGGCCAACGCCACGCAGTTCGGCCTCGTCGCCGGCATCTGGACGCGCGATGGCGGCCGGCAGTTGCGCATGGCCAAGCGCGTGAGGAGCGGCCAGGTCTTCATCAACAACTACGGCGCGGGGGGCGGTGTCGAGCTGCCCTTCGGCGGGGTCAAGTCATCGGGCTACGGCCGCGAAAAGGGCTTCGAGGCGCTGTACGGCTTCACCACCCTCAAGACCGTGGCCATCCGGCACGGATGATTTCGCGGTCCGGCCATGTGTAGGGTTACAGGTTGCCAGCGACAATAGGCGAATGGCCGAGCGTGTGATCCCCATCGTCGACCAGCGCATCGCGGCGCTGGCCGCGGGCGTGCCCGCCCAGCCCATCGCCGCGACGGGGCTGCTGTCCGACACCCTCGGCCGGCCCCTGCGCGACCTGCGCATCAGCGTGACGGACCGCTGCAACTTCCGCTGCAGCTACTGCATGCCCAAGGAAGTCTTCGACAAGGACTACCCGTACCTGCCGCATTCCGCCCTCCTCACCTTCGAGGAAATCACGCGCCTGACCCGCCAGTTCATCGCGCACGGGGTGCGCAAGATACGCCTGACCGGCGGCGAACCGCTCTTGCGCAAGAACGTCGAAGGCCTGGTCGAACAACTCGCGGTACTGAAGACCATCGACGGCGAGCCGCTGGACCTCACCCTCACCACCAACGGCTCCCTTCTGGCCCGCAAGGCCAAGGCGCTCAAGGCCGCCGGCCTGCAGCGCGTCACGGTGAGCCTGGACGGGCTGGACGACGAGGTGTTCCGGCGCATGAACGACGTGGACTTCCCGGTGGCCGACGTCCTGCGCGGGATCGACTCGGCGCGGGAAGCCGGCCTCGGCCCGATCAAGATCAACATGGTGGTCAAGCGGGGCACCAACGAACACGAAATCCTGCGCATGGCACGGCACTTCCGCGGTACGGGCCATGTGCTGCGCTTCATCGAATACATGGATGTCGGCGCCACCAACGGATGGCGCATGGACGAAGTGATGCCGTCTGCCGAGGTGGTGAGGATGATCCACGCCGAGCTGCCGCTGGTGCAGCTCGAGCCCAGCGCGCCTGGCGAGACGGCCGAGCGATGGGGCTACGTCGACGGCGGCGGCGAGATCGGCGTGATCAGCAGCGTCACGCAGGCCTTTTGCGGCGACTGCAATCGCGCCCGCCTGTCCACCGAGGGCCAGCTGTACCTGTGCCTCTTCGCGAGCCAGGGCCATGACCTGCGAACGCTGCTGCGTGGCGGCGCATCCGACGAAGACATCGCTTCGGCCATCGGCCACATCTGGCAGGGCCGCAGCGACCGCTACTCGCAGCTGCGCGGCTCGATGGCGCCCGACACCGGCACCGGCAAGCGCCGTGTCGAGATGAGCTACATCGGAGGCTAGGTGATCGATACAGCCGAAATCACGGGGGTCATCCTCGCCGGCGGCCGCGGCTCGCGCATGGGCGGCGTCGACAAGGGCCTGCAGAATTTCAACGGCATGCCCCTCGCGTTGCACACGCTGCTGCGGCTGCAGCCGCAGGTCGGCGAAATCATGATCAACGCCAACCGCAACCTCGGGGCCTACGAGGCCTTCGGCGTGCCGGTATGGCCCGACGTCCTGTCCGACTACGCCGGCCCGCTCGCCGGCTTCCTCACGGCGCTGGAGCGCTGCGAAACGCCCTGGCTCGTGACGGTCCCGTGCGACACGCCACTGTTTCCGCAGGACCTCGTAGCGCGGCTCGCGCAGGCGGCCACGGAGCAGGACGCCGAGATCGCGATGGCAGCGGCGTGCGAAGAGGACGGCAAGGTACGCACGCAGCCCGTGTTCTGCCTGTTGCGGCTCGACCTGCTCGAGAGCCTCGTGAGGTTCACGCATGGCGGCGGCCGCAAGATCGACGCGTGGACAGGCCAGCACAGGACTGCGATCGTTCCGTTCGATGCGCCCGGCGACGACGCCCGGGCATTCTTCAACGCCAACACGCTCGCCGAGCTGCACCAGCTCGAACGGTCGAAATGAAGACGCTGGCGGAGGTCGCGGCGCAACTGCAGGGGTACGACCCGCAGGCACTCAGCGCGGACGCCGTCAACGACTTCCTGGCCCGGCTCGTGGAGCCGGTCGCCGGCATCGAGCAGGCCGGCGTGTTCGAAGCACTGGGGCGCGTGCTGGCCGAGGACATCGTGTCCCCCCTCAGCGTGCCGCCGCACGACAATTCGGCGATGGACGGCTACGCGTTCGACGGCGCGCAGCTGCAAGCCGGCGCACCCTTGACGCTGGAAGTCGTCGGGACGGCGCTCGCGGGCAAGGCCTGGCAGGGCAGCGTCGGCGCGGGCCAGTGCGTGAAGATCATGACCGGGGCGATCATGCCGGCGGGCCTGGACACGGTCGTGCCGCAGGAGTTCGCCCAGCCGGCCGGCGAGGCGGGCATCCGCATTCCGCCCAACCTGCTGGAGCCCGGCGACAACCGCCGGCTCGCGGGCGAAGACCTGATGCGCGGCAGGCCGGCGCTCGCGCGCGGCGCGCGGCTGGGGCCCGCCGAATGCGGCCTCATCGCCAGCCTGGGCCTGCAGGCCGTTGCGGTTCACCGCCGCCTGCGCGTGGCGTATTTCTCGACCGGTGACGAGATCCTGAGCCTGGGCGAGCCGCCGCGCGAAGGCGCCGTGTACGACAGCAATCGCTACACCGTGTTCGGCCTGCTCACGCGCCTGGGCTGCGAAGTGATCGACATGGGCGTGGTGCGCGACGATCCGTCGCTGCTCGAGGCCGCGTTCCGCGACGCCGCGGCAAAGGCCGACGCGATCATCACCAGCGGCGGCGTCAGCGTCGGCGAGGCCGATTACACCAGGGCCATGATGAAGAAGCTGGGCGACGTCGCGTTCTGGAGGATCGCGATGCGGCCCGGGCGCCCGATGGCCGTGGGCCGCATCGGCGACTCGGTGCTGTTCGGCCTGCCGGGCAACCCGGTGGCCGTGATGGTGACCTTCCTGGCTTTCGTGCGGCCCGCCTTGCTTCGCCTGATGGGCAGCACCGAAAACCCGCCTCCCCTGCTCAGGGCCCGCAGCGCCGAGGCCATCCGCAAGAAGGCCGGGCGCACCGAATACCAGCGCGGGATCGTCGAGAGTGCGCCCGATGGCTCGCTGCAGGTGCGCACCACCGGCAACCAGGGATCGGGCGTGCTCAGCTCCATGGTGCGGGCCAACGGCCTGATCGTGCTGCACCATCGCCAGGGCAACGTGGCCGCGGGCGATGAAGTGGACGTGATGATGTTTGCCGGGACGCTCTGAGGCCGGCGGAAGACTCAGGCCAGGCGCAACACCGCGATCGGCGGCAGGTCCCGCGACAGGCACTGCCACGTGTCGCCGGCATCTTCGCTCGTCCACAGGCCGCCGGTGGTGGAACCCATCGCCAGCGTCGTGCCGTCCGCGCCGGCGGCGAGCGCGTGCCGATAGACGAGGTGGTAGGCGTCCTGCTGCGGCAAGCCCTCGCCGTGCGTCGAAAAGGTGCTTCCGCCGTCTTTCGTCTGGGTGACGACCACCCGGCCTTCCGGCGCCACGCGCTGGCCGTCCGAGTGCGCGGGCACGAACCACGCCCGCTGCGGGTCGAGCGGGTGCGCGGCCACGGCGAAGCCGAACCCGCTCGGCCGGGGGGTCGCGATCGCGCTCCACTTCAGGCCGCCATCGGCCGAGCGGAAGATGCCGCCATGGTGCTGGCACCACAGCACGTCCGGGTGTGCCGCGCATTGGTCGATGCGGTGCGGGTCCTGGATGTTGGGATCTTCGCGGCGCTCGGGCGGCATGAAGTCCGCCACCATGCCGGACGAGGTGTTGGTCCAGCTGGCGCCGCCGTCGCGCGTCTGCCAGACGCCGCCGCAGGAGATCGCGACCGTCACGTGACCCGCATCGCGCGGATCGACCAGGATCGAGTGGATGCCGGCCCAGTCGTAGCCGCCTCCGAACCACTCCTTGCGCTCGGGCCGGTTCCACAGGCTTTCCACCAGCTGCCAGCTTGCGCCGCCGTCGCGCGATGTGAAGAGGCCTGCGGGCAGGCAGCCTGCCCACAGGCGGCCGTCCGAGCCCGCTTCGAGCGACCAGACCTGGTCCACGGTCCAGGGCATGGCATCGTCCTTCCACGGGCCCTCGGTCGGCTTGGGTGGAAAAGCAGGCTGCGCCACCTCCTTCCATTCGCTCCCGCCGTCAACGCTCTTCCAGAGCTTGACGCCGAAGTGCCCGAGCCGCAGCGCCGCATAGCACGCGCCGTCGTGCGGGTTCGCCAGGAACTGGCTGACCGGCTCTCCGGGAAAGCGCGGGTTGCCGATGCGCCACCCGCCCTGCGCCCGTCGCACAGCGAACAGGCCCTTGCGTGTCCCGACCCACAATGTCTGCATCTCAGCCTCCTGTCAGGGCCTGGATCACCATCACCTTGTCGCCCTGCCGCAAGGACACGTCCAGTTGAGTCCGGCTGGCGATCTGCCGTGCATTCACGAAAACGGCCACATGCTTGCGCACCGCCCCCTGCTCGTCAAGGACGTAAGACCGGAGCGCTGGCGCCGCGTGGAATGCATTGTCGAGCGCTTCCCGCAGCGTCGCGCCCTCCACCGCCTGGGGGGCGCACGGGACGTGGCGCGTCAGCGCCGGGGCGAATTCGACCGTGGGCATCTTCCTATTTCGCGACCAGGTCACCGTCGTGGTGCGGCGCCAGCGCGTCCTTGGCCACCGCGTGATTGGCGCCGGGCACCTTGCCGCGCGCGAAGAGCATGTACATGGTCGGGACGACGAAGATGGTGAGCAGCGTGCCCAGCGACATGCCGCCCACGATGACCCAGCCGATCTGGGTGCGGCTTTCCGCGCCGGCGCCGCTCGCCAGGGCCAGCGGCATCGCACCCAGCACCATCGCGCCGGTGGTCATCAGGATCGGCCGCAGCCGCTGGGATGCGGCCTTGACCACCGCGTCCACCGTGCCAAGCCCCTGTTCGCGCAGCTTGTTGGTGAACTCCACGATCAGGATGCCGTGCTTGGTGATGAGCCCCACCAGCGTGATGAGGCCGATCTGCGAATACACGTTCAGCGACCCGCCCGACCACTTGAGCGCCAGCAGGGCGCCGATCATCGACAGCGGAACCGACAGCATGATGACCAGCGGGTCGACGAAGCTTTCGAACTGCGCCGCCAGCACCAGGAAGATGAACAGCAGCGCAAGCGCGAACACGATGGCCAGCGCGCCCTGGGAGTTCCGGAATTCGCGCGAGGTGCCGTTCAGCTCGGTGGTGTAGCCGGGCTTGAGGACCTTGGCCGCCGTCTGTTCCATGAACGCCAGCGCCTCGCCAAGCGAATAGTCGGGCGCCAGGCTGCCCGTGATCGACACGGAGCGCCGCTGGCCGAAGTGGTTGAGCTCGCGCGGGCTGACGCTCTCGCGCACCTTGACCAGCGCCGACAGCGGGATCATCGTGTCGCCCCGGCCGCGCACGTTGATGCTGTCGATGTCCTCGGGCGTGCTGCGGCCGCGCGCCTCGGTCTGGACGATCACGTCGTACTGCTCCGCATCGCGCTTGTAGCGCGTGACGTTGCGGCCGCCGAGCATGGTTTCGAGGGCCTTGGCGACCACTTCGACGCTCACCCCCATGTCGGCCGCCTTCTCGCGGTCCACCTCGATGCGCAGCTCCGGCTTGTTCAGGCGCAGGTCGATGTCGGGCGAGACGATCCCGGGGTTCTTCGCGATCTCGTCGAGCATCTGGCGCGCGACGCGGCTGAGGTTCTCGTAGCTGTCCGAAGTCTGGATCACGAAGTTCAGCGGCCGCTCGCGGAAGCCCTGGCCCAGCGACGGCGGCGTGATGATGAAGGCGTTGACCCCCGGCAAGGCGTTGGTCTTGGGACCCAGTTCGCGCGCGAGGTCCAGCGTCGTGCGCTGGCGCTTTTCCCAGTCGATGGTGCGGTAGACCACGCTCGCCTGCGACACCGTGGGGTTGCCCACATTGGCGAAAATGCGGTCGAATTCCGTGTAGGGCTGGCCGATCTTCTCCAGCGCCTGGGCATAGCGGTCGGTGTAGTCGAGGGTCGATCCGTCCGGCGCGTTCACGCTAGCGAGGATGGTGCCGCGGTCCTCCAGCGGCGAGAGTTCCTGGCGCATGGTGGGCCACACGGCGACGATGGCCAGCGCGCTGAGCACCATGACGCCGATCACCAGCCAGCGCGCCTGCAGCACCTTGTCCATCAGCACCGGGGCGCTGCCCGGCGCGGGCCGCCGCCGCGCGAGCAGCACCCAACGCAGGACGCGGGCGTATCGGTCGCAAAGCACCGTCAGCCAGCGCTCCATGTGGCTGTCGAACCAGGTCGGCCTGGGGTTGTGGCGCAGCAGTTTGGAGCACATCATCGGCGTCAGCGTCAGCGCGACGAAGCCCGACACCAGCACCGCGCCGGCCAGCGCCAGCGCGAACTCGACGAAAAGGCGGCCCGTCCGCCCGGGCGTGAAGGCGAGCGGCGCGTAGACCGCGACCAGCGTGAGCGTCATCGTGATCACGGCGAAACCGATTTCGCGCGCCCCCCGGATTGCCGCGGAGAACGGGTCCTGCCCCTCCTCGATGTGCCGGAAGATGTTCTCCAGCATCACGATCGCGTCGTCCACCACCAGCCCGATGGCCAGCACCAGGGCCAGCAGCGTCAGCGTGTTGATGGTGAAGCCGGCGAGAGCCATCATGGCGAAAGTGCCGACCAGGCTGACCGGGATGGTGACGATCGGGATGATGGACGCACGCACCGTGCGCAGGAAGACGAAGATCACCAGGGCCACCAGCAGGATGGCCTCCGTGATGGTCGTGTACACGTTCTTGACCGAGCGGTCGATGAAGGCCGAGTTGTCGTTCGCGATCTCGATGCTGATGTCCGCGGGCAGGTCTGCCTTGAGCTTCGGGATCATCTCGCGCACGCCCGCCGACAGGTCCAGCGGATTGGCCGTGGCCTGGCGGATCACGCCGGCGGATATCGCCGTCTTGCCGTTCAGCCGCACGCGGCTGCGCTCGTCGGCCGCTGCTTCCTGCACGCGCGCCACGTCGCGCACCTTCACCGGGAACCCGGCGACGTTCTTGATGACGATTTCGCCGAACTGGGCGGGCCGCACCAGGTCGGTCTGCGACGTGACGCTGAACTCACGCTGCTGCGATTCGATCCGCCCCGCAGGCAGCTCCAGGTTGCTGCGCCGGATCGCGTCTTCCACGTCCTGCGTGGTGAGCCGGTAGCCAGCCAGCTTGTCCGGGTCGAGCCACACGCGCATGGCGTACTTGCGTTCGCCGTAGATGCGGACGTCGGCCACGCCGGTCACCGTCTGCAGGCGTGATTTGACGATGCGGTTGACCAGGTCGTTGATCTGCAACGGGCTCAGCGTGTCGCTGGTGAACGCGAGCCAGATCACCGGGAAGGCGTCCGCCTCGACCTTGGCGATGACCGGCTCGTCGATCTGCTGGGGCAGCTTGTTGCGCACCCGGGAAGTGCGGTCCCGCACCTCGGCAGCGGCGGCATCGGCATCCTTTTCGAGCCGGAAACGCACCGAGATCTGGCTCTGCTCGGCGCGGCTGATCGATGTGATCACGTCCACGGCGTCGATGCCGGCGATGGAGTCCTCCAGCGGCTTGGTGACCTGGGTTTCGATCACCTCGGCCGACGCGCCCGGGTACCGCACGCTCACGGTGACCACCGGCTCGTCGATCTTGGGGTACTCGCGCACCGACAGGCGGTTGTAGCTGACGGCGCCGATCAGCACCACGAGCAGCGACAGCACGGTGGCGAAGACCGGGCGCCGTATCGCAATTTCAGGCAGCTGCATCGGGATGTCTCCGGGAGGGGCGGGCCGTCAGCGGCCGGCGGCGGTCGCCGCGACGAGGCAGGGGTTGGGCCCGTCCAGCCTTGGAGCCGGCTGCCGCGCGGAAATTCCCGCGGGGGCGGCTGCGGGCTGTGCGCTGGCCGGTCCGCTGGCGGGGGCGGCCCGCGCCGCCGCGGCGCCGTTCGATGCGGCCGCACCGGCCGGACGGCTGAGGTCGACGATGCGAACCGGCATGCCGTCCTTCTGCACCCGTTGCTGGCCCGCGGTGACGACCATGTCGCCGGGCTGCAGCCCATCGAGGATTTCCACCCGGCCCGGGCGGCGGATGCCGACCTTGACTTCGACCCGCTGCGCGATCCGCGTGTCCTGGTCCGGCCCGTCGACCAGGCGGATGACGAACTGGCGGCCCGCCTGCGGCACGATGGCCTCCTCGGGAATGACGCGGGCGCTGTCGCGCTCGCCGAACACGGCGGTGATGCGCGCGAACATGCCGGGGCGCAACTGCAGGTGCCGGTTGTCGATGCAGGCGCGGATGCCGACGGACCGGCCGTTGGCATCCACCAGCGGGTCGATCGCCTGCACCACGGCGGCGTACTTGCGGCCGGGCAACGCGTCGAGATCGACATAAGCGGTCTGGCCCCGCTGCACCTTGGTCTGGAACCGCTCGGGCAGGCGGAAGTCCACGAAGATCGCGTCCATGTCTTCGATGTTGACGATGTCCGCGCCGTCCTTGAGGTAGTCGCCCACGCTGATGTTGCGGATGCCGGCGATGCCGTCGAACGGTGCGACGATGCGCAAGCGGGCCGCAGTGGCGCGGGCCAGGGACAGCTTGGCCTGCGACACCTGGAGGTTCGCCGCACTCTCGTCCACGGATCGCTGGCTGATGAAGCCCTGCGCCACGAGCTCCTGGTTGCGCTTGTGGTTGGCCTGCGCGATCGACAGCTCCGCTTGCGCCTGCTGCACCTGCGCCAGGGGGAGCTGGTCGTCCAGCTGCACCAGCAGCTGGCCCCTGCGCACGCGGTCGCCGTCGCGAAAATTGAGCTGCCTCACGCGCCCGCTCACCTCCGGCCGGAGCACCACGCTTTGTCGCGACCTCAGGCTGCCCACCGCCTGGGCATCGTCGGTGATTCGTGTCACCTCCACCCGCGCGACTTCGACCGCAGGCGCCCGCGACGGCCCGCTGGCCTGGCCGGCCGGGGCGCTCGCCTGCCCGTTGTCGGGCCGGGGCGCGGCAGGCTTGTGCTGGTACCACCAGGCGAGGCCTGAGGCGGCGGCGATGCCGGCGGCCGCGACGACTGTATAAATTGCTTTCGATGCCATGAGGAAGTTGGGACGGCGGGGGCGGAAGCCGTAACTGGTTGTTGCCCCGACCAACTCGCCAATGTAGCAGCAGCGGCTGCGCCGGGCATGCGCGTTGGCCCTATTCCCAAGCCGTGGGCCGGGACTCGCCCGCCGTTTTACCCGCTCTTTACATTGGGGCCGGCAGCCGGCCCATCGCCACTTCGACGCCCTTGTTGGCGAGGACGTCGGCGCGTTCGTTGCCGATGTCGCCGTTGTGCCCGCGTACCCAGCGCCACTCGATGACGTGCCCGCCGGCGTTCACCAGCTCGTCCAGCGCCTGCCACAGCTCCTGGTTCTTCACCGGCTGCTTGGTGGACGTGCGCCAGCCCTTGGCCTTCCAGCCGGGCAGCCATTCGGTCATTCCCTTCAGCACGTACTGGCTGTCGACGTTCAGGGTCACGGCGCAGGGGCGCTTGAGCGCCTGCAGCGCCTGGATCACGGCCATCAGCTCCATGCGGTTGTTGGTGGTCAGCCGCTCGCCGCCGTAGAGCTCCTTTTCGGTGGCGCCGGACTTGAGCAGGACGCCCCACCCGCCGGGCCCGGGATTGCCCTTGCACGCGCCGTCCGTGTAGATCACGACCTGATTCACTGATGCTCTTCCAGGTAGGTGGGGTGATGGCCGCGATTGGCCAGCGGGACGGGCGCCGTGGCGATGCCGGCCGCGGGTTTCCAGGCTTTCCCGATCAACTTGATCCCGCGCACGCGCTTGACGGCGACGAGGAAGTACACGGCGCCGAAGATCGGCCACCAGCGCTCGCCGGCCACGTCCATCCAGTCGTAGCGGTCCAGCCACTTCTCGCTGTTCATCGCCGGGCGGTAACAGCCGAAGGTGCCGGACTCCACTTCGAAACTCAGCAGCCGCAGCCAGTCCCGCAGCCGCCAGTAGCCGATGAACTCGCCCGCATCGGGCAGGTACAGCTCACCGAATCCCAGCCTCTGGTAGAGGTGCGCGCGCCGTTGCCGCAGCCCCCAGAGGCTCGCCGGGTTCAGGCAGCAGATCACGACCTTGCCTTCGGGCACCAGCACCCGCTCGACCTCGCGCAGCGTGGCATGCGGGTCGGTGTTGAGCTCCAGCGAATGGGGCAGCACCACCAGGTCCAGGCTGTTTTCCTGGAACGGCAGCGCCGCGAAGTCCGTGATCAGCGACGGCTGGGGCTGCAGCGAATCGGGGGCCGGCGGCTCGCGCAAGGCCAGCCATTTGTGCGGCATGCGGTTGGCCTGCAGCGTGTCGAGCTCCGGCAGGCCCAGCTGCAGGGCGTGGTAGCCGAAGATGTCGGACACGGCGCGGTCGAACTCCGCCCGTTCCCAGGCCAGCAGGTAACGGCCGGGCGGGGTTTCGAACCACTGCCGCATTCCTATAATCTGGTCGCTCATGAAGCTGATACCGCTGCCGGCCTTCCAAGACAATAACCTCTGGGTCTTGCAGCGTGACGGCCTGCAACAGGAAGCGATTCTAGTCACGCACCACCGTCCCGGCCCGAAATATGCCCGGGTTGCGGAACCCCACGGCATCGAGCTGATCAATTACAGTCGGCGTTGCGCGGGATGACGCCGCGGCATTCGCCGCCATCCGACAATGGAAGAACGTATTCAGATGAAGCTGTACCACATCGCGGCGCTTTCGGCCCTACTCTGGCTGGCCGGCTGCGCCACCCCGCCGGCTTCCGAGACGCCCAAGGCCCCTGCCGCCCCCGCGGCGGCGGCCCAGCCCAGCGCCCCCCCGGTCATCCCGACCGGCCCGCTCCAGCCCATCACGGCGGCCGAGGCCGCATCGCGCGGCGTCGCCGAATTGCAGCCGCCGGCCGATCTCTGGCACCGGATCCGCCGCGGTTTCGCGATGCCGAACCTCGAGAGCGACCTCGTCCGCCAGCAGGAGCAGTGGTATGTGTCGCGGCCGGATTACATCCAGCGCATGACCGAGCGCTCGCGCAAGTACCTCTTCCACATCGTCGAGGAGCTCGAGCGCCGCAACATGCCGACCGAGCTGGCGTTGCTGCCCTTCATCGAGAGCGCGTTCAACCCGCAGGCCGTCTCGAGTGCGCGGGCGGCCGGCATGTGGCAGTTCATGCCGGCCACGGGCCAGTACTTCGAGCTCAAGCAGAACGTGTTTCGCGACGACCGGAGGGACGTGCTCGCGTCCACGAGGGCCGCGCTCGATTACCTGCAGAAGCTGCACGGCATGTTCGGCGACTGGCACCTCGCGCTGGCTGCATACAACTGGGGCGAGGGCAGCGTGGGCCGCGCCATTGCGCGCAACCAGAAGAGCGGGCTGGGCACGTCGTACCTCGACCTGAACATGCCCAACGAGACGCGCAACTACGTGCCCAAGCTGCAGGCGGTCAAGAACATCGTCGCCAACCCCGAGGGCCTGCGCACCGAGCTGCCGCTCATCGAGAACCACCCCTACTTCCAGACGGTGACCGTCACCCGCGACATCGATGTGGAGCTGGCCGCGAAACTGGCCGACGTCTCGATCGATGACTTCAAGGCGCTCAACCCGTCGATGAAGCGCCCGGTGATCCTCGCGGCAGGAACGCCCGAGATCCTCCTGCCCTGGGACAACGCCAAGGTGTTCCAGCGCAACTTCGAGGCTTACACCGTCGGACAGTACGCAAGCTGGACCGCCTGGAGCGCCCCCTCGACCATGAGCGTTTCGGAGGCCGCGCGCCGGGTGGGGATGAATGAGAACGACCTGCGCAATGTCAACACCATTCCCCCGCGCATGTTGATCAAGGCGGGATCCGTGCTGATCGTCCCGCGTTCGGCGAAGATGCTGAATGACGTGACCGGTCAGGTCGCGGACCACGGCCAGCTCAACCTCGCGCCGGAGATGGTGACCCGTCGCACGACCGTGAAGGCGGGCAAGCGCGACACGGTGGCATCCATCGCCAAGCGATACCGCCTCAGCGCGGCGCAGGTGGCCGACTGGAACGACGTGGGCGCGTCCGCCGCCTTCAAGGCCGGGCAGCAGGTGGTCGTGTACCTGCCGGTCAAGACCGGTGTGCACAATTCCACCCGCGTGCGCGCCAAGTCGGTGGCGCCCCGCGCAACCGCCCGCAACGCCGCTTCGCGCCCTGCCGCCAAGGGCCCGGTAAAGAAGAAGCAGCGCCGTTGAGCGCCTGAACTGAAACAAACTGTCACCGGATAGCGCAGGACAGCTCCGACGGGGATTCGCTCCCCTCTCCGATGCCGCAACTGCCGGGCTGGGTGCACAGTGGTCCTACTTTCTCTCGAAAGGAGACCAACCATGTTCAAGAAGACTCTGCTCGGCGCCATCGTCGCCACCGCCTCAGTGATGAGCTTGCTGCCCACGGCGGCCAACGCCCAGTATTCGGCGGTCGTGTCCGTGGCGCCCCCGGCGCCGATCCAGGAACGCACGCCGGCCCCACGCGAGGGCTATGTGTGGGCTCCGGGCCACCATGAGTGGCGCGGCAACCAGTACGTGTGGATCCCCGGCCGTTGGCTGGAGGCCCGCCAAGGCTATGAGTACCGCGAGCCACGCTGGGTCCAGCGCGCCAACGGCGAGTGGTACCTGGTGGGCAATAGCTGGGAACGGCGCGGCCCGTACGGCGACCGTGACCGCGACGGCGTAGCCAACCGCTACGACAGCGACAAGGACGGCGATGGCATCCCCAATGCTTATGACGATCGGCCGAACCGCGGCCAGTACGCCCGCAACCGCTTTGGGCCCAATGGCGACCTGGACCGTGACGGCATCCGCAACGCCGATGACCGCGACCGCGACGGCGACGGCATCCGCAACGGCCGCGACGACTTCCCGAACGATCCGCGGCGGCATTGATCGGCCATGAAAAAAGCCCGGCAGCCGCCGGGCTTTTTTTTGGGTCCCTGGCGTCAGAGCTTCTCGGTTTCGCCCTGCCTCGGCTGCCACTTCATCAGCCGCTTCTCGATCCGGCCCACCAGGCCGTCGAGCACCAGCGCGAAGGCCGTCAGCACGACGATCCCGGCGAACACGGTGTTGACGTCGAACGTGCCTTCGGCCTGGAGGATGAGGTAGCCCACGCCGCGCGCCGAGCCCAGGTATTCGCCGACCACGGCGCCAACGAACGCCAGCCCCACCGAGGTGTGCAGGCTCGAGAACACCCAGCTGGTGGCGCTGGGCAGGTAGACCGTGCGCAACAGCTGCTTCCGGTTGGCGCCCAGCATACGGGCGTTGGCCAGCACCACGGGGCTCACTTCCTTCACGCCCTGGTAGACGTTGAAGAAGACGATGAAGAACACCAGCGTGACGGCAAGTGCGACCTTGCTCCAGATCCCGAGGCCCAGCCACATGCCGAAGATCGGCGCCAGGATCACCCGCGGCATGGAGTTCGCGGCCTTGATGTACGGGTCCAGGATGGCGCTGGCCGTCGGCGCCAGCGCGAGCCACAAGCCGAACACCAGGCCCAGCACCGTGCCGATGACGAACGCCAGCACCGTCTCCAGCAGCGTGACGCCGAGGTGAACGTAGATGTCCGCGCGGCCCGGCAGCCCGTCCGGGTACGCAACGCTGGGCTCGAACCCGAACGGCATGAACCACGACCAGATCCGCCCGGCCACCTTGACCGGCTCGCCGAGGAAGAACGCGTACTGCTGGTTGCGCGACACCAACTGCCAGGACAGCAGGAAGGCGATCAGCAGCCCCACCTGCCAGTAGCGCAGGGTCTTGCCGGAAGGGCGGATGGCTTCCCACATCCGTCAGGCCGCCTTCTTCAGTTGCTGCGCGTAGCCCTTGAGCACCTCGTCGCGCAGCACGTTCCAGATCTGGCGATGCAGGTCGACGAAGCGCGGCATCGTCCGCACCTCCGCCACGTCGCGCGGGCGCGGCAGGTCGATGTCGAACTCGCCGATGGGGCGCGTCGCCGGGCCCGCGGAGAGCACCACGACCCGGTCACTCATCGCAATGGCTTCGTCCAGGTCGTGCGTGATGAACAGCACCGCCTTCTTTCGCGCTGCCCACAGGTCCAGCACCTCGTTTTCCATCAGCTGGCGCGTCTGGACGTCGAGCGCGCTGAAGGGCTCGTCCATGAGGATGATGTCCGGGTCGAGCGCGAGCACCTGGGCGAGCGCGGTGCGCTTGCGCATGCCGCCGGAAAGCTGGTGCGGATAGCGATCGCCGAAGTCCGCGAGCCCCACCCGCTCCAGCCATGCTTGCGCCTGCGCGCGGGCATCGGCCTCGGGCACGCCGCGGTACTGAAGGCCCACCATCACGTTGTCGATCGCGCTGCGCCAGGGCATCAGCGCCTCGGTCTGGAACATGTAGCCGGCGCGGCGGTTGATGCCCTGCAACGGTTCCCCGAACACCTTGACCTCGCCCGACGACGCCTCGAGCAGGCCGGCGCCGATGTTGAGGAGCGTGGACTTGCCGCAGCCCGTGGGCCCGACGACGGAGACGAACTCACCGGCCCGGACGCGCAGCGTCGTGTCCGCTACCGCCGTGTACCGCTGCGCCGGGTCGTCCGGGGAGTGGAAGGTGACGCTGATGCGATCGAGTTCCAGCGCGTACGGCGACATGTCCGCCGCTTACGCCTTGAACTTGTCCTTCGCCCGGCGCGCGAATTCGTTGGTGTAGGTCTTGGCCAGCTCGATGCGCTCGGCCTTGATGTTGGGGTCGAAGCTCGTCAGCGCCTTCAACGCCGTGCGCGGACCCTCGTCGCTCATGATGCCGTCCAGCGCGATCGCCTCGCGGACCTTGTTGAACGAGGCGAGGTAGAGCGCGCGGTCCCCCAGCAGGTAGCCCTCGGGCACGGTCTTGATGATGTCGCTGGGGCCTGCCGTCTGCAGCCACTTCAGGCCGTGGACGATGGCGTTGGCCAGGGCCTGGCAGGTGTTCGGGTTCTTCTGCACGAACTCACCGTGCGTGTAGAAGCACGCCGCCGGCATCGGGCCGCCGAAGACGTCCAGCGTGCCCTTGAGCGTGCGCGTGTCGCTGATGATCTTCACCTCGCCCTTTTGCTCCAGCATGGTCATCACCGGGTCGGTGTTGCTCATGGCGTCGATCTGGCCGGAGCGCAGCGCCGCCAGGGCGCCGGCCGACGTGCCGACGCCGACGAAGCTGACGTCGCTGGCCTTGATGCCAGCGCGGGAGAGCACCAGGTTCGCCACCATGTTGGTCGAGGAGCCCGGCGCCGAGACGCCGATCTTCTTGCCTCGCAGGTCGGACAGCGCACGGTAATTGGGCAGCGCCTTGGTGGACACGCCCATCGCGATCTGCGGCGCCCGGCCCATCAGCACGATCGACTGGATGAACTGGTTCTTGCTCTGCATGTTGATGGTGTGCTCGTAGGCGCCGCTCACCACGTCGGCGGAGCCACCGACCAGGGCCTGCAGAGCGCGCGCGCCGCCGGCGAAATCGGAGATCTCGACATCGAGGCCTTCGGCCTTGAAATACCCCAGCTGCTCCGCGATGGTGAGCGGCAGGTAGTAGAACGCGGCCTTGCCGCCGACGGCGATCGAGACCTTGCTCTTCTCGAGCTTGTTCTGCGCGCGCAATGCGGGCGCGGCGAGTGATGCCGCTGCGAGCGCGGCCGCCGACGTGAACGTACGGCGCGTGATGGGACTGATTTTCATTGGGAAGAACCTCTCCTGACCTAGCCCAGCGAGGTTAGTCACGATGCTGCACCACCGCATCGGGAACATCCCGTGCGGGTTTCCACGTAAGCGTTCAGCGGTACCCGGAGAAGAGGATGCCGACGTTGGCGAGCAGCGCCAGCGCCCAGATGGCGGACCGGATCGTGGGCAGGCCCGCCACGTACATCGCGATGTAGATCACCCGCAGGGTGACGAAAAGCACCGCCAGGATGTCCAGCCGCCCCTGGGGCGCGCCGAGCTGGTGGGCAATGATCACCGCCCCGATGAAGAAGGGCAGCGCCTCGAAGCTGTTGGCCTGCGCCGCATTGGCGCGGGCCTGCCAGTCGGTCTGGCGGGCCAGCCACGCGCGCGGGTTGTCGTTGTCGAAACCGCCTTCCTTGCGGCGCTTGCCGAAGCCCGGCGCCTTCGCGATCCAGGCGCACGCGAACGGCAGGAGCGCCGAGGCCAGGACACACCAGTACGCCACGGTGAACCGTGCGAATTGCATCGCCATCTCCTCTGATTGCTTATCTTCTGTCCACCAACGCGTGCGCGATGGTCCCCAGGTCCACGTATTCGAGTTCGCTGCCCGCCGGCACCCCGCGAGCGAGCCGCGTCACGTTCAACCCCCGGGCCTTGAGCGCTTCAGCGATCACGTGCGCCGTGGCCTCGCCTTCCGCCGTGAAATTCGTCGCCAGGATTACCTCCTGCACCACCCCATCCGTCGCACGGTCGAACAGCTTCGCCAGGCCGATGTCCTTCGGGCCGATGCCATCCAGCGGGCTGAGCTTTCCCATGAGCACGAAGTACAGCCCCTTGAACGCCGCGGTGCGCTCCAGCGCCGCCTGGTCGGCCGGCGTTTCCACCACGCACAGCTTGCTGCGGTCGCGCCGCGGGTCCAGGCAGGTGGCGCACACCTCGTTCTCGGTGAACGTGTGGCACAAGGTGCAGTGCCGGATCTGCGTGGCCGCCTGCTCCAGCGCCTGCGCCAGCACCTGGGCGCCCGGGCGATCGTGCTGCAGGAGGTGGAACGCCATGCGCGAGGCCGACTTCACCCCCACGCCCGGCAGGCGGCGCAGCGCCTCGATCAGGGCGTTCAGGGCATTGGTGTCGGCCATTGGTATCGCGCGGGGCCTAGAACGGGAACTTCATGCCGCCCGGCAGCGAGGGCATCCCGGCCGAAATCTTGCCCAGCTTCTCCTGCGAGGTCTCTTCGGCCTTGCGCACGGCGGCATTGAACGCCGCCGCGACGAGGTCCTCGAGCATGTCCTTGTCGTCCGCGAGCAGGCTCGGGTCGATGGCGACACGCCTGACATCGTGCTTGCAGGTCATGGTCACCTTCACGAGGCCCGCCCCCGATTCCCCGGTGACCTCGATGGTGGCGAGCTCGTCCTGCGCCTTCTTGAGGTTGTCCTGCATGGCCTGGGCCTGCTTCATGAGGCCGGCGAGTTGTCCCTTGTTGAACATGGTGGGTCCTTTCTCTGGTCCGCTATTTTCAATTCGTTGGCTTGATGCTTCCAGGCACGATTTTCGCGCCAAAGTCGCGCATCATGTCCTGGACGAAAGGGTCCGCCAGGATGGCCTCCTCGGCGGCGCGTTGCCTCTCCGCGGCCGCTGCGGCGTTGCGCCGTGCCGGGCTGTCCGTGATGGTGCCGACTTCGACACTGAGTTTCACCGGGTGCCCGGCCGCCTGCAAGGCGTTCTGCAGGCGCTCCCGGCTGGCGGGCTGGTTCAGGGATTCGCGCTCCACGCGCAGCATCCAGTACCCTTCGTCGCGGTCCACCAGTTGCGACTGCAGCGCGAGCTCGCGCACCAGCGCCGTGACGACCTCGCGCTCGACCAGGCCGCTCACCGTGGCGTGCCAGAAGTCGCCTTCTTCCGTGGGCACCAGCTGCCCCGCCGCCGGGAGCCTGTCCCGCGCCGACTCGAGCTGCACACGCACCGGCACACCGACGACCTCGCCGGCAGGCCGGCCGTCGACCGCCCCCGGCGGCCGCTGCGGCGCTTTGGGCGGGGCAGGCTCCACGACCGGCAGCACGCGCCCCGGCGGCGCGCCGACCGCGGGCACGGCAGTCCGCGCCGGCAAAGACGCCTGCAACGGTGCACGCACCGGCGTGCGAGTTTCATTCAGAGTTTTTTTTTGAGCCGGGCCCTTGAAGGCCAGCAACCTCAGCAGCACCATGGTCAGCGCCGCGTATTCGTCGGGCGCCAGGCCGAGCTCGGCTCGCCCGTGCAGGCACATGCTGTAGAGCAACTGCGTCTCGTCCGCGGGCAGCAAGCCCGCCAGCCGCGCGATCTCGGCCGATTCGCTGTCCGTCATGTCGGCCGCGGAAGGCACGGCCTGGATCACGGCCATGCGCTGCAGCACGGCGCTCATCTCTTCCAGCGTCGAAGCGGCGCTGAAGCCATGGAGGCGCAGCTCCTCGGAGATCTCCACCACGGCCTTGCCGTCCGATTGCGCGAGCGCATCGACCAGGCGGAACACATGGCTCGTGTCCACGCTGCCGAGCATCTGGCGCACCGCCGCTTCCTCGAGCTTGCCACCGCCGTAGGCGATCGCCTGGTCGGCCAGCGACAGGCCGTCCCGCATGGAGCCGCGCGCGGCGCGCGACAGCAGCCGCAGGGCCTGGGGTTCGGCTTGCACGCCCTCGGCCTCCAGCACATGGGCCAGATGCTCCTGCACGGTTTCCGGGGCCATGGGCCGCAGGTTGAATTGCAGGCATCGGGACAGGACGGTGACCGGCACCTTCTGCGGATCGGTCGTCGCCAGCACGAACTTGAGGTACTCGGGCGGCTCTTCCAGTGTCTTGAGCATCGCGTTGAACGCGTGCCCGGTGAGCATGTGCACTTCGTCGATCATGAAGACCTTGAAGCGGCCCTGCACCGGCTTGTACACCGCCTGTTCCAGCAGCGACTGCACTTCGTCGACGCCGCGGTTGGATGCTGCGTCCAGCTCCGTGTAATCGACGAAGCGCCCGCTGTCGATGTCCACGCAGGCCTGGCACACGCCGCACGGCGTCGCGGTGATGCCGCCCTGCCCGTCCGGGCCCTGGCAGTTGAGCGACTTGGCGAGCAGACGCGACACGGTCGTCTTGCCGACGCCCCGCGTGCCGGTGAAGAGATACGCATGATGCAGCCGCTGCTGGGTCAATGCGTTCGACAATGCCTGCACCACATGCCCCTGCCCGACCATCTCCGTGAAGGTCTTGGGCCGGTATTTGCGGGCGAGCACGACATAGGACATGCGGGCGATTCTACGGGTTGGGCTGGTGCGCCCCTCGCCGCGCCGAACCGCAGGACCGCCGCCGGCGCCACGTCCTCAGTGCTCAGGGCTGCGGCAAAACGCGAATCACCACGCTCGCTCTTTGCCCGTCAGCATTCGCCACTGTCATCAGCGTTGTGGCCCGCACCGCGCTGACGGCCTGAACAACGACATTGGTCGCGCTCACACTGATCACTTGGGCAACCCCACTGTCAGCGAAGGTGACCGTTGGCACTGTAGGGGTCGTGGACCCGCCGGAGAGTTGGAATGCGAGTATTTCACTTGTCCGGAAGTCTGCGGACTCAGGACTGACCAGGAAAAGCGGGTTTGTCGGGCACGGACTATCCGTAATGGACGTACTCACATCTGAGGTTGCTGAATGACCCTGGCTGTCGAGCACCGTCAGTGTGGACGGCACGACGACAGCGATGCCGCCGGGCGTCTGAACGGGGCCATAAGCAAAGTCTGCAAGGAAATAGTGCCGACCGTCGCCCAGCGCAATGGGAGAGCTAACAGGAGCACTGAAATTGTTAGTGGTCAGCACTCGGAACGGCGCGGTCCCGCCATTGAAAATGAAGGGAACCCGAGTTGTACAGTTGCCCACAGACAAAGACGCCGGCGTCACTGCCAGTGGCCCGTTGAAGCCGGGAGTAACGACCGTCACGTTGAAGCTGAGCTTGCTTCCCGCTGAATCCGCTATTGAAACCATGGCAGACCCTGGCGTAAGTCCCGTCAAATTGACGGAAAGTCCGTCCGTGGTCGCTCTGACGACGTTCGGATTCCCGCTCGACGCCGAGTAAAGCGGCGTCCCGCCGTTGAGCCGATAGGATACGGTCGCACCGGCATCCAGGGTGACCTGGGCCGGGGCGGTGGTAAACAGCGCTGCGTCTGGATTGAATGGCGTGTCTCCTCCGCCTCCGCAGCCTGGGAGTGCGAGTGGTATCGCGAGCATGGCCGCAACGAGGATCGAACGGTGGAGAATAGTGCTCACGATGGGCTCCAGATGGTTACAGGATGCTTCAGCTTAAGCACTGGAGCCGAGATGGGTATGGGGAAATGATCCCTAATTCGTCGGAGAAATTGACTAGTCAGCTAGGACAGCACAACTACTCGATGGCCAGTTATGCGACCTGAGTGGGCACGGATACCACCAGAGAACCGAGAGTAACTGTTGAGGTGAACCACTCCGGCCAGGAGGCATCGCGGAGCACCTACAATATCGGCTGACGGGCCTCCCCGCATGGTGAAGCGGCCAACTGGGTCAGGTGGGGAACCAAGCAGCCCTAACTGTGGAGCCAGTGCCGGGGGTAAGGCTCGTCAACCTCTTCTCACGGATGCGTTCTGGATCAGGCACTTCGCTGCACTTGGACCTCCGAACAGCCCCATCTGTAGCACCTGCCTGTAGCACCTCGGGTGTGGCTTGGGCGACATGAGGTGCGTATCAGCGGTCACGCTTGACCTTGCCATGATGTCAGGGTTCACATTATGCAGCTCCAACTTTTTCAGGAGCCTGCCATGAACCACGTCCACGGTGACCATCGCCACCAGGGCCACGCCGCATCGCGCGTCGGTGCCCCAAATCTCAACGTGATCGCCTTCTGGGCCACCCTCCACTGCCTTTCTGGCTGTGCAGTCGGTGAGGTGCTGGGCATGGTGATGGGCACCGCTCTCGGCATGTCGAACATCATGACCATCCTGTTGGCGGTGGTCCTGGCCTTCGCCTTCGGCTATGCGTTCACGATGGCCCCGCTGCTGCGGGCCGGTATACCCATCCGGCGGGCGGCGCGGCTTGCCCTGGCCGCAGACACCGTGTCCATCGCCATCATGGAGATCGTGGACAACCTGATCATGCTGGCCGTGCCGGGCGCGATGGATGCCCCGTTGTCATCGGGCCTGTTCTGGGGCGCGCTCGCGTTCTCGTTGTTCGTCGCGGCGGTGGTCGCATATCCTGTGAACCGCTGGTTGATCGGCCGGGGGGCCGGACATGCAGTCGTTCATGCTCACCATCAACACTGAGAATTACCCTGCCGCGGTGGATGCGAGCGTCAGGCCATCCCTTGCAGCGCGCTCGGAGGCCTTGAAATGGCACGCCAGCCCCGGCGCCCCTGTTGGAGGTTCACGTCCTGTCCTTGGCGCTTGCCGACCGACCTGCCGTAGCGGTCCGTCTTGTTGGTCTCCACCATGACCTTCTGCCGGCAGGAAGGTGCTCAACAGGCAGGCCAGCGAGAGATCAGTGCGCGCAGCGGAAGGCGGAGAGGCTTTCCAACCGGGTCAGGTGTTGTACGCGCGGCGCCACGCGCCACGCTCACGGCGGCTGACCGTAACTTTCGGCTACGTCCGACAAATCTACCAGTGCACGCACCCTAGAGTGGCTTCACCGTCGGAGGTGAGCCATGAACACCGTAGTCGCGTGGGGGTTGGATCCGTCGAATGCAGGTGCCGTCACCCGGCTGCGCGCCGCCACGTTCATCCTGTCATGCGCGGCCGCTTCCGGCGCCTTTGCCTTCGACGCCGAGACGGCGTCCACCGTCGTTGCCCAGGGCGGCACGGCGCCCGGTGAGCGCAGCCGGCCTCAACTCGAGATTTCCGCCTCGTCGCTTCCGCGCTTCGACAACACCGACGGCTCGAACCGCACCAACCGCATCGACATGACATGGCTGCCGCCGCGGCGCTCCGCCCTGGGCCTGTCGCTTGGGATGGGCACCGTGGACGAAGCCGCCCTGCCCACGTTCGGGCCGCGCAACGCCTCGCCCACCAGCGTGGATTTGGGGCTCCACTGGCGGCACGCGCTGGACGGCAACTATCGCATCGACGTCACGGCCTGGCGCCGCGTGATGCCGGCGGACGCGTTGACGCTGGTGCAGACCCGCGAGCCCACTTACGGGGCCCGGGTAGAGATGCGCATCGGACGCAGCGCACCGAAGAGTGGCCTGGTAGCCGACCGCGGTTTCGTCGGCCTGCAGCTGGAAAGCGGCGCGCGCGTGACGCTCAAGCGCAGCGGCGGCAAGCCGATGCTCTACTACCGCTCCAAGTTCTGACCCGCTTCCAGTCAACGAACGCCCACACCGCGGTCGGCGTCAGTAGGACTGCTTGACTCCGGTGATCATCGCCTTGATCAAGCGCACGCGTTCAAGTCGGCCGATCACAATCGCCGCGACCCCATGCATTCCGGCCGCCAGCAGCAGCACGTTCGCAAGCGTCTCATGCGCTTTCTGCAAGGATTCGTCTCCCCAGAAGGCATCGGTGGTCTGCAGCCACCCGGTCACGGCGAGCGCAATCACGAGCAACACCAGCGCGAGCATCATCAAGGCGCCCAGAGGACTGTGCCCCACGTATGCGGGCACCCGGCCCCTTAGCAGTGCGCATACCTGCGCCCGAACCCGGGCAGGGGTGGGGGCGAAGCTCGCAAAGCGCGCATGCGCACTTCCCACGAAACCCCACACCAGCCGGCCGGAAATCAGCACCAGGGCCGCATAGCCAGTCCACCGATGCGGCGTCTCGCCGCCCTCGAGCAGGATCTGGTTCAGAAAGACGCAGCTGACCAAGGCCCAGTGGAAGACCCGCACGAAGGGGTCCCAGACATGCTGCGCACGACCTCTTGACTCGATCACCTCCTCGACTCACTTTTGTTCGAGGACGGCGGCAGTGGCCGGATCGAAGTAGATTTCCACCTTCTGTCCGCTCCTGTCGAAGCCATAGATTTCGTAGCACTGTCCCTTGCTGACCTTGAAGGTCCTGATCTGGTAGCCCTCCTTCTCGAGTTTCGCCTTGAAATCGGACTCCTTCATCCATTGGGCCTGGGGAACGTTGCAGGCGGGACCTGCCATGGCGGTGCCTGCAACAACAGCGAAAAGAACGGTGGCGTATTTGAGTTTCATCATTGACGTGGATTGAATGGATTGAATTGAAGGGCGCAGGCGTCGCTCACGCCCCGGGAGGCATTACAAGCGTTGGCGCTTAACGAACTCTTAAGGGCGCGAGCGCGACGGCAACAGAGCTGAGCGATACGTAAACGTGTGCAACGCACGCGACGACAAGCCGATGATCGACTATCGCTCCATGTTCTGACCCTGGCCGGCGTTGCCGTGCCAGCGCAGCACGCCCTGCGCCGCAGCGCGCCCCGTCGCGAAACAAGCCGTGAGCAGGTAGCCGCCGGTCGGCGCCTCCCAGTCCAGCATCTCGCCCGCACAAAACACGCCCGGCGACGCGCGCAGCATCTGGTTGTCGTCGAGCGCTTCGAAGCGCACCCCGCCGGCCGTGCTGATCGCTTCCTCGATGGGCCGCGCAGCGACGACCGTGACCGGCAGTGCCTTGATCGCCGCAGCCAGCCGCGACGGGTCGTGCATGTCCTCTTTCGGAAGGAGTTCGTGCAGCACCGCGAACTTGATGCCGTCCAGGTGCAAACGGCTCTTCAGGTGGCTGGAGAGCGAGCGCGAGCCGCGCGGATGCGCCACCTCCGCGAGGACCTGGTCGGGGCGCCTGGCCGGCAGCAGGTCCAGCTCGAACGTGGCCGATCCGTGGGCCCGGACCTCTTCGCGCAGCAGCGCCGACACCGCGTAAACGAGGCTGCCCTCCACGCCCGTGGCCGTGGCCACGAACTCGCCTTGCCGGTGGAACGCCCCGAAGCGGATCGCCACCGACTTGAAGGGCTGGCCGGCGAAGCGCTGCGCGAACCAGGCGCTCCAGCCATTGCGCACATCGAACCCGCAGTTGGCGGGCGCCAGCGGCGCCACATCGATCCCGCGCGCCTGCAGCAATGGCACCCAGGCGCCGTCCGAGCCCAGCCGGGGCCAGCTCGCGCCGCCCAGCGCCAGCACCACCGCGTCCGCACGCGCGATTTCCTCGCCGCCGGGCGCATCGAAGCGCAATGCGCCATCCGGGGTCCAGCCGACGAAGCGATGCCGCATGTGGAAGCGCACGCCCGCCGCCCGCAGCCGGTGCAGCCAGGCGCGCAGCAGCGGCGCCGCCTTCATCTCCGCGGGGAAGACGCGGCCCGAGGTCCCGACGAAGGTCTCGACACCGAGGCCCTGCGCCCAATCGCGCAGCGCCTGGGCGTCGAACCCGCGCAGCAACGGTTCGATCTGTGCCCTGCGATCCCCGTAGCGCGACGCGAATGCATCGAAGGGTTCCGAGTGCGTGAGGTTGAGCCCGCCCTTGCCGGCGAGCAGGAACTTGCGGCCGGCCGAGGGCATGGCGTCGTACACGTCCACCTCCAGGCCCGCGGCGGACAACACCTCGGCGGCCATCAGCCCCGCAGGCCCCGCGCCGATGACGGTGACGCTACTCATTCGACGGCCACCAGCTTGCCCTGCCCGGTCAGGAAGGCGGCCTTGACGACCGCACCGGGGTTCGCGTTCGCGACGGCTTCGCGATAGAGCCGCATCTTGGCAATGAGCGCCGGGTCCTGCTCGGGGCGCGATGCCGACTTGAAGTCCAGCACCCACCACTGGCCCGCGCTGCGCACCAGGCGGTCCAGCCGCAGCAATTCGCCCTGGTGCAGCAACTCGACCTCGTTGCCCTGCCAATCCACCCGGGCGGGGTCCCAGGCCCACGCGCCTTCGCCGGTGAGGATGCGCCGGGCCATGACCGAGGCTTCGCGCGCGGTCGCCGCATCCAGCCCGAACTCACGGGCCACGCGCAGCAACTGGGCGGCGGGCCACGCCGTCGCGCCGGGCACATGGAACTCGAGCAGGCGGTGCACCGCTTGGCCGAAACGCGTCTCGCGCGTGGCGGTGGCCGCCGCGGCCGCGGTCGGCTTCGCCTCGATCGGGATCGTCGGAACAATGGGCAGCAGGAACGGTCCCGTGGCGCCCTGGGCGCCCACCACGCGCGGCGGCGATTCGGGTGCGCCAAGCGGCTCGCAGGCGTCCGCCAGGCGCTGCCACCAGCTGGCCTCGGCCGGGATGTGCGGCTGCACCGAAGAGATCACGAGTTGGCGGCGCGCCCGCGTCATCGCCACGTACAGCGCATTGAGTTCCTCACGCTGGCGGGCCGCCATCTCCACGTCCAGCGCGTCGGTGCTGCACGCCGGCGCCCTGGTTTCGCTGGCGAGGAACGCGAAGCGCCACGGCGCCGGCGACTCGCCGGGCCATTCGACGATCACGCCCATGGTTTCGGATTTCGGTGGCGGGCCGTCGGTGTCGAGCACCAGCACGATCCGCGCTTCCAGCCCCTTGGCGCCATGCACCGTGAGCAGGCGCACCGCACCCTCCGTGGCCTGCGCCGGCGCCTGGATGCCCCCGGCCTTCAGTGCGCGCACGAAACCATACGGCGTCGCATAACGCCCGCCGTCCACCTGCAGCGCCGCGCCCAGCAATGCGCGCAGGTTGCCCAGCACGGCGTTGCGCAGCGCCGCAGGCGCCGCCGCGCCGAAACGCGCCAGCACGTTGCCGTCCTCGTAGATCGCTTCCAGCGCGTCGTGCGGCGGGAGGGTGTCCACCCAGCCTTTCCATCGCAGCAACGTTTCCGCGAGCTTTTCGGGGACGGGAGCCGGCAACGCCTCCTTGCGCAGGATCTCGAACCATGGCCGCGGGGCGCCGTCGGCAGCCGCGCGCCGAACCGCCATTGCGATCTGCACCAGCGCCTCGTCTTCCACGCCAAAAAGCGGCGACTTCAAGGCCTGCGCCAGCGACAGGTCGTGCGTGGGCGACACCAGCACGTCGAGCAACGCGACGATGTCCCGCACTTCGGGCGCTTCGCCGAGCTCCGACTTTTCGGGTTGCTGGGCGGGGATGTGCAGCGCGCGCAGTTCATCCTCCATCACGCCGAGCCGGTCGCGCCGGCGGGCGAGCACCATGATGTCGGCGGGCGCCACCCCCTCTGCCAGCCGGGCGGCGATCCACGCCGCGGCCTGCCGGCATTCCAGCGTCACCAGCATTTCCTCGGGCAACTCGCGCGGGACGGTGAGGCTGTCGCGCCAGTCGAACGCGGCGTCCGGGTCGGCCGCCGCGACGGGCTGCCGGGGGGTCCGTTCGATTTGGGGCAAGCGCAGCGCCCGCCCTTCCTCGGTGGATTCGGTGGTGTGCGCGCGGAAGCCTTCGTACCGGCCTTCCTCTTGCGCCCGGTCCATCACGCCGTTCACCAGCGCCATCAGCGCCGGCGCGACGCGGTGCGTGTGGTCGCAGCTGAGCACATCGCCGCCCAGCGCCTCCCGGACGAAATCCTTGGCCGCATGGAACACCTGCGGCTCGGCGCGCCGGAACCGGTAGATGCTCTGCTTGGGGTCGCCCACGATGAAGACGCTGGGCCGCTTGCCGGCCGCGCCGGCGTAGCTGCCCAGCCAGGCGTTCAGCGCCTGCCATTGCAGCGGGTTCGTGTCCTGGAACTCGTCGATCAGGAGGTGGGCGGTGCTCGCGTCGAGGCGCTCCTGCACCCAGCCGGAGAGCACCGGGTCGGACAGCATGACCAGCGCGGCCCGTTCGACGTCGTTCATGTCGATCCAGCCGCGCTCGCGCTTGAGCGCGCCGAACTGCGCGATGAGCAGCCGCGCGAGCCGCATGATGCGTTGGTGGTGCAGCCAGGCCTCGTGCTGCGCGCGTGCGGCGCACAGCGCCTGCAACTCCGGCTCGGCCTCCTGCGCGGCCGGGAACTTGGCGAGGTTCGCGGTGAGCCGGTCCTCGCCGGCCACGAAGAAGCCCTTGCGCAGCAGGCCGAGGCGCTCCTGCAGGCTATCGGTTTCGAAGGCGTCCACGATCAGTTGCGCGGCCTTCTGCGGTGTCTTGTTCTTCTCCGCGCCGAGCACCCTCGCGCGGGCCAGCCATCGGCTTCGCGCAACGTCCCCATCCAGCGTCGCCTCGGGTTCATCGGCGCTCGCGAACTGCGGAAACACCTCGTCGAACGGCTTCACCGAGGCTTCGACGACACCATGCGCGTCCGCAAGCGTGAACTCCACGCGCTTGGCCAGCGCTGCATGCAGGGCCTTCTGGGTCTGGAACCGCCCGAATGCGGCCACCGATGCTTCGAAGTCCCGCCGCGCCAGCGCCTCGCCCGCGACGGCCGCGTGAAACCGCCGCCACACGAGGCCGACCGCCTCGCTGTCGTCTTCCAGCAGGTCGTAGTTGGCCGGCAGCTCCAGGGCCTCGAGCACGGACAGCGGCGCGCTGCGCAGCAGCGCCGCGAACCAGCTGTGGAACGTCCTCACCTGCACGGGCCGGCCGCTGGAAAGCAGGCGCGGGTACAGGTTCTTGAGCACTTCGCGCAACCCGGGCTGCGCCGGCAGGCCCCGATCGGCGAGTGCCTTGTCCAGCACTTCGGGCGGCGCCGACGCGAAGGTCTCCAGCCATTCGTGCAGGCGCTGGCGCATCTCGCCGGCGGCCTTCTTGGTGAAGGTGATCGCAAGGATTTCGTGCGGCTGCGCGCCGTCCAGCAGCGCGCGCAGGATCCGGGACACCAGCATCCAGGTCTTGCCCGCGCCCGCGCAGGCTTCCACCACGACGCTGCGTCGTGGGTCGCACGCGATGGCGTAGAAGCGCTCGCGCGCGATGCGTTCCCCGTTGAGTTCGTAGGCCAGTTCCGCGCTCATGTCCACCAATCCCTGCGGCACAGGCCACGCGCGGCGCAGAACTCGCAGGCGACGCCCTCGCCGAGCGCCGGCATTCGGGCGCCCCCGGCGACGCGGCCGAGGTCGTCCAGGATGCCTTCGGCCAGCAGCTGCCGTGCCTCGATGATGGCTTTCTGCTCGAAATCCCTCGTCTTGCCGCGCTCGCCGACATTCACATAGGCGGCCCGAAGGTCGCCGATATCCAGCAGCGCGGCGTAGAACGGAAGCTGCGTGTCCTCGCCGGGCGTCTTGACGCGCTCGGCCGTCTTGCCCTCCGCTTCGGTCTTGTAGTCCATCACCATCAGGCTGCCGTCGGGCAGGCGGTCGATGCGGTCGATGCGCCCGACCAGCTTGACGGGGCCGAGCTGCATCTCGTGCTCGCGCTCCGCCGCCTCGAACACGGCTCCCGATGCCTCGTGCTTTTCCAGCCAGGCGAGGTAGCCGTCGCGCACCTGCGGCCAGGCAGCGGCGAACGGCAGGAATTCGCCCTCCTCCAGGCCCTGCGCCCGGGTGACTTCTTCGGCCGTGATGTCGAGCAGCCGGGCGCGGGCCGGGCCGTGCGGCTCGGGGCTGGCGCGCAGCGCCTCGTGGAACGTGCCGAGCACCTTGTGCAGCCAGTTGCCGAAATCGCGCTTGTCGAGCTCGGTGTCGATCTCGGCCGCCTCCTGCAGCCCGAGCTGCCGGAGCGCGAAGAAACGATAGGGGCAGCGCCGCAGGTCCTCATAGGCACTGGCGGACAACTGCGACAGCGGCAGTGGCGCGCCGTCCGGCAGCGGCTTGGCCACGGGCAGCGCGGTCACCGCGCGCTCGTCGCGCGGATCGGAGGCGAAGTCGCCGCGCCCCTCCAGCTCCAGCGAGCGCACCAGGCTGCTGGCCAGCACGGGCTCGCCGCTGTCGTCGCTGGCGCGCCACAGCACATCGCAATGCGGGGCCCGGAGGGCACTGCGCCAGCCGTCGCGCCGCTCCCGCTCCAGCGCTTCGCGTGACGGCAAGCCGAGCATGTCTCGTTGCGCGGCGGTCCAGGGGCCTTGCGGCTCCGGCGAGGGCGCCAGGCGCACCTCGTCGCACCCGGCCAGCACCACGGCCGCCACGTCGCGCCCCAGCAGCTGGTTGAACGGCAGGATCATGACCTGCTCGCTGTCCGGGTTCTCCGGCTTGAACGTCGCCGCCTCCAGCGCCTCGTTGGCCCACCCGGTGAAGTCGGCCAGGCTGAACCGATGCGCGGCTTGCGGCAGCTGCTGCCATTGCGCCTGCATGTCCTCGTGCAGTCCGAGCGTTTCCAGCACGCGCACGCCGGCGGCATCCGACTCCAGCCGCGGCCAGTGCCCGCACGCCTGCAGCAACTCACGCGCTGCCTGCAGCCACGCGGGCAAGGTACGGGCGCGCTGCATCGGCTCTCGCCAGGCGTCGGCCTGGTCGACCAACGCGCGCCATTTCGCGCCGTCATCGGATCGGAGCGAGGCAACGGCTCGCCACTCGCGCAGCCCTTCGCGGCGGACACGCCGCTCGAGCGCCGATGCGGTGGCCGGCGCGACAGCCGGCACGTTCTTCAACCAGTCCAGCACGGCGTCGCTGCCGGCGTTCCATGCGCACGCCCGCAAGGCGCCCATCACGTGCGCGGCCGCCCGTGTCGTGGAGAGCTTCCAGCCGGTTTCGTCGCGGATGCCGATGCCGCGCGCGCCGACCATGGCACGCACGCGCCGGGTCAGCACACGGTCGATGGCCGCGAGGGCCACGGGCACGCGCCCGGCTTCGACGTGGCGCATCACGCAGGCCGCGGCCATTTCGGCCTCGTGCGAGGGGTCGGCAGCCTGGTACAGGGCAATCGCACCCCACGGCGCATCGCCATCGAGGGCGAGCCGTTCGGCCTTGTCGCCGACGATCTTCGAGATCGCCTGCGCGATCGGGTCGGGCGCCAGGCCTTCGAGGACGACCAGCAGGTCGATGTCGCGCAGCAACGCGCGATCCAGCAAGGCATCGGTCGCATAGGCGGAGGCTGCGGCCCATTCCACCGCGATGCGGCCCACGGCGGCTTCCAGCTGGAGGGCCTGTGCCTCCGCCCCGAGTGCGGCAGCCGCGCGCGCGCGCACGGCCCACGCCTGCCGTTCGGCCGGGACGATGGCGGCCGCGATGCCGGCCAGCTGCCATGCCGCCTCCACGAGGCGGCCCGCGAGCAGTTCCGCACGCGCGCCGAGCCCCGCCGCCTGCAACCATGCGCGCGCGGTCAACAAGTCGCGGCCCATGTCGAATCCGAGGTCGTCGTTCCCCGGCACGAAACCGGATTTGCCGGCCCAGTTCATCGTGGTCTCGAACCGGGGGGCGAACCCGTCGGGAACCTGGGCGGCCCACTGCCGGCGCGCCACGGCCATCAGCTGCGCGTAGGGGACGAGAACGACGGTGCGCGCGGGGTGCGCCGCATGCTGAGCCAGCAGCTCGCGCAGCGCGGCGACGAGTCTGGGCCAGCGGCCGGACTCATGCGTTTGTCCTATCGCGCTCATAGGGGAAAGGGGGCCGTCGGTAGCGGACGCGGGGACTTGGTTTCTGTCACAATTCCCTCACTGTACTTGCACAGCCGATGCACCAGCGCACGGCACCGCCCATAGCCCAAAGGAATTCAAACCATGGCAAGCGACCTGATCAAGCACATTTCCGACGCAACGTTCGAAGCCGACGTCCTGAAAGCCGACAAGCCGGTGCTGGTGGATTACTGGGCCGAATGGTGCGGCCCCTGCAAGATGATCGCCCCGATCCTGGACGAAGTCTCCGCCACCTACCAGGGCAAGCTGCAGATCGCCAAGATGAACGTCGACGAGAACCGCGACATCCCGGCCAAGTTCGGCATTCGCGGCATCCCCACGCTCATGCTGTTCAAGGATGGCCAGCTGGCGGCCACCAAGGTTGGCGCGATGAGCAAGGCGCAGCTCACGGCCTTCATCGACCAGCAACTGGCTTGAGATGGTCATTGCGGGCGTGACCCGCAATCCATGGCCGATCCCGAGACGTGATGGGTGCCGGGGTGCTGCAGCCCGGCCCTGTTCCGGGGCCGGCATGACACATTCCCCGGTTTTTCCTGCATAATCCCCTTCAGTTCACCGATCCGCTACCCGCGGGCCGGTTCGAGTTTCCCGGCTTGTGAGGCATTCTCGCCTCGCAACATACCTCCCCCAAGACCCGACAAGAGCTCCGCCAGGAGTACCTCCATGCACTTAAACGAACTCAAGGCACTGCACGTGTCCGAAGTCCTGAAGCAGGCCGAAGAGCTTGAGATCGAAAACACCGGCCGCATGCGCAAGCAGGAGCTGATGTTCGCGATCATCAAGAAGCGCGCCCGCGCCGGCGAGCAGGTGTTTGCGGACGGCGTGCTGGAAATCCTGCCGGACGGCTTCGGCTTCCTGCGCAGCCCCGACACCAGCTACACGGCCAGCACCGACGACATCTACATCTCGCCTTCGCAGGTGCGGCGCTTCAACCTGCACACCGGCGACATGATCGAAGGCGAAGTGCGCACGCCCAAGGACGGCGAGCGCTACTTCGCGCTGACCAAGCTCGACAAGGTCAACGACGGGCCGCCCGAGAACAACAAGCACAAGGTGATGTTCGAGAACCTGACGCCGCTGTTCCCGAAGGAGCAGATGAAGCTCGAGCGAGAGAACTTCAAAGGCGAGGAAAACGTCACCGGCCGCATCATCGACATCATCGCGCCCATCGGCAAGGGCCAGCGCGCCCTGCTCGTGGCGCCCCCCAAGAGCGGCAAGACGGTGATGATGCAGCACATGGCCCACGCCATCGCCGCCAACTATCCCGACATCCACATGATGGTGCTGCTGGTGGACGAGCGGCCCGAGGAAGTGACCGAAATGCAGCGCTCGGTGAAGGGCGAGGTGATCGCCTCCACCTTCGACGAGCCCGCCGCGCGCCACGTGCACGTGGCCGAGATGGTGATCGAGCGGGCCAAGCGGCTCGTGGAGCTCAAGCGCGACGTGGTGATCCTGCTGGACTCGATCACCCGCCTCGCCCGCGCCTACAACAACGTGGTGCCGTCGTCGGGCAAGGTGCTGACCGGCGGCGTCGATGCCAACGCGCTGCAGCGCCCCAAGCGCTTCCTGGGCGCGGCCCGCAATGTGGAAGAAGGCGGCTCCCTCACCATCATCGCCACGGCGCTGATCGACACCGGCAGCCGCATGGACGAAGTGATCTTCGAAGAGTTCAAGGGCACCGGCAACAGCGAAATCCACCTGGACCGCCGCCTGTACGAAAAGCGCGTGTTCCCCTCGATCCAGCCCAACCGCAGCGGGACCCGCCGCGCAGAGCTGCTGCTGGCGCCCGAGATCCTGCAAAAGACACGCATCCTGCGCCAGTTCATGTACAACATGGACGAGATCGAGGCCATGGAAATGGTGCTCAAGAGCATGAAGGCCACCAAGTCCAACGTCGAGTTCTTCGACATGATGCGGCGCGGCGGCTGAGCCCCCGCGCAGCCTCTTACTTCAGTAGAGGCTGAAGCCGTCGGACACGCCGATGAGCGTGATCGCAGCGGCAGTGCTCGTCGGCGTCACCGCCGCGGCGATCGCCATACCCTGCGTGATGCTGTCCTGCGAGGTGTTGTAGACCAGCCCCTGGTCGATCGCGAAGGTCTTGCCGACGGCGATCTTGTTGTCCAGCAGGTCGGCCACGTAGCCGAAATCCGCACGGCCCTTGAACGAGTGGGCCGAACCCAGGATGCTCGACACCAGGGTGCCGCGGCTCGAGTGGCCCGAGGCCAGCTCGTTGCTCCAGAAGGCCAGGCCGCCGGCATCGGGCTGCGAGCGGCCCAGGACGTTCCGGTACACCACCGTGACGAAATCCGCGTCGCTCATGCTGGCCGAATAGCCGGTGAGGTCGCCGAACTGCACGGCCGCGCCATAGAACGCCTCGCCGATCCGGTCGAGCGACTGGCCGGCCCCGAGCTGGCCGATCCAGAAAACCATGCCGTCGGCGTCGGGCACCCGGTTGATGTACGCGATGTACAGCTCGATCAGCGAATCCAGCTGTGCCTCGGTGATGGTATGCGCGATGGCGCCCACGGTCAGGTTGACGCTCGTGACGGCGAATTGCAGGCGTTCGACATTCAGCAGTGAATCGGTCCCGTCCGTCCCGGCATTGGCACTGATGGTGTAGCCCGTGGCGGTGGACGTGATGGTGTAGCTGCCGCGCCCGCCGCCGTACAGCGCGGTGTCGATGCCGGCGCCGCCGTCGATACTGTCGTTGCCGGCGCCACCGGTGATGGACTGGCCGCCGGCCCCGCCGGTGAGCGCGTTCGCGCCGCTGGTGCCGGTCAAGTCGTTGTCGATGATGGTCACGTTGCCGGTAGCAAAGCCGAGGCTCGCGTTGACCGGATCGAAAATGCGGATGCCGAAGTTCTCGTTGACCTCCATCGCCTGGTCATCGATGAGCAGGTTGCCGAGCGTGACCGTCACGGAGGTGACGCCGGGCGCGAAAACCACCTCGCGTTCCGTGACGGCGTTGAAGTCCTTGGCCACTCCCGATGATGTTGCGGCGCCGTCCTGCGTGGAGAGGAGAACCGTGGACTGCAGTCCGATGTCCGTGCCGCTTCGCGTCAGCGTGATCGTGATGCCGCCACCGTCTTCAGGCGAGCTGCCGGTATAGGTATCGATGGAAACGACCGGCGGCGGAACGTAGGTGCCGATGGTGGACCTGGCTTCGAAGAGGTCCCGATACTGGTACCCCCCCGCTGTCTGGAAATCGATGTAGTAAGCCAGTCCCACATTCAGGGAATACTGCCCGTTGGTCACGCTCAAGGTACCGCCGAGATTGACCTGATTCGCACCGGCGTTCAAGCTGATCAGCCAGGGACCGCTGGTCGACGACGCCTCCCCGCTCGGCCCCGAGCCGGGAGTCCCGGTGACTACCCCTGAAAGGCTGATGCTCCCGCTGGTCGAGGCGAAGGGATATGTGTCGGCGTAGGTGCCGTTAAAGGTCCACGAACCGGACAAACTCCCGTCGCTGTTGCCGGTGATTCGGGCCGTGAAAGCCCCGCTGGTGCTGAGGGTGCCGTCTGAGCCGGAGACAGTGCCGCTGAAATACCGGGTCGCGAAACTCACGTGCATTCCCCTCCGGCGAGAATGGGTTTCGCCGAAAACCAGTATGCTCCCTGCATGCGAAGCCCTGCCGTTGCTTTCCAGCTATAATCACAGGCTTTTCGCGGAAAGTACCCCGGAATTGTCCGGCGCGGCTACCGCAACGACCCAAGGAAGATCATGAAAGAAGGCATTCACCCCAATTACCGCGACGTCCTGTTCGTGGACCTGTCCAACGGTTTCAAGTTCGTGACGCGTTCGTGCGCGCAGACCAAGGAAATGGGCAAGACCGACGACGGCCGCGAACTGCCGATGTTCAAGCTGGATACCTCCAGCGAGTCGCACCCGTTCTATACCGGCACGCAGAAGTCGGTCAACGACATGGGCGGCCGCGTGGACAAGTTCTTCAAGAAGTTCGGCAAGTCGGCCGCCGCCAAGGCCGAAGAAGCCGAGAAGGCCGCCGCCAAGTAAGCCGCGTCTTCGCCGCAACGCAGGGCAGCCCGGGCAACCGCGCTGCCCTTGTTTTTTGGGGCCTCGCCTCGCGGGCCCATAATCGCGCGCAGTGAACCAGCCGACCCCCGCCATCGTCGCCCAGGATGCCGTTCGCCGGCTGCCGCGCATCGCGCTTCTTCTGTTCTGCGTGGCCTACGTGGTGCCGGGGTTCATCGGGCGCGAACCCTGGAAGAACGCGGACATCACGGCGTTCGGCTACATGTACGAACTGGCCACCGGCGGCGCGTCGTGGCTTGCGCCGCAGTTGCTGGGCCAGCCTCCCGAGTTCGACGCGCTGCTGCCCTACTGGCTGGGCGCGTGGGCGATGCAGGCCGCCCCGGCCTGGGTGGTCCCCGATTTCGCCGCCCGGCTCCCTTTCGCCCTCCTGCTCGCCTTGACACTGGCGGCCACGTGGTACGGCGTCTACTCGCTGGCCCGCAGCCCGCGGGCCCAACCGGTGCCCTTCGCGTTCGGCGGCGAGGCCAGCCCGGCCGATTACGCCCGGGCCATGGCCGACGGCGGGCTGCTCGCATTGATCGCCTCCCTGGGCCTCGCGCAGCTGTCGCACGAGACGACACCGGCCCTCGCGCAACTGGCTTTCACTGCACTGGCCTTCTTCGCGATCGCCGCGCTACCGCGGCGGCCCGGCGTCGCCATCCCCTGCCTGTTCGCCGGGTTGGCCGGCCTGGCCCTGAGCGGGGCGCCGGCCATGGCCGTGCTCTTCGCCGCCGGCGGCGTGGTCGTGAACCTGTTCGACGGGGATGGCGAAGCCGAGGAGGCGTCCCTGGGCCGCTGGAAAGCCGCCGCCGTGTCGGCAGCGGCGCTGGCCATCGTGGCGGCGCTCGCGACCTGGTTCGATGCCTGGCAGTGGCGCGTGGTGGACGGCTTCGCGCGCGACTGGCGCTCGATCGGCCGGCTGCTGCTGTGGTTCACGTGGCCGGCATGGCCGCTGGCGCTGTGGACGCTTTGGCGCTGGCGCCGCCAGCTCGTGAGCCGCCATGTGGCCCTGCCGCTGTGGTTCCTGGCCGTCTCGATCGCCACCACGGTGGCCACGCCCTCCTCCGACCGCTCGTTGCTGCTGGGCCTGCCGGCGCTCGCCGCGCTGGCCGCTTTTGCGCTGCCCACCCTGAGCCGCAGCGTCGGCGCGCTCATCGACTGGTTCACGCTGCTGTTCTTCAGCGGCTGCGCCTTCATCATCTGGGTGATCTGGATCTCGCTGCAGACCGGCGTGCCGGCCAAGCCGGCTGCCAACGTGGCCAAGCTGGCGCCGGGCTTCGAGCCGAGCTTCTCCGCGCTGGCGTTCGTCGCTGCCCTGGCCGCGACGCTGGCATGGGCCTGGCTGGTGAAGTGGCGCACGGGCCGGCATCGGTCCGTGATCTGGAAGAGCCTGGTGCTGCCCGCCGGCGGGGCGGCGCTGTGCTGGCTGCTGCTCATGACGCTGTGGCTGCCGGTGCTGGATTTCGCACGAAGCTACACGCCCGTGGTGCGCGGGGTTGCGCGGCACATCGACCGGCCCGGATGCGTCGAAACATTCGGCCTGAGCCGCGCGCAAGCCGCCGCCTTCCGCTATCACGGGCAGCTGGACATGCGGCTTGCCTCACGGGAAGGCAACTGTCCGTGGCTCCTGGTGACGTCCGACCTGCAACCGGCCGTGTCGGTCGCGCTGGACATGCGGCGCTGGCGGCTCGTCGCCAGCATCCGCCGGCCCGTGGATGCCCATGACAACGTGCTGCTTTACCGGAGGACGGCCGTCCAGTGACGGAGCTGCGCATCCTGGTTCGCCATGCGGGCACCGTGCTCGTCGGTCAGCTGGCAGTCATGGCCTTCGGCGTCACGGACACCATCGTCGCGGGACGCTATTCCCAGGAGGCCCTGGCCGCGCTGTCGGTCGGCTCCGCCGTCTACATCAGCGTCTTCGTCGCCCTGATCGGCGTGATCCAGGTGCTGCTGCCCGCATGGGCCGAGCTGCATGGCGCGGGGCGCAATGAAGACCTCGGCCGTTCGGTGCGCCAGGCCTTGTACCTGACCGGCCTCGCCACGGCAGCGGGCTTCCTGGGCCTGTTGCTGTCGGCACCGCTCCTGCGCTGGACGGATGTCCCGCCCGCGATGCGCGGCGAGGTTCACGCCTATCTCGCCGCGTTGGGCCTGGCCCTGCCGGCGACCTTGCTGTTCCGTCTGTTCAGCACCCTCAACCAGAGCCTGGGCAAGCCGCTGCTCGTCACGTGGCTGCAGATTGCGGCGTTGGGCCTGAAGGTTCCGCTGTCCATCTGGTTCGCTTTCGGCGGATTCGGCCTCGACGGGCATGGCGCGGTGGGATGCGCCTGGGCCACCGTCGCGGTCAACTACCTGCTGCTCGCCGGCGGCGTCTGGCTGCTGCGAACGCAGCCGCTGTATGCGCCCTACTCGCTCTGGCACCGGATGGAACCACCGGACTGGCGCGCCATCGGGCGCTTCCTGCACCTGGGCATTCCCGCCGGGCTGGCGGTGATGGTCGAGGTGACGTCCTTCACGTTGATGGCGCTCTTCATCGCCCGGCAGGGCACTCTCGCATCGGCCGCGCACCAGATCGCGTCGAACTTCGCGGCCGTGATCTACATGATGCCCTTGTCGATCTCCATCGCAACGAGCGCCAGGGTGAGTTACTGGCTCGGGGCCGGCGACGCGAAACGGGCCCGGCATGCGATCCGCACGGGCTTCAAGCTGGTTCTCGGCGCCGCCCTGGCATTCAGCGCGGTGCTCGCTTTGGCGCGCGGCGAGATCGCGTCCGTTTACGCCAGCGATCCGCAAGTGGTGGCCCTCGCGGCCGGGCTGCTGGCCTGGCTGGCGCTGTACCAGGTCGGCGACGCGACACAGGCGCTGTGCGTGTTCGTCCTGCGCTGCTACCGCGTTGCGGTGGCGCCGTTGGTGGCCTACTGCGTCCTGCTCTGGGGCGCGGGCCTCGCGGGCGGCTACCTGCTGGCCTATCGCGGGATCGGCCCCTGGCCGGCCATGCATTCGCCGGCCGCTTTCTGGATCATGAGCGCCCTCGCGCTGGCCTTGCTGGCTATCGTGCTGCCGCTGATTCTGTGGCGGGCCGTTCGGTCCCACCAGCCGGTGCCCCGGCAGGCCGTATCCGGCTAGCCGGGAAGACGATCGCGAACGTCGAGCCGACGCCGGGGGTGCTTTCGATCTTCAATTCCGCGCCATGGCGCTGCACCACGTGCTTGACGATCGCCAGGCCCAGCCCGGTGCCGCCGGTTTCGCGGGAGCGGCTGCGGTCCACGCGGTAGAAGCGCTCGGTCAGGCGGGAGATGTGTTCAGGCGCGATGCCGGGGCCGGAGTCGCGTACCGAGAATTCGAACCGGCCGTCAGCCAGGGTGCGCCCCTGGACGTGGATCGTTCCGCCTGACGGCGTATAGCGCACCGCATTGCTCACGAGGTTGGACAAGGCGGAGAGCAGTTCGCTGGGCGAGCCCGCGATCTCCACGTCGGGCGCCGCCGTGAAGCGAAGGCCCTGCGACTTGCCAAGGATGGCCGACAACGCATGCGCCTCCTGCTCGCACTGGGCCATCAAACTCCCCACCCCGGTCCATTCGCCCGTGCCCGGCAAGGGGCTGCCCTCCAGCCGGGACAGCGTGAGCAGGTCGCTCACCAGCGTCTGCATCCGGTGGGCCTGCTGGGCCATGAGGGCGAGGTAGCGATCGCGCTCGGCCTCGTCCAGCGGGAGGTGCTGCAAGGTTTCGACGAAGCCCATCAGCACCGTGAGGGGCGTGCGGATCTCGTGCGACACATTGGCCACGAAATCGCGGCGCATGATTTCGGCCTGCTCCACCGCGGTGACGTCGCGCGACAGCAGCAGCGTGCGGCCTTCACCATAAGGATGCAGGTGCACCGACAGCTTGACGGGCCGGGAGGCGGAACTGCCGGGACCGGCGATCACGATTTCCTGCGTCCACTTGCCGCTGTTGAAGTAGGCCGCGAAGGAAGGATCGCGGACCAGGTTGCCCACCTGCTGCTGCATGTCGCGCTGGAGGTCGAAGCCGAACTGTTGCGCCGCCGTCTGGTTCGACCATTCGATCCGCCCTTGCGGGTCCAGCAGCACGACGCCGTTCGGCGAGGCCTGGATCGCGGCGAGAAATTCCTGCAGGCGCTGCCGCGAGTCCGCGAGTTCCTGCTCGCGGGTGCGCAGGACGCGTCGCATCCGGTCCACCAGCTCGCCCCACAGCCCGCCCACGGCAAGCGGAGCAGTGAACTCACCGCGCCGCAGCCACCGGAGCACGCGTGCGCCGCGCATGCTGTCCACCACGAGCCAACCCAGGCCCCCGGCGACCAGCCCCACACGGATGCCGCCGTCATGGCCCAGCCACCATCCGATCAGGCCGCCGGCCAGCTGGCAAATGAGGAAACTGATGAAACGCGGCGCCATCGCTGATTGTCACTCCGCCGCGCGCAATGGCGGCACGCCTTCAGGTCAGGCGGCCGCTCCGGTAGCGGCCGCGGAATGCGACGACAGGCGATAGCCCGCGCCGCGCACGGTTTCGATCATCGCGCCCGCTCCGCCGAGCGACTCGCGCAACCGCTTGACGTGGACGTCGACGGTGCGCTCCTCGATGAAGACGTGGTCGCCCCAGATCTTGTCCAGCAGCTGGGAGCGGCTGTGCACCCGCTCGGGGTGCTTCATGAGGTAGTGCAGCAGCTTGAACTCGGTCGGCCCTACCTTCAGCGCCTGCCCTTGCCATGTCACGCGGTAGGTCCCCGCATCCAGCACCAGCGCGCCTACGGACACGCTGTCGCTCACCTGCTCGGGGGCTCGGCGGCGCAGCACGGCCCGGATGCGCGCCAGCAATTCCTGCGTCGAAAACGGCTTGGTGATGTAGTCGTCCGCGCCGGCATCGAGGCCGGCCACCTTGTCCGGCTCGTCCCCCCGCGCGGTCAGCATGAGGATGGGGATGGCCTTGGTGCGCGCGTCGCCGCGCCACTTGCGCGCCAGCGCCAGTCCGCTCTGCCCCGGCAGCATCCAGTCCAGCAGGATGACGTCCGGCAGCACCGCATCCAGTTCCCGCTGCGCGGCGGCGCCGTCCTCGGCCCACACGGGCTGGAAGCCGTTGTGGCGCAGGTTGACCGAAACCAGCTCGGCAATGGCGGGCTCGTCTTCTACGATGAGGACGCGAGGCAGCTTCTTCATGGTTCCTATCGGACGATGGACTCGATCTTCTCCATCGAGCTGTGGCGGACGTCGGCACCCTTGACCACGTAGATGATGAATTCGGCGATGTTCTTGGCGTGGTCGCCGATGCGCTCGATCGCCTTGGCAACGAACAGCAGGTTCAAACTCGCCGAAATGGTGCGCGGGTCTTCCATCATGTAGGTGATGAGCTTGCGCACGAAACCGCCGAATTCCTTGTCGATCAGGTCGTCCTCCTTCAGGATCGCGACCGCCGCGTTGGCGTCGAGCCGCGCGAACGCATCGAGTGCCTTGCGCAGCAGGCCGGAAGCCAGGTCGGCGGCGATCCGCAGCTCCGAGGACGGCAGCTTGCGGGCTTCACCGCTTTCGATGATCGACTTGACCATGCGCGCGATCCGCTCGGCCTCGTCCCCGGCGCGCTCCAGGTTGGCGGTGGTCTTGGAAATCGCGATCAGCAGGCGCAGGTCGCGTGCCGTCGGCTGCCGGCGAGCGATGATCGACGACAGCTCGCGGTCGATCTCCACCTCCATGAGGTTCACGCGCGTCTCGATCTCCAGCACTTGGCCGGCCGCCTCCTCGCTGAACTGCGCGAGCGCGTACACGGCGGTATGGATCTGCGATTCGACCATGCCGCCCATTTCCATCACTCGGGTCGAGACCGCGCTGAGCTCGCTGTCGAACTGGCTGGACAAATGCTTGTCTGTCATGGCGTTACCCGAACCTTCCGGTGATGTAGTCCTCGGTCTCCTGGCGCTTGGGCTTCATGAAGATGTCGTTGGTCACGCCATATTCGATCAGCTCGCCCAGGTACATGTACGCGACGTAATCCGACACCCGCGCCGCCTGCTGCATGTTGTGCGTCACGATGAGCACCGTCACCTTGTTCTTGATCTCCGTGATGAGTTCCTCGATCGCACCCGTGGCGATGGGGTCGAGCGCCGACGTCGGCTCGTCGAACAGCACGATCTCCGGATCGGTCGCCAGCGCGCGCGCGATGCACAGGCGCTGCTGCTGTCCGCCCGAGAGGTTGACAGCCAGTTCGTCCAGCCGGTTCTTCACCTCGTTCCAGATCGCCGCGCCCTTGAGCGCCGCCTCGACCTTGTCCTCGAGGTAGGTGGCCGATTTCTCGCCGCGCACCCGAAGCCCGTAGGCCACGTTCTCGAAGATGGACTTGGGAAAGGGGTTGGGCTTCTGGAACACCATCGAGATGCGCATGCGCACCTCGATCGGGTCCACCGAGGCGTCCAGCAGGTCGACGTTGTCAGGATGCAGCTCGATGCGGCCGTCGTAGCGGTGCCCGGGGTACAGGTCGTGCATGCGATTGAAGCACCGCAGGTAGGTCGACTTGCCACAGCCGCTGGGGCCGATCAGCGCCGTGACCTTGTTCTCGTACACCGGCATGGTGATGGACTTCAGCGCCTTGAAATCGCCGTAGTAGAAGTCGAGGTCGCGCGACTGCGCCTTGAGCGCGGGCGCGTTCTCGGGCAGGGTCATCGTAGAGGGCATGTAGCTATTTCCAGTTCTACCACTTGATGTTTTTACGGAGCCTGTAGCGCAGCCAGATGGCCAGCGTGTTCATGCCCAGCGTCAGCAGCACGAGGACCAGGCTGGCGGCGGCGGCGTTGGCGTGGAAGGCCGGGTCCGGGCGTGACGTCCAGTTGAAGATCTGGATCGGCATCACCGTGAACGGCGAGAACAGCCATTCGAACGGACCCGCAGCCTCGCCGGTGAACGGCAGCGGCGGCAGGAACGCAATGAACGTCAGCGCGCCGATCGTGATGATGGGCGCCGTCTCGCCGATCGCGCGCGACAGTCCGATGATCACGCCGGTCAGGATGCCGGGCATGCCATAGGGGATGAGGTGGTCGCTGCAGACCTGCCACTTGGTCGCACCGCAGGCATAGGCACCCTCGCGCACCGTCTGCGGGATCGCGCGCAGTGCTTCCCGGGTTGCGACGATCACGATGGGCAGGATCAGCAGGGCCAGCGTCAACCCGGCCGAGAGGATGCTCTGGCCGAACCCGAAGGTGTAGACGAACAGGCCCAGGGCCAACAATCCATAGACGATGGAAGGCACGCCGGCAAGGTTGGTGATGTTGATTTCGATGATGTCAGTGAACCAGTTCTTGCGCGCGTATTCCTCGAGATAGATCGCACTGGCGATTCCCACGGGGATCGCGAACACCGCCGTGACCAACATCACGAGCAGCGAGCCGACCCAGGCCGACAGGATGCCGGCCTGCCCTGCCCGGCGCGACGGGAAGCTGGTAAAGAATTCGGCGGTGAGACGCGGGAAACCATCGATGGCCATCTGCGCGAACAGCGCCAGCAGCGTCAGGATGCCAACCGACATCGCGGCCAGGCCAACAATGCCGAAAATGATGTCCCAGCGCTTGTGCGAGCGGATGATGGCGCGCAGCTTGGCCGATTTCTCGGCGGGCGTCAGCGCGGCGTGGTCCTTCATCAGTAGGCCTCCCGGTACTTGCGCCGCAGCCAGTAGCCCAGCAGGTTGAACATCAAGGTCAGCAGCATGAGGGTGAGGCCGGCGGCGAAGATGGTCTGGTAGCCCACGCTGCCATGCGGCAGGTCGCCCAGGGCCACCTGCACGATGTAGGAGGTGATCGTCGCGGCGGGTTCCAGCGGATTGAGCGTGAGGTTGGGCTGCATCCCCGCGGCCACGGCAAGGATCATGGTTTCGCCCACTGCGCGCGAAATGCCGAGGATGTAGGCGGAAGCGATCCCGGAGAAAGCGGCAGGCACCACCACGCGCGTGGCCGTCTGGAATCGGGTCGAACCCATCGCATAGGCGCCCTCGCGCAGGCTCATGGGCACGGCGCGCATGGCGTCTTCCGACAGCGAGGAGACATACGGGATGATCATGATGCCCATCACGATCCCCGCCGAGAGGATGTTGAAGGTGGGCAGGTCGGGATAGATCTTCTGGATCAGCGGGGTGACCACCAGCAGCGCGAAGAAGCCGTAGATGATCGTGGGAATGCCCGACAGCAGTTCCAGCACCGGCTTGAGCACCTCGCGGACGCGATGACCGGCGAATTCGGACAGGTAGATCGCGATGATGGTGCCCAGCGGGATGGCGATCAGGAGCGCCACCAGGGAGCTGCTGAGCGTGCCCGACAGCAGCACGACGATGCCGAAGTGCGCGTCATCGAACAGTGGCGTCCATTGCCTGTCGGTCAGGAAGGTCCAGAGCGGCACATGGCTGAAGAAGGCCACCGATTCGCGCACCAGGATGTACACGATGGCGAGCGTCGTGAACACCGATACGCAGGCGGCCATCAGCAGCACGGCCTCGATGACCTTGTCCTTGCGCTTGCGGGCTGCCTTCATCCTGGCGAGCTCCGCCAGCCGTGCGTCGCCGGTCAGGGGAACAGAGGCCACGATGCGATCCGGAGTGGTGATGGCGCTCATTGTAGTTATGCGAAAAAAGGTGTGCCCGGACAGCGCGAAGCCAGCCTGCTGCAGGAGCGCGCAGGCTGGCCCCGGGATTCACCCTACTGCGAGGCTTCGCGCTTGAGCAGTTCGGCGATGGTGATGCCGACCTCGTTCTTGCCGCCGAACACGGTGCCCTTCTTGCCCTTGGCGACGTGGTCGGAAGCCGTCTTGTAGGCGTCCGCAGGCAGCGGGACGTACTTGACTTCCTTGGCCATCTTGGAGGCGTTGGCCAGGTAGAAGTCGACGAACTTCTTGACTTCCGGCTTGGCCATGGACTTGGCGTTCACGTAGATGAAGATCGGGCGTGCCAATGGCTGGTAGGTGCCGTTGAGCACGGTGGCCTCGCTCGGCGCAACCGCCGGCTTGCCGTCCTTCTCGACGATCGGCAGCGCCTTGAGCTTGCCCTGGTTCTCGGCGTAGTACGCATAGCCGAAGTAGCCGATGGCGTTCACGTCGCCGGCAACACCTTGCACCAGCACGTTGTCGTCCTCCGACGCGGTGAAGTCACCGCGGCTGGACTTGGACTTGCCGACGATCGCCTCGGTGAAGTAGTCGAACGTGCCCGAATCGGAACCGGCGCCGAACAGCTTGATCGGCTGGTCCGGCCACGCCGGGTTCACTTGGTTCCAGCGAGTGACCTTGCCCTGGGCAGCCGGCTCCCACATCTTCTTGAGCTCGGCCACGGTGGCCTGCTTCAGCCAGGTGTTCTTCGGGTTGATCACCACGGTCAAGGCGTCGAACGCGACCGGCAGCTCGAAGTACTCCACGCCGATGGCCTTGCAAGCTTCCATTTCCGACTTGGTGATCGGACGGGAGGCGTTGGCGATATCGGTCTCGTTGCGGCAGAACTTCTTGAAGCCGCCGCCCGTGCCGGACACGCCGACGGTAACCTTCAGGCCCTTGTTGGCCTTCTGGAATTCCTCTGCGACCGCCTCGGTCACGGGGTAGACGGTGCTGGAACCGTCGATCTTGACCACTTGCGCCAGGGCCGCCAGGGGGGCGCCGGCCAGGAAGGCCAGGGCCGAGACGGCCAGCAGGGACTTGGAAGTGAATTTCATGGTGTTCCTCAGGTTGGGAGTGCGCGCCGGAGCGCTTGCCCCGGACTCTATTTCACTCAGATGACGGTTTCGTGACAGCTCAGGCCTTGCAGTTGGCGGCCGCCGGCTTGCCGTTGTGCTGGAGTTCCAGGCCGCCGGCGCGCTGCGTCATCAGCATCCAGCCGTCGGCTTCGTACACGCCGCCGGCCTTGCGGTCCAGCTCGTAGCCGCCTTCATAACGGATACGCACGCTCGAGCCGCCTTCGGCCAACCGAGCCTGCAATTGCTTGCCGCCGTCGCACTTGTAGGTGACGAACTGGCCAACCTTCATGCCGGCCGGTGCCGGGGAGGTGGCTGCGCAGCCGGCAAGGACTGCCAGGCTCGCGGCCGCCGTGAGAAGAGCGTATTTCATGGGGTTCTCCTTATGTGAAACAAGACGTGTCGCAGTGTGGCCGCCGCCCATGACGGCCACGTGACTGCTTCGCGTCATTCGTGTGACAGCACTCTTTCAGCTCCCGATGCGCCCGCCGTCGTTCCTGGTGATCACGATCGTGGCCGAGCGCGGCCGCTTGCCCGCGCCGTAGCCCGCGTTGGACGGCCACTGGCTGGTGTACTTGGTGGGATCGGCCAGGTTGGCCTGCGAGGTGTTCTCGCCCGGGTGCTGGATGTTCACGAAGATCGCCTTGCCATCCGGGGTCTCGCACAGGCCCGTGATCTCGCAGCCCGAAGGACCGACAAGGAACCGCTTGAGCGTGTCCGCGGTCGGCGCCTTGCCCACTTGCGTTTCCACGACCAGCGTGCCGCCGGCCGCCTTGTTGTAGGTCAAGGACTTTTTCGCGCCATCCCCCACCTGGCCGGGGACGGCGGCCAGCATCATGCAGTTGGTCACGTCCGTGTAGGCGCCGTCGTCGGTCTGGATCCAGCAGATGCCGGTGCTGGGGCTGAAGACCAGGCCGTCGGGGCTGGAGAAGTCCTGGTCGGCCGTCAGGGCGGAGAGGTTGACCATACCCTTGTCAGCGCCGGATTCCGCGCCGAACAGGTAGACGTCCCAGGTGAACGACGTGGCGGCGGCGGCGCCCGTGCCTTCCTTGATCCGCACCAGGTGGCCGTTGGGGTTGCCCTGCTGCGCGGTGGTGCCCTTCATGTCCGTGTAGGCACGCGGGTTGGCCGCATCGGGCGCCAGTTGCGACGACCCCGAGGGCTCGACGCGGCGGTTGCTGTTGTTGGTCAGCGTGTAGTAGATCTCGCCGTTGGCGGGATTCACGGCGCACCACTCGGGCCGGTCCATCTTGGTGGCGCCCACGGCGTCCGCGGCGAGCCGGCTGTTGATGCAGATATCGGCATGGTCCGCGAACGCATAGGCGGCGTAGCCCGAGATCGCGGCGTTCGACAACGCCAGCTCGACCCACTGGCCCGTGCCGTCGGCATTGAACTTCGCCACGAACAGCTTGCCGCTGTCGAGGTACTTGTCGCCGATGGCGACGCGGTCGGCCGCGGGGGCGTCGGCCGGGTTCCAGGTGGCCGTGCTGACGAACTTGTACATGTACTCGTTGCGGGCATCGTCGCCCATGTACACCGCCAGCGGCTGGCCCGACACCGGAACGCCGAATGACGCGCTCTCGTGGGCGAAGCGGCCCAGCGCAGTGCGCTTCTTGATGGCCCTGGCCTTGTCGTAGGCGTCGATCTCGACGATGTAGCCCATGCCGTTCATCTCGTTCCGGTAGTCGTCGCTGCCGTCGGCCGAGGCGCCCGTCTTGCTGATGTTCCAGCGCGCGTACTTGTCGTCGGCACCGGCGCTTTCCCAGCCGTGGCGCGACGCCCCGCCCTGGGCGCGCCCGTATCGCTTGAGCGAGGTCACGCTCTTGTCGTTGCCGCGAGCCGTGTCGTCGGTGGCGCTGCGCGTGAAGTAGTTGACCCAGTTCTCCTCGCCGGTGAGGTAGGTGCCCCACGGCGTCTTGCCGGTGCCGCAGTTGTTCAACGTACCGCGCGTCTTCGTTCCCGTCGGGGAATATCGGGTCACCAGTAGCGCGTTGCCGCGCGCGGGGCCGGAGATCTCGATGTCGGTGAGGGGCGTCACGCGGCGGTTGAAGCTCGAGTCCTTGAGGTACTCCCACTTGCCGGCGGTCTTGCGGATTTCGACGACGGAGACGCCATGGATCGCGACTTCCTTGTCCACTTCGGAGGCCGGACGCGGCAGTGTCGTGGTCCCCCCATTCGCGTGGAGGAAGAACGAGCTGAGCTTCTCGTCCGTCGTCGCTTCATGGTTCACGGCCAGGAGGGCGCGCTCCGTGGCGCCGGCCGACGGCTTGCCGTCGGCACCGAGGCCGAAGAACTCCATGCCGTCGTGGTGGTCGCCGGCGCGGTTCTCGAAATCGGCATCGGTCCCGTCGTTCTTGAAGGCCGGCGTCGCGGCGGCCAGCGGGTCGCCCAGCGCGTACAGCACGGTGGCGGTGTAGCCCGCCGGCACGGCGACGGTATCGGCCAGGCTCTTGGGAACGGCCGCGAACGCCAGCAGCTTTTCGGCCGGGGCGGCCACCTTGTCGTCCCCGCCGCCGCAGGCCGAGACGCCCAGCCCGCCCAGCATCGCCGTACCGAAGGTGCCGACGCCGCCACGCAGCAGGCCGCGCCGGCTCAGGCGCGCCTGCAGGATGGTGTCGAACGTGGGGTTGGGCGTCGTGTTGGAGTCTTCTTCGTGGGAACGGACCGCGTGCAGCGGGAGATCGGAAGGCTTGTTCATGGGTTTCCTGGTTTCTTTGAATGGTCGCGATGAGTCGCGCCCTGCAATCTAGGAAACCGCCGTGACGCGGCCGTGACGCATCGGTGAAGGCCTGTGACAGTCGAGGCTTGTCTCTACTTGATATTTCAACTATCATTGAAATATGGAAATGGTTGAAACCCCAGTCGATGAGTCCGACGCGATCAAGGCACTCGCCGCATTGGCCCAGGTGCAGCGCCTGCGCGCATTCCGATCGCTGATCGCAGCCGGGCCGGTCGGACTGACCCCGGGCGCCATGGCCGAGCAGCTGGGCATTGCGCCCAGCGGCCTGTCCTTCCACCTGAAAGAGCTCGCCCATGCCGGTCTCGTGAGCGCGCAGCCGCGCGGACGCAACCTGATCTACCGCGCCAACTTCGAGCGCATGAACGGGCTCCTGGCATACCTCACCGAACATTGCTGCCAGGGCGAGGCCTGCGAAGTCACGCCGCCCACCGGCTGCTCCAACTGCTGAACGGACCACGATGCACGCTGCCGATACCCTGAACCTGGGCTGCCTGTGCAGCACGCTGCAACCGGCGCTACTGCGCAAGCAGCTCGATTCGAACCCGGCCCTGCAGGGCCTCGCCGAAGACCTCGTAGCCACCCGCCCGCACCTGTTCTCGGCCACGCCGGTGTTCATCTCGGCGCGCGACCATGCGCTGCTGGAAGCCAGCGTGGCCGCGCTGCACCGCGTGAGCGCCCTCCCCGGCTATCGCGACGCCGCACTGCAACGCTCGCCCGAAATTGCCCGGCTCGATTTCGGGCCGCAGGGCGCATTCATGGGCTACGACTTCCACCTGGACGCCACCGGCCCGCGCCTCATCGAGATCAACACCAATGCGGGCGGCGCGATGCTCCATGCCGCTGCCGTGCGGGCCCATCGCGCCTGCTGCACGCCCCTCGACCGCATGTTCGGCGCGCCGGCCGACCTGGACCGGATCGACGACACCTGGGTCGAAATGTTCCGCACCGAGTGGCGCGCACAACGCGGCGATGCGCCGCTGCGGTCCGTCGCCATCGTCGACGACGCGCCCGGCCAGCAGTACCTCGCGCCCGAGTTCGAGATCGCGCGCCACATCTTCATCGCACACGGTATCGAGGCAGTGGTCGCGGACCCGGCGGAGCTCGAGTGGCACGACGGCGGGCTCTGGCACGCGGGGCTGCCCGCAGGCCAGCCCGTGGACCTGGTCTACAACCGGCTGACGGACTTCGATTTGTCGGAGCCCCGCCATGCAAGCTTGCGTGACGCCTACGTGGCCGGTGCCACCGTGTTGACGCCCAATCCCCGCGCGCACGCGCTGCACGCGGACAAGCGCAACCTCGTCGTCCTGAGCGACGACGCCCTCCTCGCCTCGTGGGGAGTCACAGCCCAGGACCGCGCGCTGCTGCAAGCCGTCGTGCCGCAGACCGTGCCCGTCACTGCCGCGAGCGCGCAAGACCTGTGGACGCGGCGCCGCCAGCTGTTCTTCAAGCCGGCCACGGGCTACGGGTCCAAGGCCGCCTTCCGCGGAGACAAGCTCACGAAGCGGGTGTGGGACGAGATCGTGGCCGGAACATTCGTCGCGCAGGCGCTGGTGCCGCCCAGCGAGCGGCTGGTCGACGTCGCCGGCGAGGCGACGCGCCTGAAGCTCGACATCCGGGCGTATTCGTACGCGGGCCACATCCAGTTGCTGGCGGCACGCACCTATGCAGGGCAGACCACCAACTTCCGCACGGCCGGCGGCGGGTTCTCGCCGGTGGTCGTGTTGCCCCTGCTCGCTGAAACCGACCGGAAGGCCGGCCTTGAAACGACCGTGAACACATGCGAATGTTGAACGTCCTCTTCCTCTGCACGCACAACTCCGCGCGCAGCATCCTGGCGGAAGCCACCCTGAACCACATCGGCGCCGGCCGCTTCAAGGCTTATTCCGCCGGCAGCAGTCCCCGAGACAACCAACAGCCCAACCCGTTGGGCCTGCAGGCGCTGCGCGAGGCCGGCATCCCCACCGACGGCCTGCGCAGCAAGAGCTGGGACGAGTTCGCAACGCCCGATGCACCGCGCATGGACCTCGTGATCACCGTCTGCGATAACTCTGCCCGCGAGCAGTGCCCTTACTGGCCCGGCCATCCTGCCACCGCGCACTGGGGCTACGCCGATCCGTCCGCCGTGCAGGGCACGGATGAGGACCGGCTGCAGGCTTTCCGCCGCACGCTGGCCGGCATCCGGCACCGGCTGGACCTGCTGCTCGCACTGCCCGCCGATGGAGTGGAAAAGCTCGCCTTGCAGGCGCACGCCCGGGCGCTTTGCGGGGAGCAGCCGTCATGAGCACATCGACACATGCAGCGCCGGCGCCAGACACGCCCCTGCCCATGAACCTGTTCGAGCGCTACCTCACGGTCTGGGTGTTCCTGTGCATCGTCGCGGGTGTGCTCGCCGGCCAGGCCTTCCCCCGCGCATTCGAGTCCGTGAGCCGCATGGAAATCGCACGGGTCAACCTGCCGGTCGGCCTGCTGATCTGGGTGATGATCATCCCGATGCTGCTGAAGGTGGACTTCGGCGCGCTGCACCAGGTCAGGAGCCACTGGCGCGGCATCGGCGTCACGCTGTTCGTCAACTGGGCCGTCAAGCCGTTTTCCATGGCGCTGCTCGGGTGGGTCTTCATCCGCCACGTGTTCGCGCCCTACCTCCCACCGGAACAACTCGACAGCTACGTCGCGGGCCTCATCCTGCTGGCCGCGGCGCCCTGCACGGCGATGGTGTTCGTGTGGAGCCGCCTCACGAACGGCCACCCGCTCTTCACGCTGTCGCAGGTGGCGCTGAACGACACCATCATGGTGTTCGCGTTCGCCCCGCTGGTGGCCCTGCTGCTCGGGCTGTCGGCGATCGTCGTGCCATGGGACACCCTGATCACATCGGTGGTGCTGTACATCGTGATCCCGGTGGTGCTGGCGCAGCTGTGGCGGAAGATCCTGCTGGCACGCGGCCAGGCAGCCCTCGACGCCACGCTCGCGGCCATCGGCCCGTGGTCGATTGCCGCGTTGCTGGCCACGCTGGTGCTGCTGTTCGCGTTCCAGGGCGAGGCCATCCTGGAGCAGCCGCTGGTCATCGCGATGCTGGCCGTGCCCATCCTGATCCAGGTGTTCTTCAACTCCGGCCTGGCGTACTGGCTCAACCGGCGGTTGGGGGAAACCCACAGCGTCGCCTGTCCGTCCGCGCTCATCGGCGCCAGCAACTTCTTCGAACTGGCAGTGGCCGCCGCCATCAGCCTGTTCGGACTCGAATCGGGCGCCGCGCTGGCAACGGTGGTGGGGGTGCTGATCGAAGTCCCGGTGATGCTGCTCGTGGTGCGGATGGTCAACGGCAGCAAGGGCTGGTACGAGCGCGGGCTGCCATCGGACTAGAAGCGCATGCCCGCGGAAAAGCGCAGCCTGTCCTGCGGCACCGGGGCTAGCCCCGCATCGTAGGACAACCGCACGAAATAGCGCGGCCAGTCGTAACCGACGGACAGGCCCAGGCGTTCCGCGCCGCGGCCGCCCGTCACTTGCAGCGACAGCGATTGCCCGTCGCCCCAGCGATACCCGCCTCCGATCCGCAGCGCTTGACTGGCAACTTCCCCGGGCAGGCCATGGGCTTGCTGCAGGCTGCGACCCACCGACACCTGCGCAAACCAGTTTCGCCCCGCCGCCAGCGACAGGCCGGCACCCGAAAAACCTCCGGCTGCATGCAGGGTCGCGCCGATGCGCACGCTGCCAAGACCGAGGGCCGGCATCCCATCCAAGCCCGGGTCGGCCGGGGACCGGGCCGCGCGCGCGATGTCGTAGTCAGCGGAGAACGCCTGAGCCCCCGCGGCCTGCGGCCACGCCAGGGCCGCTGCGACCACCAGCGGCAGCAAGGCAGGGATCGCAGATGCGGCACGCATGAGTTCAATGTAGCCCTTGCCGCGCATACCGCCCAGCTTTGGGCCGATGAGGTGTCGCATCGGTGCGACGAGCGGCGCCCGGCTACACCGGCGCCAGGGGCGTATGAGAAAGTTGTACTGATTCGATGAGGATAGTGTCGCCCGCCCGGACCTCTCCCGTGGCCACGACGATCGCCATCACGCCCGCCTTGCGGACCAGCCCACCCTGCGGATCGCGGGCCAGCACGGCAGCCATGAGGCCCGGCTGAAAGCGGTCGATCTGGGAGCATGGGTTGCGCAACCCTGTTACCTCGACGATCGCGGCCCCGATTCGAAACCGCGTCCCCGTGGACAACGCGAGCAGGTCGATGCCCCGCGTCGTGATGTTCTCGCCCAGGTCGCCCGGCCAGACGGCAAAGCCCGCCGCGATGAGCTCATCGAACAGTTCGGCCTGTAGCAGGTGCACCTGGCGCAGGTTGGGCTGGGCCGGGTCGCGTGCGACGCGCGAGCGGTGCTTCACCGTACGACCCGAATGGGCGTCGGCTTCGACGCCGAGCCCCTCTACCAGCATGATCGCGTCCTCCGCGAACTTGCTGAAGCTGTGGCTGGCGCTGCGATGGACCGCGACGACCGTGGGCTGCCCCACTACCCCGCCTCGACGGCCGCGGCCAGCCGCCCGGCGGCTGTCCTGGCCTGCGCCTCGTCACGCGCCTCGACCATGATGCGCAACACGGGCTCGGTGCCGCTGGGGCGGATCAGCACGCGGCCGTGGCCGTCCAGCTCGGCCTCGACCCGGCGTGTTTCAGCGGCCAGGGTATCGCTCTTCTTCCAGTCCTGGCCCGCCTGCAGGCGGACATTCAACAGGGTCTGCGGGAACAGCTGCACGCCCGCCAGCAGTTGCGCGATGCTGCGCCCGCTGCGCACACAGGCCTTGAGCACCTGCAGGGCGCTGATCAGTCCGTCGCCCGTGGTGTGCTTGTCCAATGCGAGCAGGTGGCCTGACCCTTCCCCGCCCAGCAACCAGCCGCGCTTTTCCAGCTCCTCGAGCACGTAGCGGTCACCGACCTTGGCCCGCACGAACTCGATCCCGCGCGCTTTGAGCGCCACCTCCACGGCCATGTTGGTCATGAGCGTGCCCACCACGCCCGGCACCACTTCGCCGTGATCGAGCCGGTCGGCCGTCATCAGGTAAAGCAGCTCATCGCCGTTGTAGAGGCGGCCGTCGGCGTCGACCAGCTGCAGCCGGTCGGCATCGCCGTCGAGCGCGACGCCGACGTCCGCGCCATGGGCCTTCACCGCGGCCACGAGCGCCTCCGGATGCGTCGCGCCGACCTTGTCGTTGATGTTCAGGCCGTCGGGCGAGCAGCCGATGCAAATGACCTCCGCGCCCAATTCGTGGAAGACCTTCGGTGCGATGTGGTACGCGGCGCCGTGGGCGGCGTCCACCACGATCGTCATGCCGCGCAGGGTCAGGTCATTGGCGAAGGTGCTCTTGCAGAACTCTATGTACCGGCCGGCCGCGTCGTCGAGCCGGCGCGCCTTGCCGAGCGTGGCCGAGTCGGCCCACACCGGCGGCTCCTGCAGCGCGGCCTCCACGGCCTGCTCCCATTCGTCGGACAGCTTGGTGCCCTGGCGGCTGAAGAACTTGATACCGTTGTCGGGATAGGCGTTGTGGCTCGCGCTGATCACCACGCCCAGGCTGGCGCGCTGCGCACGGGTCAGGTAGGCGACGCCGGGCGTAGGCAGCGGGCCGAGGAGGACGACGTCCACGCCGGCGGAATTGAAGCCCGATTCGAGCGCGCTTTCGAGCATGTAGCCGGAGATGCGCGTGTCCTTGCCGATCAGGACCGTCGGGCGCTGTTCCGTCCGCTTCAGGACCCGGCCGACGGCATGCGCGAGGCGCAACACGAAATCGGGCGTGATGGGGGGCTGGCCCACGGTCCCGCGGATGCCGTCTGTGCCGAAATAGGTTCTTGTCATGAGGTGGATTCCATCCCTTTGCTGTCGCCAGCCGCGATCATCGCATCGCGCACCTTGAGTGCGGCGCGTGTTTCCTTGACATCGTGCACACGCAGTACGCGGGCGCCGCGCTCGGCCGCCAGCAGCGCCGCCGCCAGGCTGGGGGCCAGCCGTTCGTTCACCGGCAGGCCAGTCACGGTGCCCAGCGACGATTTGCGCGACCAGCCGGCCACCAGCGGGTAGCCGTCCGCCAGCAGTTCGCCCTGGCGTGCCAGCAGCGCGAAGTTCTGCTCGACCGTCTTGCCGAAACCGATGCCCGGATCCCAGGCAATGCGCGCGCCCGCAACCCCCATGTCGCGCAGCGCCGCCGTGGCCTGCGCGAGGAATGAACGCACCTGCGGCACCGCATCGCCTTCCATCGGCGCGCGCTGCATCGTTTCAGGCTCGCCATGCATGTGCATCAGGCACACGCCGCACGAGGGATGGCCGGCCACCGCCTCACGCGCCCCGAGCCGGCGCAGCGCCCAGATGTCGTTGATGATGTCCGCGCCCAGTTCGAGCACCTGGCGCATGACCTCGGGCTTGTACGTATCCACGGAAACGGGCACGCCCAGCGTCACCGCCTCGCGCAGCACGGGCAGCACCCGGGCCAGCTCTTCCTCGAGCGGCACGGGCGGCGTGCCGGGACGGCTGGACTCGCCGCCGATGTCGAGGATGTGGGCCCCGTCCACCAGGAGCTTCTCGCAATGCCGGATCGCAGCGCGGGCGCCGGCATAGCGGCCCCCGTCCGAGAAGGAGTCGGGCGTCACGTTGACGATGCCCATCACGCGCGGCCGGGAGAGGTCGATCAGGTGGCGGGAGGTTTGCCAGTGCATGGGCCGATTTTCACCGACAAAAGTACAAGGGGGCCGCTCAGGCCCCCTTGTTCTCTCCTTCGCGCAGCGTTACACGCCTTACGCGGCGGTCGGCGCCGGCTCCGTCACCGGAGAGCCGCCGGAGCCACCGCTGCCCGAAGGAGGCGTGCGCGGCGTCCAGTCCTTGGGCGGGCGCGGGTCCTTGCCGGCCATGATGTCGTCCAGCTGCTCGGAATCGATGGTTTCCCACTCCAGCAGGGCCTTGGCCATGGCGTGCATCTTGTCCTTGTTGTCCTCGATCAGCTTGCGCGCCAGGGCGTACTGCTCGTCGATGATGCGGCGCACCTCCATGTCGACCTTCTGCATCGTCGATTCGCTGATGTTGGTGGTCTTGGTCACCGAGCGGCCCAGGAACACCTCGCCCTCGTTCTCGGCGTAGACCATCGGGCCCAGCGCATCGCTCATGCCGTAGCGCATGACCATGTCGCGGGCCAGGTGCGTGGCGCGCTCGAAGTCGTTCGACGCGCCGGTGGTCATCTGCTTCATGAACACCTCTTCCGCGATCCGCCCGCCGAACAGCATGGCGATCTGGTTGAGCATGTATTCGCTGTCGTAGCTGTAGCGGTCCTGCGCGGGCAGGCTCATCGTCACGCCCAGCGCGCGGCCGCGCGGGATGATGGTGACCTTGTGCACCGGGTCGCACTTGGGCAGCAGCTTGCCGATCAGCGCGTGGCCGGACTCGTGATAGGCCGTGTTGCGGCGCTCTTCCTCGGGCATCACCATGCTCTTGCGCTCGGGGCCCATGAAGATCTTGTCCTTGGCCTTCTCGAAATCCTGCATCTCGACGACGCGCGCATTGCGGCGCGCGGCCATGAGGGCGGCTTCATTGCAGAGGTTGGCGAGGTCGGCGCCGGACATGCCGGGCGTGCCGCGCGCGATGACGCTGGGATTGACGTCCTGGCCGATCGGGATCTTGCGCATGTGGACGTTGAGGATCTGCTCGCGGCCCCGGATGTCGGGCAGCTGCACGTAGACCTGGCGGTCGAAGCGGCCCGGGCGCAGCAAGGCGGCGTCCAGGATGTCGGGGCGGTTGGTGGCCGCGACCACGATCACGCCCAGGTTGGTTTCGAAGCCGTCCATCTCCACCAGCATCTGGTTGAGCGTCTGCTCGCGCTCGTCGTTGCCGCCGCCCAGGCCGGCGCCGCGCTGGCGGCCCACCGCATCGATTTCATCGATGAAGATGATGCAGGGCGCGTTCTTCTTGGCGTTCTCGAACATGTCGCGCACGCGCGCCGCGCCCACGCCGACGAACATCTCGACGAAATCGGAGCCGGAGATGGAGAAGAACGGCACCTTCGCCTCGCCGGCGATGCCCTTGGCGAGCAAGGTCTTGCCGGTGCCCGGGGGCCCGACCAGCAACAGGCCGCGCGGAATGCGCCCGCCCAGCTTCTGGAATTTCTGCGGGTCCTTCAGGAAATCGACGACTTCCTTGACTTCTTCTTTCGCCTCGTCACACCCCGCTACATCCGCGAATGTGACCTGGTTGTTGTTCTCGTCGAGCATGCGCGCCTTGCTCTTGCCGAAGCTGAAGGCGCCGCCCTTGCCACCGCCCTGCATCTGGCGCATGAAGTAAATCCAGACCCCGATCAGCAGCAGCATCGGCCCCCAGCTGACCAGCAGGGTCATCAGGAGCGAGCCTTCCTCGCGCGGCTTGACGTCGAACTTGACGTTGTTGGCGATGAGGTCGCCGACCAGGCCGCGGTCCAGGTAGGTGGCGGTGGTACGGACCTTGCGGTCATCGGTGGTGATAGCGACGATCTCGGTGCCGCCCTGCCCCTCCTGGATGATCGCGTTCTTGATCTGCTTGGTGCGGACCTGTTCCAGGAAGTCCGAGTAGCCCATCACGCTGGCCCCGGCGGCGCCGCGTGTGTCGAACTGCTTGAAAACGGTAAACAGCACGAGGGCAATGACGAGCCACACGGCAATTTTGGAAAACCACTGATTGTTCAACTGCGTCTCCGGGAGGGTTGAGCCGGCGCCTCGGGGGCACCCTAGCGTACTTGCTGCCCATTCTAGGCGTTTCAAGCCATGGAATGATGTATTTTCGCTACGCTCTTGATAGGGCTCACGAGGGCGTTCGTCCTGTCAGAGCGTCAGTCACTTTCCCGGTTTCAACCCGATACCCACCAGGAAAGTCTCAGATGACTTGTCGCGCGAGGCCTTGGGTTTAAGAGGCTTCACCGTCCGGAAAGTTTCCTTGAACAACTTGACAAGTTGTGCATAGCCGCTGCCGTGAAAGACTTTGGTGACCAGCGCGCCCTCCGGCTTCATGTGGTTCAGGGCAAATTCGACCGCCAGCTCGACCAGGTGGGCGATGCGCGCCGTGTCCGCCGACTCGATCCCCGAGAGATTGGGCGCCATGTCGGAGACCACGACGTCGGCCTTGCGGCCGGCCATCGCCTCCTCCAGCCGGGCCAGCACTTCGGGCTCGCGAAAGTCGCCCTGGATGAAAGTGACGCCCTCGACCGGCTCCATGGGCAGGATGTCCAGCGCAATGATGGTGCCGTTGAGCTGGCCGGCGGCCGCGCCGCCGGGGGACAGCCGACGCCGAAGGTACTGGCTCCAGGCGCCCGGGGCGGACCCGAGGTCCACCACCAGGTGGCCGGGCCTCACCAGTCCCAGGCTTTCGTCGATTTCCTTCAGCTTGTACGCGGCCCGGGCCCGGTAGCCCTCCTTCTGGGCCAGCCGGACATACGGGTCGTTGACGTGGTCGTTCAGCCACGCGCGGTTGACCTTGGCGCTCTTGGTCTTGATCTTCATGATTCCTTTCACTTAAAAATCGCCGGAGCGATTTTTAAGTGGGTTAGCCAGTGCGGAGAAGACCGGCAAAGCCGGATCCTCTCCGCAGGAGAGGCCGCGCTGCATGTTATTCCGCGCGGCATCGATAATACGGCCATGCCCCAAATCCAACTCACGATCGCCGAGCGCAAGGCGCACCGTGCCGAAGCCCACCACCTCGACCCGGTCGTCATGATCGGCAACGACGGCCTGACGCCTGGCGTCAAGAAGGAAATCGACGCCGCGCTCAAGGCCCATGGCCTGATCAAGGTGCGCGTGCAGGGCGATGATCGCGCAGCACGCGAGGAGATGTACCTTGCGCTGGCCGACGAACTCGGCGCCGCCCCCATCCAGCACATCGGCAAGCTGCTGGTGCTGTGGCGGCCGAAGCCGCCCAAAGCGAAGGCCGAGGACGAGGAGCGCATGCCGGGCCCGCGCGATTTCAAGGTGCTCAAGTACAGCAAACGCGGCGGCCAGCGACCGGAGGTGAAGACCCTTCGGGTACTGGGCAACCAGCGGCTGACGCCCGGCGGCCAGGTCAAGCGCGCCAAGCCCAAGCAGAAATCGGTCAAGAAGGGCCGGATGACCTGACGGTTGTCATGCCGGACTCGATCCGGCATCCACGATGGATTGCGGGTCAAGCCCGCAATGACAGTCCACTTGTCTTCCACAGCGTCACTCCCGCGCAGCACCACTGCAGCACGTACATCGCGCTACCCACGCCGTGCCACAGCCGCAGGTTGTCCCTGGCGACGATCCGGGGCGCCACGGCGAACTCCCCCAGCAGCGCGAGCAACACACCCGCGAAGACGAACGGCAGCGCGCCATCGGCCCAGTCCATGCGCGTCGGCTCGTGGGCGGAGCGGGACGCGAAGAGCAGCAACAAGCCGCATCCGACGGCCACCCACGTCTGGGCGGCGAAGAGCTTCGCGGCCACCTGGCCGGCCAGCGCGGGCGTGGGGAGGTGCGCGAACAGCATCGGCACCGCGAGGAACCCGATCGCCGTCAGGCTGCCCCACCAGAGTGCGGCGGCCAGGACGGGGATGCGCTGTCTCAAATTCAAAGGTAGTGGACGGCCACGATCTCGTAGCGCTTCAGGCCGCCGGGGGCCTGGACCTCGGCGGTGTCGCCCTCCTCCTTGCCGATCAGCGCCCGCGCGATGGGGCTGGAGATGTTGATCAGCCCCTGCTTCAGGTCGGCCTCGTCCTCGCCGACGATCTGGTACTTCACCTTCTCGCCGGAGTCCTCTTCCTCCAGCTCCACGGTGGCGCCGAAGACGACCTTGCCGCCCGCCTCGACGGCGGCCGGATCGATGACCTGGGCGGCGGCGAGTTTGCTCTCGATCTCCTGGATGCGGCCTTCGATGAAGCCCTGGCGGTCCTTGGCGGCTTCGTACTCGGCGTTCTCCGACAGGTCGCCCTGCGCGCGGGCGTCGGAAATCGCCGTGATCACGCCCGGACGATCGACTGTCTTCAGCCTGTGCAGCTCGGTCTTGAGTTTCTCGGCGCCGCGCTTTGTGATGGGAATGGTGACCATGGTGTTATCTCTGGAATAAAGCAAAACCGCCGACCGTTGCCGACCGGCGGTTCGTTCTTGATGGCGCCGATTATAGGCGGGTGAGCGCCGCCGGGCCGCGCCAAGGCGCGAAGGCCCCCTCGGGGGGCAGCGACCCAACGCAGTGGGGAGCGTGGGGGCTCGTTACGCCAGCTGGGCGTGCAATTCCTGCAGGGAGTAGACGTCCAGGTTATCCATGTATTTCATCCCCTCCACGGCCGCCTCGGCGCCGGCGATGGTGGTGAAAGTCGTGACCCGGGCCAGCAGCGCCGAGGTGCGGATAGCGCGCGAGTCGGCGATCGCGTTGCGCCGCTCCTCCACCGTGTTGATGACCATGACGATCTCGTTGTTCTTGATCATGTCCACCACGTGCGGCCGGCCTTCCGTGACCTTGTTCACGCTCTCGCAGGCAATGCCCGCGGCAGCGATGGCCGCGGCCGTGCCCTTGGTCGCAACGATCTCGAAGCCCTGCTGGGCCAGCTGGCGGGCGACCTCGACGGCGCGCGGCTTGTCGCTGTTCTTCACCGTAAGGAACACCTTGCGCACCGGGTCCGTGGGCCTCGGCAGCTTGGTGCCGGCGCCCAGCTGGCTCTTGATGAAGGCCTCGCCGAAGGTCTTGCCGACGCCCATCACCTCGCCCGTGGATTTCATCTCCGGGCCGAGGATGGTGTCAACGCCCGGGAACTTCACGAACGGAAACACCGCTTCCTTGACGCTGAAGTAAGGCGGGGTCACTTCCTTGGTGATCCCCTGCGATGCCAGCGACTGCCCGACCATGCAGCGCGCGGCCACCTTGGCCAGCTGGATGCCCGTGGCCTTGCTGACGAAGGGCACCGTCCGCGATGCGCGGGGGTTGACCTCCAGGACGTAGATCACGTCCTTGCCGCCGTTGTGCTGGATCGCGAACTGCACGTTCATGAGGCCCACGACGTTCAGGCCCCGCGCCATCGCCGCGGTCTGACGCTTCATCTCGTCGATGGTGTCTTTCGCGAGCGAATACGGCGGCAGCGAACAGGCCGAGTCGCCCGAGTGCACCCCGGCCTGCTCGATGTGTTCCATCACGCCGCCGATGAAGGTCTCCTTGCCATCCGACAGGCAATCGACGTCGCATTCGATCGCGTCGTTCAAGAAGCGGTCCAGCAGCACAGGCGAATCGTTGGACACCTTCACGGCCTCGCGCATGTAGCGCTCCAGGTCGCGCTGCTCGTGGACAATTTCCATGGCGCGGCCGCCGAGCACGTAGCTCGGGCGCACAACGAGCGGGTAACCCAGCGCCGCGGCCTTCTCCAATGCTTCCGCCTGGGTGCGCGCGGTGGCGTTGGGGGGCTGCAGGAGCTTGAGCTCGTGCAGGAGCTTCTGGAAGCGCTCGCGGTCCTCGGCGGCGTCGATCATGTCGGGCGAGGTGCCGATGATCGGCACGCCTTCGGCTTCCAGGCCCAGTGCCAGCTTCAGGGGGGTCTGGCCGCCGTACTGGACGATGACGCCCAGCGGCTTTTCCTTGTCGACGATCTCCAGCACATCTTCCAGCGTCAGCGGCTCGAAGTACAGGCGGTCGGAAGTGTCGTAATCGGTGGACACGGTCTCCGGGTTGCAGTTGACCATGATCGTTTCATAGCCGTCCTCGCGCAGCGCGAGGGCCGCATGGACGCAGCAATAGTCGAACTCGATGCCCTGCCCGATCCGGTTCGGCCCGCCGCCGAGCACCATGATCTTCCTGTTGTTCGTCGGCTCGGACTCGCACTCGTCTTCGTACGTCGAGTACATGTAGGCGGTGTTGGTCGCGAATTCGGCGGCGCAGGTGTCCACGCGCTTGTACACGGGACGGATGCCCAGTGCATGGCGCCGGTCGCGGATGACCTTGTCGGTGGTCTTGAGCTGGCGCGCCAGGCGGCGGTCCGAGAAGCCCTTCTGCTTGAGCATCTTGAGCGTCGGGCCGTCGATCCTGTCGAGCGTGGTCGTCTCCAGCTCGAGCTCGATCTTCACGATCTCCTCGATCTGCGCCAGGAACCACCTGTCGATCCTGGTCAGGTCGAACACCTCGTCAACGGAAAGGCCCATGGCGAACGCGTCGCCCACGTACCAGATGCGCTCGGGGCCGGGCTCGCCGAGCTCCTTCTCCAGTACCTCGCGGTCCTGCGTCTTCTCGTTCAGGCCGTCCACGCCGACCTCCAGGCCGCGCAGCGCCTTCTGGAACGATTCCTGGAAGGTGCGGCCCATCGCCATCACTTCCCCCACGGACTTCATCTGAGTGGTCAGGTGCGAATCGGCCTGCGGGAATTTCTCGAAGGCGAAGCGCGGGATCTTCGTCACGACGTAATCGATGCTCGGCTCGAAGCTGGCCGGCGTGGCGCCGCCCGTGATGTCGTTGCGCAGCTCGTCGAGCGTGTAGCCGACGGCCAGCTTGGCCGCGACCTTGGCGATCGGGAAGCCGGTGGCCTTGGACGCGAGGGCGGAAGAGCGCGACACACGCGGGTTCATCTCGATCACGATCATCCGCCCGTCCTTCGGGTCGATCGCGAACTGCACGTTCGAGCCGCCGGTATCGACGCCGATCTCGCGCAGCACCGCGAGTGACGCGTTGCGCATGATCTGGTATTCCTTGTCGGTCAGCGTCTGCGCGGGTGCGACCGTGATCGAGTCACCCGTGTGCACGCCCATCGGGTCGAGGTTCTCGATCGAGCAGATGATGATGCAGTTGTCCGCCTTGTCGCGCACGACCTCCATCTCGAACTCTTTCCAGCCGACCAGGGACTCTTCGATCAGCAATTCGCTCGTCGGGGAAGCCTCGATGCCGCGCTTGCAGATCGTTTCGAACTCTTCCGGGTTGTAGGCGATGCCGCCGCCCGTGCCGCCGAGCGTGAAGCTGGGACGGATGACCACGGGGAAGCCGACGGTCTTCTGGACCGCCCACGCCTCTTCCAGCGTGTGCGCGATACCCGAGCGCGCGGAGCCCAGGCCGATGCGCGTCATCGCGTCCTTGAACTTCAGCCGGTCCTCGGCCTTGTCGATCGCTTCCGGGGTGGCGCCGATCAGTTCGACCTTGTACTTGTTCAGCACGCCGTTGCGCCAGAGGTCGAGCGCGCAGTTGAGCGCGGTCTGCCCGCCCATGGTGGGAAGGATGGCGTCAGGCTTCTCCCTGGCGATGATCTTCTCGACCGTCTGCCAGGTGATCGGCTCGATGTAGGTGACGTCGGCCGTGTCCGGGTCGGTCATGATCGTCGCCGGGTTGCTGTTGATCAGGATGACCTTGTAGCCCTCCTCGCGCAGCGCCTTGCAGGCCTGCACGCCGGAATAGTCGAACTCGCAGGCCTGGCCGATGATGATCGGGCCGGCGCCGATGATGAGGATGCTCTTGATGTCTGTACGTTTCGGCATTTACTTCTTCTCTGCGGCTGCTTGGTCCATGAGGCCGGTGAACCGGTCGAACAGGTAGCCGATGTCGTGCGGCCCGGGCGAGGCTTCGGGGTGGCCCTGGAAGCAGAACGCCGGCTTGTCGGTGCGTGCCAGGCCCTGCAACGTGCCGTCGAACAGGCTGACGTGCGTGGGACGCAGGTTGGCGGGCAGTGTCTTCTCGTCCACGGCGAAACCATGGTTCTGGCTGGTGATGCTCACGCGGCCGTTGTCGAGGTCCTTGACGGGGTGGTTGGCGCCGTGGTGGCCGAACTTCATCTTGAAGGTCTTCGCGCCGGATGCGAGCGCCATGATCTGGTGACCCAGGCAGATGCCGAACGTCGGGTAGCCGGCTTCGATCAGGTCGCGCGTCGCTTCGATCGCGTAGTCGCACGGCTGCGGGTCGCCCGGGCCATTCGACAGGAACACACCGTCGGGGTGCAGCTTCTTGACTTCGGCGGCCGACGTTTTCGCCGGCACCACGGTGACCTTGCAGCCGCGCTCGGCCAGCATGCGCAGGATGTTCTTCTTGACGCCGTAGTCGAATGCGACGACGTGGTATTTCGGCGCGGTCTGTTCGCCGTAGCCCGAGCCCAGGTGCCACTCGCTCTGGGTCCAGTCGTAGGCCTTGTCCACGGACACGACCTGGGCCAGGTCCTGCCCGCTCATGGGCGCAGCGCCCCTGGCGGCCGAGACCGCCTTTTCGACGAGCGCGGGCGTCACTGCCTCGCCGGCCGCCAGGCCGATGATGCAGCCGTTCTGCGCGCCGTTGGTGCGCAGCAGGCGCGTGAGCTTGCGCGTGTCGATGTTGGCGATGGCCACGGTGCCCTGGCTGCGCAGGTATTGCGACAACGTCTGGCTGGTGCGGAAATTCGAGGCGACCAAAGGCAGGTCGCGGATGATGAGGCCTGCGGCGTGGACCTTGCTGGCTTCGACGTCTTCTTCGTTGACGCCGTAGTTGCCGATGTGCGGATACGTGAGGGTCACGATCTGCCGGCAGTAGCTCGGGTCGGTGAGGATTTCCTGGTAACCGGTGATGGCCGTGTTGAAGACGACTTCGCCGGTGGTGGAGCCGGTGGCTCCGATCGAATTGCCAATAAAGACCGTGCCGTCTGCAAGCGCCAGGATGGCGGGCGGGAAGGCTCCCTGTTGAGACAAAAGCACTGGGTTCTCCGGATGTGTCGGGTACGCCCAGGTGTCAAGTGCGCGGATCGCCCGCGGCAGCCGCCGCGCTTGTGCGGCTACTTTCATCAGGGATGTGGCTTGAATGCGCTAGGCGTACGGGGTTTGCGGGAAAGCCCTTGATTATAGCCGAAGGGCTTCAATTCCATGCTCGCCGCGGGGCATCGGCGAAGCTCAGTTCGCGTTCGCGGCGGCACTCGCATGCAGGCAGATGGCGGCGGCCGCCGCGACATTGAGCGACTCCTCGCCGCCGGGCTGAACGATGCGCACCGCAAGTCGCGCCCGGGCCGCAATCTCCGCGCCTATGCCCTGCCCTTCGTGGCCGAACGCCCAGGCGCAGGGCCACGGCAGTTTCTGCGCGTGCAGCCATTCGCCCTGGTGCGAACTGGTGGTGATCACCGGTACCGCGAGCGTGTCCAGGGACGCGGGTTCCAGTCCCTCGACCAGGTGCAACGCGAAGTGCGCACCCATGCCGGAGCGCAACACCTTGGGGCTCCAGAGCCCCGCCGTCCCCTTGATCGCGAGCGCCTGGCGAAAACCGAAAGCCGCTGCGCACCGCAGGATGGCGCCGACGTTGCCGGCATCCTGCAGGCGGTCCAGGATCACGGTCGGCGCGTCCGGCTGCATGGCCGGCGCCTGCGCCAGCGGCACGACGAACCCCATGCGCGCCGGCGACTCCAGCGCGCTCAACGAATCGAAAAGCGCGTCCGCCACCACCACGTCCTTGCCGCCGTGGCGCGCCCACTCGGGGCCCGCGGTGGGCCAGAACGATTCGGCGAAGACCGCGAGCTCCGGCTTCACGCCTCGCGCCATCGCGGCACGGCACAGGTGGTCACCCTCCAGCCAGACCCGGCCCTGCTTGCGGTAGGCGCCACTGTCGTGCGCCAGCCGGCGCAAGTCCTTGAGCAGGCTGTTGCCGGCCGAACTGATGAGCTGGGGGCCGGAGGTCACGACACGGTGACGCTCACCGCCACCCCGCCCTCTGTCATGAACGTCGCCGCGACCGGGCTGAAGAACTTGCGGTGGTGCCGGCATGCGCCGTGGACACGCAGGGCCTCGAGGTGCTCGGGCGTGCTGTAGCCCTTGTGCGAGGCGAAACCGTATTGCGGGAACTCGTCGTGGAGCGTCTGGCAAAGCCGGTCGCGATGGACCTTGGCCAGGATGGACGCAGCGGATATCGCCTTGACCGTGGCGTCGCCGCCGACGACGGCTTCGGCCAGGATGTCCAGCACCGGCAGCCGGTTGCCGTCCACCAGCACCTTGGCCGGTTTCAGGCGCAAGCCTTCGACCGCGCGCTTCATGGCGAGCATCGTCGCCCACAGGATGTTGAGCGAGTCGATCTCGTCCACGCTCGCCTGCGCTACCGAGCAGCACAGCGCCTTTTCGCAGATCTGGTCGTAAAGGCGATCGCGCTGAAGCGGCGTCAACACCTTGGAGTCGGCCAGGCCTCGAATGCGCTTGGTGTCGTCGAGGATGACGGCAGCCGCCACCACGGGCCCCGCGAGCGGCCCTCGCCCGGCTTCATCGACGCCGGCCATCAGCCCGATCGGGTCCCACGGCAGGTGCGCCTGGACCACGGCCGCGCCCCGTTTCGGCCGCGTCACGATGGGCTTGGGAGCCGCCGACGGCTCAGGATTCGAGGACTTTTTGGATGGCATCGGTCGCAAGTTGCGCAGTATCGCGTTGCAGGGTACGGTGCAACGCCCTGAACTTCTCCTGCACGGCCGCCATTCTGGCAGGGGATTCCAGCCATTCCAAGAGCGCCGCAGCAAGCGCATCGGGTTTCGCCTCGTGCTGCATCAATTCCGGCACGACGAAATCGCCGCACAGGATGTTGGGCAGGCCGAGCCAGGGCTGCAGTTGCTTAGGCTTCATGATGCGGTAACTCAGCCAGTTGACTGCATAGGAGATCACCATCGGACGCTTGAAAAGCGCGGCTTCCAGGGTGGCCGTGCCGCTGGCGACCAGCGCCAGGTCGCAGGCGGCAAGCACCGTGTGCGACTGGCCGTCGACGATGAAGAGCCCTTCCGAGACGCCGGCTGCGCGCGCCGCGTCCTCGATGGCGGCGCGACGGGCCGGCAGCGCCGGGACGACGAACCGGATCGCCGGACGCGCCTTGCGCACGAGCATGCCGGCTTCGAAGAACCGCGGGGCCAGGCGTTCCACCTCCGAGGCCCGGCTGCCCGGCAGGACGGCCAGGACCTCGTCGTCCTCACGCAAGCCGAGCATGCGCTTCGCCGCCGCCTGGTCCGGCTCCATCGGCACGACGGCGGCAAGCGGATGCCCCACATAGGTGGACGCGATGCCGTGGCGGGCGAGCAGCTCGGGCTCGAACGGGAACACGCACAGGACATGGTCCGCGCTGCGGCGGATCTTTTCCGCCCGCTCGGCCCGCCAGGCCCAGATGGATGGGCAGACGAAGTGCACCGTCTTGATGCCTTGCGCCTTCAGCGCGGCTTCGAGGTCGAGGTTGAAGTCCGGCGCGTCCACGCCGACGAACATGTTCGGCCGCTGGGCCAGGAGCCGCTCGCGCAGCTCGTTGCGGATGCCGACGAGCTCGCGGTAGTGCCGCAGCACTTCCACGTAACCGCTCACGGCCAGCTTTTCATGCGGCCACCAGGCCTCGAAGCCGCGGCGGCCCATCTGCGGCCCGCCGATGCCGACCGCGCGCAGCTGCGGCCAGCGGCGGCGCAGGCCGTCGAGCAGCAACCCGGCCAGCAGGTCACCGGACGCCTCCCCGGCAACCATCGCAAAGTTCGGACCCGCCATGACTTATTCCAGGGCCACCGCGGAACCGGCTTTGCCGGGCCGCTGGTGGCGCCCCCTTGAGGGGGAGGCGGCCAAAGGCCGCTTCGGGGGGGAGCTCATTTATCTGGCGATGCCGCGCTCGGCGGCGGCGAGGAAACCGCTCATCAAGGCAACGTCCTGCGCCGCTTCCGGGGCTTCGGCGGCCAGCGCCTCGATGGCCGCACGCGCCTGCTCGAGCGTGCGGCCCTCGCGGTAGAGCAGCTTGTGCATCTGCTTGACGGCGGCGATGCGCTCCGCGCTGAATCCCCGCCGGCGCAAGCCGACGGCATTGAAGCCGCGAACCGCCAGCGGGTTGCCGTCCACCAGCATGAAGGGCGGCACATCCTGCGACACGGCGCTGGCGAAACCCACCATGACCTGCGCGCCCACCTTGACGAACTGGTGGATCCCGGTGAGGCCGCCCACGGTGACCCACTCGCCCAGCTCCACGTGGCCGCCGAGCGTCGTGTTGTTGGCAAGGGTGGCATGGTTGCCCACCTGGCAGTCGTGCGCGATATGGGTGTACGCCATGATCCAGCAGTCGTCGCCTATGCGCGTCACGCCACCGCCGCCCGGCGACCCGATGTTGAAGGTGACGAACTCCCGGATCGTGTTGCGTTCGCCGATCACCAGCTGGCACGGCTCGCCGGCGTACTTCTTGTCCTGCGGGATCGCGCCGAGCGAGGCGAACTGGAAGATCCGGTTGTCGCGGCCGATGGTGGTGTGGCCCTCGATCACGCAATGCGGCCCCACGGCCGTACCGGCCCCGATGGTGACATCCGGGCCGATGACAGCGTAGGGGCCGACCGAAACGGTGCCGTCGAGGCGCGCCTTCGGATCGACCAGGGCCGTGGGATGGATCTGCGTCACGGCGCCGGCCTCCCTAGGCGAGGGTGCGCATGGTGCACATGAGTTCGGCCTCGCAGGCGATGTCCTCACCCACTCGTGCCACGCCCTTGAACTTGTAGATGCCGGCGCGCGAACGCTCCAGGCTCACGTCCATCACCAGCTGGTCGCCGGGTTCCACCGGCCGCTTGAAGCGCGCGCCGTCGATGCCCGCGAAGTAGATGACGGACTTGTTGTCCGGCCCGGCGCCTTCAGCGGCGAACGACAGCAGCGCCGCCGTCTGGGCCATGGCTTCGAGCATCAGCACACCCGGCATGACCGGGCGATGCGGAAAGTGGCCGGCGAAGAAGGGCTCGTTGATGGTGACGTTCTTCAGCGCCTTGATGCGCTTGCCTGGCTCGATCTCGAGCACCCGGTCCACCAGCAGGATCGGGTAGCGGTGCGGCAGTTTCTTCAGGATTTCGTGGATGTCCATCATGATTCGTTCTTGGTTTCCAGGGCCTTGATGCGCTCGCGCAGGCGGTGCAGCTGCTTGAGCGCCGCGGCGTTCTTTTCCCAGGACGCATTGTCGTCGATGGGGAAGATGCCGGTGTAGTGGCCCGGCTTGAGGATGGACCGTGTGACCAGGGAGAACGAGGAGATGTGCACGTTGTCGGCGAGCGTGAGATGTCCGAGGATGCCCGCACTGCCGCCGATGGTGCAGTGCGCACCGATGGTCGCGCTGCCCGCCACCCCGACGCAGCCGGCCATGGCGGTGTGCCTGCCGATGCGAACGTTGTGCGCGATCTGGATCAGGTTGTCCAGCTTCACGCCGTCCTCGATGACGGTATCTCCCAGCGCGCCGCGGTCGATGCAGGTGTTTGCGCCGATCTCCACGTCGTTGCCGATGCGAACGGCCCCGAGCTGCTCGATCTTTTCCCAGGCCCCCTCGTTCGGGGCGAAGCCGAATCCGTCGGCGCCGATCACCGCGCCCGGATGGATGATGCAGCGCTCGCCGACGACGCAGCCCTCGCCTACGGTGACGCGCGCCTTGAGTGTGGTGCCCGCACCGATTCGCGCGCCTCGCTCGACGACGCAGAGCGCACCGATTCTTGCGCTTGGGTCGATCACCGCGTCAGGATCGACGACGGCACTGGGGTGGATCGCCGGTCCACCCGCGACCCCGAGTTGCCTCTTCCACAACTGCGTCACCCGCGCGAAATACAGGTAAGGCTGGTCTGTGACGATGCAGTCGCCGCGGACCAATGCCGCGTTCCGCTGGGCCGGCGCGACGATGACGCAGCCGGCGCGCGAAGCGGCCAGCTGCTGTGCATACTTGGGATTGCTGAGGAAACTCAGCTGTGCGGGGGTGGCCGATTCGAGCGGCGCGAGCCCTTCGATGTTCCGCTCCGCATCACCGCACAGCTCGCCGCCGAGCGCTTCGACAATGGCGCCTAGGCGAAGCACATCGAGGCGGGGGCCACCGCGGAACGGGCTTCGCCGGGCCGCTGGTGGCGCCCCCTTGAGGGGGAGGCGCCGCAGGCGCTTCGGGGGGGAGCTTTCATCGCGCGGCGTTGAGCGCCTTGATCACCTTGTCGGTGATGTCGTGCTTGGGGTTGATGTACACCGCTTCCTGCAGCACCACGTCGTATTTCTCGGCTTCCGCCACCTGCTTGACCACGCGATTGGCGCGCTCGAGCACTTGCTGCAGCTCTTCGTTCTTGCGGGCGTTCAGGTCTTCCTGGAATTCCCGGCGCTTGCGCTGGAAGTCGCGGTCCTGGTCGATCAGCTGCTTCTGGCGTTGCGCGCGCTGGGTTTCCGACAGCGTGGGGGCCTCGCGCTCAAAGCGCTCGGACAGGCTCTTGAGCGAGTTGCCGATGTCGTTCAACTCCTTCTCGCGCTTGGAGAACTCCTGCTCCAGCTTGGCCTGGGCGGCCTTGGCCGTGTTGGCTTCGCGGAAGATGCGGTCGGTGTTGACGAAGCCGACCCGGAAATCCTCGGCCCGCGCCTGCGTGCCGAGCGCAAGCAGGCCGAAAAGAAGGACCCAGCATTGACGGCGCAGATACTTCATTAGAAAGAGGTCCCGATCTGGAATTGCAGTTTCTGGATTCTATCGCCAGCGAACTTGCGCACCGGATAGGCCGCCGCCAGCCGCAGCGGACCGATGGGGGAGATCCAGGACAGGCCCAGGCCCACGGACGCACGCAACTCGCTCAGCCGGAACTTGTCGTTCTCGCCATAGACGTTGCCGGCGTCGACGAAGCCGAACGCGCGCAGGCTGCGGTCGTTGCCCGCGCCGGGGAACGGCGTGATGATCTCCGCGTTCAGTGTCAGCTTCTTGGGCCCGCCGATGGTCGAGCCCGTGACGTCCCTCGGACCCAGCGTCCCCTGGTCGAAGCCGCGCACCGAGCCCAGGCCGCCCGAATAGAAGTGCTTGAACACCGGGAACGGCCGGCCGCCCAGGCCCTTGCCCCACCCGGCTTCGCCATTGAATGCCAGCGTGAACTGCTTGTTGATGGGGACGTACTGCTGGAACTGGTAATTGGCCCTCAGGTAACGCGCGTCGCCGGCCACGCCGAGCTCGCCCGCGACCCGCTGGAAACGCCCGCTCGTCGGGGCGATCGAGCTGTCCCGGCTGTCGCGGCCCCAGCCGATCGACAGCGGGAGCGACGTGCTGGTGTAGCCGAAGCGCTCGGCGTAGGCCAGGTAGGCCGCCGGGATGTTGGTGCCGGGCTTGATCTCGACCCGTTCGATGCTGCCCCCGAAGAAGACGGTGTCCAGTTCGGAGAACGGCACGCCGAAGCGCAGGCCGGCCCCGGTGGTTGCCAGCTGGTAGTTGCCCCCCTGGTCTTCGTACGGCTTGGAAGTACGGTGGTAGATGTCGATGGCGCGGGAAACGCCGTCGGGTGTGAAGTAGGGGTTGACCGAGCTGAACGCGATCGTCCGGTTGTACTTGCTGGTGTTGACTTCGATCCCCAGGTAATTGCCGGTGCCGAAGGCGTTTTCCTGCTTGACCGAGAACGACAGCGCCAGTTTTTCGGCGCTGGAAAATCCGGCGCCCAGCTGCAGGCTGCCGGTGGGCTTCTCCACCACGTTGATCGCGAGGTCGACCTGGTCGGGCGCGCCCGGCACGTCGCTGGTCTCGACGTTCACTTCCTTGAAGTAGCCGAGGCGGTCGATGCGGTCGCGCGAGAGCTTGATCTTGTCGGCGTCGTACCAGGAAGCCTCGAACTGGCGGAACTCGCGGCGGACCACTTCGTCGCGCGTGCGGTTGTTGCCGCCGATGAGGATGCGGCGCACGTAGGCGCGCCGCGAGGGCTCGGCCACCAGCACGAACGCCACGCGGTTGTTGGCGCGATCGATCTCCGGTCGCGCGGCCACGTTGGCGAAGGCGTAGCCGAAGTTGCCGAAATAATCCGTGAACGCTTTCGTCGTCTCGGCCACCTTGTCGGCGTTGTACGGCTCGCCCGGCACGATCTTGACCAGCGACTTGAACTCTTCTTCCTTGCCCAGGTAGTTGCCCTCGAGCCTCACGGCCGAGACCACATACCGCTGGCCTTCCGTGACGTTCACGGTGACGGTGATGTCCTGCTTGTTCGGCGAGATCGCGACCTGGGTCGAATCGATGCGGAACTCAAGGTAGCCGCGGGCCAGGTAGTAGGCGCGCAGCGCTTCCATGTCGGCATTGAGCTTGGCACGCGAATAGCGGTCGGACTTGGTGTACCAGGAGAGCATGCCTCCCGTGTCCAGGTCGAACAGGCCCCTCAGGGTCGACTCGCTGAACGCAGAGTTGCCGACAACGCGGATTTCCTTGATCCGGGCGGGCTCGCCTTCGGTCACCGTGAAGGTCAGGTTGACGCGGTTGCGCTCGATCGGCGTGACGGTGGTCACGACCTCGGCGCCATACAGGCTCTTATTGATGTACTGGCGCTTGAGTTCCTGCTCGGCCCGGTCGGCCAGCCCCTGGTCGTATGGACGGCCCTCGGTCAGGCCGATCTCGCGCAGCGCCTTCTTCAGGGCGTCCTTGTCGAACTCCCTGGAGCCGACGAATTCCACGTCGGCGATGGTCGGGCGCTCCTCGACGACCACCACCAGGACGTCGCCCTGCGTCTCGAGCCGGACATCCTTGAACAGGCCCAGGCCGAACAGCGCGCGGATCGCGGCCGCTCCCTTTTCATCGTTGTACAGGTCGCCGATGCGAAACGGCAGCGAAGCGAAGATGGTGCCGGGCTCGACGCGCTGCAGGCCTTCGACACGGATGTCGCGCACGGTGAAAGGGTCCACCGCCCATGCGTTGGCCACGAAGGCCATGGCGACCATGGCCGAAACTGTACGCACGCGAAAGCGCTTGAATTGTTTTTTCATGAATCAAGGTTGGCCCCGCAACGCCCCCGGGGGCGAATAGCAGGCAGCAGCCACAAAAGGTTAACCAAAGAGACGGGTCACGTCGTTGAAAAGCGCGATCGTCATCATCACCAGCAGCACCGCCACCCCGCCCCGCTGCAGGCGCTCCATCCAGGCGTCGGAGACGCTCTTGCCCGTCACAGCCTCCCAAAGATAATACATCAGGTGCCCACCGTCCAAGACGGGCAGCGGCAGCAGGTTGAGCACCCCCAGACTGACGCTGATCAAGGCCAGGAAGACCAGGTATTGCGTGAGGCCCAGGCTGGCCGACTTGCCGGCGTAATCCGCGATCGTCAGGGGGCCGCTCAGGTTCTTGAGGGAGGCTTCACCCACCACCATGCGCCCCATCATGCGCAGCGTCAGCAACGAAACCTCCCACGTGCGCTGCACGCCCTTCCAGAGCCCCTCGACCGGCCCGTAGCGCACGGTGATGAATTCGGGCGGCGCGCCGACGTAGGCCCCGATGCGGCCAATGCCCGCCTGAGTCGCCGCGTCCTGCACGGTATCGGGCTGCACCTGCACCTCGAGCGTCGTGGCGCCGCGCTGCACCCGCCATGCCTGGGCGATGGCCTTGCCGCCCTGCACGCCGGACCGGATGATCTCGCGCAGCTGCTGCCCGTCGACGACCTGGGTGCTGCCGACGGCCACGACCAGGTCGCCCTTGGCGAGGCCCGCACGGCGGGCGGCGCCCTCCATCACATCCCCGATGACAGGCGGCGTCCACGGGCCGACGATCCCGATCCTTCGAAACAATTGGGCATCGGCCTCGCGCGACGGGATCCGGCCCAGCGCCAGCAAGGCCTCGCGGCCGCCGCCCAGCTGCAGCCGCACGTCGCGGCCGTCCAGCGCGCCGCGGGTGAGCAGCCAGCGCAGCTCCTCGAACGAGCGGACGGGCTGCAGGTCCTCGCCTTCGAAGGCGGCCTTCTCCACGACCTCGCCGCCGCGCAGCCCCGCCCGGTCCGCGACCGACCCGGGCACCGGGCTCGCGAGGACCGGCTTGGGCTCCTCGACGCCGTACCAGTTCACAGCCGCATACAGCACGATGGCCAGCAGCAGGTTCGCGGCGGGCCCCGCCGCGACGATGGCCGCCCGGGATTTCAGCGGCTGGGTATTGAAGGCCATGGCCCGGTGCTCCGGGGCGACGGGCCCTTCGCGCTCGTCCAGCATCTTCACGTAGCCGCCCAGCGGGAAGGCGCCGATCACGAATTCCGTATCCTGCCCGGGTTTCTGCTTGCGGGGCTGCCAGCGGTACAAGGTCTTGCCGAAGCCCACCGAAAACCGCAGCACCTTCACGCCGCATGCCACGGCCACGCGGTAGTGGCCGTACTCGTGCACGGCGATCAACAGCCCGAGGGCGACGACGAAGGCAACGATGGTCAGCATGCGGGGCGTGATTCCAGTTCAGGTGCGCAACCGGGCGATGGCGCGCGCCGCGGCCTCGCGCGAGAGCGCGTCCAGGGCCAGCAGATCATCCAGCGATTCGGGGCTGGAGGCTGTAACCGCCTCCAAAGTTGCAACATTGACGTGGTGGATCTGGTCGAAGCGGATGCGGCCGTCCAGGAAAGCCGCCACCGCGACCTCGTTGGCCGCGTTGAGCACAGCCGTCGTTCCCGACGGGGCTCGCAACGCCTCCCACGCGAGGGCCAGGCCAGGGAAGCGCTCGGGGTGGCCGCGGCTGTCCAGGGCCTCGAAGCTCATGTCCGCGAGCTGGTGGAAGTCCAGTGCCTGCGCGCCGGACGCCACGCGGTCGGGCCAGGCCAGGCCGTAGGCTATCGGCACGCGCATGTCCGGCGTGCCCAGTTGGGCGACGACCGAGGTGTCGCGGTACTGGACCATGGAATGGATCACGCTCTGCGGATGAATCACCACCTCGAGGCGTTGCGGCGCCAGGCCGAACAGGAAGCGCGCCTCGATCACCTCCAGCGCCTTGTTCATCATGGTGGCGGAATCGACCGATATCTTGCGGCCCATCACCCAATTGGGGTGCGCACAGGCCTCTTCGGGTGTCACATGGCACAGCGTCGCGGGCTCGCGGGTGCGGAACGGGCCGCCCGAAGCGGTGAGGATGATCTTCTCGACCCGCTCATCCCAGGTTGCGGGGTCTTCGGGCAACGACTGGAAGATGGCCGAGTGTTCGCTGTCGATGGGCAGAAGCGTGGCGCCGCCCTGCTTGACGGCCTGCATGAACAGGTCGCCGCCGACCACCAGCGCTTCCTTGTTGGCCAGCAGGAGCTTCTTGCCCGCGCGCGCCGCGGCCAGGCACGAAGCCAGGCCGGCGGCACCGACGATCGCGGCCATCACCGCGTCGACCGATTCGTGCGCCGCCATCTCCTGCAGCGCGCCCTCGCCCCGGAGGACCTTGGTGGGCAATCCCTCCCGCTCGATCCGGTGCGCCAGTTCGCGGCCCGCGTCGTCGCCGACCATCACCGCGAAGCGCGGGCGGAACTGCCCGCACTGCCTGAGCATGAGGTCCACCTGGCTCGCGGCGCTCAGGGCGAAAACCTCGAACCGATCCGGGTGCCTCGCGATCACGTCCAGCGTGTTCGCGCCGATGGACCCCGTGGAGCCCAGGACTGCGATGCGTTGCTTCATCGGTAGGTGAGCGTCGTGAGCATCATCGCCAGCGGCAAGGTGGGGAGAAGCGCGTCCACGCGGTCCAGCACGCCGCCGTGGCCAGGAAGCAGGTTGCTCGAATCCTTCACGCCGGCGCTGCGCTTGATCAGCGACTCCGCCAGGTCCCCCACTACGCTCATGGCCGCCATGAAGAGCGCGGCAAGGATAAGCAGCCACCAGCCTTGCGCCGCCAGGCGCGAGTACAGGCTGGGCACGCCCGCCTGCAAGGCGCGGTCGGCGAGCGTCCACGCCACCGCCAGCACCAGCACGCCCGCCATGCCGCCCCACACGCCTTCCCAGCTTTTGCCCGGGCTGATCGCGGGCGCCAGTTTGCGCTTCGTGAATTTCAGGCCGAATGCACGGCCCGCGAAATAGGCAAAGACGTCGGCCACCCACACCAGGACGAGCACCGACAGCAGGAAGTTGACGCCTATCGTCCTGGCCTGGGCCACCGCGAGCCACGCTGCCAGGAGCGCAAGCAATCCACCGGCGAGCCGCACGGGTTGAGGAATCTTCGGCCAGCCCGCCACGCCGGCGCGGATCAACCATGCGCCGACCAGCACCCACAGGCCGCCCACGACGGACCAGAGCACCGGCAGCGGCCGCGCCAGCAGGCCCGCATACCAGGCCAGCCCGCACAGGCCGAGGCACACGGCGGCCAGGGCCACGGAGCCACCCTGGCCAAGGCCATTCAGCCGCCCCCATTCCCAGCCACCCGCGGCGATCAGGACCAGGGTCACGGCGGCGAACGGAACGGGCGAAGGCCAGAACAGGGCCGGCAGCAGGATGGCCAGCAGGACGATGGCCGTGATGATTCGCTGCTTGAGCATGGGAAGGGGCTCAGGCCGCCCTGCGCGCCGGCGGAGCCAGCTGCTCCGACGTCCGCCCGAAGCGCCGCTCGCGCGCCGCGTAATCGGCCAGCGCCTCGTCCAGCGCCGCCCCGTCGAACTCGGGCCAGAGCTTGTCGGTGAAATACAGCTCCGAGTAAGCGGCTTGCCACAACAGGAAGTTGGAAAGCCGCCGTTCGCCGCCGGTGCGGATGATGAGGTCCGGCGCCGGCACATGGGCGAGCGCGAGCGCGCCGTCGAGGCTCTGCTCGGTGATCGCCTCGCCGCGCGCGGCCAGCGCCGCCGCCGCCTGCGCGATGTCCCAGCGCCCCCCATAGTTGAAGCACACGTTGAAGACCAGCCGGGTGTTGCCGGCGGTGTCGGCTTCCGCGTGCGCCAGGCCCGCGCGCACCTTTTCCGAGAGCGCGGCGCGGTCGCCGACGAACTTCACCCGGACGCCTTCGTTCTTCAGCTGGGGCACTTCACGCGCCAGTGCGAGCGCCAGCAATTCCATCAGGCCGGACACCTCCTCGGGCGGGCGGTTCCAGTTCTCCGAAGAGAACGCGAATACCGTCAGCACCTTCACGCCGCGCTCGTCGCAATGGCGCAGGCAGGCGCGCAGTGCATCCATGCCCTTCTTGTGGCCGGCCACACGCGGCAGGTAGCGCCGCGTGGCCCAGCGGCCATTGCCGTCCATGACGATGGCGACGTGGTGGGGAATGGCGCCTTGCGTCATGCTGCTGGGATCATGGCTCAAACGGCCATGATCTCCTGCTCCTTGTTGTGGACGAGCTGGTCGATCTCGGCGATGTGCTTGTCGGTCAGTTTCTGGATCTCGGCTTCGGAGCGCTTCTGGTCGTCCTCGGATGCCAGCTTGTCCTTCACGACCTTCTTGACGTGCTCGTTCGCGTCGCGGCGCAGGTTGCGCACGGCGATCTTCGCGGCCTCGCCCTCGTGGCGCACGAGCTTGGTCATCTCCTTGCGGCGCTCCTCGCTCATGGGCGGCATCGGCACGCGGATCAGGTCGCCCATGGAGGCCGGGTTCAGGCCCAGGTCGCTCTCGCGGATGGCCTTCTCGATCTTGGCGCCCATGTTCTTTTCCCAGGGCTGCACGCTGATGGTCCGCGAGTCGATCAGCGAGAGATTCGCAACCTGGCTGAGCGGCAACATGGAGCCGTAGTACTCGACATGCACCGTGTCCAGCAATGCCGGGTTGGCGCGGCCGGTGCGGATCTTCGTCATGTTGTTCTTGAACGCGGCGATGGATTGGTCCATCTTGCCCTGCATGGTCTTGGTGATTTCGGCGATTGTTGTCATAGCGGTCTCCTCAAGCGTAGACGAGCGTGCCTTCGTCCTCCCCCATCACCACGCGCCGCAGCGCCCCGTGCTTGAAGATGGAGAAGACCTTGATCGGCAGCTTCTGGTCGCGGCACAGCGCGAAAGCGGTGGCATCCATGATGCCCAGATTTTGCGTCATTGCCTCGTCGAACGTGAGCTTGGTGTAACGGGTGGCGGACGGGTCCTTCTTGGGGTCTGCGGAGTAGACACCATCGACCTTGGTCGCCTTGAGCACCAGCTCCGCGCCGATCTCGGCGCCGCGCAGCGCGGCCGCGGTGTCGGTCGTGAAGAACGGGTTGCCGGTGCCGGCGGCGAAGATCACGACCTTGCCCTCTTCCAGGTATTGCAGCGCCTTGGGACGAACGTAGGGCTCGACGACCTGCTCGATCGCGATCGCGGACATGACGCGGGCGATCAGGCCCTGCTTGTTCATGGCATCGGCCAGCGCCAGCGCGTTCATGACGGTGGCCAGCATGCCCATGTAGTCGGCGGTGGCGCGGTCCATGCCGACCGAGCCGCCGGCCACGCCGCGGAAGATGTTGCCGCCACCGATCACGATGGCGACTTGCACGCCCATGTTCACCACTTCGGCAACCTCCTCGACCATGCGGACGATGGTGGCGCGGTTGATGCCGAAAGCGTCGTCGCCCATCAGCGCCTCGCCCGACAGCTTCAACAAGATTCGCTTGTGCGCCGGCTGGGCTTCGGACATGAATGGGCTCCTGGTTTTAGACGGGGTGAGTGTACCGGCCTCGCTCGGTTTCAGGCGTGGATTCGGCAAAGATCAGGCCGCGCCCTTGGCGGCGGCGACCTGCGCAGCCACTTCGGCCGCGAAGTCGTCGACCTTCTTCTCGATGCCTTCACCGACCACGTAGAGGGTGAAACCCTTCACGCTGGTGTTGGCGGCCTTGAGCATCTGCTCGACCGACTGCTTGTCGTTCTTCACGAACGGCTGGTTGAACAGGGACACTTCCTTCAGGAACTTCTGCACACCGCCTTCGATGCGCCTGGCGACGATCTCAGGGGGCTGCACCGGCTTGCCGGCGGCCTCGGCGGCCTTGCGGTCCTCGTCGGCCTTGCCCGCGGCAACGGCACGTTCCTTCTCGATCAGGTCGGCCGGCACGTCGGCGCTGGTCAGCGCCACCGGCTTCATGGCGGCCACGTGCATCGCGACGTCCTTGGCGGCCACTTCGTCGCCTTCGTATTCCACGACCACGCCGATGCGCGTGCCGTGCAGGTACGCGGCCAGCTTGTTCGATCCCTCGAAGCGCTTGAAGCGGCGGAAGCTCATGTTCTCGCCGATCTTGCCCACCAGCCCCCGACGCACGTCCTCGAGCGTCGGGCCGAAGCCGTCCTGGCTGTAGGGCAGCGCGCCCAGGGCAGCCACGTCGGCGGGCTTGTTCCTGGCAACCAGCTCGGCCGCAGCCTGGGCCAACGCCAGGAAGCTGTCGTTCTTGGTGACGAAGTCGGTCTCGCAGTTCGTCTCCAGCAGCGCGCCCGTGGTGCCTGAAATGAAGGCAGTCACAACGCCTTCAGCCGTGATCCGGGCGGCCGCCTTGCCGGCCTTGTTGCCCAGCTTGACGCGCAGGATCTCCTCGGCCTTTTCCATGTTGCCGTCGGCCTCGGTCAGGGCCTTCTTGCATTCCATCATCGGCGCGTCGGTCTTGGCGCGCAGTTCAGCGACCATGCTTGCGGTGATTGCAGCCATTTTTCTACCTCGTACGGTTCAGTTCAAATTCAGTTGCAAAAAGGGGGCCTCGAAAGCCCCCTTCCTTCGGCTCGTTCAGGCGTTCAGGCGGCGGCGCCCTCTTGCACTTCGACGAATTCGTCGCTGCCCTCGGACACGGCCTTGACCAGCTCGTTACCGGCGGCGGCACGGCCTTCCAGGATGGCGTCGGCGATTCCGCGAGCGTACAGCGTCACGGCCTTGGAGGAGTCGTCGTTACCCGGGATCACGTAGTCGATGCCCTCGGGCGAGTGGTTGGAGTCCACCACGCCGACCAGCGGGATGCCCAGCTTCTTGGCTTCGGACACGGCGATCTTGTGGAAACCGACGTCGATCACGAAGATGGCGTCCGGCAGGGCGTTCATGTCCTGGATGCCGCCGATGTCCTTCTCGAGCTTTTCCATCTCGCGGGCGAACATCAGCTGTTCTTTCTTGCTCATCGCCTCGAGGCCGGCCTCCTGTTGGGCCTTCATGTCCTTCAGGCGCTTGATCGAGGTCTTCACGGTCTTGAAGTTGGTGAGCATGCCGCCCAGCCAGCGCTGGTCGACGTACGGCACGCCCGCGCGCTTGGCTTCCATCGCGACGGTCTCGCGGGCCTGGCGCTTGGTGCCGACCATGAGGATGGTGCCGCGATTGGCAGCCAGCTGCTTCACGAACTTGGTCGCATCCTGGAACATCGGAAGCGACTTTTCCAGGTTGATGATGTGGATCTTGTTGCGATGGCCGAAGAGGTACGGGGCCATCTTGGGGTTCCAGAAGCGGGTTTGGTGGCCGAAATGGACACCGGCTTCCAGCATTTGACGCATGGTGACGGACATGATGATTCCTGAAGGTTGGGTCTAAAATCCAGCCCGAAATCGATGCCATGTGAATGGCCTCGACACCTTGTTGGTCTGGATTCGCGTTTTGCTTCGCTGACGGTTGGGAGGGCACACCTTGCGCCCACCACCCAGCAAAGCCGAAAAATTATAGCATTCCCTTCGAAAGCCCCCATGCGACCCGACCTCATCGCCACCCGTGAAGCCCTGCGGGGCGGCCTGGCCCGCGCCGGCGAAGAGATGGAGGCCTCCATCGCCCTCGCACAGGCGCCGGCTTGCGCCCGAGCCTTCCTGAAGACCCATTTCGACGAGGCCCGGGCGACGGCGGCGCGGCCCGCCGCCGTCGCCCGGCCGCTGGCCGGCCTGGCCGTTTCGGTCAAGGACCTGTTCGACATTGCCGGCGACACGACGGCCGCCGGCTCGGCCGTGCTGGCCGGCGCCCCGCCGGCGCCAGTGGACAGCCCGGCCGTGGCAAGGCTGAAGGCCGCTGGCGGGGCGATCCTCGGCCGCACCAACATGACCGAATTCGCCTTCTCCGGCGTGGGCACCAACCCGCACCACGGCACGCCCGCCAACCCGGCCGATCCCGCGACGCCGCGCATCCCCGGCGGCTCGTCGTCGGGCGCCGCAGTGTCGGTGGCAACGGGTGCCGCCTTTGTCGGCCTGGGCTCGGACACCGGAGGCTCGATCCGCATCCCGGCGGCGTTGTGCGGGATCGTCGGGTTCAAGAATACCGCCCGGCTCACGCCCCGCGAGGGCGCGCTGCCGCTCTCCACCACGCTGGACACGGTGTGCGCCATGACGCGGTCGGTGCGCGACGCCATCGTGGCCCACGAGGTCCTGGCCGACCGCCTGGTGACGCTGAGCGGCGTGAACCTGTCCGGCTACCGGCTGGCGGTGGCGCGCGCGTCGATGCTGGACGGCCTGGATGCCACGGTTGCCGGCGCTTTCCAGCGCACGTTGAAGCGCCTGAGCGATGCCGGCGCCCGCATCGAGGAGATAGAACTCGGCGAGATCCGCGACCTCGGCTCGCTGCAGGCAGCCGGTGGCTTCACCGCACCGGAAAGCTATGCGTGGCACCGGCCGCTGTTCGAGCGGGAAGCCGAGCGCTACGACCCGCGGGTGCGCGTTCGCATCCAGCGCGGCACCGGCATGCTGGCGTACGCGTACATCGAGCTCTTCCGTGCCCGCGCCGAATGGTGCGCCCGGGTGGAGGCAGCGCTGCGCGGCTTCGACGCCGTGCTGTCGCCCACGGTGCCCATCGTGGCGCCGCCGATCGCCCAGGTCGCGCCGGCCGACGGGAAGGACCCGCTGGCCGACGCGGCGCGCGACGAGGAGTTCTTCCGCGTCAACGCACAGCTGCTGCGCAACTGCAGCGTCGTCAACATGCTCGACGGCTGCGCGATCTCCATCCCCTGCCAGGAGCGCGGCGAACTCCCGTGCGGCCTCATGATCTGGCAAAGTGCGATGCGCGACGACACCGTTTTGAATATCGCGCTGCAGGCGGAGGCCGTGCTCGCAAGAACAACAGGGAATCCATGAAAGTTGCCGTCATCGGCGCCGGCATCATCGGCGTCACCACGGCCTTCGAGCTGGCCGTCGATGGCCACGAGGTCACGGTATTCGAGCGCCGCGCGTCGGTGGCCGAGGAAACCAGCTTCGCCAATGCCGGTGTGGTGGCGCCGGGCTACGTCACGCCCTGGGCCGCCCCGGGCATGCCGGGCAAGATCGCGCGCTACCTGGTGAGCCGGCACGCGCCCGTGCGCCTCGCCTTCCCGCTCTCCGCGGCGGACCTGCGCTGGATGTGGCAGTGGTACCGGGCCTGCGACCTCGCCGGCTACCAGGCCAACCGGGCGCGGATGCAGCGCCTCGCCTTCTACAGCCGCACCCGGCTGCACGACATCACCGACCACTTCCAGCTGGAGTACGACCGCAGCATCGGCTACATGGTCCTGCTGCGCGGGGAAAAGGACCGCAAGCTCGTGCAGCCGGGCCTGGCGGTGCTGCGCGAGGAAGGCGTGGCTTTCAAGGAGATCACCGCCGCCGAGGCACGCGTCATCGAACCGGCGCTGAGCCCGGACACCGACTTCGTCGGCGCGGTGCACCTGGCGCAGGACGAGGTGGGCAACTGCCGCCAGTTCGCGATGCTGCTCAAGAACGAGGCGCAGGCCCGCGGCGTCAACTTCGAATTCAACAGCGCCGTCGATGCGCTGGACCCCGCCAACCCCACCTCGCTGGCCGTCTGGGGCCTCGACGCGCAGGTGCCCGTGCCGCGCCGGTTCCACGCGGTTGTCGTATGCGGGGGCGTCGATTCGGCCCGGATGCTGCGGCCGCTGGGCATGGAGATCCCCATCGCCCCCGTGTACGGCTATTCGATCAGCGCGCCCATCCGCGAGGCGCTGAATGCTCCGCGCAGCGCCCTGATGGACGAACGCTACAAGGTCGCCATCACGCGCATGGGCAACCGGGTGCGCGTGGCGGGCAGCGCCGAGATCGGCGGTTCGCTCGAGCACAAGCGGCCTTCCGCGATCCAGACCCTGTACAAGGTGCTGCACGACTGGTTCCCCGGCGCCGCCCGCATCTCGAACACGGGCGCCGCCGTGCAGGAATGGAAAGGCGCGCGGCCCATGCTGCCCGACGGGCCGCCACTGATCGGCGCCACGGGCGTTCCCGGCGTCTGGATCAACATCGGCCACGGCTCCAGCGGCTGGGCGCTTTCCTGCGGCTGCGCCCGCGCCGTGGCCGACCTGATGGGTGGCCGCGCGCCCGAGATCGATATCGAGGGGCTGGGCGTGGAGCGGCTCTCGGCCTAGGCGCCTGCGCCGGGAGTGACAGAATCCCGGTATGCAACGCATCACGCCCGACCGTCGCCGGCCGCTGTTCGACGTCGCCGCGATGCGGGCGCTCGAAGCCGCCGCGGCCGCGGGCTTGCCACCCCACACCCTGATGCAGCGCGCCGGACTGGCCGTGGCGCGCCTGGCACTGGCCCTGGCCCCGAATGCGGAAACGATCTGGATCGCCTGCGGCCCCGGCAATAACGGCGGCGACGGCCTGGAAGCGGCCGTGCACCTTCATCGCTGGGGCAAACGGGTGGCCTTGACCTGGCTGGGCGACGAAGCCCGGGCACCTGCGGATGCGCGGGCTTCGTGGCAGCGTGCGCGGGAGGCCGGCGTCTCGTTCTCCAGCGAACCGCCCGCACACCGGGACCTCGCGATCGACGCCTTGCTGGGCATCGGCAGCGCAAGGCCGCTGGACGGCGTGATGGCGCAGTGGGCGGACATCATGAGTGCCGGAGCGGCTCCGGTCCTGGCGGTGGACCTACCCTCCGGCCTCGATGCCGACACCGGTGCCGGACATGCCGTCCATGCCACCCACACCTTGAGCCTGCTGGCACTGAAACCGGGCCTCTTCACCGCCGGTGGCCGCGACGCGGCGGGACAGGTGTGGCTCGATGACCTGGGCGTCGCGCCGGGCTCGCAGGAGCCGACGGCCTGGCTCTCGGGCCCGACGTCGCCCGCGAACCGGACCCATGCCTCCCACAAAGGCACCTACGGCGACGTCGCCGTGATCGGCGGCGCGCCCGGCATGACGGGCGCCGCGCTGCTCGCTGCGTCGGCAGCCCTGCACGCCGGCGCAGGCCGCGTGTTCGCTGCCCTGCTGGATGGCAGCTCGTTGTCCGTGGACCTTGCCCAACCCGACCTGATGCTGCGCGCGTGGGACTCCTTGCCTCTGGCCGGCATGGCCGTGGCTTGCGGATGCGGCGGGGGGGACGCCGTCCGTGCCGTCCTGCCCAAGGCGCTGTCCACCGCCGGCAGGCTGGTGCTCGACGCCGACGCGCTCAACGCCATTGCCGCGGACACGCAACTGCAATCGCTGTTGCAGGCCCGATCGAAAAGGGGGAAGCCCACGGTACTGACGCCCCACCCGCTCGAGGCCGCGCGTCTCCTGGCCTGCGGCGCCGCGCAGGTCCAGGAGGACCGATTGCGCGCGGCGCGCGAGCTGGCACAGCGCTTCGGCTGCGTCGTCGTGCTCAAGGGTTCCGGCACCGTGGTCGCGGAGCCGGGGGCAGCGCCGCGGATCAACCCCACCGGGAATGCGCGTCTTGCGACAGCGGGAACGGGTGACGTGCTGGCCGGCATGATCGCGGCGCGTTTGGCGATCGGTGAACCGTCGATGGACGCCGCGGCCGACGCCGTGTACGCGCATGGCCTGGCGGCCGATCTCTGGCCCGTCGGCCGCAGCCTCACCGCCTCGGCCTTGGTGCGATTCGTCGACGCGTAGGGCCTGGGCGTGGGACGGAACATGCGCTGGCCAAGGACGCCGGGCGGCCAACTCCGCGAATGTCCCCCGGCGCGGGCACGCCCGCTTCCTCCTCCTTGATTTCGCTGCGTTGGCCACCCGACGCCCTTGATCCGGGGGTGCGACGCTCGAACGCCCATGCAGGCCGCAGACCAGGACAGTGGGGCGCTCTGCGCATAGAAATCAAGGAGGAGGAAGCCCGCAAGGGCGAAGGGGGACATTCGCGGAGCAGAATGCCACGCCGGCCTGGTCCGTCAACGCTGTTGGCACACCCATTGGTGCCGCGCAAGGCTCCTAGCCCCGTCCCACGAAAGGCATTTTCGTGGCCATCACCGTGTGGAACAGCACATTGGCCTCCAGCGGCAGGTTGGCCATGTACAGGATGGACTGCCCGACGATGGCCACGTCCATCAGCGGCTCGACGGCGATCTCGCCATTGGCCTGCGGCACGCCCTTGGCCATGCGCGCCGCCAGGTCGGTCATGGCATTGCCGATGTCGATCTGGCCGACGGCGATGTCGTACTTGCGCCCGTCCAGCGAGGCCGTCTTGGTGAGGCCCGTCACGGCGTGCTTGGTCGCCGTGTAGGCCACCGAGTTCGGGCGCGGGGCATGTGCCGAGATCGAACCGTTGTTGATGATTCGCCCGCCCATCGGCGTCTGCGCCTTCATCACCCGGAAAGCCTCGCGGATGCCGTAGAACATGCCGTTGAGGTTGGTGTCCACCACGCGTTTCCAGTCCTCGATGGCGATGTCCTCCAACAGCGCACCGCCCAGGCCGATGCCCGCGTTGTTGAACAGCAGGTCCACCCTGCCCCAGGCCTTGACCGTGGCGGCAAAGAGCGCCTCCACCGAAGCCGGGTCGCTCACGTCGGTGGGCACGGCCAACGCGCGATCGCCCGCCTTCGCCTGCGCCACGACCTCGTCCAGCGGCTCCCTGCGCCGGCCCGCGAGCGCGACGCGCCAGCCGTCGCCGAGCAAGGAGAGCGCTGCCGCCTTGCCGACGCCCGTGCCGCCTCCGGTGACGATGGCGATCCTGCCGCCTTGTCCATTCTTAGCCATGAATCGTTCCTCTTAACGTCGCGTCTTGCGGGTCTTGCTCTTGCTCGCAGCCTTCTTGACCGCAGCCTTGAGCGACTGGATCGGGGACTTCGCGTCGCCCGCCGTCTTCCTGGCGGCGCGCTTGGTCGATGACTTCGCGGGCACGCCGGAGGCCCCGCGGGCCGGGCCGCTCGAAACCCCCTTGTCCTTGAGCGCCCGCGCCAGCAGCTCCTCGCCTTCGCGCACCAGCCGGAAATCGATCTTGCGGCCGTCCAGGTCCACCCGGCTCACCTGCACCCGCACGCGCGTGCCGATGGCGTAGCGGATGCCGGTGCGTTCGCCGCGCAGCTCCTGCCGCGCCTCGTCGAACTTGAAGTATTCGCCGCCGAGCTCCGTGATGTGCACCAGGCCCTCGACGTACATCTGGTCGAGCGTGACGAAAATCCCGAAACCGGTGGCCGCGGTGACGACCCCGCCGTATTCCTCGCCCAGGTGTTCGCGCATGTACTTGCACTTGAGCCACGCCTCCACGTCGCGGCTGGCCTCGTCGGCGCGGCGCTCGTTGGCGCTGCAATGCAGGCCGGCGGCTTCCCATGCCTGCACTTCGCGACTGGGCGGCGGCGGCGGCTTCTTCAGCCTGTTTTGCGGCGTGTTGACGCGGCTGGCCAGGCGCCGCGCCAGCTTTTCGTGGGCCTCGCCGGGCGTGGGCAGCACGGGAAGTTCGTATTTCTCGCTGGCCAGGATCGCCTTGATCACCCGGTGCACCAGCAAGTCCGGGTAGCGCCGGATCGGGCTGGTGAAATGCGTGTAGGCGTCGTACGCCAGGCCGAAGTGGCCGCTGTTGATGGGCGTGTAGATCGCCTGCGACATGGACCGCAGCAGCATCGTGTGGATCTGCTGGGCGTCCGGCCGCTCCTTCGTGGCCTCGGCGATGCGCTGGAACTCGGCGGGCAACGGGTTCTCGGTGATCGTGAGCGGAACGCCGATCGCCTTGAGATAGTTGCGCAGCAGGTCCTTCTTCTCGGGCGTCGGGCCCTCGTGCACGCGAAACAGGCCCGGGTGCTTGCTTTGCTGGATGTAGTCCGCGCTGCAGACGTTCGCGGCGAGCATCGCTTCTTCGATCAGCCGGTGGGCTTCGTTGCGCACGCGCGGGACGATCCGCTCGATGCGGCCGTTCTCGTCGCAGATGATCTGGGTTTCGGTGGTTTCGAAATCCACGGCGCCGCGCGCGTTGCGCGCCTTGAGCAGGGCGCGGTACACGTCGTGCAGGTTGATCAGGTCGGCGACCCGGTCCTTGCGGCGCGTGGCCTCGGGCCCGCGCGTGTTCGCCAGGATCGCCGCCACCTCGGTGTACGTGAAGCGCGCATGGCTCCACATCACGGCCGGGAAGAACTGGTAGGCCTGGATCTCGCCAGTGGCCGTGATCAGCATGTCGCAGACCATGCACAGCCGCTCGACCTCGGGGTTGAGGGAGCACAGGCCGTTCGACAGCTTCTCCGGCAGCATGGGGATCACGCGGCGCGGGAAATAGACGCTGGTGGCGCGGTCATACGCGTCCACATCGATCGCGCTGCCCGTCTCCACGTAGTTGCTGACGTCCGCGATCGCGACGAGCAGCCGCCAGCCCTTGCCGCGGCCGACCTTGGCCGGTTCGCAGTACACGGCATCGTCGAAGTCGCGCGCGTCCTCGCCGTCGATGGTGACGAGCGGGATGTCGGTCAGGTCGACGCGATGCCTCTTGTCCTGGGGCCGCACCTTGTCCGGCAACGAACGGGCGAGGCCGATGCAGGCATCCGAGAACTCGTGCGGCACGCCGTACTTGCGCACCGCGATCTCGATCTCCATGCCGGCGTCGTCGATCTCGCCGAGAACCTCCTTCACACGGCCCACGGGCTGGCCATAGAGGCTCGGCGGCTCCGTGAGTTCGACCACGACGACCTGCCCCGTCTTCGCGAGGCCCGTCGCGCCCTTGGGGATCAGGACGTCCTGGCCATAGCGCTTGTCCTCGGGAGCGACGAGCCAGACGCCGCTCTCGTGAAGCAGGCGGCCGATGATGGGTTGCGGGGGGCGGTCGACGATCTCGACCACGCGGCCCTCGGGCCGGCCCTTGCGGTCGTGGCGCACGATGCGGGCCTTCACGCGGTCCTTGTGCAGGACCGCGCGCATCTCGTTGGGAGGCAGGTAGATGTCGCCTTCGCCGTCGTCGCGCACCACGTAGCCGTGGCCGTCGCGATGGCCCTGGATCACTCCCTCGATTTCATCGAGCAACCCGGTGCTGATGTGTCCGATATTTTTGATATAGAATCCTTTTCTTTCCTGAAAGCCCAGGTGGCGGAATTGGTAGACGCACTAGTTTCAGGTACTAGCGAGTAACATCGTGGGGGTTCGAGTCCCTTCCTGGGCACCATCATCATAAAGCCGGCTTTGCCGGCTTTGTTGTGTGTGAAACATTCGTTGAGCCGCCCCGCCCGGGCGGCTTTTTTCTTGGGGGCTCGTCACACCGGGATCGCGACGAGGTCGTGGCCCTGCGTGCCGACGATGCGCGCACGGGTGAACTCCCCGACCGCCAGGCGCTTGCTCAGCTTTTCCGGGGGCAGCAACTGTACGGTGCCGTCGATCTCGGGCGCGTCGGCGTACGAGCGGCCGACGCCACCCTTGCGTCCCAGGGCCGGCGCCGAATCCACCAGCACCTGCATCGTCGCGCCGATGCGTTCGCGCAGCTTGGCGGCGGAAACCTCCTCGGCAACGGCCATGAAGCGCGCGCGGCGCTCCTCGCGCACCTCCAGCGGCAGCATGCCCGGGATGTCGTTGGCCGCTGCGCCCTCGACGGGGCTGTACGCGAAACAGCCGGCGCGGTCGATGCTAGCCTCGCGCATGAATTGCAACAGGTGGCCGAACTCTTCCTCGGTCTCGCCGGGGAAACCGGCGATGAAGGTGCTGCGGATGACGATCTCGGGGCAGGCCTCGCGCCAACGCTGGATGCGCTCCAGGTTCTTCTCCCCGCTGGCGGGCCGCTTCATGCGGCGCAGCACGTCGGGGTGGCTGTGCTGGAATGGCACGTCGAGGTAAGGCAGGACCTTCCCCGTGGCCATCAGCGGGATCACCTCGTCCACAGATGGGTACGGGTAGACGTAATGCAAGCGCACCCACGCGCCATAGGGTTCGGCCATCTCGCCCAGGGCCTGCACGAGTTCCAGCATCCGCGTCTTGACGGGCCGGCCGTCGTAAAAACCGGTGCGGTACTTCACGTCCACGCCGTAGGCCGAAGTGTCCTGGCTGATCACCAGCAACTCCTTGACGCCGCCCTCGAACAGAGCCTTCGCCTCCTTCAGCACATCGCCGATCGGCCGGCTCACGAGGTCACCGCGCATCGACGGGATGATGCAGAAGGTGCAGCGGTGGTTGCAGCCCTCGCTGATCTTCAGGTAGGCGTAATGCCGGGGCGTGAGCTTGATGCCGGCCGCCGGCACCAGGTCCACGAACGGGTCGTGCGGCCGGGGCAGGTTGGCGTGGACGGCGTCCATCACCTCCTGCGTCGCATGCGGGCCGGTGACGGCCAGCACCGACGGGTGCATCTGCTTGACCAGGTTGCCGCCGCCCTCGCCCGCCTTCGCGCCCAGGCAGCCCGTGACGATCACGCGTCCGTTCTCCGCGAGCGCCTCGCCGATGGTGTCCAGGCTTTCGCGCACCGCATCGTCGATGAAGCCGCAGGTGTTGACGATGACGAGGTCCGCGCCTTCGAAGGTCTTGGAGGTTTCGTAGCCCTCGGCGCTCAACTGCGTGAGGATGAGTTCGGAATCCGTCAGCGCCTTGGGGCAACCCAGGCTGACGAACCCGACCTTGGGGGTCTTGGTTTCGGGGGAGGCAACTTCGCTCATGGCCGTATTGTCCCAGACGGTGTCATTGCGGGCTCGTGCGCCTTCCATGGCCCCGCTTTCGGGGATGCTGGACCCGCGTGGGATCAGGGCGGCGGGGCACTCTGCTCCGCGAATGTCCCCCGTCACGGGCTGCGCCCGCTACCTCCTCCTTGATTTCGCTGCGCAGAGCGCCCCCGCAAACTGCCAACGCAATGCACCAGTTGGGGCGATCGGACGCGGCGAGGGCGATAGACCAACTACCGCTTGATGCCAAAGGCCCCAAGCATCTGCTCGGTCTGCTTGGCCATCTGCTCCTGCATCTTGTCGAAGATGGTCTTGGACTGCTCGACGTAATTGCCCATCATCCCCTGCATCATGGGGTTCTGCATGCTCATGAACTGGGCCCACATCTCGGGCGTCAGCGTCTTGGACTGCTCGGCCAGCTTGGCCTGGATGTCGGTGAAGGCCTGGACGTTCTTCTCGAGGTAGGTGCCCATGAAGCCCTGCGCCGCATGGCCGTAGAAGCGGATCAGGTTGGCCAGCGCGGCCTCGCTGAACATCGGGGCTCCGCCCGCTTCCTCCTCCAGGATGATCTGCAACAGGATGCTGCGGGTGAGATCCTCGTTGGTCTTCGCGTCGCGCACGACGAAAGACTCGCTGTCCATCACCAGTTGCTTCACTTCGGCGAGCGTGATGTAGGTGGAGGTGTCGGTGTCGTAGAGCCGGCGGTTGGGGTATTTCTTGATCACCCGCTGCGCGGGCTTGCCGCCGGCGGCGGCTTTCTTGCTTTGCACTGGGTGACTCCTGGATGGGCGCGTGGACCGGCGCTCTCGATGTATTGCACTGCAACACATTCTAGGGGAGCCATGGCAAGCGAAAACCCCGAGGTTTACCCCTAGGGTGGCTTGCATCTGTGCGGAAATTGGTAGGCGCGATTGGACTCGAACCAACGACCCCCACCATGTCAAGGTGGTGCTCTAACCAGCTGAGCTACGCGCCTGAAATCGTATTCGAGCCTTCGATTATATCAGCGTCTCGGCGAACTCCGTCAGCGGCGCTTCGCCCACCTCACCCCGCGGACCTCCGCGACCAGCCCCAGCACCTTGTTCAGGCGGCCGGAATCGGCCACTTCCACGGTGAACGTCATCCACGCGGTGCCCTTCACGGATTGCGTTTGCACGCCGATGACGTTCATCTTCTCCTTGGCGAAGACTTCCGAAATGTCGCGCAACAGGCCCTGACGGTCCGCCGCCTCCACGGCGACGTCCACCGGGTACACCGCTGCGCCGTCCGCCTTGGGCGCGCCCCACTCGACGTCGATCACGCGCTCGCCATTGCGCGCCGCCAGCTCGCGGAAATTGCTGCAATCGCGCCGGTGCACGCTCACGCCCTTGCCCCGCGTCACGAACCCGGCGATGGCATCCGGCGGCGCGGGCTTGCAGCACTTGGCCAGCTGAGTCATCAGCGAGTCGATCCCCACCACGAGCACGCCGCCCTTGGGCGTGCGCTCGGCATGGCGCGGTTTCTTCAGCAGGAATTCGTCCGGCGCGATCGGCGCCTCCGGCGGGCGCAGCACCGTTTCGATGTGGCGCAGCGAATATTCGTCCTTGCCCACCACCGCGAACAGGTCGTCGGCCGACTTGAAGCCCAGCTGCGACGCCAGGTCTTCCAGCTTGATTGCCGTCTTGCCTTCGCGCTGCAGCAGCTTTTCGACCAGTTCGCGGCCACGCGCGACCGTCTCGTGCTTGACCTGCTCGTTGAACCACGCGCGCACCTTGGCCCTGGCGCGATGGCTGGCCAGGAAGCCCAGGTCGGTGTTGAGCCAGTCGCGCGAGGGCCCGCCCTCCTTGGTGGCGGTGATCTCCACCGTCTGGCCGTTCTGCAGGGGCGTATTGAGTGGCACCATCGCGCCGTCCACCTTGGCGCCCCGACACCGGTGGCCGAGGTTCGTGTGCAAGGTATAGGCGAAATCCACCGGCGTCGCGCCCTGCGGCAATTCGACGATGGCGGCATCCGGGGTCAGCACGTAGATGCGGTCCTCGAACAGGCCCCGGCCCGAGCCGGCAAGGTCGCGTTCCCAAGCCAGCAGCTGCCGCAGCACCGCGATCTTCGCGTCGTATTCGCCGCTCGCGGTCACGCCCGAATAGCCCTTGGTGCCGGCCTCCTTGTAGGCCCAGTGCGCCGCCACGCCGTGCTCCGCATGGTCGTGCATCTTCTGGGTGCGGATCTGGATCTCGATGGGCCGGCCGGCCTGGTCGCGCACTATCGTGTGCAGCGACTGGTAGCCGTTGGGCTTGGGCCTGGCGATGTAGTCGTCGAACTCCTCGACGATGGGCGCGAACTTCTCATGCACCCACGACAGCGCCGCATAGCAGTCGTTGACCTCGGGCACGATGACGCGCAGCGCGCGGATGTCGAACACCTGGTCGAAGTCCAGCGACTTGCCGCGCATCTTCTTGACGATGCTGAAGATGTGCTTGGGCCGCCCATGCACGCTCGCGCGGATGCCCTGTGCCCGGAGTTCCCCTTCGAGCCGCGAACGCAGCTGCTCGACGTATTCCTCCCGCTCGGCGCGCTTCTGGTCCAGCAGGCCGGCCACCCGCTTGTACGTTTCCGGCTCCAGGAAGCGGAAGGCCAGGTCCTCCATCTCCCACTTCAGCTGCCAGATGCCCAGGCGGTTGGCCAGCGGCGCGAAGACGTTCAGCGCCTCGCGCGCCACGCTGGGCGGTGCCGCTGTCTTGCAGGCGGCATGCCAGCGCAGCGTCTGCAGCCGGGACGCCAGGCGCAGCATCACCACGCGCAGGTCGCGCGAGAACGCCAGCAGCATCTTGCGCACGTTCTCGGTCTGCAGCTTGGGGTCGTCCACCAGCTGCCCGGCATCCTCGGCTTCGCGGGTCTGCTGCTGGATCTTCACCAGCTTGGTGGTTTCCATCGCCAGCGCGGCGTAGTTCTCGCCGAAGGCCTTGGCGATCACTTCCTGCGGCTTGTTCAGGTGGTTGCAGGCATACACCAGGTAGCTGGCCGCCTGCATCGCCTCGGAGCCGCCCATGGATTTCAGGATGGACGCCACGGCGTCCGCGTGCGCCAGCGTGTTCTCGCCCGTGTCCAGCGTCTCGCCCGCGATGAAGGGCTCGGCAAAGGCTCGCGCGCGGGCCAGCGCATTCGCCTGGTGCGGCATCGCCTGCTCGGTGGCGGCGATCAGTTCGGGGACCGGGGCGGAATCAGCTTGTTCCGCTGTCAGGCTTTTCATGGGAGCGATCGGGTCTCAGCAGGAACGAAGCCACAGCCTCGACCTGGTTGTCGGTGACGAAGGTGGGGGCATGCCCCACGCCTTCAAATTCGACCAGGCGGGCGTGAGGGCCGCGCTGGGTCATGGCTTGCGCCGTTTCGGGCGAAAGCAGGTCGGACTTCGCGCCGCGCGTGAGCAAGGTCTCGGCGCGGATGTTGTCGTACAGCTGCCAGAGCGCCGCCTGGCCTTGCGCGGCGGACTCCTCCGTGACGGTGCGAAACGGCACCGCGATCGCGGGGTCGTAGTGCAGCGTGAAGCCGCCGTCCGGCAAGGCCTTGACCATCGGGATCGACAGCGCCAGCCACTGTTCGGGCGTATGCGGTCCGAAGCTGGCCGAAATCGCCCACATCGCGTCGGCGGCCTGCTGCACGCTTTCGAAACGCCCGGTGTTGCCCAGGTAGGTGCCGATGCGCTGCAGCGCCTGCCACTGGATCGCGGGGCCGACGTCGTTGAGCACGAGCCGGCGCACCGGCACCGGAAGAAATGGAGCCCCCACGCTGACGGCTGGTGCCGCTGCGCTGCCCCCCGCGGGGGCGTTCGCGCCTTGGGGCGGCCCAGCGGCGCTCAGCAATTTCGGCGTGCCGCACACCGCCATCCCGATGAGCCCGCCCATGCTGGTGCCCACCCAGTCCAGCGTGGAGACCGGCGCCTGCGCGTGCAGCAGCGCCAGCATTTGCAGCATGTCGGCCGCATAGCCCGGAACCTGGTAGCCCATCGGATCCGCGAGCCAGTCACTGCGCCCGCGCCCAGCCACGTCGGGACACACGACGCGCAGCGGCTGCGCCGCACGGCCGAGCAGGCCCCGGGCCAGCGCGTCGAAATCGCGGCCCTGGCGCGACAGGCCGTGCACGCAGACGACCACATGCCCCGCCTGCGCGTCGCCCCATTGCCAGTACGCCATGCGATGCCCGCCCGCGGCGTCGGCGCACGGTACGTAGTTCAGCGTAGGTTCTGGCATGGCGTGGAAAAACCCGGATACTTTCGGGTTTGTTCGTTGGTTCTGACTGCATCCTAAATCAATCCGGAGACCCCCCATGCTCAAAGGCAAGACCGCCCTCGTCACAGGTTCCACCAGCGGCATCGGCCTGGGGATTGCCAAGGCACTCGCGCGCCAGGGCGCGAACATCGTGCTCAACGGCTTCGGCGATGTCGAGGGGCCGAAGGCGGAAGTCCAGGCGCTCGGCGCCAGGGTGGCGTACCACGGCGCCGACATGAGCAAGCCCGGCGAGATCGAGGCGATGATGAAGTTCGCGGCGGCGCAGTTCGGCCGGGTGGACATCCTGGTGAACAACGCCGGCATCCAGCACGTCGCGCCGGTCGAGGATTTTCCGCCGGAGAAGTGGGACGCGATCATCGCGATCAACCTCTCCAGCGCTTTCCATGCATCGCGCCTGGCGCTGCCGGCGATGAAGGCCGCGAACTGGGGCCGCATCATCAACGTGGCTTCCGTGCACGGCCTCGTGGCCTCGGTGCAGAAGTCCGCCTACGTCGCCGCCAAGCACGGCCTGGTCGGTTTGACGAAGGTGACCGCGCTGGAGAACGCCACGACCGGCGTGACCTGCAACGCGATCTGCCCCGGCTGGGTGCTGACGCCGCTGGTGCAAAAGCAGGTGGACGCCAAGGCCGCCGCGAACAACTGGTCCAACGATGAGGCGACAAAGCAGTTGCTCGGCGAGAAGGAGCCGTCGCTGCAGTTCACCACGCCCGAGGAACTGGGCGAACTGGCCGTCTTCTTCTGCTCGCCCGCGGCGAACAACGTGCGTGGCGTGGCGTGGAACATGGATGGTGGGTGGGCTGCGCAATAGCGAAGAAGGGCGAGGGGCCCCGCTTGCGGGGATCGACCCGCTATTGCGCAGCTCGTAACTGCTGCGCTCGATGCGCAGCAGGCGCGGCCGCGTACCAACCAGCTATTTCAGCTGCACCGACCCCGACACGGTGACCATCACGGTGCTCTTGCCCGCCTCGACCTGCAGCGCGGAATCCGACGACGCCTTGGCTTCCATCGCCATTCGCACCGGGCGCGGGAAGCCCTGGTCGTTCGCGTTCACCGACACTTCACGCAGGCTGTAGCCCGAAAAGCCGAAGCCCCTGGCCAGCTCGGCGGCCTTGGCCTTGAAGCGTTCGATGGCGATCGTCTGCGCCTCGGTCTCGACCTTGGCGCGCTGTTCGCGGCTGAGGCCGAAGCTCACGCCGCCCAGCGTCAGGGTCTGGATTTTCGCGGCCGTCTGCGTGATGCGCCCGAAGTCTCGCCCTTCCAGCACGAGCTCGGCGGTGCCGTTCCAGCCGCTGATCCGGCCGCCTTGGGTGTAGCGGGGATGCAGGCTGAAGTTGCCGGTCCTCACATCCAGTTGCCCCGGTTGCGCGCCCTTGCGCGCTTCGGCCAGCGCGGGGTCGAGCGCGGCTTTCAGCTGGCCCTGGACCGTGTTCGCGTCGGTTCCTTCACGCGTCGTCGTGAGGTTCAGGCTCAGCAGGTCCTGCTGCACTTCCACACTGCCGCTGGCAGACAGTTGCAGCACGTTCTGGGGCGGCGGGTACGGTTGGGCTTGGGCCGCCCCACCGAAAGCAGTGAGCAAGGCCGCCATGGCAGCCATGCGCGCGATGAAGAGGTGGATCGTAACCATGACCCGCATTAGAACCTGCCTTGCGCCGCGCTCGCTCACATCTGGTCAACGCTTGCGCCTCAGGGCAACATTTGTAACACTGTGTCAAGGGTTGGGGAAAACCCCGCACGGGGGCCGTCAAGCCCCTCAGAATCGGCTCTGTTACATATCCACTTGGAGCAACATGACACAAGCTGCAGCCCGAACCGACAAGATCCTCGTGGTCGACGACGATGCGCGCATCCGCGACCTGCTGCGCCGTTATCTGACCCAGGAGGGCTTCGAGGTCATCCTGGCCGAGGATGGCAAGGCGCTCAACCGTCTGATGCTGCGCGAGACGGCCGACCTGATCGTGCTCGACCTGATGATGCCCGGCGAAGACGGGCTCTCCATCTGCCGTCGCCTGCGTGCCGCCAATGACCGCACCCCGATCATCATGCTCACCGCCAAGGGCGAGGACGTCGACCGGATCGTCGGCCTGGAGGTCGGCGCCGACGATTACCTGGGCAAACCGTTCAATCCCCGCGAACTGCTGGCCCGCGTGCACGCCGTGCTGCGCCGCCGGCCCGCGCAGGAAGCCCCGGGCGCGCCGTCCAGCGACAATGAAGTCGTCAGTTTCGGCCCGTTCGCTTTCGACCTGGGCGCCCGCACCTTGCGCAAGAATGGCGAGGAGCTTCCCCTGACCACGGGCGAGTTCGCCATGCTCAAGGCGCTCGTGCGCCACCCGCGCCAGCCGCTGTCGCGTGAGAAGCTGGCCCAGCTGGCCCGCGGCCGTGAATTCGAGCCCTTCGACCGCAGCCTGGACGTGCAGGTCTCGCGCCTGCGCAAGCTGGTCGAGGTCGATCCCGCCGCCCCGCGCTACATCCAGACCGTCTGGGGCGTGGGCTACGTGTTCGTGCCGGACGGCGCGGGCTGATCGCCTGCCCCTTGCAGTTCAAGAATAATCGGGGGGGCAGCCACATCAACAGGGGACCAGCGTGATCCGGGGCGTCACCACGAGCATCGACGTGACCGGCCCGGCGCCGCTCGAAACGGCGCCGGCGCCGCTCGACATGCGCCCGCGTGTCGGGCTGTCCCTGTTCTGGCGCACTTTTTTCCTGCTGTCGCTGCTGCTGATCGGCAGCATCGTCGCCTGGCTGCAGACCTTCCGCGCCCTGGAGTTCGAACCGCGCGCCGTCCAGACGGCCCAGCAGATCGCCTCGCTCGTGAACCTGAGCCGCGCGGCCCTGGTGCACTCCGACTCGATTGCCCGCGTCTCGCTCATCAAGACCCTGGCCGACCAGGAAGGCGTGCGCATCCTGCCGCGCGAGCCCACCGACAAGTTCGCCGCGTTCAGCGCGGGCGAGCTGGACACGCGCATCATGGATGAGCTGATCAGCCGCCTGGGCCCGGGCACGCTGATGGCCGCGAGCGTCAACGGTGAAGAGGGCCTGTGGATCGGCTTCAAGATCGAGAACGACCAGTACTGGATGCTGCTGGACCGCGCGCGGTTCACGCGTGTGGGCGGCAAGACCTGGCTGATCTGGCTGATCACGGCCGCGGGGCTGTCGCTGGCGGGGGCGGCCCTCATCGCGCGACTGATCAACCGGCCGCTCAAGCAGCTTTCTTTCGCCGCGAGCCGCGTGCGCGACGGCGATTTCGACGCCAGCCGCCTGGATGAAAAGGCGGTGACCAGCGAAATCCGCGAGGTCAACATCGGCTTCAACCGCATGGCGCAGCAGCTGGCGAAGATCGAGCAGGATCGCGCGGTCATGCTCGCGGGCATCTCGCACGACCTGCGCACTCCGCTGGCGCGCCTGCGCCTGGAAACCGAGATGAGCGTGGCCGACCCCGATGCGCGCGACCACATGGCCGCCGACATCGACCAGCTCGACGCCATCATCGACAAGTTCCTCGACTATGCGCGCCCGGACCACGCGGAGCTCAAGCCGGTGCTGCTCAACGACGTGATCGAAGCCTGCCTCTACTCGGTGCAGGACCAGGGCGACATGCGCATCAACCTCGACGTCTCCAAGGGACTGCTGGTGCTGGCGGACGAGGTCGAACTGGCCCGCGTGATCTCCAACCTGCTCGAGAACGCGCGGCGTTATGGCAAGACGCCGGAAACCGGCATTGCCATCGTGGACATCGCGGCCAAGTCGCGCGGCGAATGGGTGCTGCTGAAAGTGCGGGACCACGGCATGGGCGTCGCGCCCGAGGCCCTGCCCAACCTGATCAAGCCCTTCTTCCGTGGCGACGCGGCCCGCACGGCCGCCACGGGCGCGGGCCTCGGCCTGGCCATCGTGGACAAGACGGTGCAACGCATGGGCGGCATCTTCGCGCTTGCGAACACCACCTCGGGGGGCCTCGCGGCCCACATCAAGCTGCAGAAGCCCAAGACGCCGGCAACGCCGGCGGAGACCGAGCCCAGGGCCGAATCGGCGTTCTGACCCCGGGTCAGGCGAGCAGCACGACGGCCCGCGCCTCGATCGCCATCCCCTCGCCCACCGGCCCGAGTTTCTCGGCCGTCTTGGCTTTCACGTTGACCCGGGCCGGTGCGAGGTCCAGCGCCTGCGCGATACGCTCGCGCATCGCATCGATGTGGGGCGCCAGCCGGGGCGCCTGCGCGATCACGGTGCTGTCCACGTTGGCGATCTCGAAGCCCTGCTCCCGCACGCGGCGTGCGGCCTCGGTGAGCAGCAGGATCGAATCCGCACCCTTGAAACGCTCGTCGGTGTCGGGGAAATGCCGGCCGATGTCCCCCAGCCCCGCTGCGCCGAGCAGCGCGTCGGTAATGGCGTGCAACAGGACATCGGCGTCGGAATGCCCCAGCAGGCCGCGCGCGAACGGGATCTCCACCCCGCCGATCAGCAGCTTGCGGCCCGGCACCAGGGCGTGGCTGTCCCAGCCTTCTCCGACGCGGAAATTGCTGCTCACCTCAGGCGGCCCTTGAGCACGGCCTCGGCCAATGCGAAATCATCGGGGTAGGTTACCTTGAAATTCTGCGTGCCGCCGGGCACCAGCAGCGGCCGGTAGCCGAGCGCCTCGATCGCTCCGGCCTCGTCGGTCACGTGGTTGTTCACGCGCTCCAGCGCCTGCATCAGCATGCCGATGCGGAACATCTGCGGGGTCTGCGCGAGCCACTTGTCCTCCCGGTCCAGGGTTTCCACGACGCGGCCACCTTCCTCGCGCTTGAGCGTGTCGGGCAACTTGCGGGCGAGCAGGCCGCCCACTTCGTCCGGCGCGCAGGCGTCGATGAGCGAATCGACCAGGGCCGGCGTGATGAGGCAGCGCGCCGCGTCATGCACCAGCACCCAGTCCTGGCGGGTGGCGCCCACGCGCGTGAGTTCGTACAGGCCGTTGGCGACACTGGCGGCGCGCGTCGCGCCGCCACAGGGCACGACCAGGGCCGAGGTGGGATTGCGTTCGAAGAAACCGTCGCCCGGCGCCACGACGACGATGGTCCTGGCGATGCGCTTGACGGCGGCGAATGCCGCGAGCGTGTGCCAGACCATCGGCTGGCCGGCGATGCGCTCGTACTGTTTGGGGCCTGGCGTGCCGGCGCGGGTGCCGGTGCCGGCACAAGGGACCAGGGCGTAGAAACGGGAATCGGGGTTGATGTCACTCGTTGCCATAGCGTCCATTCTAGAATCGGGTCCTGCACCCCGCCCTCTTCAGGAGCGGGGTGCTTTCTATTTTTGTATGGATTTACCGAAGCTTAGTCCCGGAAAGAGATTCACGCTGCCCCGCCCGCCCGGTTCGGCCGATGCGCTGCTGCTGGCGAGCGTTGCCGCCCGCGCCAAGGCCGAGCGCAAGCTCACTGCCATCGTCACGGCAGACGCCACGGATGCGCAAAGACTCATCGATGAGATCGCGTTCTTTGCGCCGGATCTGCGGTGCTGCCTGTTTCCCGACTGGGAAACGCTGCCCTATGACGCCTTTTCGCCTCACCAGGACCTGATCAGCGAGCGCCTGGCCACACTCTGGCGCATTTCGCAGGGGGAGGCCGATGTCGTGGTCGTGCCGGCGACCACTGCCCTCTACCGCGTGGCACCGCCGTCTTTCCTGGCGGGCTACACGTTTCATTTCCGGGTCAAGCAGAAGCTCCAGGAGTCCAGGCTGAAGGCCCAGTTGACGCTGGCCGGCTACAGCCATGTGACGCAGGTCGTCAGCCCCGGCGAGTACGCCGTGCGAGGCGGCCTGATCGACCTGTTCCCCATGGGCTCGACGGTGCCGCTGCGCGTGGACCTCTTCGACGACGAGATCGACTCGATCCGCACCTTCGACCCCGACAGCCAGCGCAGCCTCTACCCCGTGCCCGAGGTGCGCCTGCTGCCGGGCCGGGAATTCCCGATGGACGACGAGGCGCGCGCGCGCTTTCGCAGCCGCTGGCGCGAACTGCTCGAGGGCGACCCGACGAAGAGCCGCATCTACAAGGATATCGGCAACGGGGTGGCGACGGCCGGCATCGAGTACTACCTTCCGCTCTTCTTCGAGGAAACGGCCACGGTGTTCGACTACATCGGGCACGAGGCGACGGTCGTGCTGCACGGCGACCTGGAACCGGCGTTCCAGCGCTTCTGGCAGGACACGCGGGACCGCTACCGCCTGGTGCAGGGCGATCCGGACCGCCCGGCCCTGCCCCCGGAAACCTTGTTTCTCACGGCCGAGCAGTTCTATGGTTGCGCCAACGCGCATGCCCAGCTGTCCCTGAGGCACATCGCCGCCAGCCCCGAAGAATCCCACTACGCCGAGTTCGACGCCCTGCCCCCCATGGCCGTCGTGCGCGGGGCGGATGAACCGCTGGCGAAGCTCAAGGAGCACATCCGCAACACCCAGCACCGCGTGCTGGTGCTCGCCGAAAGCGACGGCCGCCGCGCGAGCCTGCTCGACTTCCTGCACGCCAGCCACCTGTCGCCGCCGGCGTTCGACTCGCTGGCGGAATTCCAGGCCGGCGAGGAGAAGCTCGGCATCGCGACCGCCGCACTGAGCACGGGCTTCAGCTGGCTGGAAGAGGGCCTCGACTTCATCACCGAGACCGAGCTTTTCGCCGCCGGGCCCACGACGCGCCGGCGCAAGAAGCAGGAACAGGTCAGCGACGTCGAAGCGCTGATCAAGGACCTCTCGGAGCTCAATGTCGGCGACCCGGTCGTGCACACCCAGCACGGCATCGGCCGCTACAAGGGCCTGATCAACATGGACCTGGGCCAGGGGTCCACCGAATTCCTGCACCTGGAGTACGCCGACAAGGCGCTCCTGTACGTTCCCGTCAGCCAGTTGCACCTGATCAGCCGCTACACCGGCGTCTCGGCCGACGAAGCGCCGCTGCACAAGCTCGGTTCGGGCCAGTGGGAGAAGGCCCGGCGCAAGGCCGCCGAGCAGGTTCGCGACACCGCCGCGGAGCTGCTGAACATCTATGCCCGCCGCGCCGCGCGCGAGGGCCATGCCTTCCGCTACTCGCCGCAGGACTATGAAACTTTCGCCAACGACTTCGGGTTCGAGGAAACGGCCGACCAGAACGCAGCCATCCACGCCGTCATCCAGGACATGGTCTCGCCCCGGCCCATGGACCGCCTGGTCTGCGGCGACGTCGGCTTCGGCAAAACGGAGGTGGCGCTGCGCGCCGCGTTCATCGCGATCACCGGGGGCAAGCAGGTGGCGTTCCTCGCACCGACGACGCTGCTGGCCGAGCAGCATTACCAGACGCTGGTGGACCGGTTCTCGAAGTGGCCGGTGAAGGTGGCGGAGGTCTCCCGCTTCCGCTCCGGCAAGGAAGTGACCGCCACGCTCAAGGGCCTGGCCGATGGCAGCGTGGACATCGTGGTGGGCACGCACAAGCTGCTGTCGGAAGCGACGAAGTTCAAGAACCTCGGCCTGCTCATCATCGACGAAGAGCATCGCTTCGGCGTGCGCCACAAGGAGGCGATGAAGGCGATGCGCGCCGAGGTGGACGTGCTCACGCTCACCGCCACGCCGATCCCCCGCACGCTGGGGATGGCGCTGGAAGGCCTGCGCGACCTGTCGGTGATCGCCACCGCGCCGCAGCGCCGACTGGCGATCAAGACCTTCGTGCGCAACGAAGGCAACGGCGTGATCCGCGAGGCCGTGCTGCGGGAGCTCAAGCGCGGTGGCCAGATCTACTTCCTGCACAACGAGGTGGAAACCATCCAGAACCGGCGCGAGCGGCTCGAGACATTGCTGCCCGAGGCGCGAATTGCCGTTGCCCACGGCCAGATGCACGAGCGCGAGCTGGAACGCGTGATGCGCGACTTCATCGCCCAGCGCTACAACCTGCTGCTGTGCTCCACGATCATCGAGACGGGCATCGACGTGCCCACGGCCAACACCATCGTCATCAGCCGCGCCGACAAGTTCGGCCTGGCGCAGCTGCACCAGTTGCGCGGCCGCGTCGGCCGCAGCCACCACCAGGCCTACGCCTACCTGATGGTGCCGGACACCGAGAGCCTGACCAAGCAGGCCGCGCAACGGCTCGACGCCATCCAGCAGATGGAGGAGCTCGGCTCGGGCTTCTACCTCGCGATGCACGACCTCGAGATCCGCGGCGCCGGCGAGGTGCTGGGCGAGAACCAGAGCGGCAACATGCTGGAGATCGGCTTCCAGCTCTACAACGAGATGCTCGCCGAGGCCGTGCGCTCGCTGAAGGCCGGCAAGGAGCCCGACTTGCTGGCGCCGCTGTCGGTCACCACCGACATCAACCTGCACGCGCCGGCGCTGTTGCCCGACGACTACTGCGGCGACGTGCACCTTCGCCTGTCGTTCTACAAGCGGCTCGCGACGGCCAGGAACACGGACCAGATCGACGCGCTGCTCGAGGAAATCGTCGACCGCTTCGGCAAGCTGCCGCCCCAGGCGCAGACGCTGATCGACGTGCACCGGCTGCGCGTGATCGCCAAGCCCTACGGCGTGGTCAAGGTGGACGCGGCGCCCGGCATCATCAACATCACGTTCAAGGCGAACCCGCCGATCGACCCGATGCGGATCATCGAGCTGGTCCAGAAGAACAAGCACATCAAGCTGGCGGGCAACGAGAAGCTGCGCATCGAGCGCGAGCTGAAGGAACCCAAGGACCGCGCGCAGATGGTGCGGGACGTGCTTCGCTCGCTGGGGCAGCCGAGGGTCGCGGAAGTCATGTGATCCTCCTCCAATCGGAGGATTGACTTAGTTCAAACGACTGATATATTCGCCCTCCAATTAAGCCTAAAGGCCAAAGAGCATACGGCGTAGAGGATAAAAGGAGGAATGAATGTGGAATCGGGGAGGAAGCGCTCGCACGCCAATGCAAAGCGTGGCGAGCTTGCTGATATCGGCGTGTCTGCTCACGGGCTGCTCCAACGTGGTCGAGTGGCGCGAGGAAGTCAAACTCAGTGACGGAAGGACCGTTGTCGTCACGCAGAAGAGGCGATGCGAGGGCGGGGGCGAGCTGGAGGGTCCCTATGGCCAGTGGGCGTCCGTCTGGCCAACGAGGGATGGAAGCCGATGTCCATGACCCGGCTGCCCGCGCGCTTCAAGGAGCCCAACATGCTCATGCTGTATGGAACTGCCAAGGAGCATGAGAAGTTCCATGGGAAACGGGCGACCCTGGCAGACAAGGAAGTCTGGCGCCGGCGGCACCCGCTGAGTTCGATCGACGTGCGACTCACCCGGCCGATCGTACCCAGCAGACGTCCGGACCGGGCGATTAACAACCAGTAAGGAGGGAGTTCCATATGACGCAACCCAGCGCCTATGCTTTGCTCGCAGCGACTACCTATGCGGACATCCGCGAACGGGTCGAAAACCAGGCGCCCATGCCGACAAGCTTGGGCTTCTGCGGCGTGAGCCCGCATCGGCCGATTGTTGGGGCGCCGCTCTGTGCCCTACAAACGACGGGCCAGAAGAAGCCATTACGGATGCTGTTGGTTTTGATCGCTGCCTTTCACCTCGCGGCGTGCTCGAAGACCGTGCAATGGGAAGAGGAAGTCGAGCTTAGTTCCGGCGAGATCCTTTGGGTCAAACGCACGGACAGCTTCAAGCGCACGTCCGAGCCCGGAAATCCACTTCAATCGGCCTGGTGGCCGACACGCAGGGCGCTCGAATTCACTTGGCACGGCCAACGATATGAATTCGACACGGATACCACGTCAATCATGATGCTTTACGAAGTGGAAGTGTCCAAGAGCATGGCCATCGTTGCCTGGACGAAGAAATGCGCCAAGCCCGGCTATGGAGAGTTCCGCCGGGCGAACGGGGACTGGCACCTTCAACCGACCGTCAGCGCGGCAATAGTCGGCAAACCGCGCAACTTGATGGGGTTCTATTCCGCAGTACCGGGCCAGATACCAGCACGGGCAACGATCAAGTTCAAGCGCGACTCGCATTTCGAGTTGCCACAAAAGGGAGGTGAGGAAACTCACCTGCAGGAGTCAAGGGTCGCAAACAACTGTTCAGGAGGCAAATAACAATGGCTTCAACACCCGAGCTGGCATTGCTGGCATTACGCGTCTACGGCACACCGGGCGCGACGGACGGAACCAACATCGAACGCAATCGACCGGCCGTCCCCGAGGGCTGGACGGAGCGGGAGTGGCATGCAGACGACGGCCGTGGCTTCAGCTACGGTGTCTACACCAGAGGCTCTGAGGTCGTCATTCCCTATGCTGGCACAAACCAGGGCATCGATTGGATCGCTAACGGCACCAACGGCGCGGGGTTGAGTTCGGGGCAAACCACCAGCGCCGCCATCGCCTATTTGCAGGCTAAGCAGCAATACGGCGGCAACATCACATTCACAGGTCACAGCCTTGGCGGCGGGTTGGCATCCATGATGTCGGTTTGGTTCGATCGGCCCGCAATCGTTTTCGACGAAGCACCCTTTGAGCTTACGGCCAGGTTCTATCCCTTGGTTCAGTACACCAAACTGGTCCTCGAACTGGCTGGCTATACGGACCCTGCCTTTGCCAGCTACACCGGCCTGCTCGATTTCTATACCCGGGAAGGGCAAGTCCAGAATCACTATGTGGGCGAGGAGGCGTTGCAAATCGCACGGATGCTATTTCCTACGATCATGGGCACCGGTGCGGATAACCGAATGGAGTTCGGCGTCAACAACATGCTTTCGTCTACTGGGCGCGTCGACCTGCATTCGCAAGCATTGCTGGCAGCAGGCAGCCTTAGTACAGCGTTCCGCGAGGGCACCATTGCGGTTCAGCAGACGCTACCGCTGCTGATGAACAAGAACTTCTATGCGTTTTCTACGGCTGATCCTAGAGAAAACGTCCTGATCAACTTTATCCGCGGCGAACAAGGCGCAGGTGACAAGCTCACCCACTTCGGTGGCGATTTGGCCAAGCTTGGCGGAATTGGCTTGCCCAACGCGATGCAAATCGCATTGATCGGCCAGTGCATTGAGTGGTACTACTGGCAACCCACCAATTACCCTGGCACGGAATTTTTCAAGCAGACCGACGCCCTGCTGCAGTACACGATCGCTCTAGGCGCCGGCTTGCTCAACGCCGAGAACAAGGCGGGGGCCTATGTCGAACAGTGGCTCAAGCCACTTCTCGCAGCACAGGGCATAACGTACTCCACCAGCTTTGTCACCTTCGATCAGTGGAACGTCGCAACCGGAAGCGGCGCCACCGGGACTGCGCAAGACGCCGACAAGGATCAGATCTTCATCGGCAGCGGCAGCGGGGACGACTTCACTGGTGGCAACCTGAACGATGTCCTGTTCGGCGGTGAAGGCGCCGACACGCTCCGCGGCGAAGGCGGCAATGACGATCTCTACGGTAGCGCGGGGGGTGATCAACTGTTCGGCGGCGCAGGCTATGACACCTATCGCATCGACGGCAACGACACGGTCACGGACTCCGACGGCGTTGGCACCCTCGAGGACAAAACCGGCCGCCGCATCGCGGGCGCCGTCGAAAAACGCGACGACGGCACCTACGTGTTCCTGTCCGACTCCTCGATCACAGTCACTGGAGGAACGGACCTCAAGCTGACCCTCGCGGACGGCAGCAGCGTGACGATCAAAGACTTCCAGGACGGCAACCTGGGGATTCAGCTGAGCACGACGGGCGCTGCATCGCAGATCGACCGCACCATCGTTGGCGACCTGGCTCCGGTCGACCAAAGTGCGTCGACGCCTGGAGTCCAGACGGCCAACGACGAGTTGGACAACGTGATCGTCAACCCAGGCCAGGTTGAAGCCAACCGCGACGACACGTTGTACGACAGCAGCGGCAACGACGACATCCAGGGCAAGGGCGGCAACGACTTTGTCTGGGCCTTTCGCGGCGGCGCCGACCGCATCGACGGCGGCACCGGCAACGACGTCATGCTTGCCGGCGACGGGGACGACATCGTCGTCGGTGGCGCCGGCAACGACGTGCTGCACGGCGAACGCGGCAGCAACCGGCTGTACGGGGGCGCGCAAGTCACGATCGAGGAGGCCTTTGCGGCGCAGGACGACCCGCCCAGCGGCCTCAAGGGAGAGTTCATCGCCGGCGGCAGCGAAGAAGACATCATCGTCGGCGATACCGGCAACGATCTGCTCACGGGTGGAGGTGGGGACGACATCGTGCTGGGCGGCGCCGGCGATGACAACATCCTCCCGGACGTGGTGGTCACAGGCGTCGGTTTCGACTGGTCGGTCACGCGCTCCGTCACAACGTCGGCCGGCGGCAGCACGGTATACGGCTATTCACTGAACAACGTCGGAACCTCCGGCCCGTCGGCACTGTCCGGCAATGACGTCGTGTTCGCCGGGGGTGGCGCGGACTGGGTTCTCACCGGCATCGGGGATGACTACGTCGATGCCGGCTCCGGCGATGACGTGGTCTTCTCGCACCATGACAACGACGAAGTCTTCGGCGGTTCCGGCAACGACGTGCTTGTCGGGGACGGCGCGTCGGTTCCTGTCGCCTCCCACGGCGACGACTATCTCGACGGCGAAGCGGGTGACGATGAGCTTTGGGGCGACGGCGGGGATGACGTACTCTTCGGCGGCGAGGGCAATGACCTTCTGATTGCCGACCTCGGCCCCACAGGCGCGGGCTCCGACTACCTCGATGGCGAGGATGGCAACGACAGGGTAGTTGGTGGTGCGAGAGACGATCAGCTGTTCGGCGGCGCCGGCAACGACATGATGCAGGGCGATTCCGGCTCGCGAACCCTGGACGGCAATGACTACCTGGATGGAGAGGCCGGAAACGACACTCTGTTTGGGGAGGGTGGGCAAGACGAGATCCATGGCGGGGACGATGCGGACTACATCGCGGGCGACCATGGCGGTACGGACGCCTCAGGCGAGGCGGACCAGCTCTACGGCGGCGCCGGCAACGACACCATCACCGGCCAGGGCGGCGATGACATCCTCGATGGTGGGTTGGACAATGACCTGATTGGTGGCGGCGCCGGCGCCGACCGGATGGATGGCGGGGCCGGCCTGGACCAGCTCCAGGGCGGCGAAGGCGACGACACCGTGTACGGTGGCGATGGCCTTGACACCCTCTACGGCGAAAGCGGCAACGACGTGCTGTACGGCGGGGCCGACAGGGACTACCTGTTCGGCGACGAAGGCGACGACACCCTCGACGGCGGCGACGGTGATGACATCTACATCTACAACTTCGGCGACGGCAACGACCACATTTCCGACTCCGGCGGTACGGATTGGCTGGTATTCAGCGACATCACCTGGGGCCAGCTCGCGCTGGGCGTGGGCTCGCTGAAGCTCACGGTGCCGGGCGGCTCGATTCATCTCGACGACTTCGACCCCGACAACCCCTTCGCGGCAGGCGGCATCGAATACTTCCAGTTCGCCGACAACACTGTCCTGACCAAGGCGCAGCTCATCAACCTGCTGGGCTTCACTCCCACGGGCACGCCCGGGCCGGACGCGCTTTCCGGGACTGCCCTGTCCGACACCGTCCAAGGCTTGGCCGGCGACGACGTCATCAATGCGCGCGCGGGCAACGACACCGTTTTCGCGGACGGCGGCGAAGACCAGGCGAACGGCGGCGATGGAAACGACATTCTCAATGGCGGCGACGGCAACGACATCCTGTCAGGTGACGGCGGCAACGACACCGTGAACGGCGACGGCGGCAACGACATGCTCACAGGCGGCGCGGGAACCGACGCGCTCTTCGGCGGCGAAGGCGACGACACATACTTCTTCCAGGCTGGCGATGGGTCGGACACGGCCACCGACACGGTGGGCCAGAACGGCGTGCAGCTCGGCGGCGGACTGACGCTGGGCAGCGTCATCTTCAGTCGCGCCGGCAACGACCTCGTCGTGGCCATTAGGAACACGGCGGACAGCCTCACCGTGAAGGAGTGGTTTGCGCCAGACAGTCACTTCGCCACGGTCAGTCTCGGCGACGGCACCGTGCTGGACCACGCGGGCGTCGACGCGGCGATGCCAGCCAACCAGCTGCCCTCCGTCCTGCCGGACAGCGCGCTCGTGATCGAGGACAGCATCCTTGCGGCCGCGGGCAACGCCCTCGCCAACGACAGCGATCCGGAAGGGCAAGCGCTGCGCGTCACCAACCCCGGCAGCCACATGGGCACGTACGGAAGCCTCTCCCTCCAATCCGGTGGAGGCTATGAGTACACCCTCGCCAACGGCTCGGCTGCTGTGCAAAGCCTGGGGGCCGGGCAGAGCGTTACGGACACCTTCACCTACACCGTTACCGACGACGATCCCGCCGGCGCGGCCAGCGCGCAGGGCAGCATCATCGTGACCGTGCACGGCACCAACGACCTGCCCACGTTGGGCACCGACACGGCGTCCATCGCCGAAGACGCGGCGCTGGTCACGGGCAACGTCATCGCCAACGATACCGATGCCGATGCCGGCGCCGTCCTGGCGGTGGCCAACCCCGGCGTGCGCGCCGGCACGTACGGCTCGCTGAACCTGGGCGCGAACGGTGGCTGGGTCTACACGCTGGCGAATGCGTCCGCCCCGGTGCAGGGCCTGGCTGCCGGCCAAACCGTGACGGAGAACTTCGGGTTCCTCGTGGGCGACGGCACCGCGCAGGTGAACGGCGGCCTCACCGTCTCGGTCAGCGGCGTCAACGACGCGCCCATCCTGGTTACAGCGCTGATGGATCAGGCGGCCTCGGCCAACACCAGCTGGCAGTGGCAGCTACCGGCCGGCAGCTTCACGGATGTGGACACCGGCGATGCTCTCACGTACCGTGCCACGCTGGCCGACGGTTCCGCCCTGCCCTCCTGGCTCACGTTCAGCCCTGCGACGCAGACCTTTTCCGGCCGCGTGCCGCGGGATGCGACGGGCACCATCGACATCAAGGTCGACGTCGCCGACGGGTCGCAGGCGACCGCATCCGACATCTTCACGCTCAATTTCTCGGGCGGAGGCACGGGGGGCGGGGGCGGAGGCGGCGGAAACGGCGGCGGAAACGGCGGGGGCAGCACCGGCAACGAAGGCGTCGGCAACGGCGTCGACGGGCCGCCGCCCGGCCACGACGACAGCTTCAACGACGGCGAAGGCACCGGCCCCGGCAGCCCCGGCGCGCAGGGCGGAAATCCCATGGCACCCGGGCTCGGGCATTTGGCGCTGATCGACATCGCCATCTACGGTCTCACGACAGTGCCGTCCAACGCACCCGTCCACGGGGAGTTGGCTGCTGCTCTCGCCGACGCGCCGGGTCAGGTCAAGAAGGCGGCGGCAGAATCGGCCGAGGGTTACGGCCCGGAAGCGCCCCAGCTCGACCCGATGCAGGAGATCGCGCTGGTCGGCCTGCCGTGGTACCAGTGGAACCAGTGGGAGTTCGACCGGCCCTAGCAGGCGGCGGGATTGGGCGCGATGCGACAATTAGTCGCATCATGCCCACCCCCCAAGAAATCTCCCCCGGCCTAGTGATCCAGGCCTTCACCCCTCCCCTCGCGCTCAAGGACTTCCGCCTGATCGCCTTCGACATGGACTCCACGCTGATCAACATCGAATGCGTGGACGAGATCGCCGACGCGGTCGACCGCAAGGAGGAGGTGGCGGCCATCACCGAGGCCGCGATGCGCGGCGAGATCGCCGACTACAAGGAGAGCCTGCGCCGGCGCGTCGCGCTGCTGCGTGGCGTGACCATCGCCGACATGGAGCAGGTGTACGTGGAACGCCTGCGCCTGAACCCCGGCGCCGAGAAGCTGGTCAGGACCTGCCAGGCGGCGGGCCTGAAGACGCTGCTGGTCTCCGGCGGCTTCACCTTCTTCACCGATCGCGTGCGCGACCAGCTCGGCATCGACTTCACCCGTTCCAACATCCTCGAGATCGAGTCCGGCCCCAACTGCGGCCAGCTCACCGGCCGCATGGTGGACCAGCCGTGGGGCGACATCTGCGACGGCGCCGAAAAGCGCAAGATGTTCCTCGAGACCTGCGCGCAACTCGGTATCTCGCCGAAGCAGGCCATCGCCATGGGCGACGGCGCCAACGATCTGCCCATGATGGGCGAAGCCGGCCTCTCGGTGGCGTATCACGCCAAGCCCAAGGTGCGCGAGCAGGCGATGGTCGCGATCAACGAGGGCGGGCTGGACCGGCTGCTGGAGATCGTTCGCTAGTGCGTCCTGTCGCGCAGGTTCGAAGACCCCGTATCGGCGTGGATTGCCGTGTTTCGCTCGTGGACCTCGCGGCAAAGCTGCGCGTGGGCGGGCTGCGGCGCGATGGCTACGGCGTTCGGCAGCGGCGCTTCGCACCTTCGCCGAATCCCCTGCGCCTGTGCTTGATTCGCGCCGCAGCCCCCCACGCACAGCTTTGCAGCCACCATGGGGGCACGGCACCGGGGGCACGCCACGGGCTCATTGCAACGCCGCGAACGGCTGGGCCGCGGCGCGAATCAAGCACAGACGCCCGCGGTGGACGGTCTTGCGGCCCATCGTTTCATGCTCGCGGCATCTGTTTGAA